>NZ_JAANBQ010000006.1:0-131755 GCF_011394755.1 Staphylococcus sp. 11511212 | reverse complement strand
GAACTCTACGATATTTGTGAAAAAGTGCGTGAACTCACGAAAGATCCAAAATACTTAATCGGACGTATTATCGCACGTCCTTATGTTGGTGAGCCTGGCAACTTTACCCGCACAAGCAACCGTCATGACTATGCGTTAAAACCGTTCGGTCAAACAGTCATGAACGCCTTAAAAGACGACGGTTACGATGTCATTGCGATTGGTAAAATCAACGACATTTATGACGGAGAAGGGGTCACAGAAGCGATTCGTACGAAAAGCAATATGGACGGCATGGATCAGTTGAACCACGTCGTGCAAAAAGACTTTAACGGGTTAAGCTTCTTAAACTTAGTTGACTTTGACGCCCTTTACGGTCACCGTCGAGACAAACCGGGCTATGCCCAAGCGATTAAAGACTTTGATGAACGCTTGCCAGAGCTATTAGGAAACTTGCGAGAAGACGATTTACTCATCATTACCGCAGACCACGGCAACGACCCAACGGCAGAAGGTACAGACCATACACGCGAATACATTCCAGTGTTATGGTATAGCCCGAAATTCCAAGAGGGCGGCGAACTGAAAGGCGATACGACCTTCAGTTCTATTGGGACAACCATCGCAGACAACTTTGGCGTGAAAGCACCAGAATTTGGCCACAGTTATTTAAATGAATTAAAATAAAACGACGCATACACGAGGTAAGAAACGTGACTTCTTACTTCGTGTATTTTATATTGTAAAAAACGGGTATAGAGGACTATTCAACTGCGAAGACAAACAGAGAGACAATAAGCCCAAAACAGGATGGAAAAGGGTGGAATCGAGGTTACGTATGTGAAAAAATTTAAAATTTGGGGCATTTTATTAATTGTAAGTGTATGTTTCATCGTCGGTGGATTCATATTTTTTGAAGAAAATGGGAAAAGCTATGAAAAAGCACATGCCCATTACATCAATAGCCCGACACCTACGTTATTTTTACATGGCACAAGTGGTACACTCAATTCCTTTCATTACCTTATACAACAAGCTGAAGACCGCGGCGTCACACAAGATGTTCTTATCGCCCATGTTTCAAGCGAAGGCGACGTGACTTTTGAAGGGGACCTATCGAAGGATGCCGATAATCCTATCGTACAAATCGAACTCGAAGATAATGACAATATGGATTTAAATGCCAACGCCAAATGGATTAAAAATGTGTTAACCGAACTACAAGCCCAATATCACATTAAAGATTTTAACTTTGTTGGGCATTCAATGGGAAATACTTCATTCGCACAATATATGATAAATTACGGTAAAGATAAAACATTACCCCATTTAAAAAAACAAGTGAGCATTGCAGGAACATATAACGGCGTACTTGGTCAGAACGAAGACGTTAACGAAATCACCGTCGATAAAAACGGAAAACCGAGTCGCATGATTCCGCCTTACCAAGGGTTTCGAAAATTAAAAGACGTGTATCAAGGTCAAAACATTGAAGTCTTAAATATTTATGGCGATCTTTTAGACGGAACCAATTCTGATAGACTCGTCTCAGAAAGTTCCGCCAAATCATTAAAATATCTCCTCGGTAACAGCCCAAAAAGTTATAAAGAACTCAGATATGAAGGCGAAAACGCAGAACATAGCGCCCTTCACGATAACCAGGACGTCGCTAATGATATTCTTCCATATTTGTGGGGGAAACAACGAAACACCCATGCTCAAAATGCACAGAGCGTGGGTGTTTATGATTCTGAAGTTAAAGCCTCAATCACTTGAACCATATCTTCATGAATGACCAAATCAGATTGTTGGTCGTAAGGCGTCGCATCTCGATTAATAATGACTAAGCGACCGTGATTAAAATTGCCTACAAGTCCTGCAGCGGGTTGGACAACAAGTGAAGACCCTAACACGATGAGCGTATCAGCTTCATTAATTAACTGCATCGCATAAATGAGCGTGCCTTGGTCTAACATTTCACCGTATAACACGATATCAGGTCGAA
Organism: Staphylococcus sp. 11511212; assembly: GCF_011394755.1. Classification (NCBI taxonomy): domain Bacteria; kingdom Bacillati; phylum Bacillota; class Bacilli; order Caryophanales; family Staphylococcaceae; genus Staphylococcus; species Staphylococcus sp. 11511212. Next base: position 129,771 of record NZ_JAANBQ010000006.1, on the reverse strand, counting down.
TGACGCCGCCACACTGTTCACAGCGATGTAACTGATGTTCTAAAACATAGGATTTAGTATATTGTGTCTCGCATTCTGTACAATAAAAACGATTTAACGTTCCATGTAACTCCGCCACATGTTGACTCCCCGCATCCGAATGAAGCCCGTCTATATTTTGAGTAATTACCCCTAAAGCACGCCCTTCAGCCTCAAGTTGCGCGATCCATTGGTGCACCGCATTCGGCGCTTTATCCGCAAACAATAAATATTGATAACAAAAGTCGATAAACCCTTGAGGATCCTCATGTAAATAATCCGCACTTAACATGTATTCAGGCGCATACCCTTGATTGGCAATCTTGTCATTTAAGCCACCTACTGAGCGAAAATCCGGAATACCACTCGCCACAGAAATACCTGCTCCTGTAAAAAAGACAATTTTGTTAGATTGGTTAATAATATCTTTCAACTGTTCAATTTGATCAGTCATTATTCTTACCACCTCAAAAAGTTTGTTTTAATACTCCTATTGTAAAAGTCAAAAGAAAGAGAGGCAAATGAGAAAGGGATTGATTTGAGAAGAAATCGAAAACTGCATTTATAAATATAGGTTTTTCAGTATAATATAAAAGTATTAGTATTAAGTGGAGGTTTTTTCATGGGTGAGATGTTAAATAAATCATGGGTACCGTTTTATGAGTCATTTGCAAAAGAATTATTAAAATTTAAAGATAACCGCGATGGTTTGATTGATTTGGTAAAAAAAGTTTATCAAGAAATAAATCTTAAAATGCCAACTTTAGATAAAAATAATAATGTGACAGATATTGACCCTTTTACAATTTATGGGTTATTCAATAAATCCTCTCAAAAAGAAGAGAATAGAATTAAAATAATCAATGCGTTCGCAAAGATACTAAATATAGATGTCACAATGCCTCAATCATTCGATAGTGTCCCCCGCCTCAATAATGTGAACGCATTATTTTATAATTTTGAGGGTGATCGTGGTGAAAATGATATTGACGAACTGTGGTCATTTTTTGAGACAGTACTTCAATTTATTGAAAATAAGAATGACTATACTAGGGAGAATTTTAAAAAATATTTCGATATGGTGATGAAGAAAAAAGGGATTCACAACAGTAAGCTTACAAGTGCACTTTACTGGATATCGCCTAAAAACTTTGTGAGTATTGATAACCTAAATGTAAATTTCATTTTAGAATCAGAATATATTCCAGATGAAATTAAAGGAATATTTAAAAAAAGAAGTGTTAAAATCAGTGGTGAATCTTATTTGTATGTTGTGAACCAATTGCAAAAATATTTACAACATACCTCTGACATGCACGATTTTATAGATTTTAGTTACAAAGCATGGGAATATTCAAAACATAAGGTAGAGTCAAATGTAACGGAGGAACGAGGAGAAACTATTTATAGTGTTGACTCGAAAACTACTTGTCAATCATATACTAAAGAAGATTTTCTAAAAGAAGTATTTATAAATGAAACGGATTACCAGCGTTTGGTACAGCTTATTACAATAAAAAAGAATGTTATTTTACAAGGACCTCCAGGCGTCGGAAAGACATATGCTGCTAAACGTTTAGCCTTTTCAATGATGGGTGAATTGGATGAAAACCGTGTGAAAATGATTCAATTCCATCAAAGTTATTCATACGAGGATTTTATTATGGGTTATCGTCCAACGGCTAACGGGTTTGAATTAAGAGAAGGATCTTTTTACAAATTTTGTAAACAAGCTGAAGCAGACAGTGAGCATGATTATTTCTTTATTATTGACGAAATAAATCGTGGGAATTTAAGTAAAATTTTCGGTGAATTATTTATGTTAATCGAAAATGATAAACGTGGCACTCAACTTGAATTATTATACTCAGACAAACTTTTTTCTGTACCTAAAAATGTTTATATTATCGGTATGATGAATACAGCGGATAGAAGTTTAGCAATATTAGACTATGCACTACGACGTCGTTTTGCATTTTTTGAGATGACTCCTTCTTTTGAGATGGAAGGTTTCAAAAGATATCAATCTGAATTCTCTAGTTCGAAATTTGATGCATTAATTGAATGTATCCGTATGTTAAACAAAGAAATTACTAATGATGAATCTTTAGGCGCGGGATTTAATATTGGACATAGCTATTTTTGTAATTTAAGTCATGTAAATGAAACTATTTTATCAAATATTATTGAATATGAAATCATTCCTTTATTGAACGAATACTGGTTTGATGAACCGGAAAATGTTCATTTCTGGAGTCAAAAATTAAGGGATACGCTTCATGATTAAAATAAAAAACTTTTATTATATGTTATCTTATGCGTTTACTGTATTGAATCAAAAGGGGTATCGTCAAATATCAAAAGAGAACTTTAATCATATAGGAGACTTATATGCATCTATATTAATTAAGGGAGTTTCTAATCAATTAAAACGTGGATTACATCAAGAATTTAAAGAACGTAATGAAACGATTTCTATTCTCAGAGGTAAAGTTAATATCTCTGATTCAATTAGGAGTTTGAGCTTTTTAGATAAAAAGTTGAACTGTACTTACGATGCGTTAACCGAAAACATATATTTTAATGAAATTCTTAAAACAACATTATTAGTATTGGTAAAGCTAGACATTACTAAAGAAAGACAAAAAAAGATTAAAAAATTACTTATACATTTTAATCAAGTGGATTGTTTGAACCCCCAGAATATAAATTGGAACTTTCGTTATTCAAGGAGTAATCAAACATATCAAATGTTAATGGGTATTTGTGAATTAATTATAAAAAGTTCGTTACATTCCTTTAAAGATAAACAACAAAAAATTATGGATTTCGAAGATGAACAACAGATGGCGAAACTTTATGAAAAGTTTATATTGGAATATTATAAGAAAACATTTCCTCAAATTAAAGTGAACTCATCACATATTCCTTGGTATACAGATGATGGAATGACATCAATGCTACCTACGATGAAAAGTGACATTATGCTCTCATACAAGGATAAGTATTTAATCATAGATGCTAAATATTATACTAAAACGATACAAAATTATTACGACACTCCTAAAGTTCATTCGGCAAATATGTACCAAATATTTACGTATGTTAAAAATTATCAAATGAGTGTAGCAAATCCATCCTCTCAAGTAACAGGTATGTTGTTATATGCAAAAACGGATGAAAAGATATTACCTAATGCTACTTTTCTCTTAGGAGGTAATGCAATAAGTGTGAAAACGCTCGATTTAAACTGTGAATTTGAAGATATAGAAAAGGAATTAAAGAAACACGTTTTTGAGTACTTTGATATAGAATAATTTAATCGCAAATAACAATGCTAAATATGCTACTATATATTAAAGATATACTGACAGAGGGGTGCAACCATGAATTCATCACAATCGATTTTATCTTGCTACAAACTTTACTGGACACGTGCGTTTGATGTCAAAGGGCGCGCTACGCGTAAAGAGTTTTGGCATCCATTTTGGATTAACATTATCCTTCACGCAATCGTGATACTACTCACGACAGAAGTCGGGGGCGATATTCTTTCCTTGATTCTCGTTATTCCGACGTTTTCTGTGATGGCGCGTCGTTTGCACGATATTAATCATTCGATGTATTTATCTATCGTGCTTAACGGAGCGTCAGTCCTTTATTTAATTGGGACGTATGCGTTACGTCCGTTCAATGAACTAGATAATCCTGAGTCGACGTTCTTAATGACTTTATTTATTATTTTCTTTATCGTGACGTTTATTTTGCTGATTATGGGCGTTTATTCCCTCGTGTTGATGTGCCTCAAAGGTGATTTGAAGCCGAATCGCTATGGTGCAGGTGGGACAAATGCCTTGCATGAATCGGTAAGTATACCAGAATAACCGTTGAAAAAAGTTGCCCAATGGCCAGGTCGCCGTTGGGCTTTTTGAGGTCCTTTTAAAAGCAGTGTCAGCGAGGACTTAATGTTTTTTAATTTTAATTAATCCTCGTTTAATGGGCGCGAGTGTTGGAACATGCTAATCTGTATTTAACAATAATATGAAAATAAATAGTTAGGAGTGCAACTATGAATCAACCCCAAAGTATTTTAACGTGTTATCAATTGTTTTGGACACGCCTTTTCGATTTTAAAGGCCGATCGACAAGAAAAGAATTTTGGCATCCGCTTTGGATGAATGCGGTCATCATGGTGTTATTATCTTTCATCATTTCTGAACGTGCGAGTTATATTTTCAGTTTTTTAATCTTTATTCCGAATTTAACGGTGATGACGAGACGTTTACATGATGTCAATCGTTCGATGTTTCTTGCGATTGTGTTTAACTTGAGCAGTTATATTACGCTTGTATTATTTTTCCTACTGCTATTAGTGCCTACAGGTGTCGTGACGCACCCATTCGGTGAAAGTCTGTTAGTGATTACCGTATTTACTGGGGGGATTGCGCTTGTCTTCTTATTATTTTATACGTTATTTGCGATGATCATGAAAGGCAACAGCGAACCAAACCATTATGGCGATGGAGGCACAGCCGCATTAACACAAACTTCAAAAACAATAGAGACCTAACCCTTACTGCCTAAGTGTTTGAAAGACGAGACACTTAGGCTTTTATGCATTTATAGCGATTATTCTATTATTGATAGGGTAAGAGTAAGGTAATCTATGTATTGACTTTAGACCCAAATGAGTAAGACGCACGTCTGCTCATTTTTTATGAATCAAGGTGAACATACTCTATCACCCAGGAAATATAAGTCAGCTAGGAGGTTCAGCGGATGAATTTAGGTGTGATTTTAAATCGTGTTTTTCGTATTCAGTCGAATCCATTGTTTCAATATGTTGAAGACCATTTGGAGGCGATTCAACAGCTTTATGTGATTGTGCCCATCGAGGAAATGTCTGATGCGTCTGAGGTTAAACAGAAAGATTATCAAGACGTCGTCAGGGGTTTTATAGCACAACTTCATGCTTACGGTATCACGCCGTATATCGTTAACTATGAAGACTTAGGAGCACTCGCAGAGGAATTGGCTTTAAGCCATGTGCTTATGGCGAGTGATACGATGAGTTATCACCATGCGAACTATGACTTTCCACATGTGAAGCGGGCCTTTCAAAAGCGTAAGATCCAAACCATCGGTGTCCGGGCCAACCATTATTTCAACCCGAAAAGCACTTTGAATCGACAAGGCGAACCGTACAAAGTCTTTACAAGTTTTTATAAAGCAAACCGTCCGCATATTCATGACAGACGTGTGACGCGTTATGATATCGAAAGCATTCGAAAAGTTGCAGCGACGGGAGAGAATAGAACAGACCTTTCATTTAACAATGCACAAGATATGGAAGCAGCTGCACGCAAGCATTGGGGGTCCTTTTTACAAGAAGATATGACACAGTATCAAACCTTAACAGATGACATTACAATCGCTTATGTGAGTGGAATGAGTCGTTATTTGGCCTATGGTTTGATGGACATACATGAAGTGTTGCGTGATGTGCTAGAAGGGATTGAAATGGAACCCACACCGTATGAAGCGTATTTACGTGAGCTGATGTTTAGAGAATTTTATTATGTCTTGATGGTGGCCTATCCTGAAACAGCGACACAATCCTTTATAGAAAAATATCGTGATTTACCTTGGTCGCATCATCAAGCATCATTTGAAGCGTGGAAGCAAGGAGAAACGGGGTACCCCATCATTGATGCCGCAATGAAACGACTGCAACGGACAGGCCAGATGCACAATCGCTTACGCATGGTGGTCGCACAATTTTTGACGAAGCATCTTTTTATCGACTGGACTTGGGGAGAAATGTATTTTAAAGAACAACTGATAGATTACGATAATGCCTCTAACGTTCATGGTTGGCAATGGTCGGCCTCTACAGGAACGGATGCGGTCCCGTATTTTCGAATGTTCAACCCGATACGTCAAAGTGAACGGTTTGATGCAAAAGGGGAGCTCATTAAATCAGAGCTACCGTTATTTGGAAATGTACCCGTAAAATATCTTCATGATCCGACTAAAAACCGTCAAGTGCTTCAAGAGCATTACAATATTGTGATAGGACGAGACTATCCGGAAACGATTGTAGATCATAAGGCGAGTCGTGCGTATGTGATGGCCGTTTTTAAAGGAGAACACGACATTTAATACTTAAGCGTCAACTTTAAACACATATGAGGGGGTACAAAAGCATGGGGTGACCCATGCTTTTAAACATTGCTTTATTTTAATTGAGGAGACATAAATCGCTTTCCCTCAGACATCATGAACCACGGACTGAGGAGATTTTCTAGGGTCTTTATTTATTATATTTTTTCAATATGCCCTTGAATCACAATTCCCTCACCTCGATGCTTTGAGCCTTCGTTACGTACGACTTGATGTTGGTCTAACGCATGGATATATACAGGGAGTGTCGCAAGGATGGCTTTAATTTCACCCACGTCATACAACATGTCGATATCTTTTGGCCCACCTGTACCCATTTGAAGTTGATCTTTGGCGTAAAATTCAAAATAACTATGACCATGTGGTACGAGGGAGGACACAAGGTTGGTAAACATCATCGCTTTCCCTTCGCTTGGGACATGGCCAAAAATATTAATACTGTAATCATACGTATCTTTTGGAACCGCATCCTCTGCGGTAATGTCTCCGAGATGCGCCTCAATCTCTACGCCTTTCTCATTGGCTAATCGTTGTTGTTTAGCAATCCCTTTTTCTGAAGTGTCATACGTCGTGACGGCATAGCCTAATTCAGCTAAATAAACCGCATTACGTCCTTCACCTTCTGCAAATAAAACGACTTTTTCATGATTGTTCGTCGGTTGGTTAAAAATGGATTGAAGATAGGCATTTGCATCTTTGCCGTAAATATAATCCTCTGTTTGATATTTTTCATCCCAATGGTTCATATGAAGCGCCCCCTTTTATAATCATATTAATGATATACCCTAAATTAAGTGAATAATTGCGCTTGCAAAAGGGTAAATAATGAATATTAATTAATATAAATTAAATTATAAATGAATCTATAGACAATAATTAGAAAATCAGAGTGAGTGATATAAAAGGAGTGAGTTAGGTGACAAAACAACATAAAATTATCATTATCGGTGGAGGTTCAGCCGGCATCATGGTAGCCTCAAGACTGCTTAATCAACGTCAAGATTTAAAAGGACACATTACCCTCATTGATCCAGCTGAATACCATTACTATCAGCCACTATGGACACTCGTGGGGGGGGAGGCGTGGCTAAATTAGAAGCGACACGTAAGAAAATGAGAAAAGTTATACCTAAAGGTGCAAATTGGATACAAGAAGCTGTAAAAGCGATTCAACCTGATGAACAAACCGTGACTTTACACAATGGTGACGTCTTGCCATATGATGGACTCGTTGTATGTCCTGGATTACAACTAAACTGGGATGGGGTAAAAGGATTGAAAGAAACAATGGGTCAAAATGGAGTATGTTCCAATTATTCACCTGAATATGTAAACGAAACATGGCGCCAAATTGCTAACTTTAAGAGAGGGACAGCTATTTTTACCCACCCTAACACCCCGATTAAGTGCGGGGGCGCCCCAATGAAAATCATGTATTTGGCTGAAGATTATTTCAGAAAACAGGGCATACGAAATGAAACCGAAGTCATGTTTGAAACGGCAAAAAATGTTCTATTTGATGTAGAAAAATATTCAAAAGAATTGGAGAAAATTGTTGAAAAACGAGGAATACACGTCGATTATCAGACTCACTTAGTCGAAGTGGATGGTGCAAAGCAACTTGCAACGTTTGAGGAGATTAATACAGGTAAACGAAAAACAGTACATTTCGATTTGTTACATGTGACACCGCCGATGGGGCCTCTACCCTTTCTTAAAAACAGTGGATTAACGGATGAAGCGGGTTGGATTGATGTTAATCCATCGACATTACAACATACACAATTTAAAAATGTCTTTGCATTAGGAGATGCTTCAAATGCGCCAACGTCTAAAACAGGTGCAGCGATTAGAAAACAAGCCCCCGTAGTCGCGTCCAATTTACTTCAAGCGATGCAAGGGAAAATGTTAACACATCATTATGATGGTTATACGTCTTGTCCAATTGTGACGGGGTACGATCAACTTATTTTAGCAGAATTTGATTACAATCATGAAACGAAAGAAACGATGCCTTTTAACCAAGCCAAACCTCGACGTAGTATGTATATATTAAAAAAAGACGTATTGCCACGGATGTATTGGTATGGCATGTTGAAAGGACGTTTATAGCATATTAACAAATAAAGAACGAGGTGCTGTCATATAAATGGCAGCATCTTTTTTAAAAACAAATGACAAATATAGTTGTCAAAATGACTATGATATTGTATATTTTGATTGAGGAGTTGATCAGCATGCGGAATCGACTTAAAGAACTACGCGCACGAGACGGCTACAACCAAACGCAACTCGCCAAAAAAGCAGGTGTCTCCAGGCAAACGATTTCACTTATAGAGCGTAACGAATTTACACCTTCTATTAAAACGGCAGTCAGCATTGCACGCGTTTTTAACGAACCAGTCGAAAAAGTCTTTATCATTGAGGAGGAAGATTTATGAAAATAGGTAGGTATTTATTATGGGCATTCATCGGTGGCATTTGTGGTTATTTGTTTGCCTATGTTTTAGAAATCACTCATGGTTTTCGTACTTTGACAGAGTTCAAAATTATTGATAGCACAACCATTCATCTTATTGGTATTATCAGTTTAATCCTAGTATGTGGTCTTATTTTAGTGGCTTTTTATATGCAAAAAAAGACGTTGAAGTACAAACAACAATTAGACAGACATATTGAAGATGATCAAGCGGACGGCATGGAAACGAGAGCCTCCTTATCATTTTTATATGTGTCATTGATAATTTATGCAGAATATGTTGTGACGTTTTTATTACTTTTCGTTTATGTGGTAGGTAAGGTGGATGTAGGTTATCTTGCTTATCCTTTATTTATTTTTTTACTGGTTGCCTTAAGTACGATTCCCTATGGTTTTTTCGTACGTCGATATGAACCTCGTTTTCCAAAATTAGGAGAAAAGCAGTATACGGAAAAAACATTGGCCATCATGGACGAAGGAGAGCGTCATATTACTTTAGTTTCTATGTACAAAATTTATCATATGAACCTCCAGTTATTGATGCTTGCAATTTTGATACTCGGGTTTTATTCGATACAAAGTGGAAGTAACCAGTTTTTAGGGATAGCGATATTAATTGTCCTCTTCATCTATAATGCATTTGGCTATTTGTTCAAAGTCCGTCGCCATTATAAGTGATGAGACTATCTGTAACACCCAATTTTAGACGGCCTTGTTAGAGGTCTCGTTCTCTCGATTTACAATGCACGCTTTGTTTTATTTCAATCATTTGATTGCGATTTTTATAGAATTTGCTTAAAATAAGGCTGTTTCCTAAAGAATAAGACGGTAGGTAAGGGTTTAATATTAATCATGACAGCAGGTGGTTCAATTGGCGAGAAAGTCAAAAAGGATTGAAATTATTGAAGCGGCTTCTCAAATCGTGTTTGAACATGGGGTGGATGCCCTCACACTCGATGCGGTATCAAAAGCAGCAGGGGTCAGTAAGGGTGGCCTATTATATCATTTTAAATCGAAAGAAGGTTTGGTCGAAGCACTTGTGCAATATGCCAATGATATGTATCAAAGCAATGTCGAAAATGCTTTAGATGCAACGCTTTCGCAAGGTCAATATTTAAACGCGCTCATAGAAGCCACACGTCAACATCGTACTGAACAGGCGCCGATTACGTCAGGGTTATTGGCCGCCCATGGGACTAATAAAGACTATTTGGCCCCTTTAAAACAGTCCTATGCGGAGTGGCAGTCAACGATTGTCAATGAAAGGATTGATCCTGTGGATGCGACGATTATGCGTTTGGCCATCGATGGGCTGTGGTTGTCTGAGATTTTCGAATTCAGTGCGATTGATGAAACAATGCGTGAAGCAGTGCTCAATCGCTTAAAAGATTATACGCAACAATCTTAATGATAGGACTCCTCAAATCAGAGGAGACATGCGGTCTTTCATAAATGTGAAAAAACCAAATTGTGCAAATGTGCATGATTTGGTTTTATATTTGTGTTACATTTGAAATAAAACTGACCGATTGGTATAGTAATGAAGTGAACTGTTTACATAAGATGAGCACGTGACAGTGATAAACTTCGACTTCTGAGTGCAATCTTCTGTGTTATGACTGGAATGTGCACGCTTGATAGACGTAAATATGAGCGCTTAGGGGCTTTTTGTGCCTGTGTTTTACTTAGTACGCTTTGTATAACATTCACAGAAGGTCTTTTTTGTATTCGTCAATTTAAAAAGGGAAAGGAATGGACATATGTTAAGTATTAAAAACTTATCAAAAGTCTATGCTGGGAGTAAGAAGGCTGTAGACAATATGAATATTGAGATTCAGCAAGGGGAGTTTGTCGCTTTTATAGGCACGAGTGGTAGCGGTAAAACGACGGCATTACGTATGATTAATCGCATGATTGAAGCGACGGAAGGTCAAATTATGATTAACGGCAAAGACGTGCGTCAAATGAACCCCGTACAACTGCGTCGAAGTATCGGTTACGTGATTCAACAAATTGGACTTATGCCACATATGACCGTCAGAGAAAATATCGTGCTCGTACCGAAATTATTAAAATGGTCTCAAGAAAAGAAAGATGCCAAAGCACGTGAACTTATTAAATTGGTGGATTTGCCGGAAGAGTATTTAGACCGTTATCCTTCAGAGTTATCTGGGGGTCAACAACAACGGATTGGTGTTGTTCGTGCCCTTGCGGCTGAGCAAGATATTATCTTAATGGATGAACCTTTCGGGGCGCTTGACCCGATTACACGTGATACGTTACAAGACTTAGTGAAGAAGCTACAACAAAAATTAGGCAAAACTTTTATATTTGTGACACATGACATGGATGAAGCGATTAAACTGGCGGACAAAATCTGTATTATGTCATACGGCAAAGTGATTCAATATGATACACCGGACAATATTTTAAGACATCCGGCCAACGATTTTGTGCGTGATTTTATTGGTCAGAACCGTTTAATTCAAGACCGTCCAAATGTGCGTAAAGTGGAGGATGCGATGATTACGCCGATTACGATTACGGCAGATCAATCACTGAACGATGCGGTGCAGTTAATGCGTAATAAACGGATTGATACGCTCTTTGTCGTGAATCATGAAAACCGCTTACTCGGCTTTCTCGATATTGAAGATATCAATCAAGGGTTACGTGCGCATGCGGAACTCATCGATGTGATTCAGCGCGATGTGTACACGGTGCCTTATGATAGTAAGCTACAAGACTCGGTGCGTACCATTTTAAAACGAAATGTGCGGAATGTGCCGGTGGTTGATGCTGAAAATCATATTATCGGACTGATTACACGTGCCAATCTTGTCGATATTGTTTATGACAGTATTTGGGGCGATCCTGAAGAAGATGTAACAACGTCAGAACAAGACATAGCTCCAACACAAGATGCAACGTCGGATACTGGAGTTGAGCGCTCATGATGAATTTCATTGCGAATAACGCCAGTGATTTATTTTCGAAAACGATGGAGCATCTCTATATTTCAGTCATTGCGCTTATCATCGCGATTATCGTCTCTGTGCCACTCGGTATTTTGCTAACACGAACGAAGCGTTTGGCTAAAGTGTCATTAACCGTGGCCAGTATCCTTCAAACGATACCAACGTTAGCGGTTTTGGCGTTAATGATTCCATTATTTGGTGTTGGGAAAGTCCCAGCGATTATCGCACTCTTTTTCTATGTGCTCTTACCGATTTTGAATAATACGATTATCGGTGTTGAAAGTATTGATAAAAATGTTCGAGAAGCGGGCAAAAGTATGGGAATGACTGAGTTTCAACTCATGAAAGATGTCGAGTTACCGCTCGCGTTACCCATGATTTTAAGTGGGATTCGGCTCTCCTCTGTGTATGTCATTAGTTGGGCAACGTTAGCAAGTTTTATCGGGGCTGGCGGTCTCGGTGACTACATTTTTAACGGTTTAAATTTGTACGATGCCAATATGATTATTACGGCAACGATTTTAATCACCGTCCTCGCGTTATTGGTGGACTTGATTTTATCGCGTATTGAGAAATGGATTGTACCTAAAGGATTAAAAGTTTCTAGATAAACATTGGAGGGGAAAAGATGAAACGTTATCAAAAGTATATTGCAGTTGTTGTCCTTTGCCTCACGGTGTTATCTGGATGTAGTTTACCAGGACTTAAAAATGCGTCTGCACCGGATGAGGTTCAAATTACCGCATTGGCAACATCAGAATCACAAATTATGTCTCACATGTTGAGATTGCTTATTGAACATGATACAAATGGAAAAATTAAACCAACAATTATTAATAACTTAGGCTCAAGTACGATTCAACATAATGCGATTGTCGATGGTCAAGCCAATATGTCTGGTACGCGTTATACGGGCACAGACTTGACAGGTACGCTTAAAATGGATCCGATTATCGATCCAAAAAAAGCGATGGCCGCGACACAAAAAGGATTTAAAGAGAAATACAATCAAACGTTTTTTAATTCTTACGGTTTTGATAATACGTTTGCGTTAATGGTAACACAAGAAACGGCTAAAAAGTATCACTTAGAAAAAGTGTCTGACTTGAAAAAATATGCGCCTAATTTGCGCCTAGGCATGGATACGACATGGGAAAACCGTGAAGTAGATGGTTATCCAGCATTCCAACGTAAATACGGTTTCAAATTTGGTGAAAATCGCCCAATGCAAATCGGTTTAGTTTATGATGCGTTAGAAAATGGCAGTTTAGACGTTGCGGTCGGTTATTCGACTGATGGACGTATTGCGGCGTATAACTTAAAAGTCTTAAAAGATGATGAACATTTCTTCCCACCTTATGATGCCAGTCCGCTCGCTTCAGACAAATTGTTGAAAGAACGTCCAGAATTAAAGCCAATCATTCAAAAATTAGAAGGTAAAATTTCAACAAAAGAGATGCAAAATTTAAACTATCAAGCGGATGGCGAAGGGCAAGAACCTGCCATTGTGGCACAGAAATTTTTAGAAAAACATGATTACTTTGATCATGACAAAGGAGGCCAAAAATAATGTCAGGGAATATTATTCAACAACTTTGGTCTTACTACCACACCAATTATGGCTATTTGTGGGAGCTATTTATGAACCATTTATTAATGTCGATTTATGGGGTGCTCTTTGCGGCGATTATCGGGATTCCGCTTGGGATTATCATTGCCCGTTACGGTAAATTGTCAACAACCGTCATTACGATAGCCAATATCATTCAAACCGTGCCTGTCATTGCGATGCTTGCGATTTTAATGTTAGGGATTGGTCTAGGGATGAACACAGTTATTTTCGCAGTGTTTTTATACGCACTCTTACCGATTATTAAAAATACGTATACCGGCATTCAAGGGGTAGACGCCAATATTAAAGATGCCGGAAAAGGGATGGGGATGACGCGCAATCAAGTGTTACGCATGATTGAATTGCCGTTATCACTCTCTGTCATTATTGGTGGACTTAGAATTGCGCTCGTCGTCGCGATTGGCGTCGTTGCGGTCGGTTCATTTATTGGTGCGCCGACGCTTGGAGATCTTATCATTCGAGGGACGAATGCGACGGACGGGACGCTCTTTATTTTAGCCGGAGCGTTACCCATCGTGGTTATTGTTTTACTTGTAGATATTCTTTTACGTATGCTAGAGAAGAAGTTAGATCCTTTAAAACGGACAAACAAAAATTCAGCAACCTCTCATTAAAAGGAGTGACAGTCTATGGCATTCATGGAATTTAACTACAAATCAAAAACACTCGGGATGCATCAATCTTGTGCGGTGATTTTACCTGAAGATACCAGTTTTTTTGATACGGAACGTTCCCCTAAGCCATTAAAATCATTGTTATTGTTACACGGGTTATCGAGTGATCACATGTCGTATATGCGCTATACATCGATTGAGCGTTATGCGAATGCGCATCAATTAGCGATCATTATGCCAAATGCCGACCACAGCTTTTATACAAATATGAAATATGGTCATAGTTATTATGATTATATTCTTGAAGTGTGGGATTACGTGCATCAAGTGTTGCCATTATCTATGGAGCGAGAAGATAATTTTATTGCCGGACATTCGATGGGCGGTTATGGCACGATACGTTTTGCTTTAACCGCGGGAGAACGCTTTTCAAAAGCGGCCCCATTATCTGCGGCGATCGATGTGGGTCAGTTGGTGCATTATACGTATCCGGACTTTAAACCTCAAGCGATTGCGGGCGATGATTACAATCCGGTAGGGACACCATTTGATCCGTATTATCTTGTGGACGAAGCCATCAAAGAAGGCCGACCGATACCAGAGTTGTTATTCATGTGTGGTAAAGAGGACGACCTCTATCAAAGTAATGTCGACTTTGTCGAGGCATTGAAATCAAAACAGATTCCATGCCAACTGATTTCAGGTGCAGGGGCTCATGATTATGCCTATTGGGACAAAGCGATTGAAACAGTAATTGCGAAATTTATGGAACTGAATTAGTTGATTAAAGCGTTCTTTGCGATAAATATCGTGAAGAGCGCTTTTTGCATGTGTTCAAAGTGAATAAAGATTGCAAATCTCATCATGAAGGTCTATAATATTAAATCGTAATTATTACGATTTATAAAGTGAGGTTTTTGAAATGACCCAACATCATCGCGTCATCATTATTGGGGCAGGTGCAGCGGGAATCGGGATGGCAGTCACACTAAAACAGATACAAATGGAAGATGTACTTGTCATTGAAAAGGATACGATTGGACATTCCTTTAAACATTGGCCAAAGTCGACACGCACCATTACACCGTCATTTACATCAAATGGTTTCGGCATGCCTGATATGAATGCGATTTCTAAAGATACATCACCGGCGTTTACATTTAATGAAGAACACGTTTTAGGTGAGACTTACGCAGAATACCTGGAAATTGTCGCTGACCATTTCGAGATTGATATTGCGACAAATACAAAGGTCAGCACTGTCCAATTAGTGGACGGGATTTATGAAATTAACACAAGCCAAGGGGATTTTACAGCAGATTACATTTTTGTAGCAACCGGGGATTATGCTTTCCCGAATCAACCGTTTACCGTCGGTCTCCACTATAGTGAAATCGAGGACTTTACAACATTGAAGGGACAAGATTACGTCGTTATTGGCGGCAATGAAAGTGGCTTTGATGCGGCGATACAACTGGCTAAAAATGGCGCTCGTGTGGAAATGTATACGACTACAACTGGTTTTGGTGATGAAGATGCAGATCCGAGCGTACGTTTGTCTCCGTATACCCATCAACGATTAAAAGAAGCGGTTGCAGCGGGGCATGAAATCGAAATGCACGTTGGCCATGAAGTGATTGATACCCGTGAAGATGAAGATGGCTATCATCTTTTATTAGCGAATGGCGAAACTGTCGTGACACCGAATATTCCTATCGTGGCGACAGGTTTTGATGTCACTCAGAATCCGCTTGTGCAACAACTGTTTACGTTACAAGACGGCGAAGTAAAACTCACGGCGCAAGATGAGTCGACTCGTTACCCGAACGTCTTCCTCATCGGGGCAACTGTGCGTCATGAAGCCGCTATTTTGTGCTACATTTACAAATTTAGAGCGCGCTTTGCGGTACTTGCGGAAATGGTAATGAAACGTGAAGGTCTGTCTGTGGATGAGGCGATCATTCAATCGTTTAAGGCGAACAACATGTACTTAGAGGATTATTCATGTTGTGAAGTGGACTGTTCATGTTAGAGGTGACGTTTAATGTGCATACAGGCGCGTGTTCACCTATTCCAGAGGAAACACACGAACTCCGACTAACACATCTCCAGCGATTGACACATGCGGAACAACTACGTTTACGACGCTATATTATCAAACACCGTTTAGACGTCGGCATCCACGTCCCTTTGACTTCTACACCCGCACAAACGCGTCAGATAATAGACGTGCTGGAACAATTTGTGAAAGAGAACCGACAACACGCACCACGAGGGTATGAAGGACTCATCGGATGGAGCCTTATTGCCTTGATGTTTGCGGTTCCGATTTATTTAGCCTATCATTTATCAGGCTATTTAGAAGCGCATATTTTTGAACCGCTTCTCACATGGTTAAGCGCCCTCCCAAATATTCAACAACCGTGGCTCCAACAAATATTATTCGGAGATTATGGGATATTGTCGTTAGGGACTTATTCATTTGTATGGGCCTTGCCGGTCGTGATTTTGATGAGTATTTCAACGGCGGTGTTAGAGCATTCAGGTTTAAAAGCCTACGTGATGAATGCCATTGAACCGTCCATGAGACGGATTGGATTAAATGGGATGGATATTGTGCCACTGTTAGAAGGATTTGGTTGTAACGCAGCAGCGGTAACGCAAGCTGCTCATCAGTGTAGCGCATGTACGAAAGCACGTTGTGTCAGTTTAATAGGTTTTGGCACGTCTTGTAGTTATCAAATCGGAGCGACGTTATCCATTTTTAACACAGCACACATGTCATGGCTCTTCGTTCCGTATTTATGCATGGTCTTTATTGGAGGTGTTATACATAACCGTATATGGTACCCTCCACAAAACGGTGGCCTGTCGACTCCGATGCCTCCGTATCAAGGGATGCATTGGCCATGGTCCCGAGCGTTTATAAAACAAATCGGAGCGACCATTCAAATGTTTATCGTACAGGCCATGCCAATTTTCATCGGGATTTGTTTTATTGTGAGCCTTTTATCGTTTACACCAATCTTAGAGATGTTGGCCAAAGCCTTTGCGCCTCTGTTACGGTGGGTTCAATTACCGACGGATTTGGCGACAGGTATCTTTTTCTCAATGATTCGTAAAGATGGCATGTTGCTTTTTAATACGAATCACGGCGCACTCATACAAAGTCTCTCGCCTATACAATTATTGATGGTCGTATTTTTAGCTTCGACAATCACCGCATGTTCTGTGACGATGACCATGATGGTGCGGCATTTTGGTAGTAAAATCGCTAGCCAAATGATTGCGAAACAAATGTTGACCTCCATCGGCTGTGTCGTCATTTTATTTATAGGTCTACAAGTCTGGCAATTTATTATTTCCCATTTATAATAGAACACCCTTTAACGGCAATGATGGATGAGACCGTTAAAGGGTGTTTTTCGATGAAATGTATGAAGGAATCAACGTCTTAGTCTTAGCTAGGAAGGTAAGGTTTGAAAGAGCTGTTTACTTACGATCCAAGCGTTTTTATCTTTAAAAATAAAGTTCTCCAATATTAAATGATGCATAATATGACTCACAGTTTCTCTCGACATGCCAATCAAGTCTGCAAGCAATTGTATCGTAATCGCACTCGAGATTTCGTAATAAGCCTCTGTATTTTGACCGACGTACTTGCATAGCAATTGTATGAGGTGAATGACTTTTTCACGTGCGTTTTTACAATTTAAAATCATATTATGTTGAATATGTTGATCCTTGCTCTTCACTAACAAAGCGTAAAGACGCGAGAGGACTTCTGTATCGTGTTTTGAAATTTTTTCAATCAAATACAGTGGAATACTTAAAATGTCACATTCCGTTAAAGCTGTACATGTTTCATCGACGGATGGAATACGTAACGCTTGGCTGAGAGGAAAACAATGTTGCGCTTTATTTAACCATTTGTAGTGGGCGCCGTTTTCCATAAAGGCTTCACGGAGGACAATACCATTGACCAAAAATTTCAAATGGGTCATTTCTGTCGTATCGTAGTAGACCACTTGGTTTTTATCAAAATGACGCAAAACAAAGTCCTCTGCAAATATTTGTAATTGTGTCGGTGAAGCATGGATGTAATGCGCAAATGTCTGGATTGCAACGTTTAACGCTTTTGCGTCGTGTGTTTTGTAATGCGTATTCATATCAAAGACATCCTTACATAATTATAAATGAATGTGTGTGCCCGTCCCTTTTTCAAGTGCGTCAAATGCGTTGTCTAAATCTGTAATAATCACTTCTCGGTGAGGGTGATGACCGATAAAATTCATCGCTGCTTCAATTTTTGGCAACATCGACCCTTCTGAGAATTGGCCTTCATCAACGTAGGTTTTTAATGTAGCGACATCTACGTCAGTCAATGCTTGTTGTTTAGGAGTATTAAAGTACACAAATACATTTGGAACGGCCGTTAATATCATTAACGTATCAGCTTCAATCAATTCAGCCAACTTTTCACTCGCAAAGTCTTTGTCAATGACCGCTTCAATCCCTTCAAAGGTGTCACTTTGGCGAATGACAGGAATGCCACCGCCCCCACAAGCAATGACGATATTGTCTTGTTCTAGAAGGGTTTTAATCATTTCGTGTTCCAAAATAGACACTGGAAGCGGAGAGGGCACGACTTTTCGAAAGCCCCGTCCGGCATCTTCTTTGTACGTACTGTTGAGCTCTTTTTCTTGTAAGCGTTGGGCGTCTTCTTTGGTATAGAAAGGGCCAATCGGTTTTGTCGGATGTGACAAGCGTGGGTCATCTGGATCGACTTCTACACGCGTGATGACTGTCCCGACTTGTTTGTGACTGTTAATTTTTTTGAGCACTCGGTTCGTTTCTGTTTCGAGCCAATAGCCAATCATCCCTTGCGTCATCGCACCACAGACATCAAGTGGCATTGCAGGGGTTTGACTGCTGTTGGCTTCGGCTTGTTGAATTAGAACATTGCCAATTTGTGGGCCATTCCCATGAGACATCACAATCGACGTGTCAGATTGAAATAAAGGTTTGAATTTTTCGAGTGTTTGTCGAATCGCCGCTTGTTGACTATTTGCTGTTGCTTCTTTCGTTTGAATCGCGTTGCCACCTAACGCGATGACCATTGTTTTAGCCATAAGTATCTCTCCTGACTTAAATGACGGTAATTGAGTGCGTCATGAGTTTGACGATACCGATAATCGCGAAGAGTAATATCAAACCGATGATGACCCATTCCACCGTTTTAGGTTTTTTATTGAGATTGTTTTGTACTTTGATAAAGACGATGACACCTGGAATATAGAGAATCATCGTTAAGAGTAAATATTCTAGTCCAGCTGCATAGATCAGCCATATCGCGTAAATTGACGCCACACCGCCAGTAATCCATCTCACCATCGATGTTTCACGTTGGGCGATGTTGTATTTGACGAGGTAAAAAGCACTGAACATATAAGGGATTAAAATCGCACTTGAGGCGAGTGAAAAGGCAAATTGATAAGCACTTTCTGTAAACAACATACTGATTAAAAATAATTGCACTAAAATGTTAGTAATCAGTAACGAATTGACAGGTGCGCCGTTGCGATTTTCTTTTGCGAACCATTTTGGAAACAAATCATTTTTAGCCACGACATAGGGGAGTTCTCCTGCGAGTAACGTCCAACCGAGCCATGCACCTAGAACTGAAATGATTAAGCCAATATTAACGAAAACAGCTCCCCAATCACCTACGATATGGGCTAAAACGTGTGCCATAGAGGGGTGACCTAAATCCGCAAGATGATTTTGTTGGATGACTCCTTGAGCAAGCACAGTCATTAAAAAGTAAATGATGAGGACGGACGTTAAACCAATGACGGTTGCAGTGCCGACATCTTTTTTTGATTTTGCACGGCTCGAAAAGACAACAGCACCTTCAATCCCTGTGAAAATCCATACCGTTACTAACATAATGCCTTTGACTTGCGATAGAATCGCAGGCCATGTGATCGCATCAGAAGCGGTTCCGCTAAAACCTGCCATAAATGTATCAAAGTTAAAGACGACAATCATACACACAATGACTAGAAAGATAGGAATCAATTTAGCCACTGTGACGATACTATTAATAAATGCAGCTGTCTCTACACCTTTTAAAATTAAGAAATGTACGCCCCATAACAAAATAGAAGCGACAATAATGCTTGGCAAGGTGTTCCCATTTTGAAAAATAGGGAAGAAATTACCGACTGCAGACATGAGCAATGTCGCATATGCCACGTTGCCTAAAAAGGCTGCAAACCAGTAACCCCATGCACTACAGAATCCGATAAAATCACCAAATCCTGCCTGAGCATAACTATATATCCCTCCATCTAAATCAGGACGCGCATTTGTTAAACTTTGAAAGACAAAGGCGAGCGCAATCATACCAATCGCGGTAATCACCCAACCTATAATTAAGGCAAGACCACCTGCCTGACTTCCCATATCAGAGATGATATTAAAAGCACCGCCTCCAATCATAGAACCTATCACAAGACCTATGAGTGAAGATTTATTTAATTTTTGTGGGTGTCCATTCTCCATCTGTTTCATCTCCTTTTTATCAAAGCAAAGGTGGGGCGAGAATAAGGATTAAATAAGTATGAGAATATAATATAAATTCTCGCCCCAACGGCTGCTTTAAGCAAGTGTTGATGCAATGACAGATTTAATCGTATGCATACGGTTTTCTGCTTGATCAAACACTTTTGATTGTGGGCTTCTAAAGACTTCATCAGTGACTTCCATTTCACTAATTCCGTATTTTTCTTCAATGTCTTTACCGTAAAGCGTATGTGTATCGTGGAAGGCCGGTAAACAATGTAAGAAAATAGTATCGTCACGACCGGTTTTGGTCATTAAAGTGTGATTCACTTGATAGTCTTTGAGTAGATTAATACGTGTTTCAAACTCGCTTTCTTCTCCCATAGAAACCCAGACGTCTGTGTATATGACGTGTGCGTTTTTCACTGCTTCATCGATATCGTCTGTCACCATTACAGAACCGCCATCTTGTTCACCGCGTTGACGGGCTATATCGATGAGTTGTTGCTTAGGAAATAATGATTTTGGTGTACAAATGCGGACATTCACGCCAAGCATGGCACCTGCCACCATGAGAGAGTGGGCCATGTTATTGCGACCATCACCAATATAAGTAAGATTAATGCCTTCTAAATAACCAAAGTTTTCTTTAATTGTCATATAGTCGGCAAGCATTTGCGTTGGGTGCCAAGTATCTGTTAAACCATTCCACACAGGTACACCAGAATGTTTAGCGAGGGCTTCTACCACATCTTGCGAGAAACCACGGAATTCAATACCGTCAAACATGCGACCGAGCACTTTGGAAGTATCTTCGACAGACTCTTTTTTACCGAGTTGAATGTCATTTTTCCCTAAAAATTCAGGGTGTGCGCCTAAATCAATCGACGCGACTGTAAACGCCGCACGTGTTCGTGTGGATGTTTTTTCGAAAAGCAAAGCGATATTCTTACCGTCTAAATAACGATGTTTGATACCGTCTTGTTTATAAGATTTTAGTGTAATCGCAAAGTCGATAAGTGCGTCAAATTCTGCTTTTGTAAAATCATTTTCTTTTAATAATGAACGTCCTTTTAATGCGACGGGTTTTTGTAATTCAATCATTATGAATGCCTCCTAAATTTTCATTAAATGTCTTCACGATATAAAGGTTGACTCATACAACGAGGGCCCCCTCGGCCTCGAACAAGTTCGCCACCAGGGATTTCAATGACTTTTAAGCCTTTTTCACGTAATAATGTGTTAGACACGTAGTTTCGGTCGTAGGTCACGACAACTCCCGGACGAATACAAAGCGTGTTTGAGCCGTCATTCCACTGTTCACGAGGCCCATCAATTGTGTCGCCATTTCCAGTGGGAATGAGTTCGATATGGTCGATGTTGAGTGCCTCTTCTAATGTTTTTTTCAGTTGATTAGAGTGTGTAATTTTAATGTCATCATCACCAGGTTCAATCGTAAAAATATTCATATGACCTTCAGATTTTAGAATAGCGGCATGCATTGTAAATTTGTCATAGTCAATCATCGTAAATACTGTGTCGAGATGCATAAACGTCCGGCTTGTTGGAATTTCAATCGCAATAATTTTTTTAAATGTCGCGTTTTCATTATTGAATATACTGCGTGCGAGACGTTCAATTGCTTGGGCAGACGTACGTTCTGAAATCCCTATCGCAAGCACATCTTTTGATAATATGAGTTCGTCGCCACCTTCAATGTTGAAAGGACTGTCACGATCAATCCATACAGGAATGTCACTATCTTTAAAATCAGGGTGATATTTTAAAATATATTGCATGAAAATCGATTCACGACGGCGCGCACGCCAATACATACGATTGATCGTCATGCCATTGCCGACGGACGCTTGCGGATCTCTCGTAAAATATAGGTTAGGCATAGGATCTAAATAGAAAGGATATTTATCATCCATGTATTCTACTAAATGCGTTGTTTTTAAATTGATTTCTTCTTTACGCACACCGGCCATAATTTTGTCGACGAGACTTTGATTGTCGAGTTTTGAAAATAATGTTTTAATCTCTTCTTCATGGCCGAGCACAGTTTTCCGAGACTCTTTTAAAATCTCATCAATAAATTGTTCGCGAACGTGAGGTTCTGTTAAACTCTCTGCTGTCAGTTTTTCAAGGTATAACACTTCCACCCCTTCATTTCTTAACACTTCCGCAAAATGGTCATGTTCGCGTTGGGCGACTTTCAAATACGGAATGTCATCAAAGAGTAGACCACCTAGATAATCTGGTACAAGGTTTTCAAGTTCTTTGCCAGGACGTTTCAGTAACACGGTTTTCAAACGTCCAATTTCGCTATTAACGTTGATGGTGCGTTTCATAGGTCATTCCTCCTTTATTTGTTTACAGTTACACGATATACGATATGAACCGCTTTCATCGTGATTAATTTCACAAATAAATGAAGGAAAATTTACCGTTTTAAAGAGAGGTGTATACAGAAATGTTTATTTTATTACATAAGATACGCCTTTTTCCTTAGTTTTTAATGAATAATAGATGAATATTTGTATAGAGCTGAGACGTAAAACTGTCGTTGATACATCTACATGTATAAAAATACTATTGTGCGTGAGTTGGAAATAACAACGTGACAACATGATGGGCCTCTTCTTCTGAACGTGTGATAATCATCGTCGTATCGTTGCCACTGATGGTACCGACGATGGCGCTATTTTCTATAGCATCGATATAAAAATTAATCGTTTGTGCAAAACCAGGTGAAGACTGAATTAATATACACTGATTGACAACAGAAATCCGTAAAACTTCATTGTTATATAACTTTTCGAGCATTTTAAGATATTTTGATTTATTGTTATACATCATCTGATAGTGTGCAGGGTGATGTTGTGACGGTTGTTTATGTATGTTCAACTGCAATAAGTCATTCGCAATTGTTGTAAGGCTATAATGAATGCCGAAACGTGCTTCGATAATGTCAATCAATGCTTGTTTAGAGGTAATACAGTTTTGTTGCACAATCATTTTAATTAATTTTTGTCGTTCTTCACGTTTCACTTTGAAAACCTCCTTTGATTGTGAAAACAAAAAATAAAAATAGCAACCATCATTCATCATTATTAACCAATTTTGTAAATTAAATCAAAAATAATAGTATTTACATTTGGTGGGTGCCAGATAAAAAGAGCCGTTAACGTAAGGAAAAATAAGGATTTTTACGAAGTTGTGACAAAATAGGTGCAGTATTTATAGAGACAAATTTACAATATAAAGGTTGTGTAAACTAAGCAACCTTCTTTCATTTTGCTGCTATTTTAGGTAACATTGCATGCGTGTGAAAATAGTGTCGAATGGGGGAGGCGTGAGATGAAACCATCATCGAAAATGACAATTTTCTTCTTTATGTTAGGGACATTTGCGATTGGGATGTCCGAATATGTGGTCATTGGATTATTGTCTCAAATTGCATCCGATATGCGGGTTCCGATTTCAACAGCTGGGCTACTCGTCAGTGTTTACGCCCTAAGCGTAGCGTTCATCGGTCCTATATTGCGGATTTTCACGTTACATTACCGTGCACGGGTATTATTACCTATTTTTGTTTGTATCTTTATTTTGAGTAATATTTTAGGGATGTTAGCCCCTAATTTTTATGTATTATTGTTGTCACGATTATTATCAGCAGCGATGCATGCGCCGTTTTTCGGTGTGAGTATGAGTGTGGCGACACAAATTGTGCCTCCGTCTAAACGCACACAGGCGATTGCGCTCGTTCAAACAGGGCTCACAATTGCGATTATGATCGGTGTGCCTTTTGGGGCGTTTTTAGGAGATTTAGCCAATTGGCGCGTGGTCTTCGGTATTATGGTGCTCGTGGCTATCGCGACGTTACTAGGGGTATTGAAGTTCACGCCTGACGTTGCGATGAGTGCGGAACCGAATTTGAAAAAGGAACTTAAAGCCTTTCGCCAACCGCAGATTCTGATCACGATTGCGATGATTGTTTTTGGTTTTTCGGGCGTATTTACGTCTTATACTTTTGTTGAACCGATGCTAAAAGACTTGTCGCCTTTTGGCACAGTGGGTATTACAATCTGTCTATTTTTATTTGGACTCGGTGGCGTTATTGGCAATGTCGTTTCTGGTAATGTTACAGAAGAGAAGTTAACGATAGGCTTGTTTATTTCATTTTTACTCTTATTCTTAACGATTGTTTTACTCGTTTACGCATTACCTATCAGTATTTTTGCGTTCATTATTGTCTTCTTATTTGGGTTTGGGACTTTTGGAACCACACCTTTGTTGAACAGTAAAATTATATTTGGGGCAAGTGACGCACCGTTACTTGCCAGTACAATGGTCGGCTCCATCTTTAATTTAGCGAACTTTTTCGGTGCGATGCTAGGTTCAGGTCTCCTCAGTAAAGGGTTACCTTACGCCCAAATCACTTGGATTTCAGGCGGTATCATTGTTCTTGGTATCTTATTGAACATCGGTAACTTTGTTTATGAACGTCGTGTTGCTAAAACTGAATAGTGGTGTTTCATATGAAACAAGATTTTAAAGCATCAAAAAACACGTATCATGGACGCATGATACGTGTTTTTTAGGCTTAGTATTCGATATTTGGTGCTTTGTTTACGTGTTGTTGGTAACGTTTTAAAGCAACAAACGCGCCACCAAGGACGCCAACTACGACTGTTAGTGTCACTAATGCTTTCATGTCGCAACGACTCCTTTTTATTCGTAATAGTTTAATTCAAGATCTTTAGACGTTTGTTTACGTGTTTTACGCATTAAAGCAGGATCATCAATTAATGATTTACCGTATGAAGGAATCATTTTTTGGATTTTCGGTTTCCATTCTGATGCCAATTCAGGGAAGTTCTTTTCAACAACTTCTAAGGCAACAGACACAGATGTTGAAGCCCCTGGTGATTCACCTAATAATGCGATAACTGTATGGTCTTGAGAGTTCACAACTTCAGTACCGAACTGAATGAAACCTCTACCGTATTCTTCAGTATCTTTAATCACTTGAACACGTTTACCCGCAGTGTATAATTGCCAATCTTCGTCACGTGCTTCAGGGTAGAACGTACGTAAGTGGTTCATACAACCTTCTTTAGTCATTAAGATTTGGTCGAATGAATACTTAATTAATGGTAAGTTTTTCGCTGCAGAAGCGAGTAACGTTAAAATATTATATGGTTTAACCGAACGGAATAAGTCTAAGTTAGAACCATTTTTCAAGAATTTAGGACCGACACTTGCGAATGGTCCGAATAATAACGTTTTTTCACCATCAATATAACGTGTGTCTAAGTGAGGCACTGTCATTGGAGGTGTACCAGGTGGTTCTTTACCATAAACTTTGACCCCGTGTTCTTCGATAACTTTAGGGTTTGTACATGTTAAGAATTGACCTGTGATTGGGAAACCACCTAAGTGTTTACTTTCAGGAATTCCAGTTTTTTGAAGTAATGGAATCGCGCCACCACCAGCACCAATAAAGATGTGGTGTGCAATTTCAGTGAAGACTTCACCGCTGTTACGGTTACGGATTTTAACTTCCCATTTTTTATCTTCACGTTGTTTGAAATCGATGACTTCGTGGTTGAATTTTACTTCAGCGTTGTCATGCGCTTCGATGTTTGCTGTCATTTTACGTGTTAATTCACCGAAGTTCACATCTGTTCCTTCATCAATTTTACTTGCGGCCATAATGTCGCTCGCATCGCGGCCTTTCATCATTAATGGCATCCATTTGCGCATTACTTCGATATCTTCTGTGTACTCAATGTTGTCAAACATTGGTGATTGTTTCATTGCTTCGTAACGATTCTTTAAGAACTTGCGGTTATTTACTCCGCGCACAAAGCTAATATGAGGTAATGGATGAATGAAGTCACGAGGGTTTGAAATATTGTTATTTTTTACTAGGAAGCCCCAGAATTGTTTTGAGATTTCAAACTCTTCGTTAATGTGTTTCGCTTTTTCAATGTCGATTGAACCATCAGGTTGTTGGACCGTGTAGTTCAATTCACAAAGTGCAGCATGACCTGTACCGGCGTTGTGGCGTTCGTTAGAACTTTCAAGACCTGGACGATCTAAGCGTTCATAAAGCTTAATGTTCCAGCTTGGTTCAAGTTCTTTAATCATAGAACTGAACGTCGTACTAAGCACACCAGCACCTACGACAATGATGTTTCTAGGTTCTGACTGATTAGACATATTTATCACCTTTCAAATTTAGTTATAACCATTAGCAAATGCTTATATTTAACCAATATATCTTAATTATATTACATTTGCTTTTATTATGGAATTGTACGGGCAAAGAAATTTAAATTTGTATGGTATAAACATGATATAGGTTGAGTAGAAAATAGAATTAGTGTAAAGAGGCCATGACTTTTTCTTCTTGTTTAATACGTTTAATTAAGAAATAAGCATACGGCAATAACAAGATCCACGTGAAAGCGGCGCTTGTTAACAACAATACACCTATCAGTTCAGGAACGATGTTTAAGAAATAGTTTGGATGTTTTGTAATTTTATATAATCCTGAATGAATAATTGGATGCTTAGGTAAAATGAAAATTTTAAGTGTCCAAATACGTCCTAACGTACGAATTACATGAAATAACACGAAATAACTGAGAATGAGTAAAATAAGACCGAAAATATTCATGTAACCTGACGTGGTATGGTTTACAAAAGCCTCGATAGCTGCCCCAACATAAATGAGAATATGTGTGAGTGCGAGTCCTTTTGAATTGGCTTGACCGTATTCTTTGGCACCTTCAGCAACTAAAGCTTTGGCGTTGTTAATCGATATGTATAAGGTATACAAACGAATAATAAAAAATGCAGCTAATAACGTTAAAATCATGATGTTTTGTCATCTCTTTCTTTATGGAATAAAAAAATGCAACCCAACGTGATAATGGTGAGAGATCTAGGTTGCCATCTACGGGTATCACGTCGGTATTGCATTGTAGTTATAGTTTAAATGGGAATGCCAAACAAAGCTATTAAATCCAGCTTAAATCTAGCTTTAATTTATGTTAATGCGTAGGCAAAATGATTGAGACTTCCACTTTAGAAAAAGATGCTATTTTACAATATCACTTTAAAAAAATGCTAGAAATTTCAAAAAACTTGTTTATGATAGGGCTAATCATAAATCCGAATGTGTAAGATTCAATAAAAGTATGGTTACCAAATCCTGAAAAAAACACCCCCTTCAAAAGAGGGGATGCTTTTTCATTATGCATGTTTAGGCAATTGGTTGGCATTTTTTTTAATCGTTGAACGGTGTCTCCAATAGGCAATTGACAACACGCCATACCAAATCGGTGACAAGATAAAGCCGATACGTGTTTTTGGTTCAATTAAAAGTAAAACTAAGATAAAGGCAAAGAATGCTAAAACAGCATAAGCGGTAAAGACACCACCTGGCAATTTAAATGTGCTCGCTTGATGCAATGCATGGTCTTTGCGGAAGTAACTAATATAAGCGACAACAATCAATGCCCAAACCACAACTGTAATGGATGTTGCGACAGAAGTAATGTACACAAATACGGTTTCCGCATTTGGAATGAGTAAGTTTAGTAATACTGTTAAAGAAATCAATGCACATGTAACAAGTAACGCGTTTCTTGGCACGCCACGACGAGATAAACGGTGCATCGCTTCAGGTGCTTGCTTTTGGTTCCCTAATGTAAAAAGGACACGGCTATTCGCAAAAATACCACTATTGGCTGAAGAAGCGGCAGCTGTTAAAACGACAAAGTTAATCAATCCAGCCGCAAAAGGAATACCCGCGAGTGCGAAGAGTCCAACAAATGGGCTGTTCGCTGGATCGATTTGATTCCAAGGCACAATCATCATAATGACCGCTAATGCGCCTACATAGAAAATGATAATACGGAGTGGCACACTATTGATTGCACGTGGTAGTGTTTTTTCAGGATCTTTTGTTTCACCTGCTGTAATACCGATAAATTCAATACCCGTAAAGGCGAAAACAGCCATTTGGAATGACGCTAAGAAACCAGCAAGTCCAAATGGGAACATCCCTTGATGACTCCACAAATTCGACACTTGAGCTGTGTTACCAGAAGGTGATTTGAAAGCTAAAAATACCATCACTACTCCAACAACAATCAATGCTATTATAGTCACGACTTTAATAATCGCAAACCAAAATTCAAGTTCACCAAATAATTTTGTACTTGTTAAATTGAGTAGAAGTAATAATAGAATAATCGCAAAACATGTTAACCATGTCGGAATGTTAGGATTAAAATATTTGATATATTGAGATATTGCTGTCACGTCGGCCATAACTGTAATTACCCAAGACATCCAATACGACCATCCGACAATAAATCCTGCAAATGGCCCTAAGTATTCATGGGCAACTTCTGGGAAGGATTTAAATTTTGACTTAGCTAATAAAATTTCTCCCATTGCACGCATAAACATAAATAAGAAGAAACCGACAATCATATAAGTAAATAAAATCGAGGGACCTGCTTTTGAGATCGTATTCCCTGATCCAAAAAACAGTCCGGTACCGATAGCTCCGCCAATCGCTATCAACTGAATATGGCGGTTGCTCAATTCTCTTTTTAATTCATTTGTCATAAATGTTCTCTCCCATCACCTTAAAGTGAATAATACCCCTTTGATTTTTAATGCTTCCCCTTGAGTTGTTAAATGTAAAAAATCATAGCATTTTACCCCTTGCTTATTTGTATGCGAGTATTTTATACCTATTATCTGAAAATAACAACAATTCGCAAAAATGTTTTTTGATATGAAATCAAAATCGCTTTGAACAATATATAAATATAACGCGTTTTCTTTTGTGAAAGGTATAATATATAAAAGTTAAGTAAATGAAATGGGATAATGTCGCTATTGTAAACGCTTACAAATAAAAGGAGAGATGAAAATTAACTGAGATTTTATTTGAAAGTAAAAGTTTATAAAAGATATGTATCGAACGGAATGTAAATCTGAAATAACTTTATGATAATAGTGTTTTAGAAGTAAAATTATTTAATTTTCAGCGATGAATACGTTGGTTTTATAATGGGGAGTGTAGATTAAGATGAAACATACAAGTGTTATATAAGTTAAATTTAAACTAATTTTTAAGAAAATAGGTTCGTGTTTGTATTGAAGAACGCATTAATATCCTTTAACATTATAGAAAACAACAAGGAGATTGAGACTATGAAAAGAACAGCAGAACATGTATTAACGTGGATCGGTGTCGGTTTACAAACGATTGGAATGCTAATCATTGCCTTTTTCGCATTATTTTTTGGTGCTAGTGGAGATGATTTTAAAGAAAGTTTAGTTTCAGATGGGGCCTATACACTTCAAGAAGCGAACGATGTAACAACACTATTTACCTTTATGATAACATTTGGTGTCATTGGCGGCATCATTTTACTCATCTTAGCTGTCGTGGGCGGTATCTTTATTAATAAAAATGCGAAATTAGCAGGTATTTTATTATTAATTGCGGGCGTCCTCAGTTTATTAGTTTCAATTTCAGGCGTTTTATGGCTTATTGCAGGTATCATGCTACTCGTAAGAAAGCCAGTACAAAATCGACAAAATGCGCCATATAAAAACACAGCGACACAACCATCGCCTGAAGGTTATGAGCACGTAGAAAACCATAATCCACAACGCCCTAAAGTGGACCAACACTTTGAAAATGCCGAAGCGGAACAACGTTCAAAAGACATTCAAAAAGATCCATACAAATACTAATTTTATGAAAAAGAGCCTTAGGGATAAGGTTCTTTTTTTATATAGAACAAACAAATACGTTACACTTAAATTAATACAATTTGTTATTGAAGGGGATTAAAATGGCTAAATCACTTTTTGAAGTTTTAGAATCGAAAGAACAACGCATGATTGAAATACGACGTTATCTTCACCAACATCCAGAGTTATCCTTTCATGAGGAACAAACCGCAAAGTATATTGAAGATTTTTATAAAGACAAAGCGGTCAAAATCACAAAAAATGTAGGGCCACGAGGAATCAAAATTGAAATTGATTCGGGTCGTCCCGGGAAAACACTTGCGATTCGTGCCGATTTCGATGCATTACCTATTCAAGAAGAGGCAGATGTTCCTTTTCGTTCCCAAGTGGAAGGGGTTATGCATGCCTGTGGCCATGATGCCCATACCGCTTATATGTTGATACTTGTGGAAACTTTAATTGAGATGAAAGATCAATTGACGGGGAAAGTCATCGTCATTCACCAACCTGCAGAAGAAGTGCCTCCTGGAGGAGCTCAAGCAATGATTCGTGATGGTGTATTAGAGGGGGTTGATCATGTCCTCGGTGTACACGTCATGAGTCAGATGGAAGCGGGGAAAGTATTTTATCGTCCAGAATTTGCTCAAACCGGACGCGCCTTTTTTAAACTCAAAGTGAAAGGTCAAGGTGGACACGGGTCTTCACCACATACTGCGAATGATGCCATTGTGGCTGCAAGTGCTTTTGTGATGGACGTACAAACGATTGTTTCACGTCGATTAAACCCATTTGAAACAGGCGTAGTAACGATTGGATCGTTTGACGGCAAAGGGCAATTTAATGTCATTAAAGATGCCGTTGAACTTGAAGGGGACGTTCGTGCGTTAACAGATGACACAAAAGCAAAAATTGAGAAAGAAATTAAACGATTGGCCCATGGATTAGAAGAAACATTTGGTGTGACTAGTGAACTCGATTACCACGATGACTATCCGGCATTATATAACAATCCAGAGTTCACAGACTATGTCGCAAATACGATTGCTGAGGCCGGTTTAGATATCGAATTAGTCGAGCCCCAACCGCCATCAGAAGATTTTGCGTATTATGCGAAAGAAAAACCGAGCGCTTTTATTTATGTCGGCGCCCAACCTGAAGAAGGAGAGGCTTATCCGCATCATCATCCAAAATTTAAAATCAGTGAGAAATCTTTATTAGTGGCCGCAAAAGCAGTTGGGGCCGTTGTGTTAGACTACTTGAAATAAGGGTGTTTAAGAATAAAGTTTTGCATTTATATAACAGTTTTACATGTTGACATATTGCTATAATATAAGTACATCAAAAATTTTGAGGTGCACAAATGAAGTATAAAGCATTAATAATCGAGGATAATGTGGAAATTGCACATATTATTTCCTTATATTTGGCACGTTTAGACACACAGTCAACCATTGTGTATACCGGGTTAGACGGATTAGAAAAGGCACAAAGTGAAGTGTTTGATCTTATTATTTTAGACCTTATGTTACCAGGAAAATCCGGAGATGAAATTATCGAAGATTTAAAACGGTTATCCAAAGCTAGAGTGATAGTCGTTTCTGCTAAATCTGAGGTGAATGACAAAGTCAACTTACTGCTTTTGGGAGCAGATGATTACATTATCAAACCGTTTGATAAAGAAGAATTTAGTGCGAGAATTCAAGTTCAACTGAGGAATATTCGCACGGAGTCTTCAAATAGAACGATAACATGGAAAGGTCTTAAACTAAACAAAACGAAGAGATGTCTGACGTTAAACGACCACACTATTGAACTTACTAATACCGAGTTTGATTTATTAAAATTATTGATGTCAAAACCAGAAACGCCCTTTACGAAAAAACAAATTTATGAATCTATTCAAGGCATGTATATTGGTGACGACAATACGATTAATGTTCACATATCTAATTTGAGAAAAAAATTAGCGCAATACAGTAATGATTCTTATATTAAGACTGTGTGGGGGATAGGATTTATGCTAGTGTAAATCTTAAGACTTTCTTTATATTTTACTTAAAGTAATTTAAAAAGCTTTCTTCTATAGTAAAAATATAGGAGGAGGTTTTTTTTATGAGTGATGTTATCGAGACAAAACAACTATGTAAAAATTATGACAATCAATTTGCGTTATATCCTGTTGATTTCACTTTAAAAAAAGGAGAGATTTGTGCGCTTATTGGTAGGAACGGAGCAGGTAAATCTACTTTTATTAAATTAATTGCAAACCAAATTTCACCATCAGATGGCCAAATCAAATTCTTCGGTAAATCAGATAAAGTGAAAAATGAAATGAGAAAACGAATTGGCTTTCTAATAGATACCTCAGTTTTTATACCTCAATTTAACGCTAAACAAAATCTAGAATATTTTGCTATACAAAATGGGGGAGTAAATCAAAGTTACATTCAAGATGTTTTATTAAAAGTTGGATTGGGAGAGGAAACGAAAAAAGTTAAATCATACTCCTTGGGGATGAAGCAACGATTAGGTATTGCTTTAGCTTTATTAAATGGACCTGATGTATTAGTGCTCGATGAGCCAATAAATGGATTAGATGTAGAGGGAATTAGAGGCTTTCGTAATCTTGTCATTCAATTGAATAAAGAATATGGTATTACAATTTTAATCGCAAGTCATATTTTGAGTGAGTTACAACAAATCGCAACACAATTTGTATTTATTGAAAAAGGAAAGATAGTAGAGTCAGTGAGCCGGGATGTTTTATTTAAAAAAGTCACGAAATCAATTTTAATAAAAGTGGATAGAACGAGTAAAGCGGTTCAAGTTTTAGATCTTTGTGATAAAAATTTAGAGTATAAAGTGTTGTCTGACGATACGATATCTATTAAATCTAATGTGATGAATGCTAGTGAGATTAATGATTTATTGTGGAAAAGTGATATTCGTGTTTATCAAATCCAAGAAAAAGGTTTTAATTTAGAAGATTATTTTTTTATTGAGGAAAGAGGTGAAATTTAATGATAAATTTATTAAAAAGTCAATGTTACTTAATACTGCGAACTAAAAAGTTCTATATTTTTGCAATAATATGCTTTTTGCTTATCATCTTAGCCGGTGTGGTTCTTTACGTATCTGGAAAACAAGAGGCTACTTTCCCATACGATAATGCTCGCTTTTACTACATAAATGTTTTAGGATTTAGTGGATTGCTTATTTTACTGTGTATAATGGTTAACCAGTTTGTGCACTCCAAAGAGTTTCAGCAAAGTGAAAAAGTCAGTATCGCTTATGATATCTCCAAACAATCGATATATTTTGGTAAATTTTTAGCAGTACTTTGTTACTTTTCAATTGTTAGTATAATCGCTTATGTGATTTTACTCACACTAGGAATAAATTTATTTGAAGATGGATGGAGATATAGTCTGGACATAACTATTTCTTTTTTAAATATGGCACCCATCATATTTGGTGCTCTTGCAACAAGTCATGCGTTATACAGTTCTAGATATAAAACGATTGGAGTCTTAATGTGGATACTTTTCATTTTTCTATTTTCCAAACAAATTTTCTATGGGTTAATGACTATAAACAAAGCATTTGCCCCTATATATAGATTGACACCACAATATTTATTGGATCAAAATATGCAAATGTACATGTTAGATAAGGTCCATATTGATTTAAAGTGTTGGCTAGTGGGATTAAGCATTGGTATATTTAGCTTGATTTTGGGTTATGTTAAATTTAAAAAAGTAGAATACTAATTTTAAGGAAGATGTGAAGTTCATGGCTTATGGCATAGGCGCAGTACTGGTTGTAATAATTGTTTTTTTAGGTCTTCGATATTTCAGCCTAAAGAAAGAAGTCGAATATTTTACGCAACAACTCATAAAAATAAATCAAGACGTAGAAACTAATCAATACATGCGTTCTGCGACCGGATTAAAGCAGAGTCAAGCGTTACTTAATGAACTAAACACTTACATGAACCAACTGAGAAACTATCGCTACTTTTATCGAAAAAAAGAACTGATGTTGAATAAAGAAATTAATAATGTATCACATGATTTAAGAACCCCATTGACTGCAATTAAAGGATACACTGAAATAATAAAAGAGACTGATAATAAAGAAGACTTGTTAAAGTATATTCAAGTAATCGACGAGAAAACGACACATTTAATAAAGAGCGTCAACCTATTCCATGAACTGACGTATCTAAATGCTTTTGATTATGAGCTAGATTTAGAAACTATGGATATTGTGGAATTCATTAAGGCACAATTTATGTCCTATTTTAAACAATTTGACAATAAGGGCATACAAATCACATTTGAAAACTCAAATGTATTGGAAGTTTTAGCTCACAAAGAAGCAATGATAAGAGTAGTAAACAATATCATTCAAAATGTTTTGAGATATGGTAAGAATCAAGCAAAAGTTCGTTTTGTAGAAACACAAGAATTCATCAATATACATATTGAAAATGATACAGAATATAGGATGAATGATGCGCAAGTTCAAAAGTTGTTTGAGCGCGCATATACGTTGGATGAAAGTCGTACAAATCAAACAACAGGTGTGGGATTGTATATTGTGAAAAATTTATTGGAACGACAACGAGGCCAAGTATCATTGCAATTTGAAAAACCTATGTTTGCCATTATAATGTCACTAAGAAAAGTATAAGTGTGTCACGTGAAACATCAAAAACGCTGTTCATCGTAATGACGAACAGCGTTTTTGTTTTAGCAAGCATTATTCATCCATGTGACCCCGAACGGATCTTGAAACATGCCATACAGTTTTGACCATTCTGTTTCACCGAGGGGCATTGTTTCTTGGCAACCTGCATCCAAAGCACGTTGATAAAACGTTGTCGCCGCTTTTACGTCCTCTTCATCATTGCCATCAAATGTAAAACAGACGTTCATGCCTTCATTATTAACGGGACGTTCACCTTGTGTGGAACTGACCATAAAGTGTTGCCCTAAAATCTTAAATTCTGCATTCATCACAAAACGTTTGGCCACCTCATATGGCATTTTGTATTCCTCCGGTAGATTTTTAAACATCTCGTCATCGCCCATGGTTTTCGATACGATTTCTGCGCCGAGTTTTTCTTCATAAAACGTTAAAGCTTCTAAAGCATTGCCAAAGTTGAAATAAGTTACCGCTTTAATCATGTTATTCATCCTTTTTAAATACTATGATAGCTACCTATACCCGAATTTAAAAAACAGTGCGCGAAATTTGAAGTTAAGAATTCTATTTTTCAAGTTATGGTAATATGATAAAAAAGGAGGTTAATCCAATGAAGATTATGATTGTTGAAGATGATTTCACGATTGCCAATAGTTTAGTGCAAGAATTACGTAAGTGGAATCATGAAGCGATAAATGTTCAAGACTATATACATATTAAAGACCGTTTTTTAGAAATGAAGCCGCACTTAATTTTATTAGATATTAACCTCCCGAATTTCAACGGTTTCCACTGGTGTCAGGAAATACGTAAAGCGTCAAACGTCCCTATTATTTTCATCAGTTCAGCCTCTGATAATATGAACCAAATGATGGCCATGCAAATGGGAGCGGATGATTTTATTGAAAAACCATTCAATTTAAATTTAACCATTATGAAAATACAGGCGCTATTAAGAAGGTCTTACGATTTTAAAGTGGAACAAACGGAACTCAACGTTAAAGGATGTCAGTTAATCACGGAAAAGGCATTACTTTATTATCAAGGTCAAACCATTTCACTTACCTTAACGGAACTTCAAATTTTACAATTGCTGTTTTTAAATGAAGATCAATTTGTCAGTCGTAATGCGCTGATAGAACAGTGTTGGCAATCCGAAAATTTTATAGATGATAATACATTGGCCGTCAATATGTCACGTTTACGAAAAAAATTAAAACAATTAGGATTAACAGAGTTGATTCAAACGAAGAAAAATGTCGGATACAAAGTGTAGAGAAGGTGAGAACGTGCATTTTCTAAAAATGATGAAAAGTGAGCTTGTAATATTTGTATTAACGTATTTACTATTTCTCAGTGTTTTTTACATTTTTGAGTTATCTAAGGAAGCCTATGCCATTTCTTGTGCGATTGGACTATTTGTATTTGCAATCTATTTAGTCATACGATGGATTTATTTTAAGAAAGAAGAAACAGTTAAACAAATGAATGAGAGGCTAAGACAAGATTTAAGAGAAGAAAAAATCGCGCATCGTTCATATCAAAAAGAAATTGAAAATTACTTTTTAACGTGGATTCATCAAATCAAAACACCGATAACAGCTTCTAAATTACTACTTGAACGAAATGAAGCGGGAGCCATTAACCAGGTACGTCAAGAAATTACCGAAATTGAAAATTATACGAATTTAGCGCTCAACTATTTAAAATTATTAAACCATGAAACAGATATGGTCGCTGAAAAAGTGTCCCTCGATGTGATTGTTAAACCATTAATACAGCGTTATGCTTTACATTTTATTGAGCATCATACTCGAATACATACTGAAAATTTAAATCAAAGCGTGACGACGGACGCCCAATGGACACGAATTATGATAGAACAATTGTTAAATAACGCTCTGAAATATGCGAAGGGCGGGGACATTTGGGTGACATTTGATAATGAGCAAAATGCGCTTTCAGTGCGTGATAATGGCATCGGTATTCAGAAAGCCGATTTGCCGAAAATATTTGAAAAGGGCTATTCCGGGATGAATGGACGTTTAAATGAAAAATCGAGCGGCATTGGTTTGTTTGTCGTGAAGCAAATTTCCAACAAGTTACAACATCCAATTGAAGTTGTTTCAGAGCCGGGACGTTCTACCACCTTTACAATTTATTTTCCTCACGAATCCAATCTTTCAAAAATGTAAGTTTGCCAGCAACTTTTGTAAGAAATTATAAATGTTGCTGTTTTCTTTATTCTATACACTAAAGTCAAAGAGTGAAGGAGGGAGTACCTATGCTACTAAGTGTGAGACATTTGAAAAAAGTATATGGTAAAGGCACGAATCAAGTGACGGCGCTTAAGGATATGAGTTTTGATGTGCAAGAAGGTGAGTTTGTCGCTATTATGGGGGAATCGGGTTCAGGAAAGTCGACGTTGTTGAATCTGATTGCCACGTTTGATCGTCCGACAGATGGGTCGATTACGATTAATGAACAAGCGTTACACCAATTGAAAAATAAAGCGGTCGCACGTTTTCGTCGTGATGAATTAGGGTTTGTCTTTCAAGATTTTAACGTATTGGATACGATGAGCAACAAAGATAACATTTTAATGCCACTCGTGTTGTCTCATAAAGACGTCAATACAATGCAAAGTCGTATCGAACAAGTGACCCATCAATTAGGTATTGAAAAACTGCTAGAAAAATATCCGTATCAAGTTTCAGGGGGACAAAGACAGCGTGTAGCGATTGCGCGTGCATTAATTAACAAGCCCCAACTTTTGTTAGCAGATGAACCCACAGGGGCACTAGATTCTAAAACCTCAGATGAAATTATGTCGGTTTTTAAAGAAATCAATCAACAACAACAAACGATTTTAATGGTGACACACTCGATCCAAGATGCGTCATTTGCGAATCGCATTTTATTTATTAAAGATGGTGGGTTGTATCACGAACTGTATAAAGGGGATGAAACGCAACAAGGTTTTCAAAAGCGT
The DNA here is from genome assembly GCF_011394755.1 of Staphylococcus sp. 11511212. Classification (NCBI taxonomy): domain Bacteria; kingdom Bacillati; phylum Bacillota; class Bacilli; order Caryophanales; family Staphylococcaceae; genus Staphylococcus; species Staphylococcus sp. 11511212. The sequence goes on along the minus strand of NZ_JAANBQ010000006.1, from coordinate 91,799 downwards.
ATCTCTGATAGTTTAGCGCTATTAAATGGAAGAGGTGTCTAAAATGACACTACCATTGATTTTAAAACTCGTGAAACGTAACTTTATTGCGTTAAAGACACTGTTCATTCCATTTATCCTTTCCGCAAGTATTATGTTGGGGTTAGAATATATCATCATTTCGATTATTTACAATGATTATATATTAGAACGTCACCCTGACTTGCCATTATTTTTAAAAACGATCAATGTCATTTTAATGATATTGACGAGTATTTTTATCATCTATTCCAATAGTTTTATTATGAAGCGGCGCCGCCAAGAATATGCCTTACAAATGGTGCTTGGATTAGAGAAAAGACACTTACATCTCATTTCATTGTTTGAATTAAGTGTTCAAATGATATTGACGAGTATTTTAAGTATTGTTGGTGGGTATTTATTCGGAAACTTACTGTTCGTTATGTTGAATAAGCTCATTAGTAAAACTCAAATTTCTATTATGCAATATCCATTTAGTATGAAGGCAGCAGGGATAACACTATTATTATGTGGAGGATTATTCCTCATCTTGTTTATGATTAATTTGATTCATACTAGTACACGAAGTCCTATCAAGTTGATGAATGAAAGTTATGCAGGGGAGAAAAAAACGAGAAATCGGATACTGATTCCGATGTGTCTCTTAGGGATCATCGCTTTAAGTTTTGGGTATTATCTCGCCCTTACAACTGAAACGATAGCCAGTTCGTTCCAAAGAATATTTAATGCTATCTTATGTGTGTTGATAGGTACCTATTGCTTGTTTATGTCGTTGAGTATTTTACTATTACAGGGCTTGAAACGCATGCCCAAAATCTATTATAAGCCAAAAAATTTCTTTTCCATTTCTGGTTTGTTGTCACGTATAAAAACCAATGTGGTAGGTCTCGCCAGTATTACGATGTTGTGCACATTTTTGATTGTGACAATGGGGATGACCCTCACGACATACCGAGGTCTTGAAGAACAAGTGAATAAACAAGTGAAAGAAGATTACGACGTATACTTTGATGGAAATCATAACTACAATCAAGAGACAAAACAGCGTGTGGCGTCATTTCAAAAAGAGGTTGCGTCAATTGCGCCAGTGGATCGATTCCGAGTGACTGCAACACAGATGATTGCGTTCAAATATCAAGATGGGGCGTTTAAAAAATCACCTCATGAAATGGGAATGTATACGAGTCAACTCGTCTATGGCGTGTTTGTGACTGAGAAAGATCATAATAAGGCAAAAAATCAACACATACATTTAAAAGACGACGAAATCGTTATTGCCTCAAGTTCACCTAAGTTTAAAAATTTGGACAAAGTAAAAGTGGCAGGAAAAACGTATAAAGTAATTACAAGTGATAAAGATGAAATTGGAAACCAAATCGCGGGAGATTCTTTATATGTGATTGTGAAGGATGATGCAACGTATAAAGACATTTCTAATTATTATGCGTCAAATCAAGAACAGCAACAATCCAAACAAGATTTAGGTAATACATCCATTAGTTTCAATCTTCAATCTGACAAGGAAGCATTTGAAAAAGCGATTCCGAAACTTGAGAAGAAATATGGTGTCCATGTGACTGTGAAAGATGAAGTAAGAAAGTCACTCTATGAACTTAACGGAGGATTAATATTCTTGGGGATGGTCGTATCCATCGTCTTGTTAGTAGGCACTTTCCTCATGTTGTATTACAAACAAATTATGTGGGTGTTCGTATTGCCTATTATTGTTGCTCTCATTCATACCCTTTTTGCAGGTAAAATTATTTATTATCTATTAGGTATTTTAGGAGTTCGAGATATCTCACTATTTTTAACGAGTTATATTGCTGTTATATTTGCCGTTGTTATAACTTATGGCCTCATGTACTGGGTGACTTCGACCATTTATTACAAAATAGTACAAACAAAATAAAAAAATCCCTCTATCTCCTCATGAGATAGGGGGATTTTTGATATCTTAGAATGTTTGACCTAATTCTTTAGCTTTAAGAATAGCAGCAGATTTGATTTCTTCGCTACGTTCTGGTGCTTTGTTGTGACCTTCAACAATAACATTTTCATAAGTTGGTACACCGAAGAATGTCATCATTGCGCGAAGGTAGCTATCACCATGTTCTAAATCTTTAGCAGGACCTTCGTTGTAATAGCCGCCACGAGATTGAATGTGAAGGGCTTTTTTATCAGTTAAAAGACCTACAGAACCTTCTGAAGTATATTTGAATGTTTTACCTGCAACAGCAACTGAGTCGATATAAGCTTTCATTACTGGAGGGAATGAAAGGTTCCACATTGGTGTGACAAATACATATTTATCAGCAGATACAAATTGATCTGAAAGTTCATTTAAACGTGAAACTTTTTTCTCTTCTTCTGAAGTTAAAGCTTCGCCATTTTGTAATTTGCCCCAACCTGAAAATACATCTCCATCAATAAATGGAATATAGTCTTTAAATAAATCGATGTGTACGATTTCATCTTCAGGGTGGTTTTCTTTATAAGATTCAATAAATGCTGTTCCAGCAGCCATTGAGTTAGAAACTAATTCATCTAATGGGTGTGCAGTAATATAAAGTAATTTTGACATCTTCAATTCGCATCCTTTTCTATTTCGTTTAATTCGCTTGATTGATTACAAATCATATTATACACAGTATACAAAATATATCAACAATTTATTTCGAATTCGTAACAAATCAGACTAATGGCCGATATGAAGAGGTGTCAAAGTACACTTTTTGAGGGGTGAGACAAAACAGAACGCCATGACGGGGAGTCATGGCGCAAGATTTGAAGTTAGACATATATTTATAGTAGTTTTTTTATTTTTTAATTAAGTAGTCGTATTTAGACGTATCTAAACCTTGAGATTTTGCTTTTTTTACAAAGTCTGATACGGAATTGAATCCTTGTAATTTTAAGTAAGCTTTTAAGTTTGCCTTAATTTTTTTGTCGGCTTTTTTATCGACGATAATTCCGACGTAATCAAGCTCATGTTCTAAGATACGTGAATCATCTTGTAAAACAATTCCGTTCTGAGATTTAACTGCGGCATCAGCTTTCGCGTGTGGGACTGCGACAAATAGACCTGTTGCTAAAACTCCTGTAGTTACTGCTGTTAAAATGACTTTGTTTACATTCATTAGAATCACTCCTATTTGTTTGATGAGTTAACTATATCACGAATTTTTTTAAAATTGTTTTTATTTAATCATTCTTAAGACGATTTAAGCACCTGTTAAATGTGACGAAGCTTGATTTAATATAGTGCTGATATAGTGCATTTTGAGAGGTTCGGGTAGACTAACGGGAGAGCGCGGGAAGACTGACGCGAGGCATAACTATGTGAGCGGAAAGCACACATTGAGTTAAAAGTTTAAGTTAGAACAAAGTGATTCATTAATGTAGAAATGCATTTTGAAATGATTGAGGTGTGAAATAAAAAATTGAGATCCACTTCTATAGAGCTAGCGGGACGTCGCTCAAAGTAAAATAAAAAGTGGCTAAATGCCAAGGCTTATTGCGTATAAACGACGTTTAATTCACATATTTTGACTTATCCATCGTCAACTGATATAGTATCAATGAATTTAAATTAAAAAAGGGTTGCATGCGGCAACATCCAACCCTTTATGACCGATAAACGACATTTTATAATATGCAAACCATTTAACACTGTGTTAAATGGTTATTTTTTTTGTTGTGTCATCATCAGTAAGCTCATGACGGTGAACACAATCATCAGCATTTGATAATCTGACATGACATACGACTCCTTTGTTTTATGGACTCTATAAGCATCACCCCATTTTAAAGATTTCTTACGTCATCAACCGGTCTAAATGTATACTAACATAATGCGAACATATGTTCTACTTTTTCGCATGAAAATCTGAAACAGTTTCCGATTATCAACGACTTAAGCCATATTTTAGTACCTGATGTCAATTCTTTTTACGCTATAAGTGTATTTTCTTTGGTGACGCCCGTTCCTCTGATACCATTATTTTAGAGAGAAAGGAAGTTTAAAAATGAACAAAGCTGAATTAGTTGCACCGAAAAACTATAATATCGTTGATGAAATTGAAAAACATTCACAAAACCCACAAAAGCTCGCCTTAATTTATGAAAAAGGTTTTGATGCGCCTGAAAAAGTTACTTACACCGAGCTTATTAAACAAGCGAATCGCGTTGGCCACGTCTTAACTAAAAGTGGTTTAAAAAAAGGAGACCGCATTCTAGTCATGCTTCCACGTGCGATTGAAACTTATGAAATTTATATCGCTGCTTTAAAGTTAGGACTCACCATTATTCCGAGTTCGGAAATGTTGCGCACGAAAGATTTGCAATATCGCATTACGCATGGCAGTGTGGCTGCGGTAATTACAATGCCTGAATATATTAAAGAATTTGAACGTGTGGAAGAATATGAGACCCTGATCAAATTGCTCGCCAATGGAGAACATGAAGATTGGACGGCAATAGCATCTGAAAAAATGAAACAACCTGAAGAATTGGAAAGCGTCTCGACAACACGTGATGATTTGGCCATTTTATCATATACCTCGGGCACAACAGGGAACCCTAAAGCGGTGATGCATACGCACGGATGGGGATTTGCGCATATGCAACTTGCCCCGAAACAGTGGTTAAACATTCAAGAAGATGATCTCGTGTGGGCAACAGCAGCACCGGGTTGGCAAAAATGGGTATGGAGTCCCTTTTTATCAATTATGGGTTCAGGCGCTACCGCATTTGTCTATAACGGAAAGTTCAAAGCTTCTCGCTATTTAGAATTACTCCAAGACTTTAAGATTAACGTCATATGTTGTACACCGACCGAGTATCGTATGATGGCGAAACTAAATAATTTGGATTCGTACGATTTATCACATTTACGTAGTGCAGTATCAGCAGGGGAACCGCTGAACCGAGATGTGGTCGATAAATTTGAACAACATTTTGGGTTAACAGTACGCGATGGCTATGGACAAACAGAAAGCACATTACTCATCGGCTTTTTAGAAGATACGCCGAAACGCCCAGGTGCAATGGGAAAAGCGATACCTGGAACCGGTGTGACCATTATAGACGATGACGGAACGGAATTAGGTCCTAACGAAGAAGGCAATATTGCGGTGCCGTTAGACTTACCTGCGTTGTTTAAAGGGTATTTAAACGATGAAGCCCGTACGAAAGAAGCTCGTCTCGCAGGGTATCACATCACAGGCGACTTGGCACAAAAAGATGCAGACGGTTATTTTTGGTTTGAAGGACGTAAAGATGACATTATTATTAGCTCGGGCTATACGATTGGGCCATTTGAAGTAGAAGATGCATTAACACATCATGAAGCCGTGAAAGAATGTGCCGTTGTCGCAAGCCCACATCCTGAACGAGGGAATATCGTCAAAGCTTTCGTTATTTTACAAGAGGGCTATGAAGCAAGTGACGCACTTATTCATGATATGCAACAGTTTGTGAAGCAAAGTGTGGCACCTTACAAATATCCACGCGCGATTGAATTTGTCGACCATTTGCCGAAAACAAATTCTGGTAAAATTCGTCGTGTGGTTTTACGCAATGAAGAAAAGAAAAAACATCAGTCAAAATAGCATTTTGAGATAAATGCTTTTACTGATGCTCAATGTACGTATAACGTCTCATTTCCTATTTAATTGCTATTAAAAGAGTCATCAAAATTTATCTGAGGGTAAATTTTGATGGCTTTCTCACTCTAAGTGGGTACGCCGTCCAGATTTATAAAAAGTAAAGCGAAAAGACGCTATATATTAATGCGCACATATTGATGAGACATAAACTGATATACAATATGTAGTCATAACTTTTAAGGATACCCATGACGCAAATGATGAAGGATAGACTGATCCAAGCACATATAAGGAACCCCAAAGTTTGAAACAATGAAGGGGCAATCAGTGTGCCCACGCTTAAACAAACGGATAGAATTGTAAATGAAAGTGCGAGCCATTTATAAAATAGAGACATGATATTATAAACTCCTAAAAATGTTCCGATTCATTATATCATAATTATATTATTTCGTAACGTCTTTATGGATGCCTTCTGCTGCGCGGATGCCACTGAAAATACAGCCTCCTAAAAATGTTCCTTCTAACGCACGATAGCCATGGACGCCTCCTTTTTTAAAAATTCTGTGGCCGCAACCAAACCACTTAATCCAGCACCAATAATATGGACGTGCTTCTGCATATCATCACCTCATTATTTATTACAATAATTATCTCATAGTTTTATAAAAGGAAAAAATGATATTGAAAAGTGTATCGAAATAAGAAGGCCATCACACCCAAGTTGACGAATGACAATAACTTTGAAAATGGGGCGAGAGAAACTGTAAAATTCGAAAAGCGTTTGATTGAAGACTGAACATGGGTAGAGTTAAAAGTTCCATTTTTAGAAAATGACAAGTTTTCAAGAAAATATACAACATAAGTGTATGCGTTTACATCAAGTGTGAATTTTGCGATAATGAAAGCATAAGTAGGTATACTATTTATATTGAACATGGATACAGGAGGGTTTTTCCATGGCAAAAAATCAAGATTTGTATCAACGTTTAAACAAAGATGATGCGGTTGTATTATTAGTCGATCATCAAATTGGATTAATTTCTTCACTTGTTCGTGACTACGGTGTAGATGAATTTAAAAACAATGTCGTGGCATTGGCAGAAACGGCGAAATTCTTTGATCTTCCCGTTATTTTAACGACAAGTTTTGAAGAAGGGGCCAATGGGCCATTAATGAAAGAAATTACAGATATTTTTCCGGATGCTACTAAAATTCCAAGACCCGGTCAAATCAATGCTTGGGATAATGAAGATTTTGTGGAAGCGGTTAAGAAAACAGGTAAAAAACAAATTATCATTGCCGGCGTAGTGACAGACGTGTGTGTGGCACACCCAGCACTTTCAGCAATTAATGAAGGATTTGAAGTATTCGCAGTTGTCGATGCCTCAGGTACCGTCAGCAAACAAGTCGCAGATGCAGCGCTCATGAGAATGCAACAAGGGGGCGTACAGTTAACAAACTGGTTCAGCGTCGCAAGCGAATTACAACGTGATTGGAGAAACGATCCAGACGGTTTTGGCGCGTTACTCACAAATAACTTACCAGGATATCAAAACGTGATGGGCAGTTATCTTGCTGCACAATCACAACAAAAATAGAGAGAAAAGGGTGAGAACATTGACGTCTCACCCTTTTTTACATAAAAAAGCTGAAGTGGGAGGGGAGTCACTTCAGCTTTGATTATTTAGTTAATAGTAATACGTGAACTTGAGTCATTTTCATTTTGGTTTTTAGGCAATGTAATGTGAAGCACACCTTTATCGTAAGAAGCTTCAATATTGTCACGACGCACATCGTTAAATGAAAATTGACGTTTCACACTAGACGTATGGCGTTCACGGTGAATGATGACACCTTCATCATTTTCCTCTTTATTATCTTCACTATGACTAGCCGCAATCGTTAAAATATTGTTGTTAAAATCAACACTAATATCAGATTTGTCCATACCTGGTAATTCAGCAGACACGATATAAGCATCGTCACGTTCAGTAATATCTGTTTTAAAGTCGTTTGTATTTAATAAACCTTGTCCAAAGTCTCTAAATAAGTCACTTGGATTCATGTCAAAAATTGAATTGTTAAATGGTTTCATTTGGAATGCCATAAAGCATCGCTCCTTCATATTATCATTATTTCGTCAATATCAAGAAACTGGTTGTGATGAAGGGAGGTAACTGATGTCCTATCCCTTACAAGTCTTATTATAAGACAAAGGTCAAAATTAGTCAAGGTCAAAGTTTGATTTTAAAAATTCCCCTTAGTTTTCTATTCTAAGGGGATACAGTGGAATTCTACATCATTTCCATAAGAGTACTTATAATCAAATAGATGTTCAATATGCATAGAATTAGAGTGAGTAGCCAACCGACAATATTTACCCATCTTGTGTTGATAAATGCGTCGCCCATTATTGTCTTATTATTTGTAGCCAAAATGAGCGGAATCATACTTAGAGGGAGGGCTAGGCTTAAGAAGACTTGAGTGAAAACTAATAAATCTTCAATTTTTTGCGCATTTGCCCCGTAAATCAATAAACAAAAAAATACGGGTAGAATGGCGAGTAATCGTGTCACTACACGGCGGACCCACGGTTGCATTTTTAAATGGATAAAACCTTCCATAACGATTTGGCCAGATAATGTACCCGTAATGGTTGAATTTTGGCCTGCCGCAAGTAAAGCGACTGCGAAAAGTGTACTTGTCACGCCACCACCAATCGCACTTGCCACGTGTGATGTTTTGAGCGCATCATACAATTCATAAAAACGTCCTAAGTCTTGGCTGGTGCCGTAGAACAATGCTGCTCCCAAAATTAACAATAAACAGTTAACAACAAAGGCGATAGACAACTGAATATTTGAGTCGATTTGCGCAAATTGAATGGCCGACTTTTTAGCGGAGACACTGTTTCTATCGTATTTACGGGATTGCACGATTGATGAATGTAAATAAAGGTTGTGTGGCATAATTGTAGCCCCGATAATTCCTAAAGACATGTACAAAATACCATTATGGGTAACGATCTCTTTTTGTGGAATAAACCCTTTTAAAATATCGCTCACTCCCGGTTGAGCCATATAGACTTCGAATAAAAATATTATGAGAATCGTGAAAATCAGAACGCCGACAATGGCTTCGATTTTTCTAAATCCAAATTTCATAATGAGCAATAGTAAAAATACGTCGGCAATTGTAATGACTGCGCCAACGATTAACGGAATATGGAACAATAAGTTTAAGGCAATCGTACTCCCAATGACTTCTGCAATATCTGTTGCCATAATCGCGAGTTCCGCAATTAACCAAGCGATGACAGCCATTTTTTTAGAAATCATATGACGTGTCACTTGTGCTAAATCCATACCACTTGCGATACCTAAACGTGCGCACATGGATTGTAAAAACATCGCACTTATACTCGAAATGAAAATGACGAATAATAAGATATAGCCATAACTTGCGCCACCCCCTATGGAGGTGATCCAGTTACCGGGATCCATATAACCGACTGCAACTAAAAGGCCAGGACCGATAAACTTTGATAAACGTGAGAGGTAGGACCCTTGGTCATCGAAACTGACTGTGTTGTTGATATCTTCTAAACTTTTACTCATTTTAAGCACCTCCACACAATTATTTAGGTTTACCTAACAAAGTTATTATACAATAATTTTTGAAGGTGTAAAGTGTGAGCGGTTTTGAGGTTAAGAGTAATTCTAAGTAGATTTTAAATCAATTGCTACAAAAGGTGATTGATCAATTTGCACACCTATATTGTAAACTTAATATTTAAATAGGTTTACAATTAAAGGAGTTCGTTTTAAGATGTTAAAGTGTACTTATTTTATACATATAGGTGAAAATGATGAAAATATTTATTACTGGTACAAATACAGATGTAGGTAAAACTTATGTCGTGACAAGATTATGGCAATGGTTGAATCATCGAGGGATTTCAACAGTGATTTTTAAACCTTTTCAAACTGAAGAACTGGAGGAAGGGCTTTATCCAGATCTTGAAGCCTATCGCACGTTATGCGGATTAGATTATGAACTTACAGGGCTGTATACCTTTCATGAAGCGGTGTCGCCGCATCTTGCCTTTAAGCAGGAACCACATCAACAGTTTGATTTAAATAAAGTCCTTTCTAAATTGGCGTATCTTGAAACGCAATATGATGTTGTACTCATCGAAGGCGCTGGTGGCATTGCTGTGCCGATTTATGTTGAAAATGAGACTTTTTTTATGACAACAGACTTGATAAAGGCAACGGCTGATGTTGTGTTGAGTGTCGTACCGGCAAAGCTTGGCGCAATTAGTGAAACGCTCGTGCATCAATCGTATCTAGATACACATGAATGTCCGCCGAATATCATATTAATGAATCGCTATACGTATACGGTCATCGAACAGGACAATCGGTTGACCTTGCAATCCTATTTGAAAACACCCATTGTCACCTTTCCTGAAAATGGAAAAATGACAGATATTCCAGAAACTATTTTCAACTATTTCAAGGAGGTCACTTTTCATGAAACATCAAACACTCGTCGATAAAAACTTAGAATACGTTTGGCATCCTTTCACGCAAATGGGGGTCTATCGTCAAAAGGATCCCATCATTATCGAAAAAGGGAAAGGGAGCTATTTATATGATACGAAGGGACGACGTTATCTTGATGGTTACGCATCACTTTGGGTGAATGTTCATGGGCATCACAACAAACGTTTGAATAAAGCCATTGAAAAACAATTAAAATCGATTGCGCATTCAACATTACTTGGTTCTTCCAACATTCCATCGATATTATTAGCTGAAAAGCTCGTCGATATCACGCCACGTACTTTACGCAAAGTGTTTTATTCTGATACAGGCAGTGCGGCAGTGGAAATTGCGATAAAAATGGCCTATCAATATTGGAAAAACGTCGACCCCGTCAAATATCGCAAAAAGAATAAATTTATCACGCTTAAAAATGGTTATCACGGTGATACGATAGGTTCCGTGAGTGTCGGGGGCATTGAGACGTTTCATCAAATTTTCAACGATTTGATTTTTGAAAATATTCAAGTGACTTGTCCCTCTTTTTATCATAGTACTTATGACACAGAAGAAGATTTAAAAGAAGCGGTATTAAATCAGATTGAACGTGTACTTAGAACGCGTGGTGATGAGATTGTGGGCGTCGTGATGGAACCGCTTATTCAAGGGGCGACCGGTCTCTTCGTACATCCTAAAGGGTTTCTCAAAGGGGTAGAACAATTGTGTCGTCAATATGACGTGCTCATGATTGTGGATGAAGTGGCAACAGGATTCGGTCGCACTGCGGAACTCTTTGCCTGTGAGCATGAACAAGTGGAACCGGATATTATGTGTCTTGGAAAAGCTATTACTGGCGGTTATTTACCACTCGCTGCCACAGTGACGTCTCAACGGATTTATGATGCGTTTTTAAGCGATGCACATGGGCAAAAAACGTTTTTCCATGGTCATACCTACACAGGCAATCAAGTCGTTTGTGCGTTGGCGCTCGAAAATATTCAAATGATCAAAGAAAAACATCTTATTCGTCATATTCAAAAAACGTCCAAAGTGCTGGAAAGACAATTAAGACAATTAGAAACATTGCCACATGTAGGGAATGTGCGAGGGAGAGGGTTGATGTTTGCGGTTGAACTCGTGTCAGATCGTCAAAAGAAATCGCCACTCGCCATTGCGACGGTGGAGCGCATCATTGCGGAATGTAAAAAACGAGGATTGATGATTCGTAATTTAGAGCACATCATCACATTTGTGCCTGTACTGAGTATGTCCAAACGTGAAATTAAAAAAATGACCCATATTTTTAAAAATGTTTTAGAAGATATTTTGGGAGATTAAGATGCAGTTTCAATCATATTTAGAACAGTTGCAACAACAGGGTCAGTATCGTCAGTTGAGGGAAGTCGAAACGGCGCGAAAACAAAGGTTATATCGGGATGGACAAGCATGGATAAACTTCACCTCAAATGACTACCTTGGCCTTGGCCAGCGCACTATAGATATGGACGTGTTAGAGCGAGCTATTCAAAAATATGGGGCACATTTAGGAAGTTCTCGACTGGTTAGTGGGCATTCGACATTATACGCAGAGATTGAACAAGACATCAGTGAAGCTTATGGATTTGAAGGGGCCCTTTTATTGGGAAGCGGTTATGAGGTGAATTTGGCGGTTTTTCAAATGTTTAAAAAGCAGGATGTCGTCGTTTTTTCTGATGCATTGAATCACGCGAGTATTATTGATGGCATTCAGTTAGCACGTGTCAAAAAGGTCGTCTTTCCTCATTTAGATTATGCACGTTTAAAAATGGAAATGGCCAAATATCCTCATCAATTGAAAGTGATCGTGACGGATACAATTTTTTCAACAAATGGACATATGGCAGATCTTCATCAATTGAGACGCCTCAAATCAGAATTTCCGGGGACGCTGTTGGTTGTCGATGATGCCCATGGGTTTGGATTAGGCTACGGTACGGGTTATGAAAATATTGATATTGTCACGACAAGTTTATCAAAAGCAATGGGGGCACACGGGGGACTTATTTTATGTTCCTATGTGATTCGAGAGATGTTGATTAATACCGCACGCCCCCTCATTTATTCGAATTGTTTGCCCACAATGAATCTGTTTTTAATTCAAGAGCAGTTTCAGGCTCTTCAAAACGCAGATTTTGAAAGAAGACAATTACATCAAAATATTCAGTACTTTAATGACATGAATGAAAATACAGAACACACTTTAACATCAATTAAAACGGTGACATATGAAAATGTACATACTGCCAAAGCGATGCATAGTCAGTTACTGGATTCAGGATTTTGGGTGAGTTTATTTCGACCACCGACAGTCGCAACGCCAGCGTTAAGAATGTCGTTAAGTGCATTTCATGAACAAGAAGACATTATGCGTTTACACACTATACTCAAAAAAGGAGACACCCCTCATGTATAGTATTAAAATGCGTGCTTCAGAAGATAACCAACATATCAGTGGCGCAGAGACGATTTGTGAAGCGAAGGATATTGAACAAGTCATCGCCGCATATTTTCATAAAGGCTTCCAACATGAAAATGGAGACGCTGATTTTTTAAATTTAAAAATTGAAAAAATCACTTCACCACTTGTTCAACTCCAAGCGTTACCTATTATCGAGGTACAATCACAAACTTTTAAACAACTCGCGTTAGATAGGAAAATTACTGATAAAGCAATGGAGCAAGCATGGCAATATATTACGAACCCAACGTGTTATCGAGGAGCGATTATTCTCGATGCTACTACAGGTGAAAGGTTAGATAACTTTGGGGAGCGGGGGTGTCGTGTGACGCATTTTTGTTTCCAACACCAAAGTTCCAAATCACCTCTGAATGAACGCGTGAGAGATGCGCTTTCTATTGCCTCTATTATTCAATCGAACGAAGGGGTTGTGGGAGAGCTGTGTGTTTCTGATGATGTGAACTACACCACGGGCTATTTTGCTGATGCAAAGGGGTATCATCGCTTGCACAATGTAAAAATGAAAGGTTCTCGTGTCGGAGGACGAATCATTTTTGTGAATCAGAAATTTCAGCTAGAGTCATTTCTTTATTTTTGCCAACAACAACCCAAACGGGTGATATATTAAAGGCGTATGCGAATCATCGCACACGCCTTTTTTACATGTCTTTATATTATAAGAAAAATGTCGTAAATAGATAAGCACTAATACCTGCGAGTAAGCAGTAAAGGAGGGCAGGGCCTAAGGTTTTACGGATAACACTACCTTCTTTACCTGCCATATTTACTACCGCACACACCGCAACTACGTTATGCACACAAATCATGTTGCCGGCAGCCGCACCGATAATTTGTGCAGCAAGGACAGTAGTTGTATTCCCTTCAATCGCAGCAGCTATATTCGCTTGAACAGGAGCAAAAGTTAATGTTGAAACAGTGGCACTTCCCGTAATGAAAGAACCTAAAGCGCCAAGGAAAGGTGCCACGAAGAGCCACATTTGGCCAAACGTTGACGCCATACCATTTGCAATGTATTCTGGCATACTGATTAAGTCTTTGGTGTTAATACCAGAATTACTAAAGACGTGAACCATCGCGAGGGTCGCGATTAAAGTGATTCCTGTAATACGAATGGTTTTAATCGAATCTTTACACGCTTTCGTGAAGTTTTTCATTGATTTGCGTTGAATGAGTACCGCAAGAAAAGCTGCGACGACTAAAATCGTTCCTGGAGAATATAAGACTTCCCAACTGGAAGAAATCGATTCATAACCTAAAATGTTGTTCCATGATAAGTTGAAGACCGATGTCGTAAATGCCTTAACGGGTGCAACCACACGTGTCAATAATAGTAAAGCAACAACAATTAGGTACGGAGACCACGCTGAAAGCAAACTCATTTGATGCGTTGTTTGTGGTTTCGACTCATAAACTTCAGATAAAGCGTCTTTCCATTCATTTTTTGGCACAAGCCATCCTTTTTTAGCTGTGAACACTGCAACAATAATCGTTGTCAATGAACTTAAAATAGAAACAAATTCTGGACCTGTTAATAACGCATAAGCCAAAGCGGAAAGGACGTAGGTAACACCAATTAACAACGTCCAAGGTAAAATTTCTAAAATTGCTTTTAATTTATCACTTTTCCCAAAGAAAACAATCATTGTAATGACAATAATGCTCGGTATTAAAATACCACTTAATAAGTCAAGCATTGTAATACGAATGGCCGTTTCTGAAAACAAATGGGCATTCGCATTCTTTAAGGTACTTAAGCCAACAATAACAGGCGTGCCTACTGCGCCAAATGATACTGCAACACTATCCGCAATCAACGCGGTCGCCACACTTGTTAAGGGTTTGAACCCTAAAGCCACCATTAAAGGTGCAGTTACCATGGCAGGTGTACCAAAACCTGAAGCCCCTTCGATTAATGACCCGAATAAAAACGCCACAATAATAACTTGTACACGCATATCACCGGATACATTTTGGAAACCCGCATTGATACGATCAACGGCTGATGTTTCTCTCAATGTATTTAATAATGTGAGTGCACCAAACAATATTAAGATAATCGTTAACGTTTTATGTATCCCCTGTAAAAAAGAAGCAGCAATGACGCCAGCTTCGATGCCCCATGCAAACATTCCTAAAATCGTTACTACAACTGCACTAATCGTCATCCCAACTAAAGCAGACATACGTAGTAAGACTAAAAAGATGAATGGAACAATAACTGCACTTAATGCCACAAGCATTAACATAGTTCCCACCTCGAATTTCAATTTTTCAAACTACATTCAACACTCATCTGATGACCAGATGATAGTGATATGCAAATTGTAAGCGTTTTTCTGAATTTATTCAACTGTACACTTAAGGATTATGTAATTAAATGAAACGATTTCATAAAAAATACTTATTTTAAACTAAAGAAGGAATATCGACAGTTCAAATTCAGAAAAACAGTGTAGTTTTTCTTCCTATTTAAATATAATAATGGGCATGTTTACTTGGGGTATGCAAGCTTTTATTTAAGGGTGTGAAAACGCTTGAATTAACGAAATGAAATGATAATGATTCGAAAATATTATGATAAAAAAATATAGACACAACAAGAAATAAGATATAGAATATAGCAATCAATTGTTTATTTTTAAAATCACTTAAGCACACAACAATTAATTATTACGATTTTTAGTTCCAAACATACATAAATGACAAATTAAGTGCATTACAAGATGAGGTATCGTGCATTTGACCCATGAACAAAAAATTCAACAGTGACAAATCTCTGTAGCACAATGTTTTCATTAGTTTTCAAATATGTTCATGAGACAAATGGACAAACCAAAATTATTTTTGAATTAGTCATTTCTATTTAATGATTAAAAAAATTAACGAAACAAGACAATTTTGTTGTGAAAATCAAATAATTAGGATGCAACTTATGTGAAGCTAGAATTTTCAGACAATTGATAATAAAGCTTTTCTAGCACGTCGATAGATTGAATTGCTAGAACAATTTCAAAGAAAAGGATTACTAAAAATAACTCGTTCAAGTATATATCTTTTTTATATTAAAACCATATAAAGAAACCGACTAAATTTTGAAAAAATTTAAGTTGCTCCAAATTTAAAAGGGGTATATGATGTAAAAGTATATTTTTAGTTTCAAAGTAGTGGGATAATTTTTCGGAAATAAAGAGAAGGTTAAAAGTTTCCCGAATACATTAACGGGAGTTTTGCAATGACAAAAAAATTAAGGGAATTTAAAAGAAGTTTTGGTCAAGAAAAAGCAAGAGTGAAATTGTACAAATCCGGTAAAAACTGGGTTAAAGCTGGCATTAAGGAAATTCAATTGCTCCGTTTAATGGGTCTGCCATTTTTAACGGAGAAAGTAGAAAAAGAAGATGAGGGACTACAAAATATCGGTGGATTCATCAAAAGAAACGCATTGAAAACAACTGCCTTAACAGGCGGGATGTTTACCGTTAATATGTTGCATGATCAACATGCTTTCGCTGCTTCTGAAGCCCCTGTAACGTCAGAACTTACGACGCAAAGTCAAACAGTCGGAGATCAAACGTCTGTAACGATTGAACAATCACAATCGACAACTGACAGCCAAGCATCAACGTCTGCAACAAGTGATGCTTCAACTTCTACTGCAAGTGAGAGCAGTGCGTCATCTGAGCGTCAGACTTCAACAGATAGCCAAAGCACGTCTACAAAAGACAGTCAATCGACATCAACAAACAGTCAAAGTACGTCATCAAAAGACAGTCAATCAGCATCAACAGATAGTCAGAGTATGTCTACAAAGGATAGCCAAAGTACATCGTCTGATAGCAAAAGTCAAAGCACTTCTTCGGAGAGTACGTCAAAAAGCACGAGTACGAGCGATTCCTCATCAACAAGCAGTAAGTCTGGTAGCCAATCAACAGACGCTACCTCGACGAGTGCGACATCGACTTCGACATCATTGTCAACCTCTGATAGCACAAGTCAAAGTACAGCACCGTTATCATTACGTTCATTAAGCCTAAGAGCAGCGCCGACAACATTTGCTGCTGTCGCTGCAACAGCACCTGTGACACAGACATATACGGGAACAGGCACAGATACATTGTATAAATTGCCAATTTATTACAAGTTGATCGTGACAAGTGATGGTACGGCATTAACCTTCACGTACTATGTATCATATGACAATCCAAATACAGCGACAGTGGAAGTCGCTCCATTGAATCGCCCGTTAAACGTTAAGAATACGAATGATAGTCTTAAAACAATGTTGAATTTAGGTAGTGGCTATGGACAACCGTCAGCGGTGACACAGTCTATTACTACAGGGGGCTATACAACAACGAACGAAAATCTAATTGCTCCTGCTACGACACCAATGCAAAGTAATGGTAGTGGTTACTATTGGCAAGGGTTACCTACTATGAATGGAACTTATGCTAATAAAGGTGATGCCATTATGGCAAAATGGTCAGTGCCGATTACTAACCCTAACGGTGATTTAAATTGGACTTTCTCACCTTATGCCAGTCAAACCGGGGCAACATTGCCAAACTATTTTACAGGGGCAGTCACTGGGAATGATCCTGTAACAAGTACATCATTGAGTAACTCAACGAACGCATCGATAAGTGCATCAACAAGTACGTCACTCAGTAACTCAAGAAGTGCGTCATTAAGTACATCGTTGAGTGCATCACAAAGTGCGTCAACAAGCGCATCATTAAGTACATCATTGAGTGAATCAGAAAGCGAAAGTATTTCTACTTCCATAAGCGAATCAACGAGCATTTCACTCTCACTATCAGAGTCAATAAGTAATTCAGAATCACTTAGTACGTCAACGTCAGTATCAGATTCAGAAAGTGAAAGTACCTCAACTTCATTGAGCGAATCAACAAGTACATCAATTTCATTATCAGAGTCAGTAAGCATTTCTGCATCACTGAGTGAGTCGACAAGCACGTCAGTGAGTGATTCAGAATCAGTGAGCACGTCAACGTCGATTTCAGATTCAGAAAGTGCGAGTACTTCAACATCATTAAGCGAATCAACAAGCACTTCTGTGAGCGATTCAGAATCAGTGAGCACATCGACATCAATCTCGGATTCGGAAAGTGCAAGCACATCAGTTTCATTGAGTGAATCAACAAGCACGTCAGTGAGTGATTCAGAATCAGTGAGCACGTCAACGTCGATTTCAGATTCAGAAAGCGTAAGTACTTCAACTTCATTAAGTGAATCAACGAGCACATCAGTGAGTGACTCAGAATCAGTGAGTACTTCAACGTCAATTTCAGATTCGGAAAGCGTAAGTACTTCAACTTCATTAAGTGAATCAACGAGCACATCAGTGAGTGACTCAGAATCAGTGAGTACGTCAACATCAGTATCAGATTCAGAAAGTGCGAGTACTTCAACATCATTAAGCGAATCAACAAGCACTTCTGTGAGCGATTCAGAATCAGTGAGCACATCGACATCAATCTCGGATTCGGAAAGTGCAAGCACATCAGTTTCATTGAGTGAATCAACAAGTACTTCAGTGAGTGATTCCGAATCGATCAGTACTTCAACATCTGTATCGGACTCAGAAAGTGTAAGTACTTCAACATCATTGAGTGATTCAACAAGCACGTCCGTAAGTGATTCTGAATCAGCGAGTACGTCAACATCAGTATCAGATTCAGAAAGTGCAAGCACATCAACATCGATCTCAGATTCAGAGAGTGCAAGTACATCGACTTCATTAAGTGAATCGACAAGTACGTCAGTGAGCAACTCAGAATCGGTGAGCACTTCAACATCAGTATCAGATTCAGAGAGTGTAAGTACTTCAATTTCATTAAGTGAATCGACAAGCACATCAGTGAGTGACTCAGAATCAGTGAGCACATCAACATCAGTGTCAGACTCAGAAAGCGTAAGTACGTCAACATCGATCTCAGATTCCGAAAGTGTAAGTACTTCTACATCGTTAAGTGAGTCAACGAGCATGTCAGTGAGCGATTCCGAATCGATCAGTACTTCAACATCTGTATCGGATTCAGAGAGCGCAAGTACCTCAACGTCACTAAGTGAATCGATAAGCACATCAGTAAGTGATTCAGAATCAATCAGTACTTCAACATCAGTATCAGATTCAGAGAGTACGAGCACATCAACATCACTAAGTGAGTCAACAAGTACATCAGTAAGCGACTCAGAATCGGTGAGTACCTCAACGTCACTTTCAGATTCCGAAAGTGCGAGTACATCGACTTCACTAAGCGAATCAACAAGCACATCAGTGAGTAACTCAGAATCGGTTAGCACATCAACATCAGTGTCAGACTCAGAGAGCGTAAGTACTTCAACATCGTTGAGTGAATCAACAAGTACGTCATTAAGCGATTCAGAATCAGTGAGCACATCAACTTCATTAAGCGAGTCAACAAGCACATCTGTAAGTGACTCAGAATCAGTGAGCACGTCAACATCAGTGTCAGACTCAGAAAGTGTAAGTACTTCGACATCATTAAGTGAGTCAACAAACACGTCGTTAAGTGACTCAGAGTCTGTAAGCACATCAACATCAATCTCAGATTCAGAGAGTGCGAGTACATCAACGTCACTAAGTGAATCGACAAGTACATCTGTAAGCGATTCAGAATCAGTGAGTACGTCAACATCAGTATCAGATTCAGAGAGTGCGAGCACATCAACTTCGTTGAGTGAGTCAACAAGTACATCAGTAAGCGATTCAGAATCAGTGAGTACGTCAACATCAGTATCAGATTCAGAGAGTGCGAGCACATCAACTTCGTTGAGTGAATCAACAAGTACATCAGTAAGTGATTCAGAGTCAGTGAGCACATCAACGTCAATTTCAGATTCCGAAAGCGCAAGTACATCAACTTCATTAAGCGACTCAACAAGCACATCAGTGAGCACGTCAACATCAATCTCAGATTCGGCAAGTGAAAGCACATCGACTTCATTAAGTGAATCGACAAGCACATCTGTGAGTGACTCAGAGTCCGTAAGCACGTCAACTTCACTAAGTGAGTCAACAAGTACATCAATCTCGTTATCAGAGTCAGTAAGTACTTCTGCATCATTGAGTGAGTCAACGAGTGCGTCAGTAAGCGACTCAGAATCAGTAAGCACGTCGACTTCAATATCAGACTCAGAAAGCGTAAGTGCTTCTACATCACTAAGTGAGTCAACAAGCACATCAGTAAGTGATTCAGAATCAGTGAGCACGTCGACATCAATCTCTGATTCAGCAAGTGCAAGTACATCAACTTCACTAAGCGAATCGACAAGTACATCAGTAAGCAATTCCGAATCAGTGAGCACTTCAGCATCTATCTCAGATTCAGCAAGTGAGAGCACATCAGTTTCATTAAGTGAGTCAACAAGCACGTCAGTAAGTGACTCAGAATCGGTGAGCACGTCAACATCAGTGTCAGACTCAGAAAGTGTAAGTACTTCTACATCATTAAGTGAGTCAACAAGCACGTCAGTGAGTGACTCAGAGTCAGTGAGTACATCAACATCTGTATCGGATTCAGAAAGCACAAGTACTTCAACATCGTTGAGTGAATCAACAAGTACATCAGTAAGCGACTCAGAATCAGTAAGCACGTCGACTTCAATATCGGACTCAGAAAGTACAAGTACTTCAACATCATTGAGTGAGTCCACAAGTACGTCAGTGATCGATTCTGAATCAGCGAGTACGTCAACATCAGTATCAGATTCAGAAAGTGTAAGTACTTCAACTTCGTTGAGCGAATCAACAAGTACATCAGTAAGTGACTCAGAATCAGTGAGTACATCAACAGCTGTATCAGATTCAGAGAGTGCAAGTACATCGACTTCATTAAGTGAGTCAACAAGCACGTCAGTAAGCGATTCAGAATCAGCAAGTACGTCAACATCAATTTCAGATTCTGAGAGTACGAGTACTTCAGTTTCATTAAGTGAATCAACAAGTACGTCATTAAGCGATTCAGAAAGTATAAGTACGTCAACTTCATTAAGTGAATCAACAAGTACATCAGTAAGTGACTCAGAGTCAGTAAGCACGTCGACATCAGTGTCAGATTCAGAGAGTGTAAGTACTTCTACATCATTAAGTGAGTCGACAAGTACTTCAGTAAGTGATTCAGAATCTGTAAGCACATCAACGTCAGTGTCAGATTCAGAAAGTGTAAGTACTTCAGCGTCATTAAGTGAGTCAACAAGTACGTCAGTGAGTGACTCAGAATCAGTGAGTACATCAACAGCTGTATCAGATTCAGAGAGTGCAAGTACATCGACTTCATTAAGTGAGTCAACAAGCACGTCAGTAAGCGATTCAGAATCAGCAAGTACGTCAACATCAATTTCAGATTCTGAGAGTACGAGTACTTCAACATCACTAAGCGAATCAACAAGTACGTCAGTGAGCGACTCAGAATCGGTTAGCACATCAACATCTGTTTCAGATTCGGAAAGCGTAAGTACTTCAACGTCACTAAGTGAGTCGACAAGCACGTCGGTAAGTGATTCAGAAAGTTTAAGTACTTCAGCGTCATTAAGTGAGTCAACAAGTACATCAGTGAGTGATTCAGAATCAGCGAGTACGTCAACATCAATCTCAGATTCCGAAAGTGCAAGCACATCGACTTCACTAAGTGAGTCAACGAGCACTTCTGTGAGTGATTCAGAGTCAGCAAGTACTTCAACATCAATCTCAGATTCCGAAAGCGTAAGCACTTCAACTTCGTTGAGCGAATCAACAAGCACTTCAGTAAGTGATTCAGAATCAGTGAGTACGTCAATATCAATCTCAGATTCGGCAAGTGAAAGCACATCGACTTCATTAAGTGAATCAACAAGTACATCAGTAAGTGATTCAGAGTCTGTAAGCACGTCAACATCAATCTCAGATTCAGCAAGTGCGAGCACATCAACTTCACTAAGTGAATCGACAAGCACATCTGTGAGTGACTCAGAGTCCGTAAGCACGTCAACGTCAATCTCGGATTCAGAGAGCGCAAGTACTTCAACATCACTAAGCGAATCGACAAGTACATCAGTGAGCGACTCAGAATCAGTAAGCACATCAACGTCAATTTCTGATTCAGCAAGTGAAAGCACATCGACTTCACTAAGTGAGTCAACAAGCACATCAGTAAGTGATTCAGAATCAGTGAGTACTTCAACATCACTAAGCGAATCGACAAGTACGTCAGTAAGCGACTCAGAATCGGTGAGCACGTCAACATCAGTGTCAGACTCAGAAAGTGTAAGTACTTCAGTTTCATTAAGTGAGTCAACAAGCACGTCAGTGAGTAATTCAGAATCAGTGAGCACATCAAAATCAGTGTCAAACTCAGAAAGCGTAAGTACATCGACTTCATTGAGTGAATCAACAAGTAATTCAATGAGTAATTCAGAATCAATCAGTACTTCAACATCAGTATCAGACTCAGAAAGTACAAGTACTTCAACTTCGTTGAGTGAATCAACAAGTACGTCAGTGAGCGATTCCGAATCAGTGAGCACGTCGACTTCAGTATCAGATTCCGAAAGCGCAAGTACTTCAGTTTCATTAAGTGAGTCAACAAGTACATCAGTAAGCGACTCAGAATCAGTAAGCACTTCAACATCTGTATCAGCTTCAGCAAGTGTGAGTACATCAACTTCATTGAGTGAGTCAGCAAGTACATCAGTGAGTGATTCAGAATTATTGAGTACGTCAACATCAGTGTCAGATTCGGAAAGCGTAAGTACTTCAGTTTCATTGAGTGAGTCAACAAGTACATCAGTAAGCGATTCAGAATCAGTTAGCGCATCAACATCTGTTTCAGATTCGGAAAGCGTAAGTACATCAACGTCATTAAGTGAGTCGACAAGTACATCAGTGAGCACATCAACATCAGTGTCAAACTCAGAAAGCGTAAGTACATCAACTTCATTGAGTGAGTCAACAAGCACATCAGTAAGCGATTCAGAATCAGTGAGCACATCAACATCAGTATCGGATTCAGAGAGCGCCAGTACTTCAACGTCACTAAGTGAATCGACAAGCACATCAGTAAGTGATTCAGAATCAATCAGTACTTCAACATCAGTATCAGATTCAGAGAGTACGAGCACATCAAATTCACTAAGTGAGTCAACAAGCGCGTCAGTAAGTGACTCCGAAAGTGTAAGTGCTTCAACTTCATTGAGTGAATCGACAAGCACATCAGTGTCAGACTCAGCAAGTGTAAGTACCTCAACATCATTAAGTGAGTCAACAAGTACGTCAGTAATTGACTCAGAATCAGCGAGCAGTTCAACGTCTATCTCAGACTCAGAAAGCGTAAGTACGTCAACATCGATCTCAGATTCCGAAAGTGTAAGTACTTCTACATCGTTAAGTGAGTCAACGAGCATGTCAGTGAGCGATTCCGAATCGATCAGTACTTCAACATCTGTATCGGATTCAGAGAGCGCAAGTACCTCAACGTCACTAAGTGAATCGATAAGCACATCAGTAAGTGATTCAGAATCAGTGAGCACCTCAACGTCAGTATCAGATTCAGAGAGTGCAAGTACTTCAACTTCATTGAGTGAGTCAACAAGTACGTCAGTAAGCGATTCAGAATCGATCAGCACGTCAACGTCAGTATCAGACTCAGAAAGTACAAGTACATCGGCTTCATTAAGTGAATCGACAAGTACGTCGATAAGCGATTCAGAATCAGCGAGTACATCAACATCGTTGAGTGAATCAACAAGTACGTCAGTGAGCGACTCAGAATCGGTTAGCACATCAACGTCAATTTCAGATTCCGAAAGCGCAAGTACATCAACTTCATTAAGTGAGTCGACAAGTACGTCAGTGAGTGATTCAGAATCAGCGAGTACGTCAACATCAGTATCAGATTCAGAGAGCGCAAGCACATCGACTTCATTAAGTGAGTCAACAAGCGCGTCAGTAAGTGATTCAGAATCGATTAGTACATCAACGTCAATTTCAGATTTCGAAAGCGCAAGTACTTCAGTTTCATTAAGTGAGTCAACAAGTACATCAGTAAGTGATTCAGAATCAGCGAGTACGTCAACATCAGTATCAGATTCAGAGAGTGCTAGTACTTCTACATCATTAAGTGAATCGACAAGTACGTCAGTGAGCAACTCAGAATCGGTGAGCACTTCAACATCAGTATCGGATTCAGCAAGTGCAAGTACGTCAATAAGTGATTCAGAAAGCGTAAGTACTTCAACATCACTAAGTGAGTCAACAAGCACGTCAGTGAGTACGTCAACATCAGTATCAGATTCAGAGAGTGTAAGTACTTCAATTTCATTAAGTGAATCGACAAGCACATCAGTGAGTGATTCAGAATCTGTAAGCACATCAACATCAGTGTCAGACTCAGAAAGCGTAAGTACGTCAACATCGATCTCAGATTCCGAAAGTGTAAGTACTTCAACATCTGTATCGGATTCAGAGAGCGCAAGTACCTCAACGTCACTAAGTGAATCGACAAGCACATCTGTTAGCGATTCAGAATCAGTGAGTACGTCAACATCAGTATCAGATTCAGAGAGTGCGAGCACATCAACTTCGTTGAGTGAGTCAACAAGTACATCAGTAAGTGATTCAGAGTCAGTGAGCACATCAACGTCAGTGAGCGACTCAGAATCTGTAAGCACTTCAACATCATTAAGTGAGTCGACAAGCACTTCAGTAAGTGATTCAGAATCAGCGAGTACGTCAACATCAGTATCAGATTCAGAGAGTGCTAGTACTTCTACATCATTAAGTGAATCGACAAGTACTTCAGTAAGCGACTCAGAATCAGTGAGCACGTCAACTTCACTAAGTGACTCAACAAGTACATCAATCTCGTTATCAGAGTCAGTAAGTACTTCTGCATCATTGAGTGAGTCAACGAGTGCGTCAGTAAGCGATTCAGCAAGTACGAGTACTTCAGTTTCATTAAGTGAATCGGCAAGCACATCAGTAAGCGACTCAGAATCAGTAAGCACGTCGACTTCAGTATCAGACTCAGAAAGCGTAAGTGCTTCTACATCACTAAGTGAGTCAACAAGCACATCAGTAAGTGATTCAGAATCAGTGAGCACGTCGACATCAATCTCTGATTCAGAAAGTGCAAGTACATCAACTTCACTAAGCGAATCGACAAGTATATCAGTAAGCAATTCCGAATCAGTGAGCACTTCAGCATCTATCTCAGATTCAGCAAGTGAGAGCACATCAATTTCATTAAGTGAGTCAACAAGCACGTCAGTAAGTGACTCAGAATCAGTAAGCACATCAACGTCAATCTCGGATTCAGAGAGCGCAAGTACTTCAACATCACTAAGCGAATAGACAAGTACGTCAGTAAGCGACTCAGAATCGGTGAGCACGTCAACATCAGTGTCAGACTCAGAAAGTGTAAGTACTTCTACATCATTAAGTGAGTCAACAAGCACGTCAGTGAGTGACTCAGAGTCAGTGAGTACATCAACATCTGTATCGGATTCAGAAAGCACAAGTACTTCAACATCGTTGAGTGAATCAACAAGTACATCAGTGAGCGATTCAGAATCATTGAGCATGTCAACGTCTGTATCGGATTCCGAAAGCGCAAGTACATCGACTTCATTAAGTGAATCGACAAGTACATCAGTGAGTGATTCAGAATCAGTAAGTACGTCAACATCAATCTCAGATTCAGCAAGTGCAAGTACATCGACATCATTGAGTGAATCAACAAGTAATTCAATGAGTAATTCAGAATCAATCAGTACTTCAACATCTGTATCAGACTCAGAAAGTACAAGTACTTCAACTTCGTTGAGTGAATCAACAAGTACATCAGTAAGTGAATCAGAATCAGCGAGTACGTCAACATCGGTTTCAGACTCGGAAAGTGCAAGTACATCGACTTCATTGAGTGAATCAACAAGTACATCAGTAAGTGATTCAGAATCAGTGAGTACATCAACGTCTGTATTGGATTCGGAAAGCGTAAGTGCTTCTACATCACTAAGTGATTCAGCAAGCACATCAGTAAGTACATCAACATCTGTATCAGATTCGGAAAGTGTGAGCACGTCGACATCAGTATCGGATTCAGAGAGTGTAAGTACATCAACTTCACTAAGTGAATCAATAAGTACATCTGTAAGTGACTCAGAGTCAGTGAGCACGTCAACATCAGTATCGGATTCAGAAAGTGCAAGTACGTCAACTTCACTAAGTGAATCGACAAGCACATCTGTTAGCGATTCCGAATCAATCAGCACGTCAACATCAGTATCGGATTCAGAAAGTGTAAGTACTTCAACTTCATTGAGTGAATCGACAAGTACGTCAGTGAGCGATTCCGAATCAGTGAGCACATCAACATCAATCTCAGATTCGGAAAGCGCAAGTACTTCAACTTCATTGAGTGAATCGACAAGTACATCAGTAAGCGACTCAGAATCAGTAAGCACGTCCACGTCAATTTCAGATTCCGAAAGTGCAAGCACATCAACTTCACTAAGTGAGTCGACAAGCACTTCAGTAAGTGATTCAGAATCGGTTAGCACGTCAACGTCGATCTCAGACTCAGAAAGTACAAGTACTTCAACATCATTGAGTGAGTCAGCAAGTACATCAGTGAGTGATTCAGAATTATTGAGTACGTCAACATCAGTGTCAGATTCGGAAAGTGGAAGCACATCGACTTCACTAAGTGAGTCAACAAGTACATCAGTAAGCGATTCAGAATCAGTTAGCGCATCAACATCAATCTCAGATTCGGAAAGCGTAAGTACATCAACGTCATTAAGTGAGTCGACAAGTACATCAGTGAGCACATCAACATCAGTGTCAAACTCAGAAAGCGTAAGTACATCAACTTCATTGAGTGAATCAACAAGTACTTCTGTGAGTGATTCAGAGTCAGTAAGTACGTCAACATCAATCTCAGATTCAGAAAGCGTAAGCACTTCAACTTCGTTGAGCGAATCGACAAGCACATCTGTGAGTGACTCAGAGTCCTTAAGCACATCAACGTCAATTTCAGATTCGGAAAGTGGAAGCACATCGACTTCACTAAGTGAGTCAACAAGTACATCAGTGAGCACATCAACATCAGTGTCAAACTCAGAAAGCGTAAGTACATCAACTTCATTGAGTGAATCAACAAGCACATCTGTGAGTGACTCAGAATCAGTAAGTACGTCAACATCAGTTTCAGATTCCGAAAGCGCAAGCACGTCAACTTCATTGAGTGAGTCAGCAAGTACATCAGTGAGTGATTCAGA
The DNA here is from genome assembly GCF_011394755.1 of Staphylococcus sp. 11511212. Lineage (NCBI taxonomy): Bacteria > Bacillati > Bacillota > Bacilli > Caryophanales > Staphylococcaceae > Staphylococcus > Staphylococcus sp. 11511212. The sequence goes on along the minus strand of NZ_JAANBQ010000006.1, from coordinate 64,803 downwards.
ATCATTGAGTACGTCAACATCAATCTCAGATTCGGAAAGTGCGAGCACATCAGTTTCATTAAGTGAATCAACAAGCACTTCAGTAAGCGACTCAGCATCAGTAAGTACGTCAACATCAGTGTCAGATTCGGAAAGTGGAAGCACATCGACTTCACTAAGTGAGTCAACAAGTACATCAGTAAGTGATTCAGAATCAGTGAGCACATCAACATCAATCTCAGATTCAGCAAGTGCGAGCACATCAGTTTCATTAAGTGAATCGACAAGTACTTCAGTAAGCAACTCAGAATCAGTGAGCACATCAACATCAGTATCAGATTCAGAGAGTGCGAGTACTTCAACTTCATTGAGTGAGTCAACAAGTATATCAGTAAGTGATTCAGAATCAGTTAGCACATCAACATCAGTGTCAGATTCAGAGAGTGCGAGCACTTCAACTTCGTTGAGTGAGTCAACAAGCACATCAGTAAGCGATTCAGAATCAGTGAGCACATCAACATCAGTATCGGATTCAGAGAGCGCCAGTACTTCAACGTCACTAAGTGAATCGACAAGCACATCAGTAAGTGATTCAGAATCAATCAGTACTTCAACATCAGTATCAGATTCAGAGAGTACGAGCACATCAAATTCACTAAGTGAGTCAACAAGCGCGTCAGTAAGTGACTCCGAAAGTGTAAGTGCTTCAACTTCATTGAGTGAATCGACAAGTACGTCAGTAAGTGATTCAGAATCAGTGAGTACATCAACGTCAGTGTCAGATTCCGAAAGTGTAAGTACTTCAGCGTCATTAAGTGAGTCGACAAGTACATCAGTGAGAGATTCAGCAAGTGTAAGTACATCGACTTCATTGAGTGAATCGACAAGCACATCAGTGAGAGATTCAGAATCAGTGAGCACGTCAACATCTGTATCGGATTCCGAAAGCGTAAGTACATCGACTTCATTGAGTGAATCGACAAGCACATCAGTGAGAGATTCAGAATCAGTGAGCACGTCAACATCTGTATCGGATTCCGAAAGCGTAAGTACATCAACTTCATTAAGCGACTCAACAAGCACGTCAGTGAGTAGCTCAGAATCAATCAGTACTTCAACATCTGTATCAGATTCAGCAAGTGTAAGTACATCGACTTCATTGAGTGAGTCAACAAGCACATCAGTGAGTTATTCAGAATCATTGAGTACGTCAACATCAGTATCGGATTCAGCAAGTGCAAGTACGTCAATAAGTGATTCAGAAAGCGTAAGTACTTCAACATCACTAAGTGAGTCAACAAGCACTTCAGTAAGTGATTCAGAATCGGTTAGCACGTCAACGTCGATCTCAGAATCAGAAAGCGTAAGTACTTCAACTTCATTAAGTGAGTCAACAAGTACATCAGTGAGCGACTCAGCATCGGTTAGTACATCAACGTCAATTTCTGATTTCGAAAGTGTAAGTACTTCAACTTCGTTGAGCGAATCAACAAGTACATCTGTAAGTGACTCAGAATCAATTAGCAAATCAACATCAGTGTCAGACTCAGCAAGTGTAAGTACTTCAACTTCATTAAGCGAAACGATAAGTATTTCGTTAAGCAATAATGATTCGACAGTTACTTCAACAGGTACTGGTGAAAGCCACTCAATGAGTGAAATTGATGTCATAAGTGTTAGTGTTTCACTGTCTGAAAGTATCAGTACATCATTAAGTGAATCAGTGAGCACATCAACATCTGTATCAGACTCAACAAGCGTAAGCACGTCGACATCATTAAGTGAGTCAACAAGTGCTTCAATGAGTAGCTCAGAGTCAGCAAGCACATCGACATCACTAAGCGATTCAATCAGTACATCGATTTCTCTATCTGAAAGCGTAAGCACATCAGCTTCAATGAGTGAATCGACAAGTGCGTCAGTTAGTGATTCAAGCTCAAGAAGCACATCAACATCTGTATCAGACTCAACAAGCGTAAGCACATCAACATCTGTATCAGACTCAACAAGCGTAAGCACGTCAACATCATTAAGTGAGTCAACGAGTGCATCATTAAGTGACTCAAGCTCAGCAAGCGCATCAGACTCTACTACAACGTCTGTAAGTCAATCAGCGTCAAGTGTGACATCAACATCGTTATCGACTTCAGATTCAACAAGTGGATCAATGTCATCCTCTGAATCTCAAGCACCGTTTATCGGTAGCACATCTATGAATCAAGGTGACAACACAACGACAGCACAACAGGCAAAAGTGACTGAAAAAGCGCAGTTACCTGATACAGGTCAAGCGACAAGCAACAATGGATTAGTTGGGGCGGTTGCCGCAATGTTGGCTGGATTAGGTTTACTCAGAAAATCAAAAAAAGATAAAAAGAAAGCAACGAAGTCTAACAAATAATAAATAGACAACATGGGTTAAAGAGGCTAGACACAAGTGAACTTTGGAAAATTTGCCAGAGACTCGTGCTTCTAGCCTCTTTGGCAACATGTTATTAAAAGAGGGTTAATGTGAAGAATAATCTATTTTTTCGTATTTTAGGACAATACGAATATAAAATTTTACATAAACGTATATTATTTACGTTGTTCATATTATTGATATACATATTCGGTAGTCACATTTCTATCGTTAGCTCAGATAAAATGAATGCGCAAGAAAATTCATTTTATAAACTTGCGGTGTCAAATATGGGCGGGGACTTGCATACACTCAATATTTTTTCGCTAGGTCTTGGACCGTGGTTAACCGCAATGATCTTTTTAATGTTGTTACGTTACCGTAATTTTGAAAAAGCGATGCGCCAAACGCGTAAAGAAAAACACTACCAAGAAAAATTATTGACGCTCGCCTTATGTATTGTTCAAGGTTATTTTATGATTCATCAATCAGTGGTGAAAGATCATATTAAAGAAGCAAATATCTTTTTGCTTTTGTTAGTTGTTGTGACCGGTGCGATGTTATTGGTTTGGATGGCGGATCAAAATGTACGCTATGGGATTGCAGGGCCTATGCCGATTGTGCTTCTCAGTATTGTGCGGTCGATTTTTAATCAACGTCTCCCTGAACTTCACGTCCAAACATTTATTTTAATGACCATCATTGTCCTTGTTATAGTTGCTTTATTTGTTTTATTACTCATTGAATTGGTCGAATATCGTTTAAACTATCGAGACATCATGCATATTACGGATACACGAACGCCTTCTTATTTGGCTTGGAAATTAAATCCGGCGGGCAGTATTTCAATTATGATCAGTTTATCTGTCTTTATTCTTCTTAATAGTGTCATCAATTTAATTATTGGTTTCGTGACGGGGAAGACAACGCATATCGCATTTTTAAGTTTCAATAATGCGATAGGAATTACTGTCTATATTTTGATGCAAATAATTTTAGGTTATTGGATGTCACGTTTGTTGATTAATACTAAGCAAAAGACGAAAGATTTTTTGAAAAGTGGCAACTATTTTGTCGGTGTGTATCCAGGTACTGAGACGGACGCTTTCTTAAACAGTAAAGCACGACGCATATGTTGGACAGGTTCTATTATTGTCGGTTTGATTATTGGTATTCCTTTGTATTGCACGTTATTTGTCCCTCAACTTTCACAACAAATCTATTTTGCAATTCAATTGATTATCATGGTCTACATCAGTATTAATATCGCTGAAACTTTGCGGACGTATTTGTATTTTGATAAATATCAACAGTTTTTGACTAAATATTGGTAAGGAGATTTTTCATGAAACGTTTTATCCCGGCGTGGTATAGCTCACATCAATGGTGGGAAAGTCAGGCAGAGCCTTTTTATCGTAAGCGTTCGATTACAGAGTTTGATGATTTGATTAGCTTAATGGCGATGCATCAAAAAAATGACTGTGATTTCGAAATGATGATTCTCAATTATAGTCCACATTTGCGCACGTTTTTACATCGTCATGATTTGTTTGAATCAAAGTATTGGTCTGTTTTTGATGAAATTCAAGGATTTACGCATCAAACCCCACAATCTGTAGATTATAGACAACTCAATTGGCCAAGTGGTACGGAATTCGTGTATACGCCTTACCTCATTCGGGCGATTACCGCTAAAAATCGTTATTCCAATATTTACTTTAGTCAAGAAGGTTATTTAATTTGGATTGAGGACTTTGAAAATCAAACCAAATGTCGACGTTTGGTTTTTGATGATCGTGGATGCTTATCCAGTGTGCTTTATTTTGATGCGCAAGGTACGCCACAAACGCTTCGTTACATGACGCAAGATGGGGATTGGATTTTAGAGGAAAATCTCGTTCAAGGAACTGTGGCGGTACACGAAAAATATGAAATTCATTTTTCAAAATACACCTATTCGACCATGTCAGAGGTCATTCAAGAATATTTGGGCTATCATCGAGACCGTACGATGAACGATTTAGATGAAATCATTATTGCTGCAGATGTTCGACATAACGCTTTGATTACGAAGACGTTCAAGACACAGCGTTTATGTTTTTCTTTATTCCAACAGCGTAATCTAGACATGACTGAGCACGACTTGCAAACTATAGAAGCGGGGCAAAGTTGGCTTGTGGATACCCGGGAAAATGAACGGAGACTTGAAAAATATAAAGCCAAACATCATTTATCGAATCGTCTCATGCGGATTACGCCTTTTGATGCACAAGTCATGCCAAACCGCAGTAATCAGTTACATGAAACGTATATTGGTTTATGGATAGACGGTCTCAGCGAATCACAATTAAAAAGTGTGCTCCCACAACTTGTCCATTATATGGAACAACATGAAGAGGTGCGCCTCGTCCTAATCACAGAATGGGAAAAACATCGTGTCTCTCGATGGTTGCTTAACGAAATTACAGCGATTAATGACCGTTTTAATCATAAGAAAGATCTTCCTGAAGAACTTATGGAATTGATGAAAGAAGTTGAAGAAGTCGTTTACATCGAACTGAAAATGGTGCCTTTTGAATTAGACATTGTCGAAGCGATGACGACCCTCCGTATTGTCATCGATTTATCAGAAGAACCGGATTTGTTTTTACAAATCTGTTGTCTAGGTGCAGGGTTGCCTCAAATTAATCAAACGGAGACAGATTATGTCCAACCAGGGACGAATGGATTAGTCATCAATACGGAACAAGCGTTAATTCCAGCTTTAGATTATTTTTTAACGCACTTAAAACATTGGAATCATTCCTATGCGTATTCGCAGAAACTGGCTAAAAATTATGCTTCTGAAAAAATAATCGACCAGTTAAATCAATTGATTGAAGGTGGAGAGTATGGCGCGTAAATTTAGAGTGCTCCAAATTGGAGGGCACGACTATGGTCCTCATTTTGAAGATGACAAGAACACAGATTGGGATTATTTGAATCCACAAATTTTTAGTAATTATGAAGATTATAAGCGAGCAGTCAAAGATACCATTTATGTTCATGGTCAATTTAATTTGATTTTTGTCCAAACTCCTTTTTCTGAAGGGCTAATGGAAACTTTGGAAGTCGCAAGTCAACCCTATACGACCTATGTAGATAGTCAGTTTTGGGATGATCAATTTGAAGCACATCCTCTTGTCACACAACGTATTATACGTCCACTTGAATACAAAGATTTAAATGATTTATATGAAAAGTTAAAATCGGTGACGTTCTCAGGACAATATGGAGATAAATTGTCGCCTAAATTTTGTATGGTCAACCCGTCTTTTCAAGGCACAGCTGACTATGTCGGGAATAAAGCTTTAGTGCTTTCAGGGGACTTTGGTGAGGAGATGACGCCGATTTTGTCTTGGCAAAAGCATCTCTTCTATGATGAAGGTAAAGTGATTCAAGTTTGGCCAGAGTTCACGTTGTCAGGAAATGTTAAGGTTGAATTTGTGTTTCGTCTTATTTCCTCAGGGACGGCAGACAATATTGTCGAAGAGTTTGTTGTATCTCATCATGATTTAGCGACACCTTTAGAAATTCCAAGACGTACCCACGATGCCTATATTGTGTTGAGCGCACGTGCGAAAGGGCAAGGGTCGTTTGAAATGGGGGCCATGCATAAACGCTGGTCACGTTTAGAGATGGGACAGTTTATTTTAGGTGGCCAACGCTATGCCGATGCGAATAGAGATGAATTCATTCATTATTTCAATCCTGGGGACATGAAACCGCCGCTCAACGTTTATTTTAGTGGCTATCGTTCTGCGGAAGGATTCGAAGGCTATTTTATGATGAATCGTTTTAAAGCACCGTTTATACTCATCGGTGATCCTCGAATTGAAGGTGGGGCCTTCTATTTAGGCTCTGAAGAATATGAATCGGCGATAAAACAAGTGATTCAAGACGGACTCGAACGCCTTGGGTTTGCGCCAGATGAGTTGATTTTATCAGGATTGTCGATGGGGTCATTTGGTGCATTGTATTACGGCGCACAACTGAATCCGGCAGGGATTGTCGTGGGTAAACCATTAATCAATATAGGGACGGTGGCGGAGAATATGCCCCTGCTTCGTCCGGAAGATTTTGGGACTGCACTCGACGTCCTTTTGAAAAATGAATCCGGTCTTAAGCAAGAGGATATCGACCGGCTCAATCAAAAATTTTGGCAAAAGATCGAGGCGGCTGACTTTTCAAACACGACCTTTGCGATTTCATATATGCAACATGATGATTATGATATGCATGCCTTTGACTTGTTGCTTCCTATTTTGACGCGACAACATGCGCGTGTGATGAGTCGAGGCGTACCGGGAAGACATAACGATGATTCACCGACAATTACAAGTTGGTTCGTCAATTTTTACAACATCATTTTGGAAAGTCGATTTGGGAGAGTGACACAACGTGCAAAATAACAGTGATACGATTCGTTGGACACAAATTACGCCATCGACGTTTATGTATGGCTCACAATTACAATTTAAAGAAGATGAAACCATTTTTAAAAATGCGCTTATGCCTTCAGGAATCGTGATTCATGAATGGCAGATGATGACCCAATATACTGCAGATAAAATGATTCCGACATTACCTATTTTAAAGAGAGGACAGACGTATCATTTTTCGTTTGACTATGAGGTTGAACCAGCGGACCATATTTATTTCAAACTCATTTTTAAACGACGTAACGGGACAGAAGCGGGTACTCAAATTATAAAGGGACACGAAGCAGACGTTGTTTATCCGAAAGACGCTTTTTCATATGTATTACAGATGATTAATGCGGCAGCACAGGACATTCGGTTTCGGACGATTACGATTGGCCCACATGAAGGAGATGCGCTTCATCAACAATTGTCGATTTCAGAGGTTGTCAACGAAGATCAGACATTGCCGGTACGCAATATCATTTTTGTAGAAGCACAGGAATTGTCTTATGATGCGATTCGAAATATGAAAAATGTGATTGGGATTGAACATTGGCAACAAGTAGAGGAAGAGACAGTGTTTGAAAGACTGAGCCCCCTTGTTGAGGATTTCTCACACTTACATTTTATCGGTTATCACGAAGCGTCCAATGAAATGGCCTATCACATGGCAGAAAAATTTGGAGGCACTGCCTTTATGACGCATCACCATGCACAAACTAAGCCAAGCTTCCCATCTCGACGGGGCACGGAGAGGGTAGTGTATATGGATGAAGAAAAGGATGCGATGCAATCTCTGGGCATTGTTGAAAATTTGTTAAATCCAAGTCATTTTTTAAAGTATATCAATATCAATCAGCTGAATGGAGGGCGTCACGATGAAATTTAGTATGACTCATACGATCAACCAAATGCGTCTTAAACGCCTTCGAAAAATCTTGCATCAAGTCAATAGCTATAGTGACGCGTATGCACAACTTGAAGACGCCGCACTCCAAGCAAAAACGGCTGAATTTCAAAAAGTCATTCAGGCAGGCACCTCTTTATCTCAACTGTTACCTGAGGCCTATGCGGTGATACGAGAAGCCAGTCGACGTGTACTTGGGATGTATCCCAAAGATGTCCAAGTGTTAGGGGCCATTGTATTACATGAAGGTAATATTGCGGAAATGCAGACAGGAGAAGGCAAAACGTTAACAGCGACGATGCCACTTTATCTCAATGCGCTCACTGGAAAAGGGGCCTATTTGATTACGACGAATGATTATTTGGCACGTAGGGACTATGAAGAGATGAAACCGCTGTTTGAATGGCTCGGACTCACGATTGCCCTCGGTTTTGTAGATATTCCGGATTATGAATACATGCCAGGGGAAAAACAAAAAATTTATAGTCATGACATCATTTATACGACAAATGGTCGTTTAGGGTTTGATTATTTAATCGACAATTTGGCAGATGGTCAAGAAGGAAAATTCTTGCCCGATTTAAATTTTGGGATTATCGATGAAGCGGATTCCATTATTTTAGATTCTGCGCAAACCCCACTCGTTATTTCAGGGGCACCTCGGGTACAATCCAATTTGTTTCATATCGTGAAAGCCTTTGTAGAAACGTTAAAAAAAGACGTCCATTTCAAAATGGAAAAAACTAAAAAAGAAATTTGGCTTACGCCAGAGGGAATTGATGCGGCAAATGCCTACTTTGGTATCGAAAGCATTTATGAAGAAGGCTATTTTGACTTGGCACGTAACATTAATTTAGCGCTACGTGCACGCCACTTGTTTGATGCCAATTTAGATTATTTCGTCTATAACGGGGAGGTCGTCCTCATCGACCGTATTACTGGACGTATGCTGCCCGGAACAAAATTACAATCGGGTCTACATCAAGCGATTGAAGCAAAGGAAAATGTCGAATTGTCACTGGATATGAGTGTGATGGCCACGATTACGTTTCAAAATTTATTCCGTCAATTCAACGATTTTTCAGGAATGAGTGCCACAAGTAAGCTCGGTGAAAAAGAGTTTTTCGATTTGTATTCGAAAGTTGTCGTACAAATTCCGACAGATCGACCGATTGCACGTCACGATGAGGAAGACCGTGTGTTTAAAAATGCAGAAGACAAAAATAAAGCCATTTTAGAACGTGTTCAAGCGTTATATGAATCGCAACGCCCTGTCCTTTTAATCACTCGTACGGCAGAAGTGGCTGAATATTTTTCGATGGCGCTATTTGAGTTGAATATCCCTAATAACTTATTAATTGCGCAAAATGTAGCGAAAGAAGCGCAAATGATTGCCGAAGCCGGACAACTCAGTGCGGTGACAGTTGCAACGAGTATGGCAGGTCGTGGCACCGACATTAAACTAGCAGAGGGTGTCCAAGAACTTGGTGGGCTTGCGGTCATTATTAGTGAACATATGGAAAATAGTCGTGTGGACCGCCAATTGCGCGGGCGTGCAGGAAGACAAGGGGATCCGGGATCTTCTCAAATTTATATTTCACTCGAAGACTATCTCGTTAAACGATGGGGTAAAGGCCATATGTTAAATAATGACAAGCTGAATCAAGTAGACAGTGACGCGCTCCAACAAAGCCGTATGTTTCAAAAGCGCGTTCAAAAAACAGTGGCGCGTGCACAACGGGTCTCCGAAGAACATGGGGTGCTTCAACGTGAAATGGCCAACGAATATGAGAAAAGTATCAGTATTCAACGGGAATTGATTTATCAAGAACGCGATCGTGTGTTAGCACTCTGGGATATCGGACGCTTGAATTTAACACAACTTGCGGAAGAAGTATTTCGACGCGATTATCGTCAAAAAGCCCTCAACAGCCGAGAAAAATTAATCGACTATATTTATCAGCGCGTGAGTTTTCAATTTGCGGATGACTTAAGTGACCTCTCATTACACAATGAAAAAGAAGTCGTCACTTTTTTAACCAAACTATTTGAATCAACGTTACAGGCACAAGAACAAGCATTAAATGATAATTATCTTTACACACGCTTTGTACAAAAAGCGATATTAAAAGCCATAGATAGTCATTGGATTCAACAAGTCGACCATTTACAACAACTCAAAAGCAGTGTTCAAAATCGACAAAATGGCCAACGAAATGCCATTTTCGAATACCATAAAGTCGCTTTAGAATCTTTTGAAACAATGAGTACGGAAATTAAAGGGCATATCATTCATAATCTTTGCCAAAGTGTCACGACTTTTGACAAAGAAGGGAAGCTCGTCGTACATTTTCCAAATTAAAGAGGTGGGAGTAGCGTGACAATTTACAATATCAATTTTGGCATTGGATGGGCAAGTAGCGGTGTGGAATACGCACAAAGTTATCGCGCAAAGCTATTAAGAGGGCTAGATGTGCCCCTCAAATTTGTGTTTCTTGATTTTATGAGTTCTGAAAATATCCAAACATTAACTGAAAATATAGGTTTCCAAGATGACGAGGTCCTTTGGCTCTATCAATATTTCACGGATATTCCTATAGCGCCGACAAGTTATACCCTCCAAAATATCAAAGATGGAGTCTATGAGCCTATCGTTCGCGAAGAAACGGACGGTAAAGTACATCGACTATTTTTAAATGAGGGCACAACGTTTATTACCTGTTACTTAAAAGAAGCGGGAGAACCCTTTGTGGATCGGGCAGAGTTTGTGATCGACGGTAAATTGGTGCGCAAAGATTATTACAGTTATGTGCGCATTTTCTCTGAATATTATGCCCCTAAAGACAATGTTGCCAAACTCTATATGCGACAGTTTTATAATGAAGATGGGTCCATTGTTTATAATGAATATATTGACGGCCAAACGCATGTGTATCGTTTTAAACATAAAATATTGTACAGTCGTCAAGCGTTTATTGCGTATTTTATGGAACAACTCCATTTAACTTCAAACGATATTGTCATTTTAGACCGTGCCAGTGAAATAGGCCAAGCACTCATTCAACATAAAGGTGACAGTAAAATGGGTGTCGTTGTGCATGCTGAACATTTTAGTGAACATGCGACAGATGACCAACACGTGTTGTGGAATAACTTTTATGAATATCAGTTTATGCAAGCAGATGAAGTTGATTTTTATATTACAGCGACACAGTTACAAAATGATATTTTGACGCAGCAATTTCATAAGTATTTTCAAAAAACACCGCGCATTTTTACCATTCCGGTAGGCAGTATTCATGCGTTGAAACAACCGAAAACAAGACGTCCGTATTCGATGATTAGTGCATCTCGTCTCGCAAATGAAAAACATATTGATTGGTTGGTACGCGCGGCCATTATTGCGAAAGAAGAAGTGCCCGAACTTCAGTTTGATATTTACGGAGAAGGCGGCGTGAAAGGACAACTTGAACAACTCATCAAAGAGCATCACGCCGAAAACTATATTCATCTTAAAGGGCACGTCCATTTAGAGGAAGTCTATCAAGATTATGAATTGTTCGTTTCGGCCTCAACAAGTGAAGGTTTCGGTTTGACGTTATTAGAAGCGGTCGGTTCAGGTCTAGGCATGATTGGGTTTGATGTGAATTATGGCAATCCGACATTTATCCGTGACGGTGAAAATGGTTATCTCATTCCGGTTAATGCGAAAGAAGAGGCCTCAGACGACATCGTAAAACGCTATGCGGCACATATTGTCCGTTATTTCAATGAAGGGCCGGATGACCCGCATACCACGTCCTATCATATTGCGCGCCCATTTTTAACACCACGGATTCAAGAAAAATGGAAAGCATTTATAGAAGAGGTGTCCCATGATTAATTTATTTGAACGGTTTGATTTAAATGCACGTACACTTTACGATACGCTACGGCTTTCGAAACAAGCCACAACGACATTGGTTATTGAAGATGACGGATTTTTACCGGAAGATATCGTGACACCGTATCGCTTTTTTGCCGATATGGAGATTGCGCCTCATGCGAAATCTTTATATTTCAACGAAGTGCCTATCCCGCGTTTTTGGGAAATTGAAGGGAATAATGAGGTCGCTTGGGTGAAAGATATGGGCATGACCCGTGCCAAAATCAACTATCGACAAGATCAAAAACCTCGCGTCGTCAGTCATGTCGACTGGTATGATGCACACGGGCGTTTACAATTTGTCGACCATTATACAGAACAAGGTGTTCATTTTGCGCAATCCGTTTATGACTTAGAAGGCACATTGATTTTACGTAAATATTTGGATCAACAAGGCAAAGAAGTCATTTACGAAAATTTTGTCGTGCGTTCGATTATTTTAAATTGGAAAGGGAAAACATATCATTTTCAACATAAAGTGAGCTTTATTTTATTCTTTATTAAAGCACTCAACTTAACAGATCATCGCTTCATCATCAATTCACTCGGGCTTCCTTATGCGGTGTTATACAATCTAGAAACACCTGGCCATGATTTACTATTTTGGCAAGAACAAAGTGGAGGCAATGTCCCGGGAAATATGCAACTGATGCTTCAAGGCAAAAGCACGCGTCAATTTGATGTAGTTGTCCCTGATGCGAACGAATATCAAGCACTCACTGCCTCTATGACGGAGCCAGAGCGTCAACATGTACATCAAGCAGGCTACTTGTATGACTATCAAAAAAAGAATGGCTATACGATGAATATTTTGATCATGACCAACTCAGATCAAATCCATCATCTGCCCTCTATCATCGAGGCGTGCCCATTTGCGACGTTTCATATCGGCGCTGTTACAGAGATGTCGAGCAATTTAACGGTTTTAGATCAGTATTCGAACGTCAAGTTGTTTCCTGCGATTGAAATCGAAACCGTCAACAAGTTATATCAACTGTGCGATGTCTATTTAGATATTAACGAAGGCGGCGAAATTATTAATGCCGTCCGACGCGCATTTTATCATCAACTATTAATTTTGGCATATGAGGAAATTGCGCATAATCGTACGGTGACAGCCCCAGAAAATTGTTTTACCAAAGCTGATGGAGCTCAAGCGTTAAAAGAAGCACTCAAAGATATCCAACAGAAAAAACGATTCTTCAAAGTACGCGAAACGTATCAGCAACAACATGTGAATCAAACAGATATCAAAACTTTCAACGCGTTGATGTCCCAATTAACAGTATAAGTAATGAGGGTGTCCGGGGATGGGACATAAAGATTACCAATAATTAGAAAACCATCCAAATTTACCTGACTATAAATTTGGATGGCTTTTTTGATACAACTTAATTCAATAAAATTGAGTTAGTAAAGTAGAGTATATAACTTTATGGGAATAAATATAGTGATTTTGATTGATTCCAAAGCCGAGACTTCTGAGGCATCTAGCCGAAACCGAAAATCCATTTTTTAGATTTTTCACATACAGTAATAAAAATAGTGGCAGTAGCTGACTGGATTGAGCATGCGCTTTTTAAGCTTTCCTCAATCCTAGTCATCATTGCCGGGGCATTACTACGAAATCAGATAGATTTCTGTAATGCTCCCAGAAAAGCGAGGCTTTATGGAACAATCAAATACATGAAATTAATTATCTCCTAGCCCCACACTCTCTTTTTGTAAAACTGTATGCCGTCACCTCTGTGTCAGACTTCAGACTGAAATGTGCCATATATAGGCTTAACCGTCGAATGCTATTTGTAAACGTGTTAAATTATAAGGTATTACAACAAACGAAGAGGAATGTGTTATGAAAACAGTACAAGTGTATCAGTACGATGCGTTTACCCTTGAACCGAATAAAGGGAATCCAGCAGGGGTCGTTTTAAATGGGGATGCGTTGACTACCGATGAAATGCAAGCCATTGCTTATGAAGCGGGGTTCAATGAAACGGCTTTTCTTATCGCTTCATCTACCGCTGACTTTCAAATTCGCTACTTCACACCCCAAACCGAAGTCGATCTTTGTGGTCATGCCACGATTGCGACAGTCGTTGCCGCAAAGTCCAAACAACTGATTAAAGAGGATGTCAATCATATTCAAATTGAAACGAAAGCAGGCGTGCAAGACATCGCCCTCAAATTAAAGGCAGGGCACTGGGAAGTGACTATGGGTCAAAACCCAGCACAATTCAAATCCTTTCAAGGTGAGGTCTCTCAATTATTAACTGCGATTGGCATTGATTGTGAGGATCTTGATTCGAAACTTCCCATCGTTTACGGCAATACAGGGGTTTGGACGTTAATGGTCCCTGTGAAATCGCTCGCCGTATGTCAAAAAATGCAACCCCATAATCAAGCTTTTGCGGATATATTAACTGAAGAACCGAGTGCGTCCGTCCATCCGTTTTGTTTGGAAACCTCAAAAATCGGACGTGACATGCATGGACGTCATTTTTCATCGACTTTTGCGGGCACGGTTGAAGATACGGTCACTGGCACAGCAGCAGGGGTGATGGGTGCCTATTATGTGACGTATATTCATCCTGACCAAACGACGGTGCACTTAAATATTGAACAAGGGCAGGAAATGAATAAAGATGGCACCATTGGCGTTGCTGTGAAAAAAGTACAGGGCGCGTGTCACGTTGCCATTTCAGGACATGCCGTTGAAGCTCATCGTTACACAATCGTGTTATAAAAAGCAGAGCGCTCAAGTTAGAAAGCCACCAAAATTTACCCTCAGATAAATTTTGGTGGCTATTTTAATACGTAAATGAGTCTCAAAAGATAGAGTTATCAATGTCGTCTTGTGAACAAATGCAGGCTTGGTCTGCCCGACGCTATTTTAAGCGTTGTTTTCTCGTTGACCGACGTATTCAAAGATTGCGGCGGCCCCCATACCTACGCCGATACACATTGTGACCATGCCGTAACGTGTATCTGGGCGTTTTTTCATTTCTGAAAGGAGACGCGCGGTTAACATCGCCCCTGTTGCGCCTAATGGGTGACCTAAGGCAATGGCCCCGCCGTTGACATTCGTTTTATTGGAATCTAGCCCGACTTCATTCATAGAGGCAATGGTTTGTGAGGCGAACGCTTCATTCAACTCAACAAGATCGATATCTTCAATTGTTAAGTGTGCATGTTTCAAAACTTCTGGAATGGCATAGGCTGGACCGATGCCCATTAATTTAGGGTCAACGCCAACCGCTTCATAGCCCACAAATCGTGCAATAGGTGTGACACCGAGTGCTTTCATTTTTTCTCCTGACATGACGACGACAAACCCTGTCCCGTCAGAAAGTGGGGCTGATGTGGCAGCCGTGACACTGCCATCTGCTTTAAATACAGTTGGCAATGTAGCCAGTGTTTCAATATTTGTATCAGGGCGGATGAACTCATCGCGGTCGAATGTGACGGATGTGACTTGAGGCCCTTCTTTGGAATAGCTCACGTTTTTTACAGAAATGGGCACGATTTCATCTTCAAACTTGCCGGCAGACTGAGCTTGTGCGGCACGTTGATGACTTTCGACTGCGTAAGCATCTTGAGCTTCTCGTGAGACGTTGTATTGATCTGCCACATTTTCTGCCGTGAGTCCCATCGGGTAGGCCACCCCAACACCTTCTTTTTGAAGGGTTGGATTGTTGGTCGGTTCATTGCCTCCCATGGGTACCGCACTCATAAATTCAACGCCCCCTGCGACGATAATATCCCCTTGGTTCGCTAGAATTTGGTTGGCAGCTAAAGCAATAGTTTGGAGTCCAGAAGAACAATAGCGATTGACCGTTTGACCTGGCACATGGTCAGGGAGACCTGCGCGTAAGGCGATAGTACGTGCAATGTTTTGACCGTGTAGCCCTTCAGGGAAGGCATTGCCGACGATGACATCTTCAACCATCTCAGGTTTAAAATCTCCGTCTACGCGGTCCAACACACCTTTAAGGACTGCGGCTCCAACATCATCGGGTCTTTCGTGAAATAAGGCACCGTTTTTCGCTTTTGCAGCGGCAGACCGCCCGTAAGCGACAATATAAGCTTCTCTCATCTTGTTTCATCCTTTCATGTGCTAGTTGCGTAATGGCTTTCCAGTTTTTAACATATGACAAATACGTTCATACGATTTTTCCGTTTTGAGGAGTTCAAGGAAATGATGTTTTTCCAGTTTTTGAATATACCGTTGATTGACATACGTATTGCGCGGTAAATCGCCTCCTGCCATAGCTGTAGCAATGCGCAAGGCAATGTTGTAGTCATGCGCGCTAATAAAGTGGCCTTCTTTTTGGGCTTCTAATTGACCTTCTGCGAGTGCAATAAAGTCTGCCCCGGGTGCGACGTATTGATGTTTAGACGCAGGGTGATAATTGGTGTCTGCTTCATATTGTGCCCGGCGTAACGCGACAGCTACCCGTTGTTCATTATTGAAAATAATCGTATCCGTCTCGCGCAAGAAACCGTAACGACGCGCTTCATAAGCATTCGTTGAAACTTTCGCAAAGCCAATTGTCATGAGCACCCGTGTGAGACTCGCTTGTTTGTCATTCAACATATGAGACGTGTGTAAAATGCGATTTGCCATTTCAGCAAGTCCGCCGCCACTTGGGAGGAGGCCGACACCTGCTTCAACGAGTCCAATGTAGGTTTCACTTGCCGCGACGACAAATGGAGAATAGAGTACGAGTTCACAACCCCCACCGAGGGCGCGACCGTGAACAGCAGTAACAATCGGTTTTTGACTGTATTTTAGACGATTGAAACTGTAATGAAGCTGTTCGATTGCATCGCCGACAACCTCCTCGACTTGCCCTTTTTCGTGAGCTTCTTTCATTTGATAGAGGTTGGCACCGACACTAAAGTTATGACCTCCTGCATAAATGACCATGCTTGAATAATGGCCAGTTTCCAACACATCAATCGCTTCAACTAAATCTTTGACAAAGTCGTCTGTAATAACATTATTGTGACTTTGAAGTTTGAACAATAACTGTTGTTCGTGGGTCACAGCGAGTTGAGAATCATCACGGTTCCAAAGTGTCTCTTTAATATAGTCTGTAATCGGAGTGACGCGTTCGATAGATTCATCAGGTTCGTAAAAGCTGTGTTCACGCGCATTCACCCAATCTGGAAGGTCACCTAACTCCTCTTGCATTCGTTGTTTGACGCGTTCAAATCCCATTAAATCCCATAATTGAAATGGTCCGAGCTTCCAGTTGAATCCCCAGACTAACGCGCGGTCGATATCTTTAAAATCTTGCGCCGCAAAAGGCACATTTCGAGCTGCGTAATAAAAATTATTTCGTAATGTTTCCCACAAGAAGCGACCGGCGTCATCTTCGGCATTAAAGATGACATTTAAATTATGTGCTAAATCTTTGTTGAACGAAGCTAACAAAGGGATGTTGGGTTGTTCAACAGGGACGTAGGTCTCAGTTTTAGGATCAAAGACGAGACGTGATTTTTTCGCTTTATCTTTTTTGTAAAAGCCTTGTTTTGTTTTACGGCCGAGTGCGCCATTTTGATATAACGTCTCGACGACGGCAACGTCTTTGAAATAAGGCGCTTCTTCTGGCACTTGTTGGAGTCCTTTGATGACAGACACGGCAATGTCTAAGCCGACTAAATCGGTTAAGGCATAAGTGCCTGTTTTCGGCCGACCAATCGCTTTTCCTGTTAAGGCATCGACATCCGTAATGGAAAAGCCTTGTTGTTCAGCGCGATACATTACATCGTTCATCGATTGTGTTCCAATACGGTTAGCCACAAAGCCTGGCACATCATTTGCGATGACCACGCCTTTACCTAATATGTCTTGGACAAATGTTTGAACGGTGGTTACCCAGTGCGCCTCTGTTTGACGATTAGGAATAATCTCTACAAGTTTCATTATGCGAGGGGGATTGAAAAAGTGAAGCCCGAAAAAGCGTTTTTTATCGTTGTCATTAAAAACTTTAGCAATCGATTCAATCGGAATCCCTGACGTATTGGTCGCAAATAAAGCATCGTCATGTGCTACTTGAACGACTTGTTGCCAAACGTCATGTTTAACATCTAAATCTTCTTTGACCGCTTCAATATACAAATCGGCATTCGAATCTTTTAAGTCCTCATTGAAATTTCCATAACTCAAATTTGACGCATCTTGTAAATCAAAAAGCAACGGTCGTTTTTTGTTTGTAATCATCTCATAGGCTTTTTTGGAAATTTGATTCGGATCATTTTCATCAATGACAATATCTAACAACTGTACTTTGAGTCCGGCATTGACAAAGAGGGCCGCAAGTTGGGCGCCCATTGTACCTGCACCTAGGACTGTAACGGTATTTATAGTCATAGTAGTTCCTCCTTTAAAAGCATGACTTAAATAAATGCTGATGCACCAGTTAAAGCACGACCAATCACGAGTGCGTTAATTTCATGTGTGCCTTCATACGTATAGACGGCTTCTGCATCTGAAAAGAAACGGGCAATGTCATATTCACCGGCAAGAATACCGTTGCCTCCTGTGACGCCACGCCCCATGGCAACGGATTCTCTTAAACGGAGCGCATTCATCATTTTAGCCGTCGAAGTCGCGACTTCATCGTATTCGCCGTTTTCTTGTTTACGGGCAAGCGCGGCACACATCGCCATCGCATGCGCCAAGTTCCCTTGAATCATCGCTAGTTTTTCTTGGACGAGTTGATATTGACTAATGGATTTCCCAAATTGGTGACGTTGTTTGACATAATCGAGTGACGCACGCAATGTGCCTGCAAGTGCCCCTGTCGCCATATAGGAAACGCCAGCGCGTGTTGAATAGAGAATTTTTGCGATATCTTTAAATGATGTGATGTTTTGAAGGCGATCGGCCTCTTTGACTTGAACATTGTGAAGGCGAATATGCGCGTTTGGAACGATACGTAGCGCAATTTTATCTTGTAGCACCTCAATGTCTACGCCGTCTTGATCAGGTGTAACGATAAAACAATGTGGTTTTCCAGTCGCCTTATTCACCGCAAAAACTGGAATGACATCTGAAACGTGGGCGCCACCAATCCACTTTTTCTCCCCGTTAATAATCCAGACGTCCCCTTGTTGTTCGGCTGTAGTTGAAATGCCCCCCGCAACATCAGAGCCGTGTTCGGGTTCTGTTAACGCAAAGCATGTTCGAAGTTCATGCGATTGGAGTTTAGGCACGTATTTCGCCACTTGTTCCTTGGATCCTCCGAATAAAAAGGTATTGTGCCCTAATCCTTGATGAACTCCGAGGAGCGTGGCCAACGACACATCAAAACGGGCTAAAGTGTACGCCATGAAAAATTGAAACAATTGACTCGGCGTTTTGGCCCCTTCACGTCCTTGATAGAGGAGGGGATTATTGAAATAATTCAAATTCCCAATATCTTTGAAAAAATCTTCAGGCACAGTTGCGTCCACCCAATGGCGATTGATGTCTTTACGGTATTTTTGTTCTAACAAGTCGTTCAGTTGTTGTAGAAGTTCAAGCTCCCCGTCTGTTAAATCTTTTGCGATACTTAAAACGTCTTCTGGATACAGTGTCTTTAAAATGTCATTTCTATTTGTCATAATAATGACCTCCCTTATTTTTGTAACCGCTTACATTTGTATTCAAAAATTTTTAGTGGGGTTCTAGCGTTTGTGCTTTTTTGTTCATCATGTCGCGAATGGCAAGTTTGTCAGGTTTTTGCGTTGAATTGAGTGGCATGTATGTGACGGGTTGATACATGCGTGGGACTTTGTAGCCGGCCAGTTTTTCACGCATAAACGCATCTAATTTAGTCGCGTAATCGGGGTCCTCCTCTCTTAAAATGACGGCGGCCGCAATCGATTCCCCGTATTTAGGGTGATCATAACCTACAACGACGCAGCGATCGACGAGAGGATGTTGTGCGAGTGCAGTTTCGACTTCGGATGGAAGTACATTTTCGCCTCCGGTAATAATGAGTTCTTTTTTACGATCGATGATGAAAATGTCCCCGTCTTCATCTTTTTTCGCTAAATCTCCGGTTAACAAGTAGTCCCCATGAAAAATTTTGGCCGTTTCTTCAGGTTTGTTCCAATAACCAGGTGTCACATTTTTCGCTTTGATGGCGAGTTCGCCAATTTCACCGACAGCCACCTCGTTTTTATCGTCATCTAAAATGATACTTTCCACAAACATGACCGACCGGCCAATACTCATCGGTTTTTTAAGCGCATTTTCTGGCGTGTTGACCATGACGAGAGGGGCTTCAGTAAGACCGTAACCGTTAATGATATTGACTCCGTATTGTTTAAAAGCGGCTTGGATACTTGGAAGCGGTTGAGACCCTCCTTGAATGACGTATTTCATTTTTCTAAAATTTTCTGGACTGAAATTCGGTTGTTTAAGCGTTGAATAATACATCGTCGGAATCATAATGATAAAATCGGGTTCATATTGGGCGATTAAATCATTTAACGCTTCGCCATTGAAATAGCGTTGGAGCACCAGTGTCCCACCAGCCATCAAGGTCGGTAACACGGTATCGTTAAACCCCAATACGTGAAACATCGGTGTGGAAATAATCGTTGTATAGTCCGAATTGAATTTGTAAGTTAATTCGATGTTCGTACCGTTGTTGACGAAAGAATCATATGAAAACATGACACCTTTAGGTTCACCTGTTGTCCCGCTCGTGTAAATCAGTGCCGCTAAATCATTAGCGTTCACTTTCACAGCTTTAAAAGGGCGATGGGTCTCAGGATTCACGATAGCCTGATATTCTGGGCTATCAATATCCATATGCAGCAAAGTCTCATCGATTTCTGTGAGCGAACTTAAATGTTTTTCGGCGTAAAATAAAATTTTTAACCCGGAATCTTGCACAACAGCAGCAATCTCTGTAGGATTGAGACGCCAGTTTATCGGAAGAAAGACGGCACCCATTTTAAATGACGCAAACAGTAAATCAAGTAAGGCGACATCGTTTGGCGCAAAGACCCCGATGACGTCTCCTTGTCGAAGGCCTTGTTCTGTTAAATAATGGGCCATATGATCTGCGCGAATGTTCAATTGTTGATAGGACCATTGGGTGCCTTTCAACGGATCAATGACCGCTGGCTTTTCAATATCAAAATCAGAACGCGTTTTAATCCAATCAAAATTCATTGTGTATACCCCCTTGAGTCAGTGCGTTGTCAATCGGTCTTCCCCTTAAAAACCTTATTGACGCTACACTTTTTTAGACGTGTGTGGTAATCCACTTTCGTCTTGTTTACAGTTTTTCTTTATGCGTTGTGCGAGTGGTTCGAATACGTTTGAATCGATTGGGAAAGTTGTCCCCATGTTTCGTTGTAAATTGCTGAATCCATTGTTCGAAGTGGTGTTGCAATGCTAGGTTTAAAAGCGATATATTTGAGGACGTCTTTTTCTAAATCCAGACCGGGTGCAATTTCGGTTAAGGTGAGTCCTGTGTCTCTTAGCTCAAAAACCGCACGATCGGTAACGAAGGTGACGTCTTGGTGTTTGGCAATGGCTTCTGCAGCATTAAAATCAATATGGCTGACTTGTGTCACAAATTTTTGTTTGGGTGTCTCGTCATGTGCGTGCAGTTTCGCGTTTTCGATGGTCAATTTACCACCAGCGACGAGAGCTCCGCAAAAGACGAGCCGTTGCACAGATTGGCTAATATCAATAAAGCCACCACAACCATTCATACGGTCCCCGAAATACGACACATTGACGTTGCCTTTGGCATCAACTTCGGCAAAACTTAAATAGGCGACAGAGACCCCACCATTATAGATAAAGTCCCACGTTAACTCATGCCGCATACGTGCTTCTGTGTTGTAATTCATCCCAAAATGTTGACGACTGCCGATAAATCCTCCGAAAATGCCCGTATCCATCAAGGGCTGTACTGCTTCTTCTACCCCTTCCTCATGCAGGAGGTTTGTGAGCTCGTTGTTGATGCCGTATCCGATGCTAATCGTGTCGCCGGGTTGTAACAGTTGAGCGGCACGGCGTAAGATCAATTTTCGTGTAGTAAAAGACAATATCGGTTCTGGATAGTCTGTGATGCGCTGTTCACCTGAGAGTTCTGGTTGATAATAGGTTTGAATCAGTTGACGATGGTGTTTGGCTTCTTCTGCGACATAGACATAGTCGACAAGGCTACCTGGAATGTAGACGTCATTCGGATTTTGTTGACAAATATCAACGATTGCTTTCACTTGAACAATCACTTTGCCTCCGTGTGCTTTTGCATTGAGTGCGACGCTATAACTTTCACCGAGGTGGGCTTCATGTGTCATGTAAATGTTGCCTTTCGTATCTGCATATGTGCCTCGGAGGAGGGCCACGTCGACAGGAGGGAGTTGATAATGTAAATACGTTTCCCCATTGACCTCGATGCATGTCACGATATCTTCAGTCGTCGCTTCGTTCACTTTGCCTCCTTGATAGTGCGGGTCGACCCCTGTGTTTAAGCCAATTTTTGTGATGATGCCAGGACTGAGTGCATTCGATTGACGATAGTGGGTAGCGACGACGCCTTGCGGAATGAAATACGCTTCAATTTCATTTGCCTTAATGGCTGCGACCGTTTTAGGCGATGCGGTCATAATGCTCATAATCAAGCGTCGAACCATCCCTCTTTCGACAAAGTCATCGAGTTCCACCGTCAGACCGCCACTACTAATATCGTTTGCGAGCATCATTGTTAATTGTTTTGGTGATTGGGTCTCATCGTATTGCGTTAAAAGATGTTGCAACACTTCGGCGGGGAGGTTTGACACAGTCAATGCAGCAAGTCCAATCACATCTCCATCTTGCACAATTGATTTTAATTCCGTCTGAGTCACTTGTTTCATGTCATTCACTCCTTTAATTTTTTTAAACTGCATCGCATCGTGTAAACCCTTACAAAAAATATAACATATGTCACAAAATTGTAAAAATGTAATGATTGAATTTTCAAACAATTCTTGATTTTATTGAGATAGTGAAATAATAAGTATAGCATTGGGTATAAGAAAAAGACGTTCAATGTTAAGATAAGATGAAGTGGAAGAGGAGGTAAGTTATGTTTTTAGCGTGGAATGAAATTAAACGCAACAAATTAAAGTTTGGTTTAGTCATTGGCGTGCTCGTCATGATCAGTTATTTACTATTTTTGTTATCTGGTTTGGCGAGTGGGTTGATGAACATGAACCGTGAAGGCATTGATCGTTGGCAAGCAGATGCCATCATCATGAATGACAATGCGAACCAAACGATTCAACAATCGAAGTTTAAAGTGTCAGAGGTGCCTGATGATTTTAAAGATAAAGCGACATTGAAACAAACGGCGCTTATCGCAGCCAATGGTCAGAAAGAAGAAAATGCCTTGTTATTTGGTGTGGAGGCACAGTCATTTTTAGTGCCACATCTCATTGAGGGGCGCAACTTTGCAAAAGAGAATGAAGTCGTGATTGATAAAACATTAAAACAAAAAGGCTTTCACGTCGGAGATACGCTAACGCTTGCACAGTCAGACGAAAAATTAAAAGTTGTGGGTGTGAGTGAAAGTGCGAAATTCAACGCGTCTCCCGTCATTTTTAGCAACAATGCGACAATCGCAAAAGTGAACCCGATGCTCTCGGAAAAAGAAACGAATGCTGTCGTGGTAAAAGACCCGAATTGGAAAAAGGTAAAGTTAAATCAGGATTTAGAAGCGATTTCAATAGATTCATTTATTGAAAACTTACCAGGTTACCAAGCGCAAAATATGACGTTAAACTTTATGATTTTCTTCTTATTTGCAATTTCAGCGACTGTGGTCGGAATCTTTTTATATGTCATGACCTTACAAAAAACACATTTATTTGGCGTGTTAAAAGCACAAGGATTTACGAATGGTCATTTAGCGAACATGGTCGTTGCACAAACGTTAATCCTCGCTGTTATCGGCACGGTTCTCGGTTTAGCGTTGACTTTATTGACCGGCGCATTTTTACCAGAAGCTGTCCCTATAAAATTTAATCCAGTGACACTTGTGATATTTGCGGTCGTACTCATTTTTGTCTCATTACTCGGAAGTCTATTCTCAGTATTGAGCATACGGAAAATCGATCCACTCAAAGCAATCGGATAAGGAGGTGGCAACATGCTTATATTTAAAGAGGTTAAGAAAACATTTAAAGATGGGAATCAAACGATTGACGCCGTTAAACCGACATCGTTACAGTTTAATAAAGGCGAATTGATTGCGATTGTCGGACCCTCAGGTTCAGGAAAAAGTACTTTTTTAACGATGGCCGGCGCGCTTCAAACGCCGACATCTGGAGAAATTCACATTAACGGTCAAAATATTACAGCGATGAAAGAAAAACAATTGGCCCGTATTCGCTTGAATGAAGTTGGTTTTGTATTACAATCGACAAATTTAGTGCCTTTTCTCACCGTCAAACAACAATTTCAACTGTTAAAGAA
The DNA here is from genome assembly GCF_011394755.1 of Staphylococcus sp. 11511212. Classification (NCBI taxonomy): domain Bacteria; kingdom Bacillati; phylum Bacillota; class Bacilli; order Caryophanales; family Staphylococcaceae; genus Staphylococcus; species Staphylococcus sp. 11511212. The sequence continues at coordinate 40,647 of NZ_JAANBQ010000006.1, read as the reverse complement.
AAAGAAAAAAGACGTATTGCACGAAGAAGACTATCAACAATTGCTCGAGCAGTTAGGTCTTTCGACACTTGAAAATAAATTGCCAAGTGGCTTATCAGGAGGACAAAAACAACGTGTAGCTATCGCCAAAGCCTTGTACACCAATCCTGCGATTATTTTAGCCGATGAACCGACCGCCGCACTCGATACGGAAAACGCACTCGAAGTCATCAAAATTTTACAAGACCAAACGAAACAGCGCCAAAAAATTGGCATTATCGTGACACATGATGAACGTCTGACAGACTATTGTGACCGTGTGTTTCATATGGAAGATGGATGCCTAACAGAACAATAGAGGGGTGACAACATGATGAGCCTAAACCGCATCGTTATTATGGGCTCCCCTGGCACAGGGAAATCCACACTGGCTTACAAAATCGCACAACAGACGAAATTACCTTTATATCATATGGATGCGCTCTTTTGGGAGGGCACGCAAAACGTCTCTGATGACGTCCTTTTAGAACGGTTAGACACCCTATTACAAAAGGAAAAATGGATTATTGATGGCAATTATAAAGACACACTCGAAATGCGTGTCGCCAAAGCTGACCTCGTGATTTGGATGAAAGCTCCGCGATGGAAATGTGTGCTTCGTGTGATGTATCGATATTTAAAAGGTAAACGTCTAAAAGGTCCGGGGGCCAATCCTGACATTTTAGAACCGAGCTTTATTCAACATATTTGGCGTTTCCCTGAAAAAAGTTTTCCAGAAATGAATCGAATCTATGAGACCTATAAAAATCAATGTCGTTGGATGATCATCGAATAAAGATTAAACGTTAACGTGTTGGTCAGATGCGCGAGCAAGATTTTTAAAAGGATTTTCGGCTTAGGCGTCCACCAACTTTACGATATGTCATCATAAGCAGACGCCTTTTTCAAATATAAATTGTTTTAAAAAAGCTATCAAAATTGACCTGAGCGTGAATTTTGATGGCTTTTTTAAGTTAACTGAATCTCATATTCTAGCGCCGAATAAAGTCATTAATAGTGGAAGAAGGCATGGCGTTAAGTGACAAAGGAACAAAACTATGCTTAAATGTAACTATAAAAGTTACAATAAGAGGTGGCCACATGAATTTAGAATTTAACATTGCAGTTCATGTTATGTGTTTTTTAGTTAAACACTCAGAAGAAAGATGGAGTAGCCAAGCATTAGCCGATTCGGTGTGTATTCACCCCGTACAAATTCGTCGCGTCACGACGAAACTGATTGAAGCGGGCTGGGTAGAGGGGCATCGTGGAAAACAAGGGGGCTATCAAGCGAACGTCCGTACAGCTGAAGTTTCATTAACAACCTTGTACGATGTGTTTGTCCCCCAAGATATGACGAACCAACGTGTACTCACAGGGGCTACGGATAACACCTGCCAAATTTCCCGGGAAATCGGACACACCATGTCGACCTTCTATCGCAGAGAGCACGACTATGCGAAAAAAGTGTATGACGGACAAACGATTCAAACGATTTTAAACCAATTATTAAAGGGGTCTATACGATGAAAAACTACGATATTGTCATTATAGGATTTGGGAAGGCAGGGAAAACCCTTGCGAAAACCACAGCAAGCCAAGGCAAAACAGTGGCGATGATTGAACAATCTCCTAAAATGTACGGCGGAACATGTATCAATATTGGATGTATTCCTTCAAAAACGTTAATTCATGCGAGTGAGACGCTAGATTTTAATGCGGCAATGGTACGTAAGACAGCGGTTGTCGAAGCGCTGAACAATAAAAATTATCATAACCTTGCTGATGAGAAAAACATTGATGTGTACGATGCGAAAGGTCAATTTCAAACCGAACATGAAATCGCACTTATACATGAAAATGATGAAGTGACGACGATTCGTGGAGAAATTATTGTCATTAATACGGGTGCAACACCAGTCATCCCTTCGATTCAAGGTGTTGATACTTCTCACTTTATTTATGATTCTACAGGGATTATGGCACTTTCAACACAACCAAAACGTTTAGTGATTATTGGTGGGGGATACATTGCGCTAGAATTTGCCTCACTTTTCGCAAGCTTTGGTACAGAAGTGACGGTCCTAGAACGTCATGAAAAAGTGCTCGCCAAAGAAGATGAAGTTATTGCTGAACAAGTGATTCATGATTTAGAAAAGAAAGGTGTACAAATCGTGACACATGCTGACACGCAAAGCATCAAGGATCAAGACAATGAAGCCATTGTGGAAACTTCTGAAGGAACTTTCCATACTGATGCGATTTTACTTGCGGCAGGCAGAACACCGAATACAGATCTTGCTTTAGAAAACGTCGGCATTGCACTCGGAGACAAAGGTGAAATTCCAGTGAATGAACACCTACAAACAACAGTGCCCCACATTTATGCGTTGGGAGATGTTAAAGGAGGCGCTCAATTCACGTATGTCTCATTAGACGATTTCCGAATTGTGCGTGATCATCTGTTCGGTGACGGAAAACGGACAACCCACAATCGTGGTGAGATTCCTTATACGGTTTTTATTGATCCACCGCTCTCACGTATCGGCTTAACAGCCATAGAAGCAAAAGAACAAGGCTATGAGATTAAAGAAGGCGTCCTTCCAGTCAATCAAATTCCACGTCACAAAATTAACGCCGATGCCCGTGGCCTCTTCAAAGTGGTGGTCGATGCCAAATCACACCTTATTTTAGGGGCATCCCTTTACGGCGCACATTCTGAAGAAATGATTAACTTCATTCACCTTGCCATGAAGCAACAAACAACGTATGATGTTTTGCGGGATATGATTTATACGCATCCAACGATGATGGAATCGTTTAACGATTTGTTTAATATATAATGAAAGCACCGTCACTCTCCAGTGGCGGTGCTTTAATGTTTAAAAAATCAGTTGAATAATAGCGATAATAATCAAGAAACTAATAATCCCTTTTTGAATAGAACTTGAGATTCGGCGACCGATTCTAAGGCCTATCGGTGCAAAAATAATACTTCCTAGAATAATAGCTATAGCTAAATCTAGAGGGATGTGGCCTTGGAAAGCTTTCATCGCAAAAGCCCCAATTGATGAAATAAAGGCGATAACAATACTATTAGCAACCACTGTATTCATTGGTAATTTAAATACGGCTAGAAGTATGGGGGTAATAATGAATGCTCCTCCAGCACCTACAATACCAGATAATGTACCTATCACTAAGCCAATCCCTATGAGTAAAATAGGGTTAAAATTAGATTTTTGTGGCTTTGGAGTGACTTTAAAAAATAGTAAGAGTAAAGCCAGTATAGCGATGATAATATAAACAGTATTCACAAAAGTGGCGTTTAAAGCGTTGGCCATCGAAGCGCCTATTATACTTCCTAAAAACATTCCTGAACCCATATTTAAAACGAGATGAGATGAAAATTCAGGTTTCTTTTTTGCAGAATAAGCGCCACTTAATGTGCTAAAAAATACTTGAGCTGAAGTCAATCCTGAGGCAAGGTAAGGACTCATACTCGAAAACCCAAATAGTGGAGGAATAAGGAGTATAGCCGGATAAATAATGATGGCCCCACCTATTCCAACTAGGCCTGAAATAAAACCACCTACAGCGCCAATAGCAAAGAGTAAAATGATTTCGTAAGTCATTGTTATTTAGCTTTCACGAGTAACTCAACAGCTTCATTTATAAGCTGTTGAGCGTCTGCATCATTTTCCTCAGCTTGTTTCACACATTCTATTAAGTTTTCACTAATAATAATACTAATTAATCTTTGAATAGAACCTTTCGATGCACTCAATTGTGTGACAATATCTTTGCAGTCCTTATCCTCTTCCATCATTTTAATGACTCCGTTTAATTGCCCTTGTACACGTTTAATTCGATTGACTAATTTTTTATCATATTCCATAACTTTGTCCTCCATAAAATTTTAAGTAAACCTAGCATAAGTGGAAAAAATCATTTTGTCAAATACCCCATACCGTATTTGACAAATCGAAATCACCTTGTTAATATACCCCTATAGGTATTAAAAGGAGGTCAAAAATGACAAGTTTTAAAACGAAACACATTACGGAATTTTATCAAAGTGAATTAGAAAAGTTAGGGGAACAACAACAATTAATAGATGTAAGAACAAAAGAAGAATATGAAATTGGACATATTAACGGAGCGCTTTTATATCCTGTACAACAAATAGAAACGTTAGATTTACCTAAAGACCGTACGTACTATATTCATTGTAAAAGCGGGGGGAGAAGTCGAAAAGCAGCAGAGGTATTATCGGCAAAGGGTTACAACGTTGTAAATTTAGATGGGGGATTTGATGCGATAAAAGGGCAACTTTCAAATGTTGAGACACCTATGACACGTAAAAATATTTCTCATAGTGATGAATTGAAAGAAAATCGTATTAAGCGTGATTATAGTGGTTTACAATGTCCGGGGCCTATTGTCGAAATCAATAAAGAAATGAATCAAATGGGCGAAGGAGAGCAACTTGAAGTTTCGGTCACTGATTTTGGATTTAAACAAGACGTGCAAAGTTGGGTGAAACAAAGAGGCTATCATCTTGTCATGTTAGAAGAAAATGTGGATCACATTCATGCAGTTATTGAAAAAACAAAAGAAGAAGACATGAGTGTGACACATAGAGACAATGGAACAACAATTGTTTTATTCAGTGGTGAGCTGGATAAGGCTATTGCTGCACTTATTATTGCGAATGGCGCAAAGGCTGCAGGACGGGACGTTAGCATTTTCTTTACGTTTTGGGGACTTAATGCGCTCAAAAAAATCAATCAAGTTCCAGTAAAGAAAAAAGGTATCGCAAAAATGTTCGACATGATGTTGCCAAGTAAACCTGAATACATGCCAATTTCAAAAATGAATATGTTGGGTTTAGGTAACTTAATGATGCGCTACGTCATGAAAAAGAAAAATGTCGAAACATTACCTACATTACTCGAAAAAGCGGTCGAACAAGATGTAAAGCTTATTGCTTGTACAATGAGTATGGATGTGATGGGCATTTCAACAGAAGAACTTAGAGAAGATGTAACTTATGGTGGTGTCGGTGCCTATATTGGAGACACTGAAAACGCACGACATAATCTATTTATTTAGGAGGAGAATTCAATGTATTTTAAACAATTTTACAATGACCATTTATCACAAGCATCTTATTTAATCGGGTGTCAACGCACGGGTGAAGCAATGATTATTGATCCGATTCGTGATTTAACGCAGTATGTTGAAGTTGCTGAAAAAGAAGGGTTTACCATTACACAGGCTGCAGAGACACATATTCATGCGGATTATGCCTCTGGTATTCGTGAGGTTGCTCAACGCTTAGGGGCAACGATTTATGTTTCAAAAGAAGGAGAGGAAAGTTTAGGATATCGAAACATGCCTAAACAAACACAATTTGTAGGGCATAAAGATAAGATAAAGGTTGGAAATATTGAGTTAGAAGTTTTACACACACCTGGTCATACCCCAGAGAGCATCAGTCTATTGTTAACTGATATTGGAGGAGGAGCCTCTATACCAATGGGACTTTTCAGTGGAGATTTTCTTTTTGTGGGTGATATCGGTCGTCCGGATTTACTTGAAAAAGCCGTACAAGTGGCAGGATCTACAGAAAAAGGCGCTAAACAAATGTATGAGTCGGTTCAAATGATAAAAAATTATCCTGACTATATTCAAATTTGGCCAGGTCATGGCGCTGGAAGTCCATGTGGAAAAGCGCTAGGCGCGATTCCTATGTCAACATTAGGCTATGAAAAAATAAATAATTGGGCTTTTCAAATAGAAGATGAAGCCGCATTCATCGAATCATTAACGACAGACCAACCTGCACCTCCAAAACATTTTGCCAAAATGAAGCAAATTAATCAATTTGGAATGGAGGATTACCAACCTTATCAAGTTTATTTGAGTCAAGATGATGAAACATTGGCTTTTGATTTACGTTCAAAAGAAGCCTACCATGGTGGCCATCAATTTGGAACGATTAATATTCCATATGATAAAAATTTCATTAACCAAATCGGATGGTATTTAAATTACAATGAAGACATTCAACTTATTGGAGATAAACCAACAGTTGATGCAGCAGTACACACGCTTCAACTAATTGGATATGATCGTGTTAAAAGTTATAAAAAACCTTCATTTGAAGTCAAGACAAAATCGATACACAGTTATGAAGTCACTGGGGAAGAAGAGCATGTCTTAGATGTTCGTAACGATAAAGAGTGGGCAGCGGGTCATTTAAGTCAAGCGCAACATTTAGCACATGGTCAACTTTTAGAAACGACAGTTCCGTTTGCGAAAGATGCCCCTTTATATGTCCATTGTCAATCAGGCGTAAGAAGCTCAATAGCAGTTGGAATACTAGAAAAGCAAGGATTTAAAAACATTATTAATGTGCGTGAAGGTTATCAAGCTATTCCAGGTAAAGCGAAAAGCGTATAAAGTTCAATTAAAACACACTTTAATCTAGGTTAAGGTGTGTTTTTTTATGTGAAAATTCAATTTGCCAAATTGTAAAAAGAGTGATAGTTTATATGTAAACGTTTACACATTTAGAAGAGGTGAACGCTGTGGCAACGATTAAAGAAGTGGCGCATTACGCCAAAGTGTCTGTAGCGACGGTCTCACGGGCAATTAATGGAAATGGTTATGTGAAACAAGAGACACGTGACAAAATTGAGGCTGCGATTCAAGCTTTAAACTATCAACCGAATGAAGTGGCACGTTCACTGAATATGAAAAAATCAAAACTTATTGGCTTATTGTTGCCAGATATGAGCAATCCTTTTTTTACACTTGTCGCGCGTGGGGTGGAAGATATGGCGATGGCACGAGGATATCATATTATGATTGGCAACGGTGCGATGGATGAAACGAAAGAATTAAATTATTTGTCTATGTTCAAAGTCAATCAATGTAGTGGAGTCATCGCTTCACAACTGTCGACGCCGCACGCTTTTGAACAATTACATGCGCTCCAATCCCCATGTGTTCTTATTGACCGAGCGGCCGAAGGAGATACATGTGTTGAAGCGGACCATGTGCAAGGGGGCACACTTCAAGCTGAAACAATCCTACAGGGCAACGCGACTTCTGTATTACTGCTCTATCAAAACTTAGATTATACGTCCTTTCGTGCACGGTTCGATGCAGCAAAAAAAGTGCTAGAAGAAGCAAATGTGTCGGTGGTAACCCAATTAGAAGGCGCCTTGACAGAAAAATTACTGGAACACTACATAGACACCTATACTATCGATAGTATTATTTGTAGTAATGACGTGATGGCGTTTAAAGTCATGCAGTGGTTGCACACCCTCAATATCAAGGTGCCAGAAGAGGTGCAAGTGGTGGGCTATGATGACATTCCATTTGCAACAATGTTTATTCCGACATTAACGACAGTTCGCCAACCGGCTTATGAACTGGGCCAACAAGCGACACAACAATTAATCGATGAACTTGAAGGACGTGTAGCGCCAACGTCTACTATTTTAGAAGTCGACATGGTGCATCGTGCATCAACAAGGAGGTCATAAAAATGAAAAAAATATATGTCATCGGTAGTGTTTCTATGGATTTAGTGGTTGAAACAAACGTCGTGCCTCAAAAGGGCGAGACAGTCTTAGGGGAATCCTTTTTTACCGCGCCTGGGGGTAAAGGGGCGAACCAAGCGGTGGCTGCTGCCCGTTTAGGAGAAAATGTTCATATGATTGGACGCATCGGCGATGATGATTTTGGCCAAGAGATTGTTCAAAATTTCCAACGTAACGGTGTGGACGTAACCCATTTGAAAGTCGTGCCAAATATGCCATCCGGAACAGCGCATATTACGTTAGCAGACCACGACAACAGCATTATTGTCGTCCCTTCAGCGAATCATGAAGTGACCTATGCGAACATAAAAGCGCAACTCGCAGAACTGCAGTCTGGCGATATTGTGTTAATTCAGCAAGAAATTCCAGTAGAAACAGTCGAGCAAGTGTTGGCGTATTGTCACCAACACCACATCACGTCTATTTTAAACCCAGCACCGTATCGGGAAGTCAGTGACGCGGTGATTGCGCATGCGGATTATATTACGCCGAATGAAACAGAAAGTGAGGCCCTTTTTAAAGGAGATCTCGAAAAAGCTTTAGAACGTTACCCTAATAAATTGATTGTCACGATTGGCGACAAAGGGGCGCGTTACTTTAACGGAGAAGACCATATTACAGTAAAAGGCTATACACGCGAAGTCAAAGATACCACTGGGGCAGGGGATACGTTTAACGGTGCACTTGCTGTCGGCTTACAAAAAGAGTGGCCGCTAGAAAAAGCCATCGCGCTAGCAAACCTTGCTGCAAGTGTTTCAGTGACGGGCATGGGTGCACAAGGCGGCATGCCAACGTGGGACGAGATTAGAGGTGAACTCGATGTATAAAACAGGCATTTTAAACAGTGACATTTCCACGGTGCTCAGCCAACTGGGTCATACGGATTGTATTATGATTGCGGATTGTGGGTTACCTATTCCAGAAGGGGTCAAGCGCATTGACCTTGCGTTAAAGTTTGGCGAACCGTCATTTATGGACGTTTACACCGAAATTTCAAAACATATGGCCATCGCGTCAGCAACGGTGGCTAAAGAGATGCAACACCATAATAATTTGTTATTTGAAAATCTTAAAGAGGACTTTTCAGATTTCAAGACCGTCTCCCATGACGAATTGAAACGCCGATCTCAAAACGTCAAAGCGATTATTCGGACAGGAGAAGCGACCCCATACGCTAACATCATTTTACAGAGCGATGTCTTATTTTAGGAGGAGTGCGACATGATTACGATGCGTCAAATTCATAAAGCCTTTGGCGAAAACAAAGTGTTACAAGGCGTCGATTTTACTCTCCGACGAGGTACTGTCCACGCCTTAATGGGCGAAAACGGTGCAGGTAAATCGACACTGATGAAAATTTTAGTAGGGATTCATCAAAAAGATCGAGGGGACATTCTCATCTCAGAGGAATCCAAAGTATTCAATAATCCGAAAGAAGCCGAACGCGCTGGATTTGTTTTTATCCATCAAGAATTAAACATTTGGCCTGAATTAACCGTTTTAGAAAATATGTTCATCGGTAAAGAAATTAAAAACAAATGGGGCCTTTTGAAAACAGCAGAAATGGAAAAACAAGCGAAGGCCATTTTTGAAAAATTAAATTTCCATATTCCGCTTCATAAAATAGCCAAACATTGTTCTATCGGGGAACAACAAATGATTGAAATCGCCAAAGCCCTCATGACTGAGGCGAAAGTCATTATTATGGACGAACCGACTGCGACTTTGACAGAAACAGAAATTACAGAATTGTTTAAAATGATACGCCATTTGAAAAAACAAGGTGTAGCGTTCGTCTACATTTCACATCGGATGGCGGAAATTTTTGAAATATCGGATGAAATTACGGTGATGCGTGATGGGCAAACCGTTTTTTATAAACCAACACAAGAAACCGCTTACAATGACATCGTGCGCGCCATGGTCGGCAGAGATTTAGAAGATCAATACCCGGACCGCCATTATGAACCGCAAGATATCATTTTAAACGTGTCACACCTCACCAATCCTCAACATCAGATTAAGGATGTCGCATTTGATTTAAGACGCGGAGAAATTTTAGGTGTCAGTGGTCTGATGGGCGCTGGGCGTACTGAAATGATGCGCAGTCTGTTTGGCTTAGATAAGGGAACGCATCATATTGAAATCAATGGAGAAAAAGTGTCTATTAAAACACCCGAAGATGCCATGAAACATGGGCTCGCACTGATTACAGAAAATCGAAAAGATGAAGGGCTCATTTTAGATTTTTCAATTCGTGACAATATGGTGTTGCCCTCCTTAAAAAGCTTTTCAAAATACGGCTTTGTGAAAGAAAAAGAGTCCAATCAATTTGTCGATCGCATGCGAGACCGCCTAAATATAAAAACACCGCATCAGCAACCTGCGGGCACTTTATCAGGAGGCAACCAACAAAAAGTCGTGCTCGCGAAATGGATAGGTACCGCCCCGCGTATCATTATTTTTGATGAACCGACGCGCGGCATTGATGTAGGGGCGAAACGTGAAATTTATCAGCTGATGAATGAATTGACCGAACGTGGTGTCTCTATCATTATGATTTCCTCAGAACTGCCAGAAGTGATTGGGATGAGTGACCGTGTCATGGTTGTTCATGAAGGGCGCATTGCCGGTCATTTGACGGGAGAGGATATGACAGAAGAAAAAATTATGACACTGGCGACAGGAGGAACATTACATGAAAACATTAACCGCTAAAACATCTTTATTTGAAAAGCTGATTCCATTCGTAGGACTCATCTTACTGATTGTGATGATTAGTGTACTGAATCCGGCATTTTTAGATTTATCGAATTTACTCAATTTATTAAGACAAGTGTCAATTAATGGGCTGATTGCGTTTGGGATGACGTTTGTCATTTTAACCGGTGGCATTGATTTATCCGTGGGGTCTATTTTAGCGCTTTCGTCGGCATTTATCGCATTAATGATTACGAGTGGGGTTGACCCAATCATTGCCATTATCATCGGCGTACTGATTGGCTTTGTTCTAGGTGTAGTCAACGGAATTTTTGTCACAAAAGGCAACATGGCACCATTTATCGCAACACTAGCGACGATGACCATCTTCCGTGGACTGACACTTGTCGTGACGGATGGGAACCCAATTACGAATTTAGGGGACAATTACTTATTCCAACTCTTTGGTAAAGGTTATTTCTTTGGTATTCCAGTGCCAGCCGTTACGATGACCCTTGTTTTTATCGCTTTGTTTATCATTTTACATAAAACAACTTTTGGACGCCATACGTATGCGATTGGTGGCAACGAAATCGCAGCTAAAATTTCAGGTATTAAAGTGAATCGCGTCAAAATTTTGATTTATGGGATTTCAGGATTTATGGCTGCATTAGCCGGCGCCATTTTAACTTCACGACTGAACTCTGCGCAACCGACAGCAGGAACGGCCTATGAACTCGATGCCATTGCGGCCGTGGTATTAGGTGGAACGTCACTTACAGGCGGTAAAGGGCGCATTGTGGGTACATTGATAGGGGTGCTTATCATTGGTGTGTTAAACAATGGGTTGAATTTACTCGGTGTGTCTTCGTTTTATCAACAAGTCGTTAAAGGGGTCGTTATTTTAATAGCGGTGCTCATCGATCGAAAAAAATAAGGAAAGTAGGAGACGTTCATGAAAAAAACTATCGTCATCTTTTTGGCATGTCTTTTGCTATTAGCGGGATGTTCCTTAGAATCACCCGTCAAAAAAGACAAAAGTGGCAAAACGAATAAAAACAAATCTGACATCACAATAGGTGTAAGTATTTCCACATTAAATAACCCATTTTTTGTGACAATCAAAGATAATATTGAAAAAGAAGCCAAAAAGCAAGGCATGCAAGTAAAAGTCGTTGATGCACGGGATGATTCCGCAAAACAAACGAATGACATCGAAGATCTTGTGCAACAACAGGTTGATTATTTAATTGTCAATCCGACTGATTCAAGTGCGATTTCCAGTGCCGTCCAATCCGCGAATAACGAGGGCATTCCTGTCATTACGTTAGACCGTTCGGTAGATAAAGGCGAAGTAGCTTCATTTATTGCCTCAGATAATGTTGAAGGCGGTAAAATGGGCGGTAAGTTTATAGTTGATAAAGTTGGGAAACAAGCGAAAGTCGCCGAGCTTGAAGGGGTGCCAGGAGCGAGTGCGACACGCGAACGAGGCAAAGGCTTCCATGAGATTGCCGATAAAGATTTAAATATTGTCTCTAAACAAAGTGCCAAATTTGATCGTGCAGAAGGGTTAAATGTGACACAAAATATGATTCAAGCGCATCCGGATATTAAAGCGATTTTTGCGCATAACGATGAAATGGCATTAGGCGCAATTGAAGCGATTGGAGATAAAGACATTGTCGTAGTGGGCTTTGATGGTAATGAAGATGCGATGAAAGCCATTAAAAATCATCAACTCGATGCGACCGTGGCCCAACAACCGCAATTGATGGGGAAAGAAGCGGTGCAGACCGTATTGAAATTAATGGACGGGAAAAAAGTAGAAAAAGCCATTAAAATCCCATTGAAACTTGAAACAGCGAAATAAGAAGAGATGTGAAAAAAAGCGCTCTGTCAAATCAGACGGGTCACATCAAATTAAGGAGTTAGGCAATCATGAATTGCTTAACTCTTTTTGTTTAGGAGCAAAAAGACTTGAACATTGATGGCACCGTCAGATTTTTATAGACCTCAAAAAATCGAAAATTCTTGAGCTACTCCTCATTTTTTACCACAACAAACCCCTGACGTGACCAGACGTCAGGGGTATTATTGAGGGTTTTAAAATAGGTTGAACGTATCGGTTGTTACAACCGTATGTAACATACCGCTTTTTAGGAGAACCATATGTGTGTATCGCTTTATCGCAATAACCACCCTATTAGGTTGACCTTTTGAGGTGAGGTGGATATGTAGTAGGGGACCCAACCTCCCTAGAAGGTCTTCAGATTTGGACGACGAGCATGTGAGACTAATTTCTGAATTACGATGCATTTTTGGAGGATGTAATGCCAGAAAATCACAGCTCATACTTTTGAAGGGAAATGTGTTCAAAATGTAAGGGTATCATCTTGAACATCTTTAAGATAACACAAATTTTAGAATATGTAAAATAAAAAGTTAGGTATACCTAAAAATTATTCGTTAGAACTTGATATATGGCGTTTTGATGCACTTTTACCATGTGCGAAAAAGTAGCCGATAATAGCGAAAACACCGATCATCGCCATTAAAAGATACAACATACGATAACCTGTAAATGGTATTAGCGCACCTAAAATAAAAGGACCGATTCCTGCCCCAAAATCTAGAAAAATAAAAAAGGTGGAGGTCGCAAGACCCATTTTTTCTTTGGGGGATTGCTGAATCACAATCGTTTGCCCACTTGGCACAATCGTACCATAGCCAATCCCAATAAGTCCGGCTGCGAGATATAGCAGCACTGGTCCATGTGTGAGAGATAAAAAGACAAGCCCTAACGCAAACGCAACTAACACAGGATAAACGATGACATTGGGGCCGTAGTAATCAAATATTTTGCCGGTGAAAGGACGCGTCACAAATGTAAAAATCGCAAAGACCACAAAGAAAAAGCTTGCAGCTGTCGAAAGGTTGATGGTCTCAGCATAAATCGTTAAAAAGGATAATACGCTTGAATAAGCCATACCGACTAAAACAATCACAAACGACATCGGAAGCGCTTCTTTTTGGAAAAAGGCACTCAAACCTTTTGGACGTTCATGGTCCTCTTTGTTCAATGTGCTTGGGAGATCTGTTAACCCGAAACTCAAACCTAGCGCAATAATAATAACGAGTGTACTCATGATGAAAATGGAAGCAAAGCCCATGGTTTGATTAAAGACGATTCCTAAAAATGGACCGAGTGCAGAGGCCATAGTTACACTTAAGGCATAATATCCTAACCCTTCTCCTTTTTTCACATCAGGTACAATTCGAGAGGCATAGGTCCCTGTAGCGGTAGAGGCTATCCCGAAAGCGCCCCCATGTAAAAAGCGCACAATCAACAATAAAGTGAGCGATTGTGTCAAAAAATATAGGCCAATCGTCACGATAGAAAAGACAATACCGAACATAATCAATTGTTTTGGACGTAGGCTGTCAATGATACGACCTGTGCCGAGACGACCTAACAACATGCCGATAATGAAAATCCCCGCCGCTAGTCCACCTAAACTTTCTGGCGCATGAAATTCAGCCATCGTATACGTAGCTACCGTCACAATTAACGTATAATGAATCAAATACATTAAAAAGTTAATACCTGTGACAAAGATAAATGGCTTTGACCAAAGTTGTGCATTCAATTGAAAGACTCCTTTAACTCCTAAAATAAGACACTCTTTATTATAGTAAGTTGGAAATCTTATGTATAATTAGAAATAATGATAGATACATTAGTTTTGCTAATGGATAGAGGTGACTTATGAATTTTGAACAATTACATTATGTTAAAGCAATATTTGAAGAAGAATCCATCATTCATGCGGCACAAAAAATGAATATCACACAATCAGCGTTGAGCCAATCCATCGCAACGTTTGAGAAAGAAGTTGGTTACCCCCTATTTCACCGTTCGAAAAAAGGTACACTCCCAACCGAAATGGGCAAACATTTAATGCCGTACATTCTTCAAATGATAGAAACCGAAGCCCAATTGAAAAACGAAGTCAAAGCGATGCAATCAGACGTCAGTGGCACGATTAAAATTGCGACAATTCCTACGCTCTTTCATAAAATTATTCCAAAAGCGTTGTCACGTTTTAAAGAAGATTATCCGCATATTTCAGTGGAAGTCATCGAAAGCGAACGCGATGACATCCTTCACATGGTCAAAAACGAAAAAGTGGATATCGGTTTAGGAGGCATGCGAGCTGATGAAAATTTAAGTCAAGAGGTTCACATCCATCCCTTAAATATAGAAACCGATTTTAGACTGATTGCTCCTAAAAAATCAAAACTTGCGCTCAAACAAAAGGTGACATTAGAAGAGGTGCAACCGTATCCTTTTGTATTATTTGATCGTAATATTTACCATAGTAACTTCGAAGCTTACGAAGCGAAAAATGGCCCATTAAAAATTGTATTTCGCACCTCTAATCCGAGTGTCGTTATCCGTACCGTGTCAGAGGGATTAGGCGTAAGTGTCGTCTCAAATCTCATGATTGAAGACAACCCATTTATTTTACACGGGGAGATTGCGGCGATACCCATTGGGGCGCCTTTTGATTTCAAAATGTCATTTGCGGCATTTACAGCCAAACACAACGATGCCTCGCGTCATGCGACGGTGCAAAGATTTATTTCCTATTTGATGCACCATGTTTAAAAATGGGGCATAGTGACTCTTACTTCAGATTTAGGATAACAGTCATGTATAATAAAACTAATCACGATAAAAGGAGAATCGCTGATGGAAACGATCTATCTTGCAGGGGGATGTTTATGGGGCGTGCAAGCTTTTGTGAAGACGATCCCCGGTGTCATTCATACTGAAGCGGGGCGCGCGAATGGTCAAACGACAAGTCTCGATGGGCCTTATGATGGCTATGTCGAATGCGTCAAGACGACATTCGACCCCGAACAAGTGTCAGTGGAAGCGCTTGTGCGAGACTTGTTTGACATTATCGATCCATACGCCGTCAATCGTCAAGGGTACGATGTCGAGCCGAAGTATCGAACAGGTGTATATAGCGAAAATAAAGCACATCTTGACATTGCGCGCCAGTACATCGCGCAACGCGAGGATTATGATAAAGTTCAAGTGGAAGTCTGTCCTTTAACACAATATGTTCCGAGTGCGGCGGAACATCAGGACCGCTTGGATCATTTTCCTGACGATTATTGTCATATCCCACACGCCTTATTACATAAATATCAGCGAGGAGATCGCGTGATTCAATAAAAGTTGAGAACAGGGGTTTTTTGAATGCAGTTATTAGAAGCATATATCTTTTTTATTGTGGCGGTGATACTCAGTTCAGTCATAAGCATGAAAATACCAAAAGTACCTGTCGCGTTCATACAAATTGCACTTGGGGTGTTGTTGTTTTTAATTCCGATTACGATTCATTTCGAATTTAGTTCCGAAGTGTTTATGTTAGCCGTGATTGCGCCACTCTTATTTGTCGAAGGGTCGAATGTGCACCGTGAGAAATTACTCCAATACATTAAGCCCATCACATTGATGGCGATGGCGCTTGTGTTTGTGACCGTGATCGGGGCGGGATTCTTTCTCCACTGGGTATGGCCGGATTTACCGATGGCTGCCGCTTTTGCGATTGCCGCGATTTTGTGTCCAACAGATGCTGTTGCCGTCAAAGCGATTACAAAAGGGAAGATTTTACCTAAAGGCGCCATGACGATTTTAGAAGGAGAGTCGTTATTGAATGATGCCGCGGGGATCATTTCATTCAAAATTGCCATCACTGCTTTAATTCTACATACGTTTTCAGCAGTTCAAGCGATCGAGCAGTTTGTATTGTCGACGATTTTAGGAATACTGGTCGGTCTAATTATTGGTGTGATGGTTGTACGTCTTCGCATTATGTTGCAGACGAAAGGGATTAAAGACAATAATACCCTCATCTTCATCCAATTATTGACACCGTTTGTTGTTTATATCGTCGCTGAACTGGTTCATGCGTCAGGAATTATTGCCGTGGTGGTGGCGGGGCTTATTCATGGCTTCGAACGCGATCGACTCGTCCGGGCACAACCTGAAGTACAAATGAGTTATGGTCAAATTTGGAGTACGCTCAGTTACGTGCTCAATGGATTTGTGTTTGTGATTTTAGGTTATATCGTTCCGAATGTGATTGTGGAAATCATCCAAAATGAACCTGAAAAATTAGTCTTTTTATTAGGCGTTACGGTGCTCATTGCGATTGCCATTTACGTTTGTCGCTTTTTGTGGGTCTTTGCCTTTTTCAAGACTTTTTATTACCCGAGAAATACACGGTTTTCGTTTAATAATGATGAGACACCTGAACCGATGAGCCGTTTCCATTATGCATTTATTATGACGATGTGTGGGATTCATGGGACGATTTCAGTGTCATTGGCCTTAACGTTACCTGTCTATTTGGCCCATCAGCAGTTATTCGAGTTCCGAAATGATTTGATTTTTATCGCTGCGATGATGGTATTATTGAGCCTAATTATGGCACAAATCGTATTGCCGCTTGTGACGAAATCTGCAGAAATTGTGCCGAATAAAGGGTTAACTTTTATAGATGCTAAAATGCGGATATTAGCCGAAGTCATTCATCGGATGAAAATGACACCCGAAGCGAGTACGATGACGTCCTTTGGTCCGGTCGTTCAAGAATATTACAATGAATACATGTTTTTATTGCGCAATCAAAGTCATCGTAAAGATGCGAAAGAGTTTCGGAGATTAAGTGAAATTGCGAGCGAAGTCGAACAACACACCTTAGAACAACTTGTCCAAGAAGAAAAAATAGATAAACAGGGTTTAACGCAATATCGCATCATCGTCGACAATTCGCAACATTTTAAAGAAGCGGATTTTATTGAAAAATTAAAAATGATGATGAAAATGTTTATGTTACGTTATCGTGCAAGAACAGGTAAAATGAAAAAGCACATCGATATCAAAACGTTAGACCAAACGTTGGACCAAGTGTATCGTAATGTATCCGCGCGTTTGGCCGAAGAAAGAAACAGTCAAAACGTATTAGAAATAGGGATGATTAATACGTCTTACTTCACAAGAATCCGCAGTAAATCCCGTCGTAAACCGAAAGAACCTAAAGCGAAAGAACAAACGCGCCGAATGAAACTCTATGCGGTCTATACACAACGAGAAGTGCTCGATGAAATGGTCTTAAATGGTGAAATTACTGAACATGACATCGCCGTTAGACTTCGAGAAGAAATCAGTTATAATGAAATTTTAGCCGATAAATAATGAAAACGCCTAAAGCCAAACCCATGCTTTAGGCGTTTTTGACGTCTTCTTGATAAAAAGGGATGAGATTATGAAAAACGGAAAAGAAAATTCAAAAGAGTTGAGGGGATAAAATTACATCTTTCCAATTTCTGAAACTAGTGCATTTGACCTATAATTCATGTAAAATAGAAAAGTGAAAATAAGCGTTTTATTGCATATTTATACGCAAAAGTGAGGAGTCGCACGTCGCGTGAATGATAAACATACAAATAGAGAACGAAATATAAAGACAGATTGCGCTGTTTTTGAAATACACAATGTAAAAAAATCCTCCTTCCCACAAGGATTTATGACATTATTAAGAAAAGAAACTTCATATGAGAAGGGGTGGAAAATGTGAATACGTATAGTAAAAAAGAGATCATTAAAGGACGACTAAAATTTATTATTATGTCATTAATCGGCATTTTCTTGTTTTTATTACCGATTAGTCTCCCTAATGATCAAGGACAATCAGAAACAACACTTCCGATTGCATGGTTGTCCAATTTAATGAAAGATTTGATTGGTGGGGCGATGCCCATCATTATTTTAGCGATTATTACACTTTCAGGAATTTTAACGGTCCTCTGTAGTACCATTTATAAAGACAAGCTTGATCCAGAAAGACAAATGGCAAAAACATTTTCTGTGGGGCCATTATGGGTGATTGTGCGTTTACTCGCGGTAGTATTTGTGTGGCTAGTTTATTTCAAAGTTGGCACGGAAGTCATCTATTCTAGTGATACAGGAGATCTTGTATTTAGCAGTTTATTACCGACATTAGTTACTATTTTCTTTTTTGCAGGTTTGTTTTTACCATTTTTAATGTCTTACGGTTTATTAGAATTTTTCGGGCCGATCTTCAGACCAATTATGCGTCCCTTATTTAAATTGCCAGGACGTTCAACCGTGATTAACTTGGCTTCGTTTTTAGGTGATGGTACAATCGGCGTCATGATCGCAAGTGAACAATACAATCAAGGCTATTACACCCGTCGTGAGGCAACGACGATTGCGACGATGTTCAGTGTGGTTTCTATCACATTTGTTATCGTCATAGCGGAAACCATTCATTTATCACATCATTTTTATTATTTCTATTTAACAGTGATACTCGCATGTTTGGCCTGTGCGATTATTTTGCCACGTTTATGGCCTTTAAATCGTGTGCCAGACACATTTAGAAATAACAAAAAACATGCCACGTTACAAGAAGAGGATTTAGGAAATAAAAATCCTGTCGTTTATGGTTTTGAACAAGCGACAGAACAAGGCATTAAAGCGCCAGGTGCAAAACAATTTTTCAAAGATGGCTTCAAAACAGTGATTGATATGTGGCTTGCGGTATTACCCGTCGTGATGACGATTGGTACGCTTGCGACAATTCTCGCCACGTATACACCGATCTTCCGAATATTAGGGTTGCCGTTCTTGCCACTGTTTGAAATCTTGCAAATTCCTGCAGCAAAAGAAGCCTCTGAAACAGTGTTAATCGGTTTTGCGGATATGTTTTTACCGTCATTACTCATTGAAGGCGTATCCAGTGATTTAACACGTTTTGTGGTAGGGGCATTGAGCGTCAGTCAATTGATTTATTTATCCGAAGTGGGTGGCGTAATTTTAGGTTCTAAAATCCCAGTGAGCTTGCCAAAACTGTTTGCGATTTTCTTAATGCGTACGATTATCGCATTACCGATTATTGCATTGATGGGGCATCTCTTATTTACATTTTAAACATTAAAAACGGATTTTTAGTTGCAATTAAAACTTAAGAAGTCTTGGCTTTGGAATCAATCAATCTGCCATATTTACTCACAAATCAAAGTTAAAAATTCTGTTTTACTGATTTAAGTGTTACTCAAATAGCCATCAAAATTTATCTAAGGGTAAATTTTGGTGGCTTTCTAATTTTAAGTTGGTTATAACCTAGCTCTTTAATGAAATGATGATTTTAGATATGAACTTTTGCGGATTTTCAAATGCAAAAGGTTGCATATCTACCTCTTCTGGAAAGCGTTTACAATAAAAGTATAGGAGGCATAAATTTGTTAAGCAATCGTCAACATCAGATTTTAAATCGAATAAGCAACGTTTCACAATTTGTCACAACGAGCCAACTAGCTAAAGAATTCAATCTTTCTGAGAGAACCATTCAATACGATATTGAGTATTTAGAAGCTATGTCTGAAACGTTAGGCTATCGTATTGTCAGAAGTAAATCTGAAGGGGTTAAAGCGTTTCATGAAAAAAATGAAACTGATATAAATGGAATGAATCCTACACAAATTAAACAGTATCATTTTTCAAAAGATGAACGATTAACATTGCTCAAACTAATACTATTAGAACAAGAGAGACCATTAAGTTCAAAAACTTTGGCAGAGGAATTGCGTGTCAGTCGCCGTACAATAGCGAGTGACATTAAAGAAGCTACCCAGTGGTTTGAAGTCAACAAACTTGCTATGACCTATATTAAAAACAAAGGGTTCATTATCAAAGGGGAAGAATCTGACTATCGAAATGCGTATGCCCAACTTCTACATAGGTATTATGAAGAGATGAATGATGCCATAATTGCTCACTTTAATGGTACTGAAGACTTAAAGAATATTCGTAAACTGGTTATTAAGGTACTTAAAAATGAAGAGTATCAATTAGTTCAAACTGCAATCGAAGGGCTTATCTTACATTTATTTATCGCAATCAAGCGCCTTAAGCAAAATTATCCCTTACCATACACATCTAAAGAGGATGCATTCCATCAGGTTAATCAGCAATATCAAGTAGCGATAAAGTTAAAAACGGAAATAGAACACTATTTTAATATTGAATTTCCAGATTCAGAAGTTGAATTGATTACATTACATTTACTTGCTTCTAAACAATCTACATTGAATGTAGAACGACATCACGTTTCAGAACTTGAAGAATTAATAAGTCAATTTGTAGAAAGATTGAGCTTCGAAATGGGGATTGAATTTTTTACAGATCACAAATTAATTCAAGGATTATCGATTCATTTATCTCCCGCAATTTATCGAATGCAAAATCAACTCAATCATATTAATCCCTTACATGAAGATATTGTGAATGAGTATCGTGAATTGATAGATATGATTCAAAAACATGTAACTTTATTTGAAAATCATTTCGATATCCAGTTCAATGCGCATGAAATCAGTTATCTTACGCTTCATTTTGCATCAAGCTTTGAAAGATTATTAAATCGAAAACGTAAACAGATTAAAGTTATATTATTGTGTGGGTCTGGGGTTGGAACTTCTCAATTGTTAAATGCGAAGTTAACGAATATATATCCTGAGTTTGACATTATAGAAGCGTATTCAATTTACGAAATAGATGAAGTTGAATTAATGGAAATGAATGTGGATATGATTATTTCAACGGTACCGACGCAATATAAAACAATTAAAAGCATTACAGTTTCTCCATTGTTAACACAGGAGGACATAAAAAAACTTAATCATATTATTAATTCCAAACGCGTAGAAAATGCAAGCCTAGATTGCACTTCAGGAGTGTCGCTCAGTGAAATTCTTACAGATTCACGTATCTTTGAGATTTCCGTCAAAAAGACATTTGAAGAAGCAATCACCCAAACAGTATATCCGTTAGAACAAGATGGGATTGTCTTAAACACATACAAAGATGAGATTATGAACAAGTTGCATGAACTTGGCCCCTATATGGTTATTGGTCCGCATATTGCATTAATTCATGGTAGTACAACTCATGTGAAAGGCGTAGGAATGAGTTTAGGATATTTCAAAAAAGGCGTTGTTTTTAATCATGATAGGTTTGATCCAGTAAAAATCATTGTATGCTTAGCAACTGAAAACACAAACGTTCATTTAAAAGCATTAAAGCAATTAAGTGAACTTTTGTTTAGAGATGAAATAAGAAACCAATTAATTAATGGTCAATTAGAAGACTTTAAAAAGAATATCCGAAAAATGGAGGGGAAATAGAGTGACTTTAGACGTCCTTACAAAGGATAAAATTATAGTAAAAGATCAAGTGGACAGTTGGGAAGAAGCAATTGAGTTCGCAGCACAACCTTTGTTAACACAAAAATATATAGAATCTTCCTATATAGATTCTATGATTCAAAGTGTTAAAACACTAGGGCCTTATATAGTTATAGCACCACATGTCGCTATTGCCCATGCGAGGCCAGGAAATGATGTGCATCAAGTGGGCCTCAGTTTATTGAAGCTAGATGAGGCGATAAATTTTTCAACTGACAGTCACTATGCAGAGTTGGTTTTTGTACTTAGTGCTACTGATTCTACATCGCATTTGACGGTTTTACAAAATTTAGCTCAGTTGCTAGGGCAACAAGAAAATATTGAAGCATTATTAGAGGCTTCAAATGAAGAAGAAATTATCAATATTATTAAAGGAGTAGATTAATATGAAAATTTTAGTCGTATGTGGACATGGTTTAGGAAGTAGTTTTATGGTTGAAATGAATGTGCAAGAGGTTCTAAAAAATTTGAATATTGAGCAAGAAATTGAAGTTGAACATAGTGATATTATGACCGCAAGCCCAGAGATGGCTGATTTGTTCATTTGTGGACGAGATTTAGAAGAAAACGCAGCCCGTTTAGGCGAAGTTTTGATTTTAGATAATATTTTAGATAAGCAAGAATTAGAAGAAAAACTAACGGATAAATTACGTGATTTAGATAAAATTTAAAAACTGGGGGTGTCATCATGAAAAGCATTCTTGATTTTATCGTTGATATTTTAAGCCAACCTGCAATATTAGTGGCGTTCATCGCATTGATTGGACTTTTAGTTCAAAAGAAACCGGCCTCTGTCGTGACGACAGGCACCATTAAGACCATTTTAGGTTTTTTAATATTAAGTGCAGGTGCCGGAGTTGTTGTTCAATCATTGGAGCCTTTTGGAAAAATCTTTCAACATGCATTTGGTGTACAAGGGGTAGTTCCAAATAATGAAGCTATTATTTCCATCGCATTAGAGAAGTATGGCACAACCGCAGCACTTATTATGGTATTTGGTATGATTGTTAATATTTTAATTGCGCGCTTTACGAACTTGAAATACATTTTTCTTACTGGACACCATACATTTTATATGGCAGCATTTTTAGCCATAATTTTAACTGTTGGAAAAGTAAGCGGTACGCTAACTATAGTTATTGGAGCGATTATTTTAGGATTAATTATGTCTGTTTTTCCTGCGTTGGCACAGCCAACCATGCGAAAAATTACCGGCAATGATCAAGTAGCGTTAGGTCATTTTGGTACGGTAAGCTATTGGGCGGCAGGAGAAATTGGCAAATTGTTTAAAGGGAAATCAAAATCAACTGAGGAAATTAAGTTTCCTAAAGGGTTGAGCTTTTTGAGAGAAAGTACCATTAGTATTTCAATTACAATGGTTGCATTATATTTGATTGCGAGTTTATTTGCGGGGGTAGGTTTTGTTCATAAAGAGATTAGCCATGATCAAAACTTTATCGTTTTTTCACTGATTCAAGGAGTTACTTTTGCGGCAGGGGTCTTCATTATTTTGACAGGTGTCCGATTGATTTTAGCTGAAATTGTTCCTGCCTTTAAAGGGATTTCTGAAAAACTTGTTCCTAATTCTAAGCCTGCATTGGATTGCCCAATTGTTTTTCCATATGCGCAAAATGCAGTATTAATTGGATTTTTTGTTAGCTTTGTGACAGGTGTAGTAGGTATGTTCATCATGTTTATGCTTGGCGGTGTGGTTATTTTACCAGGTGTCGTTCCACACTTCTTCCTAGGCGCAGCTTCGGGTGTGTTTGGAAATGCACGCGGTGGTATTAAAGGTGCTGTTTTTGGTGCAATGATGAACGGTATTTTAATTACTTTCTTACCTTTATTATTCTTACCTTTCCTTGGAGATTTAGGTCTTGCTTCAACAACATTTTCTGATACAGACTTTTTAGTGGTGGGTATCGTATTTGGTAATATTGTAAAAACACTAGGTGTTATTGGTGTTATTTTAACTATTATTGTTATTGCAGCTTTAGCTATCTTTTTACAAAAACGTTCAAATAAAGCAGTATAAATCAAAGAGATCTTAACAAATTGCGAAAAAAACTTATATAACAAGAAAAAACGGATTGGGAATTCACCCAATCCGTTTTTGTTGCATGTCGAAGGTGTATCGCTTTGAATTACGCTTTACGACGTAAGCCAAAGAAAGCTAATACAGCACCGATGAATGCAACAAGTCCTCCGAATAATGTACCTTGTTCTGTTGAACCAGTTTCAGGTAAAGCTTGTCCTTCTGCTTGACCTTCAGCTTGTGCTGGTGTTGCTTCAACAGATCCTTGAGCAGTTGCTTCGTTTGCTACGTGAGCATCAGCAGCAATTGCTTCTTGACCTACAGCAGTTTCAACTGGTGTAGATGCTGCATCGTAAAGGTTTGTGCCTGCAGCCACTTCTTCAGCATCAGTGTAACCGTCAAAATCAGTATCGACAGTTGCCGCTGGTGTGATAGAGGCATCAGTTGTGCTTGTGCCTTCAGCGATTTCTACGTCATCAGTGTAACCATCGTTGTCCGTATCTAAAGTACCCTCTGGTAATTCATGAGTGACACCTGTACCGTTAAGTGAAATGTCGCCTTCAGGTAATTCGTGTGTTACGCCAGTACCGTTGATTGCGATGTCACCTTCAGGAAGTTCATGAGTAACACCCGTACCGTGGTCATATAAATAACCATCTAAAGAGCCTTTAGGAAGCGCTTCAGCATAAGCAGGTTCACCGTTAATACCGATGTGACCTTCTGGTAGTGGTTCAGCATAAGCAGGTTCACCTGTTGCTGTTACTGTTTCGTTAAGGTTGTTTTCTACCCAAGCAGAGCCTGTTTCAGGACCTTCTGCTAATGTAGGTTCCCAAGCTTGACCATCGACGTTGCCATTAGCATCTACGTAAGCAGAACCGTAGCTTTCCCCTAAGTTGTCATTTGTCCAAGCTTGACCGTCAACGTTGCTTGAAACCGCGTTGTCTGCAACCCAAGCAGAACCCTCAGTATTGCTTTCTACTGCAGAATCCACAGCATTGCTTTCTGCTAATGTAGGTTCCCAAGCTTGACCATCGACGTTGCCATTAGCATCTACGTAAGCAGAACCATAGCTTTCTCCTAAGTTGTCATTTGTCCAAGTTTGACCGTCAACGTTGCTTGAAACCGCGTTGTCTGCAACCCAAGCAGAACCTTCAGCATTGCTTTCTGCTAATGTTGGTTCATAAGCTTGACCTTCAGCGTTGCCGTTAGATTCTACATAAGCTGTGCCGTAACTTTCCCCTAAGTTGTCGTTTGTCCAAGCTTGACCATCAACTTCAGCTGCATCTGCAGAAGCATTTGCGCCAAAGAATAAAGTCGCACCTACTGCGATAGAAGCTGCGCCTACTGTAAACTTGCGAATCCCAAAATGTTGCTTTTTAAACATTCTCTCATCCTCCAAAAAATAAGTAAATTTTTGAGTGGCATAATTAATTAAATGGCACCCTTTACAATTTAAGATTATCACAACTAACATACTATTACCACATTACACAATTTAATTATTTCAAAATTATTAAACGATAATATTTAGTTTTTGTATAAATAGGAAATACTAGATATTATTAATCTTATTCAAGAAATCGGAATTCGTATTGACTTCTACATGAGTATGTTATACACTAAGTTTAATTTCATAATTACTTATCTAGATTGGTGGAGGGACAGGCCCTTTGAAACCAGGCAACCTATTCAGTTAGGTGCTAATTCCTGCAGGTGATGAACCTGAGAGATGAGTCTTAATGCGTAAAGTCTATCTTTCAAGGTAGGCTTTTTTTATTTATTTAAGGGGGAGTACTCATGACTCAAGACTATCGATTTGAAACGTTACAATTGCACGCCGGCCAAGAAGTGGACCAAACGACGAATTCACGCGCAGTTCCGATATATCAAACGACATCTTATAACTTCGACGATACGGAACACGCCGCACAATTATTTGGACTCGAAGAACTGGGCAATATTTATACACGTTTAATGAATCCAACAACAGCAGTATTAGAAGCACGTGTCGCAGAGCTAGAAGGGGGCGTAGCAGGCGTCGCTGTTGCGTCAGGTATGGCGGCGATTACATATGCCATCCAATCGGTTGCGCAGTCAGGAGACCATATTTTGGCGTGTGAAACCTTATACGGAGGCACACATACATTATTCACACATACGTTGTCAAAATTTGGCATTGACGTGACGTTCATAGACACACGTGATCCTCAAAATGTCGCAAAGGCGATTCAAGAGAATACGAAAGCTTTATTTATCGAAACCATTGGCAATCCTGAAGGAAATGTTGAAGATATTGAAGCGCTTGTGAAAGTGACAAAAGCCCACGGTATTCCACTCATCGTAGATAATACGTTTGCGACGCCTTACTTACTCCGTCCGATTGCGTATGGGGCGAATATAGTGGTGCATTCTGCGACAAAATTTATTGGTGGACATGGTACATCGATGGGAGGTGTCATTGTTGATGCGGGCAACTTCGATTGGACAAACGGAAAATTCCCAGGACTAAGTGAACCAGATCCGTCCTATCATGGTATCGTTTTTAGCGAGAAATTTGGAGATGCGGCATTAGCCTTTAAAATACGAACAACATTATTACGGGATACGGGGGCGGCACTGTCACCTTTCAATGCATTCCAACTGACACAAGGGTTAGAAACATTATCGCTACGTATGGAACGTCACGTCGAAAATGCTGAAAAAGTGGCCCATTATTTATCCAAACATCCGAAAGTCGCTTGGGTAAAATATGCGGGACTTCCTTCAAGTAGTTATTATGATTTGAAAAACAAATATTTACCTCGAGGGGCAAGTTCAGTATTTACATTTGGGGTTAAAGGCGGTTATGAAGCGGGGAAACAATTTATCGAAGCTTTAGATTTGTTTTCACTACTTGCGAATGTCGGGGATGCCAAGTCACTCGTCATTCATCCCGCATCAACCACACATCAACAATTAACCGAGGACGAACAATTAGCAGCAGGTATTGCGCCAGAAACGATTCGCTTATCCATAGGCTTAGAACATATCGATGATATTATCGATGATTTGGCCAAAGGCTTCGCTGCAATTTAACAAATGGGGGATTATGGTGACGATAACGATAGAAGAACACTTAAAACAATTGATTAATAAAAAAGAAGAATGGCAAACTTATGAACCGATTAACACAGCGGCAGAAATGATGAAAGATCAAAAATTACAAGAATATGAACGCGCAATTCAACGTCTTCAAACGCAATAATGAGGGGTAACGCATGGTGACCCCATCCCAAAATAGAGACGTACACGATAAATATGCAAACAAATGATTCGTAAGCATCCCAAAACTACTTTATAATAGATGAAAATCTTATAAAAAGTGGTGAAGGTGACATGAAAAAGATAATGATTGTCAATACAAGCCATACACATTTTGACGGCACAGATAAAACTACTGGCTTATGGTTAAGTGAACTCGTGCATTTTTACGATGAATTTCAAAATGATGAAAATTTCCAAGTTGACTTGTATAACATTAAAGGTGGGGAAACGCCTTTAGATCCTGTAAGTTTGATTCCAGGCATTTTAGATAAAGTGACAAAACGCTATTATGAAGACGAACGGTTTATGGCGCAATTGAAACTTACGCCAAGTATTGAAACCGCAGATCCCACGGCTTATGACGCGATTTATTTTACGGGTGGTCACGGTGTGATGTATGATTTCCCAGGAAATGAATATATCAATCAAGCCGTCAACACGATTTATGACAACGGCGGTATCGTTTCCTCCGTGTGTCATGGGGCGGCAGCATTATTAGAAGTAAAACGTCCGAACCACCGATTTTTCATTGATGGCAAGCGATTAACTGGGTTTTCCAATGCGGAAGAAGTCTTAGCCAATCGTAAAAGTATTGTGCCATTCGAGTTAGAATCTGAATTGAAAGTAAAAGGCGCGAAATATGAAAAATCAAAAGTGCCGATGAAAGGATTTATCCAAACAGATGATTCGTTAATTACAGGCCAAAATCCTGCTTCTGCGAAAAAAGTGGCTGAAGCGGTCAAAGCGGCATTAGCTTCAAAATAAATTTCGAGGATTCCTCGGGAAAACTGTCTACAAATTATTGATTTTGTAGACAGTTTTTTAATGCCCACGTTTTCTCTAGTAGGAGTTTCACTCGACCCATGATTGTTCTTCAATAGAGGCGCGATGAAAAGAAGAAACCTACACGTGTTGAGATTGACGAAGAGGATTTGTTGTGAAAAATATAGAAAGGTTTTTGAATAGCATTCCCGTGAGGGTTTATGTGAAAATAGAATAGCATTAATTCATCATTGGAATGATATTTTGAGAGGTGAGCATATATGAATCGGGTCCATTATCAATGGATTACCTTCGTATTATTTTTTACGGGGTTACTCGTCATGTTTAGCTTATATAGCACGATTACTACAGGTACTTTCATCGCACAAGATTTGTCAGTTCCTGTTTTTCAAGCGCCGTATGCGAGTATGGCATTTTCATTTGCGTTTGCCTTCGGATGTCTCGTTTATGGATTGTTATCAGACAAATTGGGGCGTAAACGTGTCATGATTTATGGCTTAATCGCACATACGATATTTACAGTCATTTCAGTATTTTCGACGACGTTTACCATGTTTGTCGTGCTTCGTGCTTGCCAAGGCTTGGCGGCTGCAGCTTATGCACCCATCATTATTGCGTACATTTCAGACGTATTCCCAGCTCAAAAACGTGTCACAGCAACGAGCTTTGTGACAATGGGCTTTTTATTTGCGGGAATATTTGGCCAAGTAGTGAGTGAAATGATTGCGAACGTTTATTCATGGCGCATGGTGTTTTTAATATTAGGCAATGCGTATGCGCTGCTCACAATCATCAATATTTGGTTGTTGCCGAATACGCCCCTACAATCGACCTCCGTGCAATTTAAAGATTTTGGGCGTAGTGTCGTCTCGGTTTTTCGAAAGCCAACCCTTCTCCTGTGCTATATTATCGCATTTTTCTTATTGATGACGTTTATTAATGTGTATGTCGTACTCGGAGAAAGTCTTTTAGGAAAAAACAGCCAGGGCATGCAAACAATTGCTGCGGTCAGCAAATTTTTCGGCGTCGGGGGCATTTTAGTTTCCTTAACCGCAGGCAAATTGTCCGAACATTATTCTGTATCGAAAGTTCTCACGGGGGCGCTTGGACTTACCGTTTTGGCCATCGTACTTATGGCGGTCAATACGAGTCTCCTCGGCGCAATTTTGCTGAGTGTGCTCTTCGGTTTAGGCATTGGTTTGGCACTGCCAACCCTGATTTCTAAAGTCGTGCAATCTGTCGATGTGAACAAAGGATTTTATACGACATTGAATACGTTTGTTATTTTCTTTGGAACAGCGGTAGCACCAGTGACTTTAGGCTGGGTTCAGCAACAGCCTTCATGGTCTATGCAATTTTTAATGCTTGCGGGTCTTATCAGTATCGCATTCATTGCGTCAATCATAATATTAATCAGAGATCGACAAAAAAAGGGTCCGCCTGTGTCATAAAGACAGGCGGATCCTTTTTTATGCTAAATGTTGTTTGAGAAAACGGATTAGGGCGTCAAAGTTGATTTTGGATTCATATAAAGACATATCAAATTGATACTCGTGCTGAAGTGGACTTTCGTGAAATGTGCCTTCAACAGGGACACCATTGCGTTCCATCGTCTCAATAAATTGGAGTGCTTGATCTTCAAAAGAACGATGCTTGGCGTCCGTCAAATAACTTGGAGGAAATTGTGCGTTCATATTAAGGGTCACACTGGCCTCCATCGTTTTCGGGCTGACACGCCAATGTCTGTCATCAAAATAAGCCCAAGCCAGTCGACTAAATAATTGATTGGCCATCGGATCATCAGTACGATCCATACGTTGCGTATTTAAGAGGGACGAATAAAAGACAGCTGCTTTTATCGTTGAAGGGTCCACCGTTTGCATAAACGACGTCGTTTGGCGATAGGCTTCGTTCACTTGAATATTAATAAACTGACCAATAATTTGTCCCCCAGCAGAATCTCCTCCAAAAGCAACACGGGACATGTCCGCTTTATAGGCCTGGGCATTTTGGTGAACCGCTTGAACGGCTTTTTCTAAACTATAAATCGGTTCAGGATAACGCGCCTCTGGAACGAGGGCATAGTTAATATTGACCACGGTATACCCTTGTGCGGCAATCAGCTGCATATAAGGTGTGAGGTCAGATTTATCCCCGCTCATATAGCCACCACCATGCACCCAAAATAAAATTGGATAACCTTCTTTATCCCCTATAGGCATAAAAATATCCATTTGACCGGTGCTTTCTGTAGCATCATACACGATGTCGTGTAGCGCAGTGACTTTCTCTTTAATATTTGTATAATGAGGATCGTTTTGCATCGTTTGTTTTAAATAATCTTTATGTTGTGGTTGATTAAACAATAGTTTTGAAAGAAACACACCTGGCATCGGTGTCAGTTGATTTAAAGTATATAAAGATGCGGCTGTGGCAGCGGCAGTACCGAATGCCACTTTCGCGATGTGATTGAGATGTTTCATCTTGTTGCCTCCTTGTCATGAAAAAATAATTTATTATTATCCCATAATATCTTGGAATGATTGCGACTACTGTCATTTTACTATGTGAATGTCGTTTGAAAAAGCAAAGTGGTCATAAAAAACTATTGCAAGCACCCCCACCTTACTGTATAATTTTAAATCGTAATAATTACTATTTAAACAGAAGGAGATTGCGCTAATATGAAGAAACGTTTTTTAGCTTTTTTAACTATCGCATTCGTAAGTATTCTTTTAGTCGCATGTGGCCAATCTGATTCTGGAAAAAAATCATCTTCAAGTGACAAACTCCAAGTGAAAACAACAGTGTTTCCAGTCAAATCATTTATTAAACAAATTGGCGGCAAACATGTCGATGTCGAATCCATTTATCCAAAGGGCACAGATTTACATAGCTATGAACCTTCACAAAAGGATATTTTAGACGCGAGTAAATCAGATTTATTTGTTTATACAGGGGATAATTTAGATCCAGTCGCTAAAAAAGTGGCGGGAGCGATTAAAGAGGACGATAAAAAATTGTCACTCGAATCACATTTGAATAAGAGCGAATTATTGAAAGAAGAGCATGAACACGAACATGAGGGCGAAGATCACGACCACGAGCACGGAGAAAAAGCGCACGATCACGAAGCGGACCACGATGAGCATGAACATCATCACCATGGCATGTATGATCCACATGTATGGTTGGATCCGAAAATGAATGAAACAATGGTTAAAGCCATACGCGATGAATTAAGTAAAAAAGACCCAAGTCATAAAGCAGAATATAAGAAAAACGCAGATGAATTGTTAAAAGAACTTGATGGCATCGATAAAGATATGAAAAAAGCGACAGAAGGACATCAAGGGGACACACTTTATGTTTCACATGAATCTTTAGGCTACTTGGCCAAACATTACGGATTTAAGCAACAAGGTGTTCAAAATATGAACGCAGAAGATCCATCCCAAAAAGAACTGACAGATATCGTGAAAGCGATTAAAGATTCGAATACAAAATACATTTTATACGAAGAAAATGTATCCAATAAAGTGACAGACACGATTCGCCAAGAAACAGACGCACAACCTTTGAAATTTAACAATATGGAATCCGTGTCTAAATCACAAAGTCAAGATGCGACATATCAATCTTTAATGAAAGAAAATATTAAAAACATTGAAAAAGCGCTCAACAAATAAACTAAAGCCACACTCCAAAGGCGGGGTGTGGCTTTTCATATTATTGAACTTTGTTGACAGAAGCGTCATAAATAGAATCAATCGTTTCACCAAGAATTTTATCAAACTCTTCATCAGATTGACTGACACGTAAATCGTTAATCAGTGCACGAGAGAAACTTGCGATTAAGCCGTTATTTGTTTTTAACACTTCATTGGCATGTTCACGGCTATAACCTCCAGATAATGCGACGACACGCACCACGTTTGGATGATTGATTAATGATTCATATTGATTTTTGTTCGTCGGAATCGTTAATTTTAACATTACGAGAGCATCTTCAGGAAGGGCATCTAAATGTTTTTGAATAACCTCACTTAAGTAAGCCTCTATCTCCGCTTTATCTGTCGCATCAATATTAACCTCGGGTTCAATAATTGGTACTAATCCTTTTGCGATAATTTGTTGAGCGACTTCAAATTGCTGGTCAATCACTTGATTGATGCCATCTTTATTAAACTCTAAAATGTTAGAGCGCATTTTAGTACCGAAAATTTTATGCTCAGTGGCACGGTCTAATAATGATTCTAATTCAGGCATCGGCTTCATGAGTTGAACGCCATCTTTTTGTTCTGCAAGCCCTTTATCTATTTTCAAGAAAGGAACAATCCCTTTGTTCGCAAGATAGTCGCCTGTATGTTGTCCTTCAACTTCGCGATCCATCGTTTGTTCAAAAAGAATCGCACCAATCACTTTATCAGAAGTAAAAGAAGGAGAAGTTACGATACGCGTACGCATTTCATGAACAAGATTGAACATTTCATCATCATTACGATATTGATCTTCATTGACACCATAACCACTTAATGCTTTAGGGGTACTCCCGCCACTTTGGTCTAGCGCAGCAATAAAACCTTTACCATTTTTAATCTTCTCTAATTGTTGTGTATTCATAGTTTCACTCCTCGTAAAAATATCGTACACCTACAGTATGCCTAAAACATGAGTTACGTTCAAATAATTCATGCTTTTTCAAAATTTTCTCGTC
The DNA here is from genome assembly GCF_011394755.1 of Staphylococcus sp. 11511212. Taxonomy (NCBI): domain Bacteria; kingdom Bacillati; phylum Bacillota; class Bacilli; order Caryophanales; family Staphylococcaceae; genus Staphylococcus; species Staphylococcus sp. 11511212. Next base: position 8,126 of record NZ_JAANBQ010000006.1, on the reverse strand, counting down.
AGTGTCGCTTTTTAATATAATTCCACACAGCAGCAAAAGGCGACTGGGTGGATGCAGCGAAGCAAGAATTTGAATCGGTACAAAAAGCACTTGAAGCGATTAAATAAAGATGAAACCACCCGGTAAGAAAGGTAATCTTAAAAGTTAGACTAAAATCTACCTTTAAAGGATTCATTACCTCTCTAAAACGGGTGGTTATATATTTACAGATGTGCTTTTTTTAAATGTCGTATGTGCACGGCATGAAGGATAAAAATCAAGATTAACGTAATGATAAGTACAATAAGATATGGAATAAAACTCCGTTCTCCCATGAGTCCGACAAGAGGCGTTGTTGCGGCTCCGACAAAATATTGAAGCAAGCCTACTAAACTTGAGGCACTCCCCACGGCTTTTTTCTGACCATCCATGGCGATAGAGAAACCTAAGGTCGTCACCCCTGATACGGAGGCCACAATGAGAAAGAAACCTGGAATAAGAAACCATAACGATGCGTGATTTAAGAGGGACACAATTACGATGATTGCCCCAATCAATTGAATCACGCTAAAACTTCTAAATAATTTGAACACATTCATTTTTTTGACAAGACGTGCCGTCAATTGTGCGGTAAAGATGAGGCCAAGCCCTGTAAATGCAAAAATATAACTATAGGTTTGTGGTGTTAAATGGTAAATATTTTGCAAAATAAAGGGTGAAGCGGCCATATAACTAAAAAACAACGCAAAAGTTAAACTTTGGATTAAAATCGGTAAGATAAACGTTTGACGTTGGATTAATTGACGAAAGTCTTGGAAAACTGGCTTAAATCCTGCGTCACTTCGGTATTCCTTTGCCAAACTTTCGTCCACTTTAAAGAGCACACCGATAAACATTAATGTACTGAGAACCGCTAAGATGTAAAAAATGATGTGGTAGCTCATATGATCAGTCAATACCCCGCCAATCATTGGGGCAAAGACAGGTGCTGCACCATTGACAAGCATGAGTAACGCAAGGAATTGTGTTAATTCATTACCTTTATATTTATCGCTGGCAATCGCTCTTGAGAGGACAATGCCAGCTCCTCCAGCAATCCCCTGTATGAATCGCGCAGCAATCAGCAGTTCAACATGCGTCGCGAGTGCACACACGATGGAAAAGACAATATAGAGGATTAAACTGACAATCAAAGGTCGTTTTCGCCCCGTTTGGTCTGAAACGATACCGAAAATAATATTACCTAACGCCAGCCCGAACATAAAAAAGGTAAGGGTAAGCTGTGTTTGCGTCGTGGACGTATGCAAGGCATCGGCCACTTGGGGTAAGGCAGGTAAATACATATCAATGGAGAGTGGACCAAAAGCAGCGAGCCCTGCCATTACTAAAATGAAAATAAAACTTGGTTTTTGTTTCATCTTAGGCCCCCTTATTGTAAGAGGTCATCTGTCGTTGTAATCTTGCCCATTAATGGGAATGAATAGTTTAAAGAAAACTCATGTAATTCAGCTTTAGGTGCAGCCATCATATCACTGACAAAATATTGTTCATAACCGTGTTGATACGCATCACGTGCAGTCGTATCTACGCCCATATGCGTCGAAATCCCACCGAGAATAATCGTGTCAATGCCACGGCGGCGCAATTGTAAATCTAAGTCTGTTCCGAAAAACGCACTGAAACCACGTTTGTTGACGATAAAGTCATGGTCTGTAATATTAAAACGTTCAGGAAACTCAGAAAAGTCTTTGCCTGGTTTTCCAGGTAACGCTTGTTCTGCAAGACGTGGACTTAAAGCATCTTTGCCATCGTGAAAATTCACACGAACAAAGGCGATAAAACCATCGTTTTCTCTAAACTTTTGAATCATTTTTTCCGCATTGCTCAATACCGTTTCTGTAGAATTCGGTGCTGTCTCCATAGAAACAATGCCTTTTTGTAAATCAATTAATACTAATGCCGTTTTTTTATAATTAATCATCATTATAACTCCTTTATATTCAATATCATGTTCCTATTATACATGCCGAATTTCATAAAGTTCTATGGATGTGCCCACAAGCGTGATGCAATAAATGAGAGTCTAGAAGCTTATATTTTTCTAAAAGTTGATAATAAAAAGATAAAGCGTAGTTATAAACGGAATCATGCCAGAAAAACATTCGGAATGCATTCCGTTTGAAAGGGGAGATATTTCGTATTACCATATTCATGTAGAAAATGTAGTTTAAAAGAAATGGAGTGAACGCTATGGATATTCAAGGATTAGAACGTTATTTAAATATAGATACAACACGTTTTCAAGCGCCTACAAAAGAAACATTAAATCATGATGTAGAGCGCTTCATGCGTACCGTTCCATTTGAAAATATTGATGTACAAAATGGTATTCCAATTTCTGTGGAGGTTAACGACCTTTATCATAAAGTCGTTGAGCGTCAGCGTGGGGGATTTTGTTACGAACTAAATACGCTCTTTAAAACGTATTTAATCGAAAAAGGGTTTGAGGTCTTTAATGTATCAGCAACCATCCATACTCCAGGCGGAGGACGTAGCCAACCCGACTCTCACATGTCCACAATTGTCGTGATCGATGGAACACATTACATTGCAGATGTCGGTTTCGGTGATCTACCTCTACAAGCAATACCGTTGACAGAGGATGCAGAACATAATGTTGTTCAAGATGTCACAGGAACATTTAGAGCGGTGTTTATCGATGAAGCGCACAAACAATTTGAAGTTCAAAAATGGGAAAACGACGCATGGGATACAAAATATGAGTCCGATATTTCCCCACGCACGATTGATATGTTTGAGGACAACATCAAATACAATCAAACAAATCCGAATTCTGTTTTTGTGAAACGCTTAGTCATAACAATGCCGACTGAAAAAGGACGTGCCACAATGTCACAAAATCACCTTACATTAACAGAAAAAGATGAAAAACGTAAAATAGACGTCACATCAGACAATTATCGTCAACTTTTAAAAACGTATTTTAACTTAGATGTTGAGATTCAACGTCTAGAAACATAAGGAGGCCCTCATGCCAGAAAACAAACAGCGTAGTGACGCACGTCAAAATAAAGCGCGCATACTCGGGACCGTCAATCAATTATCACAACAAGGCGTTGACATTTCAGAAATGAAAATGACAGAAATTGCCAAACAAGCAAATGTTGGGGTCGGCACATTGTACCGTCATTTTGAAAATAAAGCTGTCCTCTGTATCGCTATGATGGATGCCCAAGTGGAAACGATGTTTGATGAAATTCAACATTTTTTAGCTACACACGCTACTGCCACGGCTTACGAACGGGTAAAAGGGATTCTCCAAATTTATGTTGATCTCAAAGAAACACACTTTCACACGTTATCTTTTATTGAAAAGTCGATTAACCGTTCGATTTCAATCGTACAAATCCCATTTTATCAACAATTGGCCGAGACGATTAGTGAACAACTGGATGAAACAGAACAAAGCCATTTTAAAACACATTTGTTGTTGAATTGCTTTTCAAATGAATTTTATTATTTTGCCAAAAATGATTTGAAATTGTCTAAAGAAGCCTATATTCAACAAGTCTTAGATGTGATATTAAAATAGTATAGTCAAAATTTAAGTAACAATGAGAACTAAGAACACTTATTAAATGAATGTGTATGAACAATGGTTTTGCTAAGTCCCATTTTAAGGTTGGCCGTTTATGAAAAATCAATGAAACAAGGGATTCTATAATGGTGACAGTCGTTTAAATATTAGTGATTTAGTGATTACAAGGTTTTACTAAGCGCATATCTACTATATAAGTTTAAACAATGCCACGAAATAAGAAGAGTTTTCCAAATTAAACAGTTGCGAGTGGAAATCTCTTCTTTTGATTTTCAAAGGTATATTAATTACACTTATGTTGTGAATAAATTGTGACACCCCATAAAAATAACACCTCATGATTTTGTTAATTTTTAGATGTCATAATAAAGTTATTTACTAAAATTATTTCTGAAGGGTAGTGTAGAGATGAATATTAAAAATGTAGTTGTCGCTGGTGGCGGTGTATTAGGTAGCCAAATCGCTTTTCAGGCTGCGTATTCAGGTTTTAACGTTTCAATTTATGATGTGAATGAAAAAGGGCTTGAAGCGGCAAAAGACCGTTTAGAAAAATTAGTACCGCGTTATATTAAAGATTTAGATGCGCCAGAAGACAAATTAAAAGCAACCGTTAAAAGCATCCAAACTTCAACAAATTTAAAAGAAATTGTTGCAGATGCGGACTTAGTGATTGAAGCCGTTCCTGAAAAATTATCAATAAAACAATCATTTTATAAAGAACTTGGAGAAGTTGCGCCAGAAAAAACAATTTTCGCAACAAACTCTTCAACATTATTACCAAGTGATTTTAAAGATGCGACAGGACGTACAGATCGTTTCTTAGCGTTACACTTTGCGAACGAAATTTGGTTAAATAATGTCGGCGAAATTATGGCGACTAAAGACACAGATCGTGCTGTATTTGATGAAGTTGTTGAATATGCAGGAGCAATGGGCTTACACCCAGTGCCAATTAAAAAAGAACATGCAGGTTACGTTCAAAATTCACTTCTTGTGCCATTCTTCCACGTGGCTGAAGAAATGTATGCGAATGAAGAAGAAACACCACAAGAAATTGATAAAATTTGGATGAACGCTATACATATGAACGTGGGTCCATTCGGTGCGATTGACGTCGTTGGTTTAAATACAAATACTGCGATCGTACAAGCAGAATATGAAAAAGACGGCACACCTTGGAAAAAAGCGTACGTTGACAAAAATAACGTCAAAATCGAAAATGGTGAACTTGGTAAAGCAACAGGTAAAGGATTCTACACATATCCAAACCCTGAATATAAAACTTGGGATATTCCTGTAGGCGAAAAACCATCTGACGAACATTTACAACAAGCCGTCGCGAATGACAACAATGGCGTGTTATCTAAATTGTTATTGTCTTTATTCAAAGCCGCTGAAGATTTATACGTTAACGAAATTGCAGAATACGATGTCATTGATACCACTTGGCATATCAACTCACGTTCACCTATTGGACCATTCGAAATGATGGATGCGATAGGTATTGATAAAGTCATTGAAATTCATGAAAAATACGACAACAACATTGATCAAGACGTGATGAAATTTTTAGAATCACGTCGTGGCAAAACATTTTATTCTTAAAAATGTGTGAATCAAATTAAGCGCGCTCATCTACAAATAGATGGGCGCGCTTTTTTATGGAACACTTATATAAAATGCGTTGATACGCTCATTCCGTCTCTTATTTGTTGTTAAAGTATTCCGTAATTTTATCTTTAATATCTTGTAATTTACTGTTCACTTTATCGAGTTCACGTTGCATTTCATCGCTATTGCCATTTTGGCGTTCATTTTCCGCATTTTGTAAGTTGTCTGCGGTTTTGTTATAGTCATTGACTACTTTTTCGGCTTGTTGACTGTTTGCGCTATTTTTTAAATTCGCGATTTCTTGTTTGAGCGCATCGATTTTACTTTGGGTATCAGACTGGTTATTTTCAATACTTTTTTTCGCTTCTTCAACTTGTTGTTGGAGTTGATCATTTTTTTGTTGGACCACTTGGGAATCGTTTGGATTCGTTTGTTCCGACTGTGGTTCAGTGTTAGACGTTTGTTCCGAATCGTTGGCCCCCGTACAAGCTTTGACGATAAAAGCGACGAGCGCAATGGCCACGATAAAGAGGAGGACCATTAACCATTTGTTTTTGCGTTTGGAAGATTCAATTTCTTGTTGTTGATATTGTTCGCGGCGATAGTCTCTTTCATTGTAATCATTAGCGCGACGTTGAGGACGGATGAGAATACCACCGAAGACCTCATGTTGTTGATGATCGGTTAACGTATTAATATTTAAATCGGTATTCAATTGATTAAATTTGTCGTAAGCAATAATCGTCCCATCATCTAAAATCTTTTCAATTCTTGGATAATCCCGATTGCGATCTTGACGTTTCACAGCAATTCCTCCCCTTTGACTCGGTTGATATGCATCTCACTTTGATAAAAAAATAATGTAATAACAACGTATTTTAGTTTATATTTATCCTACCACATAACCCTTTTGGATACAAAAAACACGAGGCGCTTAACGCACCTCGTGTTGCACATTATTTGTCATGTTCATGTTGTTTTTTCAGTTCATCAATAATCAGTTTGCTTAATGCTTTTTGTCCCGCATATTCTAAGTGCACACCGTCATACGCAAAGTATTCAGGATGCCCCCCAGAAGCTTTATGCCAATCAATCAGATGCACATTTTTATGTTTATCAGCGGCTTTTTTCAAGCTATCATTGACGTTTTGTTCATAATCACGAGGCACACGAACATTCACGAAATAAATGTTGGCATCGCCTAAATCGTCAATAATTTGATTCACTTGGTCTTCGGTAAAGGCTCCGTTTGTACCTAACTGCATCACCACATCTTTTTTCGGTTTCGCAAAGCTTTGATATTGCGAAGTGATGAGAGCGTTCGCTTCGGATAATTGGCGACCCACTTTACCATCAATTGTGGCATTTGGTACCTCTTTTTGGAAAACGTTACCGATATCTACCATGACCGAATCCCCAATTAACAGTGGCGAAAGTTGCTTGGCGTCCACTTTAGAAGATTCTGGTGTAGGGGTCGGTTCTGCTTTAGGTTTTTTCGCCGTTTGATTTTGGAATTCCGTTTGTTTTTGATCACTATGTGCTTTACCTAAAGCATCAAACTGCCCACTCAAAAAGAGGAGCGAAGGAATTGCCAAAATTACGACGAGCGCTAGGCGTACAAAGTGCTGAACGTGTGTCGGTTTGAACGAAAACGCACGGAATCCTTTTTTACGGATGGGATTTTCAATGAAGCGATACGATAATTCGGCAAACAGAAACATTAGCACAATATCAATGACATACACATAACTTGGAATTTGTCCTGCGACAAAATGGCGATGTAAAAGGACAATGACCGGATAATGCCATAAATACAAGCTGTATGAGCGTTTACCGATAGCGACGAATAGAGGATTACCCATGAATTTTGCGAAGAATCCAGAAGGGTGCACTACACTAGCAATCGTAAACAACGTCACAAACGAGATTAAATAAAACCCGCCATGATAAATCCATTTGTCATGTTCACTCACATTGAAAATAAAATAAGCGACAAGTGCGAAACTCAAAACGCCAATCACGTCGACAAACAGGCGTAATCGATGGGCGACATTGACTTTTAATCGGAAGGGCGGCCACACAAGCGCAAGCATCGCCCCTAACAATAAGGTTTGAAGGCGGGTATCCGTTCCGAAATACACACGCGCAGTACTACTTGTCACACTCGATAAATAAATCATTAACGCTAATGAAATTAATGAAACAATAAAAAATATGATAAACGTATACTGTCTTTTTCTAAACTTGAATATCATATAAAGAATAAATGGGAAAAACAAATAAAATTGTTCCTCAATCGCAAGCGACCACAAATGTTTTAACGGTGCGATCGAAAATTGGTTGAAATAATCGACATCTTGCGCGATATACCACCAGTTTGACACATAGAAAATGGCCGCAATGGCATCCTTTTTCAAAGCGAGTATAATACTCGGCTCAAAAATAAGCGTATACGTCAATACCACTGCCAACATAAATAACACGGCAGGGATTAAACGCTTCACACGGCGTAGCCAGAAAGCAGGTAAATCGATCTTCCCTGTTTTGTCATACTCCGTAATCAATAACGAAGTAATTAAAAACCCGGAAATCACGAAAAACGTATCTACACCAAGAAAACCACCTGGCAACCATTGAGGATTCAAGTGAAAAATAATAATTGCGATGACGGCAATCGCTCTAAAACCGTCGAGACCAGGAAGATAACGTTGCGCATGAACAGGTTTCGTTCTTTTTAATTCCTTTTGTGTCATTCATAACATCCTTAAACTCATAGAATTAGACATCGATGACATGTCATCAATACGAATCATATGTAGATCGATGCAAAAGGTTTCTCACGTACTTCATTTCGCAAAGTACGGGCAACCCGTCTTACTCAATTATTATATCTTAATAATAGGAACATATGAATAAT
>NZ_JAANBQ010000005.1:0-20124 GCF_011394755.1 Staphylococcus sp. 11511212 | reverse complement strand
AATACAAATTAGCTGAAGAAAAAATAAAAATACTTCAGAGATTTTGCATTCATCTACTAATCAGTGTTATAATACAATTAACAAGAATTCTAGCGTGAATACACCAATCCCCTCACTATGGCCGTAGTGAGGGGATTTTTTAGGTGTGGCTAAAGTCGCCTATTTATCGTTGCGATTACGTAGCCAATGCGTAAACAACGCAACAATACAACCACTGATGACTGTGGTCGTGATGTGAACAAGAATTTCTAGCATGAATAACACCTCCTCTCTGCGTCTAAATTTGACGCCTGAGAGATAGGCGACTTAATTATTATACCATCTGCACCTTTTAAAGCATATGTCCTTCCGATAAGCCTAAATGTGTTAATTATATTACTTTTATACGCACTACCGGCATAATGGATAAATTTGATTCACTTTAGAAAATATCATTTCACTCTGCATGGCTACCTATTTTTTTAAGCTCAAATTACTCAACACTTATTTGCATACGTGCATACTTTATACATGCATAAAGTATGCATGTATAAAGCATGCACGTATAAAGTATATTAGCTACCAAAAGCGAAAAATCACACTAATACTCACAAAAATTCGGGGTAACTCAGTTGATATATCGTCGACATAAAATTTAAAACATCAATACGGATATTGAACCAAGGCACTATGATTTAAAAGGAAAGTTATCGCTAGTCACTCTCCAATTTTTCTTTATAGTAATCTATCAGATCTACAAATATAAATATAATGTTAGAAAATAGAAGCACCATATATAACATAATAGAGATGAGCTTCATATGATTACTAATGATGCCTTTGTGACCTTTATTAATAATTCTCTTTTTCTTTTTAGCCATGTGAACGATTTTATAAGTACAGGTGAAATAATTAATATACTTAATAACACAAATAATCCTAAATAACTCATTAATGCTTTTAAGTCACCTGAAGCGAAAAATACTAAAACTTGATAAGGTAAAAAGATATATATAAAACTGATTAGGACTGTGAACACAAAGAACATTGATAAAAACCAAAGGAACAATTCAAGTCTTCCCTCTATTAAAAATTTCCGAAAAGCAGAGACATGCTTAAAAAAGTTTGTTTCAATATGATCACTTTTTTCCTTTTTAAACATTATTTGATAACAGGCATAATAGTAAATCAATCCAATAAAAAGACATAACGAGTACATACCTAGTTGCTCATTTAAAATTAAAAGTACGAAAGTAGTTATCGTTACGAATACCACAATATATTTATACTTACGTTTAACGACTAAAAACATTGCCTCTTTATTTTCTCCCCAAAACTTATAGATTTTAGAGATGATGAGATACCGAATATTTATTAAATACGAAGCTATACAACAAACCGCTAATCCAAAAATTAATGCTATAACCAACAACATTTAATATCACCTCTTTATTCTTTTAAGACCATTTATTCGGTCTAATAAAAAATAATAAGTGCGCATCTTTTATAAATTTTGACATACTTTCCAAACATTCCAACTTCATAAAAGTTAAATCAAATGATAAAGTCCTTGCACATTAATTATAGAAAAATGAGATTTAAAATGTTCGTTAAGTAAAAACATTTATAGCGAAAAGTGAGTTCACTTTCGAAAAAAACAAAAAAATATTAGTAATTTAAGATCAAATGCCCTCTAAAAAGTGGTTAGAAAATTAAACTTTGAAGAACGAAAAATAGATCATTCGCTTGAATTAATGTTAAAAAATCGAAACTCTAAACTGTTCAAAAATTTAAAAATACAATCAAGTGATTGAGATTTTTTATGTGTTCAACAAGAACAAATTAACCTCTTAACAAGTATTATCTACTTGATAAGAAGTTGAATTTGTTCCATTAAATATCTCAGCCTTTAAGTTTTTCATCGAAACAACTCATCTTTTTTAATAGTAAAAATCCTAGGCTTTATTAAATTTTAAACCCATCAAAAAGCGCATTTCATCTCATGATATATCCCTAAAAGTCGTTAAAAAAACAGTTCAAATATAGGATGTCAGAATATTTCGACATCCTATCGATAGGATTTGATCTCTAAACCCCTTGATATGAAAGGATTCTTTTATAGGATAAAGTGTTTTTTTTAAGTCCCACTTAACAAACTATAAATTGAATTAGCAAGACCTAATTTCAAAAATAAAAATACCCTCATAAATACTGTTATATCAAGCTTTATAAGCGCAAACGAGCATCGTGAGTGGTAAGCCAAACCCTTCAGCTATGCTGAATACCACCTTGGGTGGTACTGGGTTTCCTTATGCTCATTACGAATCCTACGACCAAATAGGATATCACAGAATTTATCGAAGTTTTGATAATTAAATTTGGTTCAAAATGACAGCAATCAAGATTTATATTTGTGCAAATTTTGGATTATTACATGTAAAAAAATACGAATATGTTTCTGCATTAAGTGAGGTTTTTGTATTTCTTCGTCACATTTTTTATTGCTTATTTGCTGATCAAGAGTTCTTGTTTTTAAAAGTAATTCCCTATCAGAAATTTTAACAAGGACATTTATATTTGCATCATTGATGACTTTGACTATTTGTATTTTCATCAAAAAACGGAAATAGTATGAGGGACTTGAAGGAAAAAATATCAACTTCAAGAAATCACTCAAAATTTTAGTTGCCTTATGATTCATTATTAACTATTAAATCATTCTTTTAATTAAGTAAGTATCTTCCCACAAAGACATTTATACTTCCAACAAATATCTCTATAAACAAGTCAACCTAAAATATTAGGACTCTACTTTTTGTACATTAATCATAAAAAAGGAATGTGGTAAAGTGGTAAAACTATGTTTAAAACATATAAGGTTCTTTAATCGTATTGAGTAATTAAATGAATGATTATTTGAAATTATTTCATTTCCTTATAGAGCTTTCTTTCATCTATTCTCATTTTACTAGATCAGTATTTAGAAGTTTTTCATTATTAAAACATTTAATAATTTGTAAGTCTGCTTGTAATAATAGCAATTTTTATTTTCTATTCTTAACAGGAAGACGAATAAATTACATACCTATGAAGTGAGAAATTTACGAATTTAGAAAGCCACTTTTAATCAAAAAGATAGTAAGATATGACACATATTCTAAAAACTAAGCGAGTTCATGTTTAGAAAATTAGACGAAATGATAGTAAAGAAATTCATGAAACAGTTAAGTATGTAGTAAAAATATTGATTATTTACCGATGAAAAAGTATTTGATATATTCTATCAATCATTAAAAGACAAGTAAGTTTTCATTTATTTAGCGCTTTTAAAAAAGGCAAGAGATAAATTGAAAAATGAGGGGTGGAATTATTTAAAAGATCGATTTAACAGGATACATCTATTAAATTTTCGGTTCTGTTGCAAAGTTAGAAATATAGTATAATAAATAGTAAACAAAAATGAGGTGCAGAGGATGAATTATTTCAGATATAAACAATTTGACAAAGATGTCATTACTGTAGCCGTTGGCTACTATCTAAGATATGCATTAAGTTATCGAAATATATCTGAAATATTGAGAGAACGAGGCATCTATGTTCATCATTCAACAATTTATCGATGGGTACAGGAATATGCTCCTATTTTGTATCAAATTTGGAAGAAAAAGAATAAGCAAGCTTATTATAAATGGCATATAGACGAGACGTATATCAAAATTAAAGGGCAATGGCATTATTTATATCGCACTATTGATGCAGATGGCCATACACTAGATATTTCGTTACGTAAGAAACGAGATAATCATGCGGCATATGCGTTTATTAAGCGTCTTATCAAGACAAGAAGAAACTCGTTTCACTCGTTTAAAACCTCTTCTTATTAATCAATAAATTTCTCGCTAAACAATATCAGGATAATGAGTAGAACAATAAGAATAATAATAAGTTATTTGTGCTGCTACACTAGCTGCATTACCTTTTAAACCAGCTTTTATAGCTGCTTTAGAAAATTTTAACATTGTTTTAGGATTTGGATTAGCATACATTTCTTGTATCGCTGCTACCGGAATGAAATCTCCTAAAAAACCATTCATCTTTTCATTGAAACATTGGTTAGCCGACTTACTTGGTGCGGCCCTAAACCCATTTACAACAGGTTTATTATTATCTATCTCATTTTGTATACGTGTATATTCTTTCGGTACATACCCATATCTCTCTTTTATTTTTTTAGTATTAACCTTCACCACTTTACCATTTTTATCAATTTGAGTAGCTTCATTCATCGCAAATTCTATCTCTTTTTGTAATTCTATTGCCTTTTGTTCTTTATCACTATTCATATCGGCTTTCGTTTGATTTGAGATAAAAAAAGTTAATGATGTTAAAATTAAAACAGATACAAGAGATAAAATTAAAATCTTTTTCCTATTCACAACCATACTAAAACCTCCATTTTAATATTATTAAATATTATAAATCTATTCTTACTGTACCCAAAAAAAGGAGAAGAAACATATGAATAATAAAAAGATAAAAAAATATAGGCTTACTATCTGGTTGTCTTTATTATTTATAACCCTGTTTTCTATTATTTTTATAGGTGTCTATAGTATAAACAATGGAAAACTTATATTTTTAATACTCTATGTAATCATCTTATTAATATGCTTACTTTTAGATTTTAGAATAAAAAAACAAACAAAAAGATAGATTAACTCAATTAAATTTTATTCCAATTGCTTTATTGACGTTGAGCCTCGGAACCCTTAACAATCCCAAAACTTGTCGAATGGTCGGCTTAATAGCTCACGCTATGCCGACATTCGTCTGCAAGTTTAGTTAAGGGTTCTTCTCAACATCAATAAATTTTCTCGGCATAAATGCGTAATCTATTTTTTATTGTCTTCATGTTGTCAAACAGCAGTTCCAATCGCTATTCCTACTCCAGCCCCTAATGGCCCCATAAATATAAATAAAGCTATACCAAAAATAAACATATAAGAAAAAGTATTTGAATATTTTTCAAAAAAATTAGCCATGCTATCACTCCTTTTTAGCAAACTTTATCACAATAGTTATCGCTTTACAGGTCTATTTTTCATCGTTATAATCTAGTTAAATCCTGTAAGGGCGCACTTATGCGTTCTAAAAAGAACGCATGCAAAAACCATAATCGACCTTCGTCGATTTTTTATTTTAAATTCAAAGAAACGGCTTGAGATATTCCGAGCAGTTATAAAAATTAATTTGCGTTGAATATTGCTACTGCATTCTTGAAAAAGTGATGCAGATTTATAGCCCATAACTTTTTTGAATTCCATCGACGATACGGCGTCGAAAGAAAAATAAACAGACCGTATGAAAGAAAAAGCTACCTCATTTTATCTGGGGTAGCTTTTATTTTTTATGTCCTTATTTTGAATTTTAAAGGGTATTTTGAAGGCTTAGAGGTAAATTGTATGGTTTTTATACCTAAAAGTTCATATATCCTCTTAAAACGCAAATATGAGCCGAATACAACAACAAATCTATTGCAAAGTTAAATGCAAAGTTTCCGCAAACCAAGTTTTCGATTTAGCAAACAATATAGCACTTTCAAACCAGTCATATCAAAGTCTAAAGGGTTATATATATCACTCCGAAGTCACGCATACCAACGCTTTTACAGAGATGTATAGCATCTCTTAATCCTGCACTACCCCTTTTGACTGAAAAAGGGGTTATCGAAAAGGGTTTGCACTTTATAAAAATCACGCACTATTTCAATTTAAAATCATGCTCACTTTTATGCCGAGAAAACTTATGGTTTGGAATAAGCTTTGTGTTAGCTAGATTTAGTCTAGCGAGTTGGTTCCAAACCATAAGGCAATTGGAATAAAAAAGACGCTAGCTAACGCCTTTTTTATTCTTCTTCAATTTCGTTAATCATTTGGTTGTTTACTTCTCGTTTTTCTTCTTCGGTTAAGTCGTAAATCTCACTTGCTAGATACTCTTTTTGATTCCACACATAAAAGAGTTGGTAAATATGTTCAGTCGGATCACTTTCTTTGAGATAATCCAACTCGCCATTTTTCATTTCTTTCTCGCCTCTTTAAAAAGACCTTAATAAACCAAAACCTGTTTGCCCTTTAATTATTTATAAAATTCATCAAATACCTTTTTGATATACTAAAGAAAGGAAGTTATGTAATACAAACTAATGAATCTTAATCTTGTTGTATACCTACTTAAAGATTCATTATTTATAATTTCTTCTTTTTTTGGTTAAGTGCTCTTTAAATGCTTGAGCTTCTGCTGCTAATTCTTGATCATTTTCTTCTTTCAATTTAAATTCTTCAGGGTGAGTTATCCATCTAGGTGTTTTTTCCTTACTTTTTAGTGGATTAGTGTTAGATTTAACACTAAAATTTTGAGCTTGTTCTAAATTGAATATGTTGTTTTTAGACCATACTTCTAATATTTTAGCTAAGTATTGTTTAGGGTTATTTCCATTTTCAGAAGCATACTTGATAGCGTATTCCAAAAGGTCTGGGGTCATACCCTTACTTAGATCAGCTATTTTTTCTATAAATGCTTTTGTTGGTCTAACAGACATTTCTTCTTTTAAAAGTTTAATTAAATATTTTTCCCTACTACCACTACTACTATTTGTTTCAGTTTTTGTAGTAGTATCATTCAATTCAGTATCATTAAAATCAGTATTACTAATATCAGTATCATTAGTGTTTGATTTTCGAACTTCTTGAAGTTTGATTTTCGAACCTCTTGAAGTTTGATTTTCGAACCTCTTGAAGTTTGATTTTCGAACTTCATCGTCATGACAGGGTTCATCTACATTTTCTTCTTGCTTTTCAATTTCATAAATATCTTCTTTAGTAATTTCAGGGTTCATTAAATATAATTTGTTTGGTTTACCTTGACCACATCTTATTTGTTCTAAAAGATTAGCTTCAGTTAATTCTTTTTTGATTTTCACTAATTTAGCATTTTGACAATTTAAAATGGTTTTTAGCTTTTCATTTGTATAGATAAAGAATATATCTCCATTTTCATCAAACCAACTATTTTTTATAGATAGATCTAATCTATCTTTTAATAAAGCATAAGCAATTTTTGCATCGTTACTTAACTTTATATATTTATCATTGGTAAAAAATACTTTTGGTAATTGGTAAAACTTTTGTCTATATTGCTGTTGTATATTAAATCTTTGCTCTGACATAATAAAAACCTCTTTCCGTATTTTTTGTGCTGGGAAGAGGTAATAAAACGCTTTTATTTAACTTTACATTTATTCAATGATTTTGGTGCTTGCACTAAGAAGCTATTCAATATATAATACAAGTATCAAAATAAATATAAATAAACGTGTGCTTACGTTTTATTACCAAAGGGCAACTATTGCAAGTAGTTGCTCTTTTTTTTCTTCTATAAATTAATAATAACACGTTATGGTTAATTGTAAAATTTAATTTAAATCTTTTTCCTCATTACCTTGTTACTCTTTTACTCTTGGCTACAATTTACTCTTTGCCACTTGCAAAAAGCATTACTGTAAATACTATGAATATCAAAGCTACTATAGTTCCTAATAGAATAAAGATTGCTGAAACGATATTCCACATGATTAAAAGTAATCTTTTGATACCCTCACACCACCTCATTTTATTAACAATGAATATAGCGAGAGTTATGAATAGTACAAATGATATTGCAATTGAACCCGTTACAATAGTGTCTGAATTCATAAGCCTCCCCTGTTCTGTTAGTAAAACATTTATTGCTTATAGTATAAACTAAGTTTTAAGATACACAAGTGTAATTTATACTTGTGTAATTTACGCATTCATAGTATACTTTAAATATACTCAAAAGGAGGGATACTATTATGACAGAAGTAGTATCAATTAATAACTTTAAGGGTGGTGTATCAAAAACCTCATCAACTGCTGGAATCGCTTATGTACTATCTGAAATCAAACAGAAAAATGTATTGGTTGTTGATTTAGATCCTCAAGCAGATGTTACTGATCTTCTATTAAAGACATTTAAAGAGAACAATAATGCCTTATTAAATGAGATAATGAATTCTAACAATTTTGAAAGTGTTTTAGATGAAAAAGAAAATGAAATACTGGATTTACTATTGAGAAAATCAACCGATATAAATGAAAATGATTTGTATCACACTTTAAAAGAAAAAAAACCTATACATGAAGCGATAATTGAATTAAGCGATAATTTATCAATAATACCATCTGACTTTAATATGATTGGATATCCATACTTATTAGAAGATTTAAAGTTGAATAGAATTGATGGTGCAAAGTATTTTAATAGTTTCTTAGAAGAAGTGAAAAAAGATTATGATTATATACTAATTGATACACCACCAACATTATCTGATTTTGCAAATAGCGGAATCTATGCATGTGATTATAGTTTGATTGTTACACAAACTCATGTAAGAAGTTTTAATGCAATTGAAAAGTTAATTAGTCACTTGTCTGACTTTAAAGAATTACACGGTAATGATTTTGATGTGATTGGGATTTTACCTGTTATGTTTAAAAAGCAAGGTAAAATAGATAGCTTTATTTTAAGCCTACTTCAACATGTATATGGAAGCTATGTTTTTAAAAATAAAGTATTTCAGCGTGAAAGAGTTAAATTTTGGGATACAACAGGGATTGCAAATGAAGATATGCACGATAGAAATGTACTTGCAATGTACGAGAGTATTACAAATGAATTATTAGAAAAAATGAGGGATCGTAATGAATAATAATAATGATAGCTTGTTAAATAAAAACAGAAATAGAACTAGTAATTATGAGAATACAATGCTTGATACTTCTGAAAGATATAGTGTTTTGCCAGCTCAAAGTTTAAGAGTAAAAGGTGTTATTCATAGTAAGGCTGTAGCACTAAAAAGATACGGGCTATATGACAATTTAAATGATATTCTGGAAGAAGCATTAGAAAAATTAATAGAAGCCCGTTCTGATAGTGAAAAAGAATTTATAAGAGAACAAGAAAGAGAAGAAAATGAACAGAAGCTAAGACGATTAAAAATTAAAAATAAATCTCAAATTACACAAGTGTAAATTACACAAGTGTAAATAACTTTTGTGTAATTTACACTTGTGTAAAAAGCTGTAGGTATTCTTGGCAGATCCTACGACTAAAGAATTTATAAAAAACACTTACAAACATAGAATAATTTAGATTCTGTTGCAAAGTTAGAAATATAGTATAATAAATAGTAAACAAAAATGAGGTGCAGCGGATGAATTATTTCAGATATAAACAATTTGACAAAGATGTCATTACTGTAGCCGTTGACTACTATCTAAGATATGCATCAAGTTATCGAAATATATCTGAAATATTGAGAGAACGAGGCATCTATGTTCATCATTCAACAATTTATCGATGGGTACAGGAATATGCTCCTATTTTGTATCAAATTTGGAAGAAAAAGAATAAGCAAGCTTATTATAAATGGCATATAGACGAGACATGTATCAAAATTAAAGGACAATGGCATTATTTATATCGCGCTATTGATGCAGATGGTCATACACTAGATATTTCGTTACGTAAGAGACGAGATAATCACTCAGCATATACGTTTATTAAACGTCTTATTCAACAATTTGGCAAACCTCAAATGATAATTACAGATCAAGCACCTTCAACGAAGGTGGCAATGTCCAAAGTGATTAAAGATTTTAAACTTACCCCCAACTGTCGTTGTACCTCTAAATATTTAAATAATCTCATTGAACAAGATCATCGTCATATCAAATCAAAGAAAATAAGTTATCAAAGTATCAATACGGCAAAGAATACGATCAAAGGCATTGAATGTATTTATGGACTATATAAAAAGAACCGCAGATCTCTTCAGATCTACGGGTTTTCGCCATGCCGTGTAATTAGCATCATGCTAGCTAGTTAATACGAAGTATTATTTTAAACATAAGGTTAGATACTTATCTTTCTAACTTTGCAACAGAATCGTAAATGTTCAGGCGTGAAAACGATAATTAGTTATGCCTTTTTGACTTTGCAACAGAAACTTTTTGCTGTACTCTTTCTACATCGGATAAGTAATTAAACAATTCCTCATAAAGATGTTTTACCATTGATGGTGTAACATTTTTATCTCTTTTCCCCCACCCAATCAAATCTAAATGATCCCAATTTTTCAATGTAGGCATGACATTCCAAACACCTAGATTTGGATTTTGATGAAACGTTGTTTCTCTAAAAGGCTTGTTATATGGAAAAAGTCCACTCGCTAAAGAAATAGGTCCATCACTTTTTTGCCAACTTTCTGGAGCTTTACTGCCATTGAAATCAGCTAATGGTTTCAGTGGTGTAAACATATATTTATTTGAACTTTGATTACCAAATATGTTTCTGTGACTATCTAAGCCTGTTATCGAAATGTAAGCCATATTTTTGTTCATTGTGAATTTATCATTAAGTTCCTTTGCTCCTTTCAAGTTGCTATCATACCAAGGAAACTCATCTGTTTTCCAGATTTGTTTCTTTTTAACTCTATTTAAATATTCTAAAAGTGATTCGTTCTTTCTCTGCTTAAGCCCCCAGTGTTCAAAACCAAAATCTACATTAGTAAATTTATTACTTGCTAATGCTATCGCATTAATTGCTTTTTCTTGTAAAAAAGGAGTTTTCGAAATTTTCTCAGATATTAGAGATCCATTATGTGGCCCAGCAACAGTTGTCAAAGATGAAACCATATCATTATTTCCTCCTTTTAAAATTGGAGAAATATTTCCACCATGCTGCTCGTGATATTTTATTTCTTCTCTATCTCCATTTTTTAAAAGTTCTTCTAATAATTGTATAGTAGGCCCACCATAGCTATGTCCAACTAAATGAATTTTTTTACCAGGCTTCCAATTTTTATAAATTCCTGGGTAGGTGTTACCATATCTTTCAAAACCATACTTTTTAGACCTATAAGCACCGTAGTCCACTTTTCCACCTTTAATGTAATAATATAATTCGATTGCTCTATCTTTTGCACTAGAATAAGGACTTACTCTTGCTTCCTTAACAGAATATCCTTCTTGTGATAATACTTTATCTAAATCAATTTTGACTCCTCCCCAATAAGAAGGAAGAATCAACGGTTTGCTTTCATCTGAAAAACCAGAAAATCCATGCACTAATATTATTGGGTATTTATTTTTTTTTACTATCCCTTCATTTCCTTTAGGAATAGTTGGATTTGAAGCCCTATTTGTTTCATATTTTTGTGCTATTTTGTTTAAGTCTTTATTATTTAATACTTTTTCTATTTCATTAGATTCCTCCAATTGGTCCGACGCAGTTAGTTCCTTATTTACTTTTGGGGACGTGTTTTCATTTAGTGTAGATATTGTGTTTTCTCTTGCATAAATTCCTTTAACATCATAAATAGGAGATAATATTAATGATATGATTACCAAGCAAAATAAAGATAATAATATTTTTTTATCCATATGCAAAACCCCTTATTTTAAATTTGATTTTTCCACTT
Organism: Staphylococcus sp. 11511212; assembly: GCF_011394755.1. Classification (NCBI taxonomy): domain Bacteria; kingdom Bacillati; phylum Bacillota; class Bacilli; order Caryophanales; family Staphylococcaceae; genus Staphylococcus; species Staphylococcus sp. 11511212. The sequence continues at coordinate 8,585 of NZ_JAANBQ010000005.1, read as the reverse complement.
TAATATTATCTTTTTATGAGAAAATTTTATTCAATATTGCACAAGTGTCGAATTATTACTCCTATCTGTCTTCATTTTTAAAAGTATATTTTCAAAAATATAATATATTTATGTATTAAAATAATTAAAAATGAATTTAACTACAAATACTTTTTAAGTAATACATTCCTTTTATTTAGTATATTCTTAGACATACTAAAACCTTAGTGGTTAATTTTAGCAATTTTAATCATCCCCTTATTCAAAAAATAATAGGCTTATGGTTCTTTTAAACAATGAAGTTATATTGCTGAAATTAGACATTTCTGTGTATATATTGATACTATTGAAATACTTAAGTTATTAGAATATTATAGTACGTACTGTAGTTTTTATTATTCAATTTTAAAGACTCTAAAATGTGGCATCTGGCTTCATAAGTTAACTTGAGTTCTTCATCAAAAATTAACAAGAATTAAAAAATCTGAACTAGTTATAATGTAGGCTATATAAGGCAATTGAAAACTTTAATAATAACTTCCAATTTCATTTTAATTTATTGTATTTGGACATATATTTATTCCTAAATATCTTTAGATCCTTAACTAGTTAATATAATATAAAAATAAATTATATAAAATAACTTTATAATATTATATTAATTACTAAATAATTATTTAATATAAGTTGATGAGGAGAAGACATATCAATAAAAATAATTTTATTGATATGTTTCTAAGAAATGCTACTTGCACGCTTTCTAATAACGATTAGCTTTATATCATTAGAAATTATACATCGATATCCTACGTACAGTGTTATAGCTGTAGAAGTTTGACTATATTCCCTACGATAGAATCGTTATTTTCAAAGTAAGATAAAATATCCTTTCAAGAGCGAATGTCATTTAAGCTCTTGTACTTTGCGAGTATCCATTCTTGATAACTGTTGTGTGATGCCCATTCTTAATGTCACAGCCTGACAAATTCTAGATGGATACAGTAAAATACTTTTGTAAAATAATGAATGGACCCTTCTAATCATTATATGATTTTTAAATTTTTACTTTCGTTCTGATTATTTCCGATATGTCACTAAATATAAGTACTAATATTTCTCCTAAATTTGTTTAGGCACTTACAATTATAGAGATATTTGTGCTATTTTTATTTAACACAAAAATAACGGCTAGTGAACAACTCACCAACCGTTAAAAGTATAAAACCGATATTTGTACTGGTTTTTTATTTGAAATACAAATAATATTAATTTATTTTATTTATAATATCAAAAAGTTTGTAACATTAAACTTTTAATAATTTTGTATAGAATTAATTGAAGAATACGTTTTTGATTACGCGAAAAAATGATACGATGAGTTGAAAAACGTCTGCTGTCATGGGTTTCGCCTCCAATCTTTTGAATTTTATTTAGATAAAGTTAAGGATTCGCTTTGAACTAAATCATCGGCCAATTGATGCCAGAACTGTTGTAATTCTGCGCGTGTACGTTTTGTATCTGTACTGTCTTGACCAACAAAGTCCACGTGATCCCAATCATGTCTTGTAGGTGTCACTTGCCATACACCTTTTTGGTTTTTATCTGTGGCTGGTGTGAACGCTTCATTAAATGGATGTTGTGAAGAAATCACGGAAACGAGACCGTCATTTTCACGCCATTCTTTTTCAGTCGCTTTACCAATTAAATTAGCAGTCGCTGTGAACGGGAAGAACAGATTGTAATCTGCTTTTTGTTTACCGCCAATTGAAGCATGAGTCGCTTCACCTGTATATGTTTTATAAACGATATTCGGATTGACTGTTGTTTTACGATTTAAATCTGTCGCCCCATCACGTGTTAAGTCGTTAAATCCGTTGTCTTTTGATTTCCATAATTTAGAGTTTTGCACCCGTTTTACATAGTCTGCATAAGATTCATTCGGTTGTTGTTTTAAGCCCCAATGCGCAAGGCCAAAGTCAACTCTTGAATCTTTATTACCGAACTGTTTCGCGACATCAAAGACAAGTTGACGCACAATTGGTTCATTGCCGGCTAAGTCAGAAGCGTGTGTTCCGTTATGTGGTGTGCCGAGGGTTGTGATAGAGGATACCATATTATCATGGCCGCCTTTAAATAATGGAGAAATGTCGCCCCCGTGTTCTTTTTGATAAGCGACTTCTTCAGGGCTACCATTTCTAAGTAATTCTTCTAATTGACGAATGGTTTGACCCCCCATACTGTGACCAACGAGATGTACTTTTTTACCAGGTTGCCAATCCTTATAAACCCCTTCGTATGTTTTACCAAAACGTTCGTGCCCGTATTTAGCTGCATGGGCTGCACCGTAATCCACACGTCCGCCTTTGAGGTAATAATAAAGTTCAACGGCACGATCATAGTTGCTGCCAAAAGCACTGATACTTGCTTCATAAGATTCATAACCGTTTTCTTCCAAATCTTGGCGAATATTCATTTTATCGCCACCCCAATAGTGAGAAAGCATCGCCGGGTTAATGTCATCTGTAAAGCCGTTAAAGCCATGGACTAAAATGATAGGATCATGATTTTTGGCAGAATCTTTATTTAAAGTCGGTGTGTTCTGTTGATTTTGATTATGTAATGAGAGATTAGGTTCCTGAGGAGGTTGTTGTTCTGCCGCATGAGCTGTGCTAGCTCCTACAAGTAGTGATTCCGTGATTAAAAGTGTTGAAGCGATGACACTAAAATGTTTAAAATGCCTCTTTTTAATTTTCGTCATCGAATGCCCCCTAATGTGATATGTACTACGCTTAAGTTTAGATGAAAATGTTGATTAATAATCTAGGAATGAAACCAAAAAACTTACTGATAATCGCTTTGAACTGTTCCATAATGGACCTCCTCTCTTTATTAGGTGAGAAAGCGCTTCCAAGGTATTGTAAAAAAATAAAGTTTACGGCGCAACTCTGAAAATGAACAAAACAATAAAAAAATTATTTATTTTTTATTGTTTTAACATAATTTCACAATTTTGTCAATAATAGGGTTGTATTGCAAAGATACAAAGAAAAAACTATGCTAGCATTCTAAATCATCTCACTAACATAGCCTAGATTTTATAACATAGAGAAAACTGGTAGATTTCAAGAAACCTACGGATCTTTTGATATAATACTGAGATACATTTAATACCTTTAAGTGTATCATAGATGTATTGACATTTTGATAATTTATCTTTCTTAACTTAATATAAAGGTGATCTTATTCAATAATATTATTAAGATATATAGATGCGAAATGACAGTCAAGGTCAAGTTTAAAATCTTTAATCAATTTAGATATGGCGATCTTTGTCAAAGGTGTCTAGTTTGTAATTATCATTTGGCGTTTACCAATTTGTTTACAATTTAATGAGTGTAACTGCTTCACTAAATAGCGATAACTTATCTAACAAGTCAACATCTCAAAAAATAGATATTTAAAAAACAACTCTACTATAAAGGATGATTATATATCTAGATAAACAGACATATTTAAAAATATTTCTCAAAATGCCTTCTCCTATAATTTATATATCTATAGAATTAACGAAAAATAAATAAGCGATTATTATAGTAACTATAAATTAGTTAAAAATAATGAGTAATTATTAGAATACTAAAGTTAAAAGAAATTTATTTCGAAAATTCTTTGAAAAGCGATCCTCTTTATATCAAACAATATGAAGAATTTAGAAGTTTACTTTAGTGCGAGTAGTCTGAATACATGTTTTGCATTTCTTCATTAACCAGTGTTATAATTTAGATAACAAGAGCTTCGTGCATTATATGCACCAATCCCCTCACTACTCGCAATAGTGAGGGGATTTTTAGGTGTTGGCTAATATCGCCTATTTTTTCTTATTGTTACGTGTACGTAGCCAATGCGTAAATAACGCAACAATACAACCACTGATGACTGTGGTCGTGATGTGAACAAGAGCTTCGACCATCTGATATGCACCTCCTCTCTGCGTCTAAATTTGACGCCCGAGAGATAGGCGACCTCATTATTATACCATCTGTACCTTTTAAAGCATATGTACTTCTGATAAGCCTATATATGTTAATAGCATTACTTTTATACGCACTACTAGCACGTTGGATTGGTATGATTCGCTTTAAAAAATATAATTTCACTCTTCATGGCTACCTAATTTTCTTTTAAGCTCATATTATTCAACACATACTTTACACATATATTTTTTATACATGTGTAAAGTATATATGTGTAAAAGGATTCTGCTGCAAAGTTATAAAAATAAATAATTGGTAATAGCTTTGATATGATATTGATAATAATTTGCTAATATTTGGCTAATTTCATAGCATAGCAAAAATCCGTAGATATGAAGAGACCTGCGGTTCTTTTTATATAGACCGTAAATACATTCAATACCTTTTAAAGTATTTTTGACAGTATTGATACTTCTTATTTATCTTTATTTTCTTGATCTTTTAATTTATTGAGATAGCGATAGATTGTTGTACGTGAAACTTGCCACTGCTCCGCAATTGTTTTGATTGGTGTTCCATTATCATAAAGAGTTTTCAGTAATTTTAAATCTTTTTGGTTTAACTTTTCTGGTCTGCCTCCATAGCGGCCTCTAGCACGTGCTGCAATACGTCCTGCTGAAGAGCGTTCTAAAATTAAATTACGTTCAAACTCTGCAAATGCTGCGAATAGATGAAATAATAATTGTCCTGTAGAACTAGATTTATCCATTGTTATATTTTCTTCTAAACTATGAAAACTCACGCCTCGATTATTAAGTTCATTAACTAATGTGATTAAATCTTCCATGTTACGTCCTAGTCTATCTAGTCTCCAAACAACAATAGTATCTCCTGACCTTGCAAATTCAATGGCTTTATCTAAACCAGGTCGCTTACTTTTTGAACCACTCATATGATCATTAAATATCTTTTCACAACCATATTGATTTAACCGATCTTCCTGTAAATTCAAGTTCTGTAATCCAGTTGAAACTCTTGCATAACCTATTTTCAAAATACAAACCTCCTATATACATTTTCATTGTACCATAACTTAATTCTAACCATATTTATGAACATAGATTATCTGTTGGGTTATTGAACACTAAACTATGTATAATAACTATATATTTAGATATAAAAAGAGAGTGTACAGAAAATGGTTATTTTCTGTACACTCTCATCTTTAATAATATATTTTAAATGTTATTAACAAAACTAATTTAATAAGAGTCAAGCATAGTTTACATATGTATTATGTTTGAAACATATCTCTAATTACTTTTTACTAATATCATTTAAAATGTCTCGCAATTCTTCAATTTCTTTGTTATTTAATTCTTCATTTTTCGCAAAATTCAGCACTAAACTTTTCATGTCCCCTCCATACAGTTTATTAAGAAAGGTTTTAGCAGTTTTCATTTTAATATCGTCTTCTTTAATATTTGATGAGTAAAAATAAATATTCTCTGATTTGTATCGTTTTATAATCTCTTTTTTATATAGTCTTGTGATTAATGTTCTAATCGTTTTATCGCTAACTTCTTTATATTTTTGAATTTCAACTACAATTTCATTAGCTGATACTGATTTTTTACCCCATATTATATTCATAACATCCCATTCAGCCATAGATATTTCAACTTGCTTATTGGCCATTTAAAACACCCATTTCTTTTAATATTTTTTCACTGATTAATTCAGCATTTTTCCCAGATGGCTTTCCATCTGATAAATGTGTAGCAAAATAATACTTATCATGATTTGTAATTACGTAACCTACAAACCACCCATTATTATACTTCCCGTTTACTATACCTGTACCTGTTTTCCCATACAGTTCATACTTTTCATTTTTCTTAATCAATAATGAAGAAGATAATTGATTCTTTGCTTTTTTACTAAAATGGTTATTTTGTTCCATCATATTTTTAAAAACTATTACTTGTTCAAGATTAGATATTTTCAAACTATCTTCCATCCAATAGCTTTTATAACTTCCCAAATTTTTATTACCATAATTTAATTGCTTGAGTTGAGTCGCAGTATAGTTCTTTGGTATTTGATCGCTAATACGTTCGAAGTACCAATTAACTGAATTTTGCATTGCTGTATTTAAATCTTGTTCCTTATTCCAAGCATCAAAAGGGTAATGCTTATGATTCCATGACATACGTGAATTTTCATCATTTATAATATGTCGGTCAAGTCCAAACATAGCTAAATAAATTTTATAAGTTGAATTAGGAGAATACCTTTTTCTACTTTCTTTTTCGTTATAAATATAGTATTTGTCTTTCTTCATGCTGTACATGACGAAAGATCCACTATTTGAACCAAAAATTTTACTTTTATCTAAAATTTGGTAATCGTTGTGTAAGGGCTTTTTATAATTATAATCAGTTATGGATTGCCCCATCAAAAACTGGCTTTGAATTACCATGAGCAAAAAAGTAAAAATACAAATAAAAATTAGAATTAATTTGGACTGTTTTTTCAGATTGGCTTCTTTTATATTAATTAATCTTCTTTTGAGTAATGACTTTTTACCATTAAATGAATGGCTTAATATATTTTTATTAAAAAATGGAACATTTAATACGGAGTCCATAATAGATTCCGCATAAGTTTTAAATTCATTTTTGTTAATATTATTAAGGACAAATCTATCGGCTTCTACTTCATTGTCATGAATTATCTTTCTTTTTACAATATGTACTAATGGATTGTAACTCATAATAATAGAGAAGATATTAAAGATAATTAAATGTAAAGTATCTCTATTTTTAGCATGAGCATATTCATGCAATATTATATATTTTAGTCTTTTGTCAATTACACTTTTAAAATATGAACTAGGAATCAAAATAATATATTTCCCATACCAAAAAGTTATTGGAGATTGAATAGTCTCTGCTTTTCGAATCACAATATTTTTTTTATATTGATGGTTGAAAAGTATCGTATCTATTTTATTTTTTTCATTTTCGTTTAGATAAAGTGACTGTTTCTTTAAATATTTAAGATATAATAAGGCTTTCAAAAATTTAAAACTTAAAATAATAACTAAAACTATCCAAATAACTGTGCAGATATTATCAATTGAATCCCAATTAAACTTATGGATATCTGTTGCGAACTCTTGAATAGGTTTGGTGGTATTTATGTTATGGTTCAAGTCGTGTGACTTACTTTCAACTGTGGGCGCTTGATTATTCACATTATTAAATTTAAAAAGAGAGAATTTAATAGGAATGAAAGGAATTAATCCTGCAAGAAGAGTTAGATACCAAACTTTATAATTTAACATATAATTAAAATAGCGTTTTAATATGTACCTAAAAAATAATAACAATAGAAATATAAAACAAAAGCTTACTATGCTCATTATTAATAACTTAGCCATTTCAACACCTTCTTTCAAATATTTATAATAAACTATTGACACCGATATTACAATTGTAATATTATTGATTTATAAAAATTACAACTGTAATATCGGAGGGTTTATTTTGAAAAAGTTAATATTTTTAATTGTAATTGCTTTAGTTTTAAGTGCATGTAATTCAAACAGTTCACATGCCAAAGAGTTAAATGATTTAGAAAAAAAATATAATGCTCATATTGGTGTTTATGCTTTAGATACTAAAAGTGGTAAGGAAGTAAAATTTAATTCAGATAAGAGATTTGCCTATGCTTCAACTTCAAAAGCGATAAATAGTGCTATTTTGTTAGAACAAGTACCTTATAATAAGTTAAATAAAAAAGTACATATTAACAAAGATGATATAGTTGCTTATTCTCCTATTTTAGAAAAATATGTAGGAAAAGATATCACTTTAAAAGCACTTATTGAGGCTTCAATGACATATAGTGATAATACAGCAAACAATAAAATTATAAAAGAAATCGGTGGAATCAAAAAAGTTAAACAACGTCTAAAAGAACTAGGAGATAAAGTAACAAATCCAGTTAGATATGAGATAGAATTAAATTACTATTCACCAAAGAGCAAAAAAGATACTTCAACACCTGCTGCTTTCGGTAAGACTTTAAATAAACTTATCGCAAATGGAAAATTAAGCAAAGAAAACAAAAAATTCTTACTTGATTTAATGTTAAATAATAAAAGCGGAGATACTTTAATTAAAGACGGTGTTCCAAAAGACTATAAGGTTGCTGATAAAAGTGGTCAAGCAATAACATATGCTTCTAGAAATGATGTTGCTTTTGTTTATCCTAAGGGCCAATCTGAACCTATTGTTTTAGTCATTTTTACGAATAAAGACAATAAAAGTGATAAGCCAAATGATAAGTTGATAAGTGAAACCGCCAAGAGTGTAATGAAGGAATTTTAATATTCTAAATGCATAATAAATACTGATAACATCTTATATTTTGTATTATATTTTGTATTATCGTTGACATGTATAATTTTGATATCAAAAACTGATTTTCCCTCTATTATTTTCGAGATTTATTTTCTTAATTCTCTTTAACAAACTAGAAATATTGTATATACAAAAAATTATAAATAATAGATGAATAGTTTAATTATAGGTGTTCATCAATCGAAAAAGCAACGTATCTTAT
>NZ_JAANBQ010000004.1:0-8257 GCF_011394755.1 Staphylococcus sp. 11511212 | reverse complement strand
ATAAAGCTATACCAAAAATAAACATATAAGAAAAAGTATTTGAATATTTTTCAAAAAAATTAGCCATGCTATCACTCCTTTTTAGCAAACTTTATCACAATAGTTATTGCTTTACAGGTCTATTTTTCGTCGTTATAATCTAGTTAAATCCCGCAAGGGCGCACTTATACGTTCTATCCGAACATTTGCTAAAACCTTAATCGACCTTCGTCGATTTTTTATTTTAAATTCAAAGAAACGGCTTGAGATATTCCGAGCAGTTATAAAAATTAATTTGCGTTGAATATTGCTACTGCATTCTTGAAAAAGTGATGCAGATTTATAGCCCATAACTTTTTTGAATTCCATCGACGATACGGCGTCGAAAGAAAAATAAACAGACCGTATGAAAGAAAAAGCTACCTCATTTTATCTGGGGTAGCTTTTATTTTTTATGTCCTTATTTTGAATTTTAAAGGGTATTTTGAAGGCTTAGAGGTAAATTGTATGGTTTTATACCTAAAAGTTCATATATCCTCTTAAAACGCAAATATGAGCCGAATACAACAACAAATCTATTGCAAAGTTTCCGCAAACCAAGTTTTCGATTTAGCAAACAATATAGCACTTTCAAACCAGTCATATCAAAGTCTAAAGGGTTATATATATCACTCAAAAACTATAAATATAGCACTCCGAAGTCAAGCATACCAACGCTTTTACAGAGATGTATAGCATCTCTTAATCCTGCACTACCCCTTTTGACTGAAAAGTGGGTTAGCGAAAAGAGTTTGCACTTTATCAAAATCACACACTATTACAATTCAAAACCACAACAACTTTTATGCCGAGAAAATTTATTGATCAATGAGAAGAACCCTTAACTAAACTTGAAGACGAATGTCAGCATAGCGTGAGCTATTAAGTCAACCATTCGACAAGTTTTGGGATTGTTAAGGGTTTAGAGGCTCAACCTCAATAAAGCAATTGGGTTTTGGTTTTTGAAACGAGTTGAAAACGAGTTTTCTTTTTGTCTTGATACTATTAGAAATAACTCAACCTATATAAAATTTTAGGTATAAAACTATATGGATTACCCTTAAGTCTTTAAAATGTCCCCTTAGAATTCAAAGAAAATAAGTTATTGATATTCCCTCAAGTTTCTATATTAAAGATATAATCTTGATTCTTTATTTCTAGCCCTTTATAAGTGTATATTGCTATTAATTTTGGTATATTAACAATATAGTGAAAGAGGAGGTTGTATTCCTCCTATAGATTAGATAGCTAATCTATAGTCTCTATGATTAAACGAATAACTTCTCTTAGTAAGTTGCTAGCACTTACTAAGAGTTTTTTTAGTTTACATTATAATATTAATAAAATAGACTCCTGTACATCGAAATAAAAAAAGAAACAACCGATAAAAAAGTAGCAAAACCATAGTAATATTTATATCAATAATTATCGAAAATGGAATATCAAAATACCTAGTACTCTAACCAAAACTTGTTTTTCTTTTAGTGATTAATAAAATACCACAAATACTTTTTGACGTACTAAAGTTATGAAAGTATTTAAGTTAAATAACAATAAATTTATGTAATACAAACTAATGGATCCTTAATCTTTGTTAAAGATTCATTATTTATAATTTCTTCTCTTTTTAGTTAGGTGTTCTTTAAATGCTTGAGCTTCTGCTGCTAATTCTTGATCATTTTCCTCTTTCAATTTAAATTCTTCAGGATGAGTTATCCATCTAGGTGTTTTTTCCTTACTTTTTAGTGAGTGTATATTATATTTAACATTAAAATTTTGAGCTTGTTCTAAATCATAAATATGATTATTAGCCCACACTTGTAATATTTTAGCTAAGTACTGTTTAGGATTATTGCCATTTTCAGAAGCATACTTGATAGCATAATCTAAAAGTTCATTAGACATATTGATACTTAACGAAGCAATTTTTTCTACAAATGCTTTTGTAGGTCTAACAGACATTTCTTCTTCTAAAAGTTTAACTAAATATTTTTTCTTACTACTACTACCTTTTACAGTTTTTGTAGTAGTATCATTAATATCAGTATCATTAATATCAGTATCATTAATATCAGTATCATTAATATCAGTATCATTTGCGTATGAATTTGATACATCTTGATGTATCATTTTAATACATCCGGATGTATCATTTTGATATTTCCGGATGTATGAATTTGATACATCCTTATTATTTCTGGATTCGAAGATATTTTCCTCTTTTTTTATTAGGTATACGTCTTCTTTAGTTAATACTGGTTTTTTTAAATATAATTTATTGGGCTTATTAAGACCCACTCTTATTTGACTAAATAAGCCAGCATTCTGTAATTCTTTTTTGATTTTAGAAAGTTTATTTGGGCTACTTATGTTGAGTATTTTTTTTAAAGTTTCATTTGTGAAAATAAAGAATATATCCCCATTTTCATCAATCCAACTGTTTTTTATAGATAGATCTAAACGATCACGTAAAATTGCATATGCAATTTTTGCATCATTAGATAATTTTGTGTATTTCGGATTGGTAAAAAACACTTTAGGTAGTTGATAAAATTTTTCTCTTTGGATTTCGTTAATATTAAAGTTAGTAGACATAATAAAAACCTCTTTCTGTAGTTTAGATAGAGGTAATAAAACAATTTTAACGTATGTTATATGTTTTGTGCTTGCAATTACATGGATGGATATATATAATACAAGTATCAAAAATTATATAAACAAACGAGTGCGAATCGTTTTATTACCAAGAGTTGATGCTACGCCAATAGCCTCAACTCTTTTAATATTTATAGAGTAATAGTAACACTTTTAAGGTTATATATAAAGAATTTAATTATAGTTAGAAAAAAACCTTTATAGGTTGAGATGAGTAAAATTTTTCTTAGTACCTAGTTAGGTGATAAGGAAAAATATATTACTCATTAATTTGGGATTTAGGTGGTAATTAATCAGTATTTTAGGTGCTAAAAAGATGAAATACAATTTATTAGGTGGTAAAATTTAGGTGCTAAATTAGGTAGCTAAGGATGGGTGTCATGAAAACTATTAAAATGGTTGCTGATGAGTTGGATGTTACTAAGCAAACTATTGTTAATAATGCCAAAAGCTTAAATATATCTTTTGAAAAAGAAAATGGGATTAACTATATTAATGATAATGATTATTTGAAGATTGTAGAAAAAATCACCAAGAAAGTGAATAAAACGAAAAATAAAGATTCAGTAAAAAAAGAACTATTTAATGAAAACACTTCAGAAATTAAAAAGGATATATATAATCATTCAAATAATTCTAAGATATTACAGACGAGAATAAATGAGTTAGAAAAGCAAATCGAAATGTTTGAAGCTAGGGCTAAAAACGATGAAAAATATATTGATAACCTAACTAAACAATTAGATCAACAAAATAGTAATGTTAATACATTAAATAAACTGTTGGAAAATCAACAAATATTAGCTTTAGAAAGTAATAGAAAAATACAAAGATTGGAGTCTGAATTAGAAGAAGAAAAGCAACTTAATTATTCTGCTAATAAAAGAATGGATACTGAATTTAAAGAAACAAAGTACAATACGAATTCCATTAATATTGATTCAGATAACCAAGAACGAAAAATGACTTCCCGTTTTAACGATGTAATTAAAGATAAAAATGAGAATAAACAACCAAATAGTGAATCACAAGAGACTGATTATATAGAAGATAATCAAAAAGATATAGGGATTAAAGAAAATCAATCTAAAAAAAGCTTATGGCATCGACTATTTGGTAATTAAGCACAAAATGAAAAGGGGTTAAAACCCTATATCCCAGTCCCTTTTCATTTTTCAACTTTGCAACAGAACCCAAAATATTACCACAATCTCTGACATTATGAGCTTTCTTTAATTTCAAAACTTCTAATATATCTGCATAACTCACATTATCAATTTTCTTATCTTTCCAAGGACGTTCTTTACCACTTTTAGACACGTCTTTAAGTGTTTCGTTACCTTGATTTTCAAAAATATATTTTGTATGATTAGTATGCATAACAAAACACCAACATTCTTACAAATTGGTTATATAAAAGCATAAAAAAACCCCCAGTATTGATTTAGATTGGACACCTTAATCATACTACTGGGGTTTTTTTATGTCAAAAATTCTTTCAACACCTAAAAATAGCTAAAACCCTTGTGACACTAAGAATTAGAGCGTATTTTTAAAATCGAATTATTTCTAATAGTATCAAGACAAGAAGAAACTCGTTTCACTCGTTTCAAAAACGACCTATTTTCTTAACGCAGTTTTAACGAAGATATAAATTATTAAGACAATAATAAGAATACTAAAAGCTATATTAAATACCTCTAAATCAAAAAAATTCACAAACGCAAAACTATTATACTGAGACTCGCTGATAACATTATCAATTCCTCTAGCGTCAACTTCAATTTTATTTAACAACCACAAAACTACTGATATTCCAATTAATACAACAACAGATTCTAATAATGCTTTACTAAAACTTTTAACCAATGTAAAACCCCTTTCCATGTCTTTAAAGTCATCTTACTCTTTAAATTGCTTTATTCCAATTGCTTTATTGACGTTGAGCCTCGGAACCCTTAACAATCCCAAAACTTGTCGAATCGTCGGCTTAATAGCTCACGCTATGCCGACATTCGTCTTCAAGTTTAGTTAAGGGTTCTTCTCAACTTCAATAAATTTTCTCGGCATAAATGCGTGCTATTAAACTTTTTGTATTGTTGTTTTATCAAAACCAACAGTGTATTTTAAACCATACCCAATCGTTCTATCCATAGCAATATGAGCCAACCAAATCAATGCAATTCCTAATAACAAATCCACTCCCATAGCTAAATAAAGCAAAGTGATCAATATCGGAATTATATAAGAATGACCAATATTATAAATATAACTACCAATTTTATTATTGTATAAATATCCCAACATAGAAATATCAGGAACTAACAAAAATATTAAAAAAAGCCATAATGAAAAACCAAACATAAAATAAACAACCACAGCAGTAATAAAAACAAATGCATTTTCCAACCTAATCAAATTACCCATAAAACTCCTCCCTTTTTTATTAGATTACTAAAACACGTTACCTAAAACGATTAAAAATAATGCGCAAATAATAGCTACTCCACCACAGTAAATACTCGCTTTGTAACTAACTTTTTTATTACTTTTACTAATGACTTTATAAATTTCATTTCCCCAAAAAACTAAAGCAGATATTCCAAACACAATAAAACCTATCCCAAATACATAACCTAAAATATCTATCATGTTAATCCCTCCTTCAACTTTGTTTATATCAATACTATCAAAGAAAAAAGGTAACAAATCTAACAAAATTGTAAGTATCTAAATTGCTTTATTCCAATTGCTTTATTGACAACGAGCCTCTGAACCCTTAACAAACCCAAAACTTGTCGAATCGTCGGCTTAATAGCTCACGCTATGCCGACATTCGTCTTCAAGTTTAGTTAAGGGTTCTTCTCATTGATCAATAAATTTTCTCGGCATAAAAGCCTGCTCATCTCCTCAAGTTTTTACTCGAACCACATAAAAATTTGAGAAATAGCTAGCACTAAAAATCTGAATTTTACTTTTCAATAACTCTTGCTTTCTTATAAATTTATCCACTTTCAGTTTTTCTTTTAACAAAATTTTAGCAAAGCCAATAATCATTTTTAGATATTTCTCAGTTACATACAAACTAAAATTTTACATAAACCTCTTCGAAAAATGACGCTTTTTCAATCTCTAAAATTTCATTTTTACCAAAAATATATAACCCTAGTGCTTTCATTTTGAAGTTATCTCATCTTTTAAATTTCAATAAATTTCAAAATATCCTATTTGGCCGTAGGATTCGGTATGAGCATAAGGGAGCCCAGTACCACCCAAGGTGGTATTCAGCATAGCTGAAAGGTTCTCCTTACCACTCACGATGTTCATTTGCGCTTATAAAGCTTGATATAACAGTATTTATGAGTGTATTTTTATTTTTGAAATTAGGTCTTACTAATTCAATTTATAGTTTGTTAAGTGGGACTGTAAAAAAATACTTTATCCTATAAAAGAATCCTTTCATATCAAGGGGTTTAGAGAGCAAATCCTATCGATAGGATATCGGAATATTCTGACATCCTATATTTGAACTGTTTTTTTAACGACTTTTAGGGATACTTCATGAGATGAAATGCGCTTTTTGATGGGTTTAAAATTTGCTAAAGCCTAGGATATTTACTATTAAAAAAGATGAGTTGTTTCAATGAAAAACTTAAAGGCTGAGATATTTAATGGAACAAATTAAACTTCTTATCAAGTAAATAATACTTTTTAAGAGGTTAATTTGTTCTTGTTGAACACATAAAAAATATCAATCACTTGATCGTATTTTTAAATTTTTGAACAGGTTAGAGTTTCGATTTTTTAACATTAATTCAAGTGGATGATCTATTTTTCGTTCTTCAAAGTTTAACTTTCTAACCACTTTTTAGATGTCATTTGATTTTAAATTACTAATATTTTTTTCGAAAGTGAACCCACTTTTCACTATAAACATTTTTACTTAACGAACATCTTAAACATCATTTTTCTATAATTAATGTGCAAGGACTTTATCGTTTGATTTAACTTTTATGAAGTTGGAATGTTGGTAAAGCATGTCAAAAATTATAAAGGATGCGTACTTATTATTTTTTATTAGACCGAATAAATGGTCTTAAAAGAATAAAGAGGTGATACTAAATGTTGTTTATAGCATTGATTTTTGGATGAGTGGTTTGTTGCATAGCTTCATATTTAGTAAATATTCGGTATATCATCATCTCTAAAATCTATAAGTTTTGGGGAGAAAACAAAGAGGCAATGTTTTTAGTCGTTAAACGTAAGTATAAATATATTGTGGTATTCGTAACGATAACTACTTTCGTACTTTTAATTTTAAATGAGCAACTAGGTATGTACTCGTTAGGTCTTTTTATTGGATTGATTTACTATTATGCCTGTTATCAAGTAATGTTTAAAAAGGAAAAAGTGATCATATTGAAACAAACTTCTTTAAGCATGTCTCTGTTTTTCGGAAATTTTTAATAGAGGGAAGACTTGAATTGTTCCTTTGGTTTTTATCAATGTTCTTTGTGTTCACAGTCCTAATCAGTTATATATATATATATATCTTTTTACCTTATCAAGTTTTAGTATTTTTCGCTTCAGGTGACTTAAAAGCATTAATGAGTTATTTAGGATTATTAAGTATATTAATTATTCCACCTGTACTTATAAAATTGTTCACATGGCCAAAAAGACAAAGAGAATTATTAATAAAGGTCACAAAGGCATCATTAGTATTCATATACGGGTTTGTAGTAGTTTATGCACCAATGATGACTGATGATATGAGTAATTATATGAAGTTCATCTCTATTATGTTATATATGGTACTTCTATTTTCTAACATTATATTTATATTTGTAGATCTAATAGATTACTATAAAGAAAAATTGGAGAGTGACTAGCGATAACTTTCCTTTTAAATCATAGTGCCTTGGTTCAATATCCGTATTGATGTTTTAAATTTTATGTCGACGATATATCAACTGAGTTACCCCGAATTTTTGTGAGGACTAGTGTGATTTTTCGATTTTGGTAGCTAATATACTTTATACGTGCATACCTTATACATGCATAAAGTATGCATGTATAAGGTATGCACGTATGCAAATAAGTGTTGAGTAATTTGAGCTTTAAAAAATAGGTAGCCATGCAGAGTGAAATTATATTTTCTAAAGTGAATCAAATCCATCCAATGTGCTAGTAGTGTGTATAAAAGTAAGAGAATTAACATATGTAGGCTTATCGGAGGTACATGTGCTTTAAAAAGTGTAGATGGTATAATAATGAAGTCGCCTATCTCTCAGGCGTCAAATTTAGACGCAGAGAGGAGGTGTTATTCATGCTAGAAATTCTTGTTCACATCACGACCACAGTCATCAGTGGTTGTATTGTTGCGTTGTTTACGCATTGGCTACGTAATCGCAACGATAAATAGGCGACTTTAGCCACACCTAAAAAATCCCCTCACTACGGCCATAGTGAGGGGATTGGTGTATTCACGCTAGAATTCTTGTTAATTGTATTATAACACTGATTAGTAGACGAATGCAAAATCTCTGAAGTATTTTTATTTTTTCTTCAGCTAATTTGTATT
>NZ_JAANBQ010000003.1:0-1214868 GCF_011394755.1 Staphylococcus sp. 11511212 | reverse complement strand
TCATAAGTGATGCGATGAGCCGAATCGAGACCGAGAGGTCTCTTTTTTTTATTCTAAGAAAAATGATATTCTAGTAGGAGAGTATGTATAGAAATAAGAGAGAATTTAGGTGAAAGAGAGAATTTAGGTGAATGAAATTGAAAGCATACGTTAAGCAACTCGCTTATATTGATAAGAAAAAAATAGATGTTCGAAAAGGCGTGCGCCAAGGGATTGTCATGTTTATTCCTTTACTGTATGGATTGTTGTTTAATGATTTTCCTTCAGCTCTACTGATGTCTATTGGCACATTGGCTCACATATATGCATTTGATTGGACGTTTACATCGCGTATACGGATTGTTTCATTGACTTCCCTTAGCTTTGTCATTGCGATGATGTTAGGAACGTTAACCACAGGAAATCCAATTGTATTTGCGATTTTTTTACTCATGTTTTCGGTCATTCCTTATTATATTTTTACGACCTTAAATGTCCCGGGTCCTTCGTCTACCTTTTTTATCATTGCTTACAGTCTTTCTATTGTGATGCCACAACACCCTGAAGACTTTTTATATCGTGGTGCAATGGTCGGTGTCGGTGGCTTGCTATCACTGCTCATTATTGTAGTAGATCATTTAATTAAGCGTGATTCTCAAGAAGCGAACGCAATTAAAAGTGAGTACCAACTCTTACAAAAATTGGTACATCATTTTAATGATCAAGCCCAATTCAATGATTTGACTAAAGTAGCTGTTAAGACATTGATTACCACATCTGAAACGTTAAATACAACAGGTTCCTCCCTACAAAAACGCTCTGTAGACTATCAAAGAGCTGTATTACTTCATCAATGGGCAGAAGGGGTGTATTCTGAACTACTTGAATTGAACGCAAAAGGGATTCGACCGATGCCACCAGTCATTAAAAATATGATTGATCATGTGACCGATACCATTGTCAATCCAACATCAACACGGGAAGTTTGGAAAGAACAAATTGACATTGATGATAAATTTGAAGAGTTAGTGAATTTGATATTTAAAATCGATGAAACTCTTTCTTCTACAGACGTGAGAGTTAAAGAAAATATCGTGGTGCGTTCTCCACAATATAGTCACCGCTTATTAAACCACCTGACTCCAGAATCAGCAGCTTTTGTAGCGACGATGAAATATGCATTAATCATGGGAATCTCAATTTTAGTTGCGCTTGTTTTTGATTTAGAGCGCGCTTATTGGGTGCCTTTAAGTGCCCATACCGTCTTGCTTGGTGGCACAAATATCGCAAGCTTACAACGCGCTGTCGCACGGTGGTTAGGCACAACAGTAGGTGTTATTTTAACAGCCGGCTTTTTAAGCTTAGATCCGCATATTGGTATTATTATTATTGTTCTTGCATTAAGCGGTGCAATCACTGAAGCGTTAGTAGGTGCGAATTATGCGCTTGCGATGGTGACAATTACTTCACAAGTCTTATTGCTCAGTGGATTGGCACAAGGTGTGTTTACTCCGATGATTGCCATCCCGCGCTTGTTAGATACAACGGTGGGGATTATTATTGCGGTGATAGGCGTTATGATTATTGGACGGAATATCGCTTCTAAGCACTTACCAGAAATCATGGCGGAAGTTGCACGTGTAGAAGCGCAAATTTTTCATTATGTATTCTCAAATCAACAATATCCTAAAACTTATAAGGGATATAATCCACTTAAAGATAAATTGCGTATGAAACTAAAAGTAGAAAATATGGAAATGATGTATAACCGTGCGTACGGGGAAATTTCTTCTAACCATAAGCGGACACAGTATTATTATCCTGCAATTTTCTTGCTGCAACAAATTCATTTTAAGTTGACGCAAATTTTATATGATGATCGTGGTGTCTATTTAGATAATCGTGCCTTAGGTGATTATTTGGTCGTCTTTGAAAATATCGCTAAATTATTTGAGTGTGGCAAACATCACAATGAGTTGATTGATTTACCTGAACTCAAACATTATGTCCAATTACGCCAGTTTTTAATGCAGCTTCAAGAAATCGAGTTATATGATTATCAAAATGAACGTAATCCAAACTTACTCAAAGATTAGCAATACGTTAATACTATATCTGTATTTGATAAAATGAATATACAAAATAACAAAAACCGTTCAATCCCTGTAATCAAGGGATGAACGGTTTTTGTTTTAATTAGAAGTTTCTTCTATTTCTAGACTCTTCAATAATTGTGTGGCATGCGTCTCGACTTCACTTAATGGAATACCTCCAAAACCTAATACAAATTGCGGCGTTTGAGGTTTTGAATGATAGCAATAGGAGGACAAGGGTTTTAACTCAATACTATGTTGATGAAATTGTTTCAGACATTTTTCTTCAGACCAACCATTTTTTATGGAAATCACAAAATGCATCCCTGTTAATTCACCTGATATTGAGAGGTGTTCAGGGTGCTTTTCTAATTTTGAAATTAAAAGATCTCGCTTTTGCCTATAAATTTTACGCATGCGATTCAAGTGACGTTCAAAATGATGACTTGCCATAAATTGACTGACCATATATTGTGTATGTCTTGGAACACTGCCCCCTTCAATATTTTGTTTTTGTTGGTATTGTTTTTGTAAAGCTACAGGTAATACAGCATAAGCAATACGTATGGAAGGGGCGATCGATTTAGAAAAGGTACTGACATAAATCACACTTCCAGAGGGATCTAAACTTTGTAGCGCTGGAATAGGTTTTCCTTCATAACGAAATTCAGAATCGTAATCGTCTTCTATAATATAGCGTTCAGGTTTGGCTTGAGCCCATTTGAGCAACGCAATACGCTGTTTTAATTTCATAATGATGCCTGTCGGGAACTGATGACTCGGTGTAATATAGACCACATCTTGCGCACCTTGATGAGGTTCAATATGTATGCCGTCTGCGTGCACTTTTAAAAACGAATAGTTGATATGCTTTCTTTTTAGTAGCTCATGGACTTGTGGATATAAAGGGTCTTCTAAAAGATAATGACTTGTGGAAGATAGCAAATCGGTGATAATCGATAAAATTTGATCCGTAGAAGAAGCCACTATGACTTGTTCAGGGGTCGCATGAACACCCCGGCTATGAAATAAATATTGACTGATTTCTTTGCGTAATGCGAA
This sequence comes from Staphylococcus sp. 11511212, assembly GCF_011394755.1. Classification (NCBI taxonomy): domain Bacteria; kingdom Bacillati; phylum Bacillota; class Bacilli; order Caryophanales; family Staphylococcaceae; genus Staphylococcus; species Staphylococcus sp. 11511212. Next base: position 1,211,734 of record NZ_JAANBQ010000003.1, on the reverse strand, counting down.
ATCTCCCTGCTTGTGGCCGGTGTCAATGAGATGAAATTGGGGTTCTTCAAAAGATTCTTTCGCAAATTTTCGAAAGACATCAAATGGAAAATGCGCTTCATCAATGGCACCGAGTTGAAAACGATAGTGAAATTCGGGAACGTCTAGAGTTGTATTCTGATTGTCTAATGGCGTTATCGGAGTTCTCGTTATAAATGGTAGGGATTCAATATCGCTCACGAAATAGCCAGATTTTGGTTTACTCACGATAAACCCTTCATCAATCAACTGTAAATAAGCATGTTCAATGGTGGTTTGACTGACTGACAAATATTGACTGAGTTGACGTTTTGATGGGAGTTTTTCTCCTTCACGTAGAACGCCTTTAATGATACTGTTTTTAATATTATCGTAAAGTTGTTGATAAATGGGTTGCGCATGCTTTTTATCAATATCGAACATTAACATTTCCATAGCTTTCTCTCCAATCTGAACCTTTAAAAATGTTTAATTCTGACACTTTTAAAGGTTCAGATAATAGTATAAGCTACTGTTGTATATTAGAAAAGGGGGACAATTTAAAATGTCTAAACAAGTTGGTTCAGAGCGCGTTAAACGCGGTATGGCAGAAATGCAAAAAGGTGGCGTAATCATGGATGTGGTTAACGCCGAACAAGCGAAAATCGCAGAAGAAGCAGGTGCAGTGGCAGTCATGGCACTTGAACGTGTACCTTCTGATATCAGAGCAGCAGGCGGCGTTGCACGTGCATGTAATCCTAAAATTGTAGAAGAAGTGATGAATGCCGTGTCTATTCCAGTTATGGCGAAATGTCGAATCGGTCACATTACAGAAGCACGTGTTTTAGAAGCGATGGGTGTCGATTATATTGATGAATCTGAAGTATTGACACCTGCGGATGAAGTGTTCCACCTTAAGAAAAGTGATTACACTGTTCCATTCGTTTGTGGCTGTCGTAACCTGGGTGAAGCGGCACGTCGTATTGGCGAAGGTGCTGCAATGTTACGTACAAAAGGTGAGCCGGGTACAGGAAACATTGTTGAAGCGGTACGTCATATGCGTCAAGTCAACCAAGAAGTGAATCGTATTACAGTAATGAGTGACGATGAATTAATGACAGAAGCGAAAAATCTAGGGGCACCTTATGATGTATTGAAAACGATTAAATCTACTGGACGTTTACCCGTAGTTAACTTTGCGGCTGGTGGTGTAGCGACACCTCAAGATGCGGCATTAATGATGGAACTAGGTGCAGATGGGGTCTTTGTTGGCTCTGGTATTTTCAAATCAGAAGATCCTGAAACATTTGCAAAAGCAATTGTTCAAGCGACAACACATTACCAAGATTATGAACTCATTGGTAAATTAGCAAAAGACCTTGGTACAGCGATGAAAGGTTTAGATATCAATTCGCTTTCATTAGAAGAACGTATGCAAGAGCGTGGTTGGTAAAATGAAAATTGGAGTACTCGCCTTACAAGGGGCCGTTCGTGAACACATTCGCCATATTGAAGCGAGTGGTCATGAAGGGATTTATATTAAAAAAGTAGAACAACTTGAAGAGATTGACGGCTTGATTATTCCAGGCGGAGAATCGACAACGTTACGTCGCTTGATGAATTTATACGGTTTTAAAGAGGCGCTTCAACAATCAGAGGTACCGATGTTTGGGACATGTGCGGGTCTTATTGTCCTTGCACAAGATATCGTTGGAGAAGAAGGTTACCTTAAAAAATTAGATATTACCGTTGAACGTAATTCATTTGGAAGACAAGTAGATAGTTTCGAAGCGGATTTAACGATTAAAGGTATCGATCACCCAGTAGAAGGGGTGTTTATTCGAGCCCCACATATTCAATCCGTTGGAGATCAAGTGAATGTGTTAGGGGTCATCGATGATAAAATGATAGCGGTTCGCCAAGGAAAGTATTTAGGCGTCTCATTCCATCCTGAATTGACGGAAGATTATAGTATCATCAACTATTTTATTAACGAAGTTGTGTCAAAAGGATAAATATTAAATAGACGTGAGGATAAGCCATCAATGGATGATTATTCTCACGTTTTTTATATGAAAAAGTAGGGCTATGTCAAAGTGCCCATTTATAATAAGAAAGCCATCAAAATTTATCTAAGCGTAAATTTTGATGGCTATTTTTATAGAACCTAAATAAGTAAAAGAGAGGTATTTAGATTAATTTTATAAGAAGAATCCTGCGATAGTTGCTGAAATGAATGATACGAGCGTCGCACCAAATAATAATTTAAGACCGAAACGTGCAACGACGTCACCTTTTTCGTCATTTAAAGATTTGATGGCCCCTGAAATGATACCGATAGAGCTAAAGTTCGCAAATGACACAAGGAACACGGAAACAACACCTAGTGCGCGCTCAGAAAGTCCATTTGCTTTACCTAACTCAGTCATCGCTACAAACTCATTGGATAACAGTTTTGTTGCCATGATGGAACCAGCTTCTACAGCGTCATGCCAAGGAATACCTGTTAAGAAAGCGAGTGGCGCAAAAACAAAACCGATTAATGTTTGGAAGTTCCAATCAAGGGAACCGCCAGATACGAAATGGATAATACCGCCGACAATGCCATTTAAGAAAGTGATTAAAGCGATATAACCAATTAACATGGCACCAACAATGACTGCGACTTTGAAACCGTCTAAAATATATTCTCCCAACATTTCAAAGAAAGATTGTTGTTTTTTCTCTTCTTCAATAAGTAATTTATCGTCTTTTTCATTTACTTTATAAGGATTGACAATTGAGGCAACAATGAATCCTCCAAATAAGTTTAAAACAACTGCAGTTACGACGTATTCAGGTTTGACCATTGTAAAGTATGCACCAATAATAGATGCTGAAACAGTAGACATCGCGGATGCTGTTAAGGTATACAAGCGATGTTTTGGAATGTAAGGCAATTGTTTTTTTAGTGAGATAAACACTTCAGATTGACCTAAAATTGCTGAGGCAACTGCGTTGTAAGACTCTAAACGTCCCATACCGTTGACTTTAGAAATTAAAAATCCTAAAACATTAATAATGATAGGTAAAATCTTTAAGTATTGCAAAATCCCAATTAATGCTGAAATAAATACGATTGGTAATAAAACATTTAAGAAGAATGGCATTTCACCTTTATTTGCTAAACCACCGAAGACAAAGTTGACCCCTTCAGCCGCTTGTTTCAATAAATAGGCAAAGCCATTGGCAATTCCGCCTACAACAATGACACCGAAGTTCGTTTTTAATAAAATAAACGCAAATATCAATTGAATTAATAACAATAAGCCAATGTAATGCCAACGAACATTTTTCTTGTCAGAACTTGCGAGCCAAGCCAATCCCAAAAACACAAGTATGCCGACAATCCCAATTAAAATGTGCATTAAATAAACACCTCTGTTCAATTTATAAATTTTAACTAAGACTATCATACACTAAAAATGTAAGCAGTAACATAACTATTTTTCGAACCTTACAAACAAATTGGTTGAAAAAGGTCAAACCACCTTCTATAATATAGTCAAAGATGGTCAAAAGAGGTGATACCATGCACAATATGTCTGACATCATAGAACAATACATTAAACAATTATTTGAAGAAGCAAATGATGATGTTGTTGAAATTCAGCGCGCCAATATCGCACAACGTTTTGATTGTGTACCATCTCAGCTGAATTACGTTATAAAAACACGTTTTACCAATGAACATGGGTACGAAATCGAAAGTAAACGTGGTGGCGGAGGATATATTCGCATCACTAAAATTGAAACGAAAGATCATGCCTCCTACATTAAACGTTTGATGGAGTTAATTGGCCCCTCTATTTCACAACAACAAGCTTATTACATTATAGATGGATTATTGGATAATCAATTAATTACAGAACGCGAAGCTAAATTGATTGCAGCAGTCGTAGATAGAGAAACGCTTGCGATGGATGTCCAATCTCGAGACATTATTCGAGCGAACATTTTAAAACGATTACTTCCAGTCATTAACTATTACTAGACTACGAGAAGGTGATGCTATTGACACGCGAGGAACAGGAATTCGTGCAGTTAACACAACAAAAACAAAATAAAGAAACTTTGTATCAGGCACACAATCAAGGGTCATCTGATGAACATTGGCACGGGGGCGAAGATGTTGAAGGGACGTTTGTCGTTCAACAAATTTTACAACATCTTGCAGCCAAATATGGCATTAACGTTGATCAGCTCGTTTATCGTGAAGAAAAACGATGTCCGACGTGTCAAATGTCTCTAAAAGATATTGCCCATGTAGGGAAATTTGGTTGCCACGACTGCTATGCCACTTTTAAAGATGATGTTTATGATATTGTGCGTCGCGTACAAGGTGGCCATACGCGTCATTCGGGCAAATATCCGAAATCCACGCATCAAAAACGGGCATTAAAGCAACAAATTGAAGGCAAACGTCAACAATTACAAGAACTCATTGAAACACAAGCCTTTGAAGAAGCAGCCATTGTACGTGATGAAATCAAAGCACTTGAAGCTAAACAAAGCGAGGTGTCTCACGATGACGAACAATCTTAAACATTCAATGAGTGGTTGGCTTCAAGAATCGAACTCGTCACCAGTAGTCATGTCCTCAAGAATACGATTAGCACGTAATCTTGAAAACTATGTGCATCCGCTGATGTTTCCCTCTGAAGAAGAAGGACACCGCGTTATTAATGAAGTCCAAGATGCACTTACTGATTTAAAGGTGACGCGACTAGATGCTCTTGACCAACAGAGTAAATACAAACTGGTGGCCAAACATCTCATCAGTCCTGAATTGACTAAGCAACCTGCCTCTGCAGTGTTATTAAATGAAGATGAGTCTGTAAGTGTGATGGTGAATGAAGAAGATCATGTGCGCATTCAAGTAATGGGAACAGATTTATCTTTAAATACACTGTATGACAAAGCATCCGAAATCGATGACCAACTCGATGCTGCAACAACCATTAGCTACGATGAAGATTTAGGATATTTAACGACTTGTCCAACGAATGTTGGGACAGGGATGAGAGCAAGTGTGATGCTCCATTTACCCGCATTGTCCATTATGAAACGGATGTCACGTATTGCACAGTCGATTAACCGTTTTGGATTTACAATACGGGGTATTTATGGGGAAGGCTCTCAAGTTTATGGTCATGTTTATCAAGTGTCCAACCAATTAACTTTAGGAAAAAGTGAACAAGAAATTATCGAAGCATTAACTGAGTTGGTTCAACAAATTATTACTGAAGAACTTGAATTTAGAACGCGTTTAAATACACACAAGCATACTGAAACGCTCGACCGTATTTATCGTTCTCTCGGTATATTGAAATACAGTCGACTCATTTCAGTCGAAGAAGCCTCTTATCGTTTGAGCGATATTAAACTTGGGGTAGACTTAGGTATTTTAGATATTGAAGATTTTCAATTTAATGAATTAATGATAGCAATACAATCTCCATTTTTAATAGATGAAGATGAAGAACAATCAATAGAAGCTAAAAGAGCTGAAATTTTACGAACACACATTTAAGGAGGTTCGATTATGTTATTTGGAAGACTAACTGAACGTGCGCAACGTGTATTAGCACATGCGCAAGAAGAAGCGATTCGCCTGAATCACTCTAACATTGGAACAGAACACTTATTATTAGGTTTAATGAAAGAACCTGAAGGCATAGCTGCAAAAGTGCTAGAAAGTTTTGATATTACTGAAGAAAAAGTCGTTGCAGAAGTTGAAAAGCTCATCGGTCGCGGTCAAGACAATATGGGCGCTTTACATTATACGCCACGTGCGAAAAAAGTCATTGAACTGTCTATGGACGAAGCACGCAAATTACAACACAACTTTGTGGGTACAGAGCATATATTACTTGGCTTAATTCGTGAAAACGAAGGGGTGGCTGCACGCGTATTTGCAAATCTAGATTTGAATATTACGAAAGCACGTGCACAAGTCGTTAAAGCCCTAGGCAATCCTGAAATGTCTAATAAAAATGCACAAACGTCAAAATCAAACAATACCCCTACCCTTGATGGACTTGCGAGAGATTTAACAGTCATCGCTAAAGACGGTACGTTAGATCCAGTAGTAGGTCGTAACAAAGAAATTACACGTGTTATTGAAGTATTAAGTCGACGTACGAAAAACAATCCTGTACTTATCGGTGAACCTGGGGTAGGTAAAACAGCAATTGCAGAAGGTTTAGCACAAGCCATTGTAAACAATGAAGTACCTGAAACATTAAAAGATAAACGTGTGATGTCTTTAGATATGGGCACAGTTGTCGCGGGTACAAAATATCGTGGTGAATTTGAAGAACGTTTGAAAAAAGTGATGGAAGAAATTCACCAAGCTGGCAACGTGATTCTATTTATTGATGAATTGCACACATTGATTGGTGCTGGAGGCGCTGAAGGTGCGATTGATGCCTCTAACATTTTAAAACCGGCTTTAGCACGCGGTGAGTTACAATGTATCGGTGCCACAACATTAGATGAGTATCGTAAACACATTGAAAAAGATGCGGCATTAGAACGTCGTTTCCAACCGGTACAAGTCGATGAACCAAGTGTTGAAGATACAGTTAAAATCTTAAAAGGATTACGTGACCGTTATGAAGCGCATCATCGTATTAATATTTCTGATGAGGCCATTGAAGCGGCAGCAAAATTAAGTGACCGTTACGTTCAGGATCGCTTTTTACCTGACAAAGCCATCGATTTAATCGATGAAGCAAGTTCAAAAGTACGTTTAAGACATCATACAACACCAACAAATTTAAAAGAAATCGAGCAACAAATCGAACAAGTTAAAAAAGAAAAAGATGCTGCAGTTCATGCGCAAGAGTTTGAAAATGCCGCAAATCTTCGTGATAAACAAACGAAACTTGAAACACAATACGAAGAAGCTAAAAATGAATGGAAAAATAATCAAGGTGGCCAACACACAACATTAGCTGCTGAAGATATTGCAGAAGTGATTGCAGGTTGGACAGGCATTCCGTTAACACGTCTAAATGAAACAGAATCTGACCGATTACTTCACCTTGAAGATACCCTCCATGAACGTGTCATCGGTCAAAAAGATGCGGTTACAGCAATTTCTAAAGCGGTACGTCGTGCGCGTGCTGGACTTAAAGATCCGAAACGTCCTATTGGTAGTTTCATCTTCTTAGGCCCAACAGGTGTCGGTAAAACGGAACTTGCGCGTGCCTTAGCAGAATCTATGTTTGGCGAAGAAGACGCGATGATTCGTGTTGACATGAGTGAGTTTATGGAAAAACATGCGGTAAGTCGTTTAGTTGGTGCCCCTCCAGGCTATGTGGGTCACGATGATGGCGGACAACTCACTGAAAAAGTGCGTCGTAAACCTTATTCTGTCATCTTATTCGACGAAATTGAAAAAGCGCATCCAGATGTATTTAATATTTTATTACAAGTTTTAGATGACGGACATCTTACTGATACCAAAGGACGTCGTGTCGATTTCAGAAATACAGTCATCATTATGACTTCTAACGTAGGGGCACAAGAACTTCAAGACCAACGATTTGCAGGATTTGGTGGTCAAGGTGAAGGACAAGATTACGAGTCTATCCGCAAAACAATGATGAAAGAACTGAAAAATGCATTCCGTCCTGAATTTTTAAACCGTGTCGATGATATTATTGTTTTCCATAAATTAAGCAAAGATGAACTTAAAGAAATTGTTACGATGATGGTGAACAAATTGACTTCTCGTTTGTCAGAACAAAACATTAATATTCACGTGACAGATGCAGCAAAAGAACAAATTGCTTCTGAGGGTTATGACCCTGAGTATGGTGCACGTCCATTGATTCGTGCCATCCAAAAAACAGTAGAAGATAACTTAAGTGAACTTATTTTAGAAGGTAAAGAATTAGATGGCAAAGATGTCACTGTGGATTATGATGGTGAGTCATTCAAGTATGATATTCAAGAACGTGCATCTGAAACAGAAGTAATAACTTCTGAAGAAGATCAAGATAAAGACGAAGCGAAATCATAAATAATCTGAACACCTCAGCCTTTAATGCGTAAGTGGCGCATTAAAGGCTTTTTAAATTCTTCATTTGTCAGATTGAAGACACAAGTATAAAATAGATTTGTTATAGTCGAAAAAGGAGGTGGCAATGTGGCCAAGAAAAAAGTCATATTTGAATGTACTGCATGTGGTTATCAATCTCCGAAGTGGATGGGGAAATGTCCTAACTGTGGCGCATGGAATTCCATGGAAGAATCGTTAGAACAAAAAACAGCACACCCAAAACACGGGGTACGTACACAAAAGACGACACAATCAAAAATTCAAACGCTCAATGAAGTAAAGAATGAAAAAACACCACGTATTTTAACGAATAGCCAAGAGTTTAACCGTGTTTTAGGTGGCGGTATTGTCCAAGGTTCTCTTGTTTTAATCGGAGGAGACCCAGGGATAGGAAAGTCAACATTGTTACTTCAAATGTGCGCTGCGTTATCAAAAGAAAAGAAAGTGCTATATATTACTGGGGAAGAATCATTAAACCAAACTAAATTACGTGCCGATCGTTTAGATGAAGATGCGAGTGCTTTAAATGTATTTGCAGAAACGGATTTAGAGGTGATTCATGAAGCAGTGAAAAAAGTACAACCCGCGCTCATCGTTGTAGACTCTATTCAAACGATTTATCACCCAGAAATTAGTTCTGCACCTGGTTCTGTGTCTCAGGTACGTGAAAGTACACAAAGTTTAATGCATATTGCCAAACAGATGAATATTGCCACGTTTATCGTGGGGCACGTGACAAAAGAAGGACAAATTGCGGGTCCTAGATTATTAGAACATATGGTGGATACCGTGCTTTATTTTGAAGGTGATGAGCATCATGCTTATCGTATTTTACGTGCGGTGAAAAACCGCTTTGGTTCAACGAATGAAATGGGCATTTTTGAAATGAAACAAGCAGGTCTTAAAAGTGTCCCGAATCCTTCTGAAATGTTTTTAGAAGAGCGATCAACGAATGTTCCGGGGTCGACGATTGTCGCCACTATGGAAGGGACACGTCCGCTATTAATAGAAGTCCAAGCCCTCGTCACACCGACCACATTTAATAATCCTAGACGAATGGCGACGGGGATTGATCACAACCGTTTAAGTCTATTGATGGCCGTATTAGAGAAGAAAGAGGGGTATCTGTTACAACAACAAGATGCCTACATCAAAGTGGCAGGTGGCGTCAAATTAAGTGAACCTGCTGTGGATTTAAGCATCATTATTGCGACAGCCTCAAGCTTTAAAGACCAAGCCGTTGATGGGTTAGACTGTTTTATTGGTGAAGTTGGTTTGACAGGTGAGGTACGCCGTGTCTCTCGAATTGAGCAAAGAGTTCAAGAAGCAGCAAAATTAGGGTTTAAACGTGTGATTATACCGAAAACGAATATTGGGGGATGGACCTTCCCAGAAAACATTGAAGTTATCGGTGTGACCTCAACAAACGAAGCATTAAAATATGCTTTGAAATCTAAATAAAGAAAGGAGGAAAAGCATGGATTTTGTTAAATTTTTAGTGGTCATCTCTTTCATGATTATTGGAAGTGTACTAGGGTTATTTTTAATTCCTGGCATACTGATTGATTTTCATGTCAGTCATCCTCCTATTATGGAAAATAGTTATGTCACAGCAATTATAGGGATGCTTGTTTTCTTTCTTATTTTTGGTTGGTTTATTCCTCGCATTGCCTATACATTAAAAAATGTGGAACAGTTTATCTTAAGTTATAGCGCTATAGAAATCATTTTTGCGACGATTGGTTTGTTTACTGGTTTGATGATTTCAGTCATGATTTCATTTATTTTAGAATTTATCGGGACGGATTTTATCAACCGCATCGTGCCGATTATTGTCACGTTGTTATTAGGGTATCTCGGTTTTCAGTTTGGTTTGAAAAAGCGCGACGAAATGTTGTTGTTTTTACCTGAGAATATGGCGCGTTCAATGGCCATTAATGCTCGCAATGCAGTCCCTAAAATTATTGATACGAGTGCCATTATAGATGGGCGTATTTATAAAATTATGGAAGCCGGTTTTATCGATGGTGAAATTCTAATTCCTCAAGGCGTTATCAATGAGTTGCAAGTCGTCGCTGATGCGAATGATAGTATAAAAAGAGATAAAGGACGACGAGGTTTAGAAATATTAAATGCGATTCATGATTCAAAACATCCTACACGTATTATTTATCCTCAAAAAAGCCATCAAGATATCGATGCGCTAATTGTCAAACTTGCACAACATTACCGTGCGCATGTGATTACGACGGATTACAACCTCAACCGCGTGTGTGCCATTCAAGATATTAAAGTGTTAAACGTCAATGATTTGTCTGAGGCTATCATTCCTGAAGTGCATCAAGGAGATCGCTTTGACTTAATGATTACAAAAGTGGGGAAAGAGCCTGGACAAGGTGTCGGTTATTTTGATGATGGTACAATGGTCGTGGTTGACGATGCCAAACAACACATAAATGAAACGTTGCATCTTGAAGTCATTAGCTTACTTCAAACCGCATCAGGACGTATCATTTTTGCGAAAAAGGTGGAGGAAGCATAATGCAAAATTATCATGTCATTATCCCGGCAGCGGGTAAGGGAACACGCATGAAACGAGATTATAATAAACTGTTTATCGAACTCGCGGGCCGTCCAATACTGGCACACACTTTAGCTGTATTTCAAAATGATGTACAGTGTCAAGGCATCCATTTAGCAGTGCATCCGAGAGATCACACGGAGATGAGAGGGCTATGTCAAAAATTCAATAAAGTACGCACGCTCATTGAAGGGGGAGCGACCCGACAAGACAGTATCCATCGTGTACTTCAAGCTGTTTCACTTGAAGACAATGACCTTATCCTCGTGCATGATGGCGCACGTCCTTTTGTCTCTCATGAGACTATACATAGGTTGTGTGAAGCGGTTCAGCAACAAGGGGCTGCCATTGTGGGCGTCAAAGCGAAAGATACTATCAAAGAAGTACAACACCATACGGTTACAAAAACACTAGATCGGTCAGTTCTTTGGCAAATTCAGACGCCTCAGGGGGCGACTTATAAAACGTTACTTAATGCGTATCAACAAGCTGAGCAAACACAGTTCGAGGGAACAGATGATGCCTCCTTGCTTGAACATGCAGGAGAAACGGTACACGTCGTGGAAGGCGACTATGAAAACATAAAGATAACAACGGAAGATGATTTATGGATGGGTCAAGCATTTTTAAATAAAAGGAGTAATGACAATCATGTTTAGAGTGGGATTAGGTTATGACGTTCATGCATTTGATGCATCAAGACCTTTAATCATTGGAGGTATTGAAGTCCCTCATACACAAGGGTTAAAAGGACATAGTGATGCAGATGTTCTTTTACATGCGATTACAGATGCGATGCTCGGTGCATGTGCATTAGGCGATATCGGCAAATTATTTCCAGATACAGACCCTGCTTTTAAAGATGCAGATTCTAAAAAATTACTGACTGAAGCGTATGAAGCTGTCAAAAAAGAAGGCTATGTGATAAATAATGTGGATGCGACAATTATTGCTGAAAAACCAAAATTCAGACCGCATATTGACACAATGCGCCAAGTGATTGCAGAACTATTTAACGTGGAACTTCAGCGCATCAATGTGAAAGCGACAACAAGTGAAAAACTTGGTTTTACTGGAAGAGAAGAGGGCATTGCTGCAGAGGCGATTGTTTCTCTTGTCCAAGGTGAATAAGGATGGAACCGGATAGGCATGTGTGATATCCCGTGCTATAATAATCATATTGAAAATATAAACAGGAGTGAACGAAATGAGTAACCGAGTGAGAGTGAGATATGCACCGAGTCCAACAGGCTATTTGCATATTGGTAATGCACGTACAGCATTATTTAACTATTTATTCGCCAAACATTATGGTGGCGATTTTGTTATCCGTATTGAAGATACAGATACAAAACGTAACTTAGAAGATGGAGAATCTTCACAATTCGACAACTTAAAATGGTTAGGTCTTGATTGGGATGAATCCGTTGATCAAGATAAAGGCTACGGCCCTTATCGCCAGTCAGAACGTGGCCACATTTACCAACCTCTCATTGACCAATTGTTGGCTGAAGATAAAGCTTACAAATGTTATATGACAGAAGAAGAATTAGAAGCAGAGCGCGAAGCACAAATTGCACGTGGTGAAATGCCTCGTTACGGGGGTCAACATGCGCATCTTACTGAAGAAGAGCGTCAACAATTTGAAGCAGAAGGCCGTAAACCAGCGATTCGTTTCCGTGTGCCACAAAATAAAACGTATAAATTTGAAGATATGGTTAAAGGCGAAGTCTCATTCGAATCTGATAATTTTGGAGACTGGGTCATTGTGAAAAAAGATGGCATCCCTACTTATAACTTTGCGGTTGCAGTAGATGATCATTACATGGAAATTTCTGATGTCATTCGTGGTGATGACCATATTTCAAATACGCCAAAACAATTAATGATTTACGAAGCATTCGGTTGGGAACCTCCACGTTTTGGTCACATGACATTAATCGTTAATGAACAACGTAAAAAGTTAAGTAAGCGTGACGGCCAAATCCTTCAATTTATCGAACAATATCGCGATTTAGGTTATCTACCAGAAGCGTTATTTAATTTCATTGCTTTATTAGGTTGGTCTCCAGAAGGTGAAGAAGAAATCTTCAGTAAACAAGAATTTATTGATATCTTTACTGAAAAACGTTTGTCTAAGTCGCCTGCCTTTTTTGATAAGCAAAAGTTAGAGTGGATTAACAACCAATACATGAAAGAAAAAGACTTAGACACGGTATTTGAAATGACGTTACCACACATGATTAAAGCAGGGTTATTACCTGAATCTCCATCTGAAGCAGAATTAGAATGGGGACGTAAACTTGTTGCGTTATATCAAGAACAAATGAGTTACGCTGGAGAAATCGTGCCACTTTCTGAATTATTCTTTAGAGATGAAAAAGAATTAGACGAAGCATCTCAAGAAGTTTTAAACGGAGAACAAGTACCAGAATTGATGAACGCGCTTTATGGAAAATTAGAAGCCCTTGAACCGTTTGAAGCAGCAGAAATTAAAAAAACAATTAAGACCGTACAAAAAGAAACAGGCATTAAAGGTAAACAATTGTTTATGCCTATCCGTGTAGCAGTTACAGGTCAAATGCATGGTCCAGAGCTTCCTAATACGATGGAAGTTTTAGGCAAAGATAAAGTTTTAAAACGTATCCAACCCTTGCTATAGAAGCAATTAATCATCAAGTATAACTTCTTAAGAAACTGAGTTTTTAAGCTTGCATTCACGGTCCAAATAGCATACGATATAAGTGATTTTAAACATAGAGGAAGAGTAAACAAATGACGTGTCTCAGAGAGTGTACGTAAGCTGCGAGTACACCACGAATTTTGTCGAATGCACCTTTATGAGATAAAGAGAATACGAACAAATAAGTGAGTATGCACTTTGTATACTAATAAGAGTGGAACCGTGCCAAAGCACCTCTGACATGATGTTAGAGGTGCTTTTTTAATTAAAGGAGGATTTGCTGTGATAAGAAAAGTGTTTGCTGCGATAAGCAGAATTAGAGATGATGTGAAAATGGTATTTGAACAAGACCCCGCTGCGCGTTCTTCATTTGAAGTAATTACCACATATGCAGGTTTACATGCCGTGTGGTCTCATTTAATTGCCCATCGTTTATACAATAAAAAACGTTATACGTTAGCACGAACAATTTCTCAAATTTCCCGCTTTTTTACAGGTATTGAAATACATCCAGGTGCTAAAATTGGGCGCCGCTTATTTATTGACCATGGGATGGGCGTAGTCATCGGTGAAACATGTACCATTGGTGACAATGTCACAATCTATCAAGGTGTAACTTTAGGTGGAACAGGTAAAGAAAAAGGAAAACGTCATCCGGATATTGGAGACAATGTTCTTATTGCAGCAGGTTCAAAGGTCTTAGGGAATATCAAAGTGGATTCTAACGTGAACATTGGCGCCAATTCTGTCGTTCTTCGTAATGTGCCAAGTTATACCACTGTGGTCGGCATACCTGGGCGCATTGTCCGTCAAGATGGCCAACGTATTGGTAAAACATTTGATCACCTTAATTTACCAGACCCAATTTATGAACAACTAAAACAACTCGAACGACAACTTGAACAAACGAGAAATGGAGAGATTAAAGATGATTACATTATATAATACGTTAACGCGTCAAAAAGAGCCATTTAAACCGTTAGAACCAGGAAAAGTAAAAATGTATGTGTGCGGGCCTACCGTTTACAACTATATTCATATCGGTAATGCAAGACCAGCGATTAATTATGATGTCGTACGCCGTTATTTCGAATACAAAGGATACGAAGTGGATTATGTCTCAAACTTCACAGATGTTGATGATAAACTCATTAAACGTTCTCAAGAACTAGGAGAATCCGTGCCAGAGATTGCAGACCGCTATATTCAAGCCTTTTACGAAGATACAGAAGCGCTTAACATTAAAAAAGCAACGTCCAACCCACGCGTCATGGACCATATGGACGACATAATTAAATTTATTAAAAAGTTAGTGGACGAAGGTTATGCTTACGAAAGTGGTGGAGATGTATATTTTCGTACACGCAAGTTTGAAGATTACGGTAAATTGAGCCACCAATCTTTAAATGATTTAAAAGTCGGTGCACGTATTGAACAAGGGGAACAAAAAGAGGATGCACTTGATTTTACGTTATGGAAAAAAGCAAAGCCTGGTGAAATCAGTTGGGAAAGCCCATTTGGAGAAGGGCGTCCTGGATGGCATATCGAATGCTCAGTCATGGCTTTCGAAAAGCTTGGCCCAACCATTGATATTCATGCGGGCGGAAGCGATTTACAATTTCCACATCATGAAAATGAGATTGCACAATCCGAAGCGCACAATCATGCGCCATTTGCAAATTATTGGATGCATAACGGTTTTATTAATATTGATAATGAAAAAATGAGTAAATCTTTAGGAAACTTCATTTTAGTGCACGACATCATTAAAGAAGTGGATCCAGACGTCTTACGTTTCTTTATGATTAGCGTACATTATCGTAGTCCTATCAATTATAATATTGAGTTGGTTGAAGCGGCACGTAGTGGTTTAGAACGCATACGCAATAGTTATCAAGCGCTCACAGAACGTGAAGCCATCGCCACTGATTTAAAAGAAGACGAAAGCTATTTAGAACAAATCGAGGCAACATTAACTCAGTTTGAAAAAGTGATGGACGATGACTTTAATACAGCCAATGCGATTACGGCTTGGTATGACCTTGTCAAATTAGCCAATAAATATTTGTTAGAAAACCAAACTTCTACAAAAGTTATTGCACGCTTTAAAGAAGTATTTGAAATCTTTAGTGATGTATTAGGAGTGCCGCTAGCCTCTCAACAAACATCTGGACTTCTAGATGACGAAATTGAAAAATTAATCGAAGAACGTAATGAAGCGAGAAAAGTGAAAAACTTTGCGCGTGCTGATGAAATTCGCGACCAATTAAAAGCACAAAATATCATTTTAGAAGATACGCCACAAGGTGTGAGATATAAACGTGGATAAATCGATAAATGCGAAACTTTTAAATCCGCTTTCTCTGGCATACGTCGGAGATGCGGTTTTAGATCAACACGTCAGAACGTATATTATTCTAAAACTCCAAAGTAAACCTAATCGCTTGCATCAAGAAGCAAAACGATTTGTCTCTGCGAAAAGCCAGGCCATCACGTTAGAAGCTTTAATCGAGACAAAGTGGTTTACAGAAGAGGAGACGGATATTTTAAAACGCGGTCGCAATGCTAAAAGTTATACGAAAGCAAAGAACACTGACGTTCAAACGTATCGTAAAAGTTCGGCATTAGAAGCGGTGATTGGATTTTTATATTTAGAGGGCCAAACAGAACGTCTTCATACATTGTTAGATCAAATCGTAAAATTAGTAGAAGAAAGGAGTTGAGCCAATTTGGAAACGGAAATCATCGTTGGACGTCATGCGGTAAGAGAAGCGATTCAATCAGGGCATGCCATCAATAAAGTGCTCATCCAAGAAGGAGTAAAAAAGCAACAAATTGATGACATATTAAAATCTTCAAAATCACAAAAACTTGTCGTACAAACGGTCCCAAAATCTAAATTAGATCAAATTGCGAATGCGCCTCATCAAGGGGTAGCTGCCTACATTGCCCCTTATGAATATGCGTCGTTAGATGACTTTTTAGTTAAACAAGCGAACAAAGAGACGTTATCGACAGTGATTATATTAGATGGTCTCGAAGATCCTCACAATCTTGGTTCGATATTGAGAACAGCAGATGCTACAGGAGTGGACGGTATTATCATTCCAAAACGACGCTCAGTCGCATTAACACAAACGGTAGCAAAAGCTTCTACAGGTGCCATCCAACACGTGCCTGTGATAAGAGTGACAAACTTATCACAAACGATGGACACGCTTAAAGATCAAGGGTATTGGATTGCTGGTGCAGAAGCCAATAACGCTACAGATTATCGTCAAATGCAAGTAGATATGCCTCTTGCGATTGTTATCGGTAGCGAAGGCCAAGGGATGAGCAAACGTGTAAAAGATAAGTGTGACTTTTATATTAAGATTCCTATGGTGGGGCATGTGAATAGTTTGAATGCCTCTGTAGCAGCAAGTTTATTAATGTATGAAGTGTTACGGAAACGGATGCCTGTCGGTGGTGATACTGCACAATGATTGATTACTATGTGATTATTGATGGCTATAATATGATTGGGCAATCTCCGGAGTTGAGTCGATATGCCAAAGAAAGTTTAGAAGAGGCACGAGAACAACTACTGATAGCGATTTCTAACTATAATGCCCATGTCAAAGGTAAAATTATTTGCGTATTTGATGCCTATGAGACCGATACACCTCAAACTGAAACGGTTTACCATGGGATTCATGTGGTCTTTACGAAAGAAAATGAAACAGCCGATAGTTTTATAGAGCGTTACGTCCATAATATTTACAACAAATACACCACACACATTACAGTTGTCACGAGCGATATGAGTGAACAACATGCTATTTTTGGGACGGGCGCTTACCGTATGTCCTCTCGAGAAATGTGGAGAGCGTTAAAAGAGACGCAAACCGATGTCACAAAATCCATCTCTACATTTGAATCACGTAAGCCACGCACACGCATTCCTTTGTCGGAAGATGTCTTATCAGAATTTGAAAAAATTAGACGTGGGGAGCATAAGAAATAGCGCAATCGAAACTTGATTGAAAGCGGCACACTCGATATGATGATGCAAATCGAGTGAAGGCGAGGAACATTTCAATGACGTTGAAGCCCAATCATCAAGAAGATTTTAAGCAATTTGTGGTAGACCTCAGAGCCAACCAGCATGAAGCCTTATGTGAACTGATTGCCATCGTCCAACAGCGTGCTGCTATCGTATTAAATGATACGCGTATTTCCCCTCAAGACTTTGAAGATATTGTACAAGAAACGGTTTGGGGGATTTATCAAAAAATATGCCAACCTGAATTTCACTTGCACATTCCCCTCCATCATTACATTAATAAAACATTGTACTATAAGAAAATGGACCATCGCAGAAAGCGAGCCCATCAACATCACTTCCTTTCGCAATTTATTGAAACTTATGAAGCGGAATATGCGTATCAAATCCATAAAGCACAGGGGGATTTATTCATTGAAGAAAATTTTTCAGAGGTACAAAATCAAGCACAAATTTTGAGCACTTTTGAGTTAAAACTTCTGTATTATCTGATTGAAGAATGGACACCCATAGAGATAGCGCATCAACTCAATGTTTCCGTTAAACGTGTGTACAACGGCATTTATAGATTGAGAAGAAAGTTAAAAGGTGCTTTGTTATTGGAACGATTTAAGCCGTAATGATTGTGAAAAGTTGTTTGACAATTGGGCGCAATCTTATGTATAGTAAACTGGTATTATAGGAGTAAGGTGAGTTAATGTGAGAAAAGTACCACTTAGCTGTGAAAAGTGTGGCAATCGAAACTATCATGTACCGAAATCAAGTCAACATACGACACGACTTGAACTGAGAAAATTTTGTGCGACCTGTCAAACGCACACATTGCATAAAGAGTCCAAATAGTTCAGTGCGCATATGCAAATTCGCATGGAGAATAGGGGTTCATTCATGCCCCACTCCTAAGTATAAATGAATTGGAGGGAATCCAAATGGCTAAAAAAGAAAACTTCTTCCAAGGCGTCAAATCAGAAATGGAAAAAACAAGCTGGCCAACTGGGCAAGAGCTTGTGAAATATACGACAATTGTCGTGTTTACAGTAATCTTTTTCTTAGTATTTTTCTGGAGTCTAGACATTGGCATAGGCCAAATTATTGAAATGATAAAATAGAAATGAGGAGTTGTCAGCATGTCTGAAGAGTTAGGGGCTAAACGTTGGTATGCCGTTCATACCTACTCAGGTTACGAAAACAAAGTTAAAAAGAATTTAGAAAAACGTGTTGAATCAATGAACATGACTGAGCAAATTTTTAGAGTTGTGATTCCTGAAGAAGAGGAAACACAAGTTAAAGATGGCAAAGCGAAAACACAAACAAAGAAAACGTTCCCTGGCTACGTTTTAGTTGAATTAATTATGACGGATGAATCATGGTACGTTGTACGTAACACTCCAGGTGTCACAGGCTTTGTGGGTTCAGCAGGGGCAGGTTCAAAACCCAACCCATTATTACCAGAAGAAGCGCGATTCATTTTAAAACAAATGGGAATGAAAGAAAAAACAATCGATGTCGAAGTAGAGCTCGGAGAACAAGTGAGAATTACTTCTGGGCCCTTTGCAAATCAAGTGGGCGAAATCGATGAAATCGAAACGAGTAAATTCAAACTTACAGTTCTTGTGGACATGTTTGGACGTGAAACACCTGTCGAAGTTGAATTTGATCAAATTGAAAAGTTATAAGATGGCATGAGAGAGGAAGACATCGGTGCTTTTGTTAATTTGATTGTTCTATAAAGGCGCGACTTAAGAGATAATCAAAATTGCGATGTATCTTCATAATTGTACGTTGCCATGTTTTAATAGCTCTTTTTACTAATAAAGGTTGTATTCAAAGGTGCTATAATCAATCGGATTGGTGGAATGAAAATTCATCCCACTAGTCCGATTTTCTTTATGAATGAAAAAAGCTCAATCCTTTCTATGGATGATGAGCGACCCAACGAATAATAATGGAGAGATTATGTGTCTACATAATATTCTAAAGCGTACGCTAAAGATTAAAATATTAATTTTAAGGAGTTATTACGATTTACTCATCATTAAAAGGACTTGCTCTGTTAGAGAGATAAAACTTAAATTTTTTATTGTCAAGTGTAATGAGTAATGTTATAATAACGAAGTCGCGCGTAAAAAGCGCTACATTTCGTCACGAAATGTTAAACGAGTGGGAGGGCAAAACTGAGCCCTGTGACCACATCACGATATCAAGGAGGTGCACATCGTGGCTAAAAAAGTAGAAAAAGTAGTTAAGTTACAAATTCCAGCAGGTAAAGCAAACCCAGCACCACCAGTTGGTCCTGCATTAGGTCAAGCCGGTGTGAACATTATGGCTTTCACAAAGGAATTTAATGCACGTACGCAAGAACAAGCAGGTTTAATTATTCCGGTTGAGATTTATGTATATGAAGATCGTTCATTTACATTCATCACTAAAACACCACCTGCAGCAGTATTACTTAAAAAAGCAGCGGGTATTGAAAAAGGTTCTGGTGAACCAAACAAAACTAAAGTTGCTACAGTAACTAAAGATCAAGTACGTGAAATTGCTAACACTAAAATGCCTGACTTAAACGCTGCTGACGAAGAAGCAGCTATGCGTATCGTTGAAGGTACTGCACGTAGCATGGGTATCAATGTTGAGTAATTCTCGTAATTAATGACAATAAAGCAAACATGAAAAACGTCTATCGCTACATGTAATTGATAGACACTCATAGATAACATAATTAAATGAACGCGTTATCTATGCTCGAGGGGCGGGCTACGGAAATTATCTCAACTATGAGATTTCTGTCCCGCTCCCAACGTGGGAGGACATTCCGCTAAAACCACTAAAGGAGGAAAAATCAATGGCTAAAAAAGGTAAAAAGTATCAAGAAGCTTTAAGCAAAGTTGACCGTCAAGCTTTCTACTCAGTAGAAGAAGCAATCAGCTTAGCTAAAGAAACAAGCGTTGCTAACTTCGATGCTTCTGTTGAAGTAGCATTCCGTTTAGGTATTGATACACGTAAAAACGACCAACAAATCCGTGGTGCAGTTGTATTACCACACGGTACTGGTAAATCTCAACGTGTATTAGTGTTCGCTAAAGGTGACAAAATTGCAGAAGCAGAAGCAGCAGGTGCTGACTATGTTGGTGATGCTGAATATGTTAACAAAATCCAACAAGGTTGGTTCGACTTCGATGTAGTCGTAGCAACACCAGATATGATGGGCGAAGTTGGTAAATTAGGTCGTGTATTAGGACCTAAAGGTTTAATGCCTAACCCTAAAACAGGTACAGTAACAATGGACGTTAAAAAAGCTGTTGAAGAAATCAAAGCAGGTAAAGTTGAATACCGTGCTGAAAAAGCAGGTATCATCCACGCTTCAATTGGTAAAGTATCATTCGATACTGACAAATTGGTTGATAACTTCAAAACTTTACAAGATGTTTTAGCGAAAGCGAAACCATCTTCAGCTAAAGGTACGTACTTCAAATCTGTAGCTGTAACAACAACTATGGGCCCTGGTATTAAAGTAGATACTTCTAACTTTAAATTAAACTAATCATCAGTAACTATAGATAAAAGGGAGTACAGATACAGTGGTATCGCACTCCCTGAATTTTTAGGTTATGATTTAAAATAACGGTTGACTAATTACACGAAAGCCGTTATATTTATATATGTTGTATATTTTACCTAAGACAGTAGGAGTTCATTGAGAACTTAATACATGATCCTACCGAGGCTAAAATTGACTTGAACGTGATAAACATTCAAGCACTTTTTGCTGTGGGTAAAAAGTGCTTTTTTATTTGTTGTTAAACAAATTTACAAAGCACCAAAAAATTTGATGGAGGTGTCTAAATGTCTGGAATTATTGAAGCGAAAAAACAACACGTTGATGAAATCGCTGAGCAACTTAAAAGTTCAGTTTCAACTGTTTTCGTTGACTACCGTGGTTTAACAGTAGCAGAAGTAACAGACTTACGTAAACAATTACGTGAAGCAGGTGTTCAATACAAAGTATATAAAAACACTATGTTACGTCGTGCAGCTGAAAAAGCGGGCATCGAAGGTTTAGATGAATACTTAGCAGGTCCTACTGCCGTAGCATTCACTACTGAAGATGTAGTTGCACCAGCAAAAGTAATCGCTGGATTTGCAAAAGAACACGAAGCTTTAGAAATCAAAACAGGTGTTATGGAAGGTAGCGTTATCTCTGCTGATCAAGTTAAGACAGTGGGTTCTTTACCATCACACGAAGGTCTTGTTTCTATGCTTTTATCAGTATTACAAGCACCAATGCGCAACTTCGCTTATGCAGTTAAAGCTGTTGGTGAGAGCAAAGAAGAAAGTGCAGAGTAATTATTATTGCATGCCGTAAAAAATTAAACTTTAAAATAATGGAGGAATATAAACATGGCTAATCAAGAGCAAATCATTGAAGCAATTAAAGAAATGTCAGTTTTAGAATTAAACGATTTAGTTAAAGCAATCGAAGAAGAATTTGGTGTAACTGCAGCAGCACCAGTTGCAGCAGCAGGTGCAGCAGGTGGAGAAGCAGCAGAAGAAAAATCTGAATTTGACGTTGAGTTAACTTCAGCTGGATCTTCAAAAATCAAAGTTGTTAAAGCTGTTAAAGAAGCAACTGGCTTAGGCTTAAAAGACGCTAAAGAATTAGTTGACGGCGCTCCAAGCGTAATCAAAGAAGGATTACCAAAAGAAGAAGCTGAAAAACTTAAAGAACAATTAGAAGAAGTTGGCGCTTCAGTAGAATTAAAATAATTCTTTTGATAAGTGAAAAACCCGCTATTTCCTGTAAATAGCGGGTTTTATCAATATTATACTTAAAAAGGTGTGAATGCGATGAGTCATTATTATGATTCACATCCAGACAGTGAAACGAATGAACAAACAATCACATATCAAGTCCATCATCATCAACTGATCCTCACAACAGATACAGGCGTATTTTCAAAAGATCGCGTCGATTTTGGTTCTGATTTACTTATTCAAACATTTTTGAACGCGCATCCGCCAGGTGAAGTCAAACAAATTATAGATGTCGGCTGTGGGTATGGTCCCATTGGTCTGATGTTAGCGAAGGTTGCACCACATGATCGCATCACTATGCTTGATGTCAATCATCGCGCGCTCTCACTTGTTGAAAAAAATGCTAAACACAATGATATTCATAATGTTCAAGTCTTAGAAAGCGATGGCTTATCTAAAATAGGAGAAGCGCAAGCGGATTTTATATTAACGAATCCTCCTATTCGTGCCGGTAAAAAAGTAGTCCATCAAATATTAGAAGACGCCTATTCAAGACTAAAAGACAAAGGTGCTTTATACGTTGTGATTCAGAAAAAGCAAGGCATGCCTTCTGCTAAGAAGAAAATGGAAGCTGTTTTTGGCAATGTAGAATCTGTTAAAAATAGCAAGGGTTATCATATTTTGAAAAGTGTAAAGGGTTGATTAAATCCTTTTTGTATGGTAAAGTATTAAGATGAAAAAATTATGTTCAATAAGTGTGTACTTTTACCGCTAAAGTTTCATTGTAACATTTCATAAATAAGCAATTAGAATAGAAAATGGTGTCATTGTATCGTGAACAACCGTTTTCTTTTTGTCTTGTTGCATAACACTTTTATTAGAGAGACACACAATTTTTGAGGGGTGAATCTGTTTGGCAGGTCAATTTGTCCAATATGGAAGACATCGTAAACGTAGAAACTACGCAAGAATCTCAGAAGTATTAGAATTACCTAATTTAATTGAGATTCAAACAAAATCATATGATTGGTTTTTAAAAGAAGGGCTCTTAGAAATGCTTCGAGACATTTCTCCAATTGAGGACTTCACAGGTAACCTTTCTTTAGAATTTGTTGATTATAGATTAGGTGAACCTAAGTACGACTTAGAAGAATCAAAAAACCGTGATGCAACATACGCGGCACCTTTGCGTGTTAAAGTCCGTTTAATCATTAAAGAAACGGGCGAAGTGAAAGACCAAGAAGTGTTCATGGGTGATTTCCCATTAATGACTGAAACAGGGACTTTCGTCATCAACGGTGCAGAACGTGTTATCGTTTCACAATTAGTACGTTCACCATCCGTTTATTTCAACGAAAAACTAGATAAAAATGGTCGTGTGAACTATGATGCGACTGTGATTCCTAACCGTGGTGCTTGGTTGGAATATGAAACAGACGCTAAAGATGTGGTATATGTCCGTATCGATAGAACACGTAAATTACCATTAACTGTATTATTACGTGCGTTAGGTTACTCTACAGATCAAGAAATTATTGATTTAATTGGAGATAACGAATACTTACGCAATACTTTAGAAAAAGACAACACTGAAAATACAGAACAAGCTTTACTTGAAATTTATGAACGTTTACGCCCAGGTGAACCACCAACTGTAGAAAATGCGAAGAGTCTATTATACTCTCGTTTCTTTGATCCAAAACGTTACGATTTAGCTAGCGTAGGACGTTATAAAGCAAACAAAAAATTACATTTAAAACATCGTTTATTTAATCAAAAATTAGCTGAACCAATCGTCAACACTGAAACAGGCGAAATCGTTGTTGAAGAAGGCACAGTGTTAGATCGTCGTAAATTGGACGAAATTATGGATGTCTTAGAATCGAATGCGAACGCACAAGTTTATGAGCTTCCAAATAGCATTGTAGATGAACCTGTAGAAGTTCAATCTATCAAAGTTTATGTTCCTAACGATGATGAAGAGCGTACAACAACTGTTATCGGTAATGCTTTCCCTGATTCAGAAGTGAAATGTATTACACCAGCGGATATCGTTGCTTCTATGTCTTATTTCTTCAACTTATTACATGGCATTGGTTACACAGACG
This sequence comes from Staphylococcus sp. 11511212, assembly GCF_011394755.1. Taxonomy (NCBI): domain Bacteria; kingdom Bacillati; phylum Bacillota; class Bacilli; order Caryophanales; family Staphylococcaceae; genus Staphylococcus; species Staphylococcus sp. 11511212. The sequence continues at coordinate 1,187,455 of NZ_JAANBQ010000003.1, read as the reverse complement.
ATATCGACCATTTAGGTAACCGTCGTTTACGTTCTGTGGGTGAATTATTACAAAACCAATTCCGTATTGGTTTATCTCGTATGGAACGTGTCGTACGTGAAAGAATGTCTATTCAAGACACAGAATCTATCACACCACAACAATTAATCAACATCCGACCAGTGATTGCATCTGTGAAAGAGTTCTTTGGTAGTTCACAATTATCACAATTCATGGACCAAGCGAACCCATTAGCAGAGTTAACTCACAAACGTCGTTTATCTGCTTTAGGACCAGGTGGTTTAACACGTGAACGTGCTCAAATGGAAGTGCGTGACGTTCACTATTCTCACTACGGTCGTATGTGTCCAATCGAAACACCAGAGGGTCCAAATATTGGATTAATCAACTCACTTTCAAGTTATGCGCGTGTTAATGAATTTGGTTTTATTGAAACGCCGTATCGTAAAGTAGACCTTGAAACGAACGCAATTACTGATCAAATTGATTATTTAACTGCGGACGAAGAAGACAGTTATGTTGTTGCCCAAGCGAACTCACGTTTAGATGAAAATGGACGCTTTATCGACGACGAAATCGTTTGTCGTTTCCGTGGGAACAATACAACAATGGCTAAAGAAAAAATGGATTACATGGACGTATCACCGAAGCAAGTTGTTTCTGCGGCAACTGCATGTATTCCGTTCTTAGAAAACGATGACTCTAACCGTGCGTTAATGGGTGCGAACATGCAACGTCAAGCGGTGCCTTTGTTAAACCCTGAGTCACCATATGTAGGTACAGGTATGGAACACGTAGCTGCACGTGACTCTGGTGCGGCAGTACTTGCAAAATACCGTGGTCGCGTAGAGCACGTTCAATCTAGTGAAATTCTTGTACGTCGCTTAATTGAAGAAAATGGCAAAGAGGTTGAAGGTGAATTAGATCGCTATCCTTTAGCTAAATTCAAACGTTCAAACTCTGGTACATGTTATAACCAACGTCCAATCATCGCTGCAGGAGACGTTGTTGAGAAAAACGAAATTCTTGCCGATGGTCCATCTATGGAATTAGGTGAAATGGCGTTAGGTCGTAACGTTGTTGTTGGCTTCATGACTTGGGACGGTTATAACTACGAGGATGCCGTAATCATGAGTGAACGCCTTGTAAAAGATGACGTTTATACTTCAATCCACATTGAAGAATACGAATCTGAAGCGCGTGACACGAAACTTGGACCTGAAGAAATTACACGTGATATTCCGAACGTTTCTGAAAATGCCCTTAAAAACTTAGATGATCGTGGTATTGTTTATGTAGGTGCGGAAGTTAAAGATGGTGACATCTTAGTCGGTAAAGTTACACCTAAAGGGGTTACTGAACTTACTGCTGAAGAACGTCTTTTACATGCCATCTTTGGTGAAAAAGCACGTGAAGTACGTGATACGTCATTACGTGTACCACACGGTGCAGGCGGTATCGTATTAGATGTTAAAGTCTTCAACCGTGAAGATGGCGACGATTCGTTATCTCCAGGTGTTAACCAACTCGTACGTGTTTACATCGTTCAAAAACGTAAAATTCACGTTGGGGATAAGATGTGTGGTCGTCATGGTAACAAAGGTGTCATCTCTAAGATTGTTCCTGAAGAAGACATGCCTTACTTACCAGATGGACGTCCAATCGATATCATGTTAAACCCACTAGGTGTACCATCACGTATGAATATCGGACAAGTTTTAGAGCTTCACTTAGGTATGGCTGCGAAAAACTTAGGTATTCACGTTGCATCTCCGGTATTTGACGGTGCCAACGATGATGACGTATGGTCAACAATTGAAGAAGCAGGTATGGCACGTGACGGTAAAACTGTCCTTTACGATGGCCGTACAGGCGAACCATTCGATAATCGTATTTCTGTAGGGGTTATGTACATGTTGAAACTTGCACACATGGTAGACGACAAACTCCATGCACGTTCAACTGGTCCATACTCACTCGTTACGCAACAACCACTTGGTGGTAAAGCACAATTCGGTGGACAAAGATTTGGTGAGATGGAGGTATGGGCACTTGAAGCTTATGGTGCAGCATACACATTACAAGAAATCCTCACATACAAATCTGACGACACAGTCGGTCGTGTGAAAACATACGAATCTATCGTTAAAGGTGAAAATATTTCTAGACCAAGTGTTCCAGAATCATTCCGCGTATTGATGAAAGAACTTCAAAGTTTAGGTTTAGATGTTAAAGTGATGGACGAACAAGATAACGAGATTGAAATGCGTGACTTAGACGATGACGATATTCCTGATCGCAAAGTCAACTTACAACAATCTTCCGTTCCAGAATCACAAAAAGATTTAACAGAATAAATCTTGCATCTTCTGAATAAATAATATGTATTGTGAATGGGGCCTTTTAAGAGGGGATCCCCCATTCACAACAACATGTATGCCATTGTTTTAAGGAATCAATCAACTAGCACAGCTAATTAAAATAAAGGAGGTAGGCTCCTTGATTGATGTAAATAAATTCCATTACATGAAAATAGGACTCGCTTCACCTGAAAAAATCCGTTCTTGGTCATACGGTGAGGTTAAAAAGCCAGAAACAATTAACTATCGTACTTTAAAACCAGAAAAAGACGGTCTATTCTGTGAACGTATTTTTGGACCAACAAAAGACTGGGAATGTAGTTGTGGTAAGTACAAACGTGTACGTTATAAAGGGATGATTTGTGACCGTTGTGGCGTTGAAGTTACAAAATCAAAAGTACGTCGTGAACGTATGGGTCACATCGAACTTGCGGCACCTGTATCACACATTTGGTATTTCAAAGGTATCCCAAGCCGTATGGGCTTATTATTAGACATGTCTCCACGTGCCTTAGAAGAAGTCATTTACTTTGCTTCTTACGTCGTGGTAGACCCAGGTCCAACGGGTCTAGAAAAGAAAACATTACTCTCTGAAGCTGAATTCCGTGAGTATTATGATAAATTCCCTGGACAATTCGTAGCCAAAATGGGTGCGGAAGGAATCAAAGATTTACTCGAAGAAATCAATTTAGACGAAGAATTAAAAATGTTACGTGACGAACTTGAATCTGCAACAGGTCAACGTTTAACACGTGCGATCAAACGTTTAGAAGTTGTAGAATCATTCCGTAACTCTGGAAACAATCCAGCTTGGATGATTTTAGACGTGCTTCCAATCATTCCACCAGAAATCCGTCCAATGGTGCAATTAGATGGGGGACGTTTTGCAACTAGTGACTTGAACGATTTATATCGTCGTGTCATCAACCGTAACAATCGTTTAAAACGTTTATTAGATCTTGGTGCTCCTGGCATTATTGTTCAAAACGAAAAACGTATGTTACAAGAAGCTGTTGATGCATTAATCGACAACGGTCGTCGTGGCCGTCCAGTGACAGGTCCAGGTAACCGTCCATTAAAATCATTGTCACACATGTTAAAAGGTAAACAAGGTCGTTTCCGTCAAAACTTACTCGGTAAACGTGTGGACTATTCAGGCCGTTCAGTTATCGCCGTAGGTCCTAACTTGAAAATGTACCAATGTGGTTTACCAAAAGAAATGGCGTTAGAATTATTCAAACCTTTCGTGATGAAAGAATTAGTTCAACGTGAAATCGCAACAAACATTAAAAATGCGAAAAGTAAAATCGAACGTACAGAAGATGAAGTTTGGGACGTTTTAGAAGATGTTATTACAGAACACCCAGTACTTCTTAACCGTGCGCCAACGCTTCACAGACTTGGTATCCAAGCCTTCGAACCAACATTAGTTGAAGGTCGTGCGATTCGTTTACATCCACTTGTAACGACGGCCTATAATGCGGACTTTGACGGTGACCAAATGGCCGTTCACGTTCCATTATCAAAAGAAGCCCAAGCAGAAGCACGTATGTTAATGCTTGCAGCACAAAACATCTTGAACCCTAAAGATGGTAAACCAGTTGTTACACCGTCTCAGGACATGGTATTAGGTAACTACTATTTAACTTTAGAACGTAAAGATGCAGTCAATACAGGTTTATTGTTTAACGATGCCAACGAAGTGATTAAAGCCTATGCGAACGGTTACGTTCACCTTCATACACGTATTGGGGTACAAGCAGCATCATTTAATAACCCAACATTTACTGAAGAACAAAACCGTAAGATCTTAACGACTTCAGTAGGTAAAGTAATTTTCAATGAAATCATTCCAGATTCATTTGCATACATCAATGAACCGACAGCGACTAACCTTGAAAAGAACACACCAGATAAGTACTTTGTCTCAGCTTCAGAACTAGGTGAAGGCGGTTTAGCTGAGTACTTTGAAAAAACAGAACTTGTCCCACCATTCAACAAAAAATTCTTAGGAAATATCATCGCAGAAGTATTCAATCGCTTCAGCATTACGGATACTTCTATGATGCTTGACTTAATGAAAGACTTAGGATTCAAATATTCTTCAAAAGCCGGTATTACAGTAGGTGTCGCTGACATTGTGGTATTACCAGACAAGAAAGATATTCTTGATGAATCAGAAAAACTTGTTGAACGTGTACAAAAACAATTTAACCGTGGTTTATTAACTGAAGAAGAACGTTATAACGCGGTTATCGAAATTTGGACCAATGCGAAAGACCAAATTCAAGCAGAATTGATGGAATCACTTGAAAAAACAAACCCAATCTTTATGATGAGTGACTCTGGTGCCCGTGGTAACGCCTCAAACTTTACGCAACTTGCAGGTATGCGTGGATTAATGGCCGCACCATCTGGCAAGATTATCGAACTTCCAATCACGTCTTCATTCCGTGAAGGTTTAACGGTATTAGAGTACTTTATCTCTACTCACGGTGCGCGTAAAGGTCTTGCCGATACAGCCCTTAAAACAGCGGACTCAGGTTACCTTACACGTCGTCTGGTTGACGTGGCGCAAGACGTTATCGTGCGTGAAGAGGATTGTGGTACAGACCGTGGTTTACTCGTTTCAGACATTAAAGAAGGTACTGAAATGATCGAACCATTCATCGAACGTATCGAAGGTCGTTACGCAAAAGAAACGATTCGTCACCCTGAAACAGGCAATGTCATCATTCGCCCAGACGAATTAATCACACCTGATATCGCAAAAGAAATTACAGATGCTGGCATTGAGGAAATGTACATCCGTTCTGCATTTACATGTAACACACGTCATGGTGTATGTGAAAAATGTTACGGTAAAAACTTAGCAACAGGTGAAAAAGTTGAAGTTGGTGAGGCGGTTGGTACAATCGCAGCACAATCTATCGGTGAGCCAGGTACACAGTTAACAATGCGTACTTTCCATACAGGTGGGGTAGCCGGTAGCGATATCACACAAGGTTTACCACGTATCCAAGAGATTTTTGAAGCACGTAATCCGAAAGGTCAAGCGGTCATTACAGAAATCGAAGGTACAATTGATAACATTACAATCGGTAAAGATAGACAACAGGAAATCGTCGTAAAAGGTGCGAACGAAACGCGTTCATACCTTGCGGCAGGTACGTCACGCTTGAAAGTTGAAATCGGTCAAACGGTTGAACGTGGTGAAGTCTTAACTGAAGGTTCAATTGAGCCTAAAAACTTCTTAGCAGTAGCAGGTTTAACAGCTACTGAAGCTTACTTGCTTAAAGAAGTTCAAAAAGTTTACCGTATGCAAGGGGTAGAAATCGACGACAAACACGTTGAGGTTATGGTACGTCAAATGTTACGTAAAGTTCGTATTATCGAAGCGGGTGACACGAAATTATTACCAGGTTCATTAGTGGACATTCACCACTTTACTGATGCGAACCGTGAAGCATTTAAAGACCGTAAACGCCCAGCGACGGCTAAACCAGTACTTTTAGGTATCACAAAAGCATCACTTGAAACAGAAAGTTTCTTATCTGCAGCATCCTTCCAAGAAACAACACGTGTACTTACAGACGCTGCGATTAAAGGTAAACGTGATGACTTACTTGGACTCAAAGAAAACGTTATTATCGGTAAGCTGATCCCAGCAGGTACTGGTATGAAACGTTATAGCCAAGTAGATATCGAAAAAGAAAATGCAACGATTGAAACTCCTGAACATATTGTGACGGAATCTTAATAAATGAAAGGCGCAGTGAGCACTCAAATGCTGTGCCTTTACTTTTTGTAATATTGTCTGAAAATATGTTGACTTGAACAACATGAGATGATAATATAGAAAAGGTTGATGCAAGCAGTACTTTGGAGGATATGTAAATGTCTAATGAAAAAGTCACACGCTTAAACAAACAGACCTACGTTGTTGGTTTGAAACAAACGCTTAAAGCGTTGAAAAATCATAACGTATCCCAATTGATTATCGGCGAAGATGTTAATGTGCATCTCTTAGCTCGCGTGTTAAGCTTTGCCAATCAAAATAACATACCAATCACTTTTTGCGAGAGTCAAGCGGCTCTAGGAGAACGAGTTGGTATTAATGTAAAGGCAACTGTGGTTGCTTTGCTCAAATGAGATTAGTAAGGACGATTTGGACTTACTAAATTTTATTTAACCCAAAAATGAACCACCTGGATGTGTGGGATTAAAAAATGAGAGAGGAGGAAACATAAATGCCTACTATTAACCAATTAGTACGTAAACCAAGACAAAGCAAAACTAAGAAATCTGACTCACCAGCTTTAAACAGAGGTTTCAACAGTCAAAAGAAACAATTCACGAAGTTAAATTCTCCACAAAAACGTGGTGTTTGTACTCGTGTTGGTACTATGACTCCTAAAAAACCTAACTCAGCGTTACGTAAATATGCACGTGTGCGTTTATCAAACAACATTGAAATCAACGCATACATCCCTGGTATTGGACACAACTTACAAGAACACAGTGTTGTACTTGTACGTGGTGGACGTGTAAAAGACTTACCTGGTGTGCGTTACCATATCGTACGTGGTGCGTTAGATACTTCTGGTGTTGATGGACGTAAACAAGGACGTTCATTATACGGAACTAAAAAACCTAAAAAATAAGGTTAAATTCATGTAAATTTTCGTCGGTTAATATGACTGATAGATTATAAATATACTATAATAGGAAGGGAGGACTTGTATTATGCCTCGTAAAGGATCAGTACCTAAAAGAGATGTGTTACCAGATCCAATTCACAACTCTAAGTTAGTGACAAAATTAATCAATAAGATCATGTTAGATGGTAAACGTGGGACAGCTCAACGTATTCTTTATTCTGCATTCGACTTAGTTCAAGAACGTTCAGGTCGTGATGCAATGGAAGTTTTCGATGAAGCTATCAACAATATTATGCCAGTACTTGAAGTTAAAGCTCGCCGTGTAGGTGGTTCTAACTACCAAGTACCTGTAGAAGTTCGTCCAGAGCGTCGTACTACTTTAGGTTTACGTTGGTTAGTAAACTATGCGCGTCTTCGTGGTGAAAAAACTATGGAAGAGCGTTTAGCTAACGAAATCTTAGACGCTGCTAACAACACTGGTGGTGCCGTTAAGAAACGTGAAGACACGCACAAAATGGCTGAAGCGAACAAAGCATTCGCTCACTACCGTTGGTAAGATAGAAGCCCATTCCCTGAGCATTAATGACTTCGACAGCCATCAACATGCTTCTTGCATATTGAACGTTTGTCATGCGTTTGCTTAGGGTAAAGCTATATCTGATTATATTATCCTATATTCTGGAAGGAGAAAGAATACCCATGGGAAGAGACTTTTCTTTGAAGAACACGCGTAATATCGGTATCATGGCTCACATCGATGCGGGTAAAACGACTACTACTGAACGTATTCTTTATTACACTGGACGTATCCACAAAATTGGTGAAACACATGAAGGTGCTTCACAAATGGACTGGATGGAGCAAGAGCAAGACCGTGGTATTACAATTACATCAGCTGCAACAACAGCTGCTTGGAATGATCACCGTGTTAACATCATCGATACACCAGGACACGTAGACTTCACAGTAGAAGTTGAACGTTCATTACGTGTACTTGATGGTGCTGTTACTGTACTTGATGCACAATCAGGTGTAGAACCTCAAACTGAAACAGTTTGGCGTCAAGCAACAACTTACGGCGTACCACGTATCGTATTTGTAAACAAAATGGACAAAATGGGTGCAAACTTCGACTACGCAGTAAGCACTTTACATGACCGTTTACAAGCGAACGCAGCTCCAATCCAATTACCAATTGGTGCTGAAGATGATTTCCATGCAATCATTGACTTAGTGACAATGAAATGCTTCAAATACAATAATGACTTAGGTACAGATATCGAGGAAACAGATATTCCTGAAGATATGCAAGATCGTGCTGAAGAAGCACGTGAAGCATTAATCGAAGCTGTAGCTGAGACAAACGATGACTTAATGGAAAAATACTTAGGTGGAGAAGAAATCTCTGTTGACGAGCTTAAAGACGCTATCCGTCAGGCTACAACAGACGTAGAATTCTACCCAGTATTATGTGGTACTGCATTTAAGAACAAAGGTGTTCAACTAATGTTAGATGCCGTTATCGATTACTTACCATCACCACTTGATGTTAAGCCAATCGTAGGTCATCGTGCAGAAAATCCTGACGAAGAAGTTATTGCGAAAGCGGACGACGATGCTGAATTCGCAGCATTAGCGTTCAAAGTTATGACTGACCCTTATGTTGGTAAATTAACATTCTTCCGTGTGTACTCAGGTACATTAACTTCTGGTTCATATGTTAAAAACTCTACGAAAGGTAAACGTGAACGTGTAGGTCGTATCCTACAAATGCACGCAAACTCTCGTCAAGAAATCAGCAGCGTATACTCAGGTGATATCGCAGCAGCTGTAGGTCTTAAAGATACAGGTACAGGTGACACGCTTTGTGGAGAGAAAAATGACATCATCCTTGAGTCAATGGAATTCCCAGAGCCAGTTATCCACTTATCAGTAGAACCTAAATCAAAAGCTGACCAAGATAAAATGACACAAGCGCTTGTGAAACTTCAAGAAGAAGACCCAACATTCAAAGCGCACACAGACGAAGAAACAGGTCAAGTTATCATTGGTGGTATGGGTGAACTTCACCTTGACATCATTGTTGACCGTATGAAAAAAGAATTTAACGTAGAAGCAAACGTTGGTGCGCCAATGGTATCTTACCGTGAAACGTTCAAATCAGCGGCTGCTGTTCAAGGTAAATTCTCTCGTCAATCTGGTGGTCGTGGTCAATACGGTGACGTTCATATCGAATTCACACCTAACGAAACAGGTGCTGGTTTCGAATTCGAAAACGCTATCGTTGGTGGTGTTGTTCCTCGTGAATACATCCCATCAGTTGAACAAGGTCTTAAAGACGCTATGGAAAATGGTGTGTTAGCTGGATATCCATTAATCGATGTTAAAGCTAAATTATTTGATGGTTCATACCACGATGTCGATTCATCTGAAATGGCCTTCAAAATTGCTGCATCTTTGGCACTTAAAGAAGCTGCTAAAAAATGTGATCCAGTTATCTTAGAACCAATGATGAAAGTTACAATCGAAATGCCTGAAGAGTACATGGGTGACATCATGGGTGACGTTACTGCACGTCGTGGCCGTGTTGACGGTATGGAACCACGTGGTAACGCTCAAGTTGTTAACGCATTTGTACCACTTTCAGAAATGTTTGGTTACGCAACTTCATTACGTTCTAACACACAAGGTCGCGGTACTTACACAATGTACTTTGATCACTATGCAGAAGTACCTAAATCAATTTCTGAAGAAATCATCAAAAAGAACAAAGGTGAATAATAGATTACCCAACCCGTCTATGTGATGTTCATCTTGTGAGATGTCATCAACACTTTATGCTCTTTTAAAATTGATTTTTTTAGTAAAATGATTTATAAAGGTAATAAAGATTATCTATCTCATGAAGGTGAGTAACTTTCATGAGAGATATTAAATATTAATTCTTAATTTGAAGAGGAGAGATTTCATAATGGCAAAAGAAAAATTCGATCGCTCAAAAGAACATGCCAATATTGGTACTATCGGTCACGTTGACCATGGTAAAACTACTTTAACAGCTGCAATTGCTACAGTATTAGCGAAAAACGGTGACTCAGTTGCACAATCATACGACATGATTGACAACGCTCCAGAAGAAAAAGAACGTGGTATCACAATCAACACTTCTCACATCGAGTACCAAACTGGAAAACGTCACTATGCACACGTTGACTGCCCAGGACACGCTGACTATGTTAAAAACATGATCACTGGTGCTGCGCAAATGGACGGCGGTATCTTAGTAGTATCTGCTGCTGATGGTCCAATGCCACAAACTCGTGAGCATATCCTTTTATCACGTAACGTTGGTGTACCAGCATTAGTTGTATTCTTAAACAAAGTTGACATGGTTGACGACGAAGAATTATTAGAATTAGTTGAAATGGAAGTTCGTGACTTATTATCTGAATACGACTTCCCAGGCGATGACATCCCTGTAATCGCTGGTTCAGCATTAAAAGCTTTAGAAGGCGACGCTGAATACGAAGCTAAAATCTTAGAATTAATGGAAGCTGTAGATAACTACATTCCAACTCCAGAACGTGATTCTGACAAACCATTCATGATGCCTGTTGAGGACGTATTCTCAATCACAGGTCGTGGTACAGTTGCTACTGGCCGTGTTGAACGTGGTCAAATCAAAGTTGGTGAAGAAGTTGAAATCATCGGTTTATCTGAAGAATCTTCTAAAACAACTGTTACTGGTGTAGAAATGTTCCGTAAGTTATTAGACTACGCTGAAGCTGGTGACAACATTGGTGCTTTATTACGTGGTGTTGCTCGTGAAGACGTACAACGTGGTCAAGTATTAGCTGCTCCTGGTTCAATCACACCACACACAAAATTTAAAGCTGAAGTATACGTTTTATCAAAAGACGAAGGTGGACGTCACACTCCATTCTTCTCTAACTACCGCCCACAATTCTATTTCCGTACTACTGACGTAACTGGCGTTGTTAACTTACCAGAAGGTACTGAAATGGTTATGCCTGGCGATAACGTAGAAATGGACGTTGAGTTAATTTCTCCAATCGCTATCGAAGACGGTACTCGTTTCTCAATCCGTGAAGGTGGACGTACTGTAGGATCAGGCGTTGTAACAGCTATCGAAAAATAATATCATTTATCTTTGAGATAGATAAAAAGAGTTGGCTTTGTGCCAACTCTTTTTTTTACATTTTAAAGCCTCAAATCGTTGTTTGCGTGACGATTTGAGGCTTTTCTGGGAGCATTACAGAAATTTATCTGATTTCGTAGTAATGCCTGCCGGTGCATGAAGTCGTTACGAATGAAATGCGTTACGTCTTCAGTACACCTATGAACATACGTGAACAGGTGGTCCTTTACATTGAGAAAAGTTTGAAAAGCGCATACGTAATCCAGTCAGCTACTGCCACTAATTTTATTGCAGTAAGTGAAAAATCTAAAAAAAGGATTTTCGGTTTCGGCTAGATGCCTCAAAAGTCTCGGCATAGGGACCAATCAAATGAGTTATATTAATCGCATGCCTAAGTTATAAAAACTGTTTAACGGAGTTAAGTGTTATTAAAATAGCCATCAATGGCTAAGTCTTTAAGTTCCTACAACGAAAAAAGGAGTTTTGCAATCCGTAATTGCCTAACTCCTTAATGTGATTAGTCCTATTTTATAAAGAGCCCTATTTATATAACATGTTCAAGCTCTAAAATTTTCATAAACGTACTCACTGCATATTTCATCGCTGATTCATCAATATCAAAATGAGGACTATGATGTGGCCACTCACTATTTTTTTCTGGATTGCCACAGCCTGTGAAGAAAAAGGCACCAGGACGTGCTTTAAGATAGAATGAAAAGTCTTCACCGACCATCATTAAGTCTGAATCTTGATACCTAAAATTCAATTGGTTAGCGGCTTGTTTCACCACCTCAGCTGAAGCTGCATGATTATATACAGGAAGATAGCCTTTAGTATAGTCAAATTCATACGTAATATCATTGGCAAGTGCCAACCCTTGCAATAACTTATCCATCTTATGATAAATATGATTTTGAACTTCTGGTTCAAACGTACGAACAGTACCACGACATATAGCCGTATCCGGAATCACATTATCAGCTTCGCCTGCTTGGATTTTACCAAAAGAAATGACGGCTTGTTTTACAGGATCTATCGTTCTTGAAACAATTTTTTGCGTGCTTAAAATAAATTCAGCTAATATGACGACAGGATCTATCGTTTCATGTGGCTTTGCGCCATGTCCACCTTTACCGTGAATTTGAATATTAAATTCATCAGGTTGCGCCATCATCGGACCTGACCGCGTATGGATCGTGCCAGTTGGATAACCACTCCATAAATGATTGCCATATATTTTGTCGACCCCCATTAACGCATTATCTGCAATCATCTCTTGCGCACCGCCGGGAGTGACTTCTTCTCCATATTGAAATATGAGTACGACCGTCCCTTTGAGTTTTGACTGATACTCATGCAAGAGTTCTGCTACCGTCAATAAAATGGCTGTGTGGCCATCATGACCACAGGCGTGCATGACACCTGGAACTTTAGAGCGATAAGGGACCTCTTTTAAATCTTCAATAGGAAGTGCATCAAAATCAGCACGTAACGCAATGGTCGGTCCACTCGTAGCGCCAGAAATTTTCGCAATAATCCCGTTTTGACCTACGGGTGCCTTTATATCAAAATCGAGTTGTTCAAGACGTTGTAAAATGTAAGCATGCGTGTGCTTCTCAAAAAATGAAACTTCAGGGTATTGATGTAAATAGCGACGTGTTTCTATCATTTGAGTTTCTTTTTCACGCGCAAGTTGGAACCAATCCGTCAAAGCGATCTCTCCTTAATTAAATAGTTGTCTTTATATTATACACATGCTTTGAAGTTTGTTCAAAATAGGGTATGATAAAGATGATTTATATTTGAAAGGGGAATGAACATGGTTCAAAAGTTAAATGCGTTTTTGGAAGAAAACATTAACTATTTAAAAGACAACGGCCTATACAATGAAATTGATTCAATCGAAGGTGCCAATGGTCCTGAAATTCAAATCAAAGGCAAAAAATATATCAACTTATCATCAAACAACTACTTAGGATTAGCAACAAACGACGATCTTAAAAAAGCAGCGAAAAGTGCAATTGACTCTCATGGGGTGGGCGCAGGCGCAGTTCGTACAATTAACGGAACTTTAGATTTGCATGATGAACTTGAGCAAACATTAGCTAAATTTAAAGGTACAGAAGCAGCAATTGCCTATCAATCAGGATTTAACTGTAACATGGCTGCTATCTCTGCAGTGATGAATAAAAATGATGCAATTTTATCTGATGAATTAAACCATGCGTCTATTATTGACGGTTGCCGTTTATCTAAAGCTAAAATTATTCGTGTAAAACATTCAGATATGGATGATTTACGTCAAAAAGCTAAAGAAGCTGTAGAATCTGGGGAATACAATAAAGTGATGTACATTACTGATGGTGTCTTCAGTATGGATGGCGATGTTGCTAAGTTACCTGAAATTGTAGAAATTTGTGAACCTTTAGGTATTATGATTTACGTCGACGATGCCCACGGCTCAGGTGTAATGGGTAAAGGTGCAGGAACTGTAAAACATTTTGGTTTACAAGATAAAATCGATTTCCAAATCGGAACATTATCTAAAGCAATTGGTGTCGTAGGTGGTTACGTTGCCGGAACACAACAATTAATCGATTGGCTAAAAGTGCAATCTCGTCCATTTTTATTCTCAACATCATTAGCTCCTGGGGATACAAAAGCTATCACAGAAGCTGTGAATAAATTAATGGCTTCAACAGAGTTACACGATAAACTTTGGGATAACGCGAAATACCTTAAAGAAGGTTTATCAAAATTAGGATTTGATATTGGTGACTCAGAAACACCAATCACACCTGTGATTATTGGTGATGAAAAGAAAACACAAGAATTTAGTAAGCGTTTAATGGATGAAGGCGTTTATGTAAAATCAATCGTCTTCCCAACAGTGCCACGTGGTACAGGGCGCGTGAGAAATATGCCTACAGCAGCGCATACGAAAGAAATGTTAGATCAAGCATTAGAAGTTTATGAGCGCGTAGGTAAAGAACTCGGCGTAATTCAATAATAAACTGAAGCTATGTTAAAACACAATGCTTCAAACTGTCTACAAAACTATGCATTTTGTAGGCAGTTTTTTTGTAGATTATTTCTCAAACAACGTTTCTCAATATTTATTCAGCAACCATCCTAAGAAAAATTTAGAGGGTTTTGTTTACTCTCTATGAGAAATATTGCGCTTAACCACGTCTTTTTTGTTTTTTCACGATGTACAAGAAAGCGCTTAAATGATATAATTACCCTGTAAAACAAGAAAATGACTATTTAGAAAAGACGTATGTCCGTCTCGAAAAGACAATGAGGAGAATGAGTATTTATGAAAAAGATTTTTATAACAGGTGCATTAGGACAAATTGGAACAGAGCTTGTCGCGAAGTGTCGTGAAATTTATGGGAATGAAAATGTATTAGCAACAGATATTCGTGAGCCAGAAGAAGGTTCTATTGTGGCTGAAGGGCCTTTTGAAATTTTAGATGTTACTGATGCGGATAAAATGGAACAATTGGTAGCACAATTCCAACCGGACACAATGATGCATATGGCGGCTCTGTTATCAGCAACAGCAGAACAAAAGCCATTACTCGCATGGCATTTAAATATGGGTGGATTAGTGAATGCACTCGAAGTTGCGCGTAAACATCATTTACAATTCTTTACTCCAAGTTCTATCGGCGCATTTGGCCCAAATACACCGAAAAAGAATACGCCACAAGTGACAATTCAACGTCCAAACACAATGTATGGGGTGAACAAAGTGTCAGGCGAATTGTTATGTGACTACTATTTCACGAAATTTGGTGTGGATACACGTAGCGTTCGTTTTCCAGGATTGATTTCTTATGTGAAAGAACCAGGTGGCGGTACAACAGACTATGCAGTTGATATTTACTTCAAAGCTGTACGTGAAGGGCATTATACAAGCTATATTGCCAAAGACACATATATGGATATGATGTTTATGGATGATGCGATTGATGCCATTATCCAATTAATGGAAGCCGATAGCGGAAAATTAATTCACCGCAATGCGTATAACTTAAGTGCGATGAGCATTGAACCTGAAATGGTGAAAGAAGCAATTCAAGAACATATGCCTAACTTTACATTAGATTATGATGTGGATCCAGTGCGCCAAGGTATCGCTGAAAGTTGGCCAGATAGCATCGATACAAGCTGTGCACGTGGTGAATGGGGCTTCAACCCGAAATATGACCTTAAAGCGATGACAGCACGTATGTTAGAGGCGATTCAAGAAAAAGAAACACATAAAGCTTAATCAAGAGAATGAGCAAAATCTCATAATATCATAGGATGCGTGAAGAGACATGTGACGGGCATGTCTCTTTTTCATATATTCGAATTATTTTCATAACCCCTTTAAACTTTGTATAATGAATCATTGGGAGTGGAGTTAGATTTACATCATCAAAAAAATATGAAAGCGTTTTCTAAAAATCAGATTAATGCTAATTTTCGGAAAACTTATTGAATTGTCGTAAATGCATTGATATAATGCATGTATTACAGTCAAATAGGAGGAATAATCATGTCAGAAAAGATTCAATTTCAACAACGAGACCAACTTAAAGAAAAGCCAGATCAGTCCTCACTTACATTTGGTAAAGTTTTTACGGATTATATGCTTAGCTTTGAGTATTCCCAAGATAAAGGATGGCACGACTTAAAGATTATTCCTTATGGTCCAATCGAACTTGCACCGGCAGCCCAATGTATCCACTATGGCCAATCAGTATTTGAGGGGTTAAAAGCATACAAGCACGGCGATGAAGTTGTATTATTTAGACCTGAGGAAAACTTTAAGCGTATTAATTTATCGTTAGATCGCTTAAAAATGCCACAATTAGACGAATCCTTACTACTAGAAGGACTTAAGCAACTCATTGATGTCGAACGTGACTGGGTACCAGAAGGTGAAGGACAATCGTTATACATACGTCCATTCGTATATGCGACACAAGAAGGTTTAGGTGTGCATCCTTCACATGAATATCGCTTACTCATTATTTTATCGCCATCAGGTTCTTATTATGGAGGAGATTCCTTAAGTCCAACAAAGATATACGTAGAAGATGAATACGTACGCGCAGTCCGTGGTGGTGTGGGTTATGCGAAAGTCGCTGGAAACTATGCCGCGAGTTTATTAGCACAATCTAATGCCAATGCAGAAGGCTTTGACCAAGTTTTATGGTTAGATGGGGTAGAACAAAAATATGTCGAAGAAGTGGGCAGTATGAACATTTTCTTCGTCATTGACGGTAAAGTTGTGACGCCTGAATTAAACGGCAGTATTTTACCAGGCATCACACGTAAAACTGTTCTAGAACTTGCGCAATCTTTAGGTTATGAAGTTGAAGAACGCCGCGTAGCTATTGATGAACTGTATCAATACCATAAAGAAGGACGCCTTCAAGAAGTCTTTGGCACAGGAACAGCAGCTGTAATTTCTCCAGTGGGCGAACTACAATTCAAAGATGAAAAAATTATCATTAATGACAACCAAACAGGACCTATTACGCAAGAGTTGTATGACAACTATACAGGTATCCAAAGCGGTAAACTCGAAGATCCATATGGTTGGAGAGTCGTTGTACCGAAATATTAATTTGTAATAAAAGAAAAGCTAGGAAGCTATAATATGATAGGCTTCCTAGTTCTTTTGTGATGTAATCAATCATTTCAAGATTATACATGAGTGAATATTAAAACCATACTAAGCAACAAAAATTTGCAACTTAGTACATTATATCTTTACCAATCGATGTTTACAAAGAGCCGAAATAACTATTTTTTATCCGCTCTTTTATTCAAAAAGTAAAAACTTCTCATACACTAAAAGATAAAGCGAAATGAACATTCAATTACTATTTTGTGTATTATTAGGTTACACTTTTGTAAATCACTTCAGTAAAAGCGGTTACTTCGATGTGATTTCTCTATTAATAAATAGGATTTCACTTGCTTGTTTTTAAAATTATAGTATTTAAAAATAAGCAAGTAATTAATATTAATAAAATAGATAGATATACAGGGATATGAATGGATAAAGCTGTTTTTATAATCACTGCTCCAATTGCACCACCACATCCTGCTACAGCGATAAAAATACTAGTAAATAAACTCTTATTGTTACTATGTTGATTAATGATACTAGCACCTAAAGGGAACATGGGTGCTAAAAATAGAGTGAGTAAAAATAGAATTATTAACCTGATTTCATCTTGGGTATTCAAATATATCAACATAATATATAGAAAAAGGGAGATTACTGTATAAGCCAATAGCAATGTTTCAAGCCTGAATCTAATTATTGGCAATATTAACGTATATAAAAACCGTCCTATAATTATTCCAATCCAAAATATACTTACAGTAATATAGCTAAATTTATCAGAAACTAAGTTGATATATGGCAGTAAATTTGAAAAATTCGTTTCTATACTAATATAAAAGAAACACCATGTAAGAATAATTATAACTAGCATTGACTTTTTATTAAAAGAAGGCCTTGGTATCTTATATCTATCGCTACTACTTAATTCAAACTCTATTGAATAGAGAATAAAAAATGAAATGATATTCATTATGAGTATAAAGATAATAGCGTATTTTGTATCTGAATGATATTCAAATATCTTCACAATCATAGGGAGCAGAAATGAGCCTATTGCAAAAAATGATTCTATATAACCAAAAGTTTTGGCAGATTCAAATTTAGTATTAAAAATATATGATGCAATAGAAGATTCGATAAATCCAGCGCAAAAACCTAATATAGCTACAACCAGATATACAATTAAGTAATACTCAGAAATAAGGAAAACAGAAGCGATTAATAGAATGGATAGGTGTGTTATTTTAAAAAATTTCTTAATATCTTTATTAACTAAGAAAATTGAGTGAAACACTCCAGCCATAAATGTTATGAATTGAATACTGATTAAATTTGATACATCTGATTGATTCATATTTAGCTCTATTTTTAAGAATTGGTTAAATGAACCGACAAAAGTGTGTATCATACCAATGAGAAAATACATTAAAGAAAAATAAAGAACATGGGATTTACTCATTTGAATTCGATATACTGTTTTTGTTGGTGGCTATTAATACAGTGCTCTAAAACTTCTTGGGCTCTCAAACCATCCTCAAAAGTTGAGATTGATGTTTCTTTTCTATTTTTGATAGCCTCTAAAAATTTTATATGTGTATGATAAAAGCTATCTTTCCACCCGTAGAATTCATTTTCTGGATCAATGTATGTTCTCTCATCTAATTGGACTATCTCTTGAATACCATCGTTATTCACAGTAACTACTCCACCATTTTTTGAGGAAAATTTGATTTCACCATTACGACCTGAAATAGAAATGTAGAAACCACATAAATCTTCATCACAAGCTTTAGAAGTCTCTATATGAATATATTGACCGTTACTAGTCATAAAAAATGTTTCTGAATGATCATCAACTTGTACTCTATTATCACTTTTTTGCTTTACTTTAGTCATCATTTTAGTTTTAATTGTTTCTACCTTTACATTACTGTCAGTAATATAAGTCGCTAAATCGAGAAGATGAACCCCCAAATCTCCTAAGGCACCACTACTTAATTTTGAACTTCCATCGTCTCTCCAAGTAAAAGTTTTTCTTCTATAAGCACTATTTTTTAGAAATGCCATATGAATAGATATAATTTCACCTATTTTATCATCCTTTATTAGATCCATAATCTTTTTAACAACAGTCAAGTTTCTATAATTTAGGTTTATACTTTTTATGTTTTGAATATTATTATAGTGTCTTATTATATTTGTTTCAGTAAGATTATTGGTTAACGGCTTTTCACATAATACATCACAATTATGATTTAAAGATTTAACAATATGATCTACATGACAAAAGTTTGGCGAGCATATGACAGCAATGTCCACTTTTTCTAACATAGAATGAATATCTTCAAATGGAGTCGTATTAAATTTTAAGCAAAAATTTTCTAAATTATCTTCAACTATATCATGGGCACCAAAAAGGTATGCATTAGGGAGGTCTTTTATAATTTCAGCGTGTATTTTAGCAATACCGCCTGTACCAATAATTCCATAATTAATCATTTTTATCACCTATGAATTCTCTGACATGTGTAAATATACCTTTGTAGTAAGGATATTTTGTGTTTTTAAATTTGCTTTTCATTTCCTCATCTTTACTGTTAGACATAATAAATGCATGGTCTAAGTATTGTAAGAACTCTTCATCGTTCCCACTATCCCCAAAACCAACAATTGATTTTCGAGGAATACTATACTTACGCATCAAAAATTTTGTTGCATATAACTTTCCAGCATTTTTAGGAGTAAAATCAATATCGTAAGCGTTTTCTGGGTCTCCCGCTAAAGGATTACAACGATTAAACCTCGCAGTATAATTTCTTGTTTCAGAATAATGGATAAGATCTTTTAAGATTGCTTTATCTAAATTAGTATCTCCTGAAGAATAAAAATAAAAATTGTACAGTGTTTCTTTTTCGCGAAAATCTCTTTGTTGTATAAACTCCACTTTATGTTTAAAAGAAATATAATTTAATATATCTAATATATCTTCTAATAGAAATGTTTCAGTTAATACTTCTTTTTTATATTCATCCGATTCTATATATTCGTAGTTATTCCATGTGTACATTTTAGAACTTAAGTCGGAAAAAATATGTTTTGGTTTATATGACATACCAGCTTTTAGCATTTTTTCAAGTACATTCTCTATAGTACTTCCTGTTAAAATCGCCGTAATAGCATTATTATTAGCAGAAATTTTCTGTAATAATTCTTCCATTTCTTTTAAATAATATATATCAGTTTGATTAGTATTATGTTTGTAATACGTTTCATCAAAGTCAAATAATATTAAATTTCTTGTCACCTTAATCCCTCCAGTATCGTTCTTAAATTGCTAATAACATATTATTGTTCTTCATTCGTCAAATCAGGATATAAAGGTAAACATAATAATTCTTTGTGTATTTTTTCGGTGTTTGGAAGCGAAATTATTTTCTTGTAAGTTATTTGTTCGTGGCTTAAGTATGGATAATATATCTCGGATTGAATGCCAACTTTTTCAAGTTCTGATTTTACAAAGTCTCTCTTGTTATTTTTGATTCTGATAGGGTATAGATGCCACACAGATTTATCATCAAATGTAGGAAGAATAATATTTTCCATATCGCTTAATTTTTGATTATATTTTTCTGCAATTTTTAGTCTTCTGTACTGATTAAAGGTTAAATATTCCATTCTAACAATTCCTATTAGTGCTTGTGTGTTATCAATTTTTGAATTAAAACCAAAATCGATGATTTTCTTGTTTTTTTCTTTTAAGTCAAATCCGTGATAACTAATTAATCTACATTTATAATCTAATTCGGCATTATTAGTTATTATAGCTCCCGCTTTACCGCAAACACCTAAATTTTTATACGGATTAAAACTCAATGCAGCTAAATCAGAATGCATTCCTACCTCTTCTAAGCCAATTCCCTGACAGGCATCCTCAATTACTTTAATGTCATATTCTAAAGCTATCTCTTTAATTTTTAACATATTGCAAAAACGACCATATAAATGAACAGGTAAAATAGCTTTTGTCTTTGAGGTGATCAGGTTTTTAATTGATGTAGGACAAATAGTAAAGTCGTCTTTGACATCAGCATAAACAGGCGTGGCTCCTATAGATACAACAGCATTTTCTGTTGCTGCAAAACTATTTGAAGGTAGAATAACTTCATCACCCGCCGTTACTCCTAGAGAGAGTAATCCAATTGTTAAAGCTGCAGTTCCACTAGATAATGCAATTACATGATTAATGGATAGATACTCAGAAAGGTACTGTTCAAATTCATCAATATATTTGCCACTTGTATATTTTCCAGTAGGTAAAAAATTTTTTAATACATTCATGATTTTCTCTGTCTCATCTTCTCTTATCAAACGATTTACTGGCATGAACTCTACGTTTTGAACATCCCTATTCACTGACAAGGTTTGTTTTGTGTTGTTGATTTCACTACAAAGAAATTTGTTTGCATGGATTTCAGAGTGTTTTTTTAACTCTTGAATATTATTGCGAAAATTAAAAATACTACTAGATTTTAATGTCATAGCTACACCGCCTTGATTATGATAAACTTATCTTAAATTATGGGAACATTCCCATGTCAATAGAGTTTTTTTCTGGAGGGGAATAAATGGATATTTTTGATGTCGCTAAAGCGTGCAATGTTTCAAAATCTACTGTGTCTAGGATATTAAATAATCATCCATATGTTAATGAGGAGAAAAGAAAAAGAGTCCTACAATACATTGAAGAAAATAATTATGTTCCTAATAACATTGCTACATATTTTAGAAATAGAACTACTAAGTCAATCGGTATTTCAATACCTTATATTGATCACCCCTTTTTTTCTAAAGTTTCATATGAATTAACCAAAAATTTTTATGAAGATGGTTATAAATCATTTATTCATCAGACATTTTGTTCACCAAATAAAGAAGAAGAAGTATTGATATCATTAAAGAAAAATGAAATTGACGCAGTCATTTTGTGTTCAGTAGAAAATCAAGTTGATATTATTGAAGAATACTCTAAATATGGATTGATTATATCTAGTAATGATACTAATCAAACTAAGAGTATATCTAATTTTCATTTTGATGAGTTTAATATAGGAAAAGATGCTACTGAATACTTAATAAAAAAGGGGATGAATAATATTGCAATATGCATTGACAATCCTTTTAATGGCGCTCAAAAATTGCGGTTAGAAGGATATAAAGAAGCTCTTTTAGAAAATAAAATAAATTTTAAAGAAGAATACATTTTTTCATCAGCGTTTACTATTGATGATGGTATAAAGATTGGTATGAAAATCCGAGAAAGTCATAAAGAAATACAAGGAATATATACTGGCAATGATTACGTTTCAGCAGGGATTTTTAGGGTTCTAGGAAATGAAGTGTTTTTAATTGGAACTGACAATCATGATATATGCAAAATTTTAACTCCTCAACTTTCCAGTGTTTCCCTCCCTATTGAAAGAATGGCAAAAGATATAAGTAGTCACGTAATCAAACAACTGTCATTAAATGAAAAAGAGGTAATAGATAAATTATATTCTTATAGGATTATTAGTGATTCTGTTGCAATCACCTCAAAATATAGTTAATCATTGATTAAACATATTTGTTTTACCGTAACTAAACTATATATGCTTGATTTCGTGACGACTAAGAAATATAGCTCTGAAGAGACGTGTGCTTCTCTTTAAATAGTCCATAAATACTTTCATTGTCTCTTAGTTTATTTTTCGATGTAATAATTATTACTTCAATATCTGGTTATTCTGATATCTTCATATTTACTTGAAACGTTTTTAGTGGTTTCCCTATCTAAAATGACAATAATCAATACTAATATTTCTCCTATTGAAGTCTTAATTTTTAACTTTTTGATACGAATATAGAACATTAGTGATAAGGAGACTAAAATTTAAAGAGAAACATGTGTGAATATTGTCTTTTGTATTTTTTATCATCAAATAGGAGGTGCTAATATGTCAGAAGACATTTGGATTATATTTGATAAAGACGGAACATTAATTCATTTTGATGAAAGTTGGGTGAAAATAGGGATTCAATTAGTCGAAGCGGTCTGTGATCATTTTCAAATTGAAGCGAGCGCAGAGGTTAAAAAACGGCTAGGCATCGAGGGTGAGGCCTTTCAACCGGGAAGTATCATGGCTTCAGGGACGTTAGAGGATATGGTCGAAGTTTTTAATGAATTTACTGATGAGGATACTTTGCATTATACAGCGCAAAAGAGCCAAGCATTGATTGATACACGAGAACCTGAAGTCAATGTTATTGAAGGGGTTGAATCGATGCTTCACACCTTAAAATCAGAAGGCTATCGTTTAGGTATTTTAACGAGTGATAATCGTAAGGGGATGCAACATTTTTTTGATAAAACACATTTTGAGCCGTTGTTTGATATCGTGATTTCAACCAACGGGGATAATTTTGAAAAGCCGGATCCCCGTATTTTACAGCCGTTATGGGAGAGAGGCGTTCAAGGAAAGTCTCTCATTTTTGTTGGCGACACAGATAATGATATGTTGACGGGGAAAAATGTCAATGCCAAACAAACGATAGGGGTCAAAACAGGATTAGGGTCTCAAGCAACTTTTCAAGAGGCAAACGTGATTATCAATGATGTCACAGAACTTCCAACTATATTAAAATAAAACCCATTGAACATGAACGTTCAATGGGTTTGCTGATTATTTTCGTTGATCGACTTGGCGATGCGTTTGAATAATGTGACCGACTTTTTCAAGAACGGCATCGATAGAATCTGGGTCTTCGTATAAATCATACTCATTGATGTTGACGCGTACGACGGGACACGCGTTAAACTGATTAATCCATGCATCATAGCGCGCAAACAATTTTTTCCAATATTCAGGATCCGTATTCATTTCCATTTCGCGCCCACGTGAATGAATGCGATTTAACACACTTTTATAGTCCGATTCTAAATAAATTAAAACGTCAGGTTTAGGGAAATACGGTGTCATAACCATTGCGTTGAAAAGATTAGAATACGTTTCAAAATCTTCCGGTGTCATAGTGCCTTGTTCTTCATGCATCTTGGCAAAGATATCGACATCTTCGTAAATTGAACGGTCCTGTATGAAGCCACCGCCATATTCAAACATGCGTTTTTGTTCTTTAAAACGCTCTGCTAAGAAGTAGATTTGAAGGTGGAAACTCCAACGTGTGAAATCGTCGTAAAATTTATCTAAATAGGGATTGTGATCTACATTTTCAAAAGATGTTTTAAAGTTTAATTTGTCCGCAAGTGCTTGTGTCAACGACGATTTACCGACACCGACAGTGCCTGCAATCGTGATGACCGCATTTGAGGGGATACCATAGTTATTCAAAAGTTTGTCCTCCAATTAATTCGTTAATTTGTTTTAAAATTGTGTCATAATCTTTTGGATGATTGACGAAATCTAAATTTGTTGTATCGATGCGTAAGACGTGATGTCCGTTTGCTTTTAGTGATTTATAATATGCAAGATAATCGGCCTTTAATTTGAGCAAATAGTCATCTTCAATGTGAACTTCAAAATCTCGATTTCTTGTTTTGATGCGCTCTTTCAAACGAAAAAGGTCAGCATCTAAAAAGACAATATAATCGGGCATCTTTAAATCTTCCGTTAAAATATCAAAAATTCTTGAAAATTTATCGAATTCTAAAGTTGACAACGTATTTCGTGCGAAAATTTTATTTTTATAAATATGATAGTCGCTTACGATACCTTGATCCATTACTTCAAGGTCTTGATAATCTTTGTAGCGATGACATAAGAAGAACATTTCGGTTTGAAAACTCCATTTTGAGATATCTTCATAGAAATCGGACAAAAAGGGGTTCTCGCCTACAATTTCTTTTGCTTCGTAAAAATGATAAGATTGACTCAACTTATGCGCTAACGAAGATTTGCCCACACCAATTGGGCCTTCTATAGCTATAAAGGGTTTGTCCATAGTTTCTATCTCCAATTTTTATTTTCATCAGTATTACAAATTTTATCACAAGTTAGGATGTTTCTGTATGAGAAGTCATGAATTTTATATGTCGATTGCGATTGAGGCGGCACGTGAAGCCGAAAAATTAGGTGAAGTTCCGATTGGAGCAGTGATAGTGAAAGACGATGAAATCATTGCCACGGCTTATAATTTACGTGAAACTGCACAATTACCGATGGCGCATGCAGAACATATCGCGATTGAACGTGCGGCTCAAAAGTTGGGGACTTGGCGATTAGAAGGTTGCACGTTGTATGTGACACTTGAGCCATGTGTCATGTGTTCTGGCACCATTGTTATGAGTCGTATTGACACTGTCGTTTATGGCGCAAAAGATCCTAAGGGGGGATGTAGTGGGAGTTTGATGAATCTCATACAAGATCCTCGAATGAATCATCGTGTCACACTCGTCACAGGTGTGCTGGCTTATTCTTGTGGGCAATTGTTGAAAAACTTTTTTAAGCGCTTGAGGGAAGAAAAGAAGCGGACAAACAAATCGGAGTACAATTCAACGCAATTTTGATAAAATATAAAGCATATTATGCGCCGTATTGATTCGTGCGAGAGGATATTAAAGTTCCAATAAGGACACGTTTAGGCAATCTATTCTCTGTTAAATGTATAAGAACAAAGCAAAACGGCGCCAACTTAAAACGTAGTCAAGGACATAAATAGAGTGAGGTAAATGAGATGGTAAAATTAATAGCAACTGACATGGATGGGACATTATTAAACGCTGCTCACGAAGTTTCAGAGGAAAATGTAAAAGCGATTCAATATGCACAAGAACAAGGCATTACTGTTGTTATTGCGACAGGACGCGCTTTTTATGAAGCGAATGACCCCATCCAACCCACAGGCTTAAAAGTGCCTTATATTTGTTTGAATGGGGCAGAAGTACGTGATGAATGTTTCGATATTGTGCATACCTCCAATTTAAATCATGAGCTCTATCAACGCATTCGTGATGTGTTAGCTGAAGAAAATATTTTTTATCAAGTCTATACAAATTTAGGGATTTATACAGAAGATCCTGAACGAGATTTAGCGATTTATTTAGATATTGCGAAACAGGCAGGTCAAACCCCGAATGTTGAAAAAATTCGTGAACATATTCAACACCGTATTGATGTGGGGTCTTTGAAAGTGGTCGATAATTATGACCAAGTAGAAGATATTCCTGGAGAGTTAATTATGAAAGTACTCGCACATGATGTCGATCTTGAAAAAGTAAATCGTGCGAAAGCCCGTTTAGAAAAAAGTGGAAACTTGGCGGTCTCCTCATCTGCACGTGGCAATATTGAAATCACACATATCGATGCACAAAAAGGCCTGGCCGTTAGAACAATAGCGGACCAATTAGGTATTGATATGAAAGATGTCATGGCTGTCGGAGACAATTTAAACGATAAATCAATGTTAGAAGTGGTGGGCTATCCTATCGCCATGGAAAATGCATTACCTGAATTAAAAGACATTGCATCGTATGTCACAGATACGAATGAACAAAGTGGCGTTGCGAAAGCCATTTATCATGTCATTGAAAAAACAAAAAACTAGGAGTGAAAAAGATTATGAAAGGTTTAATTCTCGTTGGGAGCGCAACTCCCAATTCACATACACGTGCGCTGGCGCAATATTTAAAAGGACAAATTGAGGAACAACATCATGAAGTTGAAATTTTTGATTTAGCTGAACGTCCATTGCATATGTTGGATTTCTCAGGTCAAAATCCTGTACCAGAGGCTTATCAAAATAATGCCGAACAATTGAAAACGCTTGCGAGAGAAGCAGACTTCATTATTTTAGGAACACCGAACTATCATGGGTCATTCTCAGGCAGTCTCAAAAACGCATTAGACTATCTCACAATGGATGACTTTAAAATGAAACCCGTAGGTCTTGTGAACAACAGTGGCGGCATTGTGAGTGCCGAACCGCTTTCTCATCTCAGAATTATTGTCCGTTCTTTATTAGGCATTGCCGTTCCAACACAAATTGCGACGCACAGTTCAGATTACGACAAATTAGAAGATGGCACTTTATATTTAAGTAACGATGAGTTACAACTTCGTGCTAAACTGTTTATCGACCAAATTTTATCATTTGCGAATAACAGTCCTTATGAACACTTAAAATAGAGAAAAAGCCTGAGTGAAGGGATGCCAAAAAGGGCACCTTCAACTCAGGCTGTTTTTTTATTTACGGTATTTTAATTTTGCGAATGCATCATGTTGGTGAATCGATTCTTCATTACGACATTCAATATCAAAACCATCTAACCAGTCTAATTCTACAAGGTCAGCGGCAATTAAACGAATTAAATCTTCGACAAAACGTGGGTTTTCATAAGCACGTTCAGTTACACGCTTTTCATCAGGGCGTTTTAAGATGGGATAAAGCATAGAGCTTGCATTGGCTTCCATTGCATCTAGAATGATTTCTTTATAGTCTTGCGTAAGTGACGCTGCTTTATCGATGTACGCTTTCACCGTAATGATACCACGTTGGTTGTGCGCAGAGTACTCACTAATTTCTTTAGAACAAGGACATAGCGTTGTCACTGCGGCTTCGATAGTCAATTCTTTGCGCGTCGTTGTATCCCCTTTAACTGCTAATCCATAAGTGACATCCGCATGGCCGACGGCTTTAATATCAGTGACCGGGCTTCGGCGTTCGAAAAACCATTTTCCTGAAACATCGACGCCAGCACTATGTTGTTTCATGTGTGATTTTAAACGGTTAAGCAATTGAGTCAATGTTTCAAAATCTAAGCGAATACCGTTATCGTATTCAGCTTCGACCGCTTCTAATATACGACTCATATTAATGCCTTTTTCATCTTTGTTCAAACTTGTTGAAAAGCTAAAGTTGCCAGCCGTTTGAAAGGCATCAATCCACACAGGGTATACTAAATTTTTAATTCCGACTTCTTCTATTTCAAATAAAAAGTTTTTATGTGTACTTTGAAGGTCTGTCATTTCAGCTTTCGTCGTTGGTTTTGTTCCTGGTATAGGGTCTACAGAACCGAAATGTTTCCAACGACCTTCTCGTGTTGATAAATCAAATTCAGTCATATTTCTTCCTCCACTTTATTTGCTCTTTCTAGTAAGAGAGAGGAGTGTTTTACTTTCTCTTACTGACTCATCTCTTTTATTTTGGCGTGTCGTTGAAATGATACGTCCAAAAGGTCTCTCGTGTTAAAAATGCCGCTGCATCCGCGGGCGCACCTGAAGCTTGGCCTTGTGGATTCGCAAGTTGTGCCAAAAATGGGCCCGTTTGAGATTGATGGGCTTCAAATGCTTTTAATTTACGTTCTTTATATTCAGAAATGTCGTTCACGATATCAGGTTCCCCTAGCTCGTCAACGGCATCGTTACTAAATGCGACAAGTTGTAATTTTGGTCGTTTGGCTTCAGGGAGACGTTGAACCGTACGTACAACAGCCTCTGCTGTCGCTTCGTGATCAGGATGTACAGCATAGCCAGGATAAAATGAAATAATCGTTGTTGGCTGTGTTTCGTCAATGAGTTGTTGGACCATGGCATCCATTTCATCGTGAGGCTCAAATTCAACCGTTTTGTCACGTAAACCCATTTTACGTAAATGCGTAATACCAATAACTTCAGCTGCTTTTTCTAATTCGCGTTCACGAATATGAGGCAAAGATTCACGTGTTGCAACAGGAGGATTCCCAAGATTACGTCCCATTTGCCCAAGTGTCAGGCAGGCGTACGTGACAGGAACACCTTCACTTGCAAATCGTGCTAATGTACCCGCTGACGAAAAAGTTTCATCATCTGGATGGGGAAAAATAACTAATACATGTTGTTCCATTGCCATAAAAATGCCTCCTATATTTCAAAAGCTTGTCGACTAATTTCAAGTGCAGCCGCAAGTTGTCCTTCAAAATTAAACCCTGCGATGAGCAAAGCATCGTTCTCATCGACCTCATAATGGGTTAATCCTTGCACATAGACCCAACCGAGATTATCTAATTTTAGACCGATACGGTAGGGTTCTTTGCCGCCACCTTTTAATTGTGCATGCTGATAATTAACTTGAATATTACGTAAAAAAGTACCTGCATTGAAAACACGTTGATCGAAATGGCTCGCATACGCACCATTAGTCGTTTCAACGTGTAAATAGACAGGTTGGTTTGCATATTGATCCAATAAAGATTGGAGTTTGTCTTCTGTGATAAGTTGCAAAACGTTCACTGCCTCCCCGATATGATTATCTGTCTATTTTACTAAAAAATGTGACAAATTTGTATATGTATGCTCACTTTATGTTGTAAAATCCAAAAAGAGATTTCTCCGGTGAGATTTTAACTGTATTTGTTTGGCGTAAAAGGAGTTCACGTTGTATGGTAATACTAAAGAGAGAAACAAATCATTGAGGTACAAGATAGGCGCTTGTGCGTATCAAATAGGGAGTGAGTTGTTTGAAGATTACAAATTTGGGGACACGAGACCGTGTTTCATTTTATGTTGCTACTGAACTCTATCAACAAATGTTACGTCATCCAAACAGTCGTTTAGGCTTGGCGACAGGAGGAACGATGGTTGATATGTATGCTTATTTGGTGGAATTACTGAATAAAAATCAACTGGATGTTTCGAAAGTGCATACATTTAATCTTGATGAATACGTCGGATTGCCTAAATCACATCCAGAGAGTTATGACTATTATATGCATGATATTTTATTTCATCGCTATCCGAAATTTACGGCATCTTTTCTGCATATTCCAGATGGTGTCGCTACAGATATTACCCAAGAGGCAAAACATTATGAAGCTTTACTTGATGAAGAAGGTCCAATTGATATTCAAATTCTAGGTATTGGTCAAAATGGGCACATTGGATTTAATGAACCTGGCACAGACTTTGAGAGTATTACCCATTGTGTGGATTTAACTGAAAGTACAATTGAAGCAAATAGCCGATATTTTGAGAATAAAGAAGACGTTCCGCGACAAGCGATTTCCATGGGTTTACAGTCGATTATGAAAGCGAAACGTATTATTTTAATTGCACTGGGGAGTTCAAAAAAAGAAGCAATGACAAAACTAACATCTGGACGTGTCACAGAGGATTTACCCGCTTCCATCTTACATCAACATCCTAATGTAGAAGTGTTTGTAGATGATGCTGCCATGCCTGATGCATAGGCAGAACGTTTGAACCCACATATTTTAGGGTATATCCTGAAACTGTAGTGAAAAAGATATACTAATGGAGGAATGATTTTATCATGGAATTACAATTAGCGATTGATTTATTAAATAAAGAAGAAGCAGCAGAATTAGCTAAAAAAGTGACAGATTATGTAGATATCGTTGAAATCGGTACGCCGATTGTGATTAATGAAGGTCTCCCTGCAGTACAACATTTAAAAGATAATGTGAAAGATGAAGACGTTAAAGTATTAGCGGACTTAAAAATTATGGATGCTGCAGACTATGAAGTGAGCCAAGCGATTAAATTCGGTGCGGATGTCGTAACGATTTTAGGTGTGGCTGAAGATGAATCTATTAAAAATGCTGTCGCTGAAGCACATAAACATGGCAAACAATTACTTGTTGACTTAATTGCAGTTCAAGATTTAGAAAAACGTGCAAAAGAAATTGACGCTATGGGTGCAGATTATATTGCGGTGCATACAGGTTATGACTTACAAGCACAAGGCCAATCACCACTTGAAAGTTTACGCAAAGTCAAATCAGTGATTAGTCAATCTAAAGTGGCAGTAGCGGGTGGTATTAAACCAGATACAATTAAAGAAGTCGTTGAGGAAAATCCAGACTTAATTATTGTTGGTGGCGGTATTGCAAATGCAGATGACCCAGCAGAAGCAGCAAAACAATGCCGTGACATCATGGAAGGTAAATAAGATGGCAAAACTGAATTATACCTTGATTTTAAATGAACTAGAACAAACACTAAGTGCTGTTAATGCAGAGGATGCCCATACGTTTGAACAAAAGGTTTTAGAGGCTAATGCCGTTTTTGTTTCAGGAAAAGGACGCTCTGGATTTGTCGCAAACAGTTTTGCGATGCGTTTGAATCAGTTAGGGCAACGTGCTTATGTTGTCGGTGAATCGACAACGCCATCGATTCAGCAAGGGGATGTCTTTATCATTATTTCGGGTTCTGGTTCAACTGCGCACTTAAAGTTACTAGCTGAAAAAGCCAAAGAAGTGGGGGCAGAAGTACTGCTCATCACTACAAAACCCGATTCTCCGATAGGTTCATTGGCAGACCTTGCGATCGAACTTCCAGCTGGAACAAAACATGATGCGGAAGGTTCAGATCAACCTTTAGGGAGTTTGTTTGAACAAAGTGCATTGATTTTACTTGATAGTCTGGTCCTCAATTTACAAGAACAATTAAAGATATCAGAAGAAAAGATGCAACAAAACCACGCGAATTTAGAATAAAATTGTAAAAGCTTCTATCTCTATAGTCTTGAATTAAGGCTATAGGATAGAAGTTTTTTCGTTTTGAGAGAGATGCTGAGACAAAGGCTCCTATGATAAAATGAACAAAATGTAGAAAAGAAGTGAGCATCTCAATGGAATTGTTGAAACGAATTGAACACTATGCCAAAACAGAAGCATAACGTGTGGCGTTATACATCGATGATGAACAATTAAATTATGCCGCTTTGCATGAGCGTGTTAAAGATGCGGCTTCGCGTCTCCCGGAATACGACCTACCTCTTAATGTCGCCTTGTCTTTTTCTCGCATACAAGACTTTGTGGTGGCGTATTTGGCGGTGCTTTCTAAAGGAGGGACACCTTGGGTCATGGATACCAATTGGTCGGCCGCTCGCAAAAAAGCATTATATGAAACGTATGACATCCCTTATCTATGGGAGGATGAAACATTTTATCAAAGACAAAAGCAATTTCGGAAGTCTCTCGCGAGTGGGGTGTTACATGTGGGCTTTACTTCAGGGACGACGGGTTTACCTAAAGCCTTATTGAGAGATGAAGCTTCGTGGATCGCCTCTTTTGAACAAAATGAAAAGCTCATGACGAGAGGCCGAGGAAAAAACCATACGCTCGTCGCCTTAGGACCTTATGCTCATTCTTTAACGCTATATGTCGTCATTTATGCCTTGTTTTACGGACGCACTTTTCTAGGACAAAATGACTATCACATTGAACGTTGTGCTTCTCGTATTGCGGATTACACGGACAATTGTAGTCTCTTTTTAGTGCCGACAATGGTTTATGATTGGCTACAACACGCCTCTCAAAATAATCACGTGAGCGAAGTGTTTATTTCAGGAGATAAACTGACTGAACAACGACATCGTTTGTTAAAGAGAACCCTTCCGTCAGCCGCCATTTATGAGTTTTTTGGAACGTCAGAAGCAAGTTTTATCAGTGTGAATATGAATCAAACAGCTCCCCTCAATTCGGTCGGAAAAGTATTTTCGAATGTCCAAATAGATATTCGGCATCAAGATGAAAAAGGAATTGGTCAACTTTTTGTAAAAAGTCCAATGACATTTTCGGGATATTTAGGAGATGTTGCTTCTCAATGGATTAAAACAGGCGACTATGCCCATTTAAAAGAGGACTATCTTTATTTACATGGGCGACTTCAAGATAGATTGATTATCGGGGGTAAAAATGTGTATCCTTCCGTGGTTGAGCAACAATTGAAGCAGCTCGAAGGAGTTCAAGATGTGATTATCGTGCGTCAACCACATACAAAATTTGGGGAGGTGGCGGTGGCTTTATATACAGGAATTCAAATCATATCGTACCGCCATATGAGAACACAACTTGAAAAAGTCGTGTCACGTTATGAAATCCCTTCTAAGTGGATACGGGTTGAAAAGTTACCTTATACCTCAAGCGGTAAAGTTTCACGCCGCATAGCGCAACATTTATACGAAGGAGGGGATTTTAATGAATAAAGCTGTCATTGTAGCCGCGAAACGGACACCTATTGGTTTATATGGAGGCAAACTCCACAAATGGGAACCTGAAGATTTGTTGAAACCGTTGTTTCGACATTTTAAGACGACGTTATCTTGTCCTCTAGAGGAATTGGATGATGTGATTTTAGGAAATGTGGTCGGTAACGGTGGGAATCTCGCTCGTAAAAGTTTACTTGAAGCGGGGATTCATCATAGTGTTTCGGGGTTAACCGTAGATAGACAGTGTGGTTCAGGATTAGAAGCGATACAGCTTGCCTGTCGTCTCGTAGAAAGTGGAGCAGGTGAATTTTATATCGCAGGCGGCGTTGAAAGCACGAGTCGAGCCCCATGGAAAATGAAACGCCCGACGTCTCTCTATCCTTCAGAACCGCCACAATTTTTTGAACGTGCTGCATTCGCGCCAGAGGGGCAAGACCCTTCAATGATTGAGGCGACAGAGAATGTTGCGGAACAATTTCATATCTCTCGAGAAGATCAAGACGTATTTGCATACGAGAGCCATATGAAGGCAAGTGGAGTGCAGGCACAACAGCAGTTTGACAAAGAAATCGTTCCTTTAAAAGTTCAAGGGGAATGGATGACGCAAGATGAGGGGATTCGTCCGACGATTGAGTTAAGACGTCTCCATCGCTTAAAACCATTGCTTCCGAATGGTACCGTGACCGTCGGCAATTGCTGTTTAAAACACGATGGTGCAGCACTTGTGGTTGTCATGTCTGAAACGAAAGCACGAAAGTTAGGCTTAACAGAAGGCCTTGTGTTTAAAGGCTATACAATCGAAGGCGTTCCACCTGAAATACTAGGGATAGGACCTATTCCTGCTGTGAAGCGTTTATTACATCAACAGCAACTGACGCTCTCTGAGATTGATGCGGTAGAATTAAATGAAGCATTTAGTTCACAAGTTTTGGCTTCACAACGCGAACTCGGGATAACAAAGCGCCAACTGAATCGTTATGGAGGCGCTCTTGCGATGGGGCATCCGTACAGTGCAAGTGGTGCTATTCTCGTGACGCGACTTTTTCACATGACAGAAGCGCATCGTACACTTGCGACGATGGGGATTGGAGGTGGCATGGGGAATGCAGCACTCTTCGAACGTTGGTCAGTCTGAAACAAAAATGCTAAAAATTGATATAGAAGCCGTGCGTCAATATCAGCGGTTGTGTGGTTGTTCAGAAACTGAAGAAATTCCGTTATTATTTTTGTCGCGATACTGGCGAGAGTTTGATATATTTGCGCCATTTGTAAAAGCCCCCATCCTGTTAGTTGAAACAGAGGTCGTGAAAAGGGAACCTATTCCATTCACAGATTCGCTTCAAGCTACATTAACATGGAGTGTAGCGCAAGACCTTAAAAGATTTAAACGTTTTCGCTTTGAACTTTCGTTACCCGGCCAAAATAAAATACGGCAAACATTTATACAAAAGGTGATGTAATGGAATTTAAAAGGGAAGAAGTTCGACAATATGTCGCACTAGTAAGAGATGAAAACCCACTTCATCCTGAAATTGTTCCTGGCCAACTGGTTGTGGAACGTCTATGGAGTACATTAAAGAGGGTGCCTTCTCATTATCAAGTGAAGTATAAAAAGCCCGTGTATGTAGACACGCAATATACAATTGAACAAAAGGATCAACACATGGTACTTAAAAGTGTGGCAGGAGACACGAAGTTAGAAATTATATTGAAGCGGACTGAGACATAGATTGGTTTAGTTGTTTTAAAGTAAGTGTTATAAACCCTGAAAAGCGCAGACGTCAGCTTGTCAGTTTCTGTCTATAAAATGGATGTTTGTTTTCGAACTGATCATTGAGAAATCTCAGCTTAGGGGCGATGTTTATTCATAAGTAACGATGCAACATCTAACTTTTTGTCCCTTGCTAGCATTAAAATAGCCATCAAAATTTATGCTTAAATAAATTTTGATGGCTTTCGAATGATAGATGGACGTTATTTTCTAACGATTATATTTCTTTGACATCTACGTCAATTTTTTCAATACGATTCGCAGCACCATGATCGACTGGACCTACAAAATCGTTCATTTTCCAACCATTTTTAATCGCTGAAGCTACGAACGCTTTGGCGTTAATCACTGCGTCTTTTGGTGTTAAACCATTAGCTAAGTTGGCTGTTGTTGCAGCTGCAAATGTACAACCTGCGCCGTGGTTGTAACTTTGTTGGAACATATCTGTTGTTAGTTGATAGAACGTTTGACCATCGTAATACAAGTCGTATGATTTATCTTGGTCTAACGCTTTGCCACCTTTGATAACGACGTGTTGTGCCCCTTGTTGATGGATAATTTCTGCTGCTTTTTTCATGTCATCCATAGATTTTAATGTTCCTAATCCTGAAAGTTGACCCGCTTCGAAAAGGTTAGGTGTTACCACGGTTGCTTTTGGTAATAAATATTGAATCATTGCATCCGTATTACCTGGGTTTAATACTTCATCTTCCCCTTTACATACCATCACTGGGTCGACAACAAAATGTTTGGCACCAGATTCTGTAAATGCTTCTCCTGCGCGTTTAATGACTTCTTCAGTACCGAGCATCCCTGTCTTGACCGCATCAGGTCCAATACTGATGACTGTTTCAAGTTGCTTGTTGAACACATCAAAAGGAATCGGTGTTACATCATGTGACCATGTGGCTTTATCCATCGTTACGATGGCAGCAAGCGCCACCATGCCATACGTATCATGCTCTTGAAATGTTTTTAAGTCTGCTTGCATCCCTGCCCCAGCACTTGTATCAGAGCCAGCAATTGTTAATACTTTTTTTAATGCCATAATCCATACACTCCTCAGTTTCAGTTACTATTCATATCATATCACGCACGGCTCAAAGTGAAAATATATTCGTTTTTGCCGAGGCGAGTTTTTCAGTGAATTATGTTAAAATGTGGACTGAGGTGAACATAATGGAATGGTCGACCATTTTTCATGAGATTACAACAAAACATGATTTTAAAGCGATGCATGATTTTTTAGAGAAAGAATATGCGACAGAAATCGTTTATCCTGAACGTAAAGATATTTATCAAGCCTTTGATTTAACGCCTTTTGAAGAGATTAAAGTGGTCATTTTAGGTCAAGATCCCTATCACGGACCGAATCAAGCACATGGCCTCGCTTTTTCAGTACAGCCACACGCCAAATTTCCACCTTCCTTACGTAATATGTATAAAGAATTGGAAGACGATATTGGTTGTCATCGGACTTCTCCGCACCTTCAAGACTGGGCAAGAGAAGGGGTATTATTATTAAATACGGTACTGACCGTTAGACAAGGTCAAGCCCATTCACATCGAGATATAGGTTGGGAAACATTTACGAATGAAATTATTCAGGCGGTTTCTGATCATCGTGAAGGGGTTGTCTTTATTCTATGGGGAAAACCGGCACAACAAAAAGAGCGTCTGATTGATACGACAAAGCATGAAATTATCAAAGCCCCGCACCCAAGCCCTTTATCGGCACATCGTGGTTTTTTTGGTTCAAAACCGTATTCAAAGGCGAATGCTTATTTAAGCCAACATGGAAAATCCCCAATACATTGGTGTGAAAGAAAGGAAGAGACCCGTGAATAAAGAGAAACTCATCGAAATGATTGAAGCAGAGTTAGTTAAGGCAGATCAAGCTCAAAATGATGTCGCCTTTGATAAACATATTTACGCGATTCACACATTGACTGCATTGTACACGAACACGGATGCTCGAGAGAAGTCCGCGTCATCACGTGATATCACCCATACCGCTGTACAGACGAATACCTCAACGAAACAGGACACTTCCTCTCAGGCTGTCACAGATGAGGAAATTAGATTAATGGGTGGAAAAGTGTCTCCAAGTAAGACCACGACGTCAAATGCACGTATGGTCACAGATGATGAAATCGGCAATGGGGAATCGCTGTTCGATTTTTAATGAAGGAGGATTATAGATGAAAGTATTTATTATATTAGGTGCGTTAAACGCTTTATTTGCTGTGGGTACCGGCGCATTTGGGGCGCATGCGTTAGATGGCAAGCTCTCAGAACATTATATGTCCGTTTGGGAAAAAGCGACCACTTATCAAATGTATCATGCGCTAGGTTTAGTTTTAATTGGGATTATTGGTGGTGCATTTGACCTAAACGTGAGTTGGGCAGGCTGGCTCATGTTTTTAGGTATTGTGTTCTTTAGTGGCTCATTGTACATTCTGTCACTCACAGGTGTGAGCGTACTTGGTGCCATCACCCCTATAGGCGGCGTATTATTTGTAGTCAGTTGGCTTATGCTTGCGATTGCTGCTTTTAAAATATAAAAATATAGCACACATTTATTCTTTTGATTTATCAAACATTGAATAAATGTGTGTTTTTGATTTCTTTAAGAAAATGATTGTTAAATTTTTAGGCATCGGTATAATGTAACAAGGGGTGAGTAAGATATGCAAAATAAGCACGATCAAATTGACCGTGGCGACTTACAAGCAAATTTATCAGAGAAGTTTGTATGGGCCATTGCGTATGGCTCTTGTATTGGTTGGGGGTCATTTATTTTACCAGGAGATTGGATTGCCCAATCAGGACCAATTGCTGCATCAATTGGAATTTTAATTGGCGCATTACTTATGATTATTATTGCCGTGAGTTATGGCGCATTAGTTGAACGCTTTCCAGTTTCGGGTGGAGGATTTGCGTTCAGTTATTTAGGATTTGGACGCTATGTGAGCTTTTTCTCATCATGGTTTTTAACATTTGGATATATTTGTGTCGTTGCCTTGAATGCAACCGCGTTTAGTCTCTTAATTAAATTTTTATTACCCGATGTTTTAGAAGTAGGAAAATTATATACGATTGCAGGTTGGGACGTTTACATCACAGAAATCGTTATTGCTACTGTCCTATTACTTGTTTTTATGTTCATTGCGATTAAAGGTGCAAGCGTATCCGGATCATTACAATACTATTTTTGTATTGCGATGGTGACGGTCGTTGTTTTACTTTTCATTAGCTCATTTTTTGGTTCGAATTTCTCATTAGATAACTTAAAACCGTTAAACGGGCCAAAATATGGTTGGTTTCAAGCGATTATTATGATTGTCGCTGTTGCGCCATGGGCTTATGTGGGATTTGATAATATTCCTCAAACGGCAGAAGAATTCAATTTTTCTCCAAATAAAACATTTAAATTAATCGTGTACAGTCTGATTGCTGCGGGTATGACGTATACAATGATGATTTTGTATACGGGTTGGCTAAGTGGCGCAAGTGAGGATTTATGGCTCACAGGTTCTGTGACACGAGAAGCTTTCGGCACGATTGGCCTCGGTGTACTCGCCATTGCGATTATTATGGGGATATTTACCGGCTTAAATGGCTTTTTATTAAGTGCGAGCCGCTTATTGTTTTCAATGGGACGTTCAGGTATTATGCCTAAGGTGTTTAGCAAGTTGCATCCTAAATATAAAACACCTTACGTTTCAATTATCTTTTTAGTGGCGTTGACACTCATTGCACCTTGGCTAGGACGTACAGCCCTTACATGGATTGTCGATATGTCTTCAACAGGTGTGTCTGTCGCCTATTTTGTCACATGTTTAGCAGCCGCAAAATTATTTAGTTATGACAAAACGAGTCCTTCATACGGACCTGTTTATAAAACATTTGCGATTGTGGGCGCAGTCATTTCATTTATCTTTTTATTTTTATTACTTTTCCCATGGTCACCTGCCGCGCTATCTGGACCGTCGTACATCGCACTTCTAGGTTGGACTGTGTTAGGACTTATCTTTTTTATCATTCGTTTTCCAAAATTACGACGTATTGATAAAGAGGATTTATCACGACTCATTTTAGATGCGCATAATAAAGACGTCGAAAAAATGATTGAAAAATAATTATCTCTTGAGTAAAAATAGGACCACTCAATGGATTGAAGGGCTCACAAAGTTTTGGCTTTGTGGGCTTTTCTTATAATGCTTTTTTAGGAGCATGAGGGGAAGTGCGGTTTACAGGTTCTAATTGCATCGGTAGTTTTTTGACTTTTCAGTTTATTTATGATTTAATGTAATATAATTTTTATGTGAAAGGGATGTTGCTGGTGCATTATTTTAAATTGCCAATAGATGAAACATACAGCCTTGTTAAACTTGAACTTATGCATGCGGGTGAAGTTTATGACGTCATCAACCGGGAGCGCGCGCATTTGAACGCTTTTTTAGATTGGGTACCGCACATTAATTCTGTTGAAGATGAACTTCGGTTTTTGAAAAAAATGATGACATTAGAAATCGAGAATAAAGTTCGAGTTTACGCTATATATGAGAAGAATCAATTGATTGGTACTGTCGATATTCATAACATAGATACACAGAATCACACAGGAGAAATCGGCTACTGGCTGAGTCAACATGTGACAGGACAAGGGGTGATGACTAAAGCCGTGCGCCTGTTATGTGACTTAGCATTTAATGATTTATTACTGAACCGCCTTGAAATTCGCGCGCAAAAAGAAAATAAAGCGAGTCAACGTGTCGCTGCAAAGGGAGGATTTCGTTTCATAGGGGAAGCGCGAGAGGAAGTCTACCGTCAAGGGGACTATGTCACAATGTATCATTATGAACTTTTAAAAAGAGATTTTAAACCACTTAAATTGTGAACATTTTATGTTAATTACGTAATATATTCATAAAAAATTAATAAATATTCAACATTGGTATCCCAAATATTTAGAAAACATGTTACATTAGATTTAAGCAAAAGATATGCACAGTCATACATATCATTTTGTGTTTTTCATTTTCAAAAAGTTCTCCAATAAAGGCCTGCTCATTAAGATAGCGTAGCGACTGTCTTTCATGAGCAGGCTTATTAACATTTTATAACGATTTTTAATTTAGGCGTCATCCATTTTACGTCGTGACGCTTAACGATTCAACTTAATGATATTGTTGTATAGAATCATAGCCATTGTGTCGCTATCTTCTTCGCATCCCCGCGTAATCCACGAATAAATAATCGCCAATTGTCCCCCAAGCGTGTAATCAATGAAATAATTGGAATAATTCATTGGAGGAAGAACTTCTAGAATGGAAGTATAGCCTTCTTTTGTGAATTGAATATAGTCCCGAATAAAATCATATTGACTCTGTGTCAGTACTAATCCCGAAAAATACGTTTTAAATCTTAGAATATATTTGAACAACACCCTAAAAACTTGAATCATCCGTTGTTTCGCTTCTTGAATCGGAGAAGAAACGATAATGTTTTTCGTATATTGCATTAAGTTTCTATAACGTTTCATATGATATGATTTGATGGTTTCCATTAACTGATATTTATCTTCAAAATGTGCATAAAATGTTGAACGATGGACCCCACTTTCTACACAAATTTGTTTAATTGTGATTTGATCAAATTTTTCTTTTTCTAAAAGCGCGACCATCGCTTTTAGAATTGCTATTCTAGCATTGCTTTTATTCATATCATCACCTTTTGTTATTATAGTATAATTTCAAATCCGACACATTTATAAAGATTGTCTGTATGAATTCTCATCCAAATGGTTATATAATGTAACGTGTTATTTTTAAAGGAGGAGTTAAGAGAATGAAGAAAATTATCACAATTAATATTGTAACGATATTATTAATATTGATTATTGGCGCAGTTGCGTTTTATTTTTACAATCAGTCAGCAAATTATATTAAAACGGATAACGCTAAAGTAGATAGTGAACAAATGAAGTTATCAAGTCCTATTCCTGGCCAAATTACGAAATTAAATGCCAAAGAAGGGGACAAACTTAATGAGGGTGATACTGTTGCGGAAGTGACAGGAAAAGGACAAGATGGTCAACCTCAAAAAATGGAGATTAAAATGCCTAAAGATGGCACAATTGCTAAAATGGACGGCCAAGAAAATGGAATGGCTCAAGCCGGTCAACCTATGGCTTACGCTTACAACATGAATGATTTATACATTACAGCGAATATCGATGAAACAGATGTCAAAGATTTAAGTGAAAATGAAAAAGTTGATGTTTCTATTGATGGTCAATCTTCACAAATCAAAGGTCGTGTGGATCGTATCGGTAATGCAACAGCTTCAAGTTTTTCATTAATGCCTTCATCTAATAGTGATGGTAACTATACAAAAGTAACACAAGTTGTTCCAGTTAAAATTAAATTAGACAATCAACCTTCAAAAGGTATTGTCCCTGGTATGAACGCGGAAGTGAGCATTCACAAAAACTAAAATAAGGGAGGACAAAAGATGTTCGTTACGTTATATGTCATTGTTGCCCTTATTGTGATTGCCGTTTTAAATCTCTTCTTATTGAAGCGAAAAAAACGCAATACGCAAAAGGATGCGTTAGAAAGAACGCATCAAAAAACAGAAACGGAATCTAAAGATGAAACATCGCATCAATTTCGATTAGATGAAGAGGAGGAACAACATAATACTCCTGAGCATCGTCCGGTCAATGAAGAAGTGGGAGATGCTGCCCAAGACTATGTATTTAAAAAAGGGATTACTCGTAATAAAATTTTAGTCGCAATGGTCTTTGGGATGTTTATTACGATTTTAAACCAAACCCTCCTCAATACAGCCTTACCGGTCATTAACACGGATTTTAATATTTCCGCCTCCACAGGCCAGTGGCTTATGACTGGATTTATGTTGGTCAATGGGATTTTAATTCCAATCAGTGCGTATCTATTTAATAAGTTTTCATATCGAAGTCTTTTCTTAGTCGCAATGATTATTTTTACCATGGGCTCGTTCGTTTGCGCTATAGCTTGGAATTTCCCTGTGATGATGACAGGACGTGTATTACAAGCCATTGGTGCAGGTGTCTTGATGCCACTTGGAACGAATGTATTTATGACGATTTTCCCTCCACAAAAACGTGGAATGGCAATGGGGGTTTTAGGGATAGCTATGATTTTAGCTCCTGCTATCGGACCGACATTGTCAGGTTATATCGTTGAAAATTTTGATTGGCATATTATGTTCTATGGCATGTTTGGTGTAGGATTCATTTCCTTTATCATCGCCTTTTTATGGTTTGGAATTTATCAAAAAACGACTCATCCACGTGCCGATGTTCCAGGCATCATTTTCAGTACGCTTGGATTTGGCGCCTTGTTATATGGTTTCAGTGAAGCCGGTAACAAAGGATGGGGATCGCCTGAAATCATTGCAATGTTTATTATCGGAGGCATTTTTACGATTGCTTTCGTTATACGCGAACTTTCAATGAAAGTACCGATGTTAGACTTTGGTGTGCTTAAATATTCTGGTTATACCTTAACGGCAATCATCAATATGATTGTAACAATGAGTTTGTTTGGCGGTATGATTTTATTACCATTATATCTTCAAAGCTTGCGCGGCTTTACAGCGTTAGATTCTGGGTTGTTGTTACTGCCAGGAGCGATTATTATGGGCCTCATGGGGCCTATTGCCGGGAAATTACTCGACACAATTGGTATTAAGCCTCTTGCCATTTTCGGTCTTGCAGTCACGACATACGGTACATGGGAATTAACACGATTGACTATGGACACGCCGTATACTTCAATTTTAATGATTTATATTATTCGTTCATTTGGAATGAGTTTTGTCATGATGCCGATTATGACAGCAGGAATGAATGCACTCCCTTCACGACTTATTTCACATGGGAATGCATTGATTAATACGATGCGTCAATTAGCCGGTTCAATAGGGACAGCAATATTAGTCACAGTAATGACACAACAAACAGAATCGCATTTAGCAACATTTCAACAGGACTTAGATCAAACGAATCCATTTATTAAAGATCAAGTTCAAATGATGGCGCAACAAATGGGAGGCAAAGAACAAGCGATGGGCGCAATTATGAAATTTGTGAACCAACTTGCTTCAGTCGATGGGGTCAACAGTGCTTTTTGGATTGCGACTGCTTTAAGTTTTCTCGCATTTGTTCTCAGCTTTTTCTTAAAAGGAAAATCACACTACATGTCACATGAATAATATGTGAGCAGTAGTATTGGGAGTATAAAAGGCCAGAGGCGAATTTATCGTCTCTGGCCTTTTTGTTTAATTTAAACGCGCATTCATTTTCGCATTACGTTCTAACATGCGCTCGTAATAGTATTCGTAGCGTGACCATTCCTCATTTGTGATCGGGTCCATATTTAATGTGCCCCCTAAATCTTTAATGGCATAGAGGAGTTTAAACATGACTTCTTGTACGGTGAGGTCTGACTGAAATAACTCTTGTAGTGATGCCATATGACTCGGATAAATATCGGGATAAGTAAACTTTGTCGTTTTGCCTTGTAAGGCATGCGTATAAAAATCTTTCATGAGTTGTGCACGTTCACTCCCTGAACCTTCAACGCATAAGTAAATTTGAACCGCAATGCCACCACGAACGCGACGTTGCGAAATACCCGCAAATTTTTTGTTTCGGATGCTTAAATCAAATTTTCCCGGGCAATAGGAATGGGTAATTTCGAACGTTTCTATTGTTTCATTTTCGTTTTCGAACATTTTACTAATGAGAAGGTACATTACTGAAAATGCTTCATCAATGCTCGTTTCCGTTTTACCTTTAAACATGAGAGAAATGTTCAAAATACCTTGATCTAACACGACCCCTAATCCCCCAGAGTTACGAACAATGGCATTATAACCTTTCGTATCTGTAAGAAATCGGATGCCTTCATCTAAATGGGGCAACCGAGAATCATGAATGCCTAAAATCACGGTATGTTGGTGTATCCATGTTCTTACAACATTGGGTGAGGCGTCTTTGCCCACGCTTTCAGAAAACGTATCATCAAAAGCAAAGGATTGCATGGGCTCAAGTCCCGTTGCATGATCAACGTAACGCCATGCGACATCCTTAAAATATTTTGAGACTAAGTCCATTATTGTAAGCTTTGTGCTGCTGTAATAATAGATAAATTGTATACGTCTTCAGTAGAGCAGCCACGTGATAAGTCATTAACAGGCGAATTTAATCCTTGTAAAACAGGACCTACTGCATCAAAACCGCCTAAACGTTGTGCAATTTTG
Organism: Staphylococcus sp. 11511212; assembly: GCF_011394755.1. NCBI lineage: Bacteria > Bacillati > Bacillota > Bacilli > Caryophanales > Staphylococcaceae > Staphylococcus > Staphylococcus sp. 11511212. Next base: position 1,143,570 of record NZ_JAANBQ010000003.1, on the reverse strand, counting down.
TAACCAATGTTACCCGCTTCTAAACTAGGGAAAATGAAGACATTTGCGTCACCTTGGATTTTAGCGCCCGGTGCTTTTTTCTTCGCAACTTCAGGAACAATCGCCGCATCGAATTGGAATTCACCATCGACAACAACATTTGATAAACCTTCAGATTCAATTTTCTCTTGCGCAATTTTCACAGCTTCAGATACTTTTTCAGTGTCATCTGATTTCGCTGAACCTTTTGTTGAGAAACTTAACATCGCTACACGTGGATCCATGCCGAAACTTTGGGCAGATTTCGCACTTTCTACAGCGATTTCAGCTAAGTCTTGTGCGCCTAATTCAGGGTTGATGGCACAATCACCAAAAATGTATTGTTGATCTTCTTTAATCATGAAGAAGATACCTGAAGTTTTAGAAACACCTGGTTTTGTTTTAATGATTTGTAACGCAGGGCGTACAGTGTCCGCTGTAGAATGGGCAGCACCACTCACTAAGCCGTCAGCTTTGCCTGCATAAACTAACATTGTTCCAAAATAGTTCACGTTATTTAATAATTCCTGCGCTTGTTCTTCTGTCGCTTTACCTTTACGACGTTCAACGAATTTTGCGACTAAATCAGCTTTTAAGTCACTTGTATCTGGTTGAATGATTTCAAGTGCATCGATAGAAAGTCCTTTGTCTTTTGCAAGCGTTTCGATGTTCGCTTTATTGCCTAAAACAACTGGAGTCACATAGTCTGATTGTTGTAATTCAACAGCAGCAGATAAGACGCGTTCATCTTCACCTTCTGGTAATACGATACGAACATTTTGACCTGATAATTTTTCTTTTAAAACATCTAATAAACTAGACATAATTGTCCTCCTTCACTTTCCTCTGAACATAAATTCCATAGTAATTATACGATACTTATCACGACTTTTCCAAGGGGGCGTTTTTGATATTCTGTCCTTCAAAAATAAGAAAAAACTTTATGATAAAACTATGACGAAATTTTAAAGCTAGCCACGTTCATAGAATGTTCTTAATCGTTTAGTTCGGTCTTTAAAGTAGGGTATGATAAAATTTAAGTAATCTGATTAAATCAAAGGAGTGTTCTTAAATGAGTCATGCAGCAGAGACTTTAGATGGTTGGTACAGTCTTCATTTGTTTTATGCAGTAGATTGGGCCTCATGGCGTCTTGTACCAGAACATGACCGTCAAGCGATGGTGACAGAATTTGAAAATAAATTATCACAATTAAAAGCGGTTAAAGATCAAGGTCAAGGCGATCATGTGATGTATAATGTGACAGGTCAAAAAGCAGATATTTTATTGTGGTTTTTACGACCTGAAATGAAAGAATTAACAAATATTGAAAATGAATTAAATAAATTGGCGATTGCGGATCACCTCATCCCAACGTATTCTTATGTCTCAGTGGTAGAGTTAAGCAATTACCTTGCGGGTAAATCAGACGAAGACCCTTATGAAAATCCGCATATTAAAGCACGTTTATATCCAGAATTGCCTACAACGGAGTACATTTGTTTCTATCCAATGAACAAACGTCGTAATGAAACGTACAACTGGTATATGTTATCCATGGAAGAACGTAAAAAATTAATGTATGACCATGGCATGATTGGTCGTAAATATGCAGGCAAAATTAAACAATTTATCACAGGCTCAGTAGGATTTGATGATTACGAATGGGGCGTCACACTTTTTGCAGAAGATGTCCTTCAATTTAAAAAAATCGTTTATGAAATGCGTTTTGACGAAACTACAGCGCGATATGGTGAATTTGGTAGTTTCTTTATCGGAAATCGCCTAGCGTTTAACGATTTACAAGCCTTCTTTAAAATTTAATGCCGCTTGAAAAAGGCTTTAGAAACAAACATTTTCAATGATTTGATTATTCCATAAGCCTATGGGTATCCCCCTTCAAAGTAGCCATAAAACATGGTCGCTTTGGAGGGTTTTTCTATTAGATATCCTGTATCGATGTCGCGATTTCGATAAAAAGCTCAAATCTTCCTATCTCTACGAACGATTCATGTTATAGTTGTATCGTTAAGATTCGTATAAGGAGGCACTGAAATGCAATCGGAAAAACAAACATTAAAGCCGACCATAGGTTTATTTACAGCAGTGACAATTATCGTCGGAACAATTATTGGTTCTGGAGTATTTGTCAAACCCAGTTCAGTTCTAGAATATGCTGGAACGAGCAACATGGCCTTATGGGCGTGGGTCATTGGCGGTGTTTTAACTTTAGCATCTGGGCTTACCATTGCTGAGGTCGGTGCACAAATTACACGAACAGGGGGACTCTATGCCTATATTAAAGATATTTATGGCTCGTTTTGGGGGTTTTTAACAGGCTACACGCTAACGGTACTTTACGGACCGGCAATTATCGTTTCGCTAATTCTCTTTTTAGGCATACTAACGACGAATTTCTTTGGTCTTTCCCAATTTTGGGTGATGCCTATAGGTGTAGGGATTTTCGTATTTTTACTTACAATGAATGTCCTCGGTACATATTATGCGAACGCAGTTCAAAATTTAACGACGTTAGCTAAGTTAATCCCTATTTTTGCGATTGTGGTGTTCGGTTTAATCTTCGGGCAATCAGGTGTTTTTGGACAAGACGTCACGCGTTTAATTATGAATGAGAATGGGACAGTTAATTTCGGTCGTGCGGTACTAGCAACTTTATTTGCTTATGATGGTTGGATTATGTTGACGACCATGTCAGGAGAAATGAAAAATCCTCAAAAGCATTTACCGCTTGCGATGTTAATTGGGATTTTAACAGTGACATTCGTCTACGTATTAATCAATGTTGCCGTATTTAAAATCTTGCCTGCGCCTGAAGTGTTAAAGTTTGGGAATGAAGTCAGTGCAGAAGCGGCAACCGTTCTGTTTGGTCAAATCGGTGCTAAAATTGTGAATATCGGGCTTATCATTTCCATCATTGGAACGTTGAATGGAAAAGTGATGACCTTTCCACGTATTCCATTTGCAATGGCACAAGATGGCTTATTGCCTGGATCTCAATGGGTACAATATGTGAGCCGTCGATTAGCCACACCTATTGGCGCACATGCTGTTATGACAGTATTAACGTTATTAATTTTAGCGTTGAATCTGCTGTTTCCAACAATCTTTGATGCAGATTATTTATCTGAAATTACAATTTTTATTATTTATTTGTTTTACATAGCTGCATTTATAGGATTATTCATATTGAGACGTAAAAATAAAGGGAAACCGCGTGCATTTTCGGTTCCTTTTTATCCAGTCTTACCTATTCTTGCGCTTTGTGGTGGATTATTCATCGTAGTGAATACACTCGTTTCTGATTTTTTAGGGGCAGGCATCGCAGTTGTGGGTCTACTTATAGGCGTGCCCCTCTACAAAATGACGATTCGAAAACACTAGGATACAAATTCAAAAGAGAAGGAAGGTGACCGTGTGTCGAATACTTTGCCCTCAGATAGAGAGGTAGCCAATATCATTATGTTGGCAGGACGCATTTTGCTCGAGTCTGGTGCTGAAGCAAAACGTATTGAAGATACAATGGTACGTATTGCCGCAAGCTATGGTTTTCACGAAGTACAAGGTTATGCCTTAAATATTTTTATTGATTTTTCGTTGTCCCCAGACCATGAATCACGCATGGTTAAAATTAACAAAAATGATACCAATTTACGCAAAATATTTTTAGTCAATCAAGTGTCGCGTCAAATCGCTAAAAATGAGATTTCTTTTGAAAAAGCGTACGAGGAACTCAAATACATTGATAAACATGTGAAGCGATACAAATTATGGCATAAAATGTTGTTTGCCGGTATGATTTCGATGAGTTTCCTCTATCTTGTCGGGGGTGGATGGCTAGAATTGTTCCCAGCAGCTCTAGCTGGGGCATTAGGATTTGTCGTGACAGAATTTATGAAAAGTAAGCAATTGACACTGTTTATTCCAGATATGGTGGGTTCGTTAGTCATCGGTCTCGTCGCTCTATCCATCAACCTATGGCTACAAAGTCCCCATTTAGGTGCAATTATAACAGCGGCGGTCATGCCTATTGTGCCAGGGGTGTTAATTACAACCGCCATCCAAGATTTATTTGAACGACATATGTTGATGTTTACCGCAAAATTTTTAGAGGCCATTGTCACCTCGTTTGGCATTGGCGCAGGCATCACGACTGCGTTTCTCATCATAGGGGGGTAAACGAATGATATTAATATTGATGTTTATATTTAGTTTTTTAACCGCCTTTTGTTTTGCATTTGTTTACGATGCACCTAAGCGATTGTTTGTTCCCGCTGGGTTATGTGGGGGCTGTGGCTATATTGTTTATTATATAGCGACAGTTTTACTGAATGTAGATAGCATTTATGCAAGCTTACTCGGTAGTTTTACTTTAGGGATACTCAGTCATATTATGGCGCGCCTAGTGAAATCTCCTGTTATCCTGTTTATGATTCCAGGGATTATTCCACTAGTGCCAGGAAGTATTTTCTTTAAAGCCGCACAAAAATTATTAACGTTAGATTTTGTGCAGGCAAGCGATATTTTTATACGTGCGACGCTAATTGCAGGTGCAATTGCTGTCGGTCTACTTTTTTCGGATCAAATTGCCAAATCATTTATTCGAAAGCCCGTCCAAATTATTAAACCGAAACGAAAACGTATTGAATAATATAGGTTCTATAATAAATCAGACTAATGTATAAATAACTTCATTAATTTGATTGTTCCTTAAAGCCTCGCTTTTCTTGGAGCATTACAGAAATCTATTTGATTTCGTAGTAATGCCTGCCGGTGCTTGAAGACGTTAGGAATGTAATGAGTTACGTCTTCAGTACACCTATGAACATACGTGAATAGGTGGTCCTTTACATTGAGGAAAGCTTGAAAAGCGCATACGTAATCCAGTCAGCTACTGCCACTAATTTTATTGCAGTAAGTGAAAAATCTTAAAATGGATTTTCGGTTTCGGCTAGATGCCTCAGAAGTCTCGGCTTAGGAACCAATCAAATGCGTTATATTTATTCGCAAGCGTTATAAAACCTATTTTACGACTCAGTTTTACTGATTTAATTAGTATTAAAATAACCAACAACGTTCGAGAATTTATACTCTTAAAGCAATTTATTATTGCCTTACTCCTTGATTTAATGTGACCAGTCCGATTTGACAGAGAACCATAATATAAAAGCTGAACGGTAAATAAGCGCCGTTCAGCTTTTTTGTGAACACAACTTAAACGTCTTACCTAACTATTGCTATACGTTTTATTGTCATTGGCATATATTATTTTACAGTTAAATGTGCTATTCTAATTAAAATATAGCGTTTTGATAGCGCTATCATTTGTATTGTAATAAAGGGGAGGGGTATTGTGGAACAACAGTCTCAATTTTTAACTTATTTTTCAAAAAAGCAACCCGATCGAAAACCATCCTATTCAATGGCACAGGGGATAGGTTTAGTATTAGGGCCATTACTTTTTTTATTGACGCTACTGTTTTTTAAACCGAATGATTTAGGCTTTCAAGGCATTTATGTTTTAGCCATTACAGCATGGATTGCGGTGTGGTGGATTACCGAGGCCATTCCTATCCCAGCAACCAGCTTACTACCTTTAATCTTATTGCCTTTAGGTAAGGTAATGGATAGCGCAACCGTCGCAGCACAATATGGTAATGATATTATCTATTTGTTTTTGGGTGGTTTCATTTTAGCCATTGCGATGGAGCGTTGGGACTTACATACACGAATTGCTTTGACGATTATTAATGGCATTGGCACAAGTACAGGCCGTATTTTACTCGGGTTTATGGTCGCAACAGGCGGCTTGTCAATGTTTGTTTCAAACACCGCCGCCGTGATGATTATGATTCCAATTGGATTAGCGATTGTAAAAGAGGTGCACGAGTTAAAAACAGATCAAGCAAATGATGAAAGTATTTCAAAATTTGAACGTTCACTCGTACTGGGCATTGGTTATGCAGGAACGATAGGGGGATTAGGAACGCTCATTGGTACACCGCCACTCATCATTTTGAAAGGACAATATGCCTCGCATTTTGGTGAAGAATTAAGCTTTGCGCGTTGGATGATGGTCGGCGTGCCAGCAGTTATCTTGTTGTTGTTTTTAGCGTGGGTTTATTTTAAATTTATCGCTTTTAAACATGATATGAAAGTGTTACCAGGTGGAAAAAAAGTCATTCAAGATAAACTAACGGCTTTAGGAAAAATAAAATATGAAGAAAAAGTGGTATTCACAGTATTTTTACTCGCGAGTTTTTTATGGGTCTCTCGTGAATTTTTACTTGCCAAGTGGGGGCCTACAGAATTTGTCGCCGATGGAACAATTGCGATGTTTGTCTCTGTCCTCTTATTTTTAATCCCGGCAAAACATCAACATCGCCGTATTATTGATTGGGATATCGCTAAAGACCTGCCTTGGGGCGTATTAATTTTATTTGGTGGCGGACTTGCACTTGCCAAAGGAATACAAGACAGCGGGTTGGCTAAATGGTTAGGTGAACAACTCACGCTATTAAATGGGGTGAGTCCGATTGTCATCGTCATTATCATTACCGTATTTATTCTATTTTTAACAGAAATCACTTCAAACACGGCAACAGCGACGATGATTTTACCTATTCTTGCGACCTTATCCGTGGCGATTCATGTGCACCCCTTATTGTTGATGATTCCAGCAGCGATGGCAGCTAACTGTGCGTATATGTTACCTGTCGGGACACCACCAAATGCCATTGTGTTCGGTACAGGCAAAATTCAAATTAAAGAGATGGCATTAAAAGGTTTCGTCATGAACATGATTAGTATTGTTGTTATTATATTGGTCGTCTATTTCCTTGTGCCTCCAATTTTAGGCATTGATATTACACAAAGTTTACCAATCAAAAACTAACCTAAGGCGTTTGGCACAAGTGATAGTATCATTCTTATTTTTATATTGCGTATACCTTGAAAAAATAATGAAAAAGAGTAAAATAAGTAGAGTTATCATTTTAAGGAAAGGTGTGGCGTAGTTGAAAAATAAATTCATGGTCTGTGATGATTGCCAAGCGGTTAATTTAAAAAGTGTCACGAATAAACTTAAAAAAATTGATCCTGATGCTGAAATCGAAATTGGTTGCCAATCGTATTGTGGACCAGGTCGTAGAAAAACTTTCGCCTTTGTCAATAACCGTCCTCTCGCTGCACTCACAGAAGAGGAACTGATGGAAAAAGTAGTCAAACAACTTCAAAAACCACGAGATCCTGAAGAGGAAGAACGTTTACGTAAGCGAAATGAAGAACGTAAACGACGTAAAGAAGAACAAGACCGTAAACTTAAAGAAAAACTTGCCAAACGCAAACAACAATCGGAATCATAACATTGTCATCAACAGTGTGAAATATATTAGCCATGAACGTCTCGTGAGACATTACTGAAAATAGAATTCTAGCGCTTTTTCCTTTTTATAAAAGAAATGTTAAGCATGAAAGCCGTGATATTGAAGATATGATTTCAAACGTGTCTATGTTAAAGCATATCGTTTCATATATTGGGGTATTCGTTCATGAGATGTTTTAACCCTTCACTATTCATTTTAGTGAGGGGTTTTTTATATTTGCACATGAGTCTTAGAACAGCGCCCTATTAAAGTGTTAGTCTTGGGTGCGCCTATTTCATTCTTAATTTTAAGAGCTATCAATGAATAGAAGTTAATAGAAAGGGAATAAGGTTAGTGCTATAAAAAACTGCTATTTGAGGGTGTTCATATGATTACAGTTTTATTTGGTGGAAGCCGAGAAAATGGAAACACTGCAACATTGACGAAAAAAATATTAAAGGGTCATGGCTATCAATGGATTGATTTAACGAAATTAGCGTTTAATCCCGTGAGAGATGTACGTCATGAATCTATTCAAATTCTCGAATACAACGATGATTATCAACGTGTGATTGATCAAGTGCTCGAAAGTGATGAAGTCATTTTTGCGTCGCCCGTGTATTGGTATAGCGTGAGCGGAACGTTAAAATCTTTTATTGACCATTGGTCTGAAACACTTCAAGATCCGCGATATCAAGATTTTAAAGAGCGTATGCAAAAAATTACGTTTAGATTAGTGTTAGTAGGCGGAGATAGCCCGAGAATCAAAGCACTCCCGTGCGTGCAACAAATCGAGTACAGTTTACAGTTTTTAGGGGCGCATCTCGCAGATTACCTGATTGGCTATGCGGAAAAACCTGATGATATATTGCACGATCAATATGCGATAAAAGAAGCAGAACGATGGAATAAGCTGTATTCATTTTAAGGGCGTTAAAGAAGATTAAAACAGTTTAAATAGCGTTTAAATCGTGCCTCAAATCGAGGGGATTATGCTATAATATAAAGTATTCAATTGGATTAATGCGTACTGTATGCGGGGTATTTTTATGCCATACACTGCGCATTGATTTTTATTTAAGGAGCGGTTTGAGTATGTATGAAGTTAGAATTGCTACACCTGAAGACGTCATCGGAATTCGAGATGTTGCAACAAAAGCGTGGTACAACACGTATTTAGATATTTACGCAGCTTCAACGGTTAATGAGTTATTAGCTGCTTCATATAATGAAAATCATCTTTTAAAACGATTAAAAGAGCAACTCTTTTTAGTGGCGATAGAAGATGAGGAAGTCGTAGGATTTGCCAATTTCATTAGTGGTACAGAGTTATATTTGTCTGCACATTATGTGCGTCCCCACTCTCAACACAAAGGGTTCGGTCGTTTGTTGTTAGAAAAAGGTATCGCGCATTTTGAGGGGCAATATGACGCTGTCTATTTAGAAGTCGATACGCAAAATGAACGCGGTGTGGCATTCTATGAAAAAGAAGGCTTTAACGTTGTTCGTACATACGATTCAGAGATGCATAAAGAAATCATGCACCTTGCTTTGATGAAAAAGCCATTAACGTCATAAGAAGTTAAGGAGGGATCTCGCTTGACAGAGATACCGTATGTCAACCGTAAGTTATCCGAAGAAAAAGTGTTCAAAGACCCTATTCACCGCTATATTCACGTGAAAGATCAGTTGATTTGGGATTTGATTAAAACAAAAGAATTCCAAAGGTTACGACGTATTAAACAGCTCGGTACGCTCAATTTAGCCTTTCACACGGCAGAGCATAGTCGTTTTGGACACTCACTAGGTGTTTATGAAATTGTGCGTCGTATGATTGATGAATCTTTCAGTGGGCGTGAAGCTTGGTCCGACGATGATCGTCCATTAGCCATGTGTGCAGCATTGTTGCATGATTTAGGGCATGGGCCTTTTTCACATTGTTTCGAAAAGATATTTAACACTGATCATGAAAAGTTTACCCAAGCCATAATTACAGGGGAGACAGAGGTTAACGAAGTTTTACGGCGTGTCAGTCCAGATTTTCCCAATGCTGTAGCAGAAGTGATTAACAAGACCCATGAGAATAAGCTTGTTATCTCTATGATTTCATCACAAATTGATGCAGATCGCATGGATTATTTGCAACGGGATGCTTACTTTACAGGTGTTTCATATGGCATGTTTGATATGGAACGTATTTTAAGATTAATGCGCCCTTCTGAAAATGAGGTTCTGATTAAAGAAAGCGGGATGCATGCGGTAGAAAACTTTATTATGAGTCGCTATCAAATGTACTGGCAAATTTATTTCCATGCGGTAAGTCGCGGGGGCGAAGTATTACTTAATAATTGTTTTAAGCGGGCGAAATATTTGTACGAAACAGGGTATCAATTTGACACAGCACCCACGGTATTTATCCCATTTTTCGAAGAACGTGTAACGGTTGAGGAATATGTGGAGTTGGATGAAACAGATGTCACTTATTATTTAAAAGGCTGGATGCGTGAATCAGACCCTATTTTAAGTGATTTAGCACAACGATTTATTAATAGAGATTTATTTAAATATCTTCCGTTTGATGGTTCAATTATTACTATCTCTGAATTGCGTGAGCTCTTTGAACAAGCAGATATTGATCCAGACTATTATTTCGTTAGTGATTCATTTTCAGATTTACCTTATGATTATGACCGACCAGGTTCTAATCGACAACCCATCCATTTATTGCAACCTAAAGGGGGTATTCGGGAAATTAGTAGTCAGTCGTTAATTATTTCGAGTATTACTGGCATTAAACGTGAAGATTACAAGCTTTATTATCCTAAAGAATTAATTATGAAAATCGAAAACCCCGAAGTGAAAGGTGCCATTATTAACTTGTTAAATGAACTTAACTCATAAAAACATAAACAGGAGGAATTATTGTGGCAGAACAAAAAGGTTTTAAATTTAATATTATTAAAAATGACCCTTTAGATGGTCATAAAGGAACGAATATAGGTTCCATTAGCCTTGATAATGTAGCGCCTGTATTTATTGATATTGAGGCAAAAGAAGCTTTTATAGATATTGGCGCGATGCATGCACGTGCAGATGTAGAACGTGGTGTCAAATGGATTACTGATAGAGAAACAGTGGATGTTGAAGGTGCGAAAGCCTACTGGTTATGTTGGGTGACAACAGAGCGCGGCGAACAAGGACCTTACTATGCAGGATTAACAGCAGCGTATATGCTCGTTAACAAGTCGATTCGTCGTGGATACAAAAGTATGCCAGAGCACGTAAACATGATGGATAAATCGATGAAACATAAAGTGATTATTGATCAAATTGGTGAAGAAAACAAACGAGTTTTAAAATCGTTTTTAGTGTCTCACAATCAAGAAATGTGGGATAATTCAAGTGATGACTTAAAAGCAGCGTTAGCTTAATAGATAGATATTTAAGGGGGTAAGACAGAGGAAGGTCTTAGTCCCTTTTTTATCACTTCAACATTGTGCTATAATGATGTGTATTATTTATAGAGATAAGGTGAAGCGAATTGGAACGAAAAGTGGCAATTGAAACACATCAAATCGTAAAACAAGAGGACAGCAAAGAGAAATTTACGAACCATGTGGATGGCACGCTCACAGAGAAGAATGCGACATTTATTCGCTATAATGAGGCCGTTGACAATGCCGATGTAAATGTAACAGTCAAAATCGCAAATGATGCAATCAAAATTATTCGCAAAGGCGATATCAACATGACACTCCATTTCAAAGAAGGCCAACCGACGAAAACATTTTATCATCTCCCAGAAGGGAAAATATTATTGGTGGTCAATACGCTAAGTATTATTCATTTTGTGAGTGAAACAGGTGGAAAACTAAAAGTACACTATGAATTGTATCAGGACGATGAAAAAATGGGTACGTACCAATACGAAATTAAATATAAGGAGATAAACGATGAACTTAATTGATCAAGTGAAACAAACATTGATACAAGAAATTGAAAAAAGTATCCAAAAAGCAGGCATCACAGATGAAGTACCGGCGATTAAAATTGAAATTCCAAAAGACGAAAAAAATGGTGATTATGCGACAAACATTGCGATGGTTTTAACGAAAATTGCGAAACGCAACCCTCGAGAAATCGCATCATTAATTGTTGAAAATCTTGATACTGAAGCAGCACACGTTAAATCTATCGACATCGCAGGACCAGGGTTTATCAACTTTTATCTTGATTCAGGTTATTTGTATGAAGTGATTGATCAAGCCATTGAAAAAGATACACATTTTGGACGCGTAGATACCCCTAAAAATGAAAAGATTTTAGTAGAATATGTTTCAGCCAATCCGACAGGCGATTTGCATATTGGACATGCACGTAATGCAGCTGTTGGAGATACGTTGTGTAACATTTTGAGTGCGGCAGGTTATGATGTCACACGTGAATATTACATTAACGATGCTGGGAACCAAATTACCAATTTGGCTAAATCCATTGAAGCACGTTTCCGCCAAAGTTTAGGTGAATCTGCAGAAATGCCACAAGATGGCTATCATGGAGAAGATATTAAAAATATTGGTAAAGATTTAGCTGAAAAGCAACCCGAGTTAAAAGACTTAGACGATGAAGCGCGTATTAAAACGTTCAGACAATTGGGTGTGGACTATGAAATGGCTAAACTGAAAAAAGATTTAGCGGATTTTAACATTCATTTTGATAATTGGTTTAGTGAAACATCTTTATATGAAAAAGGCGACATACAAGCTGTATTAGATAAAATTAAAGAACTGGGCTATATCTATGAAAAAGATGGCGCAACTTGGCTACGTACAACGGACTTTAATGATGACAAAGACCGCGTTTTAATTAAACAAGACGGCACGTACACATATTTCTTACCAGATATTGCTTATCATTTCGATAAGATTCAACGTGGTAATGATACGTTGATTAATTTATTTGGCGCTGACCACCACGGTTATATTAACCGTTTAAAAGCTGCAATGGAAACATTCGGTGTAGATCATGAGCGTCTTGAAATTCAAATTATGCAAATGGTGCGTTTAATGCAAAATGGCGAAGAAGTCAAAATGAGTAAACGTACGGGAAATGCAATTACGTTAAGAGAAATTATGGACGAAGTGGGGATTGACGCGGCACGTTACTTCTTATCCATGCGTAGTCCAGATACGCACTTTGACTTTGATATGGAACTTGCTAAGCAACAATCTCAAGATAATCCTGTTTATTATGCACAATATGCCCATGCGCGTATTTGCTCTATCTTAAGACAAGCGAAGGATAAAGGCATTGAAGTTCAAAAAGGTGCGGATTATACGACTATCACGAATGATAAAGCAATTGAATTACTCAAGAAAATTGCAGAATTTGAATCAATGATTGAAGGCGCAGCAGAAGCGCGTGCCACACAACGTGTCACAAACTATATTCAAGATTTGTCTGCACATTTCCATAGATTTTACAACGCTGAAAAAGTACTTACTGACGACGAGACAAAAACAAAAGCGCATCTTGCATTAATTGATGCAACACGCATCACACTACGTAACGCACTGACACTTGTCGGCGTTACAGCACCAGAAAAAATGTAATATTGATGATTTAACTTTACTTTATTGAAGATGAGTGTGAAAGCCCCAAGACATGTCTACGGCGACGCGCACTCGTCTTTTTTATATTTTTCATAAAATAAGGGTGGTAAGTGACCCGTGATTTGATATAATTTGTGAATAATCACTTGAGGAGGGAATTCATGAAAGGGAAGTCTATTTTTTATGTCATAATTATGAGTCTTTTGCTGTTAGCTGGATGTAATTTTAATGATGACCATTCTGACGAAACGGGCAAAACAACGAATAAAGTCCCTAATCGTATTATTTCACTCATACCAAGCAATACTGAAATATTATATGAACTTGGATTGGGAGATCATGTAGTAGGGGTTTCAACAGTAGATGATTATCCGAAAGAGGTACGTCATAAAACACAATTTGATGCGATGAAGCTTAATAAAGAAGCGCTCATTAAAGCACAACCCGACCTTATTTTGACCCATGAATCTCAAAAAGCATCCCAAGAAAAAGTGTTAAAAAGTCTTGAAAACAGTGGCATAAAAGTGGTGTATGTGAAAGATGCTCAGTCACTCAACGAAATGTATCAAAGTTTCGAACAAATTGGTCAAGCCACAAATAAAGAAAAAGAAGCACAAACACTCGTCAAAGAAACAAAGGCGAATGTAGAAAAGGTGGTCAACAAAGCCAAATCTCGTAAAGCACAACCGAAAGTCTTTATCGAAATTGCTTCAGAACCTGAAATTTATACCGTCGGAAAACAAACATTTATGAATGACATGCTCACAAAACTCAAAGCTAAAAATGTATTTGATGATCATAAAGGGTGGCCAACAGTGAGTAAAGAAGACATTATTAAAAAGAATCCTGATGTCATGTTAACGACTTCTGGTATATCCACAAAAGAATATCAATCGCTTGTACAACAGCGAAGCGGGTTTGAAGATCTCAATGCAGTTAAAAAACAACGTGTTGAAGCTTTAAATGACGATTTACTTTCGAGACCAGGCCCACGCATTGATGAAGCAATGAAAAAGTTGAGTGATGCTATTGATGCAAAAAAATAAAAAAAGAGACCTCATAACGTTTGGTTTATGGGGATTTCTTTTAATCTTAGTTGTACTTTATAGTCTATTTGGGTTTATGGACTGGACATTCCCTTATGCACAGACCCTTGTTTTAGAGGTGAGACTTCCCCGTGTGTTACTGGCCTTGCTCTCTGGGATGGGACTCACTTTAGCAGGATGTTTATTTCAATTAATACTGAACAATCCTCTAGCCGATAGCTTCACCCTTGGGTTAGCGAATGGGACAACGTTAGGTGCCGCAGTGACTGTTTTTTTAGGGCTCTCGTTTATTTGGATAGCGCCTATTGCGATTTTGTTTGGACTTGTCTCACTAATGATTGTCATCTTTGTCGCACAAATCATTTCAAAAGGATACCCGACCAGAATGTTAATTTTGTCGGGAATTATGATTGGTGCTATGATGAATGCATGTTTATATTTATTAGTTCAGTTCAATCCCCGTAAGTTGCAAAATATTTTAAATTATATGTTTGGGGGATTTGCAGCAGCGGAAATGCGTGAGGTCCTCCTCATCGGTTCGGCCCTCATCTTAGCATTAGTATTGGTTGGGGGATTGTTACCTCAATTAAAATTATTGCAACTCAATGTGTTATCAAGTCAAGGTTTGGGTGTAAAAACAGAGCGGCTATCCATGGTGACATTAGTCATTGCCACGGCGCTCTCCGCAACAATTATTGGATATGTCGGCGTGATTGGATTTATCGGCATCGTGATTCCTCAATTGGTTCAGCGTATTACTTTTGGAGGATTAGAAACAAAAATCATTTTTAATTTGTTGATTGGTGGTACAGTGATGGTGTTTGCGGATAGTTTAGGAAGCCAGTTGTTTGCGCCGATACAATTACCTGCAAGTATTGTGCTTGCGATATTAGGTATTCCATTCATGTTTTATCTCATGTGGATGGAAAACAAAAAGATACATCATGTTTAACAAGTGCTAAAGGACATCGTTATAATGTATCACCGATAAGGTTAAAAGGTGAAAAACTTTTGAGACCTATAATTTTAAATTGAAGAAGGTTATATAATGGATTTAAACCCTATTAAAGCGATTATTTTTGATTTAGAAGGTACACTCCTGGATCGAAAAAAATCAAGAGACAAATTCATAGAAGAACAATATGAACGTTTTCATGATTATCTTGTACGCGTGCAAGCTTCCGATTACAGAAAAAAGTTTATAGAACTTGACGATGATGAAGACCATGATAAACCTGACTTATATAAAGAAATCATTAAGCAATTTAATATTGATCGCCTAAGTTGGAAAGATTTGTTTCATGACTTTGAGATGCATTTCTATCGGTACGTATTTCCATTTTATGATACGCATTATACTTTACAAAAATTGACAGAAGCAGGGTATAAAATAGGTGTCATTGCTAATGGCAAATCCAACATCAAGCACTATCGTATTTACGCTTTAGGCATTGAAGATTATGTCAATCATTTATCAACTTCTGAAACGGTAGGATTTCGTAAGCCACATCCACGTATCTATGAGGATATTCTTGAAAAACTAAATGTTGCACCTTCAGAAGTAATCTATGTTGGCGATGATGCATTAAATGATGTCGCCCCTGCAAGAGCGATGGGAATGGTGAGTATTTGGTATCGTCATAAAGAAGGGGACGTAGAATTAGAACCGCTAGCTTCAGAAATGGACTTTGAAATTTCAACATTAGAGGAATTATTAGAAATACTGGATATATCTAAAGGGGAGGAAAAATAATGAAATTATTTCGTACATCTGATGGGACAGCGCTTTATTACCGTTCAATGGGGCAGGGAGACCCTGTAATTATGATTCATACGATACATATGAATCATACTGTCTTTGAAGATATTGCTAAACGTATATCACGTAAATATCAAGTGATTCTTATTGATCTGAGAGGCCACGGGTTCTCTGATAAACCTTTACGCATTGATTTTAAACAGTTTGCACAAGATATTAAAGAACTGATGGAATTTTTATATTTGAAATCTAGCTTGTTAATCGCAAACGAATTAGGGAGTGCAGTGGCGATGGATTTTGCAGTACGTTATCCTGAAAAAGTAACGGAACTCGTGTTAATCAATCCAACGGCAAGTAATGAGATGTTACCGAAAGAGCGTCTGTTCTTAAAATATGCAGAAAAAGTACGGACATGGGATAATTCTGAACAAGAAAAATTCTTTGAAAAACACTTATATTACTCAAAAAATAAAGTACGTAAGTTTTTAAAAAGTGTAGATAATTCTGCAGAACTTCTGACTGAATATGAGCACCGCGCAGTGGATCAAGCTTTTCAGAATGTTGACATCAAGGAACTGACAACTGAAGTTCATAAACGTACGTTAGTTATTGCAGGAGATGCTAATGAGCGTGTGACACCAATGGAAGCAAAAGATGTGGCGGATTTAATTCCTGTTTCGGAATTTTGTTTATTTAAAAAATCAGGAGTATACCCGTTTGTAGAAGAAAAGGAACGTTTCTTAAAAACAGTAAAAGCCTTTGTAGAAAAGTCTTCGAAAGCAAGTGTGTAATCGTTTCGTAATATAACTGTCATTATATTGAAATTTAGGGTATACTAGTAGTGAGCACAGAATCGAAAGAGCGAAAAAGGAGCGTGTGCTTTATGAAAAAACTCGTCAGTGCTGTACTTATTACTGGTTTAACTCTATCAGGTGTTGCAACTGGATCTGCGTCTGCAATGCAAGGGAACACACTTCAATCTGTTAAAGCCTTACAACAAGGAGATCAAACTATTGAAGGCGTTAAAATCGGTCAAAATATGACAGACGTGATTCGTGTCAAAGGTGAAGGCATTCATACTGAAGCTGGATTCGGTACAGAACAATATTATGAGTATCATACTGATAAAGGAATGATGATTGTCACTGCGAATTCTAAAGCTCCGAATGCTAAAGTGACACGAATTTCAATGAGCTATAACAAAGCAGACGGCCCCACTTATAAAGAGGTTAAGAAAAATGTAAGTGCTAAAGCCGTAACACGTGAGCACTATAATAAAGTGACAGGAAATAGCGGCTTTATTATTGATGGCAAACGTTCATATCAATTTGCATCACCATCACCTAAAGATAAAAACATTAAATTGTATCGCATTGATTTAGAAAAATAGACCTTTTTAAATCAATAAAGGTAGATGAAGGGGTGGACAGAAATCACTGTGATTTTATTGTCCCTCCTTTTTTATGTTTTAAAACCCATAATACATAGATGATGGTTTACATTTGATACATTTCAGTATAAGATAGCCACATTGACAAAATTTGGAGGCCATTATGAGACCAAACGATCGTACATTGATTGATAACGTTGAAGATTATCTCACGCACAAAGGCATCACGACGACGTTAATTGATGATGTCAAAGAAAATTTAAGAAGAGACATCCAAAAATCTGAAAAACAGGGTGTTGATTATATTGAGTATCGACAAAAATCAACAGCTGAAATCATATTGACGATTCAGAAGAATTTGTTTACTTTACAGTTTAATCCGGTTGTCTTTTTTATTATTAACTTTATTTTGATTTCATATTTATATGATAAGCAACTTGTTCCGTTCGGGGCGGCGACGGGCTTATCGATTTTGCATATTATCGTGCTATTACCGATTTCAGTGATAATTTATTCTCGTATTATGAGAAAGAGTTATCTATATCAAAATCGTTTAGAAAGTTATATTGGCGTATTGCTCGCTGTCATTGCCTTGATTTTGATAGCAATGAATACTTTTGATATCACCTTAGGTATTCATATTGTAACGACCTACACTCACATGATAATTGCTTTGTTCGGTCTCTTTTTTACTTTTTGGGGCCTTTACCGCAAACGCTTAGAATATACGGGTGTTGGCCTATTATTAGTGCAAAAAACAATTGATATTTTAATTCGCGATCCACAAGCGGCACAACTGATTTCGATTGCAATATGGATTATGATTTTAGTACTTATAATTTTTTACACGATTGAACTCTCCTCTAAAAAGCAAGGATAATTTGAAAAATATACTGAGAGAAGTGAAGAAAATTTAATCTTCACTTCTCTTTTATATTTAATTAATAAGATTATTTTACGAAATATAATTTTGCAATGTTATATTTATGATGATAAGGGTATAGATGAACTACCTGTACTTTTGAAGGGGAGAGAATATTGGGAGACTTCACGACCAAAGATCGACGTAGAATACATTTGAAAAAAATGGGCCAAGGTGTACCATTAGTACTGATACATGATTTGTATGGAAATATTGCGAGTTTTGATGCGCTTGCCGAGAGATTAAAGCCACACTTCACATTAATCTGTTATGATTTGAGAGGGCATGGAAGGTCCTCTAAACCGAACCATTATGAAATGAGCAACCATTTACAAGATTTGGTATCACTATTAGATCATCTTCAGATAAAAAAAGCACACTTTTTAGGACATGGTATGGGAGGGATTATCGCATCACTTTTAGCGTGTGAAGCCTCAGATTATGTTCAATCACTGACATTAATTGGTGCATACGACAATAATATCGTAAATGGGATGGCACATCTTATGAATGAACATCGTGAAATGACGAAAGGTTTTACACGTTTAGAAGCCACACTCGTGCTCTTTCCTTATATTTATCATAATAAGAAAGCGGCATTGAAATGGTATCAACAACAACGGATATATAGTTATGAAACAGAAAATGATATGGCAGTGGCCACACGGGCATTACACACGTATCAAGAATATAAAAAGGAATATGTGAATAAGTTCACAGTACCCACTTTGGTGATTGAGGGTGCTTTTGATCCTTTTAGAAATAATCCAGCGCAAAGACCAGATGTTAATGCGCGCCACATTGACTATAAAGAATATAAACACTCTGGGCATGCCCCGCATATCGAAGAGATAGAAAAGTTTTTAGTAGATTTTGAAACGTTTATTAAAAATATTTAAGCTAACCTTTAAATATATTACCTATATTACGGGGAAGATAGACATTAAACAGGGGTAAAAAAAGATTGATAAAGCGAACTTTCCAAGTGGCTCAACATCAATGAGAGAATTAATGTTGTGGGCATTAAAACCAACCCCTAGCCACATAAAAAAACCACTTCAAGCGAAGTGGTTTTTTCATTATTGTGGTTTAATGTCAGTGCTTTTGATTGTTTCGTTAACACGATTTAACAATTCGTCGATTTTTTTACGTTGCTCATCGTTTACTAAAATAAGAACAGTACGCTCATCCTGTTCGTTACGACGCTTGTTGAAGTAACCTTCTTGAGATAAGTTTTTAACCGCTTTAACTACTTGAGGTTGTTTGTAGTTTAAGTTGTTAATAATATCTTTAAGGTAATATTCATCTTCAATGCGATAGCTTAAATGTGTTAATACAGCAAATTCCTCAAAACTAATTTGGAATTCTTTTTTGATTACGCTTTTTAATCTATCCGCATACGTAACCATTGATAATAATTCGAAACAATCTTTGACTCTTGTAACAGCCATTTCCATAACCTCCCGTTTTCATTGCCCTCGTATAATTTTTCAAAACATGTCTTGGAAAACATATTTAAGAAAGTGACGCTTATTAATTTCAAACGAAATATCTGTACCTTCTTATAAAAAGTAATTAATAATATTACTTGTGAATTGATTTAAGTGCAATTAGATTGTAATTATAACCAATTCGAATTAGATTGTAAACTAAGAAGGCTTAACCGCACTCGATTATGATACAAAATTTTTGTAGAAAGTTGGAAAAAAGCAGTTTTATAACAATATGCCGTGTCATTTCAACTTCTACGGAAAGTCTTCTTTTACATTAAAATAATTTTAATAGAAAAAGAAAACCCATCTATCTCTCTATATTCTCTATTTTAATTTTTTGATCATGGGGAAATCGTACGACTTTCTCTCCAACAAATATTCCATTTTTAATTATAAGTTGCTCATTTATTTTATCATAACTTATTATTCGTTTAATCAATTTGTCCTTCTTATAAATCAATACTGAATTTTCATCTATTAATATATCACTAGGTAAAACGATTAATGCGTTAGAGTATTGAATATCAAAATGAGTCCCAATAGGATAGTTTTTAGGCGTTTTAATTTTGGTGAAATAGTAAGATTGATGCTTTGATTTTGAAGAAGAGATGGGGGTCCAATGTCTTGATACAACTGTACCTTTCGCCTCTTTTCCATTAAAACGGGAACGTAGGTTAACAGTGTTTCCTTGTTTAAATTTTGTATATAAATTCTCCGGAACTTTAACGAGAATATGTTGTTCTTCAGAAGTTATTTCTAAAATTTTTTCTTTATTTTGCTCTGGAACAGATTCATGCAAACGCACGATTCCCTGAGTAGGTGATTGAATCGTGTGATACAAATTTGCTTTGAGTTTCATTATTTCTTTATTTGTTTCAAAACTTTGATCAGCATCAAGAGGAAGTTTGAGTAACGTGTTTAATGCATTGATTTCGGGGATTTTTGCGGGATTGTGATAGGTCACTAAAGGGGTATCTATGTCGACGCGTTCGCCATTTTTGACGTGAATATCTTGAATATAGCCCAAAGTGGGATTGAATTTTAATAAATAGTTATAGTCAGATTGCACAATCCCTATTAAATAAGGGGGAGGTGTTAAAGTGGCACGGATTGTTTTGATATCCGATTGATTTGGTTGGATAAATAAATGAATCACAACTCCTGTAGTCATACTAAAGAGAAGGATACCCGTTAAAATAGTGATAAGCAATGATTTTTTCATGTATGCACCTCAATATAATTTTTATAAAAATTATAATGTAATAATATTTTGGTGCAAGCGACTTAGAGTGAATATAAACAAACTCACAAAAACTATTTAATTTGAGGGTTTAAAAAATGAAAAAAATCTTGATTTAACTGTAAATATGTTATTAATTAAGAGGGAGAGCCTAAACTGATTTTAAGAGTTATGTTTATGAGGAGAATGTTTGCATTTCAAATGGCTATGACAACACCAAACCTCACGCGAGGTATAGTGTTGCCATAGGAGAATATAGATTAAAGATTGTGGTGTCAATTAAGGAGTCCTGACTTTTAATTCTAACAGGTATGAAAACGGTAAAGCGATAATCATGGATTATTAATTGAGTTGAATGATGAATATCGCGACAATAACACATAATAAGCCGAGAATACGCTTAAGGTGTATTGCCTGTTTGGGTGCATTAAGCCATCCGAAGTGATCGATACATAAGCCCATGATTATTTGTCCCAGCATGACAATAATAAGAGAAACAGTAATCCCTAAGATAGGAGCGACAATAATATTTGTGGTTACAAATATAGCGCCCAACATCCCTCCGGTAAAATACCACCAACGAAGAGGACGTGAAGTTGTGTCGCGTTTATAAATTTTAAATCTGCGATGGAATATTATGGTAAGCAAAAATAAGGTCGCTGTCCCGACCGTAAAAGAAACAAACGCTGCAAATAGAGACGAATGTGTAAGTTGTCCTAAACTGCTATTGATTGCTGTTTGAATGGGAGGAGCAGCTCCAAATAAAACTCCGACAATGAGCCAAATTCGATTGTGTATTTGGTTTGTGGCTTGCTTTGAAGTTAAATTCATTAAAATGATGCCTGTAAACAGTAAAATTAAGCCTAATATTTTAACGATAGTTAACGGACGCATCGGCAAATGAAACCAGCCAAACGTATCAATGAGGAGGCTCATAATTAATTGACCAGACAAAGTGGTCACTACAGTGAGGGAAGCCCCTATACGCGGCAGTAAAAGTAGATTTCCCGTTAGAAAAATGACGCCCATTAAGCCTCCAATCACCCATCGATAGTCCAACTGAAATGTGCTTAAAGTATGTGGTGTAAAATAGTGCGGTTGAAAACAAAGAATGACGATGGCAAGCGTGAGACTTCCTACTAAAAAAGAGATGGCAGATGTATAAAAAGAACTGTGCGTAAAATGGTGTAACCGTGCATTTATAGAAGTTTGCAATGGAATAACTGCACCAGCACAAAGCGTTAAAAGAAGTAATAGTAATATCATAAGACCTCCTATACTTTGATTATACGTAAGCGCATTGTTTTTGATCATGGGCATATCAATTTTCAGTCATTTTACAATCATGTAAAGACAATGTAAATTTTCGAATAAGTTTAATTTAAACGAAACATAGTGTCTTATAAATTTAGTATGATAATCTTGAAATAGTGAGAGTGTGGTGAATCCATTTGTGTAATCATGAAGTTGTTAGGCTCATCAATGAAGGGCTTTTCTTAGTGAATGTTGATGAATGT
The DNA here is from genome assembly GCF_011394755.1 of Staphylococcus sp. 11511212. Lineage (NCBI taxonomy): Bacteria > Bacillati > Bacillota > Bacilli > Caryophanales > Staphylococcaceae > Staphylococcus > Staphylococcus sp. 11511212. The sequence continues at coordinate 1,121,193 of NZ_JAANBQ010000003.1, read as the reverse complement.
TGTACCTTTCAACAAGACGAATATGTAGAAGTGTTGAGTGTCAAATCGCCACATACGATTTTGGCACAAGTGTGTGAAGTTTATGAGAAGTATGTCTTATGTATGAAAATGGAAACATCAAAAGTATTTTATGGTGAAAAAGTTCGCTCATACCACAGTGACTCATAAATCGTGCGGTAAAAGGGGGCATAAACACTTTTATGTCTTTGTTGGGGGCAGAGATAAAGCAGTGTATACGTAAAAAGCGCACTCCAAGTTCAGTTAGATTATTAAGACTTTCTGTTACAGTTTTTGCTCAGAAGTTTCAACTAAGAATGAGTTGAATATGCGTTCATTACTTACTAGTAATTATTACATCATCTGTCTTTTTGCATTATTATCTATTTAAATTTAAAATAGCCATCAAAATTTATCTATGTGTAAATTTTGATGGCTTTCTCACGTTAGGTCGTGCAATCTCGTAGACGCTTTTTATTAAGGATTCAAGGGGGAATTCAGGCTATTCTATGCTAAATTGATGAAGGGATAAGCGTCTTTAAAATATAAGAAAAGCCCTCAAAATTGAATGGTCATTTTGAGGACTTTAAACAGAATGAAAATGAATCTATACAGCGATTAATTTTAGAATAATACTGTGACCGTGCGATCTATCAATTGCGCAGATTTTACTTTTGTCACAGGCACGCCATTGTACATTAAAATATTTAATTTTACAATTTTATCGGCTTGCACTTCTACTAATTCGCGTGTAATTGTTGATGCTAATTTAGGGATGGTGAGTTTTACAGGTTTTTGTAATGCATTTTCAAATGTAATTTCTAATGTTTTTGTATTCATAATGTAGTCTCCTTTTAACCAATTTGTTCAGTTTTCACTGATTCGATACTGTCGTAATGCTCTCCAGATAGTGCTTCAATCGCTTTAGCAAAAGAAAGTAACTCTTGGTCAGTTGCTGTCGATTTAATTTGATTGAATCGACGCGTGGATTTCGTTGCTTTGCCTTCCGGAGATAAAGTCGTTTGTGTCAGAATGAGTGTAAGATTTAAGTTGTTCATGATTTCTGACCTCCTTTCACTATATATATCGTTTTTAAAACGCAAAAAGGCCAAAAATTTTTTTGAAAAATGTGAACATAACTCTTTCATGTTACTAAAATAAAGTATATCATTGTATAAGAAACATTAAATGAGGTGGCAGATGTGAACTTTGTAGATCCAATTCGAGATAAAACAGATATACATAAAATGTATGTGTATTTACAAAGCCAATCCATGAGAGATTACTTACTATTTAAGTTTGCGATTCATACAGGTGTCAAATTAAATGAATTACTAAATTTAAAGGTTGAGGATGTATTAAATCCACAACATGAAGTCGTCCATGTATGGGTAACGTCAACTTCACAAGATATCCGAGTCATTATTCCTGAAAAACTAAGAGGTGAATTGATAGGGTACATTCGTGAGGGAAGACTGACGGACACAAGTTTGTTATTTCAATCAAAGCGAACAAAAAATGGTTTGAGTCGACAACAAGCTTATCGCATAATAAACGCGGCAGCAACGAAGGTAGGGATAGAACATATTGGTTTAACAACATTACGAAAAACATTTGCCTATCATACGTATCGTTCTGGGGTGTCTATCTCCATTATTCAAAAATATTTAGGACATCAAACATCCTATGAAACGATGAAATTTATAGGAATTACGAAAAAGGAAATTAATACGACAATCGCATTAAATTTATAAAATTTGTTTATAAGGAGGATAGAGGATGGTTATTTTAGGATTAATGTCATTTTTAATTATCATCATGCTCGTTCTGGCTGTTATGATGAAAGGCAATACGAAACAATGGCCAGGATTTCTCGCATTAATGGCGCCAGTAGCGTCAGCAGTAGTTTTTTTGTATCACATTCCAAAAGTCTTAAATCATCATTATTTAAGTTACACGTTAAAGTGGTTGCCAACATACGATATTAACTTTGATTTTAGACTTGATGGCTTGAGTTTGTTTTTTAGCCTTCTCATTTCAATTATTGGTGTAGCGGTCTTCTTTTATGCCACACAATATTTATCCCATAAATACGATGATTTGCCACGCTTTTACATTTACCTCGTATTATTTATGTTCAGTATGTTAGGGATTGTGTTAGCGAATAACACGATTATTTTGTACATTTTTTGGGAGCTCACGAGTGTTTCCTCTTTTCTATTAATCAGTTATTGGTACGATAAAACTGACAGTCAACGCGGGGCAATGACCTCATTTGTTGTGACCGTTTTTGGTGGTTTGGCAATGCTTGTGGGCTTTATCATGCTTTATGTTGTCACGGGAACGAATACAATCACCAAACAGATTGCACAAAGTCATGAAATTGCGGCACATCCGCTGTTTATTCCGATTGTTTTGATGTTTTTACTCGGGGCATTTACGAAATCTGCACAGTGGCCATTTCATTTTTGGTTACCTCGAGCGATGGCAGCTCCTACGCCTGTGAGTGCTTATTTACACTCAGCGACGATGGTAAAAGCAGGTATTTTTCTATTGCTTCGCTTTACGCCAATTTTAGGTCAGAGCCAATTTTATATTTATATGGTGACGATGATTGGTTTAATTACAATGATTTACGGTTCAATCACAGCTATTCGTCAATACGACTTAAAAGGAATTCTTGCCTATTCCACAATTAGTCAACTTGGCATGATTATGTCAATGGTAGGACTTGGAGGCGGTATTGCCACTGCAACAAATTCAGCTGTCATTGAAGCGAATGCTTATATTTTATTTGCGGCTATCTTTCACTTACTTAATCATGCCTTATTTAAAGGAGCCTTGTTTATGGGGGTCGGACTGATTGACCATGAAACAGGTACACGAGATATTCGCAAATTAGGTGGTTTGAAAAAGGCGTTACCTATCACGATGACAGTGATGATATTAGCGTCATTAGCAATGGCAGGCGTGCCTCTATTGAATGGGTTTATAAGTAAAGAGATGTTTTTTGAAGGATTAGTGAATGCGCATAAACTTCAGGGCTTCAATGTTCTCATGACTGTCATTGTGAGCTTTATAGGTTTTGTCGCAAGTATTTTTACATTTATTTATTCGGGTTACATGATAAAACAAACGTTTTTTGGAGAATTTAAAATCAATAAATCACTTCATGAGCCAAAGCTATTTATAGCACCGGCAGCCGTGATGGCGATTTGTTTACCTCTTATTTTTATCATGCCTAAAGTGGTTGGAGATACCATATTAAAAGGGGCTTTTGAAAATATCGTAGCCTCAAATGAATTAGCCTCCTATGCGCCTCATTTATCTCAATGGCACGGTATTACGCTTCCGCTTATGATGAGTGTGACCGTTATTGTTCTCGGTATTATAGGTGTGTTATTCGTGGATTGGACACGTTTTACACAAGTGAAAGAAAAGAGTTGGTCAAGTGTTAATCTTTTCCACGGATCGTATAAATCTATGGAGGAATACTCAGGAATAGGTTTACGTTCTCTTATGAATAATCGTTTAAATTCATACTTGATTGTGACATTGATGATTTATTTTATTATTAATGTCTATGGACTAATACGCGTAGGGATACCTGAGATGTATAAAATTGACGTGACAGATTATCATATTTTTCATGTGCTTTTATTAGTCACTGTCATCGTCATCGGTTTTGCACTTATTTTTATTCGTCAACGTTTAACGATGGTTATATTAACTGGAGGTATTGGTTACGCCGTTGCGTTATTTTTCATATTAATGCGTGCACCCGATTTAGCATTGACACAATTAGTGACAGAAACAATTACAACCGTCCTCTTCATTGTAAGTTTTTCACGCTTGCCAAATATTCCACGTGGAAGCTTCAACATGAAAAAAGAATCGGTGAAAATTGTTGTTTCTCTCTTAACAGCGTTTCTCGTTGTTGGTTTTGTGTTTATGATTCAACAAGCGAGTGCATTAGAGACGATTTCTGTGTTTTATCACGATGCATATGAAAAATCAGGCGGGAAAAATGTCGTTAATGCGATACTCGGTGATTTCCGAGCGTTAGATACGATGGCGGAAGGATTAGTGTTAATTATTGCAGGATTAGGTATTTATACATTACTTAACTTTAGAGATCGGAGGGGTCAAGATGAAAGAGAATGATTTAGTCCTTAAAACAGTCACACGCATTGTTGTATTTATCATTTTGACTTTCGGGTTCTATTTATTCTTTGCCGGTCACAACAATCCAGGTGGAGGATTTATTGCAGGATTAATTTTAAGTTCGGCATTTATCTTAATGTTTTTAGCATTTGACGTGAAACAAGTGCTTGAAGCGTTACCTATTGATTTTAGAAAGTTAATGATAGTAGGGGCGTTTGTCTCATTAGGCACAGCCTTGGCGCCTTTGTTTTTCGGCAAAAATATCCTTTACCAAGCAGATGCATATTTTAAATTTCCTTATTTTGGAGAAGTGCATTTATCTACAATTACATTATTCGAAGCAGGGATTACATTAAGCGTTGTAGGTGTAGTGGTGACGACAATTCTTTCATTGAGTGGAGGGAGATCATGAATATTATCTTACTCCTAACGATAGGATTTTTAGTGTTTATCGCAACGTATATGATTCTTTCTAAAAATTTAATACGAATTGTAATTGGCATCGCAATTTATACCCATGCGGGAAACCTCATTATTATGAGCATGGGAGAGTATACATCGGATAAAACCGAACCTTTAATCGTCACAGGACATGAAAATTTTGTTGATCCACTACTTCAAGCGATTGTTTTGACGGCCATCGTGATTGGTTTTGCGATTACGGCATTTTTACTTGTGCTTGTTTACCGTACATTTAAAGTGACGAAAGAAGATGAGATTAACGTTTTAACAGGTGGTGAAGAAGATGAATGACAATTTTTTAGCAATTCCATTTTTGTTGCCACTGATTGGGGCGTTGTTACTGGTCATTTTAAATAAACAAGTCAGATTATCACGTATGCTTTCTTTAATAATCGTATTTGTGTCTTTTGTCTCTTCATTGGTGATGTTGATTTACGTTGTGAACAATGAGCCGCTCAAATTAGATTTTTCAGGATGGAGAGCACCATTTGGGATTCAATACGTAGGTGATGCATTAAGTTTATTACTAGTGACCACGACCCATTTTGTCGTTTTTATGATTATTGGGTTTGGTTTTGGTCGTGGGGAAAAACGTGCCAGTCGCTATTACTTACCGTCCTTTGTTTTATTTTTAACGGTGGGCGTTGTAGGTTCATTTTTAACAGCTGATTTATTTAATCTCTATGTCATGTTTGAAATCATGCTACTTGCTTCGTTTGTGCTCGTAACATTAGGGCAATCCGTTGAACAATTACGGGCAAGTATCATCTATGTTGTACTGAATGTGATTGGTTCATGGATACTTCTGATTGGAATTGGTTTGTTGTACCGTCAGTTAGGCACTTTAAATTACACACATATTGCGATGAGAATTCGTGAACTGGATGATCCGACAGCGATTCATTTAGTCTCTATGTCATTTATCGTAGCGTTCGGTTCTAAAGCGGCGTTAGTGCTATTTATGTGGTTGCCAAAAGCCTATGCCGTTTTAAATACGGAACTCGCAGCATTATTTGCCTCGTTAATGACAAAAGTAGGGGCCTATGCACTCATTCGTTTCTATACGCTTATTTTCAACCAAAGTGGGGCTGTCACAGAACCATTATTTGTCGTTTTAGCGTGTATGACGATGATTATTGGTGCGGTAGGAACAGTGGCGTATAAAGATATAAAGAAAATCGCCGCTTATCAAGTTATTTTATCAATCGGTTTTGTTATTTTCGGATTAGGAACACATACCTTTAATGGCATTAATGGAGCTATATTTTATTTAATGAATGATATTGTCGTGAAAGCATTACTATTTTTTGTTATTGGTATCATTGTCTATACAACAGGATATCGTCAATATCGCCATTTGAAAGGATTAGCACGAAAAGAGCCGTGGTTAGGAGTGGCGTTCATCGTAGTTACACTCGCCATCGGAGGAGTTCCGCCTTTCAGTGGATTTCCCGGGAAATTATTTATCTTTATTGGCGCAATAGAACATCAACATTTTATTGGTTTGACGTTAATGATTGTCACGAGTCTTATCGGCATGTATAGCTTATTTAGAGTTTTCTTCTATATGTATGCTGGTAACGAAGAAAAAGGGGCTGAGTTAACGTACCATCCTATTCGCCCTGTGCGTAAGCGGATTATTATGATTATGACGGGGGTTGTTCTGTTAATAGGGTTAGCGGCACCTGTCATTATGAAAGCGACTGAGCAAGCGACAGCGATGAATATGAATGTCGACCAATATATTGAAATGGTTAATCCAGAATTGCGAGGTGACCATTCATGAGACAAATTGCATTGAATTTTATGATTGCTATATTATGGGTGCTCTTTCAAGATGAGGATTCCTTTAGATTTCCAACTTTTACTGTCGGGTACATTATTGGATTAGTTATTATTTATTTAGTACATAAATTTTTTGACCAAGAGTTTTATCCGAAAAAGATATGGGTGTCCTTTAAATTTTTAATGACGTACTTATATCAACTTTTTACTTCAACTTTCTCAATTATTAATTATGTATTTTTCAAAACAGATAAAATGGACCCTGGACTCGTCTGGTATGAAACACAATTAGACACAGATTGGGAAATTACTTTCCTCACAATTTTGATTATTATCACGCCAGGTTCCACGATTATTAGAGTCAACCGTGACCCTAACGTTTTCTTAATCCATGCGATAGATACTGCGGCAAAAGAGAAGAAACAATTGCTAAAAAATATTAAAAAATATGAAGAACTGATTGTGGAGGTGACGAAATGATATCGACCATTACAGAATATTTATTATCAGGGGCGCTTATTATTTTCGCCATTTCTTTAGTCATTGTATTATTTCGTCTCATTAAAGGGCCTACAACTGCCGATCGTGTCGTCGCGTTCGATGCGATGAGTGCCATTTTAATGTCCACAGTAGGTGTTTTGAGTCTACTCTTTAAAACATTTTCATTCTTAGATTCGGTTGTTTTAATCGCGATTATTTCGTTCTTGAGTTCCGTCACAATTTCACGTTTCATGGAAGGGGGGAACGTGTTTAATGGAAACAACAAACGAAATCATTAAACTCTTCGCCGCTTTTCTTGTTTTTGCAGGAAGTATCATTGCACTGATTAGTGCTATAGGATTGGTGCGTTTCCAAGATGTCTTTTTACGTATCCATGCGGCAACTAAAGCGTCTACGTTAGCCGTGTTATTAACGCTAGTGGGTGTATTTATCTATTTTATTTTTGCCCAAGGATATGTCAGTGTCAGAACAATTCTCGCCCTCGTCTTTATTAATATTACGTCTCCAGTTGGAGGACATTTGATTTCACGGGCTGCTTTTCGGACAGGTGCTTATATGTATCAAAAGCATCCGACAACGGAGGATGATTCTGATTTAAATAAAGCGGATTTAGATCCAGAAGAACAAAGAAAAATACGCGTTGAAAAAAGAGTAAAACGGCGTCAAAAAATATATTCTCGTTTAGATGATGATTAAAGAAGCGGATTTTAATACTTTATGAAAAAATCGAATGGAAAGTGATTTTTAAACGTTGCTTGTTTAAGTGATAGTAAAATAGAGGCTGGGACATAATTGATTTCATGTATTTGATTGTTCCAAAAAGCCTCGCTTTTCTTGGAGCATTACAGAAATCTATTTGATTTCGTAGTAATGCCTGCCGGTGCATGAAGACGTTAGGAATGTAATGAGTTACGTCTTCAGTACACCTATGAACATGCGTGAATAGGTGGTCCTTATTTTAAGTTGCGTAAAGCTTGAAAAGCGCATACGTAATCCAGTCAGCTACTGCCACTAATTTTATTGCGGTAAGTGAAAAATCTTAAAATGGATTTTCGGTTTCGGCTAGATGCCTCAGAAGTCTCGGCTTAGGAATCAATCAAATTTGCTATAATTATTCACCGCTCTAAAGTTATAAAATTTGTATTATCAATTCTATTTGTATGAACTAATTTGTATCAAAATAGCCCTCAAAATTTATTCTCAGATAAATTTTGAGGGCTATTTATGTAGGATAAAGCGTGTTTCTCCGCTTTTATTGAGTTAAGCAAATGTAACTCAAGTTATTTCATACTATCGTGAATGGTTTTGATGTTTGATGCCATCATATTGTAATAAGAGTCTCCATCACTGCCTTTTTTACCGATAGAATCTGTGTAGACAGTGCCGTAAATTTTAGCTCCTGTATCTTCACTTAAACGCTTCATAGCTTTATCACTGACACTTGTTTCTTGAAGTAGGTATTTCATATTATGAGATTTGACAAAATCAATCGCTTGTTTCATTTGTTGCGGTGTGCCTTGATTTTCTGTATTAATTTCCCAAATGAAACCAGGTTGAATATCGTACTGTTTTGCAAAATATTTAAAGGCCCCTTCACTCGTAATCATATTACGTTTGTCTTTAGGAATGTCATTGAATTGGTTATGACTTTTAGCATTTAAAGTTTTTAATTCAGATAAATATTTATCTCCCTGCTTTTGATAATCTTTTTGATGTTTTTGATCAGCCTCTTCTAACCCTTTTTGAATGCGTTCAACGTATTTAATCCCGTTTTCCAAACTTAACCATGCATGTGGGTCAATATGAGTGGCTGACTTCTCATTGCCATTTAAATAAATCGGTTTGACGTTTTCTGTTGCTTGGATAACATTTTTGTCTTTTAAAGATTTATTAGCTTCTTTAAGTGCTTTTTCGAACCAACCATTCCCACTTTCTAAGTTGAATCCATTGTAAATAACAACATCGGCATCGGCGAGGGCTTGAATGTCTTTCGGTTTAATTTCGTATTCGTGCGGATCTTGACCAATAGGCACGATACTATGTATTTCTGCATGGTCACCTGCAACATTTTTTGTCATATCGTAAAGTATAGAATTCGTTGTAACAACCTTTAACTTATCTTGTTTTTCACTTTTACCAAAACCACAAGCGGTAAGCATCACAGCAACAAGTAAGAGAGTAAGAATACGTTTAATCATGATGTATGGACAGCTCCTTTATGAAATCTAGATTTGATTTTGTGATAAATAAAACTTAAAACATAGAGTAGGGCAGCAATGAGTACAATGACGGCACCACTTGGTAAGTTGAGTTGAAAACTAAAGTAAATGCCCATCGTGGCACTTACGACACTGCATATACATGAAAGCATGAGCATCGTTGATAGTTTGTTTGCGAGCAAATAGGCTGTGGACGCGGGTGTAATTAAAAGTGCCACGACTAAAATAACACCTACTGTTTGCACGCTTGTGACGATGACTAAGGCTAACAACAACATGACTAAATAGTGAATCGCACGCGTTGGTAGTCCGTTCATACGACTAAATATTGGATCAAAAGTTGAAATTTTAAGGGGACGATAAAGGATTAAAATTAAAATAATAACGCAAAGACTAATCCAAAAAGTAGTATGAAAGGCATCATCCGTAATGGCGAGAATATTACCAAATAAAATATGGTAAAGGTCTGTTGTTGACTGTATCGTACTAATCAAGATAATCCCGGTAGCAAGAAACGTCGTGAAAATAATACCTATAGCAGCGTCTTTTTTGGTTTTCGTCGTGTCGGAAATATAACCTATACATAAGCTACTCAAGACACCTGTAACCAAAGCCCCAATAAACATAGGAATATGTAAAATGAATGAAATCGCAACGCCTGGAAGGACAGCATGACTCATAGCATCTCCCATTAAAGATAGGCCCCTTAACAGGATAAAACAGCCAACAATGCCACAGACTGCGCCAACGAAAATAGCGGTTAATAACGCGCGTGTTAAAAATGGATAATCAACGAGATGTTGTAGGAATGCCATTATTTGTCTGCTCCTTCGATTGATATTTTTGTGTCAGCGTGTCGGTATGTAATGCAGAGAGGAAAGTGTGCTCAATATTAGAAGGAGTTAATACTTCCTCGGTCGCACCAAAATATTGGATACTCTGGTTAAGCAATAACACACGATCAAAATAATCCTTTGCTGTTGTTAAATCATGATGAACAATAATAATCAGTTTGCCTTCACGTTTTAACGCATTTAATTTTTGAATAATCATTTTTTCGCTTTTAAAATCAATGCCGACAAAAGGTTCATCTAAAATGTAAATTTCATGTGTACGCATTAATGTACGTGCAAGTATGACACGTTGTAATTGTCCACCACTGAGTGTATGAAGTGGGCGTTTACGTAAATCGAATAACTCTAAATCTTGCAATAAGTGATGACATTGTTGTCGCTTTTGACGCGAAACACGTTTAAACCAACCGATTTCACCATAACACCCTGAGAGCACTAACGATTCAACATCTATTGGAAAATCTAAATCTAAGGCCATTTTTTGAGGAACATAGGCAATATGTCGCCTCTCTTGACTAATAGGTTTGCCATTAAGCTTGATTTCGCCTTGAAAACGTAGTTCGCCTACCAATGCTTTGACCAAAGTGGATTTACCACTTCCGTTTGGACCCATGATCCCCACAATTTCTCCATTTAAAGGAAGCGTTAAATGGATGTCTTTCAGAACATGCTTATGTTGAAGGGTTAGGTTTAAGTGGTTAATCTCAATCATTTTAACACAACCTTTTGTTTTATTTAGGTTACCCTAATAAATTTATATTATAAAATGTATTCTGTCAAAGTCAAGTTGTTTCGTGATACAATAAAGTGAATCTTTTTAAGAGGTGAAAACATGTTAACTGAGGAAAAAGAGGATTATCTGAAAGCGATACTGAGTCATGACGGTAAAACATATTATGTTTCGAATAAAACGCTCTCTCAGTTTCTTAATATTAAACCACCCTCTGTCAGTGAAATGGTGGGACGTTTAGAAAAAGAAGGATACGTTGAAACGAAACCGTATAAAGGCGTCAAACTCTCTGAAAAAGGTCTTGTGGCGACATTAGAGATCATTAAACGACACCGTTTAATAGAATTATTTTTAATAGAGGTTATGAATTATACTTGGGAAGAAGTCCATGCAGAAGCAGAAGTGTTAGAACACAGAGTTTCAGACTTATTTGTACAAAGGCTAGATGAATTGTTAAATTATCCTGAAACTTGTCCGCACGGAGGCATCATTCCAAGAGGTACGGATTATGTGGAACGATATAATACGCCGCTCATCGAATTTGAAGCGGGAGACAAAGTTGTTTTAAGACGTGTCCGTGACAAATCAGAATTATTGATATATCTTTCAAGCAAAAATATTCAGATAGGCGAGACGATTGAGGTTGTAAGTAAAGATGCAACCAATCAAATGCTTGAAATTAAAAATGGAGAACAGACGGTGATCTTGAGTTACGAAAATGCTAATGTCATTTTTGCTGAACAAGCATAAAAAAGGAACTCACTCAAAGTTAGAAAGCCATCAACATTTACCCTCGAGTACATGTTGATGGCTATTTTAATATAGTTCTCTGTCAAATCGTACTGGTCACATTAAATCAAGGAGTAAACTCCTTTTTTGTTGTAAGAGTACGATTTCTTGAACTTTGTTTGTTATTTTAATACTCTTTAAATCAGTAAAACTGAGTCGTAAAATAGATTTTATAACGCTTGTGAATATATATAGCGTATTTGATTGATTCCTAAGCCGAGACTTCTAAGGCATCTAGCCGAAACCGAAAATCCATTTTAAGATTGAGATAATCTCAATCTTAAACTATGGATCACCTATTCACCCATGTTCATAGGTGTACTGAATACGTAACTCATTTCATTCGTAACGTCTTCATGCAGAGGTGAGGCGCCTAGAAAAGCGAGGCTTTATGGAACAATCAAATAAATGAAGTTATTTATACATCAGTCCGATTTATTATAGAACCTTTAATATAAATTAAAAACGTCATTTAGCCAGAACTTATAACGTCAACTTATGAAAAAAGGTCTTTATGCTTAGCGCCTTATGATGCAAATAATTGCTGAAATAGAAAATAGAGACTGGCTAAATTCAATAATATCCAAATAGAAGCATAAAATAGAGTAGGGATATGTGTTAATGCGCTTAAAGCACTCCCATCCCAAGACGGTTTAGGTCTTGCAAAGGTAAGTTGCGCAATTGTCACAGTCGATTGAAGCACTTCCCCTAAAAGTGTCCCGAGTAAAAAATGATAAATCATCATATAAATCATCGAGTAATTCGTTAGATTTTCAGATTGAACTCCAAAGTAAGTCGCTAACCCTAGGATAAATATAATCAAAATAGGTGTTATTTTTCGTGATGTGACGACGGTAAAGTATAAAAAGATAAGAATGTAAAACAGTATAAATAAGGCGCCGTAGCCCTTACTTTGAAGTATTAATCCCACACTCAACATGAAGGGAGGCATAATATATCCTCCAAAAGTGGTCCAGATTTGACCTAAGCGACTTCGTGATTTGGTAATGGCATAGCCTTGTTGCCCTGTAGCCATACGCTCGCTTCGTTTAACAACGACAACAAAATCTACAGCGCGACCGCCACTTAAACGGTTAAAGAGCACATGACCAAATTCATGCGTTAAAACCGGAATATAGTTTAAGAAAATATCTAACATGGAGAAGAGCGGTTGTCGTTGATAATAGTGACTGACTAAATAGAGTGTTGTCACAAAAAGCAATAACACGAGTGAAATGGGAACAGGAGAAACAAGCCAGAATTGTTCCTGCATATTGATAGTCCTTTCTGTGTAAGTACCTGTATTATAAAATAATTTGACCTTTGTCGCCTATAGACTTCAGTCGTAGTTGGAAGGGGCTATAGGGTTTTATTACTGTTGCGGGGTTTCCACCAACGACGGTTCTAGGGGCAACATCTTTTGTAACCACGCTACCTGCGGCAATGGTGGCCCTTTGCCAATTGTAACTCCAGGCAAAATAATAGCGCCCGCACCAATCCAAACATCATCTTTAACAGAAATGGGTTGCCCTTGTTCAATGCCAGAACGTCGGTCAATAGAATCCAATGGATGATTGACGGTAATGATTTGTACGTTTGGACCAATTTTAACATGATTACCAATATAGATAGGGGCGATGTCCAACCATGTTGTGTGGGCATTGGCAAAAAACGATTCACCAATATGAATATTAAATCCATAATCCATATGAATAGGGGGCGTGAATGTAAAATGCGTTTTTGTTGAGCCAAGGAGTGGCCTTAAAAACACTTGACGTGCTTCATCTTCGTCTAGGGAAACTGTCGTAAATACCTTTCCGTTTGTTGACGTGCTTTTACAAGCTCAGGATCGTTTGCGTGATAGGGAAGACCCTCTATCATTTTGTCGAATTCCTTCATATGATAACCTCCTTTAAAATTTGACCTTTTAATCACTCCAGTGGATTAATACACTGCATACGAAAGTGATGACATCAATAATATTTACATGTTTACAAAATGTTCCGCAAGGTGTCATAGGTGCTCAGACTTTAGTATTAAAAATGTTGATATAACTTGATTTAAGTGTAAAATGTGTTAAAGTTACATAAATGGTATGTAAATCTGATGTAAAAATCAAGAGAATGAAGGTGAGACTATGGCAAAAGTGTTGCCAGAGATACAAAGTGAGCGCTCTTTTCCTAGTCATGAAATGGAATCAACGCAGCAGTCATATCCACTTGAAAAAGTGAAAGCGCAAGTTCAAGTGCTAGATATTCAGTTTGATAACGTCACATTATTAGATATGCGCGAAAATATTTTACGCTACATGCATACGCCTACGCCACATAATCTATTTGTAGTGACGGCGAATCCAGAAATTGTGCATTATGCTTCTGAAGAACCGATGTACCAAAACATTATTACGAAAGCGGATTATATCATTCCAGATGGCACAGGGATTGTAAAGGCGGCTAAAATCTTAGGACATCCATTACAAGAGCGGGTGCCAGGTATTGAAGTCATGGAGCAATGTTTAGATATTGCGGATATTGAACACCGAAAAGTATTTTTACTTGGCGCAACATCGCCTGTTGTTGAGAAAGCAGCGCGTCGGATAAAGCGTCAATACCCAAATTTGGAGATTCAAACGCATCATGGATTTATTGATATTGTTGATGCTGAAGTGGTAGATACAATTCGTGATTTTAATCCGGATTTTATATTTGTAGGCATGGGTTATCCTAAACAAGAACAATGGATTCAACACAATCGTCATCACTTTGATCACACAATGATGATGGGGGTTGGAGGCTCAATTGACGTATTTAGTGGTGAAGTTAAACGTGCGCCGTACATTTGGCGAGCGCTCAATTTAGAATGGGTGTACAGAGGTATTACAGACATTAAACGTATTCATCGCTTTAAACGTATTCCTAAATTTTTATTTGCTGTGCTTAAACAAAAGTATTTTAAAGTATAAAAACGTATTTCCGAATACAACGTTCGGAAATACGTTTTTTTAAGAGTTAAGATGTATGTTTCACTGTTTAATAGGGTAAAGTTGATTACATAAGGACGAGCATGGTGCGTGGATTCAATCTAGAGAAGCGGAGATACCACATACTTGCTAGGTCTTACTTTATTTCAAAGCGATGTTCATCTAACTGTTTTCTAAATGCTTTTTGTTCTGCAACAGATTTTTTCTTAAACGCTTTAAGGAATGCTTCATACTTTGGTAATATCTCATCAACAGAACCAAAATCTTTTAATTGTCCTGCTTCAATCCATGCAATTTTAGTACAAAAATCACGGACTTGACGAAGATTGTGGCTCACAAAAAAGATGGTTTTGTCTGCTTCTTTAAATTCGTATATTTTTTTTAAACTTTTTTGAGTGAACGTTTGGTCGCCTACAGAGAGCGCTTCATCAATGACAAGAATTTCTGGATCAATGGTGACACTGATTGAAAAGCCGAGTTTAGAGCGCATTCCGCTTGAATATTTTTTGACGGGCTGATAAATGAATTCGCCGAGTTCACTAAATTCAACAATTTGAGGTGTGAGCGCTTTGATTTGATGTTTATTAAAGCCCATGCACAACATTTTAAATTCGATATTTTCAAGGCCAGTGAGATTACCGTTAAGACCCGCATTAATCGCAATGACGCTGACATCACCGGCTTTATCAATATGACCGTGTGTGGGGGTTAAAGAGCCACCAATCATGTTGCTTAAAGTTGATTTTCCTGATCCGTTAATGCCGACGAGTCCAATAACATCGCCTGCATAGGCTTGAATAGACACATCTTTTAAAGCGTAAAAAGTTTTATTTTTATGTTTTGGCCATAAAGCGTCTTTGATGCGCTCTTTATTATTGCGATAGATACGGTATTCTTTTGTCACATGTTCAATGTTTACCGTTGGTTTCATAATTCAACATCCCTAACTAAAAGTTTATATCTCTTTGACTGAGTATTTGATGATAATTTGAAGTGTGATGCATCTTATTCTAACATGAATGGGGTAAGTATGGTTTCATAGGGTTATCATGTCTGAATAGTGAAATTTAACAAATCATTGTATAAATCTTTGTCAGTTTGACTTCAACCTACTATAATTTTAGATTATAATCATATTACTAAGTAGTTGTTAAATTTGTAAAGCTATTGTAAATTATTTAAGGATACAATGTATTAATTTTACTGAAAGCTATGAGTTATTTCAATTAAAGAATATGCGATAGATACGGATGGGTCAAACTTTAAATAAAGTGGGAGGTTATTTTTAGTTTGACAATCAAATGTTGTCGTATGTGAAAGCGTGGTCAGTTATGAAGTCTGTCTTAACCGTGCTAAAAGAGCACGTGACGAGTTTTTATCTCATTCAACGTTTAGCACAGTTCCAACTAAAAATTACAAATCATAATAACTATTTAGGGTTAGCATGGGAGATTATTAACCCTATTATTCAAATCATGGTTTATTGGTTTGTGTTTGGATTTGGAATTCGTAGCAACCATCCTATTGATGGTGTGCCGTTTATATACTGGTTACTCGTTGGGATTAGCATGTGGTTCTTTATCAACCAAGGTATTTT
Source organism: Staphylococcus sp. 11511212 (assembly GCF_011394755.1). Taxonomy (NCBI): domain Bacteria; kingdom Bacillati; phylum Bacillota; class Bacilli; order Caryophanales; family Staphylococcaceae; genus Staphylococcus; species Staphylococcus sp. 11511212. The sequence goes on along the minus strand of NZ_JAANBQ010000003.1, from coordinate 1,105,115 downwards.
AGAAGGGACAAAATCGATTACGATGAAATATGGTCAAGTGGCAAAAATGAATTTTCCCTTGTCGATCATTCCTACGTACATCGTGACGAGTAAATTGTATGGACATCTCGTACTCGTATTTGCCATTGTGATATTGTGTATGATTGCGGGTGTGCCCCCTTCAATTTATATTGTCCAATTGTTATTATATATTCCTTTTGCTTATTTTATAACAATGTCCATTGCGTTGCTCACTTCAACGTTAGGGGTACTTGTGAGAGATACGCAAATGGCAATGCAAGCTTTATTAAGGGTTCTTTTCTATGCATCCCCAATTCTTTGGGTACCCAAACCAGGGTCTTTGCCAGAAAAGATTATGATGTATAATCCAATTTATTTCATTGCAGAGAGTTATCGTGCCGCAATATTATTCCATGAATGGTATTTTATTGAGCACTGGGAACTCGCTTTATATAACGTATTTGTTGCAGTAGTATTCTTTGTTGTTGGGTCGATGTTGCATATGCGCTACAGAGATCATTTTGCAGATTTTATGTAATTGAGACAAAGAATCTTACTTAGAGGTAAGAGCATCTTCTAATGTCATCAATGACTAGGGGTAGATGAGCGATGTAAGCGCATATCCCCCAGTCATTGATGGATTATAATTTCTCAAAGGCTGGCGCACGAGTTGTCCAGCTTTTTTCTATAAACAAATCTTATAAGGCGGTGTTAAAAATGCTACGTTATTGGTTCAAAGAAGTGTACATCATAATGATTCGTTTTTTAATGCTTTTTGTTCAGAATAGGAATATCAATACCAAACAAATAGTAGTTTTAATGACTTTTAAAGAAGACACATTACCTGTCATTCAAAAATTAAATGAGCGCGGCTTTCATGTCACTGTATTTGCTAAAAGACAACACCTTGAGGTGTTAAAACAAATAGATGGGGTCCTCATTCATGAACTTCATCAAATGAATATATGCCATCAATTATACGCAATGGCAGGTGCTAAAGTTATTTTTATAGATAATTTATATGCATTTATGGCAGGATTTAAAAAGAAAAAAGGACAAACCGTCATACAGACTTGGCATGCCGCAGGGGCGTTAAAACAATTTGGTTTCGAAGACCATGCGGTCAATCAGGACAATGTTTTAAGTGTCAAGCAATATCAAAAGGTGTATGCCACAACCGATAAATATCTTGTAGGCTGTGCCCAAATGGCTACGTGCTTTCAAAACGCTTTTCACGCAAATTATGAGCAGCTTGTAAATTTTGGAGTTCCGAGAATGTCCAGGTATTTTCAAACAGATACTGACGCACGAAAAACCCAACTTAGAGCGCAATTAGGGATAGAGCGAAAAGTGGCCGTCTATTTGCCGACTTATCGAGAAGAAGGCATGACCAACCGAATCTTAAATAAAGAGGCCTTCGAAAAAAATATGCCGGAGTATCTTCTGTTAACACGTTATCATCCAGCAACACATATCTTATCGGAGGATTATGGATTATCTATTTTTGATTTGATTGTTCTTGCTGATGTAATTATTTCTGATTATAGTTCTTTACCTATTGAAGCAAGCCTTATTCAAACGCCGACATTATTCTATGTCTATGACGAACAAGCGTATGAAAAAGTGAGAGGCTTAAATCGTTATTTTTATGATATCCCTACCTCTTATAAGGTCTATCGAGAAGAGGACATCTATCGTCGTCTTGAATCTGAGGACCTCCAACCGCTTTTTGAAGATTGGCATACGTATAATAAACAATCCACGTTAAATCAGATTGCTATTTATGTAGACCGACTAACAAAAATTTAATTTCAACGAACATGATGACCATTAGCCTTTAAAACTTGAGTATAGTCTCTAATATATAGATTTTGAATTGTATCTCTTAGACGTGCGTGCTATACTTTGGTCATATGTTAAGCTCATATTAAAAATATTAAGGAGGTGTAAACGTGAAACGTGTCATTACTTATGGAACGTATGATCTTTTACACTATGGACATATCGAATTACTGCGTCGTGCAAGAGAAATGGGAGATTATCTCGTAGTTGCACTTTCGAGTGATGAGTTTAATCGAATCAAAAATAAAAAGTCTTATTATAATTATGAGCAACGAAAAATGATGTTAGAATCGATTCGTTATGTAGACCTTGTGATTCCAGAGAATGATTGGGGTCAAAAAGAAACCGACGTTGAAAAGTACGAAATTGATACTTTTGTGATGGGTCACGATTGGGAAGGCGAATTTGACTTTCTCAAAGACAAATGTGAAGTGATTTACCTTAAACGTACCGAAGGAATATCGACTACTCAAATTAAAAAAGAATTATACGGCAAAGACGCAAAATAACGGATTGGGGGACTCCCCCAATCCGTTATTTTAATATTTTGAGATTCGGTTATTTTCGGCGATTAAAAGTTAAAAAGAGTAGATAATAAATGATGACTGATAAAAACCCTATTAAAAAGAGCAATCCTAGTGAGGTGAGAATAGGATGATCTTTCCAAGAACTCACAACAAATGATTTTGATTGATGTACTATTGGTTTTTCTACAGTGACTGTAGGTGGCCCATACGCTTTAGAAATAAACTGTCGATCGTATTCTAAATGAACTTCACCTTTTTCAATGACAAAGCGGTAGGGTTTTGTCATTCCTTTAGGTACAACATCATACAAGTCTTCAGTCACATAATAAGCTTTTCCATTAATTTTGTGTTCACCTTTGGCTAAGACTTTTTTATAATCATATTGATCAAAAGCAGCATTAATGGTACTTGCACTCATCATGTTGCGTTCCTTTTCACCACCGAGATTTTTATAATCTCCAGCGCCCATAATAATATGGAATATCCGGAATTTACCACGTTTTGTGGTAAGAGAATTGTTGTAATCCGCAAGATCACTTGAGCCAGTTTTTAAACCATCTGTACCTTGGAGACTCATATTGCCACCCTCAAGTAGGTCATTGAATGTGTAATAAGTGACCCCGTGCTGAGTCGGTGCAATTTGCTTAGTGAAATCTAATATCTTAGGTGTGTCTTTGACAGTATGTAAAGCCAAGATAGCATAATCGTGAGGAGAGGTCATTGACGACATCTCATTCTTATATTTCTTAGGCGCAAATTCTTGTAAACGATAGTTTTCAGCACCTGTTGGATTAACGAAATGCGTTTTTGACATGCCAAGATCTTTCGCAGTTTGGTTCATGTCATCTACAAATTTTGATGTTGATCCAGATACTTTTTTCGCAAGAATTAACGAGGCGGCATTACTGGAGGCTGAAACGGTAATTTGGAGTAATTCTGCGATGGTATAGGTTTCTCCAGGATAGAGCTTTGTATTGCTTAATTCTGGCAATGTAGACATTCTATAATGTTCATCGGTGATTTTGATAGTGTCATCAAGGCTTAAGTCACCCGATTTTACTGCTTGTAACGTGAGGTACATCGTCATCAGCTTGGTCATTGAAGCGGGGTACCATTTTTGTTGATCTTGGTATTGATAAAGGATTTGGCCTGTTTCACTAATGTTAATGAGTCCCTCAGGTTGAAAGCCATAACCGACCGAATACCCATATTGATTCGCGATATCTACAGGTGTCACTGTATTCGCTTTAGTAAAAGGTGTTATAATAGTTGTAGCGAAGAATACAACTAAAATACTCAGAATTACTTTTTTCATACGCACTCCTTCAAACATCTTCAAACTTTTGTTTGGAACAACTGAAATTCTATTTTACCACAGTTTTTTGTGAGATGTATGCATCTAAAGGTGTAGTTTGAAAATAATGGAGTGAGACATTTCTACATATTAATCGGATGTCTTATCACCGAGTGAGAAAAAAACCGTGATTAGAGCGATGCTATAAAAGAGGGTTAGAATACTGCGTGACACAGATAAGTCACCACAAGTAAAAACGATTGAAGAGGTACGAATTTATGAAAAAAGAGAATCCACTTATCTATTTACTAAAAAAAATTTCATGGCCAGTGGGTTTGATTATTATTGCAGTTATGATTGCCTCATTGGGGAGTTTAACAGGTCTACTCGTCCCTCTTTTTACTGGACGATTAGTAGATAAATTTACGATAACGACAATTAATCCGTCATTTATCGCAATTCTTGTGGGTGTCTTTTTAATGAATGCGATACTAAGCGGTTTAGGATATTATTTATTAAATAAAATTGGCGAAAAAATGATTTATGCGATTCGCTCAGTATTATGGCGACACATCATTCATTTGAAAATGCCATTTTTTGATAAAAATGAAAGTGGACAATTGATGAGTCGTCTAACAGATGATACAAAAGTGATTAATGATTTTATTTCGCAAAAATTACCAGGCTTTTTTCCATCTGTCATTACAGTGATAGGTTCCTTAGTCATGCTTTTCATTTTAGACTGGCAAATGACCTTACTCACATTTATTACTATTCCTATTTTTGCACTGATCATTACGCCACTAGGTAAGATTATGCAAAAAATTTCGACGAATACGCAAAATGAAATAGCTAATTTTAGTGGTCTATTAGGCCGTGTTTTAACAGAAATGCGACTTGTAAAAGTATCGAATACGGAACATTATGAATTAGAAAAAGCACGTTTCAACTTAGATGAAATCTATAAATTAGGACTTAAACAGGCGAAAATAGCTGCAATTATTCAACCCATCTCAGGTATTATTATGCTGATTACGATTGGTATGATTCTTGGTTTTGGAGGATTGCGTATTTCATCTGGCGCAATATCAGCAGGGACGCTCGTGGCAATGATTTTTTATGTGCTTAATTTATCAGTTCCATTAATCAATTTATCGACATTAGCTACAGACTATAAAAAAGCGGTCGGTGCGAGCAGTCGAATTTATGAAATATTACATGAACCTCTGGAAGCCATTGAACCGAAAAATAATGCCTATCACCTTGCCCACGGTGACTTGACGTTTGAACATGTGTCATTCCAATATGAGGTTAAGCCTGTATTAAATGACGTATCGTTTAATATTCAACGAGGAGCTGTAACGGCATTCGTTGGGCCCTCTGGTTCTGGGAAGAGTACGTTATTCAGTTTAATCGAACGTATGTATGAAATTGAAACCGGTGATATTAAATATAACCAACAATCAATTTATGATATTAGTTTGAGTGACTGGCGCCGTAAAATTGGTTATGTGATGCAATCGAATGCCATGATGAATGGCACTATTCGTGAAAATATGCTTTACGGAATAGAGCGAGAAGTCTCACAAGAAGAACTTGAACATTATGCTAAACTTGCCAATTGTCATGAATTTATTTCAAGCTTCGAACAAGGTTATGATACGATTGTTGGAGAGCGTGGCTTAAAATTATCAGGAGGCCAACGTCAACGTATTGATATTGCGAGAAGTTTTGTGAAAGATCCAGATATTTTATTATTGGATGAAGCCACAGCCAACTTAGATAGCGAGAGTGAACGTAAAATCCAAGAAGCATTAGATATCTTAATGGAAAATCGGACAACAGTCGTGATTGCCCATCGTTTATCTACAATTAAAAAGGCAGGTCAAATCATTTTCCTAGATCAAGGACGTGTCACAGGCGTAGGTAAACACGAAGAGTTAATGCAAACGCATGAAAAATATCAACATTTTGTAGAAACACAAAACTTAACCACACATTAAAAAGGTGGTCATTGCCCTTGTTTGATGCAACAAGGCAATGCCACCTTTCTTTAATTTTGGAGATGTTTTGGCAAGTGATTTGTTTGGCAACCTTCGTTCATATCACATGCGCTACATTGTCCTTTTTTAGATTTCTTAAAATAACGCGTAAGGACATAGGCAGAATAACTGATGATGACGAGTACAAATAAAATATTGATGACGAGTGTCATCGTATCACCTCCTAAAAAATAAGTGAACCCACTTGATAGACAATAAATGAAAGCACATAGGCAATCGTGACAGGATAGGTTACCGCAAGTAGGGTCCATTTCCATGACGTTGTTTCTTTACGAATAGCAGCGACTGTTGCTAAGCAAGGTGTGTAAAGTAAAATGAACACCATAAAACTATAAGCAGATAATGCTGTGAAATGTGATGAAATCATAGAGACTAAGGCGTTATCATTGACCGCATAAATAATGGCCATCGCACTCACAATGACTTCTTTGGCAAGAAAACCTGGAATTAATGTTGCAGCGGCTTGCCAACTGTCAAAACCTAACGGTGTTAAGAGTGGGGCAAGGGTTGTACCGATAGCATGCAAAAAGCTTTCATTGACAGGCACGTCTAAGCCATTTGGACCTGCATAATTTAATATCCAAATAATGACAGAACCCGCAAAAATAAAAGTACCCGCTTTTTTAACAAACCCTTTTCCTTTTTCCCACGTACTACGCCATAACGTCTTGATAGATGGCATGCGATAAGGTGGGAGCTCAACAACAAAAATCGACGTATCTTTTTTCAGTATCGTTTTAGACAAAATATAACTGACGACTAATGCAGCGACAATGCCAAGAACATAAAGGCTTAAGACGATAAGCGCTTGATGTTGGGCAAAAAATACAGCCACAAACAAACCATAAACAGGAAGGCGCGCTGAACATGACATGAAAGGCGTGATTAAGATGGTGGTCAGGCGCTCTTTTTCTTCTTCAATACTCCGAGCAGCCATGATGCCGGGAACATTACAACCGAACCCGATAATCATGGGAATAAAAGATTTTCCGTTTAAACCAAAATTCTCCATAATTCGATCCATAATGACGGCTATGCGCGCCATATAACCAGAATCCTCTAACAGAGAGATAAAGAAAAATAATACTAAAATTTGCGGGACAAAGACGAGTACGCCCCCTACACCAGCAATAATGCCGTCTGTTACAAGCGCTTGAATCGGCGCATAAATACCTAATGAAGTCATTACTTTTGTCGCAAAATCGGTTAACGGTCCGCCGAAAAATGCGTCGAGTTGATCAGAGAGTGGCGTTCCAATCCATGTAAATGTAATTTGGAAAATGAGCCACATAAATCCTAAAAAGATAAGAATTCCTAACACTTTATGTGTTAATAAAGCATCGATACGTTCAGTAAGGTGATGTTTCGTTGTTTTAGGATAGGTAACGACATCACTCAACAACCCTTCGATGTAATTTTGACGAGTAGCCAGAATTTCTCGCTCAATATCTATATTATGTGTACGGTGAAAAGCCGTCATGCAGTTATTAAATGCTTCTCGTGTTGCAGCGTCAAAAGAGGCTTTAACGGATGGATTGTCTAAGATGTATTGAATAGCGATAAAGCGATGATGCTTACTTGCAAGCGGATAGTCTTTTGGAATACATGCGATGATTTCTTTAATAAGTGATTCTATGTGTTCCCCATACTGAATGATTAAGGGACGTTGTGGTGACAAATGATGATCTTTTAAAGCGTTGAGCATTTCTGTACTCCCTTTTCCAGTTCTAGCAATCACTGGAATGATAGGGAGGTGTAATTTGCGCATTAATTTTTGGTAATCGATTTGAATGCCACGCTGACTCGCAACATCCACCATATTCAAACCGATAAGCAACGGTGCGCCAAACTCTAGTAATTGAATAGTTAAATTAAAGTTTCGCTTGATTTGAGCAGCATCAATAATATTAATCATCCCATCAAACGTCTCGTGAATAAGGTAGTCAGTAACCACCGTTTCATCACGGGAAATGGGGACGAGGTCGTAAATGCCAGGCAAATCAATCAAACGCCCAGAGTGCGCTTTCAGTTGTCCAACTTTTTTTTCAACAGTAACACCGCTCCAGTTGCCTACATAATCGTACGAGCCTGTTAACGCATTAAAAAGGGAAGTTTTACCGACATTTGGGTTTCCTAAAATACAGTATGCGTTATTCATAGCAGTGCTCCAGACAAATTTTACATGCATCACAATGACGGATAGAGATATGTTGGCCGTTAATATTAATTGTACAAGGGCCTTTGAATAATCCTTTTTGATGAACTTGCAATTGACACCCTTCAATACAACCTAAAGCACGTAAACGATGCTTTAAATTTGAATTGTTCATATCAAGTGTCGTTACTCTATAATTAATGCCGATTTGAGCGTCAGCCACATGTGTCATTAAAATCACCTATTCCATAAATGTTAATGATAATCATTTTCAATAAAATTATATACGCGATGACACTTTTTAACAATAGTTTTAGTGTGGAAATTTAGTGACAAGAGTGTTTTTTATGCGTTTGACTGAAAACGTTTAATATTTTCGATAAATAGTGATATTTGGCTTGGTGTGTAGGGAGAGAAAGCGATGTAAAAAGTTATTCTCACCGTTAAGGGCACGTGGTATACTTGAAGTGTTAAAAACAGAGAAAGGATAGGGTTTCAACCTATGTATTTAATTATCAACATAATTGGATTAATTGTATTTATGGGTGTTGCCGCATTGTTCTCGAGAGATCGAAAAAATATACAATGGGGTTCAATAGGCATCTTAGTCTTACTGAATTTACTTCTCGCATGGTTTTTTGTTTACTTCCCCGCAGGAACGAAAGTGGTTGAATATGCTGCTGCAGGTATTTCCTGGGTCATTGATGCGGCATTCTCTGGAGTGGGATTTGCCTTTAAAAGTTGGACGACAACAAAGCAAATGGACATGGCTGTCGCTGCGTTATTTCCGATTCTTTTAGTTGTCCCTTTGTTTGATGTTCTTATGTATTTAAGAATACTTCCATTCTTTATGCGTGGTATTGGTTGGGTATTAGCGAAAATCACACGTCAACCCAAGTTCGAAGCTTTTTTTGGGATTGAAATGATGTTTTTAGGAAATACTGAAGCCATCGCGGTTTCTAGTGAGCAAGTAAAACGCATTAATGATGCGCGGGTGCTCACAATTGCAATGATGTCCATGAGTTCTGTGTCAGGAGCTATTGTAGGCGCATACGTGACGATGTTGCCAGGAGAACTTGTATTGACGGCCATTCCATTAAATATTATTAATGCAATGATTGTATCTTCTATTTTGAATCCAATACATATCGAAGCGGATGAAGATGTTATTTATGAATTACGTACAAATGAAAAGCGTCAACCCTTCTTCTCATTTTTAGGAGATTCCGTTTTAAATGCTGGAAAACTGGTTTTAATTATTATTGCATTCGTCATTAGTTTTGTAGCCTTAGCAGAATTAGCTGATCGACTCATTAATTTAATCTCTGGTGGTATTGCTTCTTTATTCCATATTAAAGGCAGTATCGGTTTAGACCAAATTCTTGGTGTATTTATGTATCCTTTCGCATTGTTACTCGGTCTACCATTTGATGAGGCATGGATTGTGGCACAACAAATGGCTAAAAAAATTGTGACAAATGAATTTGTCGTCATGGGAGAAATTATGGGCGAGGTGCAAAATTATGATCCACACCGACGTGCTATTATTTCGACGTTCTTAATTTCATTTGCTAACTTCTCGACAGTAGGGATGATTATCGGTACATTAAAAGGGATTGTTAAAGAATCGACTTCGGATTTTGTGTCGAAATATGTTCCAATGATGTTATTGGCAGGTATTTTGGTATCGTTACTGACAGCAGGTTTTGTAGGCTTGTTTGCTTGGTAAAAAATAGAGATGATGCCAACTTCGGTTGTGTTAACAGCCCCAAAGTTAAAAGCTTTGAGGGCTGTTTTTTCATATAAAGAAGGCAGCTCAGCTGTTGCCGAACTGCCTTGACGGGAAATGAATAATTGGGTTGATACTCGAGCAAAATATCAACCTACGAGCAAAAATCTCTCTTACTATAAACAACACAAAGGAGATGGCCTCTTGTTGCTTTGCAACAAATAAGGTAATTCTTATTATACATAAAGACACCCTATAAGTAAACTAAATATTCAGAAATTTTTAAAATTTATTTGCGCGAGCTTAGAAATAACTTGTATATAAGGGATTAGTCAATCTTCATCAAGTGAATTCTTATTTACTAGAGACTAAAGAGAATATATTTCTGAATAGAAGTAGGAGTTTATTTTTAGGGACACTGTTTATTATTATTCATTCTATTAAATTGGCCGTGGCTTGTCTCTTCTTTATTGTTGATAGGGTACGAATTGTGAATAAATTGTGATAATATGACTATGTTACAACGATAGATTAAAAAAGGGGGATGTCGGTGTGAAAAGAACAATTAGAGATATTATTTTGGTTATTATCGGCAGTTTCATTTTTGCAGCAGGTGTTAATGCATTTGTAATTTCAGGCGACCTTGGAGAAGGGGGCGTCACTGGTTTAGCAATTATTTTATATTATGCTTTTCATATCTCACCCGCTTGGACAAACTTTATTGTCAATGCTGTGCTAATTGCAGTGGGGTATAAATTTTTAAGTAAACGAAGCATGTACTTGACGATTTTAGCGACGGTGCTAATTTCGATTTTCTTGAGTTTAACAGAGCCATGGCATGTGCAAACAGATAATATTTTGGTGAACGCGATATTTGGCGGTTCAGCTGTAGGCTTAGGGATTGGAATCATCATTCTTGCGGGGGGAACAACAGCAGGAACAACGATACTTGCAGGAATTGCGAACAAATATTTAGATGTTAGTACACCGTACGCATTGCTCTTTTTCGATGTGATTGTAGTGTTGATTTCACTCACAGTGATTCCTTTAGACCGTGTATTAGTGACGCTCATTAGTTTATATATCGGCACAAAAGTGATTGACTTCGTCATCGAAGGTTTAAATCCTAAAAAAGCAGTCACTATCATTTCCAAAGAACCCGATCGTGTGGCGAAAATGATTGATGAAGATATCGGGCGAGGCGTCACAATTTTAAATGGTCGTGGTTATTTTTCAAAACAAGAAACAGATGTCCTTTATGCTGTCATAAGTAAAACGCAACTTTCACGTACGAAACGACTCATTCGTCAAATAGATAAAAATGCTTTTGTAGTGGTGCATGATGTGCGTGATGTTTATGGAAATGGATTTTTAGTAGAGGATTAATGAGTTATCTACTGACACTTTTTACTGAAATAAGTTGTATCAAATAGCCATCAGAATTTATCTAAGGGTAAATTTTGATGGCTTTTAGCTTTAGGAGAGCGATATATTTCAATACCGCTCTTATTTTTGTTTATCATTTTCAAATAGAAAAGCATGTTAAAAAATGATATAATGTACAGACATGAAAATGATTCTCAATTAGAAATGTAGATATACTTTAATATAGATTAGAAATGACGCTCAATCGGTGGAAGCGTAGAAAGAAGGATGAGAATGAGTAGATTAACAGGAAAAGAAGTCACAATAGGTTACGGAGAGCGCGTAATCGTCGACAATTTAGATGTTGCGATCCCTGATGGGAAAATTACTTCTATTATTGGGCCAAACGGGTGCGGTAAGTCTACCTTATTAAAAGCATTATCTCGATTGTTAGCGACAAAAAGTGGCGAGGTTTTCTTAGATGGTAAAAATATTCAGTCACAATCAACAAAAGAGATTGCCAAAAAAATCGCCATTCTCCCACAATCCCCTGATGTTGCAGATGGGCTAACAGCAGGAGAATTGGTCTCTTATGGGCGATTTCCACACCAAAAAGGATTTGGACGTTTGTCAGATGAAGATAAGCAAGAGATTGAATGGGCAATGCGTGTCACAGGTACTTATGATTTCAAACATCGCGCGGTGAATGATTTGAGTGGGGGCCAACGTCAACGTGTATGGATTGCTATGGCACTTGCACAAAAAACAGATATTATATTTCTTGATGAACCTACGACGTATTTAGATATCTCACATCAGCTTGAAATTTTAGAATTAGTACAATCATTAAATGAAGAACACGGGACAACCATTGTCATGGTGCTTCACGACATCAACCAAGCGATTCGTTTCTCAGATTATTTAATTACGATGAAAAAAGGTGACATTGTCAAACAAGGTGAAACACATGAAGTATTGACGAACGAAATCCTCGAAGAAGTTTTCAATATTGATGCTGAATTAAGTACTGACCCACGTACGGGTAAACCTATGCTCGTCACATATAACTTATTATGCAAACACTATGAAAAGGTAAAATAAAGTGATGCCGAAAGAAAGTAATGTCCAAAGGAAAACTCATAAAAAAAGCCATTTTACACGATATATGTTGCTAGGCATCGTGTTATTACTCTTTGCTTTTATTGTGTCAATTATTGTTGGAGAAGCGCATGTTGATCTTAAAACAATTGGGCAAGCTATCCTCCAATATGACCCTTCAAACCAAGCACATAACGTTATCGTTGAAATTCGATTGCCCCGAGATATTGGTGCAGTGATGGTCGGTATGGCGTTAGCTGTATCAGGTGCTGTGATTCAAGGTGTCACTAAAAATGGACTTGCCGATCCAAGTTTAATCGGTTTGAATGCAGGGGCTGCTTTTGCTTTAGCATGCGCGTTTGCTCTTCTTCCAGGCGCCCCTTTTTTAGTTTTAATTTTAATCAGTTTTGCCGGTGCAATTTTCGGAGGAACTTTAGTTTTAACTATAGGTAATTCGAGACGCGATGGATTTAATCCGATGCGTCTCATTTTAGCTGGTGCAGCGGTAAGTGCTTTGTTAACCGCATTGAGTCAGGGCATCGCGTTATTTTTTAGATTAAATCAATCCATCAATTTTTGGAATGCAGGTGGGATTTCCAGTACGACTTGGCAACACCTGTATATCAGTGTGCCGTTAATTCTAGTTGTCATTATTTTGTTGATGTTGATGCGGCGACAATTGACCATACTAAGTTTAGGGGAATCAATCGCTAAAGGGCTTGGCCAAAATACGAAAATTATCAGTCTCAGTGCCCTGTTGTTAACGATGTTGCTCGCAGGGATTTCAGTAGCAATGGTTGGCCAAATTGCATTTGTGGGTTTGATTATCCCGCATTTAGTGCGCTTTTTAATTGGAACCGAATATGAAAAAATATTACCCCTTTCAGCTCTTTTTGGAGGTACGCTTGTTCTAGTGGCTGATATTTTAGCGCGACTCCTCGGGGAAACGCCAATGAGTGCCATCATTTCGTTTATTGGTGTACCTTTCTTCTTATATTTGATTAAGAAAGGGGGGCGTCTCAATTGATTGAAGAAAAAGTTAAGAAAAAACGTCGTCTCGCAATAGGGATAGGCGCAATCATATTAGTATTATCGATGATGGTCAACCTCATGGTAGGTGAGTACCCATTAACCTTAAAAGAAATCGGGCAAACTTTTTTAGGATTAGGCGATGGGGCCTCCGAACTTATACTTGTCGAATTTCGTTTGCCACGTTTACTGATTACCTTATTTGCTGGAATTGCTTTAAGTTTAAGTGGGGCGATTCTGCAAAGTATTACACGTAATCCTCTAGCTGAACCAGGCATTTTAGGCATCAATGCGGGGAGTGGCTTTGCCATTGCATTATTTATAGCCATTGGCCACGTTAAAGCCGATGATTTTGTTTATATGCTTCCTATAGTGAGTTTAATTGGGGGCATCGTGGTGACGGTATTTATTTTCTATTTCAGTTATCAAGGAGATCAAGGATTATCCCCCGCAAGTATGGTTTTAGTCGGTATTGGCTTATCAGCCGCACTTTCTGGAGGCGCACTCACCATCATCTCTACGTTCGATAAAAGTCAATCTGAATTTATATCTACTTGGCTTGCTGGAAATATTTGGGGAGATACGTGGCCATTTGTGTGGGCGTTTCTGCCATGGCTTGTAGTGATGATTCCCATTATTCTCTATCAAGCAGAAGTTTTAAACATTCTAAGCACAGATGATCTTGTAGCGCGCGGTTTAGGGATTTCTTTAAATCGTCAACGTCTTATTTTAGTAGTGATTGCGGTATTATTATCCTCTGTTGCAGTTTCTGTTGCTGGTGCCATTGGATTTATTGGACTTATGGGCCCTCATATTGCAAGAACCATCATTGGACCGAGACATCAAAGTTTTCTTCCGCTCGCGATGATGATAGGGGGAATATTACTTATTATTTCAGATACGATTGGACAAACACTCATTCAACCGAGTGGCATGCCAGCTGGAGTAGTCGTCGCCATTATTGGTGCCCCTTATTTCTTATACTTAATGTATCGGGTGCGACGTTTATAGTGAAAGGTTTTATTTAAGTTTTGTACTATGACGCATTGTAGATGCATTTCAATCATCTTTATGTATATATAAAGAAAATTAAATGCCAAACATATAAGCAATTCTCTCTAAATTATGTTAGAATAAGTGTAACTATGATGAAATGCAAATTCAGGAGGACAAGCTATGCAAGAACTAATTCAAAAACATGTCTTAAATGGCGAATTTTCGGCTGTTAAAAGCTTAATGTCCGCGACTGATTTCTTAGCATTTGAAGAAGCTTACATTTCTAGTGCTCATGAAGATGAAAGCGTCATGTACTATACTTGTTTACTCGATATGATTAAATCTGAAGAAACATCAGAAATACATGATCTTGCATTTTTATTACTGGTCTATCCATTAAGTGAGGTACCGGGTGCTTTAGATGCGGCATACTATCATGCAGAGTCATCAATTAAATTGACTGAAGGAAAAGAAGTTAAGAGCCTGCTTCAAATGTTATTACTTCATGCGATTCCTGAACCAGTCATTTCGGATAAAAAAGCTTTTGATGTTGCAAAACAAATTTTAAAATTAGACCCTGAGAATAAAGTGGCACGAAACGTGCTAAAAGAAACAGCAAAACGTATGGACCAAGTCGTTGTAGATTTTGATGACTTAGGTGGTTTTAAAGACGCAAAATAAATCTTTATAAAAATTAGGTATTCTATTTTTGACACGCCCACAAAGTATTTGGCTTTGTGGGCAGTTTTTATATGTTAAAGGATGATGAGCTACAAAAATTGAAATAAAGAGATTTTTGAGTTAATGAGCTTTATTTCGCACAATATATCATGTATAATGTGCAAGTTATCTTAAAAAGGGGGAAGTTTATGGAAAACAATCACTCACGCATCATCATGATTGTCTTTTTAATTGGTGCATTTTTTATGATTTTGAATGAAACTTTGTTAAATATTGCACTTCAAGAATTAATGAATTACTTTAATATTTCTCGTACGACCGTTCAGTGGATGGCTAGTGGTTTTATGATGATCATGGGCATTGTCTCCCCACTATCAGCTTTAATCATTCAATGGTTTTCAACACGACGTTTATTTTTAGGGCTGATTGTGATTTTTACAATTGGAACGTTAATTGCTGGAGCGGCTATGAATTTTCCAATGTTATTAACTGGAAGAATGATACAAGCTATCGGCACTGGATTAATGATTCCACTCATTATGAATGCGATGTTACTTTTATTTGATGAATCTGTTCGAGGTAAAGTGATGGGGACTTTCGGGTTCGTGATCATGTTTGCGCCAGCGTTAGGACCGACATTATCTGGTTTTATCGTTGATTATCTTGGTTGGCGTTGGCTTTTCTTTATCGTCGTCCCGTTTATGCTCTTTACATTTATATTCGCATTTATTTTCTTAAAAAATGTAGGAGAAGTCACGCGCCCGAAAATCGATGTGTGGTCAGTAGCTTTATCAACGCTAGGGATTACAGGTATCATTTTTAGTATTTCAAAAATGGGTTCCACAGAAGGTGCAATTTTAAATCCGATTATTTTCATCCCACTCATCGTCGGGGGACTATGCGTTGTCCTCTTCATTCGTCGCCAATATCAATTAGATGAACCTATTCTTGATTTTCGAGTATTAAAATATCATAACTATACAAAAGGGATGATTATTTTCGTCATCGTCATTATGACTATGTTTGCTTCTGAAATCGTCATGCCTATGTATTTACAAGGCCCGATGGGGTTTTCAGCTAAAATTGCAGGATTGATTTTACTTCCCGGCGCACTTTTAAATGGTTTTCTCTCTCCTTTTATGGGGGGCTTATTCGATAAATATGGTCCGCGTAAATTAGTGCTACCAGGTTTAATTTTATTATTAGCTGGTGCAGGATTTTATACGACGATTCATCCTGGATTATCTGTTTTAACATTAGTGATTGCTTATATTGTCTTAATGATTGGGATCGCAGCCATTATGATGCCAGCAAGCACGAATGGTTTAAATGCGTTACCTAAAGATAAATATCCACATGGTACAGCGATTTTTAATTTGTTACAACCTGTGGCGGGAGCAGCAGGCATTGCGATATTTGTAGGGATTGTTACAGGTGTTCAAAATATGAAAATAGCAGGACATGCTCACGTGACGAAGGCGATTAAAGATGAAGCGATGACTTCAGGGATGCATATCGCTTATTATGTTGCGCTTGTATTGCTTGTGATGGCTATCATCATTGCTTGGACTTTAACGAATGCATCAAAAGAAAGAAAAAATTCAAATTTAACTGCTAAAAAGTCATAATTACGGGGTATATTTAAAATAGTAAAATTAAAAAGTGTATATATATTCGTAATTCATAGATAAATCATATTGATTATACGGTAATTTGTATAATTACATTGCTAAAAATCATTTTATATCATCGGTAAACGCTGTAATATCAAGGGTTACAGCGTTTTTGTTCGGCTACGCTAATTTGAAATAAAACGTATAATATGGTTTAATGTTTAACGTGTTTTGCAAATGAGGAGGTCAAAACAAATGCACAAATATTCTGAAGCAATTAAAATTGCCTTTGCATATGTTGGTGTTGTCGTAGGTGCAGGATTCTCGACAGGCCAAGAGGTTAAACAGTTCTTTAGTATGTATGGTATTTATTCATACATTGGTGTTATTATTTCAGGTCTTATTTTGACATTTATTGGTCGTCAAGTTGCGAAAATTGGAACTGCATTTGACGCTAATAACCATGAATCAACTTTGGAATACTTATTTGGCAAAAAATTAGGATTAGTGATTGACTATATTTTGATTTTATCACTCTATGCCGTAACTATAACGATGATTGCTGGTGCAGGTTCAACATTCTTTGAAAGTTTTGGCGTACCTGTATGGTTAGGTGCACTAATTATGTGTGTCATCGTGTATTTAACTTTATTGATGGATTTCAATAAAATTGTAGGTGCATTAGGAATGGTGACACCTGTTTTAATTATTTTAGTAGTAATTATTGCGGCAACATTCTTATTTAAAGGATCTATCGGATTTTCTGAGGTCAATAGTGTGGTTGAAAAACCAAGTTTAATTCAAGGGATTTGGAATGGTTTCAACTACGGTGGATTAGCTTTTGCAGTAGGATTCAGTACGTTAGTAGCTATTGGTGGAGATGCTTCTAAACGTAAAGTCTCAGGTCTAGGCGGACTAATCGGTGGTGTTGTTTACCTTATATTATTAGGATTAATCAACTTTGCACTACAAACTGAATATCCGAATATTAAAGACTCTGCAATCCCGACACTCGTATTAGCCAATCAAATTTCACCTATTTTAACGTTTGTGTTCTCAATCGTGATGTTAGCGGTGATGTATAATACGATTTTAGGTTTATCCTATTCATTCGCAGCTCGCTTTACGAGTCCATATACGAAAAAATATTACATTATGATTAGTATTATTATGCCGATTGCCTACGCTTTAAGTTTCGTAGGATTCGAAGGTTTAATTGCATTTGTTTATCCTATGATGGGTGTTATCGGTCTATTTATTGTTCTCGCTGTTATAGTAAAATATTTTTATAGAAAATCTCAAGATAAGAAACACATTGCTTAATTCATAAGATATGATAAAATTTTTCCGAAAGGGAGAATTTTTATGAAGAAACGTAAGATGAGTTGGCTTGTAGTGATATGTGTAATCTGTCTTGTTATAGCCGGCCTTGTTGTCGGCTATTTTTTACATAATGAGCGCACAAGTAAAAGCGCACATAAAAAAGTTGCTATTCAAAATAATAACGTCACAGCACTGACAGATATCTCATATATGAAAAGTTTACCTAACAGTCAACTAGATATTTTAATGCCTAAAAACATTAGCGCTCACGAAAAATTGCCTGTCATTTTCTGGGCTCATGGTGGCGGTTTTATCGCTGGAGATAAGCAATATAAAAATCCGTTATTGGCAAATATTGTTGAGCGAGGGTACGTTGTCGTGAATGTCAATTATGCGTTAGCGCCTGAGTTTCAATATCCAACGCCATTAATGCAAATGGATCACGCTGTCGCTTTTATAAAAAATAATCAAAAAAACTTACCCATCGACTTAAATCAAGTGATTTTCGGCGGAGATTCTGCAGGTGCTCAAATCAATAGCCAATATACAGCTATTCAAACAAATCCAAAATTGCGAGAAGAAATGGATTTCAATCAACAAATTCCGTCTGAAAATATTAAAGCAGCGGTATTCTTTGGTGGATTTTATGATATGCATACTGTACGTGCCACTGAATTCCCACGTATTGACCTCTTTATGAGAAGTTATACAGGTGCTAAAGATTGGGAAAAACATTTGAAAGTCATTAATCAAATGTCTACTGAGCGACAAATTACGCAAAATTTTCCACCTACGTACTTATCGGTAGGAGACGCAGATCCATTTAAATCACAAAATGATTCTTTCTCACAGGCGCTTAAAGAAAAGCAAATTCCTGTAGATACTTTGTTTTATGATGGATCGCATCATTTGAAACATCAATATCAATTTCATATGGAAAAACCAGAGTCAAAAGAAAATATTCGCCGTGTTCTTAGCTTTTTAAGTCGTAACACGTCTCAACAAAACTTAAAATCGGACATCCACGCATCACCGCAAACAGAAATCAACTTGAATCCATATGAAGAGGAACCTACAGAATAGCATAAAATAGGGGCTTAGTGCTTCTTTCAATGAGAAAGCCATCAGAATTTATCCTCAGATAAATTTTGATGGCTATTTTAGTACAACTTAAATAAAAAGAGTTTTTGATTGGGTTTTAACGTATACTTGTAAACAAATAGATAAAAGGGTTGATGTCTCTACTTATTTTGATTGTATGATTTTAGTTATAATAGGTATTAATATGGAGCAATGCTAAAATAAAACGAGATTAGTCAAGGAGATAGGCCATAAGGTATTCATTAAAATACTGCGTGTCAATTTTAAGCGAATGTTGCAATTCACCTTCAATTTTAAATCCTTCACGCTCATACAGGTGAACGGCTGCTTTATTGTCTGTGACGACAGTGAGCTCTATACGTGACATATCATGCGCTTTACACCAATTTTTACATGCATGAATTAACGATTGGCCAATACCAAATCCTTGCTCTTGGTTTAAAACACCCATAGTGATTCTTGCCTTATGTTCAATGCGATGGAGGCGTTTAGAGACAATGGTAATGTATCCGACGAGCATATCATTTTTTTCGGCAACGAGTATGGCTAAGTGGGGTGAAGTAATCACTTCTTCTAAATTTGAAATAGCGTACTCAAGAGACGGAACATATTCACCAGGATCATAAAGCATGTACTTTGATTCTTCGAAAACTTGTTGCATCAAGGTTGTAAAGGCCTCGACGTCTTTAATACTAATTTCTCTAATTTCTAAAGACATGCTTCCAACTCCATTTCTTCATTTTACACTTCTTTAAAAAGGGAATAAGATACCATCATTTATTGTAACGCACTTTAACAAGTATAGAAAGTTATTCGAAAGGAGCATCACCATGCGTTTAAAAATTTTGCTAGCCGGAGGAACCGGTACGATTGGAAAATCTTTAATTGAATCTTTAACGCCTGACTATGATATTTACACGATGTCTAAATATCCTAAAAAGAATTCCACTCAAAATGTGACATGGATAAAAGGAGATATTTATAATTATTATGATGTTCAAAATGCGATGAATGGTATGGATCTTGCGATATTTTTTATTGATCCGACAAAACATTCTGCTAAAATGACACGCGCACTTGCGAAAGAACTGAACATTATTGCAGCAGATAATTTTGGACGTGCCGCTAAAGTATGTGGAGTACGTGAAATATTATATGTCCGAGGAAGCAAGTTTGATCAAGAAACACTAACACAACTCCAATCCCAAGGCGTTCATGTACGTGCGACAAGTAAACGTATCAATAGACCGCATATTTCTGTAGAATTTCAAGCAGCCAAATATGACGATATTCGTATTGCGCATCATATTCCAAAACCCCCGCATTGGGATTTAAATCAATGTATCGACCAGATGACTCACTGGTTATCACAAACAACAGGAACACGCGTTAAAATAGTTAGAGAAGGAGATGTTTTCAAATTTTATAAGAAGAAAAATAATAAACATTTATTTACCTTCGAACTTGAACGCGTGGATCATCATTTTTATCGTTTAGTAGCAATTGAGAGCTCAATTTCACATACAAAAGAGGGAAAACGTGCATGTATTGAATTTAGATATATTGCGCAATTTAATTGGATTGTCGTGCACCTATTTGATTATATACCTAAGGCATTTTGGCCAATTGTGTATATGATTCAAGTGCCTTTTTACCAAATGTTGATTCGTGGTTTTGATACAAAATGTCGCATTCAAACATTGCAACACCGACAACTGAATGGAGAGCCTTTGAGTTATACCAAAAAAGAGGAGACGCAAGAGGAGAACGAATCATAACAAGAAAGACGCATCATCTTTAAAACATATAAGCACTGAATAAAAAACCAGTACAAAAGTTGTTCTGGTTTTTTATTTTAAGTTTAATGATAAGTTTTTGTTATTAGAAAAATATAATGTCATAAAAATAAATGATTAATAGTCTGTAAATTATGAAGATTTTGTTTTTATGATAAAACATTGATATCCCTTGCGCTTTTACCCTTTAAAGTTAAAAAATAAGAAATCTTTATAAATACAACTCAAGGAATATCCTAATATGAGAGCGATAATAAAATAGAAATGTTAAGGTTTTGTAAATTTAATTGAGCTAGTGTAAGATTTATGCTATTTTCAAATAGGATTATGAAATTTGAGTGAAAACTTATAATCTCAATTAATTTCAAAGTTTTGCCCATTTGGAAAGCATTGGCTTTCTCAAATGAGTTAACAAAGAATTAACATTGATTTATAATTAAATCAACGAAGATTTTACAAAAGGGATAGGACGACAGTTGAACGGAGGATTTCAAATGATTAGAAAAAAGAAGGATAAGTTTATGGAGCGCCTAGAGGATATGATTTATAACCTTGACCGTGCTGCAGAAGAATTCGGCAAAATGGATTTCAACTCGCATTTAGATTTACGTACATATGCAGATAATATCAAAACGTATGAATCTCATGGAGACGATTTAATGCATCAAGTCATTACAGACTTAAACCAAACGTTTATCACTCCTATTGAACGTGAAGATATTATGTCTTTATGTAATGCCATTGATGATGTCTTAGATGCGATGGAGGAGACATCAGCAATGTTCGAAATGTATTCTATCGAATATACAGATGAGTATATGGCTGAATTCGTAGACAATATCCAAAAAGCAATCGGTGAAATGAAGCTAGCGATTGGCTTAATGACTGAGAAAAAACTATCTCACATGCGCGTACATTCAATTAATATCAAAGAATATGAAACAAACTGTGACGGTATTTTACGTCAATCGATTAAACATATTTTCAACAGTGAAACAGATCCAGTGACATTAATTAAAATTAAAGACATCTATGAGAGCTTAGAAAATATTGCTGACCGTTGTCAAACAGTAGCAAATAATTTTGAAACAATTATTATGAAAAATAGCTAAGGAGTATCAATCTTATGGAATTTTTAGTGCTGATAACGGTGGCTATTATTATCTTTTCATTAGTGTTTGATTTTATTAATGGATTTCACGATACTGCAAATGCAGTAGCCACTGCTGTTTCTACACGTGCGTTAGCACCAAGACACGCGATTTTATTAGCAGCAATCATGAACTTTATTGGAGCATTAACATTTACAGGTGTTGCAACGACAATTACGAAAGATATCGTCGATCCATTTACAATTAAAAATGGTTTAGTGGTAGTATTAGCAGCCATTTTAGCAGCCATTGTATGGAACCTTGTGACTTGGTATTTTGGTATTCCAAGTTCATCATCTCATGCATTAATTGGAGCGATTGCAGGTTCAGCGGTTGCATCTGCGGGCTCATTCAGTGTTTTACATTTTCAAGGTTTCACTAAAATTGTTTTAGTGCTTTTACTCTCACCTGTGATTGCATTTATTGTAGGTTTTATTATCTATTCGATTGTTAAAAAAGTATTTAAAAACGCAAATTTGGCACGGACAAATCAAAATTTCCGTTTCTTCCAGATTTTCACAGCAGCATTACAATCGTTTTCACATGGGACAAACGATGCCCAAAAGTCTATGGGGATTATCACGATGGCTTTAATCGTGGCCAATCTCCAAACGAATGTTGAACCTGCGTTATGGGTGAAAATTTCTTGTGCGGCTGCGATGGGTATTGGTACCGCTGTCGGAGGATGGCGCATTATTAAAACAGTAGGTGGGAATATCATGAAAATTCGTCCTGCTAATGGTGCGGCGGCTGATTTAGCTTCAGCCTTAACGATTTTCACAGCATCTTATTTACATTTCCCACTTTCAACGACACACGTTGTATCTTCATCTATTTTAGGTGTGGGTTCAGCTAACCGTATTAAAGGTGTACATTGGAATACAGCGAAACGTATGATTGTCACATGGGTCATCACGTTGCCTATTACCGCTGTGATTGCAGCTATATTTTTTCTTATCTTGAATCTCTTTTTATAAATATTAATAAAGGACAGGTGGTATAAGAGCACCTGTCCTTTCTCTATGTCAAAAACACCCGGCAAAGGGGATTGAAGGGGAAGAGCCTTCATTTATAACATTTTCTTTTATGATATTGATTTTCCACATTGTTCATCAACATAAATAACGAGTGAGGACCACACCTCACTCGTTATTTCAATTTAAAATACTTCAACAGTGAATGAAGAAAATAAATGTAATTAATGAATATAATTGTAAGATGATGCGATTGATGCAGGGATTGTACGATAATCCGGAGTACCAGGAGGTGTATTATAATTCATTTCAGAAATTAAAATACTACCATCTGGGTTCACTTGTTCAACGTATGCGACATGTCCCACAGGGCCTTCATAATTTTGCATGATTGAACCGACCGTAGGATTGTGGTCGACCGTATAACCGTCAGCCGCAGCGTTTGCTGCCCAATGATCTGCATTCCACCAATATGTACTGATAGGTTGTCCCGCTTCTGCACGTTTGTTGAAGACATGCCATGTACATTGACCCCAGTCATATAAGTTTTGATGATTAAATGTTGGTGATGTATAGCCGCTATCTGGAGTTGTTGTTCCACTTGGTGATCCAGAAATTGTTGTGCTATTACCACCTGACCCTCCAGGGATAGTCAATGTTTGGTTAGGGAAAATAAGGTAACCATTAAGTTGGTTTGCATTCATGATGTCTTGTGCCGTTACGCCATATTGCGCAGCGATAATATCCAAAGATTCACCGGCACGTACAGTATGCGTTTGACCTTGTGATAATTGAGGCGCTGTTGTATTTTGACTATTATTCTCATTGCTTGACCCAATCGTCAATACTTGACCTGGAAAGATAATGTGGTTTGATAAGTTATTGTCTTGAGTAAGTTGATCTACTGAAACACCATATTGTTGTGCGATAGACCAAATAGATTCACCAGATTGTACCGTATGTTGTGTTGATGCCTCCGCATCCTGATGAACGAGTAATGCCGCTGCTCCAGAAGTGAATGTAAGTGCAAAAGCAAATTTTTTCAAGGTATTGCCCCCTTATTTCATAATTTGTTTCTCATAAATTTGATACGTATTTAAGATTCTCTTACATGGTATCAAAAATGAGGGGTGATATGTGACTTGTTACAAATGTGTAATGTTGTAAAAAACAAAATTCAGTTTAATGAGCATTTGCAACTGGTGACACAATAGGACTTTAGACCTATACCCTATTTTAAGATAGACAAAATATTAAAATGGTTGTAATAATAGTGAGACTGTTTTAGCATAAAATAGTAAATTTGAAACAAAAAGGGGGGATTGTATTGTCAGCTCAAACAAGACCATCGGTGTCGAAGCATCCATTTCAATACGGAAAAGTTTGGCTATTTTTCACATATTATTGGGTGATATTTGGTATTGCCACGTATTTTGGACAATTTTTGCCGCTTGAATGGCGTAAACCCTTGTCTATTGTTTTACTTGTTTTAATCCTCTTAACGATGATTGTACAAAGGGCACGATTTAGTGGGCCCATCATGTCACATATCTACACAATCGTTTCTGGACTGTTATCTTATGCGGCTTTTACAGTAGCTTTACAAGATTTAGGACCGAGTGTTTTCTTTAAAAATGTTCTTTTAGCCATTGTCGGATTTATTATTTTTGGAATGATTGGTTTCTTTATGATAAAAGATGCCTCTAGTTTAGGAAAATATTTGTTTGTCACGCTTGTCGCATTAATTGTCGCGAGTTTAGTCGGTTGGTTTATCCATAATCCGATATATCATACACTTATTTCTGTGGTTGGCTTGTTGCTTTTTTTACTTTATACGTTGTATGATTTTAATAGAATGAAAAGAGGGGCCTATTCTCCAAGGGAAATGGGTTTCAATTTATTCTTAAACTTATTTAGAATCATCCGTTACGTGCTCAATCTTGCACGTTACGTTCGCCGATAAAATTAAATAATTGATGTTTCCACTGGAAGTGCCATGAATAATGGCTGAGATTAAAATAGTGATTTTAAAATTCCCGGACCTGATCCAGATAATGCTGGCGTAGGAAAGTGGCATGTATTCATGCATTAAAGCTATTTTTCTATGTCTAGAAAAGTAGCTTTTTTTATTGGAGGAATAAAATTTGATTATTGCAGTCACACCATATGAATTATTACATCGTCATCATCAACAACGTTTAATTCTAATTGAACCCTATATCGACGGAGTCATCTTACGGACACCTACTGAAGCTGATGATTTAAAGATTTGGGTTACAACATTAATAAATAAAGGATTTCCAAAGTCAAAAATCATCATCCATTCTAACGTGCAATGTGCTGAACAATTGGGCATTAGACGTATACATTTTCGCGAATATGAATGGCCAACTGCATTTCGTGTAGAAGAGTGGGAAGTAAGCATGTCCGTTCACTCGGAAAGCGCTATTGAATTTGCTAAAGCACAAGGTGCAAAGTTTGGACTTTATGGCCATTTGTTCAATACATCCTCTAAACACAATCAGCCCCCAAGGACGGTGAGTGAAGTCAGACAAGCTTTAAATTGTCATTTTCCTCTCGTCGCAATTGGCGGTATTAATGACACAACAGTTGCAGAGATACCTAGTAAATTTTCGGGGATTGCGATGATTGGTAGTGCGTTTCATCAAAACTTAGATGAATTTAAGTATATTGTTCAGCAATGGTATGAAAAAGGGGGTGAAGGCAGTGAATGTAGAAATTAATGGGCAATCCCAACTGTTAAATGAAGGAGCAACGGTGTTCGATCTCATTCAACAATTCGGTATAGAAAGTAAACGCATGGTCGTAGAATTAAACGGTCATGTAGTGAAACGTTCTTTATGGGATAAACAATCTCTTTCAGACAATGATCGGATTGAAATTTTAGAATTTGTAGGAGGCGGTTAAGTTGTTTAAAATAGCGGATTATACGTTTAACTCAAGATTATTTTTAGGAACAGGAAAGTTTGAAAATGCTGAAGTCCAAAAAAAAGCCATTCGTATTTCAGAAACCGAAGTCTTAACTTTCGCTGTAAGACGTATGAGTTTATATGATGAAGCATTACCGAACCCTTTAGCTGAGGTGGATTTAGAGCAATTTATCACTTTTCCGAATACCGCGGGCGCTAAATCGGCAGAGGAAGCTGTGCGCATTGCAGAGATTGCGAATGAGGCTGGCATATGCGATATGATTAAAGTTGAAGTGATTGGCGATGACGATACGTTATTACCAGATCCGATTGAGACGTATAAAGCATGCGATATTTTGTTGAAAAAAGGCTATATCGTTTGCCCATATATTTCTGATGATGTCGTGTTAGCTAAACGTTTAGAACAATTGGGGGTCCATGCGATTATGCCACTAGCCTCTCCAATTGGGACGGGGCGCGGCCTCAGCAATCCACTCAATTTGCGTTATATAATAGAAAAAAGTCAGGTGCCTGTCATTGTTGATGCTGGCATAGGTTCTGCGAAAGATTGCGCTGAAGCCATGGAGCTAGGTGCAGATGCCATTTTATTAAATTCAGCGGTTTCTCGTGCTAAAGACCCTGTCAAAATGGCGGAAGCGATGAAAAAAGGCATTGAAGCGGGCAGACTTAGTTACGAAGCAGGGCGTATTCCTATTCGTTATAATGCTGTCCAATCAAGTCCATCCACAGGGTTAGGGTTTCTTTAATGAATCGCTATGATAGACAAATAAAGTACCCGGCTTTTGGTTTGAAAACGCAAAACAAACTCCAGCAGCTACATGTCCTTATAGTGGGAGTAGGGGCTTTAGGGAGTGGGATTGCAGAACAACTTGCAAGATGTGGCGTGGGCAAACTCACACTCATTGATAAAGATATAGTGACTTTTTCGAACTTACATCGGCAAAGTGGTTACATCGAGGAAGATGCTAAAGAGATGCGTCCCAAAGTAAGCGCGTTAAAAATGCGTTTACATGCAATGAATCATGAAGTGAATATCATCCCATTAAATGTTGAAGTGACTTCTGAAAATATCCTATGTCTTATGAAAGAGACCCAACCTGATATGGTGTTAGATGGTTTGGACGATTATGAGACACGATTTTTAGTGAATGAAGCGACGCAATACCTTAATATTCCATATATTTATAGTGCAATCATCGGTAGCCAAGTGAGTGTGTTTCCTATAGATGCGCATGGTCCGTGCTTGCAGTGTCTCATGCCAGAGCCCCCTGAAACTTATGAAAGTTGTTCCATACATGGTGTTTTACCTCCGGCAGTGCATATCGCGAGTAGTATGGCTGTGGCTGAATTAATGCACTATTTAATGACAGGGACTTTTACTTATACGATGAAATATGTGGATATATATAAAGGCACTATGAAAACGACATCCATTCTAGAGTTGAAAGAACCGACGTGTCCTGTGTGTAGTGCGCGTCATTTTACGCGCTTAATGCACGCGAAAAAAACACGAATGGAAGTCCTGTGTGGAGGCGTTATTCAAATTCGATTTGATGCGAAAGATTTTCAACGTCACCTTTCGCCGAACATTCATATCATTCAACAAAATCCATTTGTTAAACAATTGAAATTTAAACAATATACCATGACCTTTTTTCAAGATGGACGTTTATTGATTTATGGATGTACAGATAAACAAGAAGCCGCTCACCTTACGCAATCCATTTTTGAGACCTCACGATAACGCGAGTTGATAATCGTAAATTAAAAGCGGTATAATAAGAATATTCATTAGCAATCGAAAGTGAGATGTAAAGAATGGGACGTAAATGGAACAACATTAAAGAGAAAAAAGCACAAAAAGATAAAAATACGAGTCGTATTTATGCAAAATTTGGAAAAGAAATTTATGTGGCAGCTAAGTCTGGAGAACCTGATCCTGAGTCAAACCAAGCATTGAAACTTGTATTAGAGCGTGCGAAAACATATTCTGTACCGAACCACATTATTGATCGTGCGATAGATAAAGCTAAAGGTGGCGGAGAAGAAAACTTTGATGCACTAAGATATGAAGGCTTTGGTCCAAGTGGTTCAATGGTCATTGTAGATGCCTTAACCAATAACGTGAATCGTACGGCTTCAGACGTCCGTGCAGCTTTCGGTAAAAATGGCGGAAATATGGGGGTTTCTGGTTCTGTAGCCTATATGTTCGACCATACAGCCACTTTTGCATTTGAAGGATTTGACGCAGATACAATATTAGAAGGTTTAATGGAAGCGGATATCGATGTTCGCGATGTCATCGAAGAAGGTGACCTCACGATTGTATATGCTGAACCAGATCAATTTGCGACAGTTCAACAAGCGCTCAAAGATTTAGGTGTGAGCAAATTTGAAGTGGCGGAATTTGAAATGCTTCCCCAAACAGAAGTGCAATTATCAGCAGAAGACCAAGAGACTTTTGAAAAGTTGATTGATGTATTAGAAGATTTAGAAGATGTGCAACACGTTTTCCACAATGTGGAACTTTAATGAATAACGAAAGAGGTTCACAGGACGTTACCTCAGTTTTCACTGTCGACAAAGGCATGTACTTTGTCGACAGTTTTTTTACTTTAAAGGACTTCAAATAGGTATTTATGACTAAAAGGAAAAGAATAAAACTTGGCGTAATCTATCGACCGAGACCTTTCTTTAGTGACATCATCCTGAACTTTATATATAATGAACAAAAGGGAGTTGGTGACTGTGAAAGTAAAGTACATTGATAAACGTCACTGGCGTCGCCTCATAGATCGGGATTATATCGAAGTCAAAGTTAATAATAATAAGTTTAAAGGTATTATCGGTTTGATAACGATGAATAAGGTGAAAGAACCTTTGGAGGTGACTGTTGTTGGAAAACAAATGGTTGTCGCAAACGATCATTTTCAGTGGCTACAGATTTTACCCGAAAAAAAACGTTATAGTATAACCGTGATGTTTAACGATAAAGGAGAACCTTTACAGTATTACTTTGATATTAATTTGAAAAATATAACACAAAAAGGGCGTGCTCGCACGGTAGATTTATGTTTAGATGTGTTGGTTCTGCCGAATGGGAAATATGAACTTGTGGATCAAGATGATTTAGAACGTGCCTTAAAATCCAAACAAATTACCCGAAAGCAATATCATGAAGCGTATGTCATCGCACACCAACTCATGATCCAAATCGATGAAGATTTTGAAAGTATTCACGACAAAGCGATGTACTGCTACAGAAAAATAAATCGAAAATACCACAAAATAGAAAAAGTTCGCAGCGATAAACATCACACACCTTAAATTCATATGAATAATATTACGTGATGACTTCTGCACACTGGACACTCGATGTCTAGTGTTTCTTTTTTATTTATAAGGAGGGTGACCATGAAAATTGATGATTATCGATTGTTAATTACACTAGACGAAACAAGAACTTTAAGAAAAGCGGCAGAACGCCTCTATATATCACAACCTGCTGTCACGCAACGTTTGAAATCTATTGAGCGTCATTTTGGTGTAGAGATTTTTATACGGACAAAAAAACAACTGATTACGACGATTGAAGGGGCTATGGTCATTGAACATGCGAAGGAAATGCTCAAGCGAGAACGTGTGTTTCAAGACAAAATTAAAGCCCATATTGGTTCAGTGAGTGGGACATTATCCATCGGGTGTTCCTCTCTAGTCGGTCAGACAGTGCTACCTCAAGTGCTCTCTAAATATACCGCTGAATTTCCTAACGTTGAAATCCAATTGCAAGTAGGTTCGAGTGAGCATATTAAAGCCCATCATAACGATTATCATATAATGATTGTTCGCGGGAACCAACTTTTGAATTTACATAATGATCATTTAATGGATGATCAACATTATTTTATTTATCCTAAAAATAAAGCAGAAGAACTTCAAAAATTACCGTTTATTGAGTTTCAAGCGGATCCGGTCTATATTAATCAAATCAAAACATGGTACCATCATCATATGTCTCAAGATTATCATGCACGTATTAAAGTTGACCAAGTGGCCACATGTAAAGCGCTACTTTTAAGTGGCGTAGGCGTTACGATTTTACCAGAAATCATGGTTAAAGACTTAGATGAAACTGAATTTGAAATGGTAAAAGTCGATATCGAAGAAGAATCTTTAATTCGCTCTACTTATTTAAGTTATGATGTGAGTATGGTACAGCTCCCACAAGTGAGCTCATTTATTAATATTTTAAAAGAACACGTAGGCCGACCTACAACATAATCACGAACGGAGGAAAATATGTTTCGGGAACTTCTTCATATAAAAAACTACAAGCTCTTTATCGTCAATATGATGCTCATTGGTATGGGGATTGCGGTGACGGTGCCGTTTTTTGTCTTATTTGCAACAAATAAATTAGGAATGACGACCAACCAGTTTGGTTTGCTATTGGCATTAGCCGCTATTTGCCAATTTCTCATGAATACCATTGTTGCCCGTTTTTCAGATACCCATACCATCAATCGAAAAGTCATCATTATTATCGCCTTATTCATGGGGGCACTGAGTTTTTCATTACCTTTTTTTGTGAATAATATTACGCTTTTTATTGTGCTTTATGCACTGTTTCAAGGTTTATTTGCACCAGCAATGCCTCAGCTATATGCGTCTGCGAGAGAGTCCATTAATCAATCAACATCAAGTAGTCGTGCCGTATTTGCCAACTCTGTGCTACGGTCAATGTTCTCATTCGGCTTTTTATTTGGACCGTTAGTTGGAAATATTTTGAATCAGTCTTGGGGTTACGACGGTTTGTTTGGCGGGACAGTCGCAATTATTTTAATGACATTAATCCTTCAAGTGTTTTTCTTTAAAGAACCGAAAGTCAAAAAACCTATTCGAGGGACGCATAAAATGGAACAAAATGCGCCTTCCATGCTGAAGCATACGTATTTGATTATCCCATTTTTAGCTTTTATTTTATTACATATTGGCCAATGGATGTACACATTGAATATGCCTTTATTTGTGACACAATACCTTCATGAAGACGAAAAATATGTCGGCCACCTCGCAAGTTTATGTGCTGGGTTGGAAGTGCCGTTTATGATTATTTTAGGGATGGTCGCAAGTAAAATTGAAACGAAAACACTTCTTGCCATAGCTGCTGTGTGTGGTTGCTTATTTTTCGGAAGTATTGGCATCTTTGATAGCGTGAAGATGATGCTCATCGGTCAAGTATTTTTAGCCGCATTTTTAGCTGTATTATTAGGGATTGGCATTAGTTATTTCCAAGATATATTACCTCAATTTCCTGGATATGCCTCTACGCTTTTTGCGAATGCGATGGTTGTAGGACAATTGCTCGGAAATTTATTAGGAGGCGCAATGAGCCAATGGGTGGGTTTAGGAAACGTATTCTATGTTTCAGCATCATCGCTTGCGCTAGGATTTATTCTGATTTTGTTAACGAAAACAAACGTTAAACCCACTATGCAATAGAAAGGATGTGTTGAAAAGTTGATATGGCTTTTATGGCTTCTCGTACTAATCTCTTTTGTTATCGCGTTTATCGGATTACTGAAACCCGTGATTCCAGCGGTACTCTTTTTATGGATAGGATTTATCATTTATCAATGGGGGATAGATGATACTTCCCTCTCTTGGATATTTTGGCTAGGCATGCTTTTTTTAACATTGTTGATTTTCATTTCAGATTTATTAATGAATCGCTATTTTGTTAATCGATTCGGAGGAAGCAAAAAAGGAGAATGGGCGGCATTAATCGGTGTGATTCTTGGCTCATTTATTCTCCCACCATTTGGAATTGTTATTGTTCCCTTTATTTTAGTACTTATTGTTGAAATGCTAGAGCAAAAACGATTTGATGTAGCGTTAAAAGCAAGCTTTGGGTCTATAGTTGCTTTCTTCTCAAGTACGTTCACCCAAGCTTTTGTGATGTTAATTATGGTGATATGGTTTTTTGTCGATGCCTTACTTATCAACTGAATTATTTTTTAATTGTCACTTTCTTAAACAAGAAAGCCATCAAAATTTACTCTCAGATAAATTTTGATGGCTATTTTTAATACAATTTAATTAAGACAATAAGAGGTCCTCGGACAACTTTTCTCTAATAAAGAAATTTTCATTGGAATTTTAACCCGATTAAAACAAAAGCCTAAAATATAGGTTACCTAAAATTCATGATTTAAGTGCCTTTGTACCGCCAAGAAGCAGTTTGTGTGCTTTTTTGTTTTTCTTGACGATCATTTAAATATAGACCGATTGGAACAATCACAAAAGAAATGAGTATAAAGGTCCAGTTACCGATATTGATATAAGGCCCCCATTGTAAAAAATTTTGAGGGAAGAAAAAGAGTAAAAATAATGTTACAAACAGAGCAATAATGACAATATAGCCAAAAAACCACGAGAATCTTGAATAATTAAAGGCTTGTAATTGCACCATTTTATAACAAGCCCAAATAAATAAAAATAAGACAAACAATCCTATTAGAAAGGTAATAGGAAATGTGTAAAGGTAAATACGAGTATCATTAATAAAAAAGCCGAGGAACCCTTTTAGGAAACAAAAAACACCAAGTAGTAAGATGAGATGTTTCAAAATCGTTCTAAAAATATTAATAATCGTATGATTGGGTAACGTTTTAATGGTGTGTATCGCATGCTTTTTAGGATTGTGGTTGAAAAAGTCCATCGCATGCGTGCCTTTATCTTCGGCTTTTAATAAATGCTCCAAAATCTGTTGTAACATTTTTTCAGAATCATAGGCATTGACACGCATATCGGCGCGGACATACGTCATATAACTTTCGAAAATTTGTCTATCTGTATTGTTAAGGCGTAACGCTTTGACATTGTTATCACGTGTTAATTGCTCGACAGACTTCATCACACACCTCCTACAAAATTATGGCATAATTTAAGATGATTATATTATGACGATTTTGAAGTCACAAATCAATCTTAAAGGAGTAAAAGAAATGAAAAGAATGGTTGCTACAGAGATAGAATATATTCGACAAATAGCACAAATCCATGTTCAAATGCTTCAGAATGACCCTCTTGCGCCACGCCAGTCTAAAATGGCTTGTGCCCTTTATGAAGAAATGATACAACGACGGATTGACTTGAGTGACGACTTTGTAGAAGCCAAAGTCGAACAAGACCAAGTGATGGCATTTATTTGGGCACATCATGAAAAAGCCACAAAAACTGTGACGATAGAATCGCTTTATGTCACGCCTAAGTATCGTCATAAAGGGCTGGCGACTTCACTCAAACAGCGGGTAGAATCATGGGCGTCTGAGCAACAGGCAAGACAAATTATAGGGACAGTTCTAGAAGAAAATGAACCTATGCGCGCACTGAATGAAAAGTTAGGCTATACTGTGAAAAAGGTTATCATGCAAAAGACGATAGGGGAAGACTAAAGATGCGTAGGGATAGGAACCATGATAAAATGGAAACAGCAATTAAATGTTGGAGAGAATACATATGAAAAAATTACTGTGTACTTTAACGGCAAGTATTGTTTTATTAGCAGGCTGTGGTCAAAGTGAAAAAGATAAACTTCAAAATGAAATCAAATCATTAGAAAAAGAACAAAAAACATTACAAGATGAAAATAAAAAGCTAAAAGATCAAAGCAAAAAGTTAGATGACCAAATCAAGCAGTTAGAAGAAGATATAAAAAAACCAGACGTAAAAGAAAAGCACTCTTCTGACTCGAAAAATAAAGATAAAACGGATGCACATCATGAAGATTCATCTCAAAGTGCACATGATGCCTCAAACGCATCGCATAAACAAGAAAAAAACTAAAACAGAGACATCTAAAGATAAAAAAGATGGCGTTTGATAAACGTGAGATGAGGGTAAAAAAACACATAAATTGATCGTAATAGAAAAGAGGGACTCCACCATGTATGAAAAAGAATTTAACTTAATTGAAGGCCGCGATATGTCATTAGTTGAATTAGGCCGTGAAATTGAAAATATTACAGGCTATAGTATTATTGACTCTACAGGTGAAATACACCGTAATATCGCATTAAAACCAAACTTTGAACACGATTGGGAAACATATACAGCAACCTACCGTTTAAATCACAAAAACGATCTTGTGGAT
This sequence comes from Staphylococcus sp. 11511212, assembly GCF_011394755.1. Classification (NCBI taxonomy): domain Bacteria; kingdom Bacillati; phylum Bacillota; class Bacilli; order Caryophanales; family Staphylococcaceae; genus Staphylococcus; species Staphylococcus sp. 11511212. The sequence goes on along the minus strand of NZ_JAANBQ010000003.1, from coordinate 1,071,272 downwards.
GCTGTTTTTACAACAACAAAAGGTCAAAATCTTGAACGCCTCAAAGACAAAGCCGTCAAAATTCAACTTATAAGCTACATTTCAAGAGCATAGGTTCAAAGTATTTTACACGTTCTTTAGCGGATGTAGCTATGGAGCGTGTTTTAATTATGAAATTTTTTAAGTAGAGAGAAAGGGGGCTACCTTATGACAGTGTATATTGAGACTGAGCGATTGATATTAAGAGATTGGCAAGATTCAGATTTATTACCGCTCCAACAAATGAACGCCAATCGTCAAGTCCGTCGTTATTTTACAAGTTTATTGAGTTATCAGCGCTCTCAACTCGACTTTGAAGCGATGCGGAGTTCATTGAAAAAACAAGGTATCGGTTTGTTTGCGGTCGAATTAAAAGCGACACATCAATGGATAGGATTTATAGGTCTGAATTATATTTCTAAAGACAGTCAGTACACTTTTCAAGAGCTCCCATTTTATGAGATTGGTTGGAGACTGATGCCTGAGGTTTGGGATAATGGTATTGCACAAGAAGGGGCTGAAGCGGTATTAAATTATATTAAGGGCATGAATTTAGGGCCTATATATGCGATTGCTGCGAAAGCCAATAAAGCGTCTATACGTGTTATGGAGAAAATCGGCATGACATTTGTAGATTATTTTGATAAACTAGAATTAAGTACCTATCATGAATTAAAAGAAAATGTACGCTATGTTTGGAAACCAGAATAAAACGCCTAAAGTGCAGAATGTGCGCTTTAGGCGTTTTGTTAGTCATATGTTCTTGTTGAAATAGGTTTGGCTTGTTTTAATCCGTCGATGAGTGTTTCAGGGGTGTCATAGGGCATAGCCAAATTTTTATATTTTTGATCAATAAATCCTTCCGCTATCATATGATCAATAAGGGCGATTAAGGGTTGAAAAAATTGGTTTGTATTGAAGATACCAATCGGCTTTTGGTGGAGACCAATTTGCGCCCAACTATATATTTCAAAAAACTCTTCAAGGGATCCAGCACCCCCTGGGGCCATAATGAAAGCATCAGCTAACTCTGACATTTTTTGTTTTCGCTCATGCATAGAATCAACGAGAATTAATTCTGTGACGTCTTGACTTGTAATTTCACGTTCATCTAAAAATCGGGGCATCACGCCGATAGCCTTGCCTCCATGATCTAAAACTCCTTTTTGAATCGCACCCATAATACCTACCGAACCTGCGCCAAAAACTAGTTCGATGTTGTGTTTCGCTAAATAAGTGCCAAGTTCATAGGCTTTGTTCACATAAATTTCATTATGTCCTTTACTTGCTCCACAAAAAATTGCAATTCGTTTAATCATGAAAAAGACTCCTTTTCTTTATCGATAATGGATTGAAATGAGGCTTCAAATTGTTGACGTTGAGCTTGCTTAAAAGGTTTAGGTCCTTTACCATAACGCCGAGTTTTACGTCGCTCTTGTTGGTTATAAAAGCGTTGCAATAAAAGTTGATCAATGTTGTCTTGAGTATACAAATAGCCGAGGTGATGCATGACATAGCGTGCTTTTTGAAGTGCAATACTTGCAAGACCATAATCTTGCGTGACCACTAAATCCTTTGATGACATACCTTTGACGAGAGCAAAATCCACTGCATCGCGTCCACCATCAATATAATGTACTTGAACATGGGGCGGGAAACCTTGATGCGAATAGTGTGCGTAGCTTCGGTAAATATGTACAAAAATGCCTGTCTCAGTTGTCAATTCAATGATTGAATCAACAACAGGACAAGCATCTCCATCAATGAGTACACGCATATTATCGTTTTAATTTGTTTAAAGTTTTTTGTGAAACTTTATTGAGTTGATGGTCTTTACGCTGTTGATCACTATCGTTCACATGTTGTTCCATTTGAGCGTATTGCTTTTTAAATAGTGGAGCACTTTCTAAGCTATCCTCTACTTGTGTTTTCACACTTGTCTTTTTATCTTGAGGTTTTTTTGTAGAGGTCTCTTGCTGTTTTTGTGTTGTTTCATTTGATTGTGGTGTTGTTTTTGTCTCTTCGGCTTGTGATACTTTATGTTGAGCTTGAGGCTTCTTGTCTACAAGGCCTGTTTGTGCTTCAAAAGATTGCACTTCTGACATAGATTGGATGCGTGGTGGTAATTTATCTGGATCAGGTGCTTGAGCAGCTAAATCTACTTTTTCAGCGCTTTTTTGGATTTTCTTTTCTAATTTTTTAGCTTGTTTATCACGCTTTTTTTCATCTTTCTTCTGTTGCTTTAATTCCTTTTTAGAGGGTTTTGTTTGAGTGTCCTCTGTATTGTTTTGAGCAACGCCAGCAATTGTGCTTGACTCAACTGCGTGATTTTCCTTTTTCTGAAGCTTTTTTAACTGCTTTTTACGTGCTTTTTCATCTTTTTTAAGTTGTTTTTCTTCTTCTTTACGACGTTTTTCAATATTTTTTTGAAGTTTTTTATTTAATTTTTGAGTCTCAGCTTTATTATCTTTTTCAAGACGTTGACCTTCATTCAAAATTTCTGAACGGTCTTGATGCCCTTGTAACACTTTTTCGTTAGAAGATGAAGCTAATTCAAAGTCACTTGCATCATTATTTCCTGGGACATGGCCTGCTTTTTCTTCGTATTTTTGCATTTTATCCATGTTTTTGACCATATCTTTTTGACGTTTTTTTAAAGCTTTTTCTTCGTCTTTGTGGCGTTGATCGATAGTTTTTTGAAGCTTTTTATTCAACTTATTGATTTCTTTTCGGTTTTCTTCTTCTATCTTTTCTCCACGTGCACGGACATTTTCTTCTCTTCTATAACGTTGTGCTTCTGCTTCTTTTTTCATCGCTTTATTGTAATCACGGCGACGTTTTTTTGTTGCTAAATGATCTTTAATTTGACTCGTATTTGACGTTACTGAATGTGTCACATGACCTGCCGTTGATTTAACATGGCTTGCAGCATTCGATGTTTTATGTGCAACTGCTTTTGAAGTGTTTACTGTTGCATGTGTTACTTTTTTTACTTCAGGGTGTTCTTTGAATTTTTGTCGTTCTGTAATTAAAGGAACGATAAAAATAGGTAATACGTTGATAATCGTTTTAATCGTTTTATTCATGCACGTTGCCTCCATTTATGAATATACTTAAGTCCTTTTACCCTATGATACTAGATGATAAACGCGCAATACAATTCATTTGAGTAGCAAAATACAGATGATTTGAGAATTTGATAAGAGTGATTTAAACAAAAGGGTGAGGTCTTTCATTTTAACATTATAGGAGAAGTTGTATGTTTTCGAGGAAATTGTAGGAGTATTCTAGCGATGTTCAACAAATAAGAGCAAAGCGTGAGAAAGCAAAAATGATAAAAGAAAGTATAAAAACTGTCGACGAAATCTTTCGCTTTTGTCGACAGTTAAAATGATATAGGTCTCTATAAGATAACCCTTTTATGTGGTGCGCACGCAAGGGCTTAATAAAATTGCATCCACTTATTCCATTTATAGCTACAAATACAAGCGAGGTTCATGACGATATGAATGATTTCAAATTCAAAGCCACTCACATAACCACGACTTAATTTAAGTGTGAAAATTGAACCTAACATCACACTGATATAAAACACGTTAACATAAGGCGTAAGTATACCGGCAATGAGCATGACACCGCCGACAACTTCACCAATTGACATTAAAACGGCTAAAGTTGGGGGTAATCCCAATGACCCTAAAAAGTGAATCGTTCCGTCTAAATCCACAAATTTTAAAGTTCCGTGTACTAAAAATGAAGTTGCAAGCATCCATCTAATGAGTAACATACCTAGTTTCATAAGGCATCTTCCTTTCTAATCTTTGATGTATATAACTTTAAATTGTTCCTAGAAAATTATTTAAAAAATGAACCAACATGGCTGCTTCAATACGCTTTGTTTTTAAATAGACAAGTGAAAATATGAGACCTGCATAAAAATAAGGAAGGTAGCCAATGAGTGAATCGGATTCGTGCAAATAAGCGAATATTGCACTTGAAACAATCATGCCTATAAATAAATGATGTCTAAAAAATAAGCGTAAAATAATGCCACGTGTGACCAGTTCTTCAGCAATCGCTGGGACTATAGCGATGCTTATAATTGAAGCCCATAATGGCACGCCTTGGAAATCATGATCAATGCCAGTGTCGTTGACATTGTTATCATCTATAAAATAAGTGAATGCATTATCTAAGCCGAACATAAATAATAATGCAGCGATAACAATAAAAAGATCCGAGACTTTTAAGGCTTTCAAAGAAATAAAATGTATACCAAAGTAAGGCATTATGGCGATAATAACCACAAGGCATATGACTGAGACGACAGACCATAGAGGATGGTCAGGCGTGTAGTTGCTAATATCAAAAGCAATGATTAGTAGGAATGCAAATAGTATTCCCTTTAAAAAGACGCGTCCTGTCGACTCTTTTGATACAGATAAATCATCTTTAAAAAAAGTTGAAATGTGATTCATTATATCCCCTTTCAATAATTCGTCTATCATTATAGTAAAGGGGAATATAAAAAATAAACATTAAATAATTCTTAAAATTAATAAAGGATTAGATATTTAAGTTTTGATTGTTCTTAATACGTCTGTAGGAAAAATAGTAGAAAATTGAAAAGAGGGATTTAACTCTAACAAGTGACTATGTTATTTTGGCATTGCCTTTTAAAACAAAGTGAGGCGAATTAACATTCAAATATCATTTTTTAACGTTGTATATTAAAAAGCCATTCCAACTTACCTTCTAATAAATTGGAATGGCTATTTTAATATTATTTAATAATGCCGTAGTAAACAACAGCGATAACAACCACGAGTACGATTCGATAAATCGCAAATGGTAATAATTTTACACGTTGGATTAACGTTAAGAATAACTTGATAGATAATAATCCAAAAATAAATGCCGCTAAAAATCCAATAATATAAAACGGAATATGAGAAAGGTGAATAAAACCTATATTTTTAACGAGTGAAAGTCCGCTTGCGGCTAACATAATAGGTACGGCCATCATAAAGGTAAAGTCAGAAGCCGATTTGTGGTCCATTTTCATTAATACACCCGTTGAAATTGTGGACCCTGAACGCGAAAAACCAGGCCACATCGCAATCGCTTGAGATAAACCAATGACGAATGCTTGAAAATAGTTAATTTCGTCGACTTGAATGGTGTTACGAACGTTGCGACTAAACTTGTCAGCGATAATCATATAAATGGCACCTAAAAATAAGCCAATTAATACAGTAGGTACACTGAACAAATGTTTTTCAATAAAATCGTCAAATAACACACCAAGTATACCTGCAGGAATCATCCCTACTAAAATATGAGTGATTTTTAAACGACGTGGCTTAGAACGACGTCCGCTTTGGACTTCTGGGGCATATTTGCCAATGTGTAACATTTCAAAATATTTATGTCTAAAGACCCATGCTGCTGCAAATACGGATCCTAACTGAATCACAACTTTGAATGTAAATGCCGATTCAGAACCTAAAAATTGTGTTGATTTCAACCACATATCATCTACTAAAATCATGTGACCCGTTGAAGAGACAGGCGCAAATTCTGTTAAACCTTCAACGATACCAAGCACTAATGCCTTAAGTAATTCGAAAAATAGCATACCATTAACCCTCTTTATGTTTATTTTTACTTTATAACTTAGCTTATCATAGCATATCTTTTATAAGCATGTCTCACTAAAATAATGCTATCGGTCCAAAGTATGAGATTTTAGGTTGTAAATAAACTGTCACAACTTAAAGCATTTATAAGTGAATTCTAATGCATCATAAAATGTATCATTATATACTATCCATATTCAATAATTATCTATGTGGATAGAAGTGATTTTTAAAGGAGTATGAATATGAAATGGCTTTTTAATTGGTTAAAACAATACCGACTTTATGTTGTGCTCTTCGGTGTGGTTAATCTTATATTGGCATTGACCGTGATTGCTCAAAATGTGACAATCGCAGTGATTTTAGACCGTCTGTTATTTAACAAAGGCGCTTCTTGGTTCTATGTGCTCACCATACTCGCAATGGCATTGCTACTGAGAGCGACATTGATGATGTTTAATGATGTGTTAGGCGAACGGATAAGCCATCTTGTGCGACGTGAGGTGAGATATCGATTACTTCATCAACAGTCCAGTGAACCTGTGGGTGCAAAGATCAATATTGCGACAGAAACAATTAAAGAGATGTTGCCCTTTTTTAGAACGTATTTACCTCAATTTTTCAAATCCACTTTTATTCCTTTCGTGATTATTCTCGTGATGTTTGGAATACATTGGCCTTCAGCAGTGATTATGCTCGTGACCGCACCGTTTATTCCTTTGTTCTATATTATTTTCGGGTTGAAAACACGTGATGCAGCGAAAGATCAAATGACATTTTTAAACCAATTCAGTCAGCGCTTTGTCAATTTGACACGTGGATTGGTGACCCTCAAATTGTTTCAACGTTCCGACTTGGCGATCGATAAAATAGAACAAGAGAGTACGCAATTTCGAGATAAAACAATGGTCATTCTTAGAAGTGCATTTTTATCTGGCTTAATGCTAGATTTTATTAGTATGTTAGGGATTGGTCTTGTTGCTTTAGAGGTTGGTTTGAGTTTAATCGTTTTTAAGAATATCTCGTTTTTATCAGCCACTATTGCTTTTATATTAGCACCAGAATTTTATAATGCTATGAAGGATTTAGGGCAAGCGTTTCACGTCGGTAAAGAGAGTGAGGGGGCGAGTGACATTGTTCGAAAAGCACTGGATGAAGAGACAGTCGAACAGCCACCTATCCCTATAGATGCGCATCAACAACCATTAATTGAGATGAAAGCCGTTTCTTACCGCTATCCTCACACGGATGTAGACGTGATTCAAGATGTATCAGGGTGTATTCACGAAGGAGACCATATCGCGATTGTGGGTCCAAGTGGCGCCGGTAAAACAACGTTAGTGCAACTTTTAATAGGTGAACGCACATTGTCTAAAGGCACCATCACCTATGCTAAACCTTTAAATATAGGTTATTTATCGCAACAGCCGTATATTTTTAATGCTACCATTGCTGAAAACATCACCTTATTTAAAGAGACGGACGAATTAGCGATTGAAACAGTTTTAAAACAAGTTGCTTTGAGTGATAAAGTCGCCCAACTAAAAAAAGGCATCTATACGATGATTGGGGAAGGAGGCGAAATGCTTTCCGGAGGAGAAATGCGCAGAATAGAGCTGGCACGTGTTTTATTATTAAATCCTGATTTGATTGTGCTGGATGAACCTACGACAGGTTTAGATATAGAGACTGAACAAAAAATACAAGAAACACTACAATCGCACTTTTCTAAATGCACCACACTCACCATTGCACATCGACAAGAGGTGCTTAATACTGCAACGAGACGATGGTACATCGATGGAGGAAAGATGATTAAAGATGACACTATCATTAAAACTGAAATGTAAATGCTACAAGTTGAAAATGGGTGAAAGTGATTATTTAAAGAAAGGATTTTAAAACTATGTCGAAACGTATAACCCGGTCTCTAAATACATCGTTAAATATTAAGTGGAATCGTGATATTGTTCTCGCTGTTATCCTAGGTGGCGTCGGGACGATGGTTGCTTTAGCCATGTTCTTTTTAAGTGGCTATATGATTACGCAAAGTGCCTTAGGGGCCCCTTTATTTGCTTTAATGGGTTTAATCGTAAGTGTGAAATTATTCGGCTTCACCCGTGCGATTACACGCTATTATGAAAGATTATATTCGCATAGAGCGACATTTACGATGTTGCGTGATGTGCGTGTTCAGTTTTACAAAGCGCTTGTTCCAATTGTTCCAAACGTATTTCGACATTTTAAAACAAGTGATTTATTAGGAAACATGGTGTCACAAATCGAATCGCTCCAAAATATTTATTTAAGAGTATATTATCCGCCAATTGTGATTGGATTGACGAGTATCATCACAATTATTACCTTACTATTCTTTACACCGTGGCATGCGGTGCTCATTGCGATAGTTATGGCTTTATCATTATGGGTAGTCCCGAATGTGAGTGCCAAGCGCGCATTGACCATTAAACAAAAATTAGATTATAAATATAACTATTTCATGCATCGGTACTTTGATTTTATTTTAGGTTATGAAGAATTAAAACGATTTAACCAACTTGGTACTTACAGGGATTCACTAAATGAGGCAGAAAAACAATTAAGTGAAGCAGAGCATCAAGAACAAATGTTTCATATCTTTTATCAATTTATCCTAAATGTCATCAGTATGATTGCCATTTTCTTAACGATTCTGTGCATCATTTTTCAAATAAAACAAGGCGCTTTTGATCCTGTTTTGTCTACAAGTACAGTCCTTATGTTATTAACCTTATTTGAACAACATGTCATGATGAGTCAGGTGGCATATTACAAAGCAGAAACGGATCAAGCGACGCAACAACTGAATGAAGTGATGACGCTTGGACACGTCGCTGAAGGAGACGAAAAAATTACTGTCGCCAATTTAAAAGACCAAACTGAGCTTTTTCATTTAGACCAAGTCACACATCGCTTTCCAACACAGGAACAGCCAGTCCTTAAGTCGGTTCAGCTTAAAATAAAAAAAGGGGAACATGTCGCAATTTTAGGTGCCTCAGGTTCAGGGAAATCTACATTACTCCATCTCTTGATGGGACTTTATCCAGTTACAAATGGAACATTTAATATTGCGGGCACCTCTCAGTTTCATCGTTCACATTGGTTAACGCAAGTCAATGCTTTAACGCAAGATGCGCAGTTTTTTGATGGTTCTATAAAAGAAAATTTATTAATTAACGGTTCAGAAAAAGAAGATTTACAAGCATTGGAACGCGTCGGTTTAGCTCATATTGCTTTAGAGCGCAATGTCACTTTAAACCGAGAGGCGCTTTCAGGTGGGGAGTTTCAACGTTTAGCACTTGCACGTCTATGGTTGAAAGGGGCACCCGTATGGATACTAGATGAACCGTCCCAAGGCATTGATGCTAAAAGAGCGGCGAATATCATGTCAGAAATACACAAGTCAGCGGATACTCTTATTGTGGCGACACACGATTTAAATATTTTAAGTGGATTTGACACAGTGTACAAGATGATAGATGGCAAACTTCAACGCTATCCACAAGTTTAAAATTTAGACCAAGCATCTATATAGGGGGTCACGAATTGATTGTCTGTGACGTAAGTCATGAATAAGAGGATGCTTTGATACGATGCGAAATATTGACTAATAATTTAATTTCATCATTGCGTATGAGGATGTAAAAAAGCACGTCTACGTCTTAAAGAATTAAGGCGGACGTGCTTAAATATTCTGTGTAGGATAACGCAGAGGTTATCTATATTTTTAATTTGATTGGCATGCTTTAAATAAGGCAGGAGCAGTATTTTAAGATACTGCTTCGTTAATATGCTAAAAAATCTTGTTTAATCCAATTAGCTAGAATAGGGCGATTTTGATACAGTTACACCGTTACTGAAGTTAATCTGTACACTCAATTATTTTGATTCACTAAAAGCAGTAATGATCTTATCAAGTAAACGATTCAATTCTTTAATTTCATCAGGATCAAGTGAAGAGGCTTCAGCTACAGTTTTAGAAGCGTTTTCTAATTCAGGTTTCATTTTTTCACTTTTTTCAGTGAGGTGTACGTAGACTTCACGTTGATCGATTTCAGAACGCTCTCTTTTGATTAAATCAATTTGTTCCATACGTTTAAGTAATGGCGAAACCGTTCCTGTGTCCAAGGCAAGATCAGTAACAACTTTTTTCACATTTACAGGTGATTGATTCCATAAAATTTCAAGTACTAGAAATTGTGGATAAGTTAAGTTGTATTTTTTAAATATTTTGTTTGAATAATAACGGTTCACTTGACGTTGTGCGTTATACAAACTGAAACATACTTGCTCTTTTAAATTAAGATGATCAGACATAATATTTTTCCTCCAGACATTCTATCCGTATTTCTCTCTCACGGATGGGAATCCGTCCATAATTGAGTGGATTTAAGTCGCTCTACTTAAATCTATGCTATGCTAAAAATAAAGCATGCAGTAATTTTAGAAGATTCTACACACTTTATCAAGCTAAAAGACAGATTTATACATACATTTTCAAAAATTTGTTGTTTATTTAAGAGAAAGGTTAGATTTTATGTTTAATGATAAAACAAAAGTTACAATTGTTAATGGTTTTTTAGGGAGCGGCAAAACCACATTTCTAAACAATTATATGCCAAAAATATTAAAAAATGATGAGAAAGTTGCGTTAATTGTCAATGAATTTGGTAATTTTGACATGGATGGGCAACTTTTAAATCATTTAGATACAAAAGTTTCATTAATGCATGGGTGTGTCTGTTGTAATTTACAAACAGAGCTAATGAGTACCATACAACAATTAGTAGAACATAATCAAGTAGAACACATCGTGATTGAAGCAACAGGGATAGCCAACCCGATAGACATGATGGTGGCATGTGAAGATCCAAAGCTTATTCAAATAGTACAGACGCCTGAAATTATTACAATAGTCGCAGCGCCCGATATCATTTCTTTTGATACTTTGAGTGCATCGAAACGTCAGTTGTTAGAAGATCAAATGCGTGCAAGCCACCATATCATTGTCAATAAGACAGATTTATTAAAAGAGGATAAAAAAGAAGAAATGTATTCTCAAATCCGTGAATTTGCTCCGAATAGTCACGTGGTTTGGACTTCATTTGGAGAACTACATGAAATGCTAGAACCACAAACTAAAGATGCTACAACTTCACTCAAATCTTCTCATGGGCATCCCGTTTTTCAAAGTATGACTTATACATTTCAAGGGCCTGTCTCTCAAGAAGCGTTTGTGAGTTTCATACTGAAATTTCCAGATAATATTTTAAGAGTGAAAGGCTTTCTCAAGTTAAGGGAGCAACCCAACGAGACAATGGCATTTCAATATGCACATCCCATTCCTTCTTTAGAAAGTGTGGGACAAGAAGAAGTTCCGCTCACGCTTGTATTTATAGGTGAACATTTAGATAAGTCTAAATTAAGAGACCAACTGGATATGTTACAATTTAGCTAAAGAAAGGGAGGAAGACTGAAATGAAAAAGGTTTCGATTAATCAACATGTCTCGTACTCACAAATCATCCAAGGATTTTATCGTGCAGACAAATGGAACATGTCAAAACAGGAATTGAATACATTCATACATCAACTTGTTGAAAATGGTATAACAACGATGGACCATGCTGATATTTATGGGCATTACACTGTTGAAAAAATGTTTGGAGACGCTTTAAATTTATCTCCTGAGCTTAAATCTCAAATTGAAATCGTCACTAAATGCGGTATCGTGCAACCTAACACTATATTTCCTGATCAAACGGAACATCGTTATGATGTCAGTAAAAAACATATTAAGCGTTCGGTTGAGCGTTCATTAAATAACTTACAGGTGGACGTGATTGACACTTTATTAATTCATAGACCATCTCCCTTAATGAAACCCTGTGAAATTACAGAAGCTCTCCAGGAATTAGTTGAAGAAGGGAAAGTAAAATCATTTGGTGTGTCAAATTTTCGACGTTCTCAATATGAACTTCTAAATGAATGTTTAAAAGATGACCGCTTTCATATCGCAGTTAACCAGGTTGAAATTTCACCTTATCATTTAAATGCCTTTCACGATGGGACAATAGATGATATGTATAAAGACCAAGTTAAAATAATGGCTTGGGGGCCTTTTGCGGGAGGACGATTATTTGATTCCTCTGATAAGGTGTCGAAGCGTGTGTTACCTGTTTTAAAACAAATAGCTTCATCGCATCAGACATCCGTCGAGGCAGTTGTGATTGCATGGTTTATGAAACATCCTGCGTCTATTCTACCTATCCTTGGGACACAACATATGACACGTGTTCAACAAGCCATAAAAGGTTTAGAAATACAGTTATCAGATCAGGAATGGTTCGATATTTATACGGCTGCTCAAGGATATGATATTCCGTAAATAACGATAAAGGAGATTTAAAAAATGACTCAAGATGTAAAAAGACGGCATTTTGTATTTATGCGTAACATGATTGCTGTGCCGTATGTAGTTTTTGCGATTTTAATGATGTTGGTGTTGTTATTTTCACCTAAAATTATCTGGTTCGTCGCAATCATTGGCGTATTTATGGTCTATCATGTCATCGCCACATTTATTGCATTTTTACTAAAGTATGGAAAAACAAGTCTACTGCTTCTGGTCATGACACTTTGTATCGTAGGCATTTTTGCAGTAGTTTTAAATGTATTCTTTTCAGCACATAGTTAAGGTAATACTAGGGGGAGATGACGCGCATGTTATTTGCCCCTATTTTTATATATTTTTTAGAAAGCGCTTTCATTTTAACGTTCATATTTCAATTTTCGATGCTATAATGAAAATGAGGAAGGATAAAGGGGGATTCGGTCATGAAACGTAAAAAAGTATCTATTATAGGTTCGGGGCATACAGGTTCAACACTGGCCTTTATAACGGCAACACGCGACATTGCGGATGTCGTTTTAGTCGATCGAGAAAAAAATAAGCAAGCCATCAAAGGGAAAACATTAGACATCTTACAAAGCGGATCGATTTTAGGATTTGATACGCATGTCACATCGACAACGGATTATAGTGAAACTAAAGATTCTGACGTTGTTGTGATTACGGCAGGGGTGCCACGTTTGCCAGGCATGACGAGAGATGAATTGATTCAAACAAACGAACAAGTCATGATTGAGGTGACTGAGCAAATTGTTAAATATTCACCGGAGTGTAAAATTATTGTACTCACGAACCCAGTTGATGCGATGACCTATACTGTCTATCAAAAATCAGGATTTCTGAGTGAACGCGTGATGGGACAATCTGGAGTATTAGATTCAGCAAGATTTAATACATTTGTGGCAGACGCTTTAGGCGTTGCGGTTAATGATGTGCATGGCATCGTTCTAGGTGGTCATGGGGATACAATGGTACCTTTAATAAGACATAGTCATGTGAATGGCGTTCCCCTCAATGAACTTTTACCGCAAGAAAAAATACAAGATATTATTAAGCGCACACAAAATGGGGGTGCGGAAATTGTCAAACTGCTCGGAGATGGCTCGGCTTATTATGCCCCTGCAGCTGCGGTATATGAAATGGTGGAGGCCATTATTTTAGACAAAAAGCGTGTGTTGCCAAGTATCGCCTATTGTAACGGTGTTTATGGGTTAGAAGATTTATATATCGGTGTGCCAACAGTGTTAGGGGCAAATGGGATTGAGAAAATCATTGAAATTGATTTGACAGACGAGGAACGTCAACAGTTTGCGCATTCTGCAGAAGCGGTACGCCAACTTAAAGCATTACTCAAGGGGCATGTTTAAGTTATTGATGTTACTTAAGAATTTAGATTAGAAATGAACGATGTGCTTGAATTAAAAAACAATTCCTTTAGGTTGTAATGAGATTTTACTTTTAGTTCGAAAATAAATATTTTCTATTTCAAGTCTTATTAAATTAGCCCTCAAAATTTATTTAAGCGTAAATTTTGAGGGCTAATTCATTTAAGGTCATCGGAATGTTAGCGTTAGATGTGATAAAGGGTTAAATAGATTGCATCACAATGGCCAAAAACGAAAAGCCATTGACCAACATATGTAATGTGATAGAAACGGCAATATTGCATCGCGACCGTATATACATAATTACAAATAGGCAAGACATTAATAAATAAGGGGCTGCTTCAAAAGGGGATGTGGCAGACTTCACGTGCAAAAATGTGAAAATAAATATGGAAAAAGCTCCCATTACCCTAATCCCAAATTTCTTGCCCAGTTCCCCGATGATAATATGTCGAAATAACAACTCTTCTGTAATTGGCGTTAAAATGACTAAAACGATGAAAACAAAAGGGAGCCAACTTTTATCTTGAAACAGAACTAAAAGTGATTTTTGGTTCGAAGTATTGTCAAATTGCCAAGCCTTTGGCAAAAATTTTAAAGCCACACCTAAAAAGACATTCAAAATAAGATAAATGACATACGCCAAAATGATGGAGAGAAAGGCCTGCTTTAATCCTCTCAGTTGTTGTATCAATTTTGTTTTTAGATGGTGGCGATGTGACCAAGCAAGAAAACCAATGACCCCAACAGAAGTCAAAGTACTCGTCCATAAAAAGAGGACGGGCGTCGGTGTTTTTGAAATTGCAAAATGCATATAAAAATAGTAGAGCAAAAGCGCAATGATTTGAGATAATCCAAAATAAATGACAAATGCCCACAAATCCCGCCAATGCGGACGCTGTGTTTTAGATGCGTTCATAATTTGCCTCCCATGATGTAATATCTTTATTTAACCACAAAAAGAAGTAAATACAAAAATACAAATTCAAAAAATGTGAGAATATACATATATTTTAACTTTAATTTAATGTGAAAAGGGACGTGCCAGTTCGGATAGTGACGCTCATAATAAAAGAGTTGGAGTAAAAATAGACCAATGCCAAAGGGCAAGAAAAATAACGCAATACACCACGGTATAGGCCAATTAAGACGATAAAGCAAAACACTCATTCCGCATTGGAGAGCAATAATGAGAAATACAAATATCATGGTCTTGTTCGTACTCCTTTCAAACATAGTAATAGAAGGCCTTGTATTAACGCCATTAATAAAATAAACGTCAGAGCTGCGCTATCGATGGATTTCAATGTAGACCAAATGACTGAAAACGGATTATTAATAATATGGACGCTATGAAATCTTAAAAAGCGACCAATATAAATGCCTAATCCATTTAATAAAATCATCCCAACTAACAGCCCGTAACGTATCCAAGCCGGGAAAGGCAAATGGAAGAGCTCAAGTGAAATCAACATAAAGCAATAGACAGCGAATAAAACGCCACAAATGAGTAAACCAAAGTGAATCCATTCATTTAAGACAAGGCCAGATAAAAAGCTAAATGAAAACTGATTTAAATGTATTAAGTCTGTCACCATGTAAAATGTGTTCGGTAGCATTAACACGAAGATAAGAAGGTAGATAAGAAATAATGGCCATTCAAACAAGCGTCTAGGCACAAATAGTTTTAATAGATAAGCCAGTTCTAATGGGATGTAAGCAAGCGTCATATTTAATAAAAGAAATTTAAAGTGATGAGGGACGATAAACGTCACCAACATTAAAACGATGTATAAGGCTCGAGCAATGTATCGGGCTTGCATATAAGGCCTCCTTTAAAATAAAAATGTCATAGTGTGATAAAATTAAATAAATTTAATATGGGACATCACCATTTACTCATAAAGTGTGATGAGACAGGATGTGCCAATTTTTCGCGTGACACAAACGTTAAATACCATTTTATAAGTTGCATCAGAAGTGAATTCTGTATAGTTTTATCCGTCACATACACTACGGAAAATATGTAGAGAATTCAACTCATAACGCTTTTCAACTTGGGATAGACACATATATAATAGATTCACTATTTGCTTTGGAGGTGACGTCGGCATATGAAAAAACAGCTTATCGTTTTATATACAAACATATTTTTAATCTTTCTTGGTATTGGGCTCGTGATTCCGGTGTTGCCAATTTATTTGAAGGATTTAGGGCTTACTGGGGCTGACTTAGGTATACTTGTGGCCGCCTTTGCACTCGCACAGATGATCATTTCTCCTTTTGGCGGTGCATTAGCTGATAAATTAGGAAAGAAACTCATTATTTGTATCGGGCTTGTATTATTTAGTGTGTCAGAGTTTCTTTTTGCGTTTGGCCATACATTTACGATTCTCATTATCTCCCGTGTTCTCGGAGGATTGAGTGCCGGAATGGTCATGCCTGGTGTGACGGGTTTGATTGCTGACATTTCACCGGCCAAAGATAAGGCTAAAAATTTTGGGTATATGTCAGCCATTATTTCAGCAGGGTTTATATTAGGTCCTGGGATGGGGGGCTTTTTAGCTGAACTCTCTCATAGATTACCGTTTATCTTTGCTGGGGTATTAGGGATCTTTGCTTTTGTAGGGACAGTGTTACTCGTACGTTCTCCTCAAAATCAAACAGGGCAAGGTTTTACGACAATAGAAGGACGTCAATTGAGCGAAGTGAACTTTAAAATGTTTGTCACTCCTGCCATATTGACTTTAATACTTGCCTTAGGATTATCCGCTTTTGAAACGTTATTCCCACTTTACACAGCTGATAAAATGAATTTTCAGCCGGCGGATATTTCTATCGCTATTACAGGTGGTGGCATTTTTGGAGCGATTTTTCAAATTTTCTTTTTCGATAAGCTAATCCGATATTTTAGTGAATTGACATTTATTACGTATGCTTTGATTTATTCTGCAATCATTCTTGGGCTTTTAATTTTCGCTCACACTTATTGGCATGTGATGTTGATTTGCTTTATTGTTTTCATTGGGTTTGATTTGATTCGCCCTGCGTTAACCAATTATTTTTCAAATATCGCTGGCGACAGGCAAGGTTTTGCAGGAGGCATCAACTCAACATTTACGAGTATGGGTAATTTTGTAGGACCTTTATTTGCAGGAGGGCTTTATGATTTGAATATTGAATTCCCGCTACTCATGTCCATTGCTTTTATGGCACTAGGATGCATGGTCATCTTTATCGAAAAACAGTTACGCCAACGTTTAAAAAGCAATTAAAGCATATCGATGATTAAAAGTAATATCCATAAACTTATGAAAAGACTAGTTATAGGAGCGAACCGTCTATGCATATAAAAATATTAGGGTTTAATTTATTTCAACAAGGAGGCACAACACGCAGTAATTTAAATCTATTGCGTACATTAAAAGAAGCGGGCCACACGGTCACTTACATTAATTATTTACCATTTCGAAAACGTCATATTCAAAAGTTAAAAAGCGATGCACGCCGAGAAATCGAAGGCATTCATTTTGAAAGCTTTCGAAGTGAAAAATCGTTGCTTGCGTGTGACGTCCTCATTTTGACGAGAGAGGACTTTTTTGGATTTGCGCGTGAGGTAAAACGCCGGGCGCCGCACATTAAAATTCTTGGTGAAATACACGGACCGTTAGCTTATATTCACGGAACGCGTGATTTAGCACTAGAAGCGGTAGACGCGATACGCGTAAGTACCCCTGAGATTGCAACACAATTTGAAAAACATTATGATTATCCTTATGTTTTTCCGATGTATGTCAATACAGATCATATCGTTTATCAACCTATGCCAAGTCCTCCAACGAAAAATTTAATGATTAAAGCACGTTTTGAAGATGCGATTAAAGATATTTCCTACGCTTTAAGATTAATGCATTTTATTGTACATACGAAAGGGCAAAGGGATGTACAGCTGTTCGTTCAAGGATATGGACCCTCCCTCGAGTTATACGAACAACTCATTCGTTACTATCATCTCGAAGAACATGTGCACCTTAACAAAGCCATGCCTGAACATGCGATATACTTATCTACTTCTCCATATGAAACTTTAGGATATTCAATACTTGAAGCGATAGGCAAGGGACACAAAGCTTGTATTTATCCGGGAGATGACCAAGTACTTCAACCGATTTATGAACCCTTTCATGCGGTTTCATTTTTAAATAAACAACTCACACATGACTATGAACTCATTATGAAAGCTATAAATGAAACCTATACTGAGACGATGCGCCAAGAAGATTTTCAATATTTTCATCAGCAGTTTCAATATGAAGACTATAGTCAAGCATTATTAGAACAGCTTTTTTCTATGGCACAATCCCATGATATTAAGGCACATGAAGTCGCACAAGTCTCGAGCGCTGAGCGTTTTTATTATAGTCGTTATGTGATAAAACATACGCTAAAAAAAGCGTTTAATCATCTTCCTGAATCATGGAAACGTAAATTTAATAAACAATCCCGTCTCTATCAATATGCAAGACGTGCGATTTTTGCGACCGAGAAAAAATACAAACAACGTCACCAACAGAAATATTCACCTTCTAAGAACCATGTATTTATCGAATCGTTTCATGGGAAAAACTTTTCGGGAGACCCTAAAGCACTCGCGCTAGAGATTCAACGTCAATATCCACAACATCAGATTCATGTAAGTTCAAGTAATGAATTTGTTGATATTGAAATTAGACGCTACGGTTTTCATCCTGTCCGTTTTGGTTCCAAGGAATATGTCGAAGCATTTGAAAAATCGCATTTTGTGATTATTAACGGCAATTTATGGGATCGTTTATTAAAACATCCGAAGCAAGAAGTCATCCAAACTTGGCATGGTGTTCCGCTAAAACGCATGGTTAATGACTTAATAGATGAAGAAGAGCGTAAGCGCCAAAGCGAGGCTTTTATGCCACGCATGAAAAAGTGGGATATCCTTTTATCATGTTCTGACCGTTATGAAACACTCATATCAAGTGCATTTAATTTAAAAGCACACCCATCATTACGTATATGGCAAGAAGGGGCGCCGCGAAATAGTTTGTTGCTAAAAGATAACAACAATGCGAGAAAACGTATGGAAATACAAGAAAAATATTTTGATATCAAACACTCAGAAACGTGTTATCTCCTGTTTTGTCCAACTTGGCGCAAAACACAACGTGAGCAAATTTCACAGTTAGATTTAATCGCACTCCTTAATGCTTTACCGAATCATTATGAAGTGATTGTAAAACTTCATCCTAATGAAGGTCATCTGTATGAAACTTATCGCCATATGCACCCACGTATTCACTGTTTTATGAACGAATGGGTAGACATACAGGAGCTTTATTTGATTTCAGACGCTCTGATTACCGATTATTCTTCGGCATTATTTGATTATGCGCATCTGAATCGTCCGATGATAGTCTTGGATGAAGATACGTCCGACTATAAACAATCTGTAGGTTTTTATTTTGATTTTAAAGAAATTGCCAGTGTAAGACAGTTTCCTGCAGAGCCACGTGAAATTGCGCAGTATATTCAAACGCATCCACATGTGGATCACAGTGCAATCATTCAAACGTTTATGACACAAGATACATCATGTTCAGATAAGAAAATTGTAAATAAAATGTTTAATTAAAGTGAGGAAGTGAGCGTAATGGCTAAAAAGACTAATGCGATGCGACGTTTAGATCAAGCAAAAGTCTCCTACGAGGTACGTACGTTCGAAGTGGGCGACACCCATATGGACGGGACGCATGTCGCTGAAAAAATAGGGGCGAACCCAGAGCAAGTCTTTAAAACATTAGTACTTGAAAATGCACAACATGACCATTTTGTGTTCGTCATTCCAGTACAAGCCCATCTTGATATGAAACAAGCGGCACATGTTGTGGGAGAAAAAAAGCTACAATTAATGCCACTTGACGATTTAAAGCGGGTGACAGGGTATGTGCGAGGAGGCTGTTCACCTATAGGGATGAAAACGGCCTTTCCTACAGTTTTTGATACGACGATGTTTGACAACGACCGTGTCTATGTCAGTGCAGGTCAGCGTGGTGTGCAAATGGGCGTGGACCCCAAAGATTTAGCTACCCTCGCAAAAGCGCACAAAGCCTCCATCATCACAACATAAGGATTGAAGACACATTTGATTGTTTTTGATTGAAAAAAACGTTAAATGTGTCTTTTATACGTCGTTATATGGTTGTTTTTGATTGTAAGTGATAGAAAATGATTGATTTGTGGAAACGGATTCATTATAATGTAAGTGAAATGAGGTGACTCAATGTTAACCGAAAAAAGACATGAAATGATTTTAGATGCCTTGCGCAAGCACCACTTTTTATCGTTGCAACATCTTATTGAATATACAGGGTGTAGTGCTTCAACGATGCGTCGTGATTTGACCAAACTTCAAGAAGAAGGATGGCTCATCCGTGTGCATGGGGGGGCAAAATTAACACAAGCGCAACAAGAATTGGCCTTAGATACGAAACGTACGCAGCACATTGATGAAAAAATACAAATTGCGCAACAAGCTGCCCAATTAATTAAAGATGGAGATTGTATCTACATTGACGCAGGCTCTACGACATTAGAGATGATTGCGCACATCAAGGCGAAAGACATTACTGTTGTCACTAATGGGTTGCCGCATGTAGAAGCGTTAATTAAAAAAGGCTATTTGACAAGAATCGTTGGGGGTTCCATTAAACCTACGACAATGGCTGTTGTCGGAAGCAGAGCGGCCGACAGTCTTAAACATTACTCTTTCAACAAGGTGTTTTTAGGTATTAACGGCATTGATTATGATGCAGGATTGACAACGCCAGACGAACAAGAGGCATTTATGAAAGAAAATGCAATGCGCTATGGTTTACAAACCTACATTTTAGCGGATGCTTCAAAATTTTATCAAAGTTATTTTGCGCGTATTCATACGGAAGAGACACCTATTATCATTACATCAACTAAAGCGTTTGAAAGCCATAATCTTAGCCGTTTTAAAGACGTCTATGAATTTTTAGGAGGAGCATTATGATTTATACAGTGACTTTAAATCCATCCATTGACTATATTGTTTTCTTAGATCAATATCGTCCGGGTGAACTTAACCGTTCGACTTCTACAGCTAAATTTGCTGGTGGAAAAGGGATCAACGTCTCTAGAGTATTGAAGACACTTCAAGTGCCTTCTATAGCATTAGGGTTTATTGGAGGGTTTCCTGGTCGATTTATTAAAAATCAGTTAGAAAATGCAGGTATTGAAACAGATTTTACTGAAGTAAACGAAGACACCCGTATTAATATTAAATTGAAAAATGAACAAGAAACCGAGATTAATGCGGCGGGCCCATCCATTTCTGAAGCACAATTCCAATCTTTACTTCAACGTATTCAACAAACGACACCCGAAGATATTGTTGTATTAGCGGGAAGTGTACCGAGCAGTTTACCTCAAACGACTTACGAAAAAATTGCGAAAGTTGTACAACAAACGGGGGCTCAACTCGTTGTTGATGCAGAAAAAGGCTTAATGAAAGGGATTTTGAAATATCGTCCCTTATTTGTAAAACCGAATCAGCATGAGCTAGAAGAAATGTTCGAGGTGAAAATGAGTAGTGACAAGGAGATTGTACATTACGCCTCACGTCTCCTTGAAGAAGGGGCACAAGCCGTTCTTGTTTCTCTGGGAGGAGAAGGCGCGATTTATGTGGATGCGCAAAACGCCTTTAAAATCACAGCGCCAAAAGGTGAAGTGATCAATACAGTAGGCGCTGGGGACAGTACAGTGGCAGGTATGCTTGCTGGAAACGCTTCAAAGCTACCAATTGAACAACGATTAAAACTTGCCATTGCTTCAGGTTCAGCAACAGCATTTAATGACGATTTAGCCGAGTTACAAGCCATTCAATCATTACAATCACAGGTGTCAGTGACACCCATTCATAAGGAGGGGTAACATGAGAATTACTGAGTTACTCACAAAAGAAACCATCGCAATGGATTTAAGTGCAACAGATAAAAATAGCGCCATTGAAGAACTTGCGAGTCAATTAGAAAAAGCTGGAAAATTAAATGATTTAGCAAGCTTTATTGAAGGAATAAAAAATCGAGAAAGTCAAAGCTCCACAGGTATCGGTGAGGGGATTGCCATTCCACATGCCAAAGTAGCCGCTGTAGACCAACCTGCCATCGCCTTTGGTAAATCTAAAGCAGGTATTGATTATGACAGTTTAGACATGCAACCTGCGCATCTCTTTTTTATGATCGCAGCGCCTGAGTCAGGAGCACAAACGCATTTAGATGCTTTAGCGAAATTATCAGGGATTTTAATGGACGAAGGTATACGTGGAAAACTGTTGGAAGCAAATTCACCCGAAGAAGTTTTAGCGATAATCAACCAAGCAGACGACGAAGCCACAGAAGAAGAAACAGAAGAGGTAGCAACAACTGCACCAAGCAATGACAATGAACCTTATGTCCTCGCAGTAACCGCATGTCCGACAGGTATCGCCCATACTTTCATGGCACGCGATGCACTCAAAAAACAAGCAGAGCAAATGGGCGTTAAAATGAAAGTTGAAACAAATGGTGCGGGCGGTGTGAAAAATACTTTAACAGCAGATGATATTGAACGTGCCACAGGAATTATTGTAGCTGCAGACGTCCATGTTGAAACGAATCGTTTTAATGGTAAAAACGTGGTACAAGTCCCTGTTGCAGATGGGATTAAACGCCCAGAAGCCCTAATTCAAACAGCACTGGATACAAGTCGTAAACCATTCGTTGCTGACGACGCTAAACAGACTTCAGATGCTAATGAAGAAAAACTAGGTGTAGGCAAAACGATTTATAAACATTTAATGAATGGTGTTTCGAATATGTTACCTCTCGTTATTGCCGGAGGTATTTTGATGGCCATCGTTTTTATGATTGGTCCAAACTCATTTGATCCGAAAAGCTCTGAGTATAATGCATTTGCCGCTAGTCTTTGGGAAATTGGAAACAAAAGTGCATTTGCGCTCATTATTCCTATTTTAGCTGGATATATTGCACGTAGTATCGCTGATAAGCCTGGCTTTGCCGCTGGTTTAGTAGGGGGTATGCTCGCCGTAACAGGGGGTTCTGGTTTCATTGGTGGGATTATTGCAGGTTTCTTAGCAGGTTATCTCACACAAGGGATTAAAGCGCTCACTAAAAACTTCCCACAAATGTTAGAAGGATTAAAACCAACATTAATTTATCCTATTTTTTCTGTACTCATTACAGGATTATTAATGATTTATGTATTTAACACACCGGCATCTTGGCTCAATAGTGCGCTACAAAATGGCTTAAATGGTCTTTCTGGATCTAATATTGTTATTTTAGGCATTGTTATCGGTGCAATGATGGCTATCGATATGGGTGGCCCATTCAACAAAGCCGCTTATGTGTTCAGTACAGCTGCTTTAACAGCGGGGAATGCAGCGCCGATTACTGCCGCAATGGTAGGCGGAATGGTACCACCAATCGCAATTGCCATCGCAATGATGCTATTTAAACGTAAATTCTCTAAAGCGCAACGTGGTTCAATAGTTCCTAACATTGTGATGGGCGCTTCCTTTATTACAGAAGGTGCCATCCCATTTGCGGCTGCCGATCCAATACGCGTTATTCCATCTATGATGGTCGGTTCAGGTGTGGCGGGTGGACTTGCCTTATTATTCGGTTCACGCATCCAAGCCCCACATGGTGGTATTTTCGTTATCTTTGGTACAGATTGGAGTCATTCGTTATTTACAATTATTGCGATTCTAATCGGATCAATCATAAGTGCAGTGCTTTACGGCATCTTGAAAAAAGATACTGAAAAATTAACAACATCAGATTTAACTTAAATAAATCGCGTCAAAAATCTGTGCTGAAAAGTACTTAAACGAAACTATAGATATCCATCATAATAAGTTAAGATGTAGCGGTCATTTTATGTGACCAAGCCATCAAGGTTTACTCTCGGGTGAATTTTGATGGCTATTTTTATAGCACTGAAAGGTCAGTAAGTGGAGGGGTAACGCACATTCGTGAATAAATAAAATTTTTGCCTTAATGTTCTATGTGCATTTAGAAGCATTTCATTTAGTAGGGAGTAAAAAATAAAGTCGTTTTATCAGGTCATGTGTGTTGATAGTATTATTTCACTAAAAATTATGCTATGATAGAATTAATATTTTTGCGTCTGGAGGGAGCTCAATGGGAAGGATTTAACATCAAGATACGCTAAAGTTCTACGCATGAAATTATTGATGTCATCGCCTTTAATTGAGCGATGCAAAAAAACGGAGGTGAATCCCTTTCTATAAGGGAACTAATTGGATAGTACGACCATATTATATTTAACAATATTTGTAGCATTAATTGCTTTAACCACTGTATTTGTAGGCTCTGAATTTGCGTTAGTTAAAGTGCGCGCATCACGAGTTGAACAACTGATTGCTGAAGGTAACGGCAATGCAAGAATATTGAAACGCATGATTTCAAATTTGGATTATTATTTATCCGCATGTCAACTTGGAATTACAGTCACATCCCTTGGTTTAGGGTGGTTAGGAGAACCGTTATTTGAACGTATTCTACACCCTGTAGTGGAGTTACTGCATTTACCAGATGCGCTTGTCGCAACAATTTCAATTGTGACAGCCTTTATTATCGTGACGTATATTCATGTGGTAGTAGGGGAACTTGCGCCTAAAACGTTAGCCATACAATATACAGAGAATATTGCGTTACTTTATGCTCGACCACTCTATATTTTTGGTTTTATTATGAAACCCCTTATATGGGTGATGAACGGCTCTGCCCGTTTAATTATTCGCCTATTTGGAGCAGATCCAAATGCGGGTAACGATGCGATGTCAGAAGAAGAACTTAAAATCATTATGAACAACAGTTATCATGGTGGGGAGATTAACCAAACAGAATTGGCTTACATGCAAAATATCTTTTCATTTGATGAGCGTCACGCCAAAGATATTATGGTACCTAGAACACAAATGATTACATTAAATGAGCCGTTTAATGTCGACGAATTATTAGAAACCATCAAAGAACATCAATTTACACGTTATCCAATTACAGAAGATGGAGATAAAGACCATATTAAAGGATTCATTAATGTTAAAGAATTTTTAACAGAATATGCATCTGGCACACCGATTAAAATTGCCAACTATATTCATGAGTTACCAATGATATCTGAAACAACGCGTATCAGTGATGCGTTGATTCGTATGCAACGAGAACACGTGCACATCAGTTTGATTATTGATGAGTACGGTGGAACAGCAGGTATATTGACGATGGAAGATATCCTTGAAGAAATTGTCGGTGAAATTCGAGATGAGTTTGATGATGACGAAGTGAATGATATCATTCAATTAGACGATCAAATATATCAAATTAACGGTCGTGTCTTGTTAAGTGATCTCGAAGACGAGTACAATATTGAATTTGAAGACTCTGAAGATATTGATACTATCGGAGGTTGGCTACAATCACAAAACACAGAATTAGAACAAGACGAATATATTGATACAAAATATGATCGTTGGGTCGTTTCAGAAATTGAAAACCATCAGATTATAAATGTCTTGTTACGTTATGAATATAACGGAGAACGTCCTCGTTTGAGTGAAGAGGATGAAGAAGAGACACAAGAAGAAACAACAGAAAAATAATGATGTAAAGCGGGCGCACTATGTCGATGAGGCATAAGAAGCGCCCGCTTTGACTTTATGTAAAATATGGCAATGAAATTTAATAGAACAAATTGGAGGACATACGGCTAATTTAATTTTGAAATGCTAGCCACGCTGAGATAAATTTTAAACTGAAATTAAGAATTGTATTTCCTTTTTTGTAGGCGAAATGGGTAAATTCTTGTTATAGTTAAGAGAAGAGTGTGAAAAGGACAATCCTCTAAAAGTAAGAGGTGCTTATTACAATAAAGCAGATTTTTTTTAGGTCCTCACACTTGAGAAAAATAGATAGTAGGTGCACTATAATGAAATTGAGAGTCATCGTGCCATGTTATAACGAGACAGAAATAATTCAACAAACGATTTCAAAATTAACATCTATATTAGATGATGCCTCGAAGAAAAAATCTTTTGAATATGATTTATTATTTGTAGATGATGGAAGTAAAGATGATACTATTGAAATTTTACAAAATGCTGCAGCCACTCTTCCGACAGTGAAGTATCTTTCTTTCAGTCGAAACTTCGGCAAAGAGTCGGCCATGATAGCAGGATTTGAACATAGTACAGATTGTGATGCTGTGGTCATGATTGATGCAGATTTACAACATCCACCTGAGTTAATTCCTGAGATGGTCGATGTTTATCGCGAAGGTTATGATCAAGTGATTGCTAAACGTAATCGAGATGGTGAAAAAGCTTCACGAAAATGGATCACACGCGCGTACTATAAAATGATTAATTACTTTGTAGAAGATATTCATTTAGAAGATGGTGTTGGTGATTTTAGATTGCTCAGCCAACGTGCGGTACAGTCTTTAGTGAGTTTGAGTGAATACAATCGCTTTTCTAAAGGTCTGTTCGCATGGATAGGCTACAATACGAAAGTG
Organism: Staphylococcus sp. 11511212; assembly: GCF_011394755.1. Classification (NCBI taxonomy): domain Bacteria; kingdom Bacillati; phylum Bacillota; class Bacilli; order Caryophanales; family Staphylococcaceae; genus Staphylococcus; species Staphylococcus sp. 11511212. Next base: position 1,045,123 of record NZ_JAANBQ010000003.1, on the reverse strand, counting down.
ATTAGTTATAAAAATGTGGAAAGAGAAGCTGGAGAATCGAAATGGTCTTTTGGCAGTTTATTAAATTATGCGATTGATGGACTTATTTCTTTCAATAATAAACCATTACGCACGATGATTTATTTTGGTCTCTTTATTTTTGTAATCAGTATGCTTTATATCGCCTATCTCCTCTTTGATACGATTGCCCATGGCGTTACAGTTCCAGGCTACTTTACAATCATTGCTGCTGTTTTATTTATCGGAGGCATTCAGCTCATCTCGATTGGGGTGATCGGAGAATATATCGGACGTATATACTACGAAGTCAAACAGCGTCCAAAATATATCGTTCAAACCTCAAATCTTCAACCACCGAAGATGCATCAAGATGAGGAGCTAGGACATAATTAATTTCATGTATTTGATTGTTCCATAAAGCCTCGCTTTTCTGGGAGCATTACAGAAATCTATCTAATTTCGTAGTAATGCCTGCCGGTGCTTGAAGACGTTAGGAATGTAATGAGTTACGTCTTCAGTACACCTATGAACATACGTGAATAGGTGGTCCTTTACATTGAGGAAAGCTTAAAAAGCGCATGCTCAATCCAGTCAGCTACTGCCACTATTTTTATTGTAGTCAGCAAAAAATCTTAAAATGGATTTTAGGTTTCAGCTAGATGCCTCAGAAGTCTCGGCTTAGGAATCAATCAAAATTACTATATTTATTCACAATCCTAAAGTTATAAATTTTACTTTACCAATTCAATTTTATTGAATTAAGTTATATCAAAATAGCCATCCAAATTTACCTGACTATAAATTTGGATGGCTTTCTAATTATTGGTAATCTTTATGTCCCAACCCCCTAAATACACATTCATGAAGTGGGAGTGTATATTGAACGAAGCTTAAAATCTGATACGCAATCTAGTCAACGACTGCCTAACCTCAATTTTTTCGCTTCTGATAAAATGCTTTAGTAGATGTGGCTTAGAAGTCGGATTAAATTTGCTGTATTTGTGGTCGTTATAAAATTGATTTGATAATTCTTTTCCGCTCATTTAAATTGTATTAAAATAGCCCTCAAAGTTTATCTGAAGGTAACTTTTGAGGGCTTTCTAATTGGAGTTGGAGTTATGTATTATCCCGAATAATTATAGAACCAAAAAAACGGTCAGTGAGCGCATCACTGACCGTTGAATTCTATAGCGTTACATATTATCTTTTTTTACCGCGTAAAGCACCTAAAATTAAAGATACGATTACGATAAGAATAATTGAACCAATTAAAGCTGGTAAAATGTATACGCCACCTAATGATGGACCCCAGTGGCCAAGAATTGCTGTACCTAAAGCTGAACCAACAAGACCAGCAATGATGTTACCAATGATACCCCCTGGGATGTCTTTACCGAGGATTGCACCTGCAGCCCAACCGATAAGTCCACCGACGATTAACATTAAAATAAAGCCCATGTATATAACCTCCTTTGTATCTAAGCTAGTGTCTTGATACTTATACCACGTTTAAAGTGTGTCTAATCATCAATTTTTAATTTTTGTATAACTTTTCTAAATTAATTACAACAAAAAAGCCAAAATAGATGATAACAATGATGTACCATAACGGCGTTAAAATAGATAAGGTTACCAGACCAATGAGCATAAACAGCGTACCCTCCCAAACGGGATGACGCACTTTAATTTTTTGATAAAACGATTCATAACGTGGTGAATGAAACGTGCTGGAGAAAAATAAAATTCCTCCAAAAATAAAGATGGTAGGTGCTGCAAATGGGACAGACATATAATAAGATTGATCGCCTGTTTGGTATGTAATGATTAACCCAATGCTTACCATAATTGTAAAAATCGTCATTAGAAACTTTTGTTGATGCACTTTATAAGGGGAGACTTGATGGTCTAAATAAAAATGTAAAATGGTCCACACAATAAACATGAACATGGCCGCTAATGATATGAATGTAATTTTACTTAATAGAATTTGATTAATGACACTATTGATAGCAATAGCCAATAGTACACTACTAAATCTAAAAGATTGATAGTGATTTTTATGTAAATCAAATGCTAACACTATAAAGATGACGACGATGTTCAAAATGACAAAAAGGACCATTGTGTTCTCCTATCTTTTTAATTCATCTTTTCATTATAACAATAAGATGTAGAGATAGCATGCGAAATGGTCCTCTTTTTATTAATTTGGTTATTTATAATTTATACACCTTTTTTGTTGCTCCACAATAAGGTATGAAGTTGAGGCAATACGTAAACATTATTCATAGAGGCATCTGTCATTACACGATCTATCAACGTTTCGTAGCGCATAAGCAATTTATCTGTATGATGATCGACTTCCTCTTGTAAAAAGGGGTTTCCCACTTGTAAATAAAAGGGAAGATGAGGGTATCTTTGATGGATGCTTTGTGCGAAGGTGTAGTCTGCTTCATCGAACACAACAACTTTAAGGTTTAAAGTGGACGTCACACATTGTTCTATCACCTTATCTAATACCTCTAAATTTTGGTGCATCCCAGAACTTGGAGGTTTAGGAGAGATAGTGAGATCGTCAATTTGTCGCATCCACGGTTGAAATTTACTTCCTTGAGTTTCTAGCGCAGTGTAAATTTGATGCGTTTGCAAAAGGTCGACAAGGGATTGAATGCCTTTAATTAAAGCAGGGTTACCCCCTGAAATCGTCACATGATTAAAGTAATCTCCGCCGATCGTTTTAAGTTCCTCATAAATTGCTTCAGGTGTCATAAGGCGAATGTCCTCTTTCGCACTGCCATCCCACGTAAACTTAGAATCACACCAACTACAGCGGAAATCACACCCTGCTGTACGCACAAACATTGTTTTTCTTCCAATGACCCGGCCTTCGCCTTGTATGGTAGGTCCAAAAATTTCTAGTACAGGTATTTTAACCATGCTGATGCTCCTTTTTACGTGGACGGTAGACGACATAACTCGAAGGGGTTTCTCTTAAAAAGACTTGAAGACACGTTGGATTGTGCTTAAGCGTCGCTAAATGCGCTTCTACCATCTCATAAATCGTCTGAGCTACGACTTCTGTTGAAGGAGATTTCCCTTCAAAATGAGCCAAGTCATTTAAAAGATAATGATCGAATTGATCATGTACGAGTTGTTTAAGCGTACTAAAATTAACTAAAAAGCCTAAGTCATCTAACTGGTCTCCCGCAATTGTTAAATTGACGAAATAGGTATGACCATGAATACGTTGGCATTTTCCAGCGCGTGCATCTGGAATCGCATGGGCAGCTGAAAAATTAAAATCTTTATTCAGTTCAAAAACATAGTCGTGTGAAACTTGAGGATAGGTTTGATGCATCATGAATGACTCTCTCCTTTCTCAGCTAAATAAGCGTCTAAACCGTTTTGTCTTAATTGGCATGCAGGACATGTGCCGCAGCCTTCTGCGATAATACCGTTATAACAAGTTAAAGTATTGTGACGAATATAATCAAGTGCGCCCAGTTCATCGCTCAACGCCCATGTTTCTTTTTTATTGAGCCACATCAATGGGGTGTGAATGACAAAATCTCGATCCATCGCAAGACTCATCGTCACGTTCATCGATTTGATAAAGGCATCTCGACAATCTGGATATCCTGAAAAATCCGTTTCGCAAACGCCTGTGATAATGTGTTTGGCATTGATTTGATAGGCGAGTGCACCAGCAAAAGATAAAAATAGCAAGTTTCGCGCAGGGACAAATGTGTTAGGGACGTCATTTGAAGTATCGATGGCCATATCATGAGAAGTTAAAGCATTCGGTGTAAGTTGGCTGAGTAAAGACATGTCTAAAACATGATGTTTTAAACCTTGTTCTTGCGCAATATTTTTGGCGACGTCAATTTCTTGTGAATGACGTTGACCATATTCGAAGGTCACAAGTTCCACTTCTTTAAAATGGGTTTTGGCGTAAAAGAGACATGTCGTGCTATCTTGTCCGCCACTAAAAACGACAAGTGCTTTTTCGTTTTGAAGCACTTCAGACATAAAAAACCGCTCCTTTGTATTTAGAAGCTCCTAATGTAATCGTCTTAATCTGTAAGATGTCATCTTTGTCCATAAAAAAAGCCTGTCTTCTCTAAAAAGACAGACAGGACTAGACCGTTTAGCAGGGAGAAAAAATACTATCTTTCATCCCTATCGGGTGTCTAGTTTTTTATAGAGGGTTAAATGCTAGGAACCTCTGTCTTTAGTTACGTTCCATACTTTAATACATTTAAGTTCAGAAATCAAGGTGCAAAAACGGTTAATCTCTTTGTCAATCTCCGATACATCTGTGATAATAGATTTATTATTAATTTAAATGAGGCGAATGTACATGATAGTGATGATAGATAATAAAGATTCGTTTACATATAATGTGGTGGATTTGCTAAATGAAGCAACGATGTGTCAGATTGAGGTGATAGATATCAGTCATGTCAATGTCACGCAACTTAAAGAAATGCAACCGCAAGCTATTGTGATTTCTCCAGGTCCTGGCACGCCGAGAGATTACCCTATACTCTTTGAGGTATTACAACAATTCGAATCTCAATGTCCAATTTTAGGTGTTTGTTTAGGCTTTCAGTTGATTTGTGAGTATTACGGGGGAGATATTATTAAAGCGCCGTGGCCAGTACACGGGCATACGACGGAGATGTTTCATAACCAAATGGATTTGTACGAAGGTCTACCCTCGCCTTTTAAAGTCATGCGCTATCATTCCTTAATGGTGGATGCTGACACGGTGCATGCTCCTTTAGTCATTGCTGGACAAAATGAAGAGGGGATTATTATGGGAGTAAAACATGAAAATTATCCAATTTATGGTGTGCAATATCACCCTGAATCCGTATTATCAGAATACGGACGGGCACAAATGATTAATTTTTTGAGTAAGGTCGGTGTTCAACATGGTTGTCACATTTAATTTTCAATATTATCACGATGCGCATCATAGTGACAAAATCAATTTAACCTTTGATACGCCAGTACATCGTTTTATTGCTAAACGATGTAAGGCTGTCGGGGAAGTCATCGATCAAGCCGAATATTACCAAAAAGAAGGCTACTATGTCGCTCTTTATTTACCTTATGAAGCGGCGAAGTATTATAATGATAGTTTTAAATTAAAAGATCCGGAAAACGGGATATATGCCGCATGTTATGTCTTTGAACACCCTGTGACTGAACACAATTACGAGAAGAAAACGGTTGTGAATCAGCCCCTCGCTTTTCGTTTTACAGAATCTAAAGCGCAAATTCAGCACCAAATTGAACGCATTCAACAAGAAATTATCGAAGGACAAACGTATCAAGTCAATTATACAACGCGCCTTGAAGCACCTATTACGATGGGGATTCAAGCTTTATACCAACAACTCACCACACAGACTAACGGACATTATACGGCGTTATTTGATACTGATGAAATACAAGTAGCTTCTATTTCGCCAGAGTTGTTTTTTCAGATGGGTCCCTTTGATGAACATGAAAAAATGGTCGTCAGTAAGCCTATGAAAGGGACGATGCCTAGAGGGAATACAAAAGCAATAGATGATGAACATAAACAAGCGCTTGAAACCTCTGAAAAAGACCGCGCAGAAAATGTGATGATTGTCGATTTGTTGCGTAATGATATTACGAGAATCGCACAACCAGGGACGATTCGGACACCCCGACTTTTTGATGTAGAGCGTTATCCCACTGTCTTTCAAATGACGTCAATGGTAATCGGTGAAGTTGCTGATAACAAATCATTAAACGATGTATTGGGGGCATTGTTTCCGTGTGGCTCCATCACAGGTGCGCCAAAAGTGAATACGATGCGTATCATTCACGAACTAGAGGCTTCACCAAGACATATCTATTGTGGGACACTGGGACTTTGTTTACCGGATGGTCGCGCTATTTTTAATGTGCCGATTCGCACTGTACAATATTTAAATGAAAAAGCGGTTTACGGTGTGGGCGCTGGGATTACAATAGATTCAGATAGTGCGAAGGAATATGCAGAATTCCAAGACAAAACTAAAATTTTAGAGGGATAAATTATGGAACTCTTTGAAACAATGCGTTTAGAAGAAGGTACATTTAAACGAGAGAGCTATCATTTTCAAAGGCTGAAACGTGCAAGTGAAGCGTTTCAATTTAATTTTAATGACATCAAATGGAACGAGTTCATGACAGAAATTTCCACTTTGCTCCCGACTGGAACGCACCGTATTAAAATTAGTTTGAAACAAGAAGGGACATTTCAATTCGAGCATGCGCCACTTCCGCCGACTGAGCAAATGACGGCAGGCTTACAACAGATTTGTTCCAACACGCCGACGTGGCAGCGCATTTATAAAACGACGGAGCGAGATTATTTAAAACATACACACGAGACGCAACTGATTCTACTTTATGATACTAATGATAAAATTTTAGAATTTGATATTGGAAATGTTGTTGTCGAATATGAAGGTCGATTTTATACACCCCCCTATGAAAAAGATTTTTTAAAAGGATGTATGCGTCAAAGTTTACTAGACCAACAGCAACTGATAACAAAACATATGACATTAGCTACCATGAGGCAATTTTTAAATCAAGGTGGTAAACTATGGATGATTAACAGTTTAAGAGGATGGGTGCCTGTTAAACTTATTAATGTATAGAGGTGGGCGACATGCTTCTTTTATATTTGGTTTCCATCATTGTTGTGTTGTGGATAGGACAAAGAATAAATCAAAAGCTTTTAGAGCGTGAGTGGATAGTCCGCGCCTATATTGTATTAGTTGTTATTTTGAGCATTCAAGCGGTTTTGATTTATCATTTTGTCAAAGCACTTTTAAAATGGCTCACATTTATATTAAAGTTATTCTATAAATAATTAATGGGGTGAAATTCATGAAAGTATATAGCCAAGGCGATCAGGCTATTGTTGTGTCGTTAAAGGGAGCACTTTCGCCTAAAGCGACAGAGCGATTATTAATTTTAAGGCAGTACTTATTAGAACAAGGCTATCCTTTTATCACTGAAATTGTTCCTACTGAAACGGATATGCTTATTTCTTATGATGCAAGACAAATGATGAAACATTTGGACATTTCATCTCCTTTTTTATATATGAAAGCCTTAATTGAACAAATTGATTTAAGTCACGAAACTTGGGATGAAAAACGCCATTGTATTAAAGTCCCTGTTTACTATGGTGGAGACAATGGCCCACATTTTGAGTCTGTTTTAGAAGAACTAGGATTGACCCGAGAGACCTATATTCAACAACATACGGCACCTGAATATTTTGTTTCGATGATGGGGTTCTCTCCAGGTTTCCCATATTTATCAGGCCTTCCAGAAACATTGGCCGTGCACCATACAGCGAAAGAAAAGCAATTTATCCCTGCAGGCTCTGTGATTTTAGAAAATAAAAAATGTGGAATCACAACGACAGACATTTATGAAGATTGGCTTGTGATAGGGTATACCCCACTAAAATTATTTGATGTCTATCGTGAAGATATGGTTTTAATGTCGATTGGGGATCACGTTAAATTTTATGATGCCGAAGAAAGAGGAGAGGCAAAATGACAATCATCATAGAAGAAGGTGGCTTGTTTTCAAGCTTTCAAGATTTTGGACGTATAGGTTATGAACACTTAGGTATCATACGTAGCGGCGCATTAGACGTGTTAGCGCATGAAATAGCGAATCGACTTGTAGGTAACGACAGAAATGAAGCTACATTAGAGATGACCAATCAAATGGCACGTATACGTTTTACCGAACCCACATTAATTGCATTGTCCGGTGCACAGGCGATAGCTTATACAGAAGATATGCGCGTCAAAATAAATACATTATATCTTATGAATAAAGGTGATGTTTTAACCTTTGATTATGTCAAACGCGGAGCGCGTGTTTATATGGCGATTGCAGGAGGATATGAACTTGATGAATGGTTAGGCTCAGCCTCAACAGATACGATTTCACAGATGGGAGGTTTTCATGGACACGTGCTCAAAGACGGAGATGAAATTCCGATGAAACGTAATTACAATGCACGCCATCATAAGTTATTTGAAAACCTCCAAGACGTGCGCCATACCAACTGGGGTGTGGATGGATATGCTTTATCATTCAATTATCTTTCAGACGTTGTGCATGTCATTCCAAATAAAGGGACAGAAGACTTTGAAGACGCCACATTAAATCAATTTATCCGAAAAGAATATAGTGTGACGAGTAAAGCGAATCGAATGGGCATTGTCCTCGAGGGAGAACCAATAAAGGCCTACTATAATGGCTTTCCTCCTCATCGATCCGTAAAACGAGGGACGATTCAAGTTAAAAAGGAAGGCGCGCCCATTGTATTATTAAATGATCACTATACACTGGGGAGTTATCCGCAAATTGGTACGGTTGCAACGTATCATTTATCTAAAATTGCGCAAAAACGTCAAGGATCTAAAATTAAGTTCCAATTTATTGATGTACTTCAAGCTGAACAAAACTTAGTCAAATATCATCGGTGGATAAAACAACTGTTTCACGGCATTGAATATCGCATGCAAAGTGAAATGTTAAAATAAGAACGAATTCATAAAAGTACGCAAGCTTTTCGGTTTCGACGTGTTGTATTCCTATAGCCATCAAAAATTTACGTCCAACTAAATTTTGATGGCTATTAATATGTGTATGGATAGAAGGGCTGAAAGGACTAGGAGAAAGAATAAAGCTATAATACATCTATAGTCCGAGTACATTTAAAACGGCATCAGTTATACTGTATACATTCGAGAAAATTAACGATTTATCTATGTTTATTAAGAAAGTATGAATACATTTTAAAAGACGTATGTTGCAAGTTTTGAGAAGAAATAAATTTGTTTGTATTTACGTTTAAAACGCCTTTTTCACTTGAAAAATGACACTAATTCGTATATATTGTTATATTGAACTTACTTATGCATGTTACGAGAATATTACAAATATAAAGTTAATCTAATTATTTTTGTTGAAATATTAAGTTGTTGAATATCTATTAATGATTACGATTTGAAAACTGTGCGCAATGCACCATATGAGATGAAAATATGGGGGAACATGAATGGAAAAGAATAGAAAGAAAATAGGGATATTTACGTTTTTCCTGTTGATGGTTTTAACGATTTCTCTTAAAACGTATTTCGCCTATTATGTTGACTTGTCACTTGGTGTTAAAGGACTTACGCAAAACTTAATTTTATTAATGAACCCTTACAGTTTACTCGCACTGATTTTAAGTGTCTTTTTATTTTTTAAAGGAAAAAAAGCGTTTTGGTTCATGTTGATTGGTGGATTTTTACTCACTTTTCTACTTTATGCAAACGTTGTTTATTTCAGATTTTTCTCTGACTTTTTGACGTTCAGCACATTGAACCAAGTGAGTAATGTTGATTCAATGGGTGGTGCTGTTGGTGCATCATTCCAATGGTATGACTTTGTTTATTTCTTAGATATTATCGCTTATTTGTTTATTTTAATCTTTAAACAAAAATGGCTCAGCCTAAACGTTTTCCATAAAAAATTCATTCCGGTTGTTATGGCTACAGCAGTCGCTTTATTCTTCTTAAATTTGGCGTTTGCAGAAACGGACCGACCTGAATTATTAACACGTACTTTTGACCATAAATATTTAGTGAAATATTTAGGCCCTTATAATTTTACAGTATATGATGGCGTGAAAACGATTCAAAATAACCAACAAAAAGCGTTGGCTTCAGAAGATGATTTAACTAAAGTGTTAAATTATACAAAGCAAAAACAAACAACGCCGAATATGGAATATTACGGTAAAGCTAAAGGCAAAAACATTATTAAGATTCATTTAGAAAGTTTCCAAACATTTTTAATCAATAAAAAAGTGAATGGCCATGAAGTGACACCATTCTTAAATAAATTATCGTCTGGTCAAGATGACTTTAGATATTATCCAAATTTCTATCACCAAACAGGACAAGGTAAAACATCAGATGCTGAGTTTACAATGGATAACAGTTTATATGGTTTACCGCAAGGCTCTGCATTTTCTTTAAAAGGTGATAACACATACCAATCTTTACCAGCGATTTTACATCAACAAGAAAACATGACGACGAATGTAATGCACGGGGACTATAAAACTTTCTGGAACCGTGATCAAGTTTACCGTCACTTTGGTGTTGATAAATTCTATGATGCGACATATTACGATATGTCACCAGAAAATTTAGAAAACCTTGGATTAAAAGACAAAGAGTTCTTCAAAGAATCAGCAGACTATTTAAGTAAGGAGAAAAAACCATTTTACTCACATTTAATTACCTTAACAAACCATTATCCATTTACGCTAAGTGAAGAGGATGCTTCAATCCCACCTGGAAATACAGGTAACTCAACAGTAGATGGTTATATTCAAACAGCACACTACTTAGACCAATCGGTAGAACAATTTATCAATGATTTGAAAAAACGTGGTTTATATGATGATTCAGTTATCATTTTATATGGTGACCATTATGGTATTTCTGAAAACCACAATAAAGCGATGTCACAATTACTTGGCGAACCTATTACTCCTGCGAAATTTAATGATTTAAATAAAACAGGTTTCTGGATTAAAGCGCCAGGTGTTGAACCTAAAGTTGACCCAACTTACGCAGGTCAAGTAGACGTAATGCCTACATTACTTCATTTAATGGGTATCGATACGAAAAACTACATCATGTTAGGAACAGACATGCTTTCAAAAGATCATAAACAATTGATTCCATTCCGAAATGGTGATTTTGTAACAGATCAATACAAATACGTAAATGGTAAAGCCTATAGTCACAAAGATAATAAGCCACTTACAACACCGCCTGCAGATTTACAAAAAAATAAAAATCAAGTTGAAAATGATTTAGAAATCAATGATGAAATTTTAAACGGGGATTTAATGCGTTTCTATAAAAACCCAGATTTCAAAAAAGTCAACCCAAGAGACTACAATTATAAAGCAGGTCCAAAAGGTAAAGAAAACTAAACTAAAAGAGCACTTTGGCATGGTCCAAAGTGCTCTTTTGAGGCTAGGACATAAAGATTACCAATAATTAGAAAGCCATCAAAATTTATTCTCAGATAAATTTTGATGGCTATTTTGATACAACTTAATTCAATAAAATTGAGTTGGTAAAGTCTTAACCTAAGGCCACATCTAAAATCATCATTAATGTAAAACCTGCCATTAAACTTAACGTGGCTAAATCTGTATTTTTGGCAGATTGTGAGTCGGGAATAAGTTCTTCCACAACAACAAATATCATCGCACCTGCTGCAAACGCTAAAGCATATGGCAAAATAGGGGTTACCACAATCACAGCTGCAGCACCTACAAGTGCAAACACAGGTTCAACTAATGCAGAAGCTTGCCCATAGTTAAAAGCTTTCCATTTGCTACTGCCTGAGGCACGGATAGGGAGAGAGAGTGCTGCGCCTTCTGGAATATTTTGTATCCCTATTCCAATAGCTAACCCTAAAGCGCCTAAGAGGGTGGCTTGCGTATTGCCTGTAGCCAGTCCTCCAAAAGCCACGCCTACAGCTAAGCCTTCAGGAATATTGTGAAGAGTGATTGCTAAAAATAGCAACGTATTTTTAGTGAGATTTGTAGGTACACCTTCTTGTTTTTGTGATTCATCTTTAGCATTACGGTGCATATGTGGGATGACGTAATCTAATGAACGAATAAAGAGTCCTCCCAATAAAAAGCCAATAGCAGCAGGAAGCCATTGAACGGTGCTGTCTGAACTGCTTTCGATAGCTGGTTGTAAGAGCGACCAAAAGCTTGCCGCAATCATGATGCCAGCCGCAAAGCCTTGCATTGAGTTTAACACTTTTTCATTCACATTTTTAAAAATAAAAACAGTTGCAGCCCCTAATGCAGTTAATAACCAAGTAATGATACCAGCTAATAATGCTTGTAATGTGGGCGACAACGATGTAAGAAAATCCACCATACATAAAGGCTCCTTATATCAATTAAGTTCAAAAAAGTGTATAATATATAGAACTGATTTAAGCGTAACAAATAATCAAGAGTAAATCTATATGAAAAAGGAAGTATGACCGTTGGAAGCGTTTAAAATTGAACACCTCAATAAATCTTATGCAGATAAAGTCATATTTGATAATTTAGCGTTATCGATTTCCAATCAAGAGCGAATTGGACTGGTTGGTATCAATGGGACGGGGAAGAGCTCTCTACTCAAAGTCATCGCTGGGCTAGATGAAGATTTTACAGCGAATGTGACGCACCCGAAACAATATAAAATACGGTATGCAGCACAAAAAGAAGAGCTAGATTTAGACGCGACTGTCTATGACGTGGTTTATCAAGCGGAAACCGAAGCTTTACAAACCATTCGTCGTTATGAAGAAGCTGTAGCTACTTATAATGAAACAATGACAGAGGCCGCTTTAGAGGACATGATGCGTGCACAAGCACAAATGGACGATCAAGCAGTATGGGACTATAGCGCTGAAATTAAAACGATTCTTTCGAAATTAGGCATCCAGGATACCAGTCAAAAAGTTCGTTCACTTTCAGGCGGACAACAAAAGCGAGTGGTATTAGCGCGCACACTCATTGAAAAGCCAGACTTGTTGTTACTTGACGAACCGACGAACCATCTCGATTTTGAATCTATCCAATGGTTAATTCAATTCGTAAAATCCTATCCTAAAACCGTGATGTTTGTCACACATGATCGTCACTTTTTAAACGAAGTGGCTACACGAATTGTCGAATTAAAACAAGGCCAACTACGGTCTTACCCAGGTAATTATGAGGACTATATTGCGATACGTTCAGAGCGCGAAGAAATCGAACAAAAACAACATGCAAAACAGCGTGCTTTGTATAAACAAGAGCTAGAGTGGATGCGGGCAGGTGTTAAAGCACGTACGACTAAACAACAAGCCCGTAAAGATCGTTTTCAAGATCTTGAACATCAAGTGAAGTCGCATCAAACTCAAGATAAGGGTGAATTGAATTTAGCTTATTCGAGACTCGGAAAGCAAGTGTTTGAGCTAGAAGATATTCATAAATCTATCGGAGAAAAAGTGCTTTTTAGTGCTTTTTCCACAATTGTGCAAAAAGGAATGCAAATTGGTATTGTCGGACCTAATGGAGCGGGTAAAACGACATTGTTAAATATTTTAGCAGGGCTCGATGAAGACTATAGCGGCATTTTAAAGGTTGGGCAAACCGTTAAAATTGCTTATTTTAAACAGACAGATGGAAGATTAAATCGTGATATTCGTGTGATCGATTTTTTACGTGAAGAAAGTGAATTGGCACGTCAAAAAGATGGGACAGTCGTATCGGTCACGCAATTGTTAGAACAATTTCTTTTCCCAAGTGCGACCCATGGCAAAAAGGTATTTAAACTCTCAGGTGGGGAGCAAAAACGATTATACTTACTTAAACTTCTTGTACATCAACCGAACGTCTTGATTTTAGATGAGCCAACCAATGATTTGGATACAGAAACTTTAACTATCTTAGAAGATTATATTCAAACATTTGGCGGCACAGTCATTACGGTTAGCCACGATCGTTACTTTTTAAATAAAGTCGTTGACCGATATTGGTATATTCACGATGGACAAATTGAAATTATCCTTGGAGACTTCGACGACTATATGGCCTATAAAGGACAATTAGAAAAATTAAATCAGTCCTCAAAAGCTGAAGCTAAAAAGCCTCAAACAGTCAAAAAGAAAAGCAGAAGTCTGTCCTATAAAGAAAAGCGCGAGTACGAGATGTTACTCCAACGCATCGATGAAACTGAGTCACGTTTAACTGAAATTGAGCAAGAAATGATTGAAGCAAGTGCAGATTATGCAACGATAAAACAATTAAATGATGAAAAAGAAAGTTTAGAAACACAATATGAGAGGGACATCACAAGATGGAGTGAACTTGAAGAAATCATTGAACAGTAAGAGGGATAAAATGGAACAAACACTGTCACATTATTTTGGATATACGCGTTTTCGTCCAGGGCAAAAAGAAATCATAACGAACGTTCTTAACCAACAACATACGTTAGGAGTACTACCTACTGGCGGTGGGAAATCCATTTGTTATCAGGTGCCAGGCTTGATGCTTGGAGGAACCACGCTTGTCATCAGCCCGCTCATATCATTGATGAAAGATCAGGTTGATCAATTACAAACCATGGGGATTTCTGCGGCCTATTTGAATAGTAGTTTAACAATAAAAGCGCAAAAAGAAATTGAAGCGCAATTAATTCAAGGAGAATTGCAATTTTTATATATTGCCCCAGAAAGACTCGAAAATGATGTATTTTTACGTTTGTTAAGACGTGTAGACATTAAACTTGTCGCTTTTGATGAAGCCCATTGTATTTCTAAATGGGGGCATGACTTTAGACCGAGTTATCAGGCGGTGATACATCATGTTATGGCTCTGCCACAACATTTTGCTATTGTGGCTTTAACGGCTACAGCTACTGCTGAAGTCCAACAAGATATCATGGCACGCTTAGGGATTCATGCGCACCGTTTGATTAAAACGAGCATTAAACGTCCGAACTTAATTTTTAAAGTGAACAATACATATCAACGGCAAAAGTTTGTGTTAGATTATGTAAAAGATCATCCGACAGTGTCAGGGATTATTTATTGTTCGACACGTAAGCAAGTCGAGGCGCTTTATGAAGCGTTAGAGGATGCAGATGTTTCTGCAACTTATTATCACGGAGGATTAAATGCCAAACAACGTGATGAGGCTCAAAATGACTTTTTGTATGACCGTAAACGTATTGTTGTGGCGACGAATGCGTTCGGTATGGGGATTGATAAATCAAATGTACGCTACGTGATACATTATAATATGCCTGGAGATTTAGAGTCTTATTATCAAGAAGCAGGGCGTGCAGGTCGTGATGGGTTAGAAAGTGATTGTATATTACTGTTTAGTGATCGGGATATTTCACTCCACCAATATTTTATCTCCTCATCAACAGCGGATGAGGATTATAAAGAAAAGATGGGTGAGAAACTCACTAAAATGATTCAATATACAAAAACAAATAAATGTCTTGAAGCGACGCTCGTGCATTATTTTGAGCCTAATGAAAAATTGTCTGAATGCGAAAAATGTAGCAATTGTGAGGCCCAAAATAAAACATATAATATGACTCAAGAAGCTAAAATGATTATTAGTTGTGTCATTCGATTGGGTCAAAAAGAAGGCTATCAAACAGTCATTCAAGTATTAAGAGGCGAACATTCTGATTATATTAAACGCCAAAACTATGATGCGTTATCTACGTATGGTCTTATGAAAAACTATACAACAGGTGAACTCCACCACTTGATTGATGAATTACGATTTAAAGGCTATTTAAATGAATATGATGAAATTTTAATGTGTGACCGTTCAGTGGAACAATTGTTAAATGAAGGAGTTCAACTGTTAACGACACCATTTAAAACCAAATCTAAAGAGCGTGTGAATATTAATACTGTTGAAGGCGTCGATCGTTATTTATTTGATGTTTTAAGTGAGGTACGTCAAAAATTGAGTGAGCAACTGGATGTTCCACCAATTAATATTTTTTCAGATTATACGCTTGAAGAATTTGCGAAAAGAAAACCGACGACAAAGCAAGAAATGATTCAAATTGAAGGTGTTGGAAGTTATAAATTAAAACATTACTGTCCTCAATTTTTAGAGGCTATTCAAGAGTATAAAACGCATGCATAAGCTTGTGTTCAACTGTCGACAAATTTTAGTGATTGTCGACAGTTTTTTGTTTTCAAGAGATGTTTACAGTTTTCATTGTAATATAGTTGGAATTGAGGTTTTGACATGTTTAGAGTGAGCTTAATTATGTGTTAATTTTAATAAAATCAAGAGCTTATCTTTAGAAGAATAGGGTATAATTTTTATAATGGAAATAAAAAGTATTTTAAATGAGGGGACTATATGATTAAATTCGAGAATGTTACGAAGCGGTATGGAGAAAAAATTGTTGTCGATAAAATTAATCTGAACATTCGGGAAGGTGAATTTTTTGTATTGATTGGGCCTTCAGGATCTGGTAAAACAACGACAATGAAAATGATTAATCGACTCATCCCTTTAACAGATGGCTATATTTATTTTAAAGACCAACCTATTAGTGATTATTCTGTTTATGAGATGCGTTGGGATATGGGGTATGTATTGCAACAAATTGCTTTATTTCCGCATATGAGTATTCGTGATAATATTGCGCAAGTACCTATGATGAAGTCATGGACACAACCAGAAATTGACCGTCGTGTAGATGAACTTTTAAAAATGGTTAATTTAGACCCTAATACATATCGAAATCGAAAACCTGATGAACTATCCGGAGGGCAACGGCAGCGTGTAGGTGTCGTACGTGCTCTAGCTGCAAATCCGCCCGTAGTCTTAATGGATGAGCCGTTTAGTGCGCTTGATCCAATTACACGAGAAAATTTACAAGATGACTTATTACGTCTTCAAGCACAAATCAAAAAAACGATTGTCTTTGTCACGCACGATATTGAAGAAGCGTTTAAACTGGGAGACCGAATTTGTTTGTTAAATGAAGGTCATGTAGAACAAATTGGGACCCCTAATGAGTTTATTCAACATCCGAAAAGTGAATTCGTTAAACAATTTATTGGAGATTTATCAAGCGTGTTTATGAATCATTTTACGTTACACAAAGTTGCAGAATTGATAGGCACACCGACAACGGAAACCGAGCAATGGCCTGTCGTAACGGGAAATCAATTTGTGAGTGATATCTATCATGAGTTTGCGGATCATGAAGCGGTCATTGTCCGAACAACGGATCAATATTGGAAGGTAACGCGACAAGATATTTTCGAATTCTTATCAACACATCGGGCAGGTGATAAGGTATGAGTACATTTTTATCGACCTTAAATGAACGAAAAGGCGAGTTGTTGTCTACACTCATTGAACACATTCAACTGTCATTTATCGCTTTATTAATTGCAGTATTAATTGGTGTGCCTTTAGGAATTCTATTAACTAAGCAAAAAGGGATTGCAGAAGTAGTTATCAATATTGCCGCCGTGTTACAAACCATTCCGTCCTTGGCTTTATTAGGTTTAATGATTCCTTTATTTGGTATTGGAACCGTTCCTGCAATTATTGCGTTAGTCGTCTATGCACTATTGCCTATCTTAAGAAATACATATACAGGTGTCACTGGTGTAGATCCATCCTTAATTGAAGCGGCTAAAGGGATTGGGATGAAGCCTGTAAGACGACTTTCAAAAGTCGAATTACCGCTTGCAATGCCTGTTATTATGGCAGGGATACGCACGGCTATGGTATTAATTATTGGTACAGCAACGTTAGCAGCATTAATAGGTGCTGGTGGTTTAGGGGATTTAATCCTTTTAGGAATCGATCGTAATAACACGGCGCTTATACTCATTGGGGCTATCCCAGCTGCACTTTTAGCCATTATTTTTGATATTGTTTTACGCATATTAGGGCGCATCTCATATAAAAAAATGATGATTACTTTAGGTGTAATATTGTTAGTCATGTTCTTAGTAACCATTGCGCCACTTTTTGCGCAAAAAGGTGAACGTGTGACATTAGCTGGTAAACTCGGCACAGAACCTTCTATCGTGACGAATATGTATAAAATATTGATTGAACAAGATACAAATTATCAAGTTGACGTTAAAGATGGGATGGGAAAAACGACTTTCTTATTCAATGCACTAAAATCAGATGACATTGATGGTTATCTTGAATTTACAGGAACTGTTTTAGGAGAACTCACAAAAGAGTCGCCGAAATCTAAAAATGAGCAAGCCGTCTACGAACAAGCCAATCAAAGTTTAGATCGTAAATTTGATATGAAAATGTTAAAACCGATGAAATATAATAATACGTATGCACTAGCTGTTAAACGAGACTTTGCTGAAAAACATCACTTAAAAACAATCGGTGATTTGAAAAAAGTAGAAAAAGAGATACATCCTGGATTTACGTTGGAGTTTAATGATCGTGGCGATGGTTATAAAGCGGTTAAAAAGACGTATAATTTAAACTTTAACCAGGTAAAAACAATGGAACCTAAATTGAGATATCAAGCTATTGAAAAAGGAGACATTAATCTAATTGACGCGTATTCAACAGATGCAGAGTTAAAACAATACGACATGGTAGTCCTTCAAGATGATAAGAAAAGTTTTCCGCCTTATCAAGGGGCACCACTGTTTAAAAAATCATTTATTGATCAACATCCAGAAATTGAAAAGTCCTTAAACAAATTAGAAGGTAAAATTACTGACGAACAAATGCAAGAAATGAATTATCGTGTGGCAGAAAAAGACGAAGACCCTTATGAAGTTGCGAAATCATATTTAGAAAAAGAAGGGCTTCTCAAATAAATAGGTAAGACAACGGTTTGAGAGAATTCAAGCCGTTGTTTTTTTAGCAATACGCTTTGACGCTTTAAAGCAAATGTGCAATAATGATTATTATATATGAATTAGGTTGTAGCATTTTTTTCATATCATCGTTATAATAGTAAACATATTCCAAAAATTCTGAACATTGGAGGCGGACATTGATGAAATCACAACTCACACAACTGAGCGCATATCAACCTGGATTGTCACCAGAAGCGTTGAAGAAAAAATATAATATTGAGGGAGAACTGTATAAACATGCCTCGAATGAAAATGTTTTTGGTCCATCTCCAAAAGTAAAAGAAGCCATTAAAACGCATGTCGATGATTTATTTTTATATCCTGAGCCGAATGCCCCCTTATTACAACAAGCGATAGCGAAGCATTTTGACATTGAACCTGAGCGTATCTTATTTGGTGCAGGCTTGGATGAAATGATTGTTATTATTTCTCGAACATTATTACGTGCCGGAGATAAGGTGGTCACAAGTGAAGCAACATTTGGCCAATACTTTCATAATGCGGTTGTTGAAGATGCGAATATGGTGCAAGTTCCTCTTAAAGATGGACATTATGATTTAGATGCGATCGCTGATGCTGTCGATGAAGAAACAGCGATAGTATGGCTATGTAACCCAAACAATCCTACTGGAACATATCATTCTCATGAAACGATTGAAGCTTTTATCCAAAAAATTCCTTCAAACGTTACGATTATTTTAGACGAAGCTTATGCAGAATATGTGACGGCCAAAGATTTTCCACGCACATTAGAATTAATGGAAAAGTATCCTAATGTTGCGATGTTACGCACATTCTCTAAGGCCTATGCTTTAGCGGCCTTACGGATTGGTTATTTGATTACCACTAAAGAACTCGCTGCACAACTGAATGTCTTACGTCCACCGTTCAACACGACACGTTTGTCTGAACAGGCGGCCTTAGCTGCTTTAGAAGATCAAGATCATTTAAAAAAAGCTGTCGAAATTAATCAACAAGAACGTCAAAAGTTTTATGAATTGGATACAAATTTAACCATTTATCCCTCACAAACCAACTTTGTATTTGTAGAAACATCAGAAGTTGAGGCATTGAATGAAGCCCTATTAAAAGAAGGTATTATCGCGCGCGCTTTTCCGAATGGGGTGCGTATTACGATTGGTTTCCCAGAACAAAACGCTGTCATTCGTAACGTTTTGTCTCGATTTTAAGCCACAGCGATGAATTTCATTATCGCGTTTGCTATAATCAACGTAATGAAGTAAATTGAGGAGCGATACAATGAGACAGTCTATTGGGATAGATATGGACGAAGTATTAGCGGATACTTTCGGCGCGATATTAGATGAATTTAATCGACGGACACAATTAGGCGTGACTGTGGAACAAATCGTTGGTAAAAAAATTTATGATATCATGCCTGAACACGCTGAAGAAATTAGAAATATTTTAGCGTCAGACGGTTTTTTTAGACGTCTTGAAGTGATTAAAGATGCAAAAGAAGTCGTTAAAAAGTTAGCAGAACATTATGATATCTACATAGTGACTGCCGCGATGGATGTACCCACATCTTTTCATGACAAATATGAGTGGCTAAAAGAGCACTTTCCATTTTTAGATACACAACAATTTGTATTTTGTGGACGCAAAAATATCGTTGCTACAGATTATTTAATTGATGATAATCCTAAACAATTGGCGATTCATACAGGTAAACCTTTAATGTTTACAGCACCGCATAATAGAGACCATACTGAGTTTGAGCGTTTAAATAATTGGAAAGAAGTAGAAGCCTATTTCTTAAATTAAAAGGACAAAAAAAACGGGACTGCATGTGTGTACTGCATCCCTAAAGTTGAACCTAACAAATTTAACTTTGGGGGTGTAATTTGTTAGTTTAGACACTTACAATTGTAGAAATATTTGTGCTATTTTTGTATTTAAAACAAAAATAACGGCTAGTGAACAACTCACCAACCGTTAATAGAACCTATTTTCTGCATTTATTGAAACTTTTATGACACCAATTATACTAAAATTTTTCTACTAAAAGGAGAAGAAAATGCTTAAATCTAATCTAATAAGAATTATTGTATTACTATTATTGATAGCTACTATTATCGTTTATTTTACTATTGGATTTGGTTGGATATGTCAATTACTAATAGTGGTAATGTTTATTTTATCTTTAAGCTATCCTCGCTTCAAAGCAAAGGATGATAAAAAAATATGACTATTCCAATCATTTCTGATATATCATTAAATACAAGCACGAATATCTCTCTTTAATTTGTTTGAGCACTTACAATTATAGAGATATTTGTGCTATTTTTGTATTTAAAACAAAAATAACGGCTAGTGAACAACTCACCAACGGTTAAAAGTATAGAAACCTGTTTTTCGAATAAGAATTTATTCAGATCAAGGATGGCATTACTAAAATATAAATTATATTGAGTCTCTAAAAGAAAATGAAGTGTTTCAAATTATGTCTAGAAAAGCAAGTTCTCTAGATAGCGTTAATGAAATTTTTTTGGATTATAAAAATATGAAATGTATTGGAGTATCGTTTGAAACATTCCAACAACTAGCAACAGCTATTCATAAGTATACAAGTTTTATAACAATACAAGAATTAAATCAAAAATCAAAGGCTTGTCTCCTTGGCAATATAGGAAACAAACCTTTGAAATATTATACTAAACCAAAGTACAACTTTTGGGGCTCAGTGTAGTTATGAGATTGCGCTCCCGTTTTTGGTGCTTTATTGATTAGTAGGTAAGGCAGTGAGTAATTTAATTTTTTGAGGCTCGATATCAATCGTGATAGGGGTTTCGAAATCGATTTCACCATCAATATCGACGCGCATTTTCGGTGTTGTAGAAATGCGGATATGGTGACTTGGAATATGTTGAATATTTTCACTAATTTCATTCCATGTCATACTGTCTCGTAAGCTAAAAATATCTTTTAAAATGCTAATGCTATAGTTATTAAAAATAAATGTACTCAGCTGACCGTCAGAAGGGGATAAGTCTGTCATTGGAACTTTACCTCCACCTATAAAACGTCCATTTGCGAATAAAATCATAGAGGTTTCACCTGTATAAGTCTCACCATCTATTTCTAATTCATAATCAAAATGTTCTGGATTCGTGAGTGTTTTAAACGTCGAAGAGATATAGCTCAGCTTACCAAACACATCTTTAGATTTTCCTTCCACATTTTCAGCGTTTTGGACCATTAAACCAATACCTGCGAAATTTAAGGCGTATTGATCATTATTAATTTTCATCACGTCATAGGCTTCAGGTTCAGCTAAAAGTAAGTCATGTGCGGCATCGCTAGCGCGATTAGAGAGATTTAATGTTTTTGCAAAATCATTAAATGTTCCTCCAGGGATAACTCCGATAGGGAGGTCTAAATTGTTTTTTAAAACACCGTTGATTAATTCGTTGACCGTACCGTCGCCTCCTAAAATAAAAAGGACATCTATTTCTTCAGCATTGTTATTTTCAGAAATTTGTTGGCAATAACTTTCTATATCACCTTCATTTTCACTGAGTTGAATTGAGAATTTCTTACATAATTGAGTCAAAGCTTCAGTCACTTCACCCAATCCTTCATGTATTTTATTAAGACCGGAATGTTGATGATAAAATAAGAGACCATGTTTGTATTTTTGTGTCATTTTATTTCCCACTTTCATAAAACCTATATACTGTCATATATACCGCATTTTAAGCAAATTTAATCGTAAAATAGTAATTCCTTAAGAGAAGTTAGGATTTTAAAACGAAAAAACTTTTAGAGAAAATCAAAATGTAACTATTTTAAAGCGTATAAAAATAGCCGTCAAAATTTACCCTTTGATAAATTTTGACGGCTTTCTACCTTAAAGTAGCATTCTTCTAGTGCTGATTTTAAATTTATTTAACACCTTGCATTAAGTTTTTAATGACAGGTGTGATAAGAATAAGCACGAAACCAATGGCGATAGCGAAAATGCCTGAATATAAAAAGTACTCATTTGAGCTAATCAATGTATACACTTTAACCATTTGAGCATTCAAACCTTGTGCCATCGCATTTGATAAGAACCAGATACTCATCATTTGTGCGGTAAAGGCTTCAGGTGCAAGTTTCGTCGTTGTTGATAAACCGATAGGGGAAATACATAATTCACCTAAAGTAACGATTAAGAAACTAGCCACTAACCAAAACGGATTAATTAATGTCGCTTCAGCTGAAAGAGGCACCACCATTATTAAATATGAAATCCCTGCTAAAATAACACCGATAGCAAACTTTAAGACAGTTGGTGGATTGTAGCGTCCGAGTTTCACCCATAAAATAGAGTAGAGTGGCGCTAAGATAACAATAAATAATGGGTTTAAAGACTGGAACCATGCAGGTGGAATATGAAAATCAATAAGCCCGCCTGTAATGACCGCTAAATTTAATTGTGTTTTAGTGTCTGCAAATTGTGCAAGCACTGTAGACCCTTGCTCTTGAATCATCCAAAATGCAACTGATGCAATAAATAATGGAATATAAGCAAACACACGTTTACGTTCATAGTCTTTTGTCTTTTTACTTAAAATCAGTTTGATAAAGTAAAATAATGGTAAAACAATACCTAAAATAGTAACTAAATTTGCAAAATTTGGTAACGTTAATTGATTGAATAGGCCTAAAACGAATAAAAGTACCGCAACGACTGCAACGACGATAAGAACAATTTTAATCATTTTAGTGCGTTCTGCTTTAGTGAGTGGATCAGGTATTTCTAAACCTGCAAGTCCGAGATTCTTTTTGTTTGTGATTAAATATGTAAGTAATCCAAAGAACATACCTACCGCTGCAAGGGCAAACCCAAGGTGGAACCCTACGTTTGATTGTGCCCATCCTACTATGAGTGGTGCAATTAATGCACCTAGGTTGACAGACATGTAAAAAATTGTAAATGCTGCGTCTAATCTTGGATCGTTTTTATCATACAATAGACCCACTGTTGATGAAATGTTGGGTTTGAGTAAGCCCGTACCAATAATTAAAAAGAGTAGTGCGATAAGTAATAATGTAAAGTTATTCGGAAGCGAGAGTAAAATATGACCGACCATAATGAGTACGCCACCGAAAAAGAGTGCATGGCGTGTGCCTGTAATACGGTCAGCAATCCAGCCGCCAATAATACCGCTCATATATATTAAAGCACCATACATTGAAACGATTTGTAGTGCTAAACCTTGGTCAAGTCCAAATCCACCTTTAGCTACTGAGTAATAGATATAATAAGCTAAAATTGCTTTCATACCATAATAACTAAAGCGCTCCCAAAACTCTGTGAAGAATAACGTACTTAACCCTTTAGGATGCCCGAAGAAACCTGTGCGGGGTGTACTAGCAAGGATTTCTTCTTTGCTATAATGCTGATTCATCTATTCATTTCCCCCTTAAATCGTGAAGATAAAACTATTTTAAACCTATTGTAAAGTTTTAACAAGAAAATTCAGTAAATTTTGAATGGTTTCAAGTCAAATTAGTGACAATTTCTAACTATTTAAAAAAGGCTCTACTGTTGACGAGGATGTCAAGTGTAGAACCGTTAAGAAAATTAGCGATTATCAATTTTTTCAGGATACATGTCATGATTCATAAGACGATGTTCAGCCATCGCTTCATATTTTGTATTTGGACGACCATAATTTGTGTACGGATCGATTGAAATCCCGCCACGTGGCGTGAATTTGCCCCAAACTTCAATATAGTGAGGATCCATTAAATCGATTAAATCATTCATAATGATATTCATACAATCTTCGTGAAAATCCCCATGATTTCTGAAACTAAATAAATAAAGCTTTAAAGATTTAGATTCTACCATTTTAATGTTTGGGATATATGAAATATAAATGGTCGCAAAGTCAGGTTGTCCTGTGATAGGACAGAGCGAAGTGAACTCTGGGCAATTAAATTTAACAAAGTAATCGCGACCTTGGTGCTTATTATCGAAAGTTTCAAGCACATCAGGTCTGTAATCAAATTCATATTTATTGTTTTGATTGCCTAACAGCGTAATATCTTGTAATTCTTCTTTAGAACGTCCTTCTGTCATAAGGTTGACCTCCAGTCAGTATTTAATTTTGAGTTGAATTTGTACGGGCTTCACGTCTCGCTTTTTCAAACATGAAATAACTAGCACTTAAAATAATGACATAGCCAATCACAGCGATAAAGTCAGGTGATTCACCAAATAGGATGAAACCGATAAGCGCAGTGAAAATAATTGATGCATAAGTAAAGATTGAAATGTCTTTTGCGGGTGCAAAACTATAGGCAATCGTAATACCTATTTGACCCACAGCAGCGGATAACCCTGCCAAGATGAGATATATAATTTGTATTGAAGTCATTGGTTCATAAGTGAATAATACAAATGGTAGCAGTGCCACAACTGAAAATAATGAAAAATAAAACACGATAGTATACGGCGCTTCTCGAGTACTTAAAGCACGCACCGCCGTGTAAGCAGCGGCTGCAAAAATACCAGATAATAACCCCATTAAAGCAGGGATAATATCAGATGAAAACTCAGGTTTTACAACAAACAACATACCAATAATAGCTATCAGCATAGCAGTAATTTGATATTTTTGAATGTATTCTTTTAAGAAAATCAAACTTAACAATATCGTCCAAAATGGATTGAGTTTCATAAGAATATCTGCATCACTTAACACCATGTGATCGATAGCATAAATATTTAAGAGAACACCTGTCAATCCAAGTGTCGAGCGGAGAATGAGCAAAGGTTGACTGCTTAATTTTCCTAAAACAGGTTGCTTGTATTTGATAATAAAAAATAAGGGAATAAACATGGCAACCATATTTCGAGCTAAAGATTTTTGAAAGACAGGTAAATCACCAGCAAGACGAAAAAAAACTGCCATAAAACTAAATCCAATAGCAGAAATCAGTATAGCGATGATGCCTTTCATTTTTGAATTCATGGAATCGCCTCTTGTTATTAATTTTCAACGTATTAATAGTAGCATAATTTGGAAGTTTATGCATAAGAAGTTGAAAATTTGCGAATGAAAAGTTATACTAAAATCGAACATTTGTTCGATTTATACTACAACTAATTGCTAAATGTCAAGCATTTTTAAACGCTTTTAATTCATCTATAGGCGCATAAAATTTTCATAAATTTTCATTCGTTGGTATGAGTGCATTGAGTGACAATGAGTGACAAAAACTTTATTTTCTTCTTTAAAAAGCCAGAGGTCTGATGTACAATGATACATATATATAGTATTGACTGAGAACATTAAACACAATATATAGTGTTTAGGATGGGAAAATGGTAAGCAGAAACTACAAGTAGTTAGCAAGATTACACTTTAAAATGAGATTAACCCTAGCTCAGTTTCTTCACTCCAAATTAGAAATAGCTAACGAATAGAGTGTGTCTAATACACTATGAAAAGGAAATATATCTTAGATTTGTGAACCAAAATATATGTTCGCTTTTACTTCATTCCGATCATCCTCGATTTATTCACCCTTAAAACAATGTCATAAAGCGTTACGGCACAATACAAACGATAGACTCACTCATACAGACATATAATGTTTGAGGTGAGATTGTGCGTGTATATGTTATGGATAAAAAGAAAGGAAGTCCTTACTATGAAAGTGGTTTATTACTCATTTACAGGCAATGTAAAACGCTTTATTAAACGTACTGGATTAACGGACACAATGGAGATTACTGAAAGCTCCGCAACTGAGCGCATTGACGTTCCTTTTGTAATTGTAACAGGTACCATTGGTTTTGGGGAGGTACCAAAGCCAGTGCAACAATTTTTAGAACTCAACTACAAAAATTTACAAGCGGTAGCGGCAAGTGGCAACCGTAATTGGGGGCAAAATTTTGCAAAAGCAGGTATTAGGATTGCAGATGAATATAATGTCCCTTTATTAATGAAATTCGAATTGCATGGCAGTTTAAATGATACAGAGGAATTTAAGGAGAAGGTGGTTAATTTTTATGAAAACTATGGAACAAAAGCAGTATAAACATATCGAATTAAACAACCAAGTAACAAAAAGAAATGAAACAGGTTTTTTTGATTTAGAAAAAGATCAAGAAGCACTTTCGGTTTACTTGGAAGAAATCGATGATAAAACTGTCAAATTCGATAATGAACTTGATCGATTACGTTTTCTAGTCAATCAAAACTTTTACTATAATGTATTTGAAGATTATAGTGAACAACAATTAAATGAAATCATCACCTTTGCGAACAATATACCTTTTCAATTTGCGAGTTATATGTCGGCGAGTAAATTTTTTAAAGACTATGCTTTGAAAACAAATGATAAAGCAAAATATCTTGAAAATTATCATCAACATGTGATCATCGTTTCGCTTTATTTAGCAAATGGCCAAGTCGAACTTGCTAAGCAATTTGTACGTGCAATGGTTGAACAACGTTATCAACCAGCAACACCAACTTTCTTGAATGCTGGACGTGCACGTCGTGGAGAATTGGTTTCCTGCTTCTTACTAGAAGTAGATGATAGCTTGAATTCGATTAATTTTATTGATTCAACGGCAAAACAGCTCAGTAAAATAGGGGGAGGCGTTGCGATTAACCTCTCTAAACTTCGCGCACGTGGTGAAGCGATTAAAGGCATCAAAGGCGTCGCAAAAGGGGTGCTTCCTGTAGCTAAAGCTCTAGAAGGCGGATTTAGTTATGCGGATCAACTTGGACAACGTCCAGGCGCAGGAGCAGTCTATTTAAATATTTTCCATTACGACGTCGAAGAGTTTTTAGATACTAAAAAAGTAAATGCCGATGAAGATTTACGTTTGTCTACAATTTCTACAGGTTTAATTGTACCTTCTAAATTTTTCGAACTTGCGAAAGAAGGTAAAGATTTCTTTATGTTTGCTCCTCATACAGTCGAGGAAGAATATGGGGTGACATTGGATGATATTGATATCGATGAGTATTATGATCGTCTTGTTGAAAACCCAAATATTATGAAAAAATCTAAAGATGCACGTGAAATGTTAAATATGATTGCGCAAACACAACTGCAATCCGGTTATCCTTATTTGATGTTTAAAGATAATGCCAATAAAGTGCATCCAAATGCAAATATTGGTCAAATCAAAATGAGTAATTTATGTACGGAAATTTTCCAATTACAAGAGACGTCTATTATTAATGATTACGGTGTTGAAGATGAAATTAAACGTGATATTTCTTGTAATTTAGGATCTTTAAATATTGTCAATGTCATGGAATCTCAGCGTTTCAGAGACTCTGTCCATACAGGTATGGACGCGCTCACGTTTGTCAGCGATGAGGCCAATATTCAGAATGCACCTGGTGTCAGAAAAGCGAACCGTGAACTACATTCGGTTGGATTAGGTGTCATGAACTTACACGGCTTTTTAGCTAAAAACCAAATTAATTATGAATCAGAAGAAGCAAAAGATTTTGCGAATGTTTTCTTTATGATGATGAACTTCTACTCATTGGAACGTTCAATGCAAATCGCAAAAGAACGCGGTGAAAAATTTGCTGATTTCGAACAGTCAGATTATGCTAATGGGCGTTATTTTGAACGCTATGTTAATGAAGACTTTTTACCACAATATGATAAAGTAAAAGCTTTATTTGAACATCATGACATTCCAACACGTGAAGATTGGAAAGCCCTCCAAGCTGAAGTAGAAAAATATGGACTTTACCATGCTTATAGATTAGCCATTGCGCCTACTCAAAGTATTTCGTATGTGCAAAATGCGACAAGTTCTGTGATGCCAATTGTGGATCAAATCGAAAGACGTACCTATGGTAATGCAGAAACATTTTATCCAATGCCATTTTTATCTCCACAAACGATGTGGTATTACAAATCAGCGTTCAATACAGATCAAATGAAATTAATCGATTTAATCGCAACCATTCAAACACATATTGACCAGGGCATCTCAACGATTTTATATGTGAATTCTGAAATTTCAACACGAGAATTGTCTCGTTTATACGTTTATGCGCATCATAAAGGTTTAAAATCTTTATACTATACGCGTAATAAACTGTTGAGTGTTGAAGAATGTACAAGCTGTTCAATTTAATCGATCTGTCTTAGTATTCATAGGTGATGAAATGGAGAACCCATAATGCTATGAATCGCTATAAGCAATACGATGATGCTGTTACGAAATAAAGGGTAAGGGTCTCTCTTTTGCTCTTTATTTCGCATCTTTCATTCAGATTCAGTGACTTAAGGGAAAATATTAAAGGGATTGCGTGCAATCGATGGGAATCGCACGAATATCCTGGTTCATCATATTAATTTAAGAATAGGAGAAATAGATTGCGATGATAGCTGTTAATTGGAATACACAAGAAGATATGACAAATATGTTTTGGCGTCAAAATATAGCTCAAATGTGGGTTGAGACAGAATTTAAAGTTTCTAAAGATATCGCGAGTTGGAAAACTTTAACAGAAGATGAGCAAAATGCTTTTAAAAAAGCTTTAGCAGGGTTAACTGGCTTAGATACTCATCAAGCAGATGATGGTATGCCTTTAATCATGTTACATACCAAAGATTTACGTAAAAAAGCAGTTTACGCTTTTATGGGAATGATGGAACAAATACATGCGAAAAGCTACTCACACATTTTTACGACATTGTTGCCCTCAAAAGAGACAAACTATTTACTAGATGAATGGGTGTTGGAAGAACCTCATTTAAGATACAAATCAGAAAAAATCGTAGGAACCTATCATAAATTATGGGGAGAAGAAGCTTCAATTTATGATCAATATATGGCCAGAGTCGCTAGTGTATTTTTAGAAACATTCTTATTCTATTCAGGTTTCTATTATCCGTTATATCTTGCAGGACAAGGGCGTATGACAACTTCTGGGGAAATCATACGTAAAATTTTATTAGATGAATCCATTCATGGTGTATTCACAGGCTTAGACGCCCAACACTTACGAAATGAATTGTCAGAAAGTGAAAAATTAAAAGCGGACCAAGAAATGTACAAATTACTTGAGGATTTATATAAAAATGAAGCCTCTTATACGCGTGAATTATATGAGCCATTAGGCTTAGCGGAAGATGTTTTAAATTACGTACGCTACAATGGTAATAAAGCATTATCTAATCTTGGTTTTGAACCCTATTTTGAAGAACGTGAATTTAATCCAATTATTGAAAATGCGTTAGATACGTCTACTAAAAACCACGATTTCTTCTCAGTTAAAGGTGATGGTTATACATTGGCATTAAATGTAGAAGCCTTAAAAGACGAAGATTTCATATTTGATGATAAATAAGGTTCTATACTATTAACGGTTGGTGAGTTAATCACTAACCGTTATTTTTGTATTAGATACAAAAAGTGGTTCTATAATAAATCGGACTGATGTATAAATAATTTCATGTATTTGATTATTCCATAAAGCCTCGCTTTTCTAGGCGCCTCACCTCTGCATGAAGACGTTACGAATGAAATAAGTTACGTATTCAGTACACCCATGAACATACGTGAATAGGTAATCCATAGTTTAAGATTGAGAAAATATCAATCTTAAAATGGATTTTCGGTTTCGGCTAGATGCCTCAGAAGTCTCGGCTTAGGAACTAATCAAATACGCAATATATATTCACAAGCGTTATAAAATCTATTTTACGACTCAGTTTTACTGATTTAAGTAGTATTAAATAACCAACAACGTTCAAGAATTTATACTCTTAAAGCAATTTATTATTGCCTTACTCCTTGATTTAATGTGACAAGCTCGATTGGACAGTAAGTCTTTTAAAACAGAAATTCCTAGAATACATTGAGAGACAAAAAAGCAGGACATAACGTCCCGCTTTTTTTCGTCTATTATATTTCAAAATAAACATGATAATGCAATTTGCAACGACTGTTAAAGTGGGCATTGCATTTAGGACATGATTCAATGAGCATATATTCATTAATCGTCATTTCATGTTTGCATACGCCGCACATAATGGCCTTTTCATTAAATTCATGTTCTTTCCATCTCTGAATACGATGATGTTCCGCTTCGTTATGACATTTGTAACATGGATAGTATTTGTTGCAACATTTAAATTTAATTGCAATGACATCAAGAATCGTTTGATAGTGTACACAACGTGTTTCATTATCGATGACTTGACCATATACAGTTGGCATAATTTTGCTCCTTTACTACTGACGTGCTTCTATTTTTTCGCCAATAATACGAACTTCTCTTTCTAAAGTAACATCAAATTTTTCTTTCACGACTTTTTGTACGTGATGGATTAAATCCTCATAATCAGTAGCAGTTCCGTGATCCACATTAACCATAAAACCGGCGTGCTTTTTAGAAACCTCCACACCACCGACACGATAGCCTTGCAGATGGGCATCTTGGATTAATTTACCTGCAAAATAACCAGGTGGTCGACGAAAAACACTGCCACATGATGGATATTCTAACGGTTGTTTAGATTCACGACGCTCTGTTAAGTCGTCCATGACTTCTTGAATTTCATGTTGTTTGCCAGGAGCTAAAGTAAAAGCCGCTTCTAGCACGACATAATGTTCTTTTTGAATGATACTATTTCTGTAGTCTAAATCTAATTCATTATGTGTTAACTGAAACATTTCGCCTTTTTCGTTGACGACACGTGCATAATCGATGACGTCTTTAACTTCACCGCCATAAGCGCCTGCGTTCATGTAAACCGCACCCCCAACAGAACCAGGAATACCACATGCGAACTCAAGCCCTGTTAAAGATAAATCTCTCGCTTGACGAGAAACATCGATAATCGCAGCACCGCTTCCTGCTACAATCGTTGTATCAGAGACGTCGATATAATTTAAATCTAATAGACTTAACACAATGCCTCGTATACCACCATCTCGAATAATAATATTTGAGCCATTTCCTAAATAAGTTACAGGAATGTTGTTTTCATATGCAAATTGTACAACTTTTTGTACCTCTTCATAACTTTTAGGAGAAATATAAAAATCCGCATTACCTCCTGTTTCAGTGTACGTATAACGTTTAAGCGGTTCATCAACTTTAATAATCTCTTCTGGAATGATCTGCTTTAATTTTTGTAAGATGTTAGCGTTATCCAAAAATAACATCCTTTCTTTTATGTCATTACTCTCATTTTAACGCTTTTATAGCTCTAAAGTCATCTAGTAATATCATTTTGACTGAATGAGAGGCAATAATTTTTTAAAGTAATTGGCTTTACTAGTTTCATATTCTCGAATGGACAAATTTTTGATACTTTGTTTGAAATGTGTAAAATCTTGAATCGCTGTCGTATCATTTGACAATAATTCGTCAATTTCTACATATTGATGGAAAATATCCGTGTTTCGTTGGATAATATGTAAACGAACAGTTTGTTTAAGTTCAATTAAATCATTAAATTTTGCCATTAAAACTTTTTTATGCATCGGTTGGTGGATGCGATAAAAGCTAGCATAGTTTAAACGTTTTTCGTCTAAAGAGGTAATATCATGTAAATTATCAACGCCTACCAGGATATCCAGAATCGGTTCAGTCGGATAATTGAAATGTTTAGTGCCTCCAATATGTTGGGTAGTTTTAATGGGCGTATCTAAAAGATTAAATAATATCTCTCGATAAGTGGCGTATTCTTGCTCAAAGTGAGAGGTTTCAGGTTTAACGGTAAATGGTTGGACATGTCGATACATCGTTTACTCCTTAGTTTAATGTATAAATTCTGAATTACTATATCATAGTTTATTTTGAAGTTAAACACGTTTTTTATGAAGCGCGATAGGAGGGGTGAAATGAAGCATACCCTATTTCTACTAATAATGGTTATAAGTGTCGTTAGTCTTTTATCTGCTTGTGGGCAACATCAAAAACAAGATAAACAACAATTTGATCAACAACTCAAAAAGGTTGAACAAAAAGAACAAGCCTTTTATAAAGCCTATAATGATGCTGATTTTCATGAATTAAAGACAATGCGTCATACAGAAGCAACAGAAGACAATAAAGCAGCTTTTGAACAAAAGCAACGCGTGATGAACGAAAGCGTGCGTCCTAAATGGAAAGCATATCGCAAAGAAGCGCAAAAACTACCGACGCCAAATAAAGATGTAGAGGCACTTAAAAAAGAATATCTAAAAGCCGTCGATAAAAAAGGCCAAAGTTTAAATCAGACTTCTGAATTTATATCGCTATGCTTGGATACGATAAAATCCAATGAAAATATCATAGAGTATACACAAAAATTTGAAAAGCGTCGTAAAAGTGTGGAAGATGAATTAACAGAAGCGAAAGTAACACCCCAAGGACAACAAGATAGTGAAATTTTAGAAAGGGTTTTAGCTAAAAATAATAGTAATATTAAAAAAGAAGTAGAGGACGTTCTTTCAGAAAAAAATGAAATCAAACGTTCTCAAAGATTGAAAAACGAAATTCTCCCTCTTATCCAAACGCACATCAAATCCTTAAACCAAGAGCGAATTCATGATAATACGGTAAATAACGCACGTCAACATGCGATTCAAATGTATTATGAATTAGAAAATTATTATAAAGAACGCGCTAAAAACGCTATAAATAGTGAAAAATTATCTGAAATGAATATTAAACACGTTATTAGAACTTCTGACGAATTAGAACATTATGAAACGACTTATCATCAAAAAAATGATGAATTAGAAAGTCAATTACAGTAACTACTGATACATTTTAAAATTAAGTTTTTAAAATAAGGTTAACAATGACGTAGATTATGTGTATAATGAATACCATTGAGAAATGAGAAAAAGTGGTACGGTAAATATTAATATTAAGTAGAATTGAACTTAGAGGTGAAAAGTATGGCGACAAAGCTGACGTCAATTGATCAGTTTGAACAAGTCATCCAACAGTATCCATATGTATTTGTATTAAAACACAGTAATACTTGTCCTATTTCCGAACGCGCAATGGATCAATTTAATAAGTTTTTATATGAAAGAGATATGGACGGGTATTATCTCATCGTTCAAGAAGAACGAGAATTATCAAATTATATCGAAGAAAAAACGGGGATTAAACACGAATCTCCCCAAGCTTTTTACTTTGTAAATGGTGAGGCGTCTTGGCACGAAAGCCATGATAATATTACTGTTTCCTCATTAGCAAAAGCTGAGTAATTTAGAATAGAACGCTCTTAAGTAAGTCGAGATACTTACTTGTGAGCGTTCTCTTCATTTGTATTAAAGGGCAAAGCAAGGCTATAATGAATAATAATATGATGTCGAGAGGTGACAATATGAAAGTACTCGTTGCGATGGATGAATTTAATGGAATTCTGTCGAGTTATGACGCAAATCGCTTTGTTGAAGAGGCGGTGGATAGTCAAATTGAAGACGCAGATATTGTACAAGTTCCATTATTTAACGGGCGACATGAACTTTTAAATTCAGTATTTATGTGGAAATCAGGGACACAATACCGAATCGATGTACATGATGCTGAAATGAATGAAATTGAAGCGCAATATGGGCAAACGGAAGATGGTCTAACGGTGATACAGGCAGAACAATTCCAAAAAGGCACTGGACATTATTTAAACCATACGAGTTATGGTTTGGGTGAAGTGATTCAACACGCATTGAATAAAGGTGCTAAAACATTTGCGATTTCTGTCGGAGGGACGGATACCTTCGATGGCGGTGCAGGGATGTTACAAGCTCTAGGTGCGGTCTTTTATAATGACGATGGAGAACGTGTGGATATGACAAAAGGCTTGGGTCAAGTGAAACATATTCGACGAGTAGATACTAGTGGCTTACATCCTCAGTTAAAAGATACTCACTTTCAAATCTTAATAGATTTTAGTAGCAAAATGTATGGAAAGCAGAGTGCCATCATGCAAAGCTACAAGACGCTTCACTTATCAAGAGAAGAAGCGGTAGAAATTGATAACTTGCTTTGGTATTTTAGTGAAATTATGAAACATGAATTAAAGCTGTCATTAGGCCAAATTGAACGCGGTGGTGCTGGTGGAGGCATGGCTGCGATATTTAAAACGATGTTTAATGCAGAAATTATGACAAGTCATGAACTTGTAGATCAAATTACAGGACTTGAAAATCTAGTTAAACAAGCGGATTTAATTTTGTTTGGCGAAGGGATTAACGAACGCGATCACGTGATTAACACATCGTCATTAAGAATTGCTGAATTGGCACAACAGTACCAAAAAGTGGCCATAGCGCTTTGCGGCACATCTGAAAAATTTGAGCAGTATGAGAATTTAGGTGTCACAGCGATGTTCAATGCATTCGATGAAATGCCTAATGAATATCCGGATTTTAAGTTAGGTGTGACATTACGTGCTTATACTGTGCAAGTTGTCAAATTATTAAATGCCCACATTTAAATAAAACCGATGAGCAACGAACACTATGTTCGATACTCATCGGTCTCTTTTTATGCTTCTTTTTCAAAGGTTTGAACGATTCCAATTATAACTTTGATAGCTTGAGCCATGACGTCGATAGACGCATATTCGTAAGGCCCGTGAAAATGGTCACAACCTGTAAAAATGTTCGGGGTCGGTAAGCCCATGAATGATAATTGCGATCCATCTGTCCCTCCACGGATAGGCGCTGTATTAGGAACGATATTTAAAGATTCGTAAACGCGTTTCGGAACATCGATGATGTGAGGGTGGGGGTTAATCTTTTCAGCCATATTACGATATTGATCATTAATCACGAGTTGCACAGGATCATAATGATATTTTGCATTCATATGGGCTTGGATATCGATGAGTGTCTGTTTACGTTTTTCAAAACTTTCATGATCATGATCACGTAAAATGTAATGAAGCGTTGCTGTTTCAACGTTCCCTTCTATTTCAGTTAAATGATAAAAGCCTTCGTAATCTTCTGTATGTTCTGGGACTTCTTTTTCAGGTAATTGGGCATGAAACTGCGTTGCTAAGGCTGAGGCATTGACCATCTTGTTTTTAGCCGAGCCGGGGTGGACATTGACCCCTTCAAAAGTGACTTTAGCTTCTGCTGCGTTAAAGCTTTCAAATTGTAATTCGCCTAACTGACTGCCATCCATTGTGTAGGCAAAATCAGCATTGAATTTTTCTACATTAAATTGATGCGGGCCACGACCAATTTCTTCGTCTGGCGTAAAACCGATACGAATAGTGCCGTGCTTTATTTCTGGATGATTTTTTAAATATTGAAGTGCTTCCATGATTTCAACGACACCGGCTTTATCATCTGCCCCTAATAAAGAAGTCCCATCCGTTGTCATTAACGTATGACTTTTCACTTTCACGATATCTGGAAATACCTCCGGATCAATTATTCTTCCGGAATCACCGAGTTGAATTGTGCCACCATCGTAGTTTTCAATCAGTTGCGGATGAACATGCGCCGCATTAAAATCAGGAGATGTATCCACGTGAGCTAAAAAGCCGATAGTGGGCACAGTTTTTGTCGTATTACTTTCAAGGGTGGCAAATAAATAACCATGTGCATCTAATTCGGTTTTGAGCTCCATCGTTTTAAGTTCATCTTCTAATAAATGCAGTAAATCCCATTGTTCAGGTGTTGAGGGTGTTGTTTCACTATGAGGATTGGACTGTGTATTTATTTTGACGTAACGTGTTAGTCTTTCGATGATATTTTCTTTCATGTTTACACTTCCTTATATACGATTGTTCATATGATAGCCTCTTTTATAGGTCTTACCTTTTAGTTTAGCATAGTGGTGTTTTAAACGCGTGTAGATATAGTAAAAAATTTCAGCACATAAAATTCCAAAAGCGATGGCGCCAGAAGTTAATGTCACTTCTAAAAATTGATTGACGGCTTTTGTATATTCGTTTGATACAAGTAAACGGGTGGCTTCGTATGCGGCACCTCCGGGAACGAGGGGAATAATGCCGGGAACGATGAAAATAATGACGGGCCGTTTATAACGACGACTCATCACGTGACTCATAACGCCTAAAATGAAACTCCCGAAAAAAGCGGCAGGGACCGTTCCAAAGTTTAAATCAAGCGTGAATTTATAAATAATCCATCCCATGGCACCTACAAAACCAGCCGCAACAAGTAATTTTTTAGGTGCGTTGAATAGGATTGAAAACAGCATGGTGGCAATAAAACTGATTAAAAATTGAGCGATATAATAAAAAATAGACATCATAATTTCCAACCCTCCTAAAATATAATTAAGACGACTGCGACACCAGCACCAATCGCAAATGCGGTTAATGCGGCTTCCACACCTCGTGACATACCCGCAAGTAATTCACCCGCCATTAAGTCACGAATCGCATTTGTGATTAAAATACCTGGGACGAGTGGCATGACACCAGCAATTGTAATAATATCTTGGTTTACCGTCATTCCTAATTTTGTGAAAGAGGCAGCAACGGCGATGACGACCATAGAACTAATGAATTCAGAAAAGAATTTAATTTGAATATAACGTTGAACAAGGTCAAAGGTTAAAAACGCACCGGCCCCGGCCATTACAGCATAAATAAAATCGTGGGCCACACCGCCGAACATAAATAAGAAGAACCCAGATGCGATAGCAGCAGATAAAAATTTTACAATAAAAGAAAATTGAAGAGAGGCTTGTTCTAAATGTATCAATTCTGTTTTGGCCTCGTCTAAAGTGATTTTATTTTGTGATATTTTTCGTGAAACATTATTTGCGATAGCAATTTTTTCTAAATCTGTCGTACGCTC
Organism: Staphylococcus sp. 11511212; assembly: GCF_011394755.1. Lineage (NCBI taxonomy): Bacteria > Bacillati > Bacillota > Bacilli > Caryophanales > Staphylococcaceae > Staphylococcus > Staphylococcus sp. 11511212. The sequence goes on along the minus strand of NZ_JAANBQ010000003.1, from coordinate 1,007,784 downwards.
TCGCACACGAACTAAGCGCGTGTTTGTACGATCATTGAGTGAAAACATAATGGCAGTTGAAGTGACAAAGGCATATGTATCATCCAAGCCAAAACTCGCTGCAATACGACCCATTGTATCCTCAACACGATAGGTTTCGGCGCCGCTTTCTAGCAAAACTTTTCCCGCTAATAAAACGACATCGAGCACTTTGTTTTCATCAATAATTGTCAGTGAATCTGCCATAGAGGTTCCTCCTTATCAACTGAATCAATTGTCAGTCTACATGTGAATGCTAGATGTTGCAAGATTAATCGAAAGTTTCATTTTAATTTAAGGGGCAACTTAATAGAAATGTCCTAGTAAAAGTGGGCGATTTATAATTTATGGCTAAAAAAATTACAGGTTAGGACGTTTAAACTCCTAACCTGTATGCGGAAGATTTGAATTCAATAAAAGATAATGTCGAGATTTGAATATTTTATTAAAATCAATGTCGTTGTTTGTTGAAAGAGGCATGATTTTTAAAATACTTTTGTGGCGATAATAGCTTTATTGTAGCTTGATAATCGGATTAAACATCACTTTGTTACGCCCTTCATTTTTAGCAATGTGTAACATATCATCGGCATCTTTAAATACTTTACGTTGTGATTTATAGTCATCACTTGTTAAATAGCCAACACCGATGGAGACGGATAATTTAATGACAGATTTGTCAGGCAAGTGGAAATTTGATTTTTCAACACCTTTACGAATACTTTCGGCCAATTTGACGCAATCATCTAATGAATAATTTTTAATAACGATAGAGAATTCTTCTCCACCATTTCTAAATATTCTATGTTTTGGAGGGACATAATTTTGTAAAAGATGAGAAATCTGTTTTAAAATGGCATCTCCAGCTTCGTGTGTATGTGCATCATTCACATCTTTAAAACCGTCAATGTCTATTAATAACAAGGCAAGACTTTGTTTTTTTGTATCGGCGCGTTGTGCTAATGCATTTAAATGTCTGTCGAATTCTTTAACATTTCCTAATCCGGTTAAATAGTCGATTGTATTTTCATTATCGTAGCGATCAATTAAAGTGAAAAAGCGATGTAAATCTACGTAAAATAATGCTGTAATCAACGTCGCAACGATGGATAATGGCAGTAAATACAATACTTCAATCGTGTCAAAGTGAGGGACGATTATTGCAATAACAAGTAAAATGACAATACTAATGATATTTAAGATTTGTATCGCAATAATATGATTTTGTTTAATAAAAGGTCCAATTGTACTTACAATCACTGCAATAATAAGTAGTGAAATGGCAAATGTGAGTGTTGTTGAAAGTACAAAATAACTGACAATAGCAATGAGTAACGCAGAAATAAACGTATAAAATGCATTTGTGTATCGACCTAAAAATAATAAAGGAACAAATGAAAGTTGAATGTAATAATGCTCGATGGGGACTGGTTGCAAGGCAAGCAGTAATCCAACGATAGTCATCAATACGCTCATATAACTTTTAGAAAATCTAAAGTCACGCGATTCAGCGTATTGTAACCGATGAAATAAATAGATACCCGCGATGGATACTGATATATTATAAATAATGGCTTCAATCATAGTTATGACTCCTTTACTTAACCCTATGTTATTGTAAGTGAAAAGTTACATTTTGTCATTAAATAATTTAATGCAAGATTAAGATTATTATGAGTAGTGATGCTAACTTAGGTAATTCGTGTTACTATATAATAGGATTGATTATAGAAAGTGCTTGTTTTTTGAATAGGAATAAGTAAAATATAACAGATGAATTAATTTTTAAATTTGTAGGTGAACTGATGTATACACTCACGTTGATTATATTTTCAATGATTGTCAGTTTGATTTTAACACCTATAGTGATAGCGGTTTCCAAAAAGTTAGATATCGTTGATCGACCTAACTTTAGAAAGATACATACTAAACCTATATCTATGTTAGGTGGCTCTGCAATTTTACTCTCTTTCTTTATTGGAATATGGCTCGGCGCTCCAATAGAACGAGAAATAAAACCTCTATTACTAGGTGCTATCGTCATTTATTTAGTTGGGCTTATTGATGACTTATATGATTTGAAACCCGTTTTAAAATTAATTGGACAAATTATAGCCGCGTCTATTGTCGTTGTGTATGGCGTCACTATTGATTTTATTTCGATTCCTATTGGTCCAACGATACATTTTGGCTGGCTAAGTATTCCAATTACTATTTTTTGGATTGTAGCGATTACGAATGCGATTAATTTAATCGATGGTTTGGATGGCCTAGCAGCCGGAGTTTCAACGATTGCTCTTGTAACCATTGCATTTATCGCAATTTTACAAGGTAACATTTTTATTATTATGATTTGTAGTGTTCTGATTGGCTCATTACTCGGATTTCTTGTTTTTAACTTTCATCCGGCAAAGATATTTTTAGGAGACAGTGGCGCATTGTTGCTTGGGTTTATTATAGGTTTCCTTTCTTTATTAGGATTCAAAAATATTACTTTTATTTCACTGTTCTTCCCAATCGTCATTTTGGCAGTGCCATTTATTGATACATTGTTTGCGATGATTCGACGCGTCAAACGAGGTCAGCATATTATGCAAGCGGATAAATCCCATTTGCATCATAAACTGTTGGACTTAGGTTATACTCATCGCCAAACAGTCATATTAATCTATGCGATGGCCATTATGTTCAGTGTCGTAAGTGTCATATTATATCTATCTCAACCTTGGGGTTTCTTTTTAACGGTGCTCCTCATTATCATTACAATAGAGCTTATTGTAGAGTTTACGGGGCTCATTGATGATGATTATCGTCCGTTGCTCAATTTGATTTCAAAACGTCATCCAAAATAAAATCCTGCTACTTAACAGCGAGGAAGGCTTTTAAGTAACAGGATATTTTTATGTCTCGATATCAAAGGCAAGGCGTTTCACAGGATCTTCAGTAAGAACGAATTGGCCTTGTGTATGTTGGTTTAAAAATTGAACAAATGCCTCGCGATCCGATTCGATAACATCAATATCGTAAGTCACTTTATCGGTGTAAACGGTGTCTCTTAAATAAAATGAAGTGGATTGAAGCTCATATTCAAATTTACCGGTTAAATCATAAGAGAGCGTAACGTGAGAAGGGATAGCCGGTTTTAATTCCACGCGACCTGCCGCTTTTATACAATCACGTACAGCTCCACCATAAGCACGAATTAAGCCACCGGTTCCAAGTTTGATGCCACCAAAATAACGCGTAACCACAACAGCAGCATTATGAATATCGTGTTTTTTTAACATTTCAAGCATTGGGACACCTGCTGTTCCACTGGGTTCACCGTCATCGAGCGCTTTTTGAATATGCATCGTGTCCCCAATCGTATAGGCGGAACAATTATGTGTGGCTTCGCGATGCTCTTTTTTCTTAGCTTCTATAAATGATTTTGCTTCTTCTTCAGTTTGGACGGGTTTAATATGAGCGATAAACCGCGATTTACTAATGACATTTTCAATGATGTGTTCACTTTTAATTGTGATGATTGAATCTTCCATAGCACCGGCTCCGATCTTGATTAAAATGTATTAAGATTATTCTTAGCTTAAATGTGAATACTAAAAAAATCAATGGCTTTAATGACTGAAATTTGATATAAAGGATTGTATGATAGTATTAATGTGAAAATATAAATTTATCATCAACGTTACCAAATAAAACGATCGTTAAATAGGTGTGAATGTTGTAAATAATTAGGAGGACATTAAAAAATGAAAATCGCTGTCATGACAGATTCTACAAGTTATATTCCTCAACCTTATTTAGAAGAAAATAATATACGAATTGTGCCGTTAAGTATTACGTTAGAAAATGGCGAAAATCATAAAGAAAACGAAACAATTACAGCAGATGAATTTTATACTGTGTTAAAGGAGTCTGAAACGATTCCGACGACAAGCCAACCCGCGATTGGTGAGATGATTAATGCGTTTGAGGCATACAAAGCTGAAGGTTATACAGACGTCATTACCGTACATTTATCTAGTGGGATAAGTGGAGCTTATCAAACATCTTTACAAGCAGCTAGCATGGTCGAAGGTATCAATGTACATCCCATAGATTCCAAACTTGCATGTATGGTGGAAGGTGCATTTGTGTTTCGGGCAATAGACTTAATTAAAGAAGGTAAGCATATAGATGAAATTCTCGAGGATTTAGAAGATATGCGTCAACACACTGGAGCTTATCTCGTCGTCGATGATTTGAAAAACTTGCGTAAAAGCGGACGCATAACAGGGGCACAGGAATGGGTTGGAAATCTATTAAAAATGAAGCCTGTGCTGACATTTGAGGAAGGGCTTATTGTTCCTTATGAAAAAGTACGCACAAAGAAAAAAGCATTGAAATTAATCGAAGACAAAGCTATCGAATTGTCAAATCAATTTGAACAATCGACAGTTGTTGTGATCGGTGGAGATAATAAGGAAGAGTCACATCGTGTGTTTGAAGATTTAAAAACGCGCTTTCCAGAAAAAAATATCATTTTTTCTGAATTTGGTCCAGTTATCTCCTCCCACTTAGGATTAGGTGGATTTGGTATAGGTGCAGTCAATCGTAAAATTACTGTGCCAGATTACAAGTAATTCATCGCGCTTTCAAAAGAGCAGTAAGCACTCTACATCAAGAGGCTTTACTGCTCTTTTGATATATAAGAGACCTCCTTTTGAAAAAGATTAAAGAAAGAAAAGTAATTTCATTCTTTAAAACGAGTAGAATAGTGAAGGAGGGACGAAATGAAACGGTACGGACAACTAGTGAAGGAGCGCGCGACTTTAACAGATGAAACGATAGAAAAAATCACTTACGGAGTGATCAAAAGAGAAGGAAAATGGTTTTGTGTGCAATGTGAGACAGTGCAAAATCACCATTTTTATCAGTATCATAGCGCTTTTTTTAAGGAGCCTATTACCTATTGTCGCCATTGTATCACGATGGGGCGAATGGATTCTGTCCATAAAGTTGTTTTAACCCAAACGCATCATCAACGTTCAGCTGGAAATTATGCGCTTTCTTTCGAATTATCTCCCCAACAACAATTTGCATCTTCTCAAATTGTGACCGCATTACATGAAAAGAACAGTTTGCTTCTACATGCAGTGACTGGTGCTGGGAAAACAGAGATGATGTTTGAAGCCATTTCAGTGGCACGTCAGAAAGGTTTCAACGTTGCAGTCGTATCGCCAAGGGTAGATGTTGTCATTGAGGTGAGTCAACGGATTTGTCAAACGTTTAAACATGAAAATATTGATGTATTACATCAAGCGAGTCAACAAAAATTTCAGGGTCATTTCATTATAGCGACCGTTCATCAATTGTATCGCTTTAAAAACCATTTTGATGTCATATTTATTGATGAAGTGGATGCTTTTCCGCTTTCTATGGATCCGAATTTAATGCACTGTATTTCAAGTGCAGCACGTAGTGAAAAAACGTTAATTTATATGACGGCCACCCCACCAAAACGTTTATTAAAATCTTTCTCGCCAGAACATATCATTACGTTGCCAGCACGGTTTCATCGTTACCCTCTTGTTGTGCCTACATTTAAATATTTCAAAGTGAAATTTAGACATCGGCAAAGTTATTTGATAAAACATTTAAATCAACAAGTTCAATTACAACGGACGACTTTGCTATTTTTTAGTAATATAGAAGAGATGAAAGATTTTTATAAAACCTATCAATCTTTGCTAAACAGTTTATGTTACGTCTATAGTGAAGACCCAGAGCGCCTCTCTAAAGTTCAAGCACTTCGTGATGGCCATTACAAAATTGTATTAACAACAACTATTTTAGAAAGAGGATTCACAATGCCTTATTTAGACGTTTGGGTAATGGATAGCCACAAGTATACGGCTTCTGCGCTGATTCAAATTGCTGGAAGGGTTGGAAGAATGAAGGTATGTCCAGATGGAACAGTGCTGTTTTATCACACGGGGAGGACGATAGCGATGTATGCGGCACGTCATGAAATTAAACGTATGAATGAGTTGGGAAGAGAAAAGGGATGGATTAAACATTGAAGTGCCTGATATGTCAAACTACGATAGTTGATACACTTTCTTTTCAAACGCTCTTTACACCGCACCCCGTTCTTTGTGAGCGGTGCACCTTAGCTATGAATCAATATCAATTTCAACCAGAAAACCGATGTCAGTATTGCCTCGGAAAAATTGAACAGCAACACTGTGTGAATTGTAGCGTACGTAAGTATCACTATCGTTTCGATAAGATAACTGCCTGTTTTCATTATGAAGGTTTTTATAAATCCTTTTATCACCAATACAAATTCCTCGGCGATGTCGCATTGGCTAAAGTGATTGCGCAAGCGCTTCGAATTCCATACGCTAACTTTGATATGGTGATACCTGTCCCTTCAGTAGAAGAAAATGACCTTAAAAGAACATTTAATCCAGTACAAACGGTATTAGAAGAAGCGAAAATTCCTTTTCAAAACTGTCTTAAGATGAATCAACGTCCTAAACAGTTTTCTCTTAACTTAAAAGACAGGATGAATTTGAAGAATGGCATTTCAATTCAAGGTGACATTCGACTCGAAAACAAACACATTTTACTTGTAGATGATATTTACACAACGGGCCAAACTGCCCATAACGTTGCGGTTAAGCTATTCTCGAAAAAAGTCAGAAAATTGAGTATGTTAACGTTTGCACGTTGACGTAAACGTGGTAAAATATAAGTAAGAAATATATTATAGCAAGAGGTTGAAAGGAGCGAGCACTATGATTAACTTTGAAATTCATGGAGACAACCTCACAATCACAGATGCAATTCGCAATTATATTGAGGACAAAATTGGTAAATTAGAACGATACTTTACGAATGTGCCTAATGCAACAGCACATGTTAAAGTAAAAACTTACCAAAACTCAAGTACTAAAATTGAAGTAACGATTCCGCTTAAAAACGTTACTTTAAGAGCTGAAGAGCGTCATGATGATTTATATGCGGGTATTGACTTAATTACGAGCAAATTAGAACGTCAAGTTCGTAAATATAAAACACGCGTGAATAGAAAAAACCGTGATCGCGGTAATGAACAAGATATTTTCGTAGATGCAGAAGCAACTACACCTGAAATTGACAATGAAACATCTGAATCAGACATTGAAATCATTCGTTCTAAAACATTCGGTTTAAAACCAATGGACTCAGAAGAAGCTGTACTTCAAATGAACTTATTAGGACATGACTTCTTTGTATTCCACGACAGAGAAACAGAAGGTACTAGCATTGTTTATCGTCGTAAAGATGGAAAATATGGTCTGATTGAAACAGAAGCTTTAGATTAAAATTGTATGTTACAAATATAAATGTTGTTACCGAAAGAGCCTATAGCACATCTGTAGGCTCTTTTTTAGTACTAACATTCTGACGTGAAATTATTACGTTGTGGTATATATTACTTAGTATTTTCTTAGACACTAAGTATATGAGTATAAATTTATACCTAAAAATGATATGATGTGTTGTTGTAAGAGAGCACAGTTTATTGCTAAAGGAGCGAAATAAATGGGTTTTTTAACGAAACTGGTTGAAGGTAATAACCGAGAAGTCAAAAGACTTGGAAAACTTGCGGACAAAGTTATTGCCTTGGAAGAAGACATGGCAATTTTAACTGATGATGAAATTAAAGAGAAAACACGCAAATTTCAGGAACAATTGCAAGAAATAGAAGATCGAAAAGAACAGGATAATAAACTTGATGAAATTTTACCAGAGGCGTTTGCACTTGTCAGAGAAGCATCAAAACGCGTATTTGGTATGGTTCCTTATAAAGTTCAAATTATGGGTGGTATTGCGATTCATAAAGGCGATATTGCAGAGATGAGAACGGGTGAAGGTAAAACATTAACTGCCACAATGCCAACGTATTTGAATGCATTAACTGGACGTGGTGTCCACGTTATCACTGTCAATGAATATTTAGCTTCCTCTCAAAGTGAAGAGATGGCGCATTTATATGAATTTTTAGGGCTTAATGTAGGACTTAACACGAATAGTTTACAAACACACGAAAAACGTGATGCTTACGCAAAAGACATTACGTACAGTACAAACAATGAACTGGGCTTCGACTATTTACGAGATAACATGGTGAACTATAAAGAGGATCGCGTTATGCGCAAGTTGAATTTTGCTATTATCGATGAAGTTGACTCAATTTTAATCGATGAAGCGCGTACACCTCTGATTATTTCTGGTGAGGCAGAAAAATCAACATCATTGTATACGCAAGCCAACGTCTTTGCCAAAATGCTAAAAGCTGAAGATGATTATAATTATGATGTACAAACAAAAGCGATTCAGCTTACTGAGCAAGGGATTGACAAAGCAGAACGTATGTTTAAAATTGACAATTTATATGATGTGCGACATGTGGATATCATTCACCACATCAACCTTGCATTAAGAGCGCATTATACAATGGCTCGTGATATAGATTATATGGTATCAAATGGCGAAATTTTAATTGTTGACCAATTCACAGGTCGTACAATGCCCGGACGACGATTTTCAGAAGGGTTACATCAAGCTATTGAAGCTAAAGAATCGGTTAAAATTCAAAATGAGTCTAAAACAATGGCCTCTATCACCTTCCAAAACTACTTTAGAATGTACAATAAATTAGCAGGTATGACAGGGACAGCTAAAACGGAAGAAGAAGAATTTAGAAATATATATAATATGACCGTAACGCAAATCCCTACCAACCGTCCTGTCCAACGTGTGGATCATTCTGATTTAATTTATGTCAGTCAAAAAGGAAAATTTGATGCAGTGGTCGAAGAAGTGATTGAAAAACACCGTAAAGGCCAACCTGTGCTCTTGGGTACAGTTGCAGTGGAAACGAGTGAATACATTTCAAACTTACTTAAAAAACGTGGTATTCGCCATAGCGTACTTAATGCGAAAAACCACGAACGTGAAGCCGAAATTGTAGCAGATGCAGGACAACGCGGTGCTGTAACGATTGCTACAAACATGGCCGGTCGTGGTACGGACATTAAGCTTGGAGAAGGCGTAGAAGATTTAGGAGGTCTTGCAGTTATCGGGACTGAAAGACATGAATCACGACGTATTGATGACCAATTGCGTGGACGTTCAGGTCGACAAGGAGACCGTGGAGACAGCCGTTTTTACTTGTCACTTCAAGATGATTTAATGGTACGGTTTGGTTCTGAACGTATGCAATCCATGATGAATCGACTGGGTATGGACGATTCCACACCAATTGAATCTAAAATGGTATCGCGTGCGGTTGAATCCGCACAAAAACGTGTGGAAGGTAACAACTTTGATGCACGTAAACGGATTCTAGAATACGATGAAGTGTTACGTAAACAACGTGAAATCATGTACGAAGAGCGTAATCGAATTATCGATGAAGAAAGCAGTTCAGCCCTTGTCATTGAAATGTTAAAATCAACACTTGAACGTACGATTCAATATCACGTGAATGAAGATGCTGAAAATCCCGATTATGAACCACTAATTCATTATGTGGAAGATGTGTTCTTGCATGAAGGTGAATTGAAAGAAGAGGAAATCAAAGGCAAAGATCGTGAAGATATTTTCGACATCATTTGGGAAAAAATAGAAAAAGCATACAATCGTCAAAAAGAAGCCCTTGGTGAGCGTATGCCAGAATTTGAAAGAATGATTTTATTACGTTCTATTGATGAACGATGGACGTCCCACATCGATACAATGGATCAATTGAGACAAGGGATTCATTTACGTTCCTATGGTCAACAAAATCCTTTACGTGATTACCAAAATGAAGGTCATGAACTTTTCGATATTATGATGCAAGGCATTGAAGAAGATGTAAGTAAATACATCTTAAAATCAGTTGTGACAGTTGAAGATGACGTGCAACGTGAAAAGACAAAGGAATTTGAAGGTCAACACGTCTCTACGAACGATGGGAAAGAAAAAGTAAAACCTCAACCTATCGTTAAAGAGCACGAAGTAGGACGTAATGAACCTTGTCCTTGCGGAAGTGGCAAAAAATATAAAAACTGTTGTGGTAAATAATAAAAAAGGTAAGGAGTGCCGTAATGGAACTATCAGAGATAAAACGTCATATTGAAAACTTCGAGACTAAACTTGATCAGCTTAGGGGGTCTCTTTGACTTAGAAAAAAAAGAGACCGATATTCAAGAGTATGAAGAAATGATGGCTGAAACCACATTTTGGGACGATCAAGCACGTGCGCAAGAGATTATTGATCAAAATAATGCGCTGAAGTCAGTTGTCAATACGTATCATGAAATAAATCATGATATTGAAGATATGATGGCAACTTATGAATTATTACAAGAAGAATATGATGAAGAAATGAAGAATGAATTAGAAGCGACTGTGGCTGACTATGATAAGAAAATAGATCGTTTTGAATTACAGTTGTTGCTTGACGGTGAACATGATGCCAATAACGCCATCATGGAACTTCATCCGGGTGCGGGTGGTACAGAGTCACAAGATTGGACGAATATGCTGCTACGTATGTACCAACGCTTTTGTGAACAACAAGGTTTTAAAGTTGAAATTGCGGATTATCAAGCAGGGGATGAAGCAGGCGTTAAAAGTGTGACAATGATCGTTAAAGGGCACAATGCATATGGTTATTTAAAAGCTGAAAAAGGTGTTCATCGTTTAGTGCGTATTTCACCTTTTGATTCATCAGGTCGACGCCATACTTCATTTGCTTCATGTGACGTCATTCCAGAGTTTAATAATGAAAAAATTGAAGTCGAAATTAATCCTGATGATATTACAGTAGATACATTCCGTGCTTCTGGTGCAGGTGGACAACACATCAATAAAACGGAATCTGCCATTCGTATCACTCACCATCCGACAGGTATTGTCGTGAACAACCAAAATGAACGTTCACAAATTAAAAACCGAGAAGCCGCAATGAAAATGTTAAAAGCTAAGCTGTATCAATTAGAAATTGAACAAAAAGAGCGTGAACTTGCTGAAATACGTGGAGAACAGAAAGAGATAGGCTGGGGAAGTCAAATTCGTTCCTATGTTTTCCATCCTTACTCAATGGTTAAAGACCATCGAACGAATGAAGAGACCGGAAATGTGAATGCAGTAATGGACGGTGACATCGGCGCCTTCATTGATGCTTATTTACGCAGTCAATTAAAATAAAAAGTAGCTATTGAAACTTGGAGTGTAGATATTGATTTCTTTACTCCAAGTTTTTTGAATTAAAAAAGGATTAGGAGTTTGACTTTATGAAGGGTTTCATCGTCACTGTCATGACATTATTAGTGCCTACACAAGAGGTGGCACTACCTCAACAGATGACAATTTCTGAAATTGCACAAGCGACAGGGGTCTCAACTAAAGAGATAGAAAAATTAAACCCTAAAATCTCAAAAGAAAAAATTCACTTTGATACTATACGTTTTCCAAATAAACATGTGCACAGGGTACAACCCGATGAACAACTTTCGCATATATTAAAACGTTATCATTTGACTGAGAAGGAATTTCAAAATTATAATCCCCATTTTCATTCACTCCAGACGAATCAATGGCTGCGCTTTCACCGAAAGGGTTAGCGATTCTATTTGAACCTCAACTGACTAAAAATCCTCAAATTGAGCAACGCCCATTACACACTCTACAACAATCTCAAAAATATGCCCGCAAGCAAAGGGCACGACGAGTATTACAAAAGAAAATCACCCACAAGCATGCTAAAAAAGATAAGTTAATACGACCAGTTTTGCCGTTCGTTCCAAACAAAGTCATATCTCTTCCAAAACATAACGTGCCGATTAATCTTTATACACAAGGCCAATGTACATTTTATGCATTTCAGAGACGCTTGGAATTAAATTCACCTATTTCTAACCTTTGGGGAGATGCAAAATATTGGGGTGATCAGGCACGCTATCAAGGTTTTGTCGTTAATAACACACCTCAACTTGGAGCGATTCTTGTTACCAAAGAAGGCGTGTATGGACACGTGGCCATTGTAGAAAAAATCTTACCCACGCATATTATTGTTTCAGAGATGAATTGGATAGCGCCATATGTGGTCAATCAAAGAATCATTCACGATTTCAATCAGTACGATTATATTCATTAAATGTGAATATTTATATTCAATTTATATATATAGTGATAGAATCGTTCATTTTGTGTTATATTATCATCAAACTAGAAAATACTTTCAGAAAACGGAACAAGCTCAACGACGTGATAGGGGGTCTGGTAATGGGTGTACATCAATATTTTAAAAGACTATCTGATTTAGAAAAATTAATTCGTTTGCCAGGTAAATTCAAATATTTTGAACATAACGTGGCTGCGCATTCTTTTAAAGTAACGAAAATTGCGCAGTATTTAGGAACGGTGGAAGAATATCACGGTAAAGAAGTCGATTGGAAAAGTTTGTATGAGAAGGCGTTGAATCACGACTTTGCTGAAATATTTACAGGGGATATTAAAACACCCGTAAAATATGCGAGTGGCGAATTAAAAAAATTGTTTTCACAAGTTGAAGAAGAGATGGTAGATACTTTTATTACCGAGGAAATACCAGAAAAATATAGAGACATCTATCGCCAAAGACTTCAAGAGGGTAAAGATGATTCGTTAGAAGGGCAAATATTAGCAGTGGCTGATAAGATTGATCTTCTTTATGAAACGTTTGGTGAAATTCAAAAACGTAATCCAGAACCTTTATTTTTTGAAATTTATGAGATGAGTTTAGAAACGATTATGCAGTTTGATCATCTATATTCTGTTCAAGATTTTATTGAAAATATCATTCCCGAAATGCTCACTGAAAAATTTATTCCACGTTCAGAGTTGCGTGAAACAACGATGCAAATATTAAACAATAAGAAAGCGTGATTCCATTGATTTGGTATATGCTAGCAGCCTTTTTTCCGTGTGTTCTTGTCGTTATTTTTAGTGCAATTACACGCAGTAAATGGGTGGGAACTTTCATCACGCTTGTCTTGATTGGCGCCTCTGTCTACAAAGGTTTTTTTCATAATGAATGGATTATTTTTTTAGATGTCGTTTCGCTATTAGCAGGTTATATTATTGTTGATCAATTGCATATTCATAAACATCACGATACTGAAGGATAAGATACCCCTCATATGGATATCTTATCCTTCTTTTAGATGTTTGTTATAGTGGAAAGTGAAAAAAGAGAGTTGAAATTGCCGAACAGATGTTTGGAATAAACTGAAAAAATTTGTTAAAATATGTTTAATATTGCTGTGAAAGGGGCGAACATAGATGGAGCACCATGATTTTAAGATTGCTTCAGAATTTGATCCACAAGGGGACCAACCTAAGGCGATTGCTGAACTTGCCAAAGGTATCAATGAAGGTAAACGCCATCAAACCTTACTCGGTGCCACTGGAACGGGTAAAACTTTTACGATGAGTAATGTCATCAAAGAAGTTGGGAAACCGACCTTAATCATTGCCCATAATAAAACGTTAGCAGGACAGCTTTATAGCGAGTTTAAAGAATTCTTCCCTGAAAATAGAGTCGAATATTTTGTCAGCTATTATGACTACTATCAACCAGAAGCTTATGTACCCTCCACAGACACTTTTATTGAAAAGGATGCCTCTATTAATGATGAGATTGACCAACTACGGCACTCAGCGACAAGTGCGTTGTTCGAAAGAGATGACGTAATCATCATCGCAAGTGTTAGTTGTATCTATGGTTTAGGGAACCCGGATGAATATAAAGATTTAGTTGTGAGTATACGCGTCGGTATGGAAATGGACCGCAGCGAATTGCTAAGAAAATTAGTTGATGTTCAATATACACGAAATGACATTGACTTTAAACGGGGAACATTCCGCGTTAGAGGAGATGTCGTTGAAATTTTCCCGGCCTCTAAAGACGAGCTATGTATTCGTGTTGAATTTTTTGGTGATGAAATTGACCGTGTGAGTGAAATCAATTATTTAACTGGAGAAGTTTTACGTGAGCGTGAACATTTTGCTTTATTCCCAGCATCTCACTTCGTCACACGCGATGAAAAGATGAAATTAGCCATTGAACGTATTGAAAAGGAATTAGCAACACAACTTGAAAAACTTCGCAGTGAAAATAAACTTTTAGAGGCTCAGCGCTTAGAACAGCGTACAAATTATGATTTAGAAATGATGCGAGAAATGGGATTTTGTTCAGGCATCGAAAACTATTCCGTTCATTTAACGTTACGCCCATTAGGATCTACCCCTTATACACTCTTAGACTATTTCGGTGAGGACTGGCTCATCATGATAGACGAATCCCATGTGACCTTACCTCAGATTCGGGGAATGTATAATGGAGACCAAGCCCGAAAAAACGTTTTAGTTGAACACGGCTTTCGTTTGCCAAGCGCCTTAGACAACCGTCCATTAAAATTTGAAGAGTTTGAAGAAAAAGCGAAACAATTGGTGTATGTTTCCGCAACGCCGGGTCCTTATGAATTAGAACATACAGATGAAATGGTTGAACAAATTATTCGACCGACAGGACTTTTAGACCCTAAAATTGAAGTGCGTCCTACTAAAAATCAAATTGACGATTTATTATCCGAAATCCATGAACGTGTCGAACGTAATGAACGTGTCCTCATCACTACATTAACGAAAAAGATGAGTGAAGATTTAACGACATATCTTAAAGAAGCGGGCGTCAAAGTCAATTATTTACACTCTGAAATTAAAACATTAGAGCGTATTGAAATTATTCGTGATTTACGTATGGGAACGTTTGATGTTTTAATCGGAATTAACTTACTAAGAGAAGGTATTGATATTCCAGAAGTTTCTCTGGTGGTCATCTTGGATGCAGACAAAGAAGGATTTTTACGTTCAGAGCGTTCGTTAATTCAAACGATTGGACGTGCAGCACGTAATGACAAAGGTGAAGTGATTATGTATGCTGATAAAATGACAGATTCTATGCAATATGCGATTGATGAAACAGAACGTCGACGTAACATCCAAATGGCATATAATGAGGAGCATGGCATTACACCTAAAACGATTAACAAAAAAATACATGATGTGATAAGTGCTACTGTTGAAACAGATGAAACCAATGCTGATAACCGTAAAGAAGTACCGAAGAAACTCACGAAGAAAGAAAGACAAAAAACGATTCAAAATATAGAAAAAGAAATGAAAGAAGCAGCCAAAGCGTTAGATTTTGAAAAAGCGACCGAATTGAGAGATTTATTATTTGAATTAAAAGCAGAAGGGTGATTGGAATGAAAGAGCCGTCAATCGTTGTAAAAGGGGCTAGAGCCCATAACTTAAAAAATGTAGATATTGAATTGCCTAAACATAAATTAATTGTCATGACAGGCTTGTCAGGTTCTGGTAAATCATCACTTGCTTTTGACACCATTTATGCAGAGGGGCAACGCCGCTACGTGGAATCTTTAAGTGCCTATGCGAGACAGTTTCTAGGGCAAATGGACAAACCCGATGTCGATACGATAGAAGGTTTGTCACCTGCCATTTCGATTGATCAAAAAACGACGAGTAAAAACCCACGATCAACTGTCGCGACTGTCACAGAAATTTATGACTATATCAGATTACTCTATGCACGTATTGGGAAACCTTATTGTCCGAACCATGGGATTGAAATTGAGTCCCAAACTGTACAACAAATGACCGATCGTATTCTTCAACTTGAAGAACGCACTAAAATTCAATTGTTAGCGCCCGTCGTCAATCATCGAAAAGGTTCACATGAAAAACTTTTAAACGATATTAGTAAAAAAGGGTATGTGCGTGTCCGCGTTGACGGTGAAATTATGGATATTACTGCGGTTCCCGAACTAGATAAAAATAAAAATCATACCATTGAAATTGTTGTGGACCGTCTTGTAGTTAAACCTGGCATTGAATCACGATTAGCTGATTCAATAGAAACCGTTTTAGAACTTGCAGATGGGCGGTTATTTGTGGATGTCATCGATGGGGAACCGCTAGAATTCTCAGAAAAACATGCTTGTCCAATTTGTGGATTTTCAATTGGGGAATTGGAACCACGGATGTTTAGTTTTAACAGTCCATTTGGCGCATGCCCAACTTGTGATGGACTCGGACAAAAGTTAACCGTAGATTTAGATTTAGTCGTGCCAGATAAAGATAAAACGTTGAATGAAGGTGCTATTTTACCCTGGGAACCTACAAGTTCGGATTATTACCCAACCCTTTTAAAACGTGTGTGTGAAGTTTATAAAATTAATATGGATAAACCCTATAAAAAACTGACTGAGCGACAAAAAAACATTATTTTATACGGCTCAGGAGAAAAAGAAATTACCTTCACCTTCAAATCTAAATTCGGCCAATCACGGACAAGAACAATGGTTTTCGAAGGTGTGGTTCCGAATATTGAACGACGCTACCATGATTCACCGTCTGAATATGTGAGAGAAATGATGCAAAAATACATGGCAGAACAAGTATGTGAAACCTGCCACGGTCATCGGTTGAGTAGAGAAGCGCTATCTGTTTATGTAGGGGATAAAAATATTGGTCAAGTCGTAGAACAATCTATATCAAATGCCTTAGATTACTATCAAAATATTGAACTTTCGAATCAAGATCAACAAATTGCCAATTTAATACTCAAAGAAATTATAGCCCGCTTGGATTTCCTTAATAATGTGGGGTTAGGCTATTTGACGTTGAACCGTGCTTCAGGAACCTTATCAGGTGGAGAGGCACAACGTATCCGTTTGGCCACACAAATTGGCTCTCGATTATCAGGTGTTTTATATGTTTTAGACGAGCCGTCCATTGGTTTACATCAAAGAGATAACGATAGATTGATAGCGACTTTAAAAGATATGCGTGATTTAGGTAATACGCTCATTGTTGTGGAACACGATGAAGATACAATGATGGAAGCGGATTACTTAGTAGATATCGGGCCTGGTGCTGGAGATCACGGAGGGCATGTTGTCGCGAATGGAACGCCTAAACAAGTCATGCGAAATAAGAAATCACTTACAGGTCAATATTTAAGCGGCAAAAAATTTATTCCTGTTCCTGAAGTCCGTCGTGAAACAACGGATCGTAAAATAGAAATTCTTGGCGCACGGAGTAATAACTTAAAAAATGTTGATGTGGCATTTCCTCTATCTGTCATGAATGTCGTGACAGGGGTTTCCGGCTCTGGAAAAAGTTCGCTCGTTAACGAAGTACTTTTCAAGTCGTTGGCTAAAAAAATTAACAAATCTAAAGTGAGACCAGGAGAACATGATGCCATTAAAGGCATCGATGAAATCGATAAAATTATCGATATTGATCAATCTCCTATAGGTAGAACACCGCGGTCTAATCCAGCCACATATACAGGTGTTTTTGACGATATTCGTGACGTTTTTGCCTCTACAAATGAAGCTAAAGTACGAGGCTATCAAAAAGGGCGCTTCAGTTTTAATGTTAAAGGCGGACGCTGTGAAGCCTGTAAAGGAGACGGCATTATAAAGATTGAAATGCACTTTTTACCAGATGTTTATGTGCCTTGTGAAGTCTGTGGTGGAAAACGATATAATCGTGAGACATTAGAGGTGACGTATAAAGGGAAAAGTATTGCTGACGTCTTAGCCATGACCGTAGAAGATGCAACGATATTTTTTGAAAATATACCTAAAATCAAACGAAAATTGCAAACACTCGTAGATGTCGGATTAGGCTATATTACTTTAGGTCAGCCTGCAACGACACTATCAGGTGGAGAAGCACAACGTGTGAAATTGGCTTCTGAATTGCATAAACGTTCGACGGGTCGCTCTATTTATATTTTAGATGAACCTACCACAGGTCTTCACGTAGATGATATCAGTCGTTTGCTTAAAGTTTTAAATAAAATTGTGGATAATGGTGACACAGTCGTAATTATTGAACACAATTTAGATGTCATTAAAACCGCAGACTATTTAATTGATTTAGGTCCTGAAGGCGGAGATGGTGGCGGAACGATTATTGCAACAGGAACACCAGAAGACATTGCGGCTAATGAAGCTTCATACACCGGGAAATATTTGAAACAAGTTTTAGCACGTGATAAAGCACGTATGGAGGATTAATTTATGAAAGAAGCACAACTTAAAGTATTAGAACTATTAGAAGCGCATAAAATATCAGTAGATTCAGCAGCGCTTTTATTAGATGCCATGAGCCCAGCGCAACATACGAATAAGTCTCATGAGGCGACTTCAAAAGAGGAACATAAGCATCAAAAGGAAAGTTCACAGTCCAAAGAGGCACAATCGTCAACGTATGCTGAAACCGCATCTTCCGTTGAGGATTTTGTAAATACAGCATTAAAACAAGTTTCTTCGACTTTGCGTAAGTCCAGCGAGAAAAGTTCATCCCAAAACGGTGGTAATAAAACAAATCCGATAGAAACGTTCAGTCAGATCGAAAAATCATTGCGCGATGTCAGTGAAAAGTTAAATAAATATAATAAATAGTACAAAATTACAGGGTGAGTGTGAACAATAAGTCATAAAGATTTATTTTTAACGCTCACCCTGTTCATGTATAATGGAATGACAAACTAAGGAAAAAATAAGCATGTTCATTTAGTGATTCATGTATACTATAATTATTCAAAATAGCGCAGAGTGCGCATTGAGGTGAATGTATGTTAACGAGTAAAGATTTGGCGGAAAGATTTCAATTAGATGTGATTGCTGGAGCACATGGCTTAAATAGACCGATACATAATACTGACATTTCAAGACCAGGTTTAGAAATGGCGGGGTATTTTTCTCATTATGCCTCAAACCGTATCCAGTTACTCGGAACGACTGAGCTTTCTTTTTATAATTTATTGCCTGAAGACGAACGCGAAGGGCGCATGAGAAAATTATGCAGACCAGAAACACCTGCGATTATCATTACAAGAGGACTTGAAGCGCCAGAGGAACTCATTCAAGCTGCTAATGAAACAGATACGCCATTGATGTATATTGATGAAGCCACGACGCGTGTAATGGGTAGATTTACGACGTTTTTAGAGCACGAACTTGCCAATTCAACCTCACTTCATGGCGTATTAGTCGATGTCTATGGAGTAGGTGTGTTAATCACAGGTGATTCTGGCATTGGTAAAAGTGAAACGGCACTTGAACTTGTCAAACGAGGTCACCGTTTAGTGGCTGATGATAATGTTGAAATTAAAGAAATTCATAAAAATCAACTGATAGGAAAGCCTCCTAAAATTATTGAACATCTATTAGAAATTAGAGGACTTGGCATTATCAATGTGATGACGCTTTTTGGCGCGGGGTCTATCCTAACGCAGAAACGTATCCGTCTGAATATCAACCTAGAAACATGGCGTCAAGATAAATTGTATGACCGTGTAGGATTAAGTGAAGAAACTTTAAAAATTTTAGATACTGAAATTACGAAAAAAACGATTCCAGTTCGACCTGGACGAAACGTGGCAGTGATTATAGAAGTTGCTGCAATGAATTATCGCTTAAATATTATGGGCATCAATACAGCAGAAGAATTCAATGAGCGATTGAATGCTGAAATTCTAAAAAACAGCCAACATAAAGGAGATGCTTAAACGTGTTTAGTTATATTGACCCCGTAGCATTTTCATTTGGTCCTATTCAGGTGAGATGGTATGGGATTATCATTGCCACCGCTATTCTGATTGGGTATGTCATCGCCCAAAAAAGCGCACAAAAAATAGGGTTTAAAGAAGAAGACCTGATAAATACAATCTTAATTTGTGTGGTAGTTGCGATATTAACCGCTAGACTGTATTTTGTACTCTTCAACTTAGACTATTATGCGATGCATCCTATTGAAATTCCTATGATTTGGCTAGGAGGTATCGCCATTCATGGGGGGCTTATAGGCGCTTTCTTAATGGGCATTTATTATTGCCATAGACAAAATTGGAATCCTTTTCAACTCGGTGACATAGTGGCGCCAAGTATTATACTGGCACAAGCGATAGGGCGATGGGGAAATTTTATGAACCATGAAGCTCACGGTGGACCTGTATCACGTGCATTTTTAGAAAACTTGCATTTACCAAACTTTATTATCGACAATATGTTTATTCATGGTAAATACTATCATCCGACGTTTTTATATGAATCCATATGGAATATTATCGGATTTGTGATCTTGATTTTATTACGAAAAAATTTACGTATCGGGGAAACCTTCTTCTTATATTTAATTTGGTATTCTATAGGTCGTTTCTTTGTTGAGGGCTTACGTACCGATAGTTTAATGTTAACGGAGACAATCCGCATTGCCCAATTGGTGTCCGTCATACTTATTATCATGGGAATTATTATGATTTTATGGAGACGCTTTAAAGTAAAACCGCCCAAATATAAAGAAGTCAATGTATTACCTTGGCCAAATCGACGAAAGGAAATCAAACATGGCAAGAAACGTTAAAGTTGTTGCTTCGAAAGGAAAACATAATCCGCTTTGGCATTTGTATCGGTACATTTCTTTTTTTAAACTGTTTAAAAATACCATCATTATTGAAGTTTTAAGATATTTTCCATTTATTCGACTAAAACCTGTGTTGTATCGTCGTTTATTAAACATGGAGATTGGCGCTTATACTGCCTTAGCTTATAAAGTTGTGCCGGATTTACTCTATCCAGAAAAAATTAAAATTGGTGAAAATGTGACCATTGGTTATCAAACGACAATTTTGACGCATGAATTTTTACCAAATGAACTTCGAGTAGGAAACGTAATTATTGGGAACGATACATTAATTGGGGCTAATGTGACGATTTTACCCGGTGTCGTGATAGGTGACCGTGTCCAAGTTGGGGCGCATACCGTCGTTTCTAAAGATATTCCAAACGATACCAAAGCGATGGGAAATCCTATGCAATTCAAACCGTTGTGAAAGGGAGGTGACAGGGATGGCGCAGCGACCAAAAATCATACAATTAAGTGATGATGTAGCATTATATCAACGATTAGCTGATCAAAAATTGCGACAACAAGATTATAAGAAAGCGCAAAAATATCTCGACAAAGTGTTAGCATTGTCACCTGATAATTTTGAAGCCACGCAACAACTCGCAACGTGTTATGTACAATTGAGACAACCTAAAAAAGCGGAAGCCTTGTATTATGAGGCAGTGAGTCGAGGACAAGAACTAGAAACATGTTTTTATGAACTTAGTCAGATAAATATAGATTTGAACGAGGCCAATAAAGCTTATTTATTTGGGCTCCGCTATGCGTATTTATCAGAAGATGAAGACTATCGTGACAAACTTGAAACTATGTTTGAAGTCACTTATATGGGAGAAGCACAACTTGAACTTGAAAGTGAGTTGTTTGTGACGCAAGTAATTTTTCAATATCTTTTTGGTCAAGGGCGTTTGCTAGAGGCACGTGAGTTTATCTTGGCGCAAAAAGATGCGATACAAAAAAACAAAGTGATAAGAAATCTTCTCGCGATGTGTTATCTCTATCTCAATGAAAATCAACTTGCGAAAGAAATGTTTGAATCTCTTCTTGAAGAGGACCCTTCAGATGTGCATGCCTTATGTCATTACACATTGCTACTTTACAACATGAACGACTACAAGAAATATGAACACTATGTCAAAGTCTTGAATAAAATTGTCCCCATGAATGATGAGCAAACGTTTAAATTAGGGATTGTATTGAGCTATTTAAAACAATATGAGGCCTCTCAGCAACTGTTGTTACCTCTTCATCGGAAAGGGAGTTTCCAAACGTTTCAATTGTTTCATGCGTTAGCTTTCAATTATTATTACCTAGGAAATAAAGAACAAAGCGAGCATTTTTGGGAATTACTAGAAAATTTCTCGAAGGCTAATCGAGGCATTCCCCCATGGGTGATGGACTCAAGTGAACACCATTTCAAACGGTATGTTGAGCCCTTATTAACGAGTGATGACACGCATGAAAGAATTTATGGCTTATTTTTATTACATCAACTGAATGGAAAGGAAGTTTTACTCACAAATGATGTTTGGGCCATTTTGGAAAGGTTAGGTGATTATGAAAAATTATACCTTTCCTATCTTGTACAAGATTTAAAATTGCACAAACTTGATTTTATCCATAGAGGCATGACAGTGTTATATGATTGCGCTAAAACAAAAGACGAATCTGCATTGTTTTTAAGTTGGATTAATTATGCAGAATCCTTATTAGAAGCTAAAGTAGACACCGAAAATGTCAATCCGTACATTGGAGCGGTGACTTATTTGTATTTTAATATGACAAACACTACAATATTAAAATCTCAACTTTCCACATTATTCGACATCACTGAAGAAATGTTGGATAAAGCACTACAGCAACTATTGAGCATTTAGCTTCAATTTAAGAAGTGAATTGGTGTAAAATGCGTATGATAAAGAAAAGAGGAGGGTTCATCCATGTCAGAACAAAAAAGATATGATGTTGCAATCATCGGTGCAGGGCCTGCAGGTATGACAGCATCAGTTTATGCCTCACGTGCGAATTTAGATACGGTTATGATTGAACGCGGAATGCCAGGGGGACAAATGGCAAATACAGAAGAAGTTGAAAATTTTCCTGGTTTTGAAATGATTTCCGGACCTGATTTATCTTCAAAAATGTTTGAGCACGCAAAAAAATTCGGTGCAGAATATCAGTATGGTGATATTAAAGGGATTGAAGATAAAGGTGATTACAAAGTCATTGATTTAGGTTCAAGTCAGGTAGAAGCTACAGCCGTGATTATCGCAACAGGCGCTGAGTATAAAAAAATAGGTGTTCCAGGTGAGTCAGAACTTGGAGGAAGAGGCGTAAGTTACTGTGCTGTTTGTGACGGAGCTTTCTTTAAAAATAAAAATGTTTATGTTATTGGTGGCGGCGATTCGGCCGTTGAAGAAGGGACATTCTTAACGAAATTTGCAGATAAGGTCACTATTGTGCACCGCCGTGATAAATTACGGGCCCAAAAAATCCTACAAGATCGTGCATTTAAAAATGAAAAAATCGACTTTATTTGGAACCATACTTTAAAATCTGTAAATGAAGAAAATGGAAAAGTCGGCTCTTTAACATTAGTTTCTACAGTAGATGGGTCTGAACAAACTGTTGAAGCAGATGGTTTGTTTGTTTATATTGGTATGAAACCTTTAACGCAACCTTTCGAAAATTTAGGGATTACAAATGATGCCGGTTATATCGTTGCCAACCCAGATATGAGTACAGCTGTAAAAGGTATTTATGTTGCTGGAGACGTAAGAGAAAAAGGATTGCGTCAAATTGTTACTGCGACGAGCGATGGTAGTATCGCTGCACAAAGTGTACAAGAGTATATCGAAACATTAAAAGACACTGCTGAAGCATAGAAAGTATGTCACTACGTCATCTTTACGGATGCGATAGAGAGTGAATCAGTCCATCAAATGAACACAATTTGATTACTGGTTCACTCTTTTTTTACATAGCCACTACTACTAGAGTTGGATTTCATGTACACTTAAATAGAATATGATTGGATGGTGGGTAAGTATGCAACAAGAAGAAAAAAATGAAATCGTCAAAAGTGAATTGTTAGTCATTACAGGTTTATCAGGGGCGGGTAAATCTGTGGTGATTCAGAGTTTAGAGGATTTAGGTTATTTTTGTGTAGACAATCTTCCTCCAATACTCCTTCCTAAATTTATTGAACTCATGGAGCAAGGCAATCCGACCCTTCAAAAAGTGGCCATTGGAATAGATTTAAGAGGCCGTGAATTTTTTAAATATCTCGTTCAAGAACTTGATGATGTCCTCAGTCGTAAAAATGTCATTACGGATGTGCTATTTGTGGACGCGACGACAGAAAAGTTAATTTCACGATATAAAGAAACGCGACGTAGACACCCTTTACAAGACCAAAATAATCTGACATTGGTTGAAGCGATTAGTGAGGAACGTAACTTGCTCTCTGATATTAGGAGTATGGCAAACTATACCGTGGATACGACACATCTGTCTCCGAAAGAGTTACGGACACGCGTTTATGAGTATTTCAACAAATCAAATCATTCCACGTTCACCATCAGTGTACAAAGTTTTGGATTTAAACATGGCATACAAATTGATGCGGATCTTGTATTTGATGTGCGCTTTTTACCTAATCCCTACTATGTAAAAGCACTACGTCCTCAAACAGGGATGGATGAAGATGTTTACAATTATGTCATGAAATGGAAAGAAACCAATACATTTTATGAAAAATTATTGGATTTACTGTTATTTATGATTCCAGGGTATAAAAAAGAAGGAAAGTCACAACTTGTGATTGCGTTTGGATGTACGGGGGGACAACACCGTTCTGTTGCATTAGCACAACGTCTATCAGAGGATCTAAAACAACACTTTGACTATGATATCCATGTGCATCATCGAGATGCGCATCTTGAAAGTGGCGATAAGCATGAAAAAAATTAAACTCGTATTGATTGGTGGGGGTACAGGATTATCTGTACTTGCGAGAGGATTAAAAAAATTTCCAATCGATATTACTTGTATTGTAACAGTGGCAGATGATGGGGGGAGCACAGGGAAAATCCGTCATGAGATGGATATTCCAGCCCCCGGTGACGTACGCAACGTCCTTGCTGCTTTGAGTGATGTTGAACCGACATTAGAACAATTATTTCAATATCGCTTTGAAGAAGATAAAATTAGTGGGCATTCTCTTGGAAACTTGCTTATTGCAGCGATGACTAATATTACAGATGATTTTGGTCATGCTGTGAAAGAGCTCAGTAGAATCCTCAATATTAAAGGACAAGTCATTCCTTCCACTATTTCAAGCGTTGCTCTTAATGCTGAAATGGAAGACGGGGAAATTGTGGTAGGGGAATCTAATATTCCGAGTAAACATAAAAAAATCAGTCGTGTGTTTCTTGAACCTGCGGATGTTGAACCGATGGATGAAGCGGTAGAGGCATTATTAGAAGCAGATTTAATTGTCATGGGGCCAGGTTCTTTATATACGAGTGTTATTTCTAATTTATGTGTCAAAGGGATTGCGAAAGCGATTGTGGAGAGTAAAGCTAAAAAATTATATGTTTCTAACATTATGACTCAACCGGGAGAGACAGATGGCTATTCCGTCAACGATCATGTGGAAGCGATACACCAACAATTAGGGAAAAATGTGATTGATTTCGTCATAGCTAATGAAATCACTTTTTCAAATGAAATTATAGAGAAATATAAAGAAAAAGGGGCTCAACCGGTTTATTATGATGCGGATGAATTGGAAAAAAATGGGATTAAATTGGTGACAGGCGAAGATTTAGCACAAGTTTCAGAAAATTATCACGTTCGCCACTGTAATGAGGTTCTCGCCGATATGATTTATGATATTGCGCTTGAAGAAATTAGTACGATTCAATTTAATCCTGACCAAATTAAACGTTATTAAATGTGGACACCTTAACACATAGGATTAAATTAGGATAATAGAGAAAGGAATCGAGGAACATGAGCTTTGCATCCGAAATGAAAAATGAATTAACACGAATAGAAACAGATGCTAAAAGTGCAAAAGCAGAGCTCAGTGCATTGATTCGAATGAATGGAGCTTTGAATTTTTCTAATCAACAGTTTGTCATTAATATTCAAACTGAAAATGCGACGACAGCACGTCGTATCTATTCATTAATCAAACTTGTCTTTCATGTCGAAGTTGAAATTTTAGTGCGTAAAAAAATGAAATTGAAGAAAAATAACATATATATATGTCGCATTAAAATGAAAACGAAAGAAATATTAGATGAACTGGGGATTCTTAAAGAAGGTATGTTCAGTCATGACATTGATGAAACCATGGTGAAAGACGATGAAATGAAGCGGAGTTATTTGCGTGGCGCTTTTTTAGCAGGAGGGTCTGTTAATAATCCAGAAACCTCCTCATATCACTTAGAAATATTTTCTTTATATGAAGGACATTCTGAAGGGTTAACGGCATTAATGAATCAATATGAGCTCAATGCGAAAAAGTTAGAGCGTAAAAAGGGCTGGATTACGTATATTAAAGAGGCAGAGCGTATTGCAGAATTTTTAAGTTTAATCGGGGGTTATCAAGCGTTATTGAAATTTGAAGATGTGCGCATTGTCCGTGATATGCGAAATTCAGTTAACCGCCTTGTAAATTGTGAAACAGCTAACTTAAACAAAACGGTCAGTGCTGCTATGAAGCAAGTTGAAAGTATTCAACTCATCGATCAAGAAATTGGTCTAGATAATTTACCGGACAGATTAAGAGAAGTGGCTAAATTAAGAATAGAACATCAAGACGTTTCTCTTAAAGAACTAGGTGAAATGGTCAGTACAGGCACTATTTCGAAATCGGGCATTAACCATCGTTTACGCAAGTTGAATGAAATGGCAGACAAAATTCGTAACGGAGAGCCGTTTGACATATAAAAAAGCGAGCTCTCATTTGAAAGCTCGCTCACTCTAAATTATTCAGGTTGCATAACTTCGTCAATTAAGCCGTATTCTTTCGCTTCATCGGCTGTTAAGAAGTTGTCACGGTCTGTATCTTTTTCGATTTTTTCGATAGGTTGACCTGTGCGTTCTGATAAAATTTTATTTAATTTCGCACGTGTTTTTAAAATGTGGTTCGCTGCAATTTCGATTTCAGTGGCTTGACCTTGTGCGCCGCCAAGAGGTTGGTGAATCATGACTTCTGCATTAGGTAAGGCATAGCGTTTACCTTTGGCACCAGCAGCAAGTAAGAATGATCCCATAGAGGCTGCCATACCGATACAAATTGTTTGTACATCTGGTTTAATATGTTGAATTGTATCATAAATCGCAAAGCCTGCTGTGACGCTACCACCTGGTGAATTAATGTAGAGATAAATATCTTTTTCTGCATCTTGTGCCTGTAAAAACAAAAGTTGTGATACAATTGAATTTGCAACGTTGTCATCAATTGCTGAACCTAACATAATAATACGGTCTTTTAATAAACGTGAATAAATATCGTATGCGCGTTCACCGCGGTTTGTTGTTTCGATAACTGTAGGAATTAAATTCATAACTCTTTCCTCCTATTAATAACTTTGAACTTATTTTAACTTAAAAGTCAAAAATGGTCAAAAATAAAGCTTATTGTATGAGTTATCTCGATTTTAAGCTTTTTGAAAAAGATTTACCAATTTAATACTCACATTATCCCCTCGTAGTGTAATGGATAACACTTAAGATTCCGGTTCTTACAATAGAGGTTCGATTCCTCTCGAGGGGGCTACATCACCCAATTTAAATACTTAGAAATAAGCTTAAACGCTATTGTCATTAGAAACATAATGATGATAGCGATTTTTAATTTTTTTAAAACCCTCTCAAATTAAACTGAAAGGTCACATTTTGGGTCACAAATAATGTAAGTCTCGGTCGCGCTTCTTTATTATGAAATTTGAGGGAAAGAAAGTGATGAATTCAACGGGTCTTAGATAGGAGAGAATAACAATATTAAGAAGTATTTCAAACTTTCTATGTCGTTTATGTAAATGTCATTGACATAAAATAACTAAATAGTAATATAGTTATTGTAATAATAATTAATATTATATAAATAGAAAGGAGCGCTGTCTATGTCGAAAATATGTCGCTTTTTTTCGGTTATGGTCACGCTGTTATTAATGTTAATGATTGGTTCGCCATGGGTTCATGCACAAATGAAGACACCTGACACTTCTTCTCTCAATTCTTCAATTACACAAGCTTCATCCTCACAACAACCACACCCTTTCCCCTTTCCGCCTGTTATTTATCCAAATGTCAATAAATATTTAATTGAAAACCATATTCCACCTGCCCACACTGTTAAAGATAGACGAATGAACACATTACCGAAACTGTCCTATAAAGAGGGGACTTATAAAGGGATTATCATTCATGAAGTGGGTGAAGATAATCGTACTTTACCACAGTGGGTAGACCGTATGTATGCGACTTATGATAAGGCTTTTGTTCATGCTTTTGTGGATGCCAATGAAATACACCTTACAGCCCCAGAACAATTTTATGTGTGGGGAGCTGGTAAAAAAGCCAATCCGTATTTTTATCAAATTGAATTAGTGCGCACTTATACTTTTAAAGATTTTGCACAATCTGTAAATAATCAAGCGTGGCTAGCTGCGTATATGCTAAAAAAGAACGGACTAAAGCCTACACTTGCAGATGATCATCATGGACAAGGAACAATTATAAGTCATAATGCTGTGAGAGAATATTGGGGTGGAACCACACATGTTGATCCAATAAGTTATTATGCTCAATGGGGGTATGATATGCATCAATTTTTGGATTTGGTTCGTTACCATTATCAAAATTTACCCTCAGATAAATCTTGATGACTATTAAATTACAAATTAAAGAAGTTAAAAAATTCTAAGGAAAATCAGTAGTGACGGGCTATTTACAAATATTAATCGTTCTTTTATAAAATATTTTCAACTTTTCCTTTACTTTTATAGAAAAGGAGCGTATAGTTAACTTTATCGTAATAAAAGATCGTGAAATTGATTGAAGTTTATTATTTAGAATATACTCCTTTTAATGAATGAATTTTTTTTTACAAATAAAACGTGCTAAAAGCACAACGGAGGTATTCTATATGTATAATGGTACAGTAAAATGGTTTAACGCAGAAAAAGGTTTTGGATTTATCGAAAGACAAGATGGCGACGATGTATTCGTACATTTCTCAGCTATCGTGGGTGATGGATACAAATCATTAGAAGAAGGTCAAAACGTTGACTTCGAAATCGTTAACGGTGACCGTGGCGAACAAGCTGCAAACGTTGTTAAAATGTAATGATATATTTTAATTAATAAAAACGTGTCGATAGAACATCGGCACGTTTTTTTGCTTTACACACGGACGCGACCGTATTCATCAGAAGGGATGAGTGAGACGCGTAGGGCGCTAATAATTGCGATAATATGTGGAATAGCCGTCCAACAAAAAGCAATGTGTAATAAAGCTTGTATAGGTTTACCGGCATAAAACTTATGAATCCCAAATGATCCTAAAAACAGTGCTAATAACACATAAGCGAGTTTGTTAACTTGCATCGTAAAGCCTCCTTTATAAATCATTTTATCTATACAATTTTAATATAAAACATAATACTTTTTATTGCTATTATGGTGCTTAAATTGTGAGCAAAACGGACTTAAAAATAGCTATTTTTAAACAGTTATTGATATATTAATTATACTTAAAACGAATAAAGGAGGTTTCGAAATGGATTTTCATACTGAGGACATCATCCATGTGAACCAAATAACCATTAATGTCAGAGATTTAAGTCAACAACTGCATTTTTATCATACGATTTTAGGGATGCCGATTAAAAAGCAAACTGCTAAGCAAGCGGTTTTATCTGTAGGTACAAAGGGTCATGAAGTTGTTTTGAAACAACTAGAAAATGGGCGTACAGCACATGCTCAAGAGGCAGGTTTATTCCATATTGCGTTTTTATTAGATTCTGTTGAACAATTAGGTGCTTTTATCAAACATATTGCAACACATCGTATTCCTATTGGAGGTGGCGACCATCTAGTGAGTGAAGCCATTTATTTCAATGATGCTGAAGGAAATGGAATTGAGGTTTATGTAGATAGAGATAAGAGTGAATGGGAATGGAAAGAGAACTTAGTCAAAATGGATACGCTCGCATTAAATGTGGATGAAATTTTGGAAAAAGCGCAAAATTCAACATGGGAAGGGATGCAAAATCATGCGCAAATTGGACATTTGCATCTCAAAACAAATGATTTAGAAGAAGGACGCACATTTTATAATGAATTAGGTTTTAATGTAGTTTCAACATTACCTCAAGCACTCTTTTTATCTGATCAACATTATCATCACCATTTAGCAATTAATATGTGGCAATCTAATCAAAAAAGGGTAGATGCTGAAAAAACTTATGGATTAAGTACATTTAATCTTGCTATTCCAAATGTAGAGGAAAATCAGCTTGAAACGCCCGAAGGTTTACGACTTACGATTAATAAGAAATAGACCTTGATATTAAAAGAATAGCGTAGTGCATTCTTTTAATCATAATATAAACAAAAAAGGGGATAAGACATGGAAATTTATTTCATGCTTATCCCCTTTAGTATGAAGGAGTATTAGGATTTATGAATAAGTGTATATATTTATTTTAATCGTAAAAATGATGTCGCTTAGAGTCCCACTTCATTCCAAGCTTCAGTGACTTTTTGTTTAGCGCTTGCGCCGTATAAATCTTCAGCTGATTGTTCTAATGCGCGTTTAGCATCTACAAATTGAGATGTAGATGTTAAGTATTGTGAAAGGGCGCGGTAATAGATTTTTTCAGCTTTTTCTTTCCCTAATTTTTCAGTTGTTAAGTATGCAGCTTTATTTGGAATACCTGAGTTAATGTGTACGCCACCGTTGTCATAACCTACACGTTTATAGTCTCTCATATGAGCAGGTTGGCCAAATTTTTCAGGTTCGCTAAAGCTACGGAATGCTTTATTTGGACTTGGGTGAATGTAAGCATCTTCACCTAATAATGTATCTTCTGGATCAATGAAGTAAGCGAAAACATCTGAGAAGCTTTCGTTTAATGCCCCTGGTTGATCTTGATAGACTAAACCAGCAGTTTCTTGTGTTACACCGTGCGTGATTTCGTGAGCGATAATGTCATCTGCTGCTGCAAGACTGTGCATTTCACGACCATCACCATCACCGTAAATCATTTTATCGCCTAGCCATGCTGCATTTGTACTGTTATCTTCACCATGGAAAGTGTTAACATGTGTAATCGATTGAATAGGACTTCCTTTGTCATCGTAAGAGTCTCTGTTATGCACATTTTTGTAATAATCGTAAACTTTACCTGCATAATAATTGGCATCTACCCCTGCTTTTTGATCATTGGCGTCGAATGTACGTGTTCTACTTGTGATAAGATTGGCAGTGTCACGATATTGGTTATAACTATAGGCAGATAAAACACCGTTACGCGTTAAATCTTCTAATGTGTAGCCACCTTGTGTAGAATTGATGTTGATTTGCTTGCGGTCATTACGTACCCCCACACCTGTACCTTTTTCCGCAGCGTGTTGAATTAAGTCTTGCTTATCAACAACATTTCCTGTTTTTGCATCAATTTGAACTTTCCAATGTGTTGGTTTAGGATCAATAGTTGTTAATTCAACTTCGTAAACATATTTGTTTTCATCACCATTAATGATGACCTTGTTAGATTTTACAACTTGATCTTTACCATTTTTAGCTTCATTACGTGTCATTTTTACAGCTTTAAACGCATTGTTTAATGCGTCCTCTTTGCTTAGCGCAACGTCATTTTTAGGTTTTACTTCAGGTGCTTTGAACTCACCATTCACCATTACGACTTTACCTTGAGGATTTACGTGTACTTTCACTTCGCGGTCAGTTGCAATATGATTTTTCACTTTCGGGTAAAGCGTATAGTGCGTGTAACCCATGTCGTCCTTTTGTTCTTTTTCGATGCTGTAATACTTGTTGTAATTTTTAATGCCTTTGTCCGGTGCTATTTGCTTAAGCGCTTTCATCACATCCGATTTAGAATGGACAGTGATTTGATCTGTAGGTGCTACAGACTCAGCCCCAGCATTTGGTGTGTAGACGGTACCTAAAAGAGATAAAGATAATGCACAAATTCCAAGTTTTTGATACATAAAAAAACCTCCTAATTAAAAGATAAATTTATTATATCATAAGTTATGGAATGAATAACAAACATATTTTAAGATAAAAAATTGCTTAACACAGTATGGTTTGCCATTATACAATTAGTCTAAATGGCATGAGACGTTATGATAGCGCTTAATTTATTATTTGTTCATAATTATTTGAAAATTTACAAAAGGAGGATAATAGATGATTAGAGAGTCTAAAACTCAAGATTTAAAAGCTATAACAGAAATTTACAATGATGCAATTCTTAATACGACGGCTGTTTACACTTATCTTGAAACAACAGTAGAAGAACGGACACAATGGATGATGAAAAAACAAAATGAAGGTTGGCCCTTATGGGTTTATGAAATTGAGGGTAACATCGCAGGATTTGCCACTTATGGCGCTTTTAGAGACTGGCCAGCTTACCAATATACGATTGAACACTCTATCTATGTGAGTACACAGTACCGTCGAAAAGGGGTGGCTTCAAAATTGTTAATGCATCTTATAGAGGATGCAAAGAAAAAAGGCTATCAAACAATTGTTGCAGGTATTGATGCCTCAAATAAGAGGAGTATTCTTTTACATGAGCGCCACGGATTTGTTGCTGCAGGTGTTCTCCGTCAAGTCGGATATTAATTTGATCGATGGTTAGACTTAGCATTTTATCAATTGCAGCTCAAATAAGAGAGAGCATTAGTTTTTAACTCTGCTCCCTCTCACGTAAGCTATATAAGTCACACATAATACGAGTATTTAAAATGATGAATGGGATTAAAATCTTTATGAATGGTAAATATTTTCCAGTGCGTCTTTAAGATTTGGATATTGAAAATGGAAGCCCATTGATTGTAAACGCTCAGGTATCATATATTGGGTATCTAAAATGAGTGTTGACATTTCTCCTAAAATCAAACGTAAAACAAAAGAAGGAACACGTGTATAATGCGGGCGATGTAACACTTTGCCAAGCGTAGTTCCAAAATCGTTTTGTGTTTCAGGTAAGGGCGCACTCAAATTATAAACGCCTTTTGCTTCGGGGTGTTGAATTAAAAATAGGATACTTTGCACTAAGTCTTCAAGGTGAATCCAGGAATACCATTGTTTTCCATGACCAATTTTGCCACCTACAAAGTAGCGATAAGGAAGAGACATCATAGGTAAAGCGCCACCTTGATCAGACAATATGAGTCCGAAACGCCCCTTGATGACACGTGTTCCTAGTTTTGCAAAATGATCTGCTTGTCTTTCCCATTGATAAACAATCTCGGATAAGAAATCGTGAGGAAGTGTTTTGAATTGTTCCGTATACGCTTGCGTAAGTGAAGGGGGATAGTATCCCATTGCACTCGCATTAAATAACACAGATGGTTGTTGTGCGCGTGAGTTAAACAAGTGATATAAGGCATGTGTCGATTGAATTCGGCTTTGCATCATTTGTTGTTTATGTGAATCTGTCCAATAATGATTCAATGTTGCTCCGGCAAGGTTAATGACCACATCAATATCTGGAACTTGATTTTCCCAATGCTTTTTCTGCCAATTTATAAAAGTAACACCTTTCGTTTCTGAAGTTTTATCAGAACGTGTTAATATGAAAATCTTGTTTTCCTTATACGCGAGTAGTTTTTCTACGAGTTGACTGCCAACTAGACCAGTGCCGCCAGTGATTAAAAAGTGAGTCATCGAACGCCTCCGTTTCTCTTTGTTCAAAATTGGTTCAAAAAACTGTCAAGATTTTATCAAAAAAACATCTCTAAAGTATGTTTATTTTTTCACAAAGTGAGTTATAATAAAAGTGCCTTCGAAAATAGATTTATTAACCCATCTCTTAGTTAGCGTATACCCCATAATATACGACGAAGGTTTAACTCCCTTTAGTTGAGATAAGACCAGAATGATGTAGCATTCTGGTCTTATCTTTTTTTATTAAACAATTGTGCAATGACTTTCATGACAACAACACGAATAATCATTCTGAAAATTGACTTTAGCATGAGACCCTCCTAAAGCTTTATATGCTTTATGTAATTCCTCCATTTATAAAGGTTTAAACCCCATGTGGAAATAATTTGAATCTTTTTTACGTTTGAATTTAAAGTAGGGCTAGAATGTAATCGGATATTTTTATTTTTGAGAATCGTCTTGTTATAATGAGACATACTGAACAACATTTAAAAGTCATATTTTGTGTTAACTCGATTTATGCCACTCATCCAGATATTAACATAAGGTGAAGTTATATAAAGTGAGGTAAGAATATGGGATTTAACGATCGTCAAACATCCTCGTCAAAAGACCATCGAACAAAAAAATTTCTGACAGGATGTTTAAGTCTGTTCGTCATTTTATTATTATTGGGCGGCTTAGTTTTTGCGATATTTTCCTTTGTAGATCAATCACAATGGGGAAAAGAACATCTACAAGAAAAATCTATTGAGGAACAACAAAAGAAAAAAGAAGCAGAGAAAGAGAAAGAAAGAGAAAAGCAAGCGAAAGAAAAACGTGAGCGTGAGGCAAGTTTAGAAGAAGCACGTGCACAACAACAAGCGGCGCAAGCTTCGATTGAACAAGAGCGTCAAGCGTCACTGGAACAGGAAAGACAAGCGTCTATTGAAGCAGCACGTCAAGCACAAATGAAGCAACAATCAACGGAAGAGCCTACAAAAGAGACTAATAATAGTACTAAGGAAGAACAGACAACAGAAGAAAAACCACGTTCCTCTGAAGAAACGTCTACAGAGGAAAAGACTTCAGAACCTTCTACCACAGCAGAGCCGTCTACAGAAGAACCTACAACAGAAGAGCCCAAAACACAACAGCCTAAACCATCACCACAACCCTCTACCGAAACGCGTAGTCAAACTGAGTCCAATACTAACAGTACACAACAATCAACAACAAGAACGACTTCCAATGAGCAAGCACAAACGCGTTCTACAACAACAACACAATCTAATCAATAATCATAAAAAAGCACCCCTAAAGTTGAATTTTTGCTCAACTTTAGGGGTGTCTATATTTAAAACGTAGGGTAAGTCAGATTACCAGAAAAACATATTTAACATAAAAGTTAAGAGAATAGAAAGAATCAGTGAAATTAAACAGCCAGGAAAACAACCTATAGGTGTGCAACCATATGAGCGGTAGTAAAAATGGCGGCCGCCACGTTGGCTATCATGATAGCGATTATCAAACATATCTTGATTCGAATCCCGACCGTGATTTCGATTAAAGTCATCGGGGCGTCTATAGCGCGGATCATCTGGATCGATAACTTCAGGCTGGTTATTTGAATCTTTCATTTCAGTGCCTCCTTGCTAAAACTATTATACATACTCCCTACATACCCTTCATGTTTAAAAACACACAAATTTGTGAAAATAAAATTATAAGTTAAAGTTGACAATATAAGCGGGTCGACAAATGACCAACTAATTTGGAAGTGGGATTGTTTTTGACTTGCTTTTTTAAAGAAGACGTAGTAAGATGAAAAATGTAAACAGGTAATATTTTTTTGTGACGAATGGGACTGAATTTGTCAACGCTTGGCTCAAATTTGACCATCCTGTTTCGCTAATAAGGAGGCGTGCTTCTTGAAAAACATCATTCAAGTGCAGCAAAAGATTGTTCCTGATTTGGTAGACAAGATGTATCGGCGTTTTTCAATTTTAAGTACCATACAAAAGTTTCAACCTGTAGGACGTCGGACACTTAGCGAAAAGTTAAGTCTTACTGAGAGGGTGTTACGTTCTGAAACTCATCTTCTTAAAGAGCAAGATTTAATTTTAATTAAACCGACAGGAATGACGTTGACCAATGTAGGTGTCGACGTGTTGAGTGAGTTAAACGTCTATTTTAACAACTACACGGATTATCACAGCTTAGCGAAACAAATTAAAGATTTGTATCAGATTAAAGAAGTACATGTGGTACCTGGCAATAGTGATAATGATCTTAGTGTTAAAGTAGAAATTGGGCGAATCGCAGGGCAACTGTTGGAAAAACAGTTATTCAATGAGGCGATTGTTGCTGTAACAGGTGGTTCGACAATGGCTTCTGTGAGTGACGCCATGTCACCTCTCCCCTTCGATGTGTTGTTTGTTCCAGCTCGAGGAGGTCTTGGCGAAAATGTTGTTTTCCAAGCAAACACGATTTGTTCGACAATGGCTCATCGAACCGGCGGAAATTATACGACACTTTATGTGCCCGATAACGTGAGCGAACTCACATATCAAAACTTACTGAAAGAACCTGCAGTTATACAAACTTTAGAAAAAATTAAAGATTCACAAATTACAATACATGGCATTGGTGATGCGCTGAAAATGGCAAAAAGACGTCAATCTTCTCAAGCATTGATTGAAAAACTTCAACATCATAATGCCGTAGGTGAAGCATTTGGCTATTATTTCGATGAAAATGGTCAAATTATTCACAAAGTTAATACGATTGGACTTCAACTTGAAGAGGTCCGATTGAAAGAACACAATTTTGCTGTTGCTGGAGGTTGTTCAAAAGGTAATGCAATAAAAGCATACTTGAACATTGCTCCTAAAAACACAGTGTTAATCACTGATGAAGAAGCAGCAAAAATGATTGTGGCAAAATAGCATTCATTAAAAAAAGTAAAAAGTGGTTTTAAACAAGCTGAAAGTAGTCACTGATAGACTGTTTTATAGGTAAAGAGAACCAGTTTGGGGCGTATATCACTTTTTAAATATCATTAAAGGAGGCCATTAACATGGCAGTAAAAGTAGCAATTAACGGATTTGGTAGAATTGGTCGTTTAGCATTCAGAAGAATTCAAGACGTAGAAAATATTGAGGTTGTAGCTGTAAACGATTTAACAGACGACGATATGCTTGCACATTTATTGAAATATGACACAATGCAAGGTCGTTTTACTGAAGAAGTAGATGTAATTGATGGTGGTTTCCGCGTAAATGGTAAAGAAGTGAAATCATTCTCTGAACCAGAACCATCAAAATTACCATGGAAAGATCTTGACGTAGATGTTGTTTTAGAATGTACAGGTTTCTTTACATCAAAAGAAAAAGCAGAAGCTCACATTGAAGCAGGTGCTAAAAAAGTATTAATTTCTGCACCAGGAACTGGCGATCTTAAAACAATCGTATATAATGTCAACCATGAAGAATTAGACGGTTCTGAAACAGTTGTATCAGGTGCTTCTTGTACAACAAACTCATTAGCACCAGTAGCAAAAACTTTAAATGATGAATTTGGTATCGTTGAAGGTTTAATGACTACAATTCACGCATACACTGGTGACCAAAATACACAAGACTCACCACACAGAAAAGGTGACAAACGTCGTGCACGTGCAGCTGCAGAAAACATTATTCCTAACTCAACAGGTGCTGCGAAAGCAATCGGTTTAGTTATCCCTGAAATTGATGGAAAATTAGACGGTGGCGCACAACGTGTACCAGTAGCAACAGGTTCATTAACTGAATTAACAGTTGTTTTAGATAAAGAAGTATCAGTAGAAGACGTTAACAATGCAATGAAAAATGCAACAAACGAATCATTCGGTTACACTGAAGACGAAATTGTATCTTCAGATGTTGTAGGCATGACTTTCGGAGCATTATTTGATGCAACTCAAACACGTGTAATGACTGTTGGCGACCGTCAATTAGTTAAAGTAGCATCTTGGTATGATAACGAAATGTCATACACTGCTCAATTAGTACGTACTTTAGAATATTTAGCAAGCCACGCTAAATAAGAGCATAGCATATATACTCAAAGTTAAAGGCATATCCTTTGTCTTAACGAATCTTGGTTAAGCAAGTATTCAATGTACGTGCTTCTACCCAGAATTTAGCTTATAGTAAGCGGAGGAGCACAATCGCTTCTCCGCTTATTTTAAAATAACAGTGTTTTTGAGGAGGATTATTATGGCAAAAAAAGATGTAACTGATGTTTCGTTAAAAGGGAAAGTCGTTTTAGTACGTGCAGACTTTAACGTTCCTATGAAAGACGGCGAAATCACAAATGACAACCGAATTGTACAAGCCTTACCAACATTGGAACATATCATCGAGCAAGGTGGTAAAATTGTTGTCTTCTCTCACTTAGGAAAAGTGAAAGAAGAAAGTGATAAAGAAAAGTTAACACTTGCACCGGTAGCAAAACGCTTATCCGAAAAGTTAAACAAAGAGGTTACGTTTATTCCTGAAACACGTGGCGAAAAATTAGAATCTGCCATTAAAGAATTGAATGATGGCGACGTATTAATGTTTGAAAATACACGTTTTGAAGATTTAGATGGTAAAAAAGAATCTAAAAACGATAGTGAGCTCGGTAAATATTGGGCTTCATTAGGTGATATTTTTGTGAATGATGCATTTGGAACAGCACATCGTGAACATGCTTCCAATGTAGGGATTTCTACACATTTAGAAGCAGTTGCAGGTTTCTTAATGGAAAAAGAAATCAAGTTTATCGGTGGTGTAGTTGAAAACCCTGATAAACCTGTAGTAGCTATCTTAGGTGGCGCTAAAGTTTCTGACAAAATTGGCGTCATTGAAAATCTATTAAAAATCGCTGACAAAGTACTCATTGGTGGCGGTATGGCGTATACGTTCTTAAAAGCGCAAGGCAAAGAAATCGGATTATCACTTTTAGAAGCTGATAAAATTGATTTTGCCAAAGATTTACTTGAGCGTGCAGGAGATCAAATCGTTTTACCAGTAGATGGTAAAGTGGCAAAAGAATTTTCTAACGATGCCGACATTACGACAGTTTCAATTGATGAAATTCCTGAAGATCAAGAAGCCATGGATATTGGACCTGAGACAGTTCAATTATTTAAAAAGCAACTTGAAGGGGCGCATACTGTCGTTTGGAATGGCCCAATGGGTGTTTTTGAATTCAGTAACTTTGCGCAAGGTACAATTGGCGTTTGTGAAGCTATTGCCGAATTGAAAGACGCGACGACAATTATCGGTGGTGGAGATTCAGCCGCTGCAGCAATGCAACTCGGATTTGAAGATGACTTCACCCACATCTCAACAGGTGGCGGTGCATCATTAGAGTACCTTGAAGGTAAAGAATTACCAGGTATTAAAGCAATTGCAAATAAGTAAGAACAATGTTTAAAAATTTTGCGAGTACGGCGCATTAAAAGCGCGTACGTTGCACAAATAGGAGTGTTTTAATTGAGAAAACCAATCATTGCAGGTAACTGGAAAATGAACAAAACGGTAGCAGAAGCGAAAGATTTCGTTAATGCATTACCGGCATTACCGGGTACAAATGAAGTTGAAGCTGTGATTTGTGCACCAACGATTCAATTAGATGCATTAATTTCATTAACTAAAGAAGGTGTCGCACCTGGACTGAAAATTGGTGCGCAAAATACATTTTATGAAGAAAGTGGTGCTTTCACAGGAGAAACATCACCTGTAGCACTTCAAGATTTAGGCGTGAGCTACGTGGTCATCGGACACTCTGAACGTCGCGATATTTTCCATGAAACAGATGAAGACATTAACAAAAAAGCACACGCTGTTTTTAATCATGACATGACACCTATCATTTGTGTGGGCGAAAGTGATGAAGAACGTGAAAACGGTAAAGCAAACGAAGTTGTAGAAGGACAAGTTGAAAAAGCACTTAAAGGTTTATCAGACGAGCAAGTCAAACAAGTGGTTATTGCTTATGAACCTATTTGGGCTATCGGAACAGGTAAATCTTCTACAGCTAAAGATGCGAATGAAATGTGTTCAGCCGTACGTCAAAAAATTGCAAAATTAACAAGTGATGAAGTAGCAGAAGCCGTGCGTATCCAATACGGTGGCAGTGTGAAACCGAATAATATTAAAGAATATATGGCTGAAACAGATATTGATGGTGCTTTAGTTGGCGGTGCTTCACTTAAAGTAGACGATTATGTTCAATTGTTAGAAGGTGCTAAATAATATGGCAAAACAACCAACAGCTCTTATTATCTTAGATGGCTTTGCAAATAGAGATGAAGTCCATGGTAACGCTGTTAAACAAGCGCACAAACCTAATTTTGATCGTTATTACGAAAAGTATCCAACGACTCAAATTGAAGCAAGTGGTTTGGATGTTGGACTTCCAGAAGGACAAATGGGAAATTCTGAAGTCGGCCATATGAATATTGGTGCAGGTCGTATTGTGTATCAAAGTTTGACACGTATCAATAAAGCGATTGAAGATGGCGATTTCTTTGATAATGACGTGTTAAATCGTGCAATTGACCACGCGCTTCAACATCAATCAGGTCTCCATGTTTTTGGTTTATTGTCTGATGGAGGTGTACACAGCCATTACAAACACTTATTTGCGATTTTAAAATTAGCAAAAGAAAAAGGTTTGGATAAAGTCTATGTACACGCCTTTTTAGACGGTCGTGATGTAGATCAAAAATCAGCGCTTAAATATATTGAAGAAACTGAACAACAATTTAAAGAAATTGGCGTAGGTCAATTTGCTTCAGTCGCAGGACGTTATTATGCAATGGATAGAGACAAACGTTGGGAACGTGAACATAAAGCTTATGATGCGATTCGTGGCTTTGATTCTGCACCGACTTATGCCTCTGCGCGTGAAGGTGTCGAAGCAAACTATG
Organism: Staphylococcus sp. 11511212; assembly: GCF_011394755.1. NCBI lineage: Bacteria > Bacillati > Bacillota > Bacilli > Caryophanales > Staphylococcaceae > Staphylococcus > Staphylococcus sp. 11511212. The sequence goes on along the minus strand of NZ_JAANBQ010000003.1, from coordinate 967,309 downwards.
ATGACGATTTAACAGATGAGTTTATCGTACCTTTCGTTGTTGAAAATCAAAACGAAGGAGTAAACGATGGCGACGCAGTCATCTTTTATAACTTCCGTCCTGACCGCGCAGCACAACTTTCAGAAATATTTACAAATAAAGCGTTTGATGGTTTTGAAGTTGAACGCGTGAACGATTTATTCTATGCGACATTTACAAAATACAATGACAATGTCGATGCTGAAGTTGTATTCGAAAAAGTAGATTTGAAAAACACTATTGGAGAAGTCGCTCAAGATCATGGTTTAAATCAATTGCGTATCGCTGAAACTGAAAAATATCCACATGTGACGTACTTTATGAATGGTGGACAAAACGAAGAGTTTAAAGGCGAACGCCGTCGATTGATTAATTCACCAAAAGTTGCGACCTATGATTTGAAACCAGAAATGAGCGCCTATGAAGTGAAAGATGCCTTACTTGAAGAGTTAGCTAAAGGGGATCTTGATTTAATCATTCTTAACTTTGCTAACCCTGATATGGTAGGTCATAGTGGTAAGTTAGAACCAACTATTAAAGCTATTGAAGCGGTGGATGAATGTTTAGGTGAAGTCGTTGATAAAATCTTAGAAATGGACGGCCATGCAATTATTACTGCCGACCATGGGAACTCAGATGAAGTGTTAACAGATGATGATCAACCGATGACAACACATACAACGAATCCTGTGCCCGTTATTGTAACAAAAGAGGGCGTTGAATTAAGAGAAACAGGTCGTTTAGGCGACCTTGCTCCAACGTTACTGGACTTATTAAATATTCAACAACCTGAAGAAATGACAGGCGAAAGTTTAATAAAACATTAAAATAGTTGAGTCCATATCAAAACAAGTTATAATGAAGATGAACTCATGGAGACAGCGACGAAAGGAGTGAGTGACGCACACGTAAACTACGTGTCGCATCCCTCATCCTCTTCAGCTGTTAGTTTTAAATACAATCATGAAAAAGGAGATTTTATATTATGCCAATTATTACGGATGTTTACGCTCGCGAAGTACTTGATTCACGTGGGAACCCAACAGTAGAGGTTGAAGTTTTAACAGAAAGTGGTGCGTTTGGACGTGCGCTTGTACCATCAGGTGCTTCAACGGGAGAACACGAAGCAGTAGAATTACGTGATGGCGACAAAGATCGTTACCTTGGTAAAGGTGTCGAAAAAGCTGTTGAAAATGTAAATGAAATTATCGCTCCTGAAATTATCGAAGGCGAGTTTTCAGCTTTAGAACAAGTTTCAATCGATAAAATGATGATTCAATTAGACGGTACAGCAAACAAAGGTAAATTAGGTGCAAACGCTATTTTAGGTGTATCTATTGCCGTTGCACGTGCTGCTGCAGACTTTTTAGGTCAACCTTTATACAAATATTTAGGTGGATTTAACTCAACAGTATTACCAACACCAATGATGAACATCGTAAACGGTGGTTCTCATTCTGATGCGCCGATTGCATTCCAAGAATTCATGATTTTACCAGTAGGTGCAGAAAGTTTCAAAGAAGCATTACGTTGGGGTGCTGAAGTCTTCCATGCATTGGCGAAAATCTTAAAATCTCGTGGTTTAGTAACTGCAGTAGGTGATGAAGGTGGTTTCGCACCGAAATTTGAAGGTACTGAAGATGGTGTAGAAACAATCATTGAAGCTATTAAAACAGCTGGTTATGAACCAGGTAAAGATATCTTTATCGGTTTTGACTGTGCGTCTTCTGAATTCTACGAAAATGGTGTTTATGATTACACTAAATTCGAAGGTGAAAAAGGTGCAAAACGTACTGCTGAAGAACAAGTGGACTACTTAGAAGAGTTAGTGAACAAATACCCAATTTTAACTATCGAAGACGGTATGGATGAAAATGACTGGGATGGTTGGAAACTATTAACTGAACGTATCGGTGATCGTGTTCAACTTGTGGGTGACGACTTATTCGTTACAAACACTGAAATCCTTTCTAAAGGTATCCAAAACCATATCGGTAACTCTATTTTAATTAAAGTGAACCAAATTGGTACATTAACTGAAACTTTTGAAGCTATTGAAATGGCACAAAAAGCAGGCTACACTGCAGTAGTTTCACACCGTTCAGGTGAAACTGAAGATACAACAATTGCTGATATTGCTGTGGCTACAAACGCAGGTCAAATTAAAACAGGTTCATTATCACGTACAGATCGTATTGCAAAATACAATCAATTATTACGTATTGAAGATGAATTATACGAAACAGCTAAATATGAAGGTTTAGATGCTTTCTATAACTTAAACAAATAAGTTGAAGCTAATTTCAACACGGGGTTGGGGATATACATTATCCTCCCCCTGTTTTTTATTGCCGATATTTAAAGAGGTGTAGACGCATATTTCAAACTCTGCTTTGAACTGATATAATGAATTCAAGTGAAAATAAAAAGGAGCACAAATATATGATGAAACAAAATTCGACCAATGAGGTGCGTGCCCAACATACTGGAAGGTTGATTGGTTATATTTCATTTTTGTTTGCCGTTTGTTTAGTGATTCATCAAGTGATTATTGTGGATGGACACGTCATCAGTTACATGCTAGAACATTCAGGGAACCAAACTACTAAAAATGCGATAAACGCGATTAACAACAGTTTAAGGTATACAGGCATTTTATATATATTAGCTTATTCTGCCGGGGTGGTGGCTATTAAATATCAACATCCATATTTATGGTGGTTTATGGTCGCTGTGTTTATCTCACAATTATTTAATGCGCTACTCAATCCTCCAATTTTATATGCAGCGATTTTAAATGTGAAAGGGTTCTTTGCTTTAATTCCATTTATAGTGGTTAGCATCGGATCACTTATTTTGGCAATTTTTATGATTACAGTGAGCATTAAACGTAAGTCCACCTTTAATCGCTAGGGATGTATTGTGAAAAGGGGTTAATTATGGTAGAATAACCTTCGTATATGATGAATGGAGGACAATCTGATGCACACATTTTTTGTTGTATTACTGATTATTGACTGTATCGCACTCATCACAGTTGTTTTATTACAAGAAGGTAAAAGTAATGGCTTATCAGGTGCCATCAGTGGTGGAGCCGAACAGTTATTTGGTAAACAAAAGCAACGTGGTGTAGATTTATTTTTGCATAGATTGACAATTGTACTTTCAATTATTTTCTTTGTATTAATGTTAGGTATCAGTTATTTTAATTTATAAGTCTTGCGGTTTACGTTAAAAATAGCATGAACCTTTTCGACCGATAAGAAAAAACAAAGTCCGACAGTTGATAAGTCGGACTTTTTTATTTGTCGGGCATTCTATTAAACTATAAAATAAAACTATATGTGACTTGAAAGGACGGAATAACGAATGAAAATTCAATTACCAAAGCCTTTTCTTTTTGAAGAAGGTAAGCGTGCAGTGTTATTATTACACGGGTTTACGGGAAATAGCTCTGATGTAAGACAACTTGGCCGTTTTCTACAAAAAAAGGGATACACTTCTTATGCGCCGCATTATGAAGGGCATGCAGCACCACCTGAAGAGATTTTAAAATCGAGTCCACATGTTTGGTACAAAGATGCATTAGATGGATATGACTATCTAGTCGACAAAGGTTACGATGAAATTGCCGTTGCTGGCTTGTCACTTGGAGGCGTCTTTGCTTTAAAATTAAGCTTAAATCGTGATGTGAAGGGTATTGTAACCATGTGTTCTCCGATGTACATTAAAACAGAAGGTTCTATGTATGAAGGTGTTTTAGAATACGCACGCAATTTTAAAAAATATGAAGGTAAGGATGAAACGACAATAGAACGTGAAATGCAAGCTTTCCATCCAACAAGTACATTGCGTGAATTACAAGAAACGATTCAAAGTGTACGAGACCATGTGGAAGATGTGATAGAACCTTTATTAGTCATTCAAGCTGAACAAGATGAAATGATTAATCCAGATTCAGCTAATGTTATTTATAATGAAGCTGCTTCAGATGAAAAGCATTTATCATGGTACAAAAATTCAGGCCACGTGATTACAATTGATAAAGAAAAAGAGGACGTTTTTGAAGAAGTCTATCAATTTTTAGAATCATTAGATTGGTCAGAGTAAATAACAGAAACGATTTTTAATAGAAAGGAGGACTTCATATGAACTTAAAATCACAAATTAAAGCGATTGTCGAACGTACCAGTTATGAACCTATGTCGGTGTCGGATTTTCAAGATGCGCTAGGACTCAGTAGTGCCGAAAGTTTTCGTGATCTCATTAAAGTCCTAAACGAGCTTGAACAAGAAGGGAAAGTCAAGCGTACTAAACAAGATAGATATCAAAAACAAGGTCCTAAACCCGGACTAGTAAGAGGGACGTTAAGTCAAAATAAAAAAGGATTTGCCTTTTTGCGACCAGATGAAGAAGGCATAGAAGACATTTTTATTCCACCGACAAAAATTAATCGTGCCATGGATGGCGATACTGTAATAGTTGAAGTGAAAAAATCGCGTGGTGATCACCGCAAAGGGAAAGTTGAAGGCGAAGTAAAATCGATTGAAACCCATTCAGTGAAACAAGTCGTTGGTACCTACACAGAAGCGCGACATTTCGGTTTTGTCGTTCCAGATGATAAGCGTATTATGCAAGATATCTTCATCCCTAAAGGTCAAGATTTAGGGGCAGTTGATGGTCATAAAGTACTCGTGCAAATCACGCAATATTCTGATGGATCAAACAATCCAGAAGGACATATTTCAGCGATATTAGGACATAAAAATGACCCTGGCGTAGATATTTTATCTATCATTTATCAACATGGAATTGAAATTGAATTTCCGGATGATGTTTTAAAAGAAGCTGAAGCCGTACCAGAAACTATTTTGCCGTCTGAAATTGAAGGACGTCGTGATTTACGCCAAGATTTAACTATAACAATAGACGGCGCGGATGCTAAAGATTTAGACGATGCGATTGCCATTAAAAAGCTTCCAAATGGGAATATGGAACTAACAGTGAGTATTGCGGATGTGAGTTATTATGTTAAAGAAGGCTCTGCCTTAGATCGTGAAGCTTATGACCGTGCCACAAGTGTTTATTTGGTGGACCGCGTTATCCCGATGATTCCCCACCGATTAAGTAATGGCATTTGTTCATTAAATCCAAAAGTAGACCGTTTAACGATGAGCTGTCGCATGGAAATCAACAGTCGCGGAGAAGTAGTCCAACATGATATTTTCGATAGTGTCATTCATTCAGATGCGCGTATGACCTATACTGAAGTGAATGAAATTATTACAGAACAAAATGCTGTGACACGTGAAAAATATAAAGAGATTACACCTATGTTAGATTTAGCACAACAACTTTCCCAACAACTGATTCAGATGCGCCGTCGTCGAGGAGAAATTGATTTTGATATTAAAGAAGCGAAAGTCTTAGTCAATGAAGAAGGCATTCCCCAAGAAGTGGTTGCACGTGAGCGTGGCGAAGGGGAAAGATTAATAGAATCTTTCATGTTAGCAGCCAACGAAACCATCGCCGAACACTTTAGTAAAATGGAAGTTCCATTTATTTACCGTGTCCATGAACAACCAAAGTCTGAACGTTTAAGACAATTTTTCGACTTTATCACAAACTTTGGGATTATGATTAAAGGGACAGGGGAAGATATTCATCCAAGCACACTTCAAAATATTACACAAGAAGTGGAAGGGCGACCTGAAGACCGTGTCATTTCGACAATGATGTTACGTTCGATGCAACAAGCCCATTATGATGCAGATAATTTAGGGCATTTTGGACTAGCAGCAGATTATTATACGCATTTTACTTCTCCGATTCGCCGTTATCCTGACCTTATTGTTCATCGTTTAGTACGAAAATATTTAATTGAGAAATCAATGAATGGGAAAGCGCAACACGAATGGCAAGAAAAACTCCCTCAAATGGCAGAACATACGTCAAACCGTGAACGGCGAGCGATTGATGCCGAACGGGATACGGATGATTTGAAAAAGGCTGAATATATGATTCAACACCTCGGTGACGAATTTGAAGGTGTCATTAGTTCTGTAGCCAATTTTGGAATGTTTGTCGAGTTGCCGAATACGATTGAAGGTATGGTCACGATTCAAAACATGTCAGATGATTATTATCATTTTGATGAACGTCAGATGGCGTTGATTGGAGAACGAAAAGCATCTGTTTATCGTATTGGAGACGTTATTAAGGTAAAAGTCATACATGTAGATGTAGACGAACGACAAATTGATTTTCAAATTGTTGGCATGCCTTTAGATGTCAATCCTAAACGTGAGAAAAAGTCACGGGGCACAACGATTCAAGCTAAAACAAAAGGCAATACATTCGAAAAAGACAAATCTAATAAGAAAAAGCGCAAACAACGTAAAGGTAAACATGCAAGAAAGCGTGAAAAATCAGGAAATACGAAACATAAACCTTTCTACAAAGACAAACGTGTTAAAAAGAAAGGTAAAAAGAAGAAAAAGTAAACTGAGGTGAGACCCAATGCCAAAAAAATCAGGAAAAGGCACTTTAGCAGAGAATCGTAAGGCAAGACATGATTATAACATCGAAGATACGATTGAAGCGGGCATTGCGTTGCAAGGCACAGAGATTAAATCGATTCGCCGAGGCAGTGCAAACTTAAAAGACAGTTATGCACAAGTGAAAGGCGGAGAAATCTATCTTCACAACATGCATATTGCACCTTACGAAGAAGGCAACCGATTTAATCACGATCCTAGACGTGTGCGTAAATTATTACTGCATAAACGTGAGATTAATAAACTAGGAGACCAAACGCGTGAAGTGGGTTATTCGATTGTACCATTAAAATTGTATCTCAAGCATGGGATGTGCAAAGTACTATTAGGTGTTGCACGTGGTAAGAAAAAATACGATAAACGTCAAGCGTTGAAAGAAAAAGCGGTAAAACGTGATATCGACCGCGCGATGAAACAAAATTATTAAATGATTGCTAAGAATGTTAAGATTCGTTATAATTAAATGTGCTTTCTGAAAATGAAAGTACATTTTATACAAGGGGACGTTTATGGATTCGACAGGGGTCCCCAGAGCTTATGAAGCGTGTCGGAGGGTTGTCTCCGCAAAAACACATCAGTTTATAATAACTGGCAAAACTAACAATAACTTAGCAGTAGCTGCCTAATCGCGCTCTGCATCACCTAATCGCATCGCCTATGTGCGATTAAAGTGATTCAACTTTAGTAGGATACGCTCGTCACTGCCGTTTGAAGTCTGACGAGAAGAGATGAATCAAACTCGCATAATGTCGGTTGTCTGTTTCTAAACATTATGCTAAATTTCTAAACAGACTACACACGTAGAAACATTTGTATCAGGACCTTTGGACGCGGGTTCAAATCCCGCCGTCTCCACTATGTAGCCTATAATCTTCGTGGTTATGGGCTTTTTATTTTAAAGTGCACAAAAAGTGCACAGTAAACAAAAAAACGCCTTATTATTAGGGCGCAATATTATCATATATTGTTATTGATTTACTAATATCATTAATTTGTAAGACTACCTTGTGAACATTGTAGTCTATGGTATAAATATCTTCTTTGGAATTGTTCTTTAAATATGCAAGTTGGCTATTTGATGCTTTATCAACAATAATTATATCTTCTTCTAAGACATCATAAGTTATATCATAGTTCGCTTCATTAATAATCTCTCAATTAAAACAACCTCATAATTAATCACCTTATAAGTATTTAACTCTCTCTTTTTGTGTGCTTCTTATAAGTGGTTAGAACGTTCAGTTGAAGACTTATGGCCAATAATCATTTCTTGAAACTCAACTTTACTCATATTTTGTAAGTCTTCCTGAGTTATTTTTTGTTTGATATGAGGCAAACTATTGATTCTATTGATAATCTCAGTGAGTGTCCATCCTGTTTCGTCTATGAGATCTTTGTTGTTCATAAAAGTCCTCCTAGGAGATAAAGTTAAAGTGTCTTTTATACCTTTATACTATTAGAAGTAAAGGGATTTTTTCTGGAATAGATATTAAAAATGATATGACACTTTTGTTTAAATTATTAATTTACTATATCATATCAATCAGAATTTTAGGGGTTCTAAAATCGTCTAATGAGATTGAATTTGTTATGATAGAAGAATAGCATATATTTCTTTTATAATTTTGATGAGTACAGTTATCTTATAATAGGGAAGAAGGTAGAAGATGTCACATCAGATTTTAGCTGAAAATTTACATTCCATATGGTGGATTATTTTTGCCGCTATGCTTTCTCCGGTTTTGGCACTTATGACACGTAAGTATATTCCAGATGCCATTTGGTTATTACTATTTGGTGTGCTTATAGGGCCTCACGTTTTGAAATTAGCCCAAATGACAGAGTCTATAGAGTTTTTACGTGAAATCGGTATGGGGTTTTTATTTTTACTTGCCGGTCTTGAAATTAGTACGGAGGATATGAAAGCACATCAAGGTAAAAAAGCAATGGTCACATGGTTAATAAGTTTTATTTTAGCAGTAGGAGTAGGTTATCTCATTTCAAAAGGGAACATAGCATTTGCGATTGTTTTGGCTGTGGCAACCACATCTACAGCTTTAGGGACACTACTTCCAATTTTAAAAGATAGTAATATGATAAATAAACCGATAGGAAAGTCAATTTTGATTCATGGAGCTTATGGCGAGCTATTACCAATTATCATGATGTCATTATTACTATCAACAGTTTCACCATGGCGTTCTGCGCTCATTCTTATCACTTTTACAATATTGGCTTTTTTAATAGTGGTAGCCCCAATAAGATTTATTCGAAAAGTTCCACTACTTGGAAAGGCAATTCTTTCTGCTTCTCATACAACGATGCAAACGACTTTAAGAATAGCTATTTTTGTTTTAGTTTCTTTAATGTTACTGACAGCCATTTTAGAGTTAGATATTGCATTGGGGGCTTTTGTCGCTGGTATTTTTATGAACGTGATATTAAAGACATTTTCTCCAAAGTACCAATATGAAATTGAAAAGAAAGTGGAAGTGGTAGGATTTAGCTTTTTAATTCCAATATTCTTTATTACAAGTGGCATGAACATTGATATTCTTCGAGTTCTTAATCAATGGCACTTATTGATTTTAGCAATCGTATTTATTTTCGTTATGCGTGGAATGGTGGTGTTTATTAGAGAAAAAATGTCTGTAACACAATCAGGTTTAAACTCTAACAAAGACAAAATGACATTGGCGCTATATTCAGCTTCTGGATTACCCGTCATTGTTGCTGTAACAGAAATGGCTAAAAACAATCATATTATTGATGTCACAACAGCTTCTGTTTTAGTTGCAAGTGGTGCTTTGACGATTTTAATATTTCCTCTGTGTGCGAAAGTTATATCCAAGTCATAAACTATTATGCCTAAGTTCTTAAAACGATTGGTCTAAATGCGTTTTTGTTATGTTTGTGTTTATATGATAAGGGTATAGGTTATTATATAGATTCAATAACAGGAGGTTTTATCATGGATAATGTGAGTAAACAAGAACAAGCTAAAGGAAATTTAAAAGAAACAGCTGGTAATGTTTTAGGAAATAAAGATCTTGAAAAGGAAGGTAAACAAGATAAAGCTTCTGGAAAAGTGAAAGAAGCCACAGATAACGCCAAAGAAAAGATGAATGAAGTCGTAGATAAATTCAAAAAATAAATTGATTTAAATATGTTCAATGCGAACAATTGAATATAAGTTTAACTGTAAAAAGCGACTCGTAATGGGTCGCTTTTTTTGTATCATAATGAGGAGACGTCTCCTAGTGTATTGCGCATGTTGAAGTCTTAGATCATCTCACTTAGGGGTCAATATAAGATAAAGAAAAAGTAGAAGCGTTTTCTCACTTATAAAGTAATGTGTTATTTTATAAGTGTTACAAGTAAGGAGGAGGGGTTGTATGAGTTGTCATCACAGTTATGAATTATGTGTGAGTCAAGTGCCTATTTTTGCACATCTTTCAAATGAAACACAACAACTAGTGTTTAAGAAAATCAACCATCGCTATTTTAGTAAAAATGAAATGTTATATATGGAAGGGGATAAGCTTGATTCTCTCTATGTGGTTCACAAGGGGCGTGTTCGAATTTATCGACTGAATGATGAGGGAGAAGAACAATTAATACGCGTATTAGCCCATGGTGACTACACTGGAGAGCTTTCAATTTTTAACGCTTCTACAGATAGCGCGTCGTATGCGCAAATACTTGAAGATGCAGAGATTTGTATGATATCGAAGGAAAGTATTTACGAATTGATGTCGACTTATCCCAATATTGCCATTTCTTTTATTGAAACCTTTGCTTCACGCCTCTCAGAAACCGAAGATCAAACGACCCATATTGCATTACTTAATAGTAGAGAAAAATTGTTAACGTATATTGATACCTATAGAGAGGGAAACAAACTTCATTTAAATATCTCCAAAAAACACATCGCGTCATATTTGAGTATGAAACCTGAGACATTAGCCCGGACATTCAAAAAGCTAGAAGAAGAAGGATTAATTAAAAAAATAAATCACAAAACATACGAAATACTTCAAAAGTTGACTTAGGTCAATTTTTTTCCTCAATCAATCTCTTATCATAATAGATGAAAAGACACACACTATTATGAAAGGAGATTTTTTTATGAAACGGTTTATCTATCAACACGTGAACTTTATTACAGGGATGACATTTCTATTTTTAGTTACTGGATTCATATTTAAATGGTTATCAATGACTAATTTAAGTCAAATTTTTCTTATCATCTCGACATTGATAGCCATGGTACCAATTACCTTGAAAGCATATCAGTCTGTGAGGGCGAAAATTTTTTCTATCGAGCTATTAGTAACAATTGCTGTGATAGGGGCATTATGGATTCAAGAATATACGGAATCTTCTATTGTGACATTTTTATTTTTGTTTGGAAGTTATCTAGAAGCCAGAACTTTAAAAATAACAAGAAAGTCTATTAGTGATTTAGTCGACGCAGCACCTAAAGAAGCAATACGAATAAAAGAGAATGGTGAAACAGAAAAGATCGATGTCGATGATGTAGAAGTCGGTAATCGTATTGTTGTGCGTTCAGGAAGTACGATTCCTGTAGATGGACGTATAGTAAAAGGGAATGCCAATATTATTGAATCTTCAATCACTGGAGAATCAGTTCCAGTTTCTAAGTCAGTCGATGAAAAAGTGTATAGCAGTACCAACGTTGATACGGGATATTTAGAAATTATTGCAGAAAAAGTGGCTGAGGACACCACATTTTCCAAAATTATTGAATTGGTGGAAGAAGCTCAGGATAAAAAATCACCTGCAGAAAAGTTTCTAGATCGTTTTTCTAAATGGTACACGCCAAGTATCGCGCTCATCTCGTTTTTAGTTTGGCTGATTTCTCGTGATCTCCACTTAGCGATAACCTTTTTAGTGATTGCATGTCCAGGGGCCTTAGTCATTGGGGCACCTGTAGCAAATGTAGCCGGTATTGGAAATGGCGCAAAAAATGGCGTCATAATTAAAGGAGGAGATGTAATAGATACCTTTTCCAAAGTCAATACTTTAGTCTTTGATAAAACAGGAACACTTACTAAAGGGCACCCAGAAGTGACAACGTTTGAATTTGATACGGCTGAATTTGATGAGAATGAAATATTGAGCAAAGTTGCACAATTAGAAAAAATGTCAGAACATCATTTGGGGCGTGCAATTGTTGACTATGCCGAATCGAAAACGGTACTACCCAATAAAGAAGTGCGCTTAATGGAGACAGTAAAAGGACAAGGGCTCATTGGTAAGGTCCAAAACAATGAAGTCATCATTGGAAATCGAAAGATAATGAATAAGCAAAATATTTTCATGTCAGATACAATTCTTGACCGTATAAGTTTACAAGAGTCAACGGGGAACACGGTCGTATTGATTGCTATCGATCAAAAATTTATAGGCTATATCGCGATTGCTGATAAGGTGAGATCTGATGCATTACACTCTTTAAATCAAATGCGTCAAAGTGGTGTGAAAGAAATAATAATGCTGACAGGAGATAACGTGCGAACAGCAGAAGCCGTAAGCACACAGCTAAAATTGGATGGTTATAAAGCAGAACTTTTACCTGAAGACAAAGTGAACATGATTCAATTATTACGGTCCCAAGGAAAAATTGTAGCGATGGCAGGTGATGGTATCAATGATGCGCCAGCAATTGCAACAGCACATATCGGTTTAGCAATGGGCAAAGGTGGAACGGATATTTCCATGGAGACAGCTGATCTTGTGCTCATGAATGATGCATTATCTCAATATGCACATGCCTTTGATTTATCTAAAAAAACGATGTCCATTTTAAAACAAAATATCGCCATTGCACTAATGACAGTCGTTCTGTTACTTATCGGTATATTACTTGGAGGCGTGAACTTAGCGATTGGTATGTTTGCGCATGAAGTGAGCGTCCTAATTGTAATTCTCAATGCGATGCGATTAATTCGCTTTCGCCCACATCATCCACAATATAAAGAAACTTATAGAAACACAGCCCAAGCCGTTGTTTAAATTTATAGAGGAGGCACTTATTATGAAACAAATTACATTACAACTAGAAACTTTAACTTGTCCATCTTGCATTGCATCTATTGAAGGTTTGTTAAATAGAACGAAAGGCGTCTACGATTCAAAAGTATTATTCAATACGAGTAAAGCTAAAATGTCGATAGATGAAGAAATACTAACTTCTGAAGCTGTTAAAAATAAAATTGAAAATTTAGGATACAAAGTGCTTAAAATTAAGTGAGTATAAGATCTAAGCAATTTCGTTAAAAATACAAAACAAGAGCCGTTACAGTTCAAAAAATGAAATACTGTAACGGCTTTTTAAATTTCGAAGTTTGGTTAAAACATTTATATAGAAAAAACGTGCTACTTGCGTTTGGCGACAATACGACGACTTTTACCAAAGAAAAATTGAGAGAGTGAAGAGATGAGTAAAATAGTACTTAAAATAATCATGACGAAAAAGAGCTGATTTGTCGCATCCATGAACACATCATGAATATGCTTTAAAATAATCGCCTTGTTCTCGATGTTATTGTATTGGACGTCGTTTATACCTTTTTGAATTTTATGTTTCATATAGACGGCAATAATGGGTACGAGAATGGCAGCAAAATAATTACGTATTGAATGCATCGTCAACGATCGGTGGGAAGCGCGAGATAAATCACCGTCCAACAACGTCGACATGGCACCACTAACGAGTACCATACTTGCTCCAAATCCAATAATCATCCCTTGAAAATACAATAAGTTGATGATGAGTTCACTTTGCATAATATACCAGTGAATGCTGACATAAAGTAATGCAATAGAGCCGATTGTGCCTAATACACCAGGTCCCCAAGCGCTATAGAATATCATTTTTAACACACCTGTGATTATGACACCTATGAAAAAGTAAATATAAAAGAGTATGATTTGGCTTGGTGATAAATGAATTACTTGTAATAAATAAAAGTTAATGGCTGCAATCCCAATGAGTAAGGTTAAATGAGAAACGATAGCCATGACAGATCCTAATAAAGGCTTAGGTGAAAGTAATGTCGAAAAGTGGACGATTGGGTTATTACTGCGCTCATTTGTAATTAAAAATAGAGCAAATAATATGAATGTTAAAAAGTACCATGGCCACACTTGCAGAGAATCAACTGGGTATTGTGTCATAAGACATAATGGTAAAAGCAAGAAAATAGAAGAAAGGGCTAAAAAGAAAACAACGGAATGGTCTTCTTTTATAGTACTATGGTTGGGTTCTTCTCTTTCGAAATACAACCATCCTGCGAGTAAACAAATCACTGCAGAAATCATATTGACAGGATATACCCATTGCCATTGGTCATAAAATAAAGTAATACTCCCAGTCAAGCCGCCTAATGCATTCGCACCAAAAAGACCTACAATGATCATGAATAAAAAAACGTTTTTAAATCGCTTCGGAAATACATGAAACGTTTTAGGAAGCATTGTAAAAAATAAAACCCCTGTACTAAAACCTTGAATCACTTTTGAAATAGATAACGAAACAATCCCAAATGATAAAAATCCTATGATAGAACCGATTAAAAATATGAAAGAAAAGAGCATGAAGTTTTTTCGGAAGCCAAATTTATGAACGAGTAAATGACCGAGTGGAACACCAAATGCAAAAGCAAAGTTACCCATAATTGCTGGGATAATCAATAAATCAGAATGGATTCCTAAAGCATAATGATATAACCCCTGATTTAAACTGTAAGCTAAATTTAAATAGAATTGAGAGCCAATTCCAATAATCGTAAGAAAGGACATAATCGCAATTTCGAACATGCGAGCCCTTTTAGACCAAAATATTTTCATAACATGCACCCTTAATGATTAATTTACAAAGAGACATTATACCATGTTTTTAAACAAAAAGGCATAGTAAAGATGCTATATTAAAATAATATAAAGGTTATAAATCCATGATTGCGCTATGTAATAAATAGGGGTTTTGGTATTTGCGTGTCAAATTCTGAATAAATATAAGACAAGTTTGATGAGAAACATGATGATGGTGGAGTTGCTCTATATATGATAAATATGATTTCATTTCCTCGTCTGTGGCTACGTTTTTAAAATAGCCCCATAAATGTTGAAATGTATTCACAAATGCAGAATGACGAATGGGAGTTTGTAATATATTATGTATGCGCTGTTCTATTGTTAGATAATCAGCACCTTGTTTTATCAATTCTTTTATTTCAATATAGTAGCGATAGTCATGCATCATCACATGATATTTTTCGTATCGCCATAAATGTTGAATGCGGGTTATTTCTTTCATAACGCCTCCTATTTGATGTAATAAATCAGCCAGTGCTCATCAATATATTTGTTGTCGAGTTTACGGGCGTTTGTTTCTATTGCTAAAAATTCAAAGCCCAAGCGATCACAAAAGATTTTTGCTGCTATATTATTTGATGCAACAGCTAAAATGAGTTGTTCGATACGATGTTTTTTAGCATATTGTATTAAATATTCCATGAGCTGATGTGCTAAATTTTTTCCTCGCGCTTTTGGAGTAACGTATAAACCTTGAATTGTTGCTTTATGACTTTTAGAAGTATACAGAGAAAAGTTGAGTTGAACAAATCCTACGAGATCCTGATTTTCAAAAGCACCGAAAAAAACTTGAATGTGATGATGATCAGGGTGGAGCAGTTGCGCAATGTTTTGTTCAGTATAATCTGAACGTTCATTAATTTCATGTACAAAAGCAATAGGATGAAGTTGAAATGCTTCACAAGTAAGTTGATAAAATGCTTTTGCATGACTATCATTTAAAACTTGAATCATGAGCATCCTCCTATATGTAATCGGTTTATTATCTCAATCATATAAAAGGATAAACATGAATGCAATGATATATTTGAATATTCGGACGAATTACACTTGATATAATTTTAAAAAGAATTTATTGTTGCTGCAACATATAAATAAAGGGCGAGAAGGTAACTTCTCGCCACAATCTTATATCTCAATTATGAAATGACTTCTACTTTTAAATTCACATCAATATTGCCTCTTGTTGCTTTAGAATAAGGACAAAATTCATGTGCTTCTTTGAGGTTTTGCTCAGCTTCCTCTTGCGTCATATTTTTAACTTTTCCTAAAATATCGACTTCTAATTTTGGACTTTCTACATCAGGATCATCAACGAGTCTGACAGTTAAGTCGACAACGGGTTCTGCATTTCTATGTCCATTGCGTTTTAATATTAAGTCAAAAGCACCATTAAAACAAGAAGCGTAACCTGCAGCAAAGAGTTGTTCAGGATTAGTTGCTTGACCATCCGCTTTATCTGGAGGTGTTATTTTTAAATCTAACGTTTGATCATCAGTGTTTACATGACCATTTCTTCCACCAGTATTTGTCGCAGTTGTTTCATAAATTGTTGACATTGCAATTCCTCCTTTATGATACATTACATTGTTTACCCAGTTCATTATTTCTCAATCATCCCTTTAAAATTTAAAAGAGATACGCTATATTTAGCGTAATTGAAATCAAAAAAGTAGGTGGAGTTTATGAAAACCCGAATCGTAGGAAGTCTCATGCCAAATGATGTCACGTTAACTTTATCTGAAGTTGAAAATGTCATAAATCAACAAGATTTCTTCGATATTTTAGAAATCAGAATTGACGCAATTAAAGATCTTACTATAGAAACAATAGAAAAAATGATTGAACAATTGCTACAAAAAGGATTCCGAAAAGAAGTGCTCATCACTTTTCGAACGGAGTCGCAAGGTGGGGCACATTCTATTGAAGAGGCGGCTTATCAAAATTTATTACAATCCATTGCTGGTATAAAGCATGTTGATTATATAGATGTGGAATGGGAACAAGAAACGTCACGTTCAGAATTAGTACAATCCATTCAATCCCAAGGCGTAGAGGTCATTATTTCGTATCATAATTTTCAAGAAACGCCTAAAATAGAAGTTTTAAAGAAAACATACTATCACATGTCTCAATGGGGAGGCACACATTTGAAAATTGCTGTTATGCCTCAGTCGAAACAAGATGTGTTAACACTATTACAAGCGGTCTCTGAAGCGAGTGAAGCTTTATCGCATTGGGTCACAGGCATTTCTATGTCAAGTTTAGGGGTGATTTCTAGAACAGCGCAGGCTACTTTTGGAGGAGCTTTGACATATGGGTCACTAAGTGAAAGTGTAGCGCCAGGGCAATTAGATGTTAAAACGCTCAAAAATGTGATGGCATTGTATCAGCCATTTGAAAATCACACCCACCTCCCTTATAATTGATAATGGTTATCAATGAAAAAGGGGAAGATGAGGATGGAACTTCAACACGCAATTAAATATCGGAGAAGTATTAAAAAATTTGATAGAGATATGCATATCGATGAAGACGCGGTAAGAGAAGCTGTTGTTGAAGCGGCAAATGCGCCAAATCATGGTATGCGCGAGCCATGGCGTGTCGTGTATGTTCCTAAACATAAATTAGGAGAGATGAGTAAAGAAGTAACACGCTATGCCTTTCCAAGGGAACCTGAAAAACAAAAGAGTCATTATGATGCAGTCACGAATTTAGGAGGTTTTCTTGCGATTATTATGACGTGCGATGCAAGACAACGTGAAGAAAATGAAAATTACTTAGCGGTTGGGGCATATGCACAAAATTTATTATTGCTATTATATGAGAAAGGTATTGGGACATGTTGGAAAACCCCAACATATATTTTTCATCCTAAAGTGAGAAACGTATTTGGCGTACTTCCAGACGAAAGATTGATTGGTTTTGTTTATTTAACCGATCTTGAAGATAATTCAGGAAAAGAAGCTAGACGTAAAAATAGAGGCGTTTATACAGAATATATTTAAGAGATTAAAACAGCCATCAAAATTTATCTGAGGGTAAATTTTGATGGCTTTCTATTTTCAGGTGGACATATATCCACCTCTTATTATTAAACTAAACTTTCAGCTAAAAACGATTCTACTTGTTCTGGAGATTTTGCATTTGCTGAATGTAAATGATGTAATTTTTCGCCGTTTTTAAAAATGAGAATACTTGGGATACCCATAACTTCATTTTCTACAGCGGCTTCTTCGACTTCATCACGGTTGACGACGTACCAATCATATTGATTGTATTTTTCAACAATAGGATCTATCCACATATCCATCGCCTTACAATCTGGGCACCAACCCGCTTCGAATTTAACAATGACAGTTTGATCTCCGTTAATAATCTTTTTGAATGTTTCCATGTCTTGAATTTTTTGCATGTGTAGTTCCTCCGTTACTCTTATTTATAGAGTTCATTATAGCGGATTTCATAAAATGCGTCATACTTTCCGTCTGTCAAAATAACAAAAAAATAATACTAGTATAAAAATTAGTCTAATTTAACAAATTTTGTTATATTTGATGTAAGTCAAGCAAGGAGGTAATGAAATGATTAAGTTTTATCAGTATCAGAACTGTACTACATGTAAAAAAGCCTCTAAATTTTTAACGGAGCATGGTGTGAGTTTTGAACCGATTGACATTGTTCAATTAACGCCTACAAAAGAAGAATTTAGAGATATCGTGGATCGCACAGGAATCGAAATTAAAAAATTGTTCAATACTCACGGTGCAAAATACCGTGAACTTAATCTCAAAGATAAATTGAGCACATTATCTGACGAAGAAAAATTAGAACTTTTAGCTTCAGATGGGATGTTGGTCAAAAGACCTTTAGCGATATTAGGCGATAAAATCACAGTTGGATTTAATGAACAAACTTATCGTGACACATGGTTATGATAAAAATAGTTGATTGATAATAAGCAATGTGTCATGATTATCTTGTAAACAATTATAGGAGGGGATTCAAGTGGCAGTGCCAAGTGAATTAAAATATTCAAAAGAACATGAATGGGTAAAAGTTGAAGGAAATATTGCAACAATCGGTATTACTGATTTCGCTCAAAATGAGTTAGGGGATATCGTATTCGTTGAACTTCCAGAAGTAGATGACGAAGTTTCAGAAGGTGAAACTTTCGGTAGCGTTGAGTCTGTTAAAACAGTTTCAGAATTATACTCACCTGTGTCTGGTAAAATTACTGAAATTAACGAAGATCTTGAAGATGAACCAGAAGCAGTTAATGAATCACCATACGAAAAAGCATGGATGGTTAAAGTTGAGTTAAGTGATGAAAGTGAAATTGACGCTTTAATGGATGCAAACGGCTATCAAGAAATGATCGGCGAATAATAGATACGAAACTCCTAGATAATCTTTGGACTATCTTGGAGTTTTTTTGTACTGAATAATATCTTTTTAGAAGGTGAAAACCATGGCGATGATTAGCAAAGTCATTATTGTGGAAGGTAAATCTGATAAAAAAAGAGTTAAAGAGGTGTTATTAGAACCTGTCGAAATAATTTGTACACATGGGACGATGGGGATTGAAAAGTTAGATAATATGATTGAATCCTTATATGGAAAACAAGTCTATATCCTCACAGATGCCGACACAGAAGGAAGAAAAATCCGTAAATGGTTTCACAAATATTTAAGTGAGAGCAATGATATTTTCATTGATTCAACTTATAGTGAAGTGGCACGATGCCCACGAGATTACCTCTCAAATGTACTCG
This sequence comes from Staphylococcus sp. 11511212, assembly GCF_011394755.1. Taxonomy (NCBI): domain Bacteria; kingdom Bacillati; phylum Bacillota; class Bacilli; order Caryophanales; family Staphylococcaceae; genus Staphylococcus; species Staphylococcus sp. 11511212. The sequence continues at coordinate 948,057 of NZ_JAANBQ010000003.1, read as the reverse complement.
GACGTCACGGTTTTGACGTAAAAAAAGATTTCTATGTAAAAGGAAAGTATTCTTATCATGAATGTTTCAGAGCAATCGAACAATATATCTAAAAAAGATAAACAAGAACATCCGATTCATTTAATTTTCGGATATACGCCTATGTGCGGAACGTGTAAGATATCAGAACGCATGTTAGATATTGCAAACGAAGTAACACATCTCCCTTTGGAAAAGCGAGATTTGAACTTTTATCCTGAATTTAGCAAGGAATTTGAGATCCAATCTGTGCCCATATTGTTAATTATGAAAGGTGAACAAGAATTGGAACGAATTTATGCTTTTCAATCGGTCACATTTTTATTGGAAAGAATAAAAAAAGCCATTGACGAAAATTGAGGATAATGGTAAGATTTAAACAATTCAATATTCAGAAAACTCTTATCCGGAGTGGTGGAGGGATGTGCCCTATGAAGCCCGGCAACCGTCTATATTTAGAAATGGTGCCAATTCACATAAAGTATTTATACTTTTGAAGATGAGAGAAATGCATCGGTATCTTTGCTTTCTCTTATTTTATAAGAGAAAGCTTTTTTTATTCTGATCATTGGAATGGCAACACATAAGGGGGAACACTATGATTGAGCTTAAAAACATCGTCAAACAGTATAAGAGCAAATCTAAATCAGTAACGGCTGTTGACCATGTCGATTTAAATATTAGTGCTGGAACTATTTTTGGCATTATTGGTTTTTCTGGTGCAGGTAAGAGTACTTTAGTCCGTTTGTTTAATTATCTAGAAACACCAACATCAGGTGATGTCATTATTGGTGGTGAAAATATCGGCCAATTAAGCAAACAAGCTTTAAGACATAAAAGACAAAAAGTAAGTATGATTTTCCAGCATTTTAATTTATTGTGGTCACGTACGGTATTAGATAATATTTTATTTCCACTAGAAATAGCGGGCGTACCTAAAAAAGAGGCAAAACAAAAGGCGATTGAATTAATTGAACGTGTCGGTTTAAAAGGCCGCGAAAAAGCCTATCCTTCTGAACTATCTGGAGGACAAAAACAACGGGTAGGTATCGCACGAGCGTTAGCTAATGATCCAGAGGTATTGTTATGTGATGAGGCGACAAGTGCCCTTGACCCTCAAACGACAGATGAAATTCTAGATTTATTATTACAACTAAAAAAAGAACAAAAGTTAACAATCGTGATTATCACCCATGAAATGCATGTGATTCGACGTATATGTGATGAAGTGGCAGTCATGGAAAATGGGCGTGTCATCGAACAAGGTAAAGTTTCAGAAGTTTTTGAAAATCCAAAACATTCGGTAACTAAGCGGTTTGTGCAAGAAGATTTGAAACCTGAAGCTGAATACGAAGATATTTCTGGACTCGTTGAACTCGAACCTTTTGACAGATTAGTCAGACTTAACTTTTCAGGTAAAACGACGACGCAACCTATTATTTCTTACCTCGCAAAAGAACATCAAATTGACGTCAATATATTAGAAGCGAACATCAAACATTCTAAGTCTGGAACGATTGGTTTTATTGTAATTCATATTCCTCATCTTTCAAACGAGGCATTTCATCGATTAGAAACAGACTTGAATGAGAAACATATTGAAGTTGAGGTGATCAGTCATGGGTAAAAGTTTCAGCGAAATATTACAAGAAATGATAACGATGCCCAATGTGAGTTGGCCTGAGGTTTGGGAAGCTACATATGAAACGCTCTATATGACAGTTATTTCTACATTATTTTCATTTATATTTGGTTTGATTATTGGAGTGATTTTATTTCTCACTTCTAAAAGTAAATCTAAAGTTGGACGTGTTTTTTATAGTATTGTGTCTTTCTTTGTAAACTTATTTAGAGCAATTCCTTTTATCATTTTAATCTTATTGCTTATTCCGTTTACAAGTTTAATTCTAGGAACAATCAGTGGTCCGACGGGGGCGTTACCTGCCTTAATTATTGGCGCATCGCCATTTTATGGAAGACTTGTTGAGATTGCCTTAAAAGAAATAGATAAAGGGGTCATCGAAGCTGCATGGTCTATGGGCGCAACAACTTGGACAGTCATTAGAAAGGTTTTAATTCCTGAATCGTTACCTGCCTTAATTTCAGGTATTACCGTTACAGCGATTGCTTTAGTAGGATCTACAGCCATTGCTGGGGTCATTGGAGCAGGCGGATTAGGAAATTTAGCTTATTTAACAGGTTTTACACGAAATCAAAATGATGTCATTTTGATTTCCACAATTTTAATTTTAGTTATCGTCTTCGTTATTCAATTATTGGGAGATTGGGCAACGAATAAAATAGATAAACGATAAATTTATTTTAAGGAGAATGGTCAAATGAAAAGATTTATATCAATTGCTTTAGTTTTAGTGCTTACTGTTGTATTAGCTGCATGTGGTAACAACGACTCAAAAAGTAGTGACAATAAAGACGACAAAAAGATTGTCGTAGGGGCATCTCCAGCACCTCATGCTGAAATTTTAGAAGAAGCGAAACCTTTATTGAAAAAAGAAGGTTATGATTTAGAAATTAAAACAATTAACGATTACACAACACCTAATAAATTATTAGATGCTGGAGAATTGGATGCTAACTTTTTCCAACATACTCCATACTTAGATACTGAGAAAAAAGAAAAAGGCTATAAAGTTGAATCAGCTGGTAATGTCCACTTAGAACCAATGGCTGTTTATTCTCAAAAACATAAAAGTTTAAAAGACTTACCAAAAGGGGCAGAAATTTTCGTTTCTAATAACCCAGCAGAACAAGGTCGTTTCTTGAAGTTTTTCGTAGATGAAGGTTTAATTAAAATTAAAAAAGGCGTTAAAATCCAAGACGCTACTTTTAAAGACATTGAAGAAAACAAAAAAGATTTAAAATTCAATAATAAGCAAGCCGCAGAATTTCTTCCAAAAACATATCAAAACAATGAAGGGGACGCAGTGATTATCAACTCTAACTTTGCGATTGAACAAAAATTAAATCCACAAAAAGATTCAATTGCTGTTGAAAAAGCTGATAATAACCCATATGCAAACTTAATTGCTGTACAAGAAGGTCATAAAAACGATGAAAAAATCAAAGCGTTAATGAAAGTATTACGTTCAGATGATATTAAAAAATTCATCAATGACAAATACGATGGTGCTGTTACTCCAGCTGAATAATATTTTGGAGTGAGACTCATCATAGTGAGTACCTTAAATTAAAACATTATCAAAATTTATTGATGCTATACTTTTAACGGTTAGTGAGCACATCACTGACCGTTATTTTTTAATGAGTTCAATGCGCACGATATAGAGATAGCGTCCGCCTATAATTCAATAGCCCTCAACATTTACCGTCAGATAAATGTTGAGGGCTATTTTAATACGATTTAAATCTCTAAGAATAAGGCGATAAGTGAGCGCTAAAACTTCTTAATAAATCATCCGTTATTTAAAGAGGTTTTATTACGCTTATTGTTCATCAGTATAATGTCCGAGTACATAACTGATAGCAAAGCCTAAAATTAACGTGATAAGGGAAACGACCCAAGTTATCCCTGATTGAGGTAATCCTGGAAAAACAGAGAATAAAGATCCGATAACAAGTCCAAGAATGGCTGCGTATGTTAAATAGGTGTAATTCGTGAGCAAATACTGGATGATTTTACTCGCGACGATAAATCCGACGGCTATACCCGCGCCAACTAACAAAATCACAGGCAGTGCTTGAAAATGAAATCTTACCACTTCTGAAATCGCGTATGTGACGGTACTGTAAACACCTAGCAATAATAAAATGAAAGAACCTGAAATACCTGGAAGTAACATTGCGCTAGAAGCGAGTATACCTGCCACAAAATATTTGATGAGCATTGGGGCTGAAAGGTCAATATTAGACGGTGCAGCGTGAGAAGTATCCCCTTTTAACATCGCCATCGCAAGTAGTAATAAAATAAAAATGAAAACAATAATCCAATGGATGGCTTTAAATGTACGTTTATAATGTGAGATTCTCAATAAGAAAGGGATGACCCCAATAATTAATCCTGTAAAGAAAAACATCGTTGGTACTTGATGATGTGCTAGCAAATAGTTGATAAGGCTACTCAATATACCAATCGCTAATCCCATACCGATGACAATGGGCAATAAAAATAAAATACTGCGTTTAAAGTTTTTTGAAAACACACCGCTGACTGAAGAAATAAATTCATCGTAAATTCCTAATAATAAGGCGATGGTGCCCCCGCTTACACCTGGAATTAAATCACTTACACCCATGGCAAAGCCTCGAGGGATGTTAGAAAACTTAAATTGCGACATAGAGCTATGTTCCTTTCTAATTAAATTAAAGGTACTGAAATGTCATATTACAATAACGGAGCACTTTAAGCAATCAAATATCCATAGTGATTGAGAACATCCCGTATTATATTATCAATAACTTTTCTAAAATCTATGTAAAATCGATTTAAAATTGAACATCATTTTTCAACCCGTAATGTTTTATAATTCCCGTCATTTTCGTTATAATTAGCATTTAGAAACATATGAAATACTTTTGACGTTACATTAAAATTATTATAAACTGGTATATGGAATCTAACATTTTTGGAGGGAATAGTAATGCCATCAACATTAGAAATTAAAGACTTACATGTGTCTATTGACGATAAAGAGATTTTAAAAGGTGTTAACTTAACAATTAATACAGGTGAAATCCATGCCATTATGGGACCCAACGGTACGGGTAAATCTACACTTTCATCAGCAATTATGGGCCATCCTTCATATGAGGTAACACAAGGTGAAGTGTTATTAGATGGTGAAAACATTTTAGAAATGGAAGTTGATGAACGCGCTAAAGCAGGTCTGTTTTTAGCAATGCAATATCCATCTGAGATTACAGGTGTGACAAATGCGGACTTTATGCGTTCAGCTATCAATTCTCAACGCGAAGAAGGTCAAGAGATTAATTTGATGCAATTCATCAAAAAATTAGATAAACAAATGGATTTCTTAGATATGGACAAAGATATGGCTCAACGTTATTTAAACGAAGGGTTTTCTGGCGGTGAGAAAAAACGTAACGAAATCTTACAATTGATGATGCTTCAACCTAAATTTGCGATTTTAGATGAAATTGACTCAGGTTTAGATATTGATGCCTTAAAAGTTGTTTCTAAAGGAATTAATGAAATGCGCGGAGAAGATTTTGGTTCATTAATCATTACGCACTATCAACGTTTATTAAATTATATTACGCCGGATCATGTTCACGTAATGTACAACGGTATTGTTGTAAAATCTGGCGGAGCAGAATTAGCGAAACGTTTAGAAGAAGAAGGTTACGAGTGGGTTAAAGAAGAATACGATTCAGTAACTGCGAACCAATAATCATCATAGGAGGAAATAAGTATGACGACTGAAACATTAAATATTTCTGAAGCTCAACTTGTTGATTATTCCAAAGCGCATCGTGAACCTTCTTGGATGACAGAACTAAGAAAAGACGCGTTAAAACAAGCAGAATCTTTAGAAATGCCAAAACCAGATAAAACAAAAATTGATAAATGGGACTTTGATTCGTTCAAACAGCATGAAACGACAGGTTCTGTTTTTGAAAGCTTACATGGTCTACCAAAAGAAATTGACCGTATTATTAATGTAGAAGCGAGTGAAAACTTAATTATTCAACATAATAATACTTTAGCTTTTTCTAAAGTGAACGAAAAAGCACAGCAAGATGGCGTTATTATTGAACATATTAGTGAAGCACTTCAAAATCATAGCGATCTTGTTGAAAAATATTATATGAAAGACGCAGTAACAGTAGATGAACATCGATTAACGGCGTTAAATACTGCTTTAATGAATGGTGGAGTTTTCGTCTATGTGCCACGTAATGTGGTTGTTGACCACCCAATTCAATATGTTGTATTACATGATGATGAAAAGGCAAGCTTTTTCAACCACGTTATATTAGTGACTGAGGAAAGTGCTGAAGTCACTTATGTGGAAAACTATTTATCAACTACATCAGCGGAAGGTTGCCAGTTAAACATTATTTCCGAAGTTATTGCGGGTGCCAATTCTAAAATTACTTACGGATCAGTAGACTTTTTAGATCAAGGATTTACAGGTCATATTATCCGTCGTGGTGTTACAGCTCAAGATGCGACAATCAATTGGTCGCTTGGCTTAATGAATGAAGGTAATCAAATTATTGATAATACGACGAACTTAATTGGAGATCGTTCAACGTCTGATTTGAAATCTGTCGTAGTTGGACGCGGTGATCAAACGATTAATTTAACGTCTCGCATTGTTCAATATGGTAAAGAAACAGATGGACATATTTTAAAACATGGTGTTATGAAAGAAAATGCCTCTTCTATTTTCAATGGTATCGGTCATATTAAACATGGCGGTTCAGGTTCTGCGGCTAACCAAGAATCTCGTGTGTTAATGTTATCAGAACATGCACGTGGGGACGCGAACCCTATCTTATTAATCGATGAAGATGACGTAGAAGCAGGTCATGCGGCATCAGTAGGCCGAGTTGACCCAGAGCAACTTTACTATCTTATGAGTCGTGGTATTTCACAACACGAAGCGGAACGTCTAGTTATTCATGGCTTTTTAGATCCTGTCGTTCGTGAACTCCCTATTGAAGATGTACAACGTCAATTACGTGAAGTGATTGAACTTAAAGTGGGTAAATAAGCGATTTTCATCGGAAATGCTCATGACAAATGGGGCATATCTTTCATCATTTAGAAGAGGAAGCATAGATTTTAATTAGAGAACGTAACTTTTTGGAGAAAGGTCTGTGGTACAAATGACCGAAACACAATTTGATGTTGAAGCAATCATAAAAGACTTTCCCATTTTAAAAGAAACAGTTAATGGGAAGCGTCTTGCATATTTAGATTCAACAGCGACGAGTCAAAAGCCGCAACAAGTGATTGATGCACTCGAGGATTATTATAAGCGCTACAATTCTAATGTGCATCGCGGTGTGCATACGCTAGGATCACTTGCTACGGATGGTTATGAAGGTGCGCGTGAAACTGTGCGTCGTTTTATTCATGCACCTTACTTTGAAGAAATTATCTTTACACGTGGAACTACAGCTTCCATTAACTTAGTTGCACATAGCTATGGTGATGCGAACGTTGAAGCGGGTGATGAAATTGTGGTCACTCAAATGGAACATCACGCGAATATCGTACCTTGGCAACAGTTAGCAAAAAGAAAAAATGCAACATTAAAATTCATTCCAATGACAGACTCAGGGGAATTGACGCTTGAAGCTGTAAAAGAAACGATTACAGATAAAACAAAAATCGTTGCCGTCGCACATGTTTCGAATGTTTTAGGGACAATCAATGATGTGAAATCTATTGCTCAAATCGCACATGAACATGGCGCAATTATTTCAGTTGATGGGGCGCAATCTGTTCCACATATGAAAGTGGATGTTCAAGATTTAGATGTAGATTTTTATAGCTTTAGTGGCCATAAAATGCTTGGACCTACGGGTATAGGCGCCCTATATGGTAAACGTGAGTTGCTCAATCAAATGGAACCTATTGAATTTGGTGGAGATATGATTGATTTTGTCGGTCTTTATGAAAGTACATGGACAGACTTACCAACAAAATTTGAAGCAGGGACACCATTGATTGCTCAAGCTATTGGCTTAAAAGCGGCGATTGAATATTTAGAGAATATTGGTTTTGATGCGATTCATGCGCATGAAGCTGAGATTACAGCATATGCTTACGAAAAAATGTCTGAAATTGAAGGTATTGATATTTACGGTCCAGACAAAGATAAGCGGGCAGGTATCATCACCTTCAACTTAAAAGATGTACATCCACATGATGTGGCGACAGCACTTGATACTGAAGGCGTTGCCGTTCGCGCAGGTCATCACTGTGCGCAACCTTTAATGAAATGGTTGAATGTATCGTCCACAGCGCGTGCAAGTTTCTATATTTACAATACAAAAGAAGATGTAGATCAACTGGTTGAAGGGTTGAAACAAACGAAGGAGTTTTTCACATATGAATTTTAATAATCTCGACCAATTGTATCGTTCAGTGATTATGGATCATTATAAAAACCCACGTAATAAAGGTGTTATCGAAGACGGTACGATGACTGTTGATATGAATAACCCGACATGTGGCGACAGAATTCGCCTCACTTTTGATATCGTTGACGGTATTATTAAAGATGCAAAATTTGAAGGTGAAGGTTGTTCTATCTCAATGTCAAGTGCATCGATGATGACTGAAGCGATTAAAGGGCATAGTCTTAAAGAAGCGATGGAAATGAGTCAAGAATTCACTAAAATGATGCTCGGTGAAGATTATGTAATCACTGAGGACATGGGTGATATCGAAGCGTTACAAGGTGTTTCTCAATTTCCTGCCCGTATCAAATGTGCCACATTAGCATGGAAAGCACTTGAAAAGGGTACTGTAGAAAAAGAAGGCAAAACAGAAGAATAAGCACATTGAATGTAGTGATAATAGAGCGTATCGCACAAAGATACGAAAATAAGAGTTGATAGGAGTGATCGTTGATGGCTAAAAAAGCACCTGATGTAGGCGATTATAAATATGGGTTCCATGATGAAGACGTATCGATTTTCCGTTCAGAACGTGGACTCACTGAAAATATTGTTCGTGAAATTTCAAATATGAAAGACGAACCTGAATGGATGTTAGATTTCCGTCTAAAAGCATTGAAATTATTCTATAAAATGCCAATGCCACAATGGGGCGGAGATTTATCTGAATTAGATTTTGATGATATTACGTACTATGTTAAACCTTCTGAACGTTCAGAACGTTCTTGGGATGAAGTACCAGAAGAAATTAAACGTACATTTGATAAATTAGGTATCCCAGAAGCAGAGCAAAAGTATTTAGCGGGAGTTTCTGCGCAATACGAATCAGAAGTGGTTTACCATAATATGGAAAAAGAACTTGAAGAAAAAGGAATTGTCTTTAAAGATACGGATACAGCATTAAAAGAAAACGAAGATTTATTCAAACAATATTTTGCTTCCGTTATCCCAGCTGCAGACAACAAGTTCGCCGCTTTAAATTCCGCAGTATGGTCAGGAGGATCATTTATTTACATTCCAAAAAATGTAAAACTTGATACCCCATTACAAGCTTATTTCCGTATTAACTCAGAAAATATGGGACAGTTCGAACGTACATTAATTATTGCGGATGAAGGGGCTTCTGTAAACTACGTTGAAGGTTGTACAGCACCTGTTTATACAACGAATTCTTTACACTCTGCCGTTGTAGAAATCATTGTGCATAAAGATGCGCATGTACGTTATACAACAATTCAAAACTGGGCAAATAACGTGTACAATCTCGTTACAAAACGTACCCTCGTTCATGAAAATGGTAATATGGAATGGGTCGATGGTAACTTAGGATCTAAGCTTACAATGAAATACCCTTCTTGTGTACTTGTTGGGGAAGGTGCCAAAGGAAGCACTTTATCCATCGCTTTTGCCGGTAAAGGCCAAGTTCAAGATGCGGGCGCTAAAATGATTCATAAAGCACCAAATACGTCTTCAACAATTGTCTCTAAGTCAATTTCTAAAGACGGAGGTAAAGTGGTATACCGCGGTATCGTCCACTTTGGCCGTAAAGCAAAAGGTGCACGTTCTAACATCGAATGTGACACATTGATTTTAGACAATGAATCCACATCAGATACAATTCCATATAACGAAATTTTCAATGATAATATTTCTCTTGAACACGAAGCGAAAGTATCTAAAGTGTCAGAAGAACAACTTTTCTACTTAATGTCTCGTGGTATTTCAGAAGAAGAAGCAACTGAAATGATCGTTATGGGCTTCATTGAGCCATTTACAAAAGAATTACCAATGGAATACGCTGTTGAAATGAACCGTCTCATCAAATTTGAAATGGAAGGTTCAATCGGTTAATATTACGATTAATGAGGAGTGGAGCAGAAATCGACTGGATTTCATGGCTCACTCCTTCTTTTTTATGTTCATATTTTGAAGTTTGGCTTCTTAAGTTGTTTATATTCAAGGGTAAAGTTATCAAAACAAAAGAGGAATTTGACTTGATTTTTCAATCTTTTTCCTACAAAATGATGAGCATACAACTTAATTTTAAAAAGACGTATCGGAAGGGGAACTGCTTAATGATCATTGCGATCATTCTATTAATATGTGTATCTTTCTTCTTTTCGGGCAGTGAAACGGCATTGACTGCTGCGAATAAGGTGAAATTACAAGCAGAGGCAGATTCAAATCGTAAATCTGCTAAATTATTAAAGTTGCTTGAAAAACCTAGTGAATTCATCACAACCATTCTTATCGGAAACAACATTGCAAACATTTTGTTACCGACACTGGTCACAATTTTAGCTGTTGATATGGGGATAAGCGTTGGAATAGCATCAGCTGTGTTAACAGTGGTTATTATTTTATTTGCCGAAGTAATCCCTAAATCTATTGCGGCGACTTCACCAGATCCTATAGCGCGTCTTGTTTTTCCAGTAATTCGCTTTTTTGTTATTATTTTTAAACCGTTAACGGTCATTTTGAATGCGATAACTGATGCGATTAATCACCTGATTACTCGTGGAAGAGACGATGAAGGGATGTCAAAAGAAGAAGTTCGTGCAATGGTTTCTATTGCCGGGAGCGAAGGTGCATTTAATGAAATGGAACGCAACCGTATTCAAGGGGTTATGGACTTTGACCGTCTCAAAATTACCGACGTTAATAATACACCACGTGTCAATGTGACCTCTTTAAATGTGGAGGACGTTTACGATGAAGTTTATGATGTCGTCATGCAACATCCATATACGCGTTATCCTGTCTATGAAGGGGACATAGATAATGTGGTTGGTGTTTTTCATTCTAAATATTTACTTGCATGGAGTCGCCAACCTGAAAAAACGTTGCGTGATTTTTGTTCGGAACCTCTCTTTGTATATGAACATAACCGTGCTGAATGGGTTTTGCGTAAAATGACAGTTACACGCAAACATCTCGCGATTGTGATTGATGAGTACGGTGGGACTGATGCCATCGTGACACATGAAGACTTAATTGAAGAAATGCTGGGTATGGAAATTGAGGATGAAATGGACAAAGTAGAAAGTGAAATGGTCGAGAAAGTTCGCTAATTCTCATACTAAATCGAATAAACGGTTTTATAATAAATCGGACTGATGTATAAGTAATTTCATGTATTTGATTATTCCAAAAAGCCTCGCTTTTCTAGGCGCCTCACCTCTGCATGAAAACGTTACGAATGAAATGAGTTACGTATTCAGTACACCTATGAACATATGTGAATAGGTGATCCATAGTTTAAGATTGAGATAAACTCAATCTTAAAATGGAATTTCGGTTTCGGCTAGATGCCTCAGAAGTCTCGGCTTAGGAACTAATCAAATACGCTATATATATTCATAAGCGTTATAAAATCTATTTTACGACTTAGTTATACTGATTTAAGTAGTATTAAAATAACCAACAACGTTCAATAATTTATACTCTCACAACTAAAAAGGAATTTACTCCTTAATTTAATGTGACCAGTCCGATTTGACAGAGAACCGAATAAACACAGTATTGATCTCAAGCTAAAATGGGGGATGTCGATACTGTGTTTTTTTTATTGAAGAGTAAAAAATAAAAGAAAGGTTAATATAAATGGTAATGACAAAAGAATGGAGGAAAAAGGGATGTGGAAAAAAACGACGATTAGTCAATTATGTCAAATACGGTTGCCGATTATTCAAGCCGGTATGGCTGGGTCGACCTCTGCTGAACTTGTGGCAGCAGTAAGTGAATATGGTGGACTGGGCACGATTGGTGGAGGATATGATACACCAGAGAAACTCAAATTCGAAATTGAAGCAGTCCGAGCGCTGACCGATCAACCATTTGCAGTCAATCTGTTTGTGCCTGAGCATAGTGACTATACTCAACATGAAGTAGAAACGATGCACCATTATTTAGAACCCTATTTAGATAAATTTCAACTTCAACATGACGCTCCTGAACTCCATAGTGATAAACAATTTCAAGAATTAATCCAAACCGTGATAGACCTCAAAGTCCCTGTATGTAGTTTTACGTTTGGGATTCCATCTGAAAATGTGATTCAACAGCTCAAAAACCAAGGAATTATTGTGATTGGATGTGCGACATCAGTTGAAGAAGCAATAAAAAATGAACGTGCAGGTGTAGATGCTATCGTAGCACAAGGTTGGGAAGCAGGAGGTCATCGAGGAACATTTTTAAAACAGGAGGCAGACGAAGCTCCCGGTATAGGATTGATGGCATTAATTCCTCAAGTCGTAGATTACGTTTCTGTTCCTGTCATCGGGGCAGGCGGCATAATGGATGGGAGAGGTATCAGTGCTGCCCTCATGCTTGGGGCTGCAGGTGTCCAATTGGGGACAGCATTTTTGACGACAAAAGAGTCCGGTGCCAATGCCACGCATCAAGAGGCCCTTATGCAACATAATGAAACAGACACGACACTCACACGTCTGTTTAGTGGAAAATGGGCACGAGGCATAAAAAATCAATGGATTATAGACATGCGCAAACAACAGGTAGACCCTCTTCCTTATCCTTATCAAAATGATATGACGAAAAGAGTCCGAAAAATGGCTGCGCAACAAGGCATTCCAGATTGGACGCATCTGTGGAGTGGCCAAGGTCTTAGATTATCAAGAATCTGTACAACTAAAGCGTTGCTTTCCCATTTGGAAGAGGAAACGTCACTCACATTATCACGTTTCAATGCTTAAGGAACGATAAATCGCTGTGACGTCCCTCTAGGTTTGAATGTATTAAAGAATCGTCGAAGTAATTATAAATCATCAAGATACAATAAAATGATTATGATAATGAAAATTGCTTAAGCCAAGCACATAATAGCGGAAAATGTGTTCCTCTTGGATTGATACATTCCAAATGGTCTAAAAAAGGTAACGCATAAAATGTGATATATTCACCTTTATGATAGTTTTCATGTACTAAGGAAAGTGACGTATCAATGTGGACAGAAGTATCGTTATATCCATGTATGATTAATGTTTCTGTCTCAATAGGTAACTGAGTGATTGGAGAAGCCGTTTTTAAAATATTTGTGTCACGTGTATCAAAATATTCAGTAGCCGCATTTTGACCTAATTGATGGTGTAATGTATATAACACATCTGTCACAGGCGCTAAAGCAACAACGGCATCAAAGTCTTTGTGATTTAATAAGACAAGTTGACCCCCAACAGAATGACCTAATCCGATGCATTTATCAGGAGCAAACTTTGAAGATTTAAAATGTTTTAGCGCAGCATGGATATCTTCAGAAAGTGTCGGCCATGGATGTTCTGGACCTCTCCGATATTCTATATTGATTATACCGTAGCCTTCTTCAGACAGGGCATCTATCATGGGGTCCATCATATGTTTATCAAATTTTTCACGCCAATACCCCCCATGTACTAAAACAATCCAAGTGGGGTTAGTCATTGTATCGCTTAAATATACATCATAATGCTGTGCTACATTGTCTCCATAAAAAAATTGTTCCATGAATCATCGCTCCTAAATGTCTTTTTTAACCCTTTACCCTAAGCCGCACTTGAAAAACGGAAGATACAACCTTCAAGTCGTCGAATATGAAGCGAATATGATAAAATGAAAGCGGTGATGAACATGATAGAGATAGGACTCACAGGTTGGGGAGACCATGATTCATTGTATGAAGACGTCGCTCGACAAACAGATAAATTAAAAACTTATGCAAGTCATTTTCCAATCGTCGAGTTAGATGCTTCCTACTATGCCATCCAGCCTGAACGAAATATTTTAAAATGGATTAAAGAGACACCAGAACGTTTTAAGTTTGTTGTGAAAATCCATCAAGCACTGACTTTACACGCAGATTATAAAGACTTTGCGTCATCCATCAAATCTTTATTCGAAGATTTCAAACAAATGATTAATCCTTTGATTAAAGCAAACAAACTTGCGATGGTACTCGTGCAATTTCCACCTTGGTTTGATTGCAATACTAAGAATATAAATTACATACGGTTTGTAAAATCACAGCTCAAAGATGTTCCGACTTGTATTGAATTTAGGCATCAATCGTGGTTTGAAGGACCGATGAAAGAACACACGCTTGAATTTTTAACGCAACAAGGATTGATTCACTCTGTATGTGATGAGCCGCAAGTTGGAGATGGCAGTATTCCATTCGTGAATCGCGTAACGCATGAACTCGCCTTTGTGCGTTTTCACGGACGCAATGTACATGGATGGACAAAAAAAGATATGAGTGACCAAGAATGGCGGGATGTACGTTATTTATATGATTATAATGCCTCAGAATTACAAGATTTAGCCGAAAAAGTACGTATTTTAGATCAAAAAGCGAAGAATGTTTACGTTGTCTTTAACAATAATTCTGGTGGCCATGCCGCGCAAAATGCAAAAATGTTTCAAAAATACCTTGATATTGATTATGAAGGTCTTGCACCCCAACAACTTAAACTTTTTTAATAAGGAGAGAAAGTGATGAGCATTGTGTTATTGATTATCATTGGACTCGTTTCAGCTATTATCGGGTCTTTAGTGGGAATTGGCGGCGGTATCATCATTGTGCCTACTTTGATTTACTTTGGTATGACACAAGGGCTATTGCACGGGATTACTCCTCAAACTGCAATAGGAACCTCTTCAATTATTTTAATTGCCACAGGGCTTTCTTCTACTATTGGGTATTTGAAAGTCAAACAAGTCGACGTTAAAAATGGCATGATTTTTTTAGTAGGAATATTACCGGGTGCTTTCATTGGCGCATATCTAAGTCGTTTTTTAACGATAGACTCTTTTAATTTATATTTTGGTATTTTCTTAATATTTGTCGCGATGTTGCTTATGATTCGTCACAAAATACCGCCAATCAAAGCGTTCCAAAAGCCGAAATATATGAAAACCTTCATTGACTCTCATGGTAAGCGTTATGAATATGGGGTCGTGCCTTATATTGCTGTCATAGCATCGTTTATCATTGGATTAACGTCAGGATTATTTGGGATTGGTGGAGGCGCCTTAATGACACCTTTAATGTTACTTGTCTTTCGCTTTCCACCGCATGTCGCCGTCGGTACGAGTATGATGATGATTTTCTTTTCAAGTATAGCTGGATCTATTGGACACATTTTACTTGATCATGTCGTTTGGGGGTATAGCATTATATTAATCATTTCAAGCTATATCGGTGCACAAATCGGGGTGAAAGTGAACAAAACGATTCAATCCGATTTAATCGTTTTAATTTTACGCATCGTGATGTTGGTGTTAGGTGTGTATTTAATTCTTCAAACTATGATGGGATAAGGAGAGATAGGTATGCGAATCACGATTTATCATACAAACGATATACATAGCCATTTGCATGAGTATCAACGCATAGCGACATATATGGCTGAACATCGACCTCAATTAAGTCATCCCTCACTCTATGTAGATATAGGTGATCACGTGGATTTATCGTTACCTGTAACGGAAGGAACGATGGGGAAAAGAAATGTCGCCTTATTAAATGAAGCACATTGTGATATCGCAACGATAGGTAACAACGAAGGGATGACCATTTCACATGAAGCCCTCCAAACTTTATATGCAGATGCCAATTTTACAGTCACGTGTGCCAACGTTTTTGATGAGCATGGGCAATTACCACATCATTTTGTTTCATCAACTGTTAAGGTGATTGAAGGCGTTCGTTTTCTTTTCGTGGCGGCGACAGCACCGTTTACACCCTTTTATCGTGCGTTAGATTGGGTGGTGACAGATCCTTTTGAAGCGATTAAAGATGAAATAGCTGAACATGAAAAGCAATATGATGTGCTTATAATTTTAAGTCATGTCGGAATTTTCTTTGATGAAATGTTATGTGAAAAATTACCAGAAATTGACGTTATATTTGGCGCACATACCCATCATTATTTTGAAAACGGTAAAGTTGAAAATGGTGTGTTAATGGCAGCAGCTGGGAAATATGGGCATTATTTAGGTGAGGTAACGTTAGATATTGAGGAAGGGAAAGTCATTCGTCATACGGCACAACTGCATCCATTAGAGACGCTCCCTGAAGTGACCACAGATTTTGAAAGAGAAGGACGTACTTTACTGAGTGAAGCGGTGGTCCCACGACCGATGACATTTCAGAAGGCGACAAATTTTATTACTGAAGCAAGTTATCTTTTAGCAGAAAGCGTAAATGAATTTACTGAAGCAGACTGTACAATTATTAATGCGGGACTGATAGTAAGAGGGTATGAAAATACGCGTCTCACAGAATATGATATTCATCAAATGTTACCGCATCCGATTAATACTGTGCGGATAAAATTAAGTGGTTTAAAATTAAAAGAAGTCTTGTTATTGGCGAGTGAAAATGAATATATGTATCAAAATGCACAAGGTTTAGGTTTTCGAGGCGATATCTTTGGAGGATATATTTTATATGATGCAGGTTATATTGCTTCTTCCCAACGTTATTTTGTGCAAGGGAAAGAAATCATTGATGATGAAATTTATACCTTAGGGACAGTTGATATGTATACATTTGGACGCTATTTCCCGCTTTTAAAAGATGAGAAGGTAGATTACCTAATGCCAGAATTTTTAAGAGATATTTTCAAAGAAAAGCTACTGCGTTTATGAATTTTAAGCCAGTAGATTTTAATTTAGTGTAAAGTTCGCTATAATATAGTGAGACCTAAAAATACAGGAGGGTATCTGCTGTTATGGCTACAAAAAATGAAGAAATATTACGTAAACCAGATTGGTTGAAAATAAAGTTGAACACGAATGAGAACTATACTGGGCTCAAGAAAATGATGCGTGAAAAAAACTTACATACTGTATGTGAGGAAGCTAAATGTCCGAATATTCACGAATGCTGGGGCGCGCGTCGTACTGCGACATTTATGATTTTAGGTGCTGTGTGTACACGTGCTTGTCGTTTCTGTGCGGTAAAAACAGGTTTACCGAATGAACTTGACCTTGAAGAACCAGAACGCGTAGCAGAATCTGTTGAATTAATGAACTTAAAACATGTTGTTATAACTGCTGTGGCACGTGATGACTTAAAAGATGCAGGTTCAAACGTATATGCTGAAACTGTTCGAAAAGTTCGTGAGCGTAATCCATTCACAACAATTGAGATTTTACCATCAGATATGGGTGGCGACTACGAAGCACTTAAAACATTAATGGATTCTAAACCAGATATTTTAAACCATAATATTGAAACGGTACGTCGATTAACACCAAGAGTTCGTGCACGTGCCACTTATGATCGTACGTTAGAGTTTTTACGTCGTTCTAAAGAATTACAACCGGATGTTCCTACAAAATCAAGTCTTATGGTAGGTTTAGGGGAAACAATCGAGGAAATTTACGAAACGATGGACGACTTGCGTGCAAATGATGTAGATATTTTAACGATTGGACAATATTTACAACCTTCTCGCAAGCACTTAAAAGTTCAAAAATACTACACACCATTAGAATTTGGTAAATTGCGTAAAGTGGCAATGGAAAAAGGATTTAAACATTGTCAAGCAGGACCTTTAGTTCGCAGTTCATATCATGCTGATGAACAAGTAAACGAAGCTGCTAAAGAAAAACATCGTCTTGGTGAAGCGCAATTGAATCAATAAACCAAGGTGTGATAAGCATGATAAAAGTAGGTAACCATTATTTTGAACTTCTAGAATCTTATCAAAATGGATTTGTTGAAGAAGATTTTGTCGCAAGGTACTCAGAAATTTTAGATAAATATGATTTTGTCGTTGGAGATTACGGATATGAACAGTTACGCTTAAAAGGGTTCTACAAAGATACACACAAAAAAGCAGACTATAATAAACGTTTTTCCACGATACAAGACTATTTATTAGAGTATTGTAATTTTGGGTGTGCCTATTTCATTGTGCGTCGTTTAAGCAAACATGAAGCAGAAAAACACCTAGCAGAAGATGCGCGTATTATTGCAGAAGATAAATTGAAGGATGTTAAAATCCAGCCGAGTATACAAGATTAGTGTTCATACTGTCCCTGAAGTGATTGACTTCAGGGGCTTTTTTAGAGAAATTGATTATTCCTCTTTATGAGTGCGCAATATATTTTAGGAGATAGAAATGAAAGGATTTCATTTGTATCTCTTTAGTTTTGGAGTCATGTTATACTGACAGTGGACTATTAATTGTGAGGGGTTAAATGATGTTGACACAACTTAAAAAGGGAATGGTTGTGTTCAGTTGTGCAATTTTTTTAGTAGGATGTTCTATGAAAAGTAGTGATTGGATTTCGAAAAGTTTCGAAATGATATTTATCGTTCCAATGCAACGATTGTTAACACTGTTTAGCAGTTGGGGAGGCGGTCATTTTGGTTTTGGGATTATTGTACTCGTTTTACTCGTGCGCTTATGTTTATTACCTTTCATGGTACGCCAATCTAAAATGAGTCATCGTCTTAGACATATTAAACCTGTCGTTGCGCCTTTAATAAATGAACGCAAAAAAAAGCTCAAAGAAGCCGAAACACCTGAGGAAAAAGAAATCGCTCATCAAAAGTTAATGAAGAAGTATAAACTGTATGGTATGCATCCCTCTCAAACCATGTTAGGTTGTCTACCTGTATTGTTACAAATTCCTATTTTACTGGGGCTATTATATGCAATTAAACATCCAAGTCATCATATATTAATGACAGAAATGATGTTTTTAGGTTATGACTTAAGACATCCAGAACTTGTTTTAACCTTTTTGGCAGGCTTACTCTATTTCATTCAGCCTTTAGTCAATATGGGGAACTTTCAACATAAGCGTGTGTCTATTATTCTGGCTATTTTAATGCCACTTTTCATTATACTCGCAGCAATGCAAACCCCGAGTGCGATTGCGTTATATTGGATTACAAACGCTAGTTTTTTAATTGTTCAGATGGCGTGTACAAATATTATTTTTGGAAAACGCGCGCAACGTGAAGCAATCAACTTAGAGCGCAATTTAAATACAAAAACAGACGAAAGTAAATAAACGGGACCCCCTAAAAAATTAGAAAGCCATCAAAATTTATTCAAGGGTAAATTTTGATGGCTCTTTTAATACAATTATTTGAGCATGAAATCGTGCATCAATAATATTATTGATATCCTAGCGCTGTTTTATCTATTGAATCACTTCATGCAAGTAAGCTGTAATTTCATCGCCTTCTTGTTCGCTAACACCTAAAATATAAGCAATATAGCCTTCTTCTTCTAAATCATCGGTTCCTATAATTCCAAATTTATTAGTTTGTGTGTTGAGCACAAGCGTTTTTCCGTAATGGCGATCTGTTTGGATTAAAACCAAATCGTATCGACTATGTTCTCCTACAAACCCAACGAATCGAACTTGGGAAGGCTCAACGTCATCATATAAATACATATCTATCATATTTCGAACTCCTTCAATGAAAATGTTAAGGCAAGTATAACGATAAATGATTGGAACTGCAAAATTGTGATATGATTAAGATAATAGAGGTGACGAAAATGTATTTTGTAAATAAGGAAAAATTATCTCGTAAACTGACTTATTTAAAACAACTCACAGAAGACTATGAATCTGTTAAAAACAATCATTATGCATTTGAACGCGTGGCTCAAATGTTGATTGAATCTTCTGTGGATATAGGCAATATGATTATTGATGCATTTATTTTAAGAGATCCAGGTAACTATAAAGATGTGATTGACATTTTAGAATTAGAAGGTGCCATCTCTAAAGAAACAAAGCTCCATTTACATAAAACGATTGAAGTACGTAAACAATTTGTACATTTATATGATGAATTAAATATGGCTGAGGTACAGCCACTTTTCGACGAGGCCTTGCCTTACTATCGTCAATTTATAGAGGAAGTGGTTTATTTTTTAGAAAATGAAAATGTACCTGTCACTGCTTTTGGTAAAGGAGAGAACGCAGAATGAAAACATACAAAGCTTTTCTCATTGATTTAGACGGAACGTTATATAAGGGCAATGATGTGATTCCAGGGGCACGTGAATTTATAGACTATTTGAATGTTCAAGAAATTCCTCATTTATACGTGACGAATAACTCTACTAAATCACCTGAAGATGTGGTTCAAAAGCTCACGCAAATGAATATAGAAGCAAAACCGCAAGAGGTCGTGACGTCAGCGATGGCTACAGCGGATTACATCGCTTCTGAACACCCACAAGCTTCAGTATATATGGTAGGAGGTTCTGGATTAGAAAGTGCTTTGAAAGAAGCAGGTCTAGTACTTAAATCAGATATAGATGTGGATTATGTTGTGATGGGGTTAGATGAAAATATTACTTATGATAAGCTTACGACCGCAACGTTGGCCGTTCAAAATGGTGCCACGTTTATTTCAACGAACAAAGATCCCTCTATTCCTAAAGAGCAAGGTTTTTTGCCTGGAAATGGTTCATTAACAAGCGTGGTGACGGTTTCTTCAAAAACAGAACCTAAATTTATCGGAAAACCCGAGACGCCAATTATGCATAAAGCGCTTGATTTATTACAAGTCTCCCCGAAAGATGTTGCGATGATTGGCGATTTATATGATACGGATATATTGTCCGGAATTAATATCGGCATTGACACGATACATGTTCAAACAGGCGTGACGTCTGAATCAGAGGCCTTATCGAAACCGACACCTCCAACTTATAGTGTTCGAGATTTAGCAGTATTAAAACAGAAACTTGAAAAGGCGAGTGATACACATGAATAAAATACTTGTGACGCGACAAATTCCAGAGAAATTTAAGACGCGCTTAGAACGACAATCAGAAGTTGAGATGTGGGACCATCACCTCACACCTATGCCAAGAGACCAATTTATACAGTCAGCCAAAGATAAAACAGCGTTACTTGTCACATTAAGTGAACAGATTGATGAAAAACTTTTCCAAGCAGCACCTCATTTAAAAGTTGTAGCCAACATGGCGGTAGGTTACGATAATATCGATTTGGCAGCAGCGGAACGTCATGGTGTTGTTGTGACAAACACACCTCACGTCCTCACAGAAACAACGGCAGAGTTAGGTTTTGCTTTAATGCTTGCGACATCGCGCCGAATTGTAGAAGCGGAAAAATATGTGCAAGATGGCAAATGGGAGAGTTGGGGACCATACTTATTAGCAGGTAAAGATATCTACCGTTCAAAAGTAGGAATATTTGGAATGGGTGAAATAGGTAGGGCCTTTGCACGCAGACTGAAAGGATTTAATGCGGATATTTTATATCATAATCGATCAAAAAACCTTAAAGCAGAAAGCGAATTGGGTGCATTTTATACCTCATTTGAAACATTGATTAAAGAGAGTGATTTTATCATTTCCACCGCCCCTTCAACGCCTGAGACACAAAACACCTTTAATCGTGACGTATTCAAAAATATGAGAAATGATGCAATTTTTATTAATATCGGACGTGGGGACTTAGTGGTAGAAGAAGACCTTATAGAAGCCATTGAAAATAAAGAGATTGCAGGTGCTGGTTTAGATGTCGTACGCGATGAACCTATACGTACAGACCACCCATTATTAAAATATCCAAATGTGATTGTCACACCTCATATCGGTAGTGCTTCTATTTTAACGCGAGATCAAATGATTCAAACGTGTGTCTTAAATATTGAAGATGTCTTTCATAGCAAAACAGCACGCAATCAAGTCAAAGGGCATTAGCACGATATAGAATTTTATCATTAATAGTTGTTTTATATGTATTTTATATAATATAGTATTGATTAGGGGCTGGGACATAGGGTTTCAGTTCCTAAGAAAAACACCACAAAAATCTTTTGAAATGATTTTTGTGGTGTTTTTCATTTGAATTCTACTTAAAATTAGCACTTACCGTGCTAATTTTCTTATGTTTAGAGCCATAAGGGCAATTCCAATTTCACATTCGACTTTAGATTGGGTGCGTACGGATAATCTTTTGAAACCCAAATTAGCCTTCAGATTTCCAAAAGCTGATTCGACATTTATTTTACGTTTTTTGTAGATGCCATTCATTTTAGGATCTGAAAGCAATTGTTTAGTATAGTTTTTTAGATATTCCCATGTGAAGTTTTTCAGTAATTTTTTATTTGTATTCGGATTTTTAGTTTGTTTCATACATTTGCTTCGCAATGGGCAATCGAAACAATCTTCACATCTGTATTCTTTGAAATCTCGACGATAACCGTAATAATCATGTCTAATCCTATACTTGAAGAAATGTAACTCTTTATTATTCGGGCACAAGTAATAGTCGTCTAATTCATTGTATCGCCAATTTGCAGAGATAAACGGATTATTTTTAAATTTCTTTTTCCCTTCTTTAATGTACATTCCATAAGTGATTAGTGGCGTCTTTTCAAAATCATCCAATATCATTTTATAATTACTTTCACTACTATAACCTGTATCAGCTACAATATACTCCGGAATGTCACCATATAATTCTTTCATTTCATTCAAAAACGGCTCCAGTGTTCTTGTATCTCCCGGTTTATTATACACGCCGTAGGCGAGTACAAATTGATTATTCGTTGCTATTTGTAAGTTATATTCTGGTTTTAATTGTTCATTTTTCATGTGGTCATCTTTCATTCTCATAAATGTCGCATCAAAATCTGTTGTTGAATAGCTCTTTCTGTCACCATAAATTTCCTTGTGATTCTCATATTTAATTTTGCGTTCTCTAAAATCATTAATTGCTTTTTTGCTTTTTTTAATTTGGCTTCGCTGTTTTCTCAATGTTTTACGTTCTTGAGTATTGGCCGTGTTTTCGATTTGAGAAGTCAAATTTTTTTCTTTGTTCTCTAGATAGGTTTCAATTTGATTCATCTCTTCTTTAGACAACTCTTCTGAGGATTCTTTTTTTATTTCTGGAATTATTTCCTCAGCTACTAAAGTTTCGTAAAGAGTATTAGACTTTTCAACAACCGATTGGCTGAATCTTTCGGTATTTGCGAGCCATTGAAAAGTATATTTATTGGGGTTCTGTTGCAAAGTTAGAAAAAGTATAGCTAATCACCATTTTATCATGTCAGCGTTCGTTTAACTGGCTAACATATGACTGATTTCATGGCATGGCGAAAAACTGTAGATCTGAAGAGACCTGCGGTTCTTTTTATATAGACCGTAAATGCATTCAATACCCTTTAAAGTATTTTTTGCCGTATTGATACTTTGATATCTTGTCTTTCTTACTTTAATATGACGGTGATATTGCTCAATGAGGTTATTCAGATACTTGGATGTGCAATGACAGTCAGGATTCAGTTTAAACGTTTTAATGACTTTAGCCATTGCGACCTTCGTTGAAGGTGCCTGATCTGTAATCACCTTTTGAGGTTTACCAAATTGTTTAATGAGACGTTTGATAAATACATATGCTGCATGATTATCTCATTGCTTACGCAACCAAATATCTAATGTATGACCCTCTGCATCAATAGCACGATATAAATAGCTCCATTTTCCTTTTATTTTGATATACGTCTCATCAATACGCCATTTGTAATAGGCTTTTTTATGTTTTTTCTTCCAAATTTGATACAAAATCGGAGCATATTCTTGAACCCAACGGTAGACCGTTGAATGATGAACGTTTACACCACGTTCTCTTAGTATTTCAGATATATCTCGATAACTCAATGCATATCTTAGATAGTAGCCAACGGCTACAGTGATAATATCCTTGTTAAATTGTTTATATCTGAAATAGTTCATACAGAAGACTCCTTTTGTTAAAATTATACTATAAATTCAACTTTGCAACAGAACCATAATTATCATAACAATTACCTTTCCTTGACATACTTTGAAAAATATATGGTTTTTAAGTATTTCCACCCAAGGCCTGAGCTGATAGTGCCAACCTTGATCAGAGTGAACTGTAGTTCGATAATTTAATTTCGGGATATTTCTAATAGCTTTGTCTAAAGATGATAGCACCAAACCTAAAGTTGGATTATTGCTAATAAAATAAGCGATAATTTCTTTTAAAAACACATCTAAAATAGGTGATAAATAGTGTTTTGTATTAGTGCTCATTATATTTAAGTGAGTAATATCTATTAGTTAATAAAAAAGTCGACAAGTCTATATAAGATTTGTCGACAATCTGCATTTCTATGATTTCACTATTGTTTTTTCATACTTGGAGTCAATAAAACTTACACATCCTGCAGCCACCAATAACATTACTCCAGCAAATAACAGCATGTTTGGCATTGATTCACCAAACAACGGGAATAACGCAAAGCTAGCTAAAGAAGCGATAATCTGAGGGAGACAAATTGAACAGTTAAATAATCCTAAATAAGCACCAGCATTTTTTCCATCTGTATTTTCAGTTAATAATGTAAATGTTTGTGTATTCATAGTAAGGTTATTAATTCCAATTAAACAGAACGATAAAATTAATAACCATTGTGAATGTATAAAGAAAATTGATATAAATCCAATAGCACCCATAAGCAAACCAAATCTTAATACTAATTTTCTTTGATGAGGTTTTGCATATGCAGCTACTATGCCAAATAAAATAGATGCTACAAATTGTACGCCGATTAATACACCATACCAGTTACCTGCTTCTTGGTATCCTGCTGATGAAGGATCTGTAGTACCCCAAACATTGTTAGCAATAGCACCCGGTGTATATGTCCATAAATACATAATGGCAAACCAAGTAAAGAATTGAACTAAAGACACTTGCCAAAATTGTTTAGGTGCTTTTAAAAGCAATTGCCATAAATTCAATGAATTTTTACGATTTCTTTTTTCCTCTATTCCATGATAATGTGCATGTAATTTAGGGTTATATTCATTTACAGAACGTACTGTCCAAATAGTTGAAATCAATAGAACAACTGCTGCGATATAATATGCAATTTTGACTGTCATAGGTACTTCACCTTTAGGCGCTACATTCGATACACCCCAAAGTGTTAATAAGAATGGGAGTAAAGTTGCTATAATCCCTCCCATATTCGAAAAAATTTGTTGCCAAGACCAAGCCATATCTCTTTGTTTTTCAGGAACCATATCACCAATAACCATTTTGTATGGTTGCATACAAGCATTTGCAGTTAAGTCCATAAAAAGTGTCATGATTGCTCCAAATAAAAGAGCAGCCAATGATGCATAGCCAAAACCAAGTGATCCTGAGTTCGGTAAAAATACAAGTGTGATAGCTCCTATAGGACCGGCTATTAATAAATATGGCATTCGTCTACCAAATCTTGTCCATGTACGATCCGAATAATAACCAATCAATGGTTGAATAATCAAACCAGCTAACGGAGGTAAAATAAAAAACCACCCAAGGTTATTAGGGTTCGCTCCTAGGGTTTGGAAAATTCTAGCCATCATAGCTGACTGTAAAGAAAATGCCATGTTTACTCCAAAGAAACCAAAAGTCATTGCAAAAATAATGCTCTTTTTTAATATTGGCAAACTCAATTTTTCTGACAATGGCTTTTCTTCCTCACTATTGTATTGATAACCTAAACCATCTGCATCTTTCATTTTAAAGCCTCCCTAAAAAATAACAGTCTTTAAAGTATACGATTACTTTAAAGACTGTTATTTCACATAATATTTTCTACACACATCGGTCTTCGTTGATTATGTAATCGATTACTTACATATATTATCATATGAAATCGCTTTTGTAAACGATTACATTTTTTGGGATATAGCTGATTTTCTTTCTATTAACTTACCATTTAAAATTATATTTTTTCTTTCAATTGCTTTTTTATCTATAATGTCTATTAACAACTCCATTGCTTTTTCTCCGATTTCATAATTAGGTTGCGAGTATGTTGTAAGTCCAGGTTCAATAATCTCAGCTAATTTAATGTTATCAAACCCTACAACAGAAATATCTGTCGGTATATTTACCCTATGTTCTCTCAACACCTTAATTATTCCAATAGCCATTTCATCATTAGCTGCAAAAATAGCTGTTGGTCTATCTTTCATACTTAAAATATGTCTTGCAATTTTATATCCTGATTCTAAAGAAAAATCCCCTTCAATAATTGATTTCTTAGTGACTGGATAATTATACTGTCTCATCTTATTTTCAAATCCTAATAAACGCTTTTTCCCCAAAAAACTATCTAATGATCCTGTAACATGTATTATTTTTTTATGTCCTAAATTAATAAGAAAATCTGTAACTGTTTCTGCCGCTTTAATGTTATTAATTGATATTGTAGGAATATCTAGAATTGTACTTGTTTCACATGCTAACACTATTGGGTATTTATCATAAATATCTTTCATTATTCTTAAACTTAACTTTGACGTTAATAGGATCATACCGTCTACTTGCCTTTCATAAAGGTATTTAAAATAATTATCTACTTTCTTCTTTTGAGTATCAGCCAAAAGAATTTGATATCCCTTCTCTTCAGCTATACTTTCAATGCCTCTCAGCATATTTGCAAAAAAAGGATTAGTAATATCAGGTACTACAACTAAAATAGTCTTAGTTTCCATTTTTCTTAACTGTCTTCCAATACTATTAGGATAATACTTTAATTTTTCTACAGCATCTAAAACTTTTTTCCTGTTCTTTATAGATACATTCCCGGTATTTGTTAATACTCTTGAAACTGTTGCTGTTGACACTTCTGCAAGTTTAGCCACATCTTTTATACTTGTCACTCTTGAATCCCCCTTGTTCAATATATACAACTTTGATTTGAAAAAAGTTGTTATACTAACATTCACTCTTAGCTACTACTAAATAAATGAGATATTTTTCTAAATATAATTTGAGCTAAATTAGCTAAACTTATTATATAACATAACTGACTTTAATGTAATCGTTTACAAAAACCAAAAAACTTGATATATTAAAATGTAATCGATTACATTTTAATATGTTATTTCTATCTTTAAATGGCTAAAAATAAACATAAAGCATACTGATATTTTAGTCATTGTAAATAACATAAAACGTTAAGGAGCGAAAATTATGACAGAAATTAAAGATAGACAATGGTGGAAAGAAGCTGTCGCATACCAAGTTTATCCTCGTAGCTTTAATGATTCTAACAATGATGGAATAGGTGATTTACGTGGATTAATTCAAAAATTAGATTATTTAAAGGATTTAGGAATTGACGTTATTTGGTTAAGTCCAATGTATGCTTCTCCTAACGATGACAACGGTTATGATATCAGCGATTATCACGCCATTATGAAAGAATTTGGAACTATGGAAGATTTTGATGAACTCTTAGATAAAGTTCATCAGAAAGGAATGAAACTAATTTTAGACCTTGTAGTCAATCATACTTCAGACGAACATCCTTGGTTTATTGAGTCTCGTTCAAGTAAAAACAGTCCTAAACGTGATTGGTACTACTGGGCTGATTCGAAGGATGATGGTTCTGAACCTAATAACTGGGAAAGTATTTTTAATGGTTCAACTTGGGAATATGACGAAAATACAGGACAATATTATTTTCACTTATTCAGTGTTAAGCAACCCGATTTAAATTGGGAAAATCCTGAAGTACGAAATGCAGTTATAAACATGATGAATTGGTGGTTCGATAAAGGTATTGATGGTTTTCGTGTAGATGCAATTACGCATCTTAAAAAATCTTGGGAAATGGGAGATTTACCCGTTCCTCCAGGTAAAAAATATGCACCGGCTTTTGATGCTGATATGAACCGCCCTGGACTTCAAGATTGGTTACAACAAATCAAAGATGAATCATTAAGTAAGTACGATATTATGACTGTAGGTGAAGCAAATGGAGTAAATCCCGATAATGCTGACGAATGGGTTGGAAGAAAAAATGGTAAATTTAATATGATTTTTCAATTTGAACATTTAGGCTTATGGAATACAGGACAATCTCATTTCGATGTTAAAGCTTATAAAAAAGTATTGAATCGTTGGCAAAAAAAACTTGAAAATACTGGATGGAATGCACTATTCATCGAAAACCATGATCAGCCACGTCGTGTATCTACATGGGGAAGTGATGATAAGTATTGGTATGAATCAGCTACAAGTCATGCGGTTGTTTACTTCCTACAACAAGGCACACCATTTATTTATCAAGGACAAGAAATTGGAATGACGAACTTTCCGTTTACAAATATAGAGCAATTTAACGATGTATCTGTTAAAAATGAATACCATATGGTTAAAGAGGAAGGCGGAAACACTGATGCATTATTAGAGAAATACCGCATGGAAAACAGAGATAATTCTCGAACTCCAATGCAATGGAATGATGAAGCTTACGCTGGCTTCTCTAATGTTGAACCTTGGTTCCCAGTCAACCCTAACTACGTGTCAATTAATGTCAAACAACAAGAAGCGGATGATCATTCTATATTGCAATTTTACAAAGATTTAATTCAACTTAAAAAGTCAGATGACACCTTTACGTATGGAGAATTCAATTTAATTGATTCAGAAAATTCCAGTATCTTTGCATATACTCGCACATTAAATAATAAAACTGCAGTCATTGTCGGTAATCTAACAAATCAAACTGTAAGTCTAAAAACTGACCTTGAATTAAACAAGGGCGATTTAAAATTGCATAACTATGATACTGAAATTAATACAGATAATATAAAACCCTATGAAGCATTTGTTACTATGATTTAGTATTTAGTTAACAACTTCATTCAGTTGACAATTACCCAAAAACCAAATCCTCTCATAACAAGATAAATCTTAATTTGAGTGGGTTTGGTTTTTAAATATATTAAATTATTTCTAACTACTGAAACTTACTGGAAGATAAATATGTATTATCTTTCATGGTTAAACTTTTTCTTGATTTAATAAATGTAGTTCTAATAGTCTTATTATACTTTCCGTCAAATTAGAGTATATCTTGAACCCAACGGTAGACCGTTGAATGATGAACGTTTACACCACGTTCTCTTAGTATTTCAGATATATCTCGATAACTCAATGCATATCTTAGATAGTAGCCAACGGCTACAGTGATAATATCCTTGTTAAATTGTTTATATCTGAAATAGTTCATACAGAAGACTCCTTTTGTAAAATTATACTATAAATTCAACTTTGCAACAGAACCTATTAATTTATCTTCGATTAACTGAGCTCTAAAACCAACAAATAAGGTTTGTAAAATTCCCATCATGTGTGGATTCACTCTGAACCTATTTATAGTTCTGTAGGAAGGTGTTTGCCCTTGGGCAAGCCACATGAGACGACAACTATCTTTAAGAAGGAATGCTATTTTGCGTCCTGAAAAAACAGATTGAGAATAGCTATAAAGAAGTATTTTTAACATCATCTTGGGATGATAAGAAGAGGGACCCCTATGATTGTAATAGTCATTGAATTCTGCGTCAGGGATGGACTCAACAAGATGATTAATAATAGTAGAAACATCATTTTCTGGAAATGTAATTTCCGTTTCAATTGGTAGTGTTAGTTGAGACATGTTATAATTTTTATACATATAAAGTTCCTCCGTATCATTTTGTTTGTGGTTATTCATTATTATATGCGAGGATTTTATTTTTTTGAAATAATATATAAAGAGAATCGATTAAGTAAAAATGATTTTACCTAATCGATTCTCTTTTTTGGCTAGGAATTATGTCCCAGCCCCTTTTTGAGTGCTAAAAACTGAATTGATTCGGTGTTTACCTTTCTTTCACCTGCTATTTACATATGAGATAGAGGATAAACATGAGGGATAGACTAGGCTATAAGACTGTCTACGACCTTAGTCGTATTAAGTTTAAATTTTACTTAAATTATTAAAAAAGAGAGATATAATGACTGAATAGTATTATAATATTACTTGTGTAAATGAATGAGAAATGTGAAGTATGTTTTAATTGGGGTTAAACATCAAGGAAAGCCAGGAGGAACGAAGGACATATTGGCTCACTTCTGAGTTTAACAATTCTATGCACGACAATTTTTAGAAAAGAGAAGTGACGTACTATGAAATTGGCAGATCATGTGTATCTAAAGTCATTTTTATTAATGGTTTTGTATTTTGCAATAATGATGGCTTTGTATTTGTTGTACGGGGATAGCGGTGCACAAAGTACATTTGTCTATAATGAATTTTAATATTTAGGAGTGATGACGATGAGAGATATTTTAGAAGCAATTCGCCATTTTAGTAAAGCCACTCCAAATAAAAATGCTGTACAACATCAAGAGAATACACTCACGTATTCAGAATTAGAAACTTATTCAAATCAACTTGCACTTCGTTTGAAGAACGAGACACAGCCTATTGTTGTGTATGGACATATGTCTCCTTATATGATAGTTGGAATGATTGCAGCATTGAAAGCAGGATGTGGCTATGTACCCATAGATTATTCGATTCCAGCTAATCGTATTGAATCTATAGTTAAGAAAATTGAACCGAGTTTATTTTTGAACACGATGACAGATACAATCACCATTGAAGGTGTCGACGTTGTAGATGTGCATGAACTTGACTTAATAGGTGAAGATGATCACATTTCCAATATTCCACCTGATACGATTGCCTATACGATTTTTACATCAGGTTCTACTGGTGAACCTAAAGGTGTACAAATCTATTACGACAGTCTTGTGGATTTTGCGAACTGGGTAGATGATTTAAATCATAATAAAGAAGGCCAAGTCTGGTTGAACCAAGCCCCACTTTCGTTTGATTTGTCTGTTATGTCAGTTTATCCTGCGTTGGTTTCAGGCGGGACAATACAGTTTATTTCTAAAGACATGATTATGAACCCGAAAGCATTACATGAGCTATTTATTTCACAACGCATAGATGTGTGGGTATCTACCCCTTCATTTATGGAAATGTGCTTACTCTTACCTTCATTTAACGAAGGGCAAATGCCGAACTTATCGACATTTTTATTCTGTGGAGAAGTGTTTGGCCACAAATCCGCACAACGTTTGGTGCAACAATTTCCACAAGCAGATATCTATAATACGTATGGTCCAACAGAAGCAACAGTGGCCATTACAAGTATTTTAGTAACTGAAGCATTGTTGAATCAGTTTGACATTGTCCCTATTGGCGCACCGAGACCAGGTGTTCAGTTACGTCTTACTGAGGAAAATGAGCTTGTCATCGAGGGTTCTTGTGTGAGTGCAGGTTATGTGAAAGATCCAGAACGTAGTGCCCGTGTGTTTATTGAAACAGATGGCACGAGAGGTTATTTAACTGGGGATAGTGCAAAATTTGAAAATGATCAATGGTTCATCCAAGGACGTATTGACAACCAAATTAAATATAACGGCTACCGTATGGAACTTGAAGAAATCGAAGCAAAATTAAATCGACTTGACGAAATTAACAGTGCGATGGTCGTGCCTGTTCGCAAAAATAATAAGGTTAAATTGTTGAAAGGCGTCATTCGTTTATCTTCACAAGATTTAGATGAAAAAAAGGCTATAAAAGCAATTAAAGAACGCATTAAAAAAGAATTACCAGATTACATGATTCCACAACAATGGGTATGTGTGGATCAAATGCCATTAAATAATAATGGTAAAATAGACAGAAAAATGATTAACGAGGTATATCAATCATGACACCATATGCTTCTTTTCATTTTTTCTTAATTGCTTTAATTATATTATTGCCAATTATTATATTAGGGCTATTTGGTAAACGCTCAAAAATTTATAATGCCCTAAGTACTCTTGTGATGCTAGTGATTATCTTTGCTGATCACAAGCACAACTTTTTTGGCAATCAATATTTAAGTTATCATACAATAACATTTTTCCTTTATATCATTTGGCAAGTCGTGGTGATAAAAGGATATGAAAAGCTAAATAAAAATAAAGAAAAAAATTCAACGGCATTGTACATCACGGTCCTATTCTTATCTTTGCTTCCTTTAATTGCGGTTAAAGTGTTACAAAGTTCTTGGCTAGGTACTGGACAAGTACATATGTATAGTTCGAAACTTTTAGGATTGTTTGGGTTTTTAGGTATTTCATACATTGCGTTTAAGAGTATCCAATTAATTATGGAGATTCGAGATCATTCTATTAAAGAAATACCACTCAAAAAATTATTAGCTTTTATGACATTTTTCCCGACAATTTCATCTGGACCTATCGATCGATTTAGACGATTTATAAAAGATGAAAAGAAAATTCCAGACCCAGCGCAATACCGATTACTCCTAGAAAAAGCTGTACACTATGTGATGCTTGGGTTCTTATACAAATACATTGTTGCATTTTTAATTCAAAAATATGTGACAACACCAATGGGTAACCATTTAACGTCCTTTACTGATTATTGGATTTATATGTATGGTTATACTTTCTATTTATTCTTTGATTTTGCAGGTTACAGTTTATTTGCGGTGGCATTCAGTTACATCTATGGTATTCAAACACCAATGAACTTTAATAAACCGTTCCTTGCTAAAAACATTAAAGATTTCTGGAACCGTTGGCACATGTCATTATCTTTCTGGTTCAGAGATTGCGTCTACATGCGTATCGTCTTCTTTATGACGAAAAAGAAATATATGAAATCAACATTTCATATCTCTAATTTAGCATTTTTAGTCAATTTCGGAATTATGGGGATTTGGCACGGTCTTGAATGGTTCTATATTATTTATGGTTTATACCATGCAGCATTATTTATCGGATATGCCTATTATGAAAAATGGCGTAAAAAACGTTTTGGTCAACTGAAACATCCATTTTTTAATGTTATGGGTATTCTTATTACGTTCCACTTTATAGCATTTGGACTATTAATATTCTCAGGAAAACTGATTTAATTTAGGAGTGATTGATATGGAATTTAGAGAACAAGTATTGAATATTTTAGAAGAAGTAACAGAAGATAGCGTTGTAAAAGAACAACCCGATGTGCGTTTATTTGATGAAGGTATTTTAGACTCTATGCAAACCGTTCAACTGATTTTAGCGATTCAGAACGAATTGGATATCGAAGTGTCAATTATGGATTTTGATCGTGAAGCATGGGCAACACCAAATAAAATCGTTGAAGTATTATCTGAATTACAATGAAACTAAAATATCCTGCACTTATTGCTTTTTTAGTTAGTGCACTTTTGTTTGGTGCCTTTGTATTGATACCTGCTTCATGGCTACAGCCGAATTGGTCGCATGATAAATTATTAAAACAACAAGTGGCGAATAGCGATACTGTCATTAAAGGCTCAGCCATTCAAAATGCAATGCTAAAGGATAAAAACTTTTATCCTGTTTATGGTTCGAGTGAACTTCGTAAAGACGATCCTTACCAACCTTTAATTCTATTAAAAGGAAAGCAACCTGATCTCTTTTATGTTGGAACGGGTGGTCAAACGGATTTATTACAAGCCATCGCATTAGGGGCGCAATATGATCAGCTTAAAGGTAAGAAGATGACCATTATTGTTTCCCCACAGTGGTTCACGCGAAATGGTATTTTAGAAAATAACTATTTAGGGCGTGTATCTAAAGTTCAAATTAATCGATATTTCGATAATCCAAACATACCGAATCATCTTAAGCAACGTTTAGCCCAACGTCTGCTCCATTTTAAAACGAACAAAAATGACGCATTCTTAAAAGCAGTATCAAAAACTGGTGAGGTTAAAGGACATTATCTCAATCCGTTTTATGCGAATCATTTAGAGAAAATGGAAGTCATTAAAAGTTATCTTCAAATACCTTCAGAAACTGATAAATTAACGAAACTTGTTGATAAGTCAAAACCAACGCATAAATCTTATCAACAATTGGATAAAGAAGCAGAACAATATGGTAAAGCCCATAGTTCAACGAATCCTTACCGTATAAAAGACGCATACTGGAAATTAATTAAAGAAAATAAACGACCTATTAACCGTCAATATGAATTCCGTACAAATTCTCCAGAATTCAAAGACTTGGCATTATTAGTTGATTTAATGAAAGCTGGAAATGCAGATGTTCAATATGTAGTGTTACCTGTAAATGGTAAGTGGTACGACTCAATTAAAGTGAATCATGAACGTCGTCAAAAAGTAAATCAAAAAATTGTTAAAACAATTAATGAGCGCGGTGGCAATGTTTATGATATGACAAACCAAGACTACAAACCTTATGTGATGAGTGATGCCGTTCATATTGGATGGCGTGGACTTGTTGAACTTACGGAACAAATTGAAAAACATATTAAATCTTAAAAATAAAAACCAGTAACATCGCCATCGAAGCGGGTTACTGGTTTTTGAATTCTATTTTGAAAAAATCACTTTTATGTTAACAAAACAAAAAATAGAGAAGAAATGGCACAATGCGCCGTTTCTTCTCTAACGTATGAAATATATTAAAAGACTTGTTCGACTTCGATAACGCCAGGAACTTCTTCCACTAAAGCACGTTCAATCCCAGCTTTTAATGTGATAGTACTACTAGGACATGTACCACAAGCTCCTAACAATTGAAGTTTGACGATACCATCTTCAACATCAACGAGTTCGCAGTCACCGCCATCGCGTAATAAGAAAGGACGTAGTTTTTCGATGACTTCAGCAACTTGGTCATACATGGTTGCATTTTCAGTTGGCATGTAAAATGCCTCCTTTCAAGTTAAATGGTTCTAATTACTCTTATTTTTTTATTATAATAGAATCAGTAGTAAAAATCTATATTTGAAAATGGGAGGGATTTTGAATGAATAAGGTGAGTGTTGTTGTCTACGGTGCGGATGTCATTTGTGCCAGTTGTGTGAATGCACCGAGTTCACGTAACACCTATGAGTGGTTACAATCAATTTTAGAACGAAAATATCCAGATATTCAATTTGAATATACGTATATAGATATTGAAAAAGATACAGAAAATTTATCAGATCATGATCAACAGTACATTGAACAAATCAATGAAGATGAATTATTCTATCCGTTAGTCACAATGAACGATGAATATGTAACAGACGGATATGTTCAACTCAAACCAATTACACGATTTATTGATGAGTATATCGCTCAATAATCAAAAAAGGGGATTGGGACATAAAGGTTACCAATAATTAGAAAGCCATCAAAATTTACCTGACTATAAATTTTGATGGCTATTTTGATACAAATTAGTTCATAAAAATTGAGTTGATAATGCAAATTTTATAACTTTAGAGCGGTGAATAATTATAGCAAATTTGATTGATTCCTAAGCCGAGACTTCTGAGGCGCCTAGAAAAGCGAGGTTTTTTGGAACAATCAAATACATGAAATTAATTATGTCCCAACCTCTTTTAAATTTTAGGCTCTTTGTCCTAGTTAAAGGCAATCGTTAACGACTGAAGTTGTAAACGATCATTTACCTTGTTGTTTTGCTTATCCATTATGATATTTATAAAGCCAAAGCACACCTGATTTTAAAATGGAAGCAAGGCGTCCAGTCACTGTTTTATCCATCAAGTAAGCAAATCCCTTTTTCTCACCTAATGAACCTAAGAAACCTTGGATTTTAATTTCTGGCATATGTTCAGGGAGAGGCTGGCCTTGCCATTGTGTTTTCAATACCGTCGCTATTTGATCTGCTTGTTCTTCAGCAAGCTGAGCACTCGGTGCATGAGGTAAATCCGCGCAATCTCCAACGACATACACATTAGGATACGTTGGGATTTGGTGATACTGATTTAACACCACACGGTTACTACGACTTAAATCTATGGGTAAGTTACGAACAAGCTCAACAGGTTGAATGCCCGCTGTCCAAACAATTAAGTCATGTTCATTTTTCGTTTCTTTATTGTATAAAATTCCAGGTTCTACTTTTACGATATCAGAATTTGGGACAACTGTAACATCATGTTGTTCAAACCACTTTTTAACGTAGTTACTGAGCTTTTCAGGAAATTGATTTAAAATACGGTCGCCTCTATCATATAAAAAGATTTCAATATCACTTCGACTTTCACGCAATGCACTCGCAAGTTCAATACCACTCAATCCTGCCCCCACGATGCCGACTTGTGATTTTGAAGGTAAATCGCAAATATCATGATAAGTTTTACGCGCATTAGGTAACGTTTGGATACTATATGTATGTTCTTTTGCGCCAGGGACATTATGGTACTTGTCTTCACAACCTAACCCGATGATGAGTTCATCATAATCTACACGTGTTTGCCCTACAGAAACAATCTGTTGCTCTAAATCTATATCTGTAATTTCTCCATAGACGATGTTCATACGTTCAGATTTTGGAAATCCAACACGTACCTCTTTGTCTGATTTAGAACCTGCAGCCAGTGCATAAAATTCTGTTTTTAACCCATGATAGGGCATACGATCTATAAGCGTAATTTGATACTCTTCAGGTAATGCATCTGGTAAAATCCGTGATAAAATACGCATATTACCATAGCCGCCGCCTAATAATACTAAATTCTTCATTGTAAAATTCCCCTTTAATGTTGATTTGATATCATGCGACATCTAACATGTATTTACCCCAAAACATGCTAGAAGGTGATTATATTAGAATGAGATTCAGACATCATTATTCCATATTAATTATAAACGTTTTTGTATGTGCGTACAAACAATCGTCAAAATCTCGACATAATTTATTCATTTAATTGTGGGTCATCAATATAAAAGGTGATATGAGTCATAAGCGCGTC
This sequence comes from Staphylococcus sp. 11511212, assembly GCF_011394755.1. Taxonomy (NCBI): domain Bacteria; kingdom Bacillati; phylum Bacillota; class Bacilli; order Caryophanales; family Staphylococcaceae; genus Staphylococcus; species Staphylococcus sp. 11511212. The sequence continues at coordinate 911,237 of NZ_JAANBQ010000003.1, read as the reverse complement.
TCATAGAATGTGAAGTCAGAGTTTGTTATAATGAGAATACTAAAAAATATGCGAGAGGGTGAAATATGAATCCTATTGTTGAATTTTGTATCTCGAATATGGCACGGGGTTCGGAAGCGGTTTATCAAACATTAGAAAATGATCCAAATGTCGATGTTTTGGATTATGGTTGCTTACAAAATTGCGGAATTTGCTCGTCAGGATTATATGCGCTTGTGAATGGCGATTTAGTAGAAGGCGATACTGCCGATGAGTTGCTTCAAAATATTTATGCTCATATAGAAACAACATGGATTTTTTAAGGGAGGATTTTAAATGCCAACAGTAATACTTACAGAAGCTGCGGCTTATGAAGTTAAAGATATGTTAAAACAAAATGATATGCCTGAAGGATATTTAAAAGTTAAAGTCAATGGTGGAGGTTGTACAGGACTCACATACGGTATGACTGCAGAACAAGAACCAGGAGAAAATGACGAAATACTAGAATATTTTGGGCTAAAGGTGCTTGTTGATAAAGAAGATGTGCCAATTTTAAATGGAACAACTATTGATTATAAACAATCTCTCATGGGTGGTGGCTTCCAAATCGAAAACCCTAATGCAATTGCTTCATGTGGCTGTGGAAGTTCATTTAGAACGGCTAAAGTCGCAGGTACTCCAGAAGATTGCTAAAAATATAAAAAGTGAAACATTGAGAGATGCTTCACTTTTTATTCAGGAATTAATGAAAGCGCTTTCTGCAAAGTGTAGGCTTCTTTACGTGTACATATTTGACTTAGATGATTAACTTGAATTCGTTGTTAAAAAAATATAAACTATTAATGGACTGTATTTTACAATTTTGTGTACATTAAAAGTTATGAGGGTATACAGTATTAAAAGTATTTACAATATTTATGAAGGAATAGGTGAATTGAAATGGCAGAACGTAAAAAAGTGCTTGTTTTAGGTGCAGGCTACGCTGGTTTACAAACTGTAGTTAAACTTCAAAAGCAATTATCAGAAGAAGATGCACAAATTACATTAATTAATAAAAATGACTATCACTACGAAGCAACTTGGTTACATGAAGCATCAGCGGGGACAATAAGTTACGAAGACTTATTATACCCAGTTGAAAGTGTATTAAAAGACAATGTTGAATTTGTACGTGCGGAAGTCACTAAAATTGATCGCAATGCTAAAAAAGTGGAAACAACGCGTGGTATCTTCGACTTTGATATTTTAGTCGTTGGTTTAGGTTTCGAATCAGAAACTTTTGGTATCAACGGAATGAAAGAATATGCATTCCAAATTGAAAACGTGCATACAGCTCGTAAAATTGCACGTCATATTGAAGATAAATTTGCAAACTATGCAGCTTCTAAAACAAAAGACGACAACGATTTAGCGATTTTAGTAGGTGGCGCAGGATTTACGGGTGTTGAATTTTTAGGTGAGTTGACAGACCGTATTCCTGAACTTGCGAATAAATATGGGGTGGATCAAAGCAAAGTTAAAATTACTTGTGTTGAAGCAGCTCCAAAAATGTTACCAATGTTCTCTGACAACCTAGTGAATCATGCGGTAAGTTACTTAGAAGGTCGTGGCGTTGAATTTAAAGTAGGCACACCTATCGTTGCAGCAAATGAAAAAGGATTTGTTGTAAAAGTTAACGATCAGGAACAAACACTAGAAGCTAACACAGTTGTATGGGCTGCAGGTGTTCGCGGTAGTCAATTAATGGAAAAATCTTTCGAAGGTGTAAAACGTGGTCGTATCGTAACGAAACAAGATTTAACAATTGAAGGTTATGATGATATTTTCGTTATCGGTGACTGTTCAGCATTTATTCCAGAAGGTGAAGAGCGTCCATTACCAACGACAGCACAAATTGCAATGCAACAAGGTGAACACGTAGCGAAAAATATTCAACACATTTTAAAAGGTGAACCAACAGAAAACTTCAATTATGTTGACCGTGGTACAGTGGCATCATTAGGTAAATATGAGGGTGTAGGACTTGTTTATGGTCGCGAAGTCACTGGTAAAAAAGCAGCATTTCTTAAACGTGTTATTGATACACGTGCTATCTTTAAAATTGGTGGCTTAGGTTTAGCTTACAAAAAAGGTAAATTTTAAGTCCACAAATATTTAGGCTAGATAGCGCCCTAGAAAGAGGCGCCATCTAGCCTTTCTTTATATCTAAAAAGGAGTGTTTATATGACAACACAAGAGACTAAAATGATTCAAGTCATAGGAATTCCTGAACATTTAAACCAATATTTAAATGAGGCAAAACAAAATGAATCACTCATTAAAGGCCTCACAGAATTAAAAACACGACAAATTATCAGTTCTAAATTAGGAGAAATCCGAGACACTGCGATGATGTTGGATGAAGAAGTAGTACGCGTAATTACAGTTGGTCTTGGCAATTTAAAAACATTAAATGAAGCAAACTATTTAGAAATATGGGGAAATGTTTTTCAATACTTAAAAAAACAAGGGATATCGGAAATTTCTATTGTCACTCCAACGTTCTATGCAAAATCTGTTGAGTCAAACAAAATCTTCCAAATTTTAGGATTACAACGCCAACAAGCGCTGTACACGTTTGATTCGTATAAGTCAGATAAGAAGCCACCTTATCATTTACAAATTACGTTTCAACCTGAAAGAGAACAACAAGAGATTGCTTCGGTACAGGTAGGTGAACACATAGGGAAAGCCATTAATTTTGCACGGGATTTAGGAAATATGCCTCCGAATATTTTAACTCCAACGTATTTTGCCGAAATAATAAAAGAGTATTTTGAGAAAACAGAAGTACAAGTTGGAATTAAAGATGAAAATGACATACAACAAGAAGGATTTGGCTTAATTCATGCAGTCGGAAAAGGTTCTGTACATGGACCTCGTTTAATTACACTGGAATACCGTGGGAACCCTGAAAATCCTGATCAGTGTATTGCCTTGGTAGGGAAAGGAATTACGTATGACTCAGGGGGCTATTCCATTAAGTCTAAAACAGGAATGCCAACAATGAAGTATGATATGTGTGGTGCGGCTAATGTAGTAGGTATGGTTGAGGCGATTCAATCACTCCAATTAAAAGTAAACGTGGTGGCGGTGATTGCTGCTGCTGAAAATATGATTGCAGGTAATGCGATGAAACCGGATGATGTATTCATTGCGATGAGTGGAGAATCTGTTGAAGTTCCAAACACCGATGCTGAAGGGCGATTAGTGCTTGGAGATGCTTCATTCTATGCTGCGCAATATCAACCAGAATTAATAATGGATTTTGCCACATTAACAGGAGCTGCAATTGTTGCATTAGGGGAAGACAAGGCCGCGGTATTTAACAAAGGCGTACCACATAAGACACTCAACGCAATATTAGAACAAGCGACTCGAGCAGATGAGCCCGTTTTTGAACTGCCTATTACAGAAACAGAACGGCGTAATATTAAAAAATCTGATGTCGCAGATTTAACTAACCACGTAAATGCTGATGGTAAAGCGTTGTTTGCGGCGGCATTTATTACACACTTTAGCGGGCAAATTCCTCACTTACATTTTGATATTGCAGGACCGGCAACAACCTCTAAAGCAACTTTTAAAGGACCAAAAGGGCCAACCGGATTTATGATTTCAACCATTATTCATTTTTTAGAAGAGGAATACGGGCAACAGTAAGACTAAGAAAGTGCTACAGATACATCATTCTGTACTGTAGCGCTTTTTTATTTTATTGCATTGACATCAATTTGTGAAACTGTTATGATTTGCATAACGCTTTAACACGATAATGAACTAAAGGAGATTACGGGAATGAATGCAGTTTTAATTGCAGTATTACTTATGATTATTTTATGTTTATGTCGCTTAAACGTTGTCATTAGTTTGTTTATTAGTGCGCTCGTGGGGGGCCTTATTGCAGGATTACCTTTAGATAAAACCATTACAACGTTTACAGAAAATATCGTTGATGGGGCAGAAGTTGCACTCAGCTATGCGCTATTGGGTGGTTTTGCTGCGCTTATTTCATACAGCGGTATTACAGATTATTTAGTGAATCGAATCATTGATGCGATACGTCAAGAAAATACAAAGGTTTCGCGTATTAAAGTTAAAGTTTTTATCATCATCAGCTTATTAGCATTAAGTGTGATGAGTCAAAATGTGATTCCTGTCCATATTGCATTTATTCCAATCGTGATTCCACCGTTACTCAGTTTATTTAATGAGTTGAAAATGGATCGACGATTAATTGGGGTAATTATTGGGTTTGGTCTATGTTTTCCATATGTATTATTACCTTTTGGATTTGGACACATTTTCCATGAAATTATCCAAAAAGGGTTTGAAAAGGCGCATCATCCCATTGCATTTGGAATGATTTGGAAAGCGATGTTAATTCCAGCGAGTGGCTATATTATCGGATTAATTTTAGCACTATACTTCTATCGTAAACCCCGTGATTATAAAACGGTAGAAGTGACAGATAAAGCAGGAGAAGTGACTTTAAAACCGTACGTTATTCTTGTCGTCATTGTTGCAATACTCGCGACATTTATCGTTCAAACTGTGACAGATTCTATGATTTTCGGTGCATTAGCTGGGGTGCTGGTATTTTTTATTTCTGGTGTGTATCAGTGGAAAAATTTGGATGCGCAGTTTGTCGATGGGATTAAAATTATGGCCTATATTGGCGTCGTAATTTTGACTGCGAATGGATTTGCGGGTGTGATGAATAAAACAGGGGACATTGAGAAACTTGTCAGTGGACTGACAACACTCTCTGGAGGAAATATGTTTGTCAGTATTGTGCTCATGTATTTAATAGGATTGATTGTTACTTTAGGCATTGGCTCTTCGTTTGCCACAATTCCAATTATTGCAGCGTTATTTATTCCGTTTGGTGAGTCACTTGGAATGAGTACAATGGCTTTAATTGCATTAATAGGGACAGCGAGTGCTCTCGGAGATTCTGGATCTCCAGCGAGTGATTCTACACTAGGTCCTACCGCAGGTTTGAATGTCGACGGCCAACATGATCATATTCGAGATACATGTATTCCTAACTTTTTATTCTATAATATTCCGCTCGTCATCATGGGTACTGTTGCAGCACTTGTATTATAATAAATTTGAGGAGGCGCAACGATGACCAATTTAGTTGAATTATTAGAAATGAAAGTGCTTGAGCAACAAGAAGGCTACTTGAAAATGGAAATGCCGGTAAGTGATAAAGTGAAGCAACCTTTTGGCTATCTCCATGGGGGCGCCACAATGGCTTTAGGTGAGACCGCTTGTTCACTAGGGTCTGCTAACCTTTTAGATACCTCAGAAGAGATACCTGTTGGTTTAGAAATGAATGCCAATCATATTAAATCAGCAAAAGAGGGTTCAGTGATTGCTGAAGCAAAAATCATTCATCAAGGTCGAACAACGCATGTATGGGATATTAGAATTACAGATCATCACGACAACTTAATTTCTGTAATGAGAGGGACCCTCGCAATAAAAAAATTAAAATAAAAAAGCTAAGTTGCAAGTGAACATTTAATTCACGATATAAGCAACTTAGCTTTTTTGAGTTATTATAGTTTAGTTCCGTTTAAATCATCTTTAACCTCATCTAGCTTCAAACGTTTTGAAGCCGGTGTTTTTAGGTTATAGGCTGATTTTAAGATAAGGTGACTTGAAAGAGGTCCTGTGATAAAGACAAAGAGAATTCCAATTAAAAGTTGAAAATTCACATAACCTTCTTTACCTATAAAATAGATGAACACGCCAGTCAATAAGAGCATCGCGCCAAGTGTAGCTGCTTTACCCGCAGCATGGGCACGTGAGTATACATCATCTAGTTTTAAAATCCCAATCGCAGCTAAAGCGCTGAATAAAGCACCGATAATGACAAGAATGATTCCAATACTAATCACGATCGTTCCGGTCATGTTCAATCACCTCACCTTTATCCATAAATTTAGCAAATACCGCTGTGCCTAAAAAGGCAAGAATTCCTATTAAAAGTATTGCTACAATCATATAGTGTGTCCCTAAAATAATCGAGAATAGCCCAACAATGGCCATAAGTTGAATGCCAATGGCATCTAATGCAACCACACGATCTGGTAGAGAAGGCCCTAATATGACGCGAACTAACATCGCTAAAATCGACAAAACAACGATAATTAATGCAATAATGATAAAAATGTCATAATTCATGAGGATTCACCGACCTCCTTGACCGCTTTTTCTAGAGAATTTTTAATGGAAGCGACCTCTTCTTCTTTAGTTGAGAAATCTAAACAATGAATATACAAACGTTTCATATCATCATTCACGCCAAGAACAACCGTACCTGGAGTTAATGTAATTAAGTTAGATAATAAGGCGACTTGCCATTTATGTTCTAAATCCGTTTCATAGACGAAAAATGCAGATTCATTTTTAGAATGGGGTTGCATAATTACTTTAAATACGTCGAAGTTTGCTTTAACAAGTTCAACGATAAAGATTAGCGCAAGTTTAACAATTTTATAGAGCGTAATGAGATAAAAACGCCCTGGTAAAATCTGACGCATTAAAAATACAAGTAATAAGGCGAATAAAAATCCAAGTACAAACGAATTCATCGTGTAACTTCCAGATAAAAAGAGCCAAAAGACAGCGAGAATAATATTAATTAATATTTGAACTGCCATTTAAACGCCTCCTAATACGCTATGAATATAAGTCTCTGGTTGATAGAAAGATTTCGCTGCTTCTGAGACAAGAGGATATAATTGTCCGGCAGAAAGTCCAAATACAACCGTAATGATGACTGAAAGTATAGCTACCGCTAATAGTCCGCGGTGATGTAATCGTGGATTGTAAATATAGCCATAGCTTTTACCAAAGAAACCACGTAGAAAAATATTCATCACAGAATACAGTACAACGAGACTAGAAATAAGGACGATGATACCACTCACGTAAAATCCTTTTTCAAATGTGGCTTGGACGATATAGAGTTTTCCGTAAAAACCACTTAAAGGTGGAATTCCGGCTAAACTCAAAGCGGCGATGAAAAAGGTCCATCCTAACACGGGATAATGATGGATTAATCCTCCAAATTTACGTAGATCAGTTGATTTCGTAATTTTAAACATAATTCCAATCAAAAAGAATAAAGCGGCTTTGACAAGCATATCATGTAATGTGTAATAAATAGCGCCAATCATTCCTGATTCGCTCATCATGGCAACTCCCACGAGAATAACACCCACGGCAATCATAATATTGTATAAAATGATGCGTTTTGTATCTCTATATGCCACAGCGCCGACTGAGCCGAAAATAATCGTCAGTAGGGCAAGTGTCAAAATCGTATAGTGCGAAATGGACAAAGTATCTTGGAAAAACAAGCTCATCGTTCGTGCAATAGCGTAAACGCCTACTTTTGTTAATAGTGCACCGAAGAAAGCGATAATCGCAAAAGGCGGTGCGTAATAAGCGCCAGGAAGCCACACGTACATCGGGAAAGCACCTGCTTTTGTTGCAAACACAAAGATGAACAAAATGAATACGATACTGATTAACCCAGGATGTGATTTACCTACTTCGGCAAGTTTCACACTGATGTCAGCCATATTCAAAGTGCCGACAACAGAATATAAAATACCGACACCGATGACGAAAAAGGCTGAAGAGACAACATTAACAAGTAAGTATTTCACACTTTCTTGCAGTTGAATCTTTGTTCCCCCAATTACCATCAAGCCATAAGAAGCCATTAAGAAAACTTCAAAAAAGACGAATAAGTTAAAAATATCTCCTGTAATGAATGCGCCATTAATCCCAGCTAACATAAACATGACAGTAAAATAGTAATAATAAGTTTCACGATGTAACCCTATAGATTGATATGAAAACAAAATAATCAAAACAGTAATGAGTGTACTCGTCGTGACAAGTAATGCGCTAAATAAATCTAAAACAAACACAATACTATAAGGGGCTTTCCAAGAACCTAATTCAAGGATAATGGGATGCCCTGCATACCATACGTTCACTAAATTCCAAATGGCAAAGCCTAAAGTAATCAACGTCCCAGTTAAAGCAATATAGCGTTTAATAAATGGACGTAGACCGCTAAATATAAGAAAAATCGTAGTGACCACCGGGACTGCCACAAGTAAAATTATCAAGTTCTCATTCATCATCTTCCTGTGGCACTCCTTTCATACGTTCTACGTTATCTGTGCCTAATTCTTTATAGCTTCTAAATGCCAATACTAAGAAAAAGGCTGTAACAGCAAAGGAAATAACGATAGCTGTCAAAATCAAGGCTTGGGGGATAGGGTCAACGTAGTTCGATACATCTTTTTCATAGATCGGTACGTTGCCCGTTTTTAATCCTCCCATTGTAAGTAAAAATAAATTAGCGGCATGTGACAAGAGTGCGGTACCGATAATAATACGTATCAAACTTTTAGAAAGAATAAGGTACACGCCAATTGATGTTAACAAGCCACAAATGACAATTAAAACAATCTCCATTACTCATTCTCTCCAATCGTTAAAATGATAGTTAATACAGTACCGATAACAACGAATAAGACACCTGTGTCGAAAAGTACGGCTGTGTGAAGGTGCATGGGTGCTAGTAACGGTAAAGGAATATCGACTGACGTATGTGTAAAGAAATTTTTACCGTAAAACCAGCTCAGCATAGGTGAAAACACACAAAAAGCAAGACCGAGTGCGATTAACTTTTTAAAATCCCAAGGAAAGACTTTGCGTAATGTTTTAACATCAAACGCTACTGCAATAATGACGAGCGCACTTGAAACGAGTAAGCCCCCAATAAATCCTCCCCCTGGAGTATAGTGTCCGGCTAAAAAGAGTGAGAAACCGAACATCATAATTAAGAAAAAGATGATGAGTGCAGAATATTGAGAGATTAAATCATTTTTCTGTCTGTTCAATTTTCTCAACCCTTTCATAACCATTTTTGTGCTTAGCACGTAGTTTAATTAACGTGTAGATCGACATGCCCGCAATACCAAGCACTGCCGATTCAAACAATGTATCCGTACCACGGAAGTCAACTAAAATCACGTTAACCATATTTTTACCTTCTGCAAGGTCATAGACATGTTTTTTATAAAATTCACTAATAGAAACAAAATGACGATTACCATATGCAATTAAACCGAGAATCGTAACAATCAAACCTACACTGATTGAGATGATGGCATTAACAATTTTAAATTTAGGCGTTTCGTTATAGCGGCTCATATTAGGTAAATGATAGAAACAAAGTAAAAATAGTGCAGTTGAAATCGTTTCAACCACGAATTGTGTTAAAGCAAGGTCAGGCGCATTAAAGAAAATAAAGAAAATGGCCATAGAATATCCTACTGCACTGAGCATGATAATACTGAACAGACGTGAACGTGCAAAGATAATCATCACGGCTGCAATAATAATTGTAATGACTGAAATAAATTCGTATGGGCGAACAGGTGATACGTGTTTGAAATCAAAAGTAAACGGTACAGAAATTAATGTAACCACCGTAATAATGATTAAAGTTGTAAATATAATCACTAAGTTGTTTCGACTAAACCCTGTCATATAAGTGCGTGTTAATTGTGTCGCATAATATGGGGAATAACGACCTGTTTGATCATACCAATGGTTTAACGTTAAGAATTGAGGTAAACCTTTGATAATACCGACCCATTTCTTGTGTGTGAGGAGTAAAAGTGCTCCTACAATGTAAATCACTAACGTTGCGAAAAATGCAGGGGTAAATCCATGCCATAAATGGAATTCAGCCGTTACATTATTAACGTTACCAATTGATTTTACAGCTGGCTCAACAAGTGGCCCTGAAACAAGGCTCGGAAATAATCCAATAGCAATGACTAAAGTTGCTAAAATCGTAGGTGAGATATTCATCAGCCATGAAGCTTCATGAGCCTTATGGGGTAGAGCTTCAGGTTGATGTTTGCCTAAGAATATTTCAGAGATGAATTTAAATGAGTACACGAATGTAAAAATGCTCCCTACTATCGCAACAATAGGTAATAAAAGACCTATCGTATTCAAGCTAAAGAGATGTGCGTTTGTCACTTCTATCATGGCTTCTAAAAATTGTTCTTTCGATAAAAACCCGTTAAATGGGGGCACGCCTGCCATACTTAATGAAGTGATGATCGCTAAAGTAAATGATATTGGCATGATGGTCATCAAACCACCGAGCTTTTTAATATCACGTGTCCCTGTGGCATGATCTACGGTACCCGTAATCATAAATAAAGCGCCTTTAAAAGTGGCATGGTTGATTAAATGAAAAATGGCTGCACTGTAAGCGGCGACATAAAATTGATTTTGAGCGCCAGTGTAATGATAGCTTACAGCTCCGATTCCAAGCATTGACATAATCATCCCAAGTTGAGACACAGTTGAAAAAGCGAGAATCCCTTTTAAATCTTGTTGCTTGGTTGCGTTTAGAGAACCCCAAAAGAGCGTCACTAAACCAAAGAGCGTGACTGTCCAAATCCACCCTTGCGAAATTGCAAATACAGGCGTAAAACGGGCGATAAGATAAATTCCTGCTTTAACCATTGTTGCCGAATGCAAATAGGCGCTGACAGGAGTTGGGGCTTCCATTGCATCCGGTAACCAAATGTAAAATGGAAATTGCGCTGATTTTGTCATTGCTCCAATGATGATGAATATCATAGCAAGTATGAAAAACGGTGAATCTTGTATCTCGCTGACTTGCGTGAGAATTTCTCGAATGCTCCAAGTCCCTGAAGCAATATAAAGTAAAATAAATCCTCCAAGTAATGATAAACCACCGAATACAGTAATGAGCATAGACTTCATTGCGCCATAGAGCGATTTCTCCTTATGACGCCAAAATGAAATAAGTAAGAAACTTGAAAATGAAGTTAACTCCCAGAATAAATACAGAGTAAGCAAATTATCTGAAAGTACAACGCCTAACATGGCGCTCATAAACATTAGCAAGTAACAATAAAAATTGCCAAGTTGTTCAGAACGGCTTAAATAACTAATAGAATATAGTACAACTAGACTCCCAATACCAGTAATTAACAAACTAAATAATAAGCCGAGTCCATCTACATATATGTCAAAATTCATTCCGATTTGAGGCATCCACTTTACAGATGCTAATTGGTAATGACCGGACATCGTAGGTTGAAGATACGTTAAAAAGTATACGAACAACACAACTGGAATAGGTAACACAAACCATCCCAAATGTACACGTTTATAAAAACGATACAAAACAGGTATGAGAAGTGCGAATATCAACGGCAAAATGACCGCAATATGTAACCAACTCATAAATTGTCCTCCTTCATAAAACTACATTACCTCTATTATACATGATTATGAAAGTTAAGAAAAACAACCCCATCTAAGGACAGGGTTGTTTTTAAAGGTTTATTTAAATAAGAAGAAACACGTCTAAAATAAGTAAATCAATTAGTCAAAATTTATTTTATATTGGCGTGCATAATCTGTTTTTAGTGCTTCTAAACAAGCAAGAGATTGTTGGTTGAATGGTGTATCCGAAGTGTTGAGTTTATTTTCTAGTGTTGTGATCGCTTGTTGTAAAGAATCAGTATAAGGCATAATTTCATCTTCAAAAGGTTTTAATTTACTTTTTGTCGTAAAACGTTTTTCGTATAAACTCAACGCTTTCCGTTCATGAAAAAAGACGCCTTCAACTTCATTAGGATGATGAAGATCTCCTTGTTTGGGATGTTTAATGACTTGCATCACTTTGACGAGAACTTGGTCGTTCGATTCTTCTACAATTTCTACACCATAAACGCCTGTTTTATGAGCGAATCGATAGCGCATAGATATCCCTTCCTTTTCTAAATATGTTAAGATATGGTTATATTTAGTTTAACACGAATGGAGATATGACAAATGACGAACTATCCGCAATTGACAAAAGAAATTCAAAAAAACGAAATAAAAGCAGTCATGCATACAAATATGGGAGATATGACTTTAAAATTATTCCCTGAGATTGCACCTAAAACAGTGAAAAACTTTGTTGAGCTTTCTAAACAAGGGTATTATAACGGGATTACTTTCCACCGTGTCATTAATGATTTTATGATTCAAGGCGGTGACCCTTCAGGAACTGGAATGGGTGGAGAAAGTATTTATGGCGGACCATTTGAAGATGAATTTTCAATGGAAGCTTTCAATTTGTATGGCGCACTTTCTATGGCTAATGCTGGACCGGGAACAAATGGATCTCAATTTTTCATTGTCCAAATGAAAGAACTTCCAGCTCAAATGCTCAATCAGTTACAAGATGGTGGATGGCCAAAAGAAATCGCAGAAGCGTATCGTGAAAAAGGTGGCACACCATGGTTGGATCAAAAGCATACCGTGTTTGGTCAATTAATCGAAGGTGAAAAGACATTAGAAGATATTGCCAATGTTAAAGTGGGCCCTGGAGACAAACCAGCCTACGATGTTGTCATTGAATCAATTGATATCGAAGACGAACCTACTGCATAATTGTATCGTTAATGCATTGAGGGAGGCTCTTAAATGGCGAACAACGATTTGAATATAGCGCTTTATCAATTACTATCCGAATGGAATCCGATGCATTTTGAAGATAAAACATTAGGAGATGCTGAAGTTTATGAAATGATGGATGCTGTACATCAACTGGGCTCACCTAGTGATATTGCCCATGCATTTCAAGACATATATCAATTTTCTTTTGACGAAAAACTCTCTTATGACGCTTGTCTGCAAAAAGCTACGGAAGCTGTACAATTACAACAACAATGCGATATTCCTTCTTAGAGGTTGAAAGGGCGAGGGCATTGACATATTCCTTTTTGATTGTTTCATTAATCTAGGCTACAGAATTCATCAAATGTATTTGTCTTTGACTCACTGGCAATTTTACTTATCTAAGTTATGTTAAAATAACCATCAAAATTTATCTGAGGGTAAATTTTGATGGTTTTCTGATTTTAGAAAGTTGTTCTTTGCGTACGCTTTTTATAGGGGATATGAAGTTTAAAAATAGCTTTAATTTGGTCATTTTAATCTATTAAATTTTTCTTAGCATCATACCAATCCTTTTAATTACAATGATAAATAGACGATATAAACTTTTGGTGTGTACACTATCTCTTTTAGGGTAATTTAACAATAACAACAGGTAAGCGCATTCATTATTGATAAATTTTCATAAAGGGGATGAAATCGTGCCAAAAAAATTATTTAGCATTGATTTGAATAAGAAAATGGACCAACAAGCATATCCGGGACACAATCGCTGGCATCCCGATATACCTGCTGCATTTTCAGTGGAACCAGGAGAGTCGTTTCGTATGGAATGTCTAGATTGGACAGATGGACAAATTGCAAATAATGATGACCCAAGTGACATTAAACAGGTTAACTTAAACCGTGTACATGTATTGAGTGGCCCAGTCTATGTTAATGGCGTTAAACCAGGGGACTTACTTGTCGTTGATATTTTAGATATCGGCACATTTCCTGAACACGAATGGGGATTCAATGGCATTTTCGATAAAACTAATGGCGGTAGTTTTTTAGTTGACCATTATCCACATGCACAAAAATCAATCTGGGATTTTAATGGAATATATGCGACGAGTCGACACGTCCCAGGAGTTGAGTTTGCTGGAATTATTCATCCTGGATTAATCGGTGTAGCGCCTTCTCAAGAAATGTTAGATGAATGGAATAAACGAGAAAAAGCACTCGTAGATACTGATCCTAATCGTGAGCCTGTTTTAGCGAATTTACCTACAGAAGACGCCGCAGTATTAGGCACATTAAAAGGAAAAGAGTTTCAACGTGTGGCAAAAGAAGGCGCACGTACGGTACCTCCACGTGAAAATGGAGGAAACTGTGACATTAAGAATTTATCCAAAGGATCTAGAATCTATTTTCCAGTATTTGTAGACGGCGCAAAACTATCTGTAGGAGATTTACATTTTTCTCAAGGAGATGGGGAGATTACATTTTGCGGCGGAATTGAAATGCCCGGATGGATAGAATTGCGAGTCAATGTGATTAAAAATGGAATGGAAAAATATAGTATTAAGAAAAATCCAGCCTTTAATCCAGGGCCTGTTATGCCAAATTACAGTGATTATATCGTGTTTGAAGGGATCTCTGTGAATGAATTTACAGGTAAACAAACGTATCTGGATGCTAATACAGCATACAGAAATGCATGTTTAAATGCGATAGAATTTTTGAAAACGAGAGGTTTTACCGGTGAACAGGCGTTTATGTTGTTAGGAACTGCGCCAATTCAAGGAACCGTCGCGGGTATTGTTGATGTGCCGAATGCTTGCTGTACAATTGCAATTCCACGAGAAATTTTTAAAAAAGGTGTATTACCAGAAATGGATGAAGATTAATGCCAAACTATACTTATACATGCGCCACGTGTGGGTCGTTTACATTGCGTCAATCGATGAATATTTCTCACGAAGTAGCGACATGCCCAACTTGTCAGTCTACTGCAAAGCGTGAATTTACGGCCTTTCAAACGTATAAAATGGATGCAAATTTAAAACAACGCATTGAAAAAGGACAAAATCCAAGAGTGGTCAAAAAGGAAGCGTTACCAGCTAAAAGAAAAACTCCCACTTCTACACAACGTCCTTGGGTAGCGGGTCATTCATAGATGTGCACTGCATGATACACTTAGAAGAATTGAGAAAATTGTTTTTTTAACGTATGGATATAGATTTGAGCTTTAAATAATCACGTGCTAAAAGGTTAGGATTCTTAAAAAATATATGCTATGATGATACTGTTGAAGTTCAAATTAAATAAGGGGTTATGTAAGTTGAAAAAACAGTATCGTGTTGGTCAACACATAAAAGTACGTGTGACTGGTATTCAACCCTACGGTGCTTTCGTTGAAACCCCTGACAATACTGAAGGACTTATTCATATTTCAGAAGTTATGGATGATTATGTGCATAATTTAAAAAAACTTTTATCGCAAGGACAAACGGTAAAGGCGAAAATCATTTCAATTGATGAATCAGGTAAACTGAATTTGTCTTTAAAAGACAATGATTACTTTAAAAATTATGAGCGTAAAAAGGAAAAACGTTCAGTATTGGACGAAATTAAAGAGACCGAAACATATGGGTTTCAAACTTTAAAAGAACGCTTGCCATATTGGGTGAAACAGTCAAAGCGACAAATGCAAGACGAAGCCGATTAATTAAAAGACCAGATGACATGAATCGTCGTTTGGTCTTTTTGTATATAAAAATTGATAGATGTATATTAATGCAAAATGAGCATAAATGAAATAAAAGCGTCTGAATTTACTGGCTTAAAGTGGTTGAATTTAGCCTGAATAAAAGCTATAATTCTTGTAAATGAAAGCGCTTTAATTCGAGCAATATAATCGCTTTAGAGTGTTGAAGATACAAATTACCACGAAAATTGTGATAATTCAGTAAAGACTGAAAAAATCTTTTACTTCCTAAAGGCGATATGTCATGATAAAGGTAAGTGCTTTCTCAAATTAAACAAGGGAGGATTTATAAATGATTCCATATCAACACGAACCATTTACAGATTTTACGAAAGAGGAGAACCGCGAAGCTTATTTTCGTGCATTAGAAAAAGTTGAGCGCGAATTAGGTCAAGAGTATCCATTAATTATTGGTGGAGAACGCGTCTATACAGATGATAAAACACGTGTGTATAACCCTTCAAATCGTGAAGAAACAATTGGTTATGTCTCTAAAGCATCAAAAGAACATGCTCAAAAAGCATTAGAAGCAGCTAAAGAAGCGTTTAAAACATGGAGAAATGTAGATCCAAAAGTACGTGCGAATATTTTATTCCGTGCTGCCGAATTAACACGTAAACGTAAACATGAATTTTCAGCGCTATTATCTAAAGAAGGCGGAAAACCATGGAAAGAGGCAGATGCAGATACTGCAGAAGCTATTGATTTTATGGAATATTATGGTCGTCAAATGCTCGAATTAAAAGACGGTAAAAAAGTAAATAGCCGACCAGGAGAATATAATCAATTCGATTATCTTCCAATTGGTGTAAGTGTGGTCATTTCACCATGGAACTTTGCTTATGCGATTATGGCAGGAACAACTGCAGCACCAGTAGTAACAGGTAATACAGTATTATTAAAACCTTCTTCAAATACACCAATTATTTCTTATAAATTTATGGAAGTGCTTGAAGAAGCAGGATTACCTAAAGGGGTAGTCAACTGGATTCCGGGCTCATCAAGTGAAATTGGTGACTTCTTAATTGAAAATAAAGACGTGGGCTTAATTTCATTTACAGGTTCTAAAAATGTAGGTAAAGAAATTATTCAAAAAGCGGCAGTGATTCAAGAAGGACAAAATCATATCAAACGTGTCATTGCTGAAATGGGCGGTAAAGATGCGATTATCGTTGATAATGAAGCAGATTTACAAGTGGCAACTGATGCGATTGTGTACTCAGCATTTGGCTTCTCTGGGCAAAAATGTTCTGCATGTTCACGCGTCATTGCACACCAAGACATTTATGATGAATTGTTAGAGCGCGTTAAAACTGAAACTGAAAAAATTAAAGTCGGCAATGCAGCTGAACCAGACACATATGTAGGTCCAGTTATTGACCAAAAATCACTAGATAAAATTAAAAAATACATTGAAATTGGTAAAGAAGAAGGTCGCATTGTAACTGGTGGTAACACTGACGAAGAAAAAGGAAACTTTGTGCATCCAACAGTTATTGCTGATTTAGATCCAAATTCACGCATTATGCAAGAAGAAATTTTCGGACCTGTCGTTGGTTTCTCAAAAGTGAAAGATTTCGATGAAGCTATCGATGTGGCGAATGACACTGAATATGGTTTAACAGGTGCAGTTATCTCAAACAACCGTATGAAGTTAGAGCAAGCGCGTCGTGACTTTATGGTGGGTAACTTGTACTTCAACCGTGGCTGTACAGGCGCTGTTGTTGGATATCAACCATTTGGTGGGTTCAAAATGTCAGGTACAGATTCTAAAGCGGGTGGACCAGATTATTTAGTACTTCATATGCAAGGACGTACAGTGTCTGAACATTTATAAAAAATAAAGAATTGAATAATATGCATAAAGTCTCAAAGTGTGTACAAGATGCCAATACGTTTTTAAAGAGAACGCAGGCGAATCACCATTTGGCGATGTAATACTTTATGTACGTAAGGTAGGGTAAGCCATTCATAGATGCATTCAGATGAAACGGAAGTTTGATTTGAAATGTAATACGAGATAGGTTTACCCTATAATTTCATATAAAGGGGCGTTTATTGTGACAACAAAATCAGAACAAATTATTGAATTAACAAATCATTATGGGGCGCATAACTATTTACCACTACCAATTGTCATTTCGGAAGCAGAGGGTGTCTGGGTGAAAGACCCTGAAGGCAACAAATATATGGATATGCTTGCTGCTTATTCTGCAGTGAACCAAGGACATAGACATCCTAAAATCATTCAAGCATTAAAAGATCAAGCAGACAAAGTGACGCTTGTTTCCCGTGCCTTCCATAGCGCAAACTTAGGGGAATGGTATGAAAAAATTTGTAAACTGTCTGGTAAAGAAAAAGCATTACCAATGAATACAGGAGCAGAAGCGGTAGAAACGGCTTTAAAAGCAGCACGTCGTTGGGCGTATGATGTCAAAGGAATTAAGCCGAATGATGCTGAAATTGTGGCAATGGTAGGTAACTTCCATGGACGTACGATGGCACCCGTCTCACTCTCTTCCGAAAAAGAGTATCAACGTGGATATGGTCCTTTATTAGAAGGGTTTACAAATGTTGAATTCGGCAACATTGAACAATTAAAAGAAGTTATCAATGAAAATACTGCTGCGGTTTTAATTGAGCCAATCCAAGGGGAAGCCGGCATTAATATACCACCTGAAGGTTACTTAAAACAAGTGCGTGAGTTATGTGATGAGCATAATGTCTTATTTATTGCTGACGAGATTCAAGCAGGATTAGGGCGCACAGGAAAACTATTTGCCACAGATTGGGATGAAGTTAAACCAGATGTTTATATTTTAGGAAAAGCTTTAGGTGGCGGTGTCTTCCCAATTTCTGTGGTACTTGCGGATAAAGAGGTACTTGATGTATTTACACCTGGCTCTCACGGATCAACTTTTGGAGGCAATCCACTTGCATGTGCGGCGTCTATTGCAGCATTAGATGTGATTGTTGACGAAGACTTACCAGGACGCTCTCAAGAACTTGGCGAATATTTCAAAAAAGCATTACTTGAAATAGATCACCCATCGATTAAAGAAGTACGTGGCCGTGGGTTATTTATTGGTGTTGAATTACATGAAAATGCACGTCCATATTGCGAACGCTTAAAAGAAGAGGGTATTTTATGTAAAGAAACACATGATACAGTTATTCGTTTCGCACCTCCATTAGTCATTACGAAAAAAGAACTAGATTTTGCAATTGATAAAGTGAAAAAGGTTTTTTCTGAGGCCTAATAAGTTTTAAATTTCATATTTTAAAGTGAATTTTATGACCTCAAATTTATAAAAAATGATTATCCTTTTACCATAGGTGAAAAGGCTTTAAAAAAGAATAGCTTATGTTACAATGACTTATGTAAGCGAAAACATGTAGGAAAAAGAGGCGAAATGGATCATGGCTGAAAAAAATAATCTAGTGACGTCAACTCAAGGTATCATCAAAGAAGCGATGCACAAATTAGGTTTCGATGATGGTATGTATGAGTTAATTAAAGAACCATTACGATTTTTAACTGTTCGAATTCCAGTTAAAATGGATGACGGTACAGTAAAAACGTTTACAGGATATCGTGCGCAACATAATGATGCGGTTGGACCAACTAAAGGTGGGGTACGTTTTCATCCAGATGTTGATGAAGAAGAAGTAAAAGCGTTATCTATGTGGATGACATTAAAATGCGGTATTGTGAACTTACCTTATGGTGGCGGTAAAGGGGGAATTGTGTGTGACCCTCGTCAAATGAGCATCCATGAAGTAGAACGTCTGTCTAGAGGGTATGTACGTGCAATCTCACAAATCGTTGGGCCAACAAAAGACATCCCGGCACCGGATGTTTTTACAAATTCTCAAATTATGGCTTGGATGATGGATGAATACAGCCAAATGGATGAATTTAACTCACCAGGTTTTATTACAGGTAAACCAATTGTCCTTGGGGGTTCACAAGGGCGTGACCGTTCTACAGCATTAGGTGTTGTTATCGCAATTGAAGAAGCAGCAAAACGCCGTAGTAAAACGATTAAAGGTTCTCGTATTGTGATTCAAGGGTTTGGTAACGCAGGTAGTTTCCTTGCGAAATTCTTATATGATCAAGGCGCTAAAATTGTAGGGATTTCAGATGCATACGGTGCATTACATGATCCTGAAGGCCTAGATATTGATTATTTATTAGATCGTCGTGATAGTTTTGGTACAGTAACGAACTTATTTGAAGATACGATTTCTAATAAAGAATTATTCGAACTAGACTGTGATATTTTAGTACCAGCAGCCATTGCGAACCAAATTACAGAAGATAATGCACACGATATTAAAGCTGAAATTGTTGTCGAAGCTGCAAATGGACCGACAACTCCTGAAGCAACAAAAATTTTAACAGATCGTGGTGTACTGCTTGTTCCTGACGTATTAGCCAGCGCAGGGGGCGTAACCGTTTCTTATTTTGAATGGGTACAAAATAATACAGGCTACTACTGGACAGAAGAAGAAGTTAACGAAAAATTACGTGAAAAATTAGTCAGTGCCTTCGATACGATTTACAATCTTTCTCAAAATCGTAAAATCGACATGCGTTTAGCAGCATATATCGTTGGTATTAAACGTACAGCAGAAGCAGCACGTTATCGTGGTTGGGCGTAATATAAAAATATAGTAACACGCAAAGTTCATGAACTTTGCGTGTTTTTTGAATTTATTTAATAAGTTGACTATATACATCAGGGTAATTCGTGAAAACTCCTGTTACGCCATATTTGTTTAATCGCTTCATATCAGCGAGCGTATTCACTGTATAAGGATGAATGTAAAAGCCGAGTTCTCTTAAGTGCTTTGTGTTTTTCGCATTTAAATCATGATAATCTGGTCCAATGCCGACAGCATAACTTTTCACATTTTGTAAATCTTTTTCAGTCATTGTTTGCAATTGACCTAAATCAGTCAATTGAATTAAAGGGATATAAGGATTTAAACGGTGTGTTTTTTGTAAGCTTGCTTGTGAGAAGGACTGAATGACGACTTTCCCATTCGTAAGTTGGTTTTTCTTATCCAATCCATATTTATGCATTGTTTGCAGTAATTTTTCTTCCATGCCAGGATAAACTTCTGGTGATTTCGTTTCGATGTAATAGTTAGTCCGTGTACCATAACGTTGGAAGATTTCATCGAGTGTTAGTACTTTTTGTCCAACGTATTTAGGATTTTTGTATTCAGGGTGCGCTTTATTAAACCAAGAACCGGCGTCCAATTTTTTGAGTTGTGCGAGGGTATATTGATCTACACGACCTGTACCGTTCGTTGTGCGGTCGACAGTTTCATCATGCATCGCAATGAGGTGGCCGTCTTTCGTCATTTGTAAATCAATTTCTAAAAAGTCAGAACCCATTTCATTAATGCTTTTATCGTAAGAAGGGATAGTATGTTCAGGGGCATATCCGCTAGCGCCACGATGACCAATCGTGACATGTTTTTTGTTTAAAACATTATGTACACTTGGAGATAGAGGTGTTGCTTGTTGGTGTTGTGAGGCACTTTGTACTGAACCGGCATTTGCTTGTTGAGGCATTGTCACACCACCTAAAATTAAAGATGTCGCTAAACCTGTAGAAAGTAAAACTTTGGAATGCTTCATGGTAAATCCTCCCTTTATTAAAGTAATAATTACTCCTTACTTAAATTATAATACACAAATTATAATAACAATAGATTTGAATGAATGTTATAAAAATTAATAACTAATTAAAAAAGTTCTGCTAAATTTAACAGAACTTTTGAACTCTTTATATTAAATTAATGTTTTTGCAACAGAGATTTGATGTTTTACGGACTCTTGACCAGTAGAACCATAGCTTTTACGACGTTTGACCGCTTCTGATGGATGAAGATAATGATAGATATCTTTCTCAATAGAAGCATGATGTTGTTGATAGACTTCAAGAGGGACATCTAATAAATAAAGATCATTTTGAATGGACCATAATACAATTTTCCCAACAATTTCATGAGCTTCTCTAAAAGGGATGCCTTTCATTACAAGGTAGTCTGCCAATTCTGTGGCATTTGAAAAATCTTTTTGAACAGTTTGGGTTAATCGCTCAGTGTTTACAGTCATACTACCTAACATGCCCTCAAAAATACGCAAGGAGCCTTTCAATGTATGAAGGGCATCAAATAGGCCTTCTTTATCTTCTTGCATATCTTTATTATAGGCAAGAGGCAGCCCTTTCAATGTCATCAACATGCTCATTAAATGTCCGGTTGTTCGACCGACTTTACCACGAATCAATTCAGCCATGTCAGGATTTTTTTTCTGAGGCATGATGGATGAACCTGTAGAAAAGGCATCTGATAATGCCACAAATTGAGCTTCTTCTGAGGACCAAAAGATAATCTCTTCAGCGAAACGGGATAAATGAACCATTGTCAGACTTATCGCATGTAATGTTTCAACAATATAATCTCGGTCACTCACCGCATCTAAACTGTTTTCGTATAACGAAGCAAAACCTAATAACTGTTGTGTTTCATGGCGATCAATAGGATAAGTTGTTCCACTTAATGCCGCCGCACCGAGGGGAGAAATATCAATCCGCTTCAATGCATCCTGAAAACGTCCTTTATCGCGCTCCAACATCCAAAAATACGTCATAATATGATGTGCAAAGGAAATAGGCTGAGCACGTTGCAAATGCGTATAACCAGGCATGATAGTGTCGACGTGTTCGTCTGCTAAATGAACAATGGTTTTTTGGAATGATTGAATGGATGCGATAAGATTTTGAACTTCTTTTTTTGTATAAAGGTGCATATCCGTCGCAACTTGGTCGTTACGGCTACGGCCAGTGTGTAACTTTCCGCCAACAGCCCCGATACGTGTGATTAACTCATGTTCAATATTGAGATGGATATCTTCGAGTGAGGCTTGAAATTGAATATGACCCTCATGAAAATCCTTTTGAATCTCTTGTAAACATTGGACAATTGATTGGCATTCATTTTCAGTAAGTATCCCTTTATGACTCAACATCGTTGCATGAGCAATACTTCCTTGAATATCCTCATCAATTAATGTTTGATCGAAGTGAATCGATGCATTAAATGCATCGACCCAATCTTCTGGTTTCTCTTCAAAACGACCGCCCCAAGCTTTTTTAGTCATTTTGATACCCTCCATTTTGCATTGCGTTAACTTTAGTAGGCAATCCATAAATATCGATAAATCCTACAGCAGATGATTGATTAAATGCATCTTCCTTAGTATAAGTCGCAAGTTCTTCATTATATAATGTATAGTCTGATTTTCTTCCATTGGCGATAGCATGACCCTTGAACAATTTGACATGTACTTCACCAGTGACATGTTCTTGCGTTTGGTCTACAAACACTTTGAGTGCATCTGTTAACGGAGAAAACCATAGACCATTGTACACTTGTTCAGCAAATTGCTTTTCGATAATAGGTTTGAAATGCGCTACGTCTTTTGTCAATGTGATAGACTCTAAAGCTTTATGCGCTTTTAAAATAACTTCAGCACCAGGTGTTTCATATACTTCACGTGATTTAATACCTACTAATCTATTTTCAATATGGTCAATACGTCCAATGCCATGTTTCCCAGCGACTTGATTTAAATGTAGAATCAAATCATCTAATTCGTAAGCCTGGCCGTCAATATGTGTTGGCAAACCTTTATGAAATGTTATAAGCAATTCATCAGGTGTGTCTGGTGTATCTTCTAACTCATTTGTTAAGTCAAAGGCATCTTTTGGAGGTGCCACAAATGGATCTTCTAATACACCGCATTCATTACTACGTCCCCATAAGTTTTGGTCGATAGAATAAGGTGATTCTTTTCCAATTGGTACAGGAATATTATGTTTTTTTGCATAATCAATTTCTTCTTCACGGCTCCAACCCCATTCTCTTACAGGTGCGATCACTTTAAGTTTAGGGTCTAATGCTTTAATAGCGACTTCAAATCGAACTTGGTCATTCCCTTTACCTGTACAACCATGAGCAATGGCATCTGCTTGAGTTTCATGTGCGATTTCAACAAGCTTTTTAGAAATTAACGGACGAGATAAAGCAGAAACTAAAGGATAAGCTTGTTCATACATTAAATTACCTTTAATCGCATAGCCGACGTAATCTTCACTAAATTCTTTTGTGGCATCAATCACATGTGACTCGACCGCTCCCATATCGAGTGCTTTTTGATAGACAACATCTAAATCTTTGCCCTCGCCAACATCTAAGCAGCAAGCGACAACTTCATAACCTTGATCAATCAACCATTGAACGGCCACGCTCGTATCAAGACCGCCTGAGTATGCTAATACAACTTTTTGTTTATTCATTTCCAATTCCCCCTCGGTGTTTAATATGTATAGCACTTACTATATCACAAATGATTTATTATGCAAGTATATAAATAAATATACACTAAAAATTTTGAAATGAGCAAGAATCTGCGAGTCTGAAAATTGAAAACATATGAAAATCTTAGTAGAATAACAATAGTTAGAAATATTAGGAGGCGCAGTGCATGACACATATTCAATTAGATTATCAAAAAGCGTTATCATTTTTTGAACAACACGAAATCGATCAACAAGCTGACCTTGTTAAATCAGTACATCACACAATTCATGAAGGTACAGGAGCAGGTAGCGACTTTTTAGGTTGGGTTGATTTACCCGTAGATTATGATAAAGAGGAATTTGCACGTATACAAAAATCCGCAAAGCAAATTCAATCTAACTCTGACGTCTTAGTGGTTATTGGTATTGGTGGTTCATATTTAGGTGCACGTTCAGCTATTGAGATGTTGACACCAGCATTTAAAAAGAATGAGGATACACCTGAAATTATTTTTGCAGGACATCATTTATCATCCACATATACACAAGAATTAATTGACTATTTAGAGGGCAAAGACTTCTCAGTGAATGTCATTTCTAAATCTGGAACAACAACTGAACCAGCAGTAGCATTTCGTCTTTTCAAAAAATTATTAGAAGAAAAATACGGTAAAGAAGAAGCAGTAAAACGTATTTTCGCTACGACAGATAAAGAAAAAGGTGCATTAAAACAACTTGCAACTAACGAAGGATACGAATCATTTATCGTGCCTGATGATGTTGGGGGTC
Source organism: Staphylococcus sp. 11511212 (assembly GCF_011394755.1). Taxonomy (NCBI): domain Bacteria; kingdom Bacillati; phylum Bacillota; class Bacilli; order Caryophanales; family Staphylococcaceae; genus Staphylococcus; species Staphylococcus sp. 11511212. The sequence continues at coordinate 886,748 of NZ_JAANBQ010000003.1, read as the reverse complement.
GTTTCTCAGTCCTTACAGCAGTAGGACTTTTACCTATCGCAGTTGCAGGAATTGATATTGAAAGCATGATGTCAGGGGCTGCAAAAGCACGTGAAGAATTAAGCTCTGATGACGTTTCTGAAAATATTGCTTATCAGTATGCGACGATTCGTAATATCCTATATAGCAAAGGATATACGACTGAAATGTTGATCAACTATGAACCCTCATTACAATATTTTAACGAATGGTGGAAACAACTTTTCGGAGAATCTGAAGGTAAAGACCTAAAAGGGATTTATCCATCTAGTGCAAACTTTACAACAGATTTGCATTCATTAGGTCAATATGTTCAAGAAGGGCGTCGTTTCTTATTTGAAACTGTTTTAAAAGTTGAATCACCTAAGCATGTGATTACAATTGAAGAAGACCCAGAGGATTTAGATGGTTTGAATTATTTGGCTGGTAAAACAGTTGATGATGTCAATACGAAAGCATTTGAAGGGACATTGCTCGCACATACTGACGGAGGTGTTCCTAACTTAGTTGTGAAAGTACCTCAACTCGATGCCTTTACTTATGGCTATCTTGTTTACTTCTTTGAAACAGCTGTAGCGATGAGTGGCTACCAACTAGGTGTTAATCCGTTCAACCAACCAGGTGTAGAAGCTTACAAACAAAACATGTTTGCATTATTAGGTAAACCTGGTTTCGAAGATAAGAAAAAAGAACTTGAAGAAAGATTATAAGCGTTAAATGACTCCATAGAGGCGAGGACGATAAAGTCCCGCCTCTTTTTGAATGCAACATAATTCGTTCTTAAGTAGGATACTGAAATAAATAAAACAAGGTATAATAGATAAACTTCAAATAAAAAGGGGGGGAGCCAATATGAGAAAAACCATTAAAATTATGGGAGCATTGATAAGCGCCATCATTGTACTCTTGGTGATTGTCTTGTTTATTGCAGTCCCTTTTCGTGCAGACAATGACTATATGTCCCCCCTAATTCAAAAAGGAGATCGCATGATTGTGAATCAACTGACGCCCCGATTGAACATGATTCATCATGCGGATATGATTGTATATCATAAAGATGGTCAACTGCATCTTGGTCGGATTATAGGTGAACCAGGTCAATCCATTGAGATTAAGGCACAACAACTCTACGTGGACAACCAACCGGTAAAAGATGATTGGGTCAAACAAATAGGGGTTCAAAATTGGTCTTCAAAGATGTTATCTGAACAAGAAAGTGATATTATAAGTCCTAGTCATTATGTTGTGATGAATCAGCTTTCATCTTCAAAGGAATCTGAAGCCTTTGGAACTGTACATAAAAATGATATAATAGGAACGATTTTAATACGTTATTATCCTTTCGAAAAAATGACTGTAAACTTTAAGGATTAGAGGTGTCGATGTTGAAAAAAGAAACAATGGAATGGTTGGTTTCTATTGGTTTAGCGTTACTCATAGTGGGGTTACTTTATGCTTTTGTCATCAAACCATATAATGTAAAGGGAGACTCAATGGATCCAACATTAAAAGATGGCGAGCGCGTCATTGTTAATAAGCTAGGGAAAACATTTGGAAACCTAGAGCGTGGTAATGTGATTGTGTTCCATGCGGATGAAAATAGTGATTACGTCAAGCGTATCATTGGTGTCCCTGGCGATCATATTGAATATAAACATGATGTTTTATATGTTAACGGTAAAAAAACACCAGAACCGTATTTAGAGTACAATATGAAACATAAAAATTATGAAGAAATTACAGGGTCATTCAAATCATCTGATTTACCGAATAGTGGTGGACAGTATAAGATTCCTAAAGACAGATACTTAGTTTTAGGGGACAATCGTGAAGTAAGTAAAGATAGTCGTGCTTTTGGTTTAATTGACAAAAAGCAAATTGTGGGTAAAGTTTCTTTACGTTTCTGGCCATTCAGTGAATTTAAAATCAATTTTAACCCTGATCATACAAGTAATCAAAACGGTTAAATATGGCGAGGCGATATATTATTCGCGCCTTCATTATAATTTTATTTAATAGATATTTTAATAGCCATCAAAATTTATCAAGAGGTAAATTTTGATGGCTTTTTCATATTGTTAGAAGTTTACGATTTTATCTCTAAGTAAAGCGGCATAGATGTTCCTATTTCTATATGAATTCACGTGAAAAGAAGGGCATTTTGTATGAAATTTATGCATCTAAGGATTGTATGAAACGTATCGAGTAAACGATAGGAGAATGCTATAATAAATATAAAATGAACGAGAGTTAAAGGGGTGAAGAAATGTTTCGAACATTTCTAGGTCGTGCAGGTACTGGAAAAAGCACGGCAATGTTAGATGAAATTAAAAAGAAACTTCAAACGCAACCCATTGGGGATCCTATTGTCTTGATTACGCCTATGCAAGGGACCTACATGTATGAGCAAGCCTTCGTCAATGATGAAGCGTTACGTGGAAGTTTACGGGCAGAAGTGCTACACTTTGAAAGATTAAGTCATCGCGTATTTCAAGAATTAGGTGGTGTGACCGAAAAACGTTTATCCACAAGTGCTATAGAAATGATGCTTTATGATATTTTACAAGAACAACGTCAACATCTTAAGTTGTATCATGCGCAAACTGAATATTTAGGGTTTAGTGCAAAAATTAGAGAACAAATTCAAGATTTTGAAAAATATGCGATTACTTCTGAAATGGTGTTAGAAGCAGCGCAAAATGAGCGATTTGAACGTCGTACGCGTGATAAATTATCGGACATAGGATTAATCTACGAGCAACTTATGGAGCGCTTATCAGATGAGTATATAACGTCCGAAGCTTTAATGAATCGTTTTATTTCATTGATTCCTCAATCAAAATGGCTCTCTAAAGCCGATATCTACATTGATGGCTTTCATAACTTTTCGACGCAAGAATATTTGGTGATTGAGGCATTAGTTCAACAAGCAAAGTCCGTGACCGTCTTATTGACGACAAATGGTGATAAAGATGAGTTTAGCATGTTTCGAAAACCGTCCGAAGCCCTTCTACATATCGAAGACATTGCCAAGCGAGTAGGGGTACCGCTACAATCTGTCTCATTTACAACACAATATCGATTCCAACGTCAGGACATGAGACACCTTGAACAACAATTTGACGCATTGTTGCCAGAGCGTTATCACAATGATATCGAGTCTATAGAAATCCTTGAATCCCCAACAACGCGTGATGAAGTCAATGAAATTGCGCGACAAATTTTAAAAGATGTACGCGAGCATCAATATCGCTTTAAAGATATTGCCATTTTGTATCGAGACCCGAGCTATACGTATTTATTAGATGCGATTTTGCCACAGTTTGATATTCCGTATAATATTGATGTTAAAAAATCTATGACGCACCATCCTGTGATGGAGATGTTGCGCGCCCTCATTGAAGTGATGCAAACAGGTTGGCAATTTGAACCATTGATGCGTCTGTTAAAAACAAATGTTTTAACGAAGCAATATACAGATAGTATGCATCGTATTGATATTTTGGAAAACTTTGCTATCGAGCGAGGCATTTACGGAAAGCGTTGGATAGATCCAAAATATTTTACGCTTGAGCAATTTGAAAAAATGGGGATTAAACGAAAAAAAATTAATGAAGATGTAAAAACATTATTCGAACGTGTCGTGACTTTAAAAAATGATGTTTTTCATAAGTTATTAACGTTTGAAGAAAGATTAAATAAAGGTCAACACGTGTTAGATTATGCAACAGCTTTTTATGAAGTCATGGAAGATTTTGAACTGCCACAGCAACTGATGACGGAACGTGATTTATTAGATGAGGCTGGGAAACACACAGAAGCAGAAGAAATCGATCAAATTTGGAATGGATTTAGTCGTGTTTTAGATGATGTAGTCACTGTTTTTCAAGAGCAATCGATGTCTTTAAAAAGATTTCTTGAACTATTAGATGTCGGGTTAAATGAGCTTGAATTTTCAATGATTCCTCAAACGTTAGATCAAGTCACGATAGGAACGATGGATCTTGCAAAGGTAGATAATAAAAAGCATGTATATATGATAGGTATGAATGATGGTGTCATGCCTCAAGCGTCCTCAAGTCAAAATTTAATGTCCGATGAAGAAAAGAAACAGTTCGAAAGTGTTACCGAGATGCAACTCAGTCCTACTGCGGACATATTACAAATGGACGAAGCGTTCGTTTGCTATTATGCCATGACACGTGCGACTGAAAAAGTAACGTGGAGTTACAGTTTAATGGGAACGAATGGTAATGAAAGAGAAATAAGTCCATTTTTAATACAGACGATGGGCCTATTTTCGAAATTACAAGTGACAGCAACAAAAAGAGAACATGAACGTCATACGTTGTCTCTCGTTTCCCATCCGCATCAAACAAAAGTCCATTTGTTCGAAGCTTTAAAATCCGCTTTAGAAGGTGAATTGATTTCGGATATTTGGTATGACGTCTATTATGTGATGGCAGAGTATACGGCATTGTCAAAAGGTTTGAATCATCTTAAAACGGCACTCACTTATACGAATGACACTACTCAGCTCGATCAACAAATGACAAAAGCATTATATGGAACAACGATTAATGCGAGTGTCTCACGTTTTGAAGGTTATCAAACTTGCCCATTTAAACATTATGCTTCTCATGGGCTACGTTTAAACGAACGTACAAAATACCAACTGCAAAGTTTTGATTTAGGGACGATTTTTCACGACGTCTTACGTTACATTGCTGAAAAAGTAGAAGGCCGTTTCAACCAATTGACAGCGACTCAAATTCAGCAATTAACAGAAGAGGCGCTAGCACATTATTTACCTGAGGTTCAATACAATTTATTGAATTCAACGTCTTATTATCAATATTTGTCACAACGTATTGGCGCCATTGTGCAAGCCACTTTATTTGCGATGAAACATCAAAGTGAATATTCTCAATTTCATCCTATCGCATTTGAAAAATCGTTTAGAAAGCGTCCACGTAATGAGAATGAACTTGTGGCACAACCTCTACAAACGAAACAGGGCATACCGATTAATATTAGAGGACAAATTGACCGTATTGATATTTTTGAAACTCATGATAAGAGCTTTGTCAATATCGTAGACTATAAATCTTCTACCACAAGTGCATCATTAGATTTAGTAAAGGTGTATTATGGATTACAAATGCAAATGATGACGTATATGGATATTGCACTACAGAATAAAGACAGACTCGGTTTATCAAATGAAGTCAAACCGGGTGGATTTCTTTATATGTATGTGCATAAATTTAAAGATGAGAAACGAACTTGGTCTAATTTAAACGTAGAAAACTTAGCACAGGCTTTCTTGAAATCATATCAATTGAGTGGATTGCTGAATAGTGATCCAGATGTATTAGAAGCTTATGATAAGCGTTTAACAGGTGGGTTTAGCTCAGATATTGTTCCGGTTCGATTAAAGAAAAATGGCGAATTTTACAGTTCTAGTAAAGTGGCAGATGAAAAGACGCTTTACCGTTTAATGCAACATAACCAACAAAATTTTGAAAAGATTGCGACAAACATTATGGATGGACATACCGAAGTTGCCCCACTTAAATATAAAGAAACGCTCCCTTGTCGTTTTTGTAATTATCAATCTGTTTGTCATGTAGACAGTTTGATTGATGCGCCAAAATATCGCACGGTGGATGAAAAGATTGATCCTTTAAAATGTTTGAGAGAGGAGGAAGACGATGATTCCAACTAAACCACAAGAGGTGCAATGGACAGATGCCCAATGGGAGAGTATCTATGCGAAAGGGCAAGATGTTCTAGTGGCTGCTGCTGCAGGTTCAGGGAAAACGGCTGTACTTGTAGAACGCATCATTCAACGCATTTTAACAGATGGCATTGATGTGGACCGTCTGCTCGTTGTGACCTTTACCAACTTAAGCGCTAGAGAAATGAAACATCGTATTGAAGCAAGAATTCAACAAGCCATTATAGAAGACCCGTCCAACCAACATATTAAAAATCAAAGTGCAAAAATTCATCAAGCACAAATTTCTACTTTACACAGTTTTTGTTTAAAGTTAATTCAACAACATTACGATGTATTAGAAATTGACCCTAACTTTCGGACGGCAAGTGAAGTTGAAAATGTATTGTTATTAGAATCGGTGATTGATGATGTTTTCGAAACACATTATAGTCAATTAAATTCACATTTTATTGCATTAACAGAACAAATTGGTTCAGATCGCAACGATGAACGCTTACGTCAAATTATCAAAAGTTTGTATTACTTTAGTGTGGCTAACCCAAACCCTCAAGAGTGGCTTGATGCACTAGATGCACCCTATATAGAGACGCATCTTCGACAACATTATCTCTCTAATTTAAATCGTTATATCAAACTTTATGTAGAAGCGGCACAAGCTGCACTTGAACAAGCCTATAATCAATTGGAACTTATCGGAGATTTAGAAAAACATGTGCCATTTGTAGATGCTCATCGTCAAGCATTGCGTGGCCTTTTAAGTGAGAGTCAAATTGATAAAATGCAACTGAAAGACTATGACTTTGGACGTTTACCCACAAAACCTCGGGACATCGGAAAAGACGAAAGTTTAAATGAAATGTATGAAACATTCAAAGCATACTATGATCAATTTAAAACGCTATTGACGAAAGTAAAAGAAGAGTTCGCCGCACGTGATGATGAGGAATTAATGTCTGAATTGACACATTTGGCACCGAGAGTTAATTATCTTGCACAAATGACAAAAGACGTCATTCAGGCATTTAGTAAAGCGAAAAGAGAACGTAATATTTTAGATTTCACAGATTATGAGCATTTTGCACTTCGAATTTTATATGATGAAAAGGGTCACCCTTCAGAAGTGGCTGAGATGTATCGCCAACGTTTTGAAGAAATTCTTGTAGATGAATATCAAGATACGAATCGCGTGCAAGAAAAGATAATTGCGAGCATTAAGCGTGGAGATGCCTCAAATGGAAATCTTTTTATGGTGGGCGATGTAAAACAATCGATTTATAAGTTCAGACAAGCTGATCCAAGTTTATTCATTGAAAAGTATCAAGCATTCAATCAACCTGATCAATCAAGTGGTTGGAGAATCGATTTATCACAAAACTTTCGTTCGCGTAAAGAAGTATTAAACAGTACCAACTACCTATTTCATCATATGATGGATTCAGAAGTAGGAGAAATCGAGTACGATGCAGCGGCAAGATTGTATTATGGGGCCCCGTTTGATGCGGTCGACATCCCGTTACATTTCAATGTGCTATTAGAGGAGCAAGACAGTGATTTAACAGGATCTGAACAAGAGGCGCATTTGATTGCAGCACAAGTTGAAACGATTCTTGAAACACAAAAAGTGTATGACATCAAAACAAAACAATATCGCCCAGCGACGTATAAAGATATTGTCATTTTGGAAAGAAGCTATAGTAACGCCCGTCATTTACAACGAGTGTTTAAAGATAGGGATATTCCTTTTTATGTAAATAGTAAACAAGGCTATTTTGAACAGACAGAAATAAGACTTATGCTATCGTTTTTAAGAGTTATAGATAATCCACTTCAAGACATTTATTTAGTCGGATTGATGCGTTCAGTGATTTATCAGTTTACTGAAGATGAACTTGCTCAAATTAGAATTATTTCACCTAATGATGATTATTATTACCAATCCATTCAGCATTATATGAAATCTGAACAAGCACAACCTGAACTGATAGATAAGCTCAAATTATTTCTTAATGATATAGAGGCTTACCGCAAATACAGTCAGAGTCATCCTGTGTATCAATTGATAGATAAGATTTTTAATGACCATTATTTAATCCAATATTTTAGCGGTCTTGTCGGCGGACAAGGGCGACGTGCCAATTTACATGGATTGTTTAACAAAGCCGTTGATTTTGAGTCATCAAGTTTTAGAGGGCTTTTCCAATTTATTCGATTTATAGATCAAATGATAGAAAGAGGAAAAGATTTCGGAGAAGAAAATATGATTGGGCCGAATGACAATGTCGTACGAATGATGACAATTCATAGCAGTAAAGGATTAGAATTCCCATTCGTCATTTATTCAGGTCTAACCCGTGACTTCAACATGATGGACTTAAATCAACCTGTCATATTAAATCAACACGAGGGGTTAGGACTTCAATATTACGACGAAGAAAAAGGAATATTTTATCCATCATTGATTTCGATGAGTATCGAGTTAACCAATCGAAAAGAAATTATTTCCGAGGAAATGAGATTAATTTATGTGGCCTTAACACGTGCGAAAGAACAACTGTATCTTATTGGTCGTGAGAAAAAAGAAGAGCGTTTAGAAAAACTGACACAAGCGCCCATTGCGCAAGATAAACTTACAGCGCTCACAAGATTCAATGCTAAAAATCCATTTGAACTGATTTATAGTGTGTTTAGTAAATTTGACAACCAGTCACTCATTGATGCGTTGCGCTTTAAAGCTCCTTCTCAACAAGACGCTTCATTGCAACCGGCAATTGAAATCAAACATATTGAAGCCAAAGATATTCTACCGACTGAAACAGAAGAAGCCCATCGTCTCACAATGGAAGGACTCGAACAACAAATCAATAAAGGAGGGCGTGATCGCGCAACTACCCGTGAAATTGAAGCGCGACTTTTATTTGAATATCCATATCAAAGTGCGCAACACGATGCTTCTAAACAATCGGTCTCTGAGTTAAAACGCCAACTTGAAACGGAACAGGCAGATACCAATTATGATCGGGTGCGTCAATACCGCTTAGGCGTGGCCACATACAATCGCCCTCAGTTTCTTGAAGAACAAAAACGAACTGCAGCGGAAATAGGAACTTTAATGCATACAGTGATGCAACATTTGCCATTTCGTAAAGAGGGCTTAACAGAAGAAGAACTTAACGCCTATATTGACACTCTCGTACAACGGGCCATCATTAGTGAAGGTGCCATAAATGATATTCAACGAGATGATGTAATGCGATTCATTAACAGTGATTTATATCAACGAATTGCAGAAAGTGATGAGATTTATCGAGAACTCCCCTTTATTGTGAATCAACATGATTTAGAAAGTGAGACGCATGATAATGATGCAGCTATCATTCAAGGGATGATTGACGTAGTTTATGTTGAAGAAGGGACGTATCATTTTGTGGATTATAAAACGGATGCCTTTGTGAAACGTCGAGGAATGACAGATGATGAAATTGGAGCACAATTGAAAGAAAAATACCGCATTCAAATGCAGTATTATAAAAAAGCTTTAGAGACGATTACAGGTCAACATGTTTCAGGATATTTGTATTTCTTTAAGTTTGGTGCCTTAGTAATTGATTAAATTAAAAGGGTAAATGTGTGATTTATCTGAAATTTTCGTTATAATGTGTGTAAGATATACGTTAGGAGCTGATTATGAATGAAATTTTTATCATTCAAACACAATGGTGAAACGTCATTTGGCGTAAAAGTAAAACGTGAGGAAGCCGCATGGGATTTAACAAAAGTATTTGCTGACTTTGCGGAGGGTGATTTTCATCCAAAAACGTTACTACAAGGATTACAACAGAATCAAACGATAGAATTCCAAGAACAGGTGCGTAAAGCGGTGGTTGCCGCAGAGGATAGTGGTCGTGGTGATGACTATAAAGTAAAATTTACTGATATTGAATTTTTACCTCCTGTTACCCCAACGAACAATGTAATTGCTTTTGGTCGCAACTATAAAGCACATGCTGAAGAATTGAATCACGAAGTCAATCGTTTATATGTGTTCACAAAAGCGGCTTCATCTTTAACAGGAGATGAAGCAACAATTCCAAACCATAAAGATATTACAGACACATTAGATTATGAAGGTGAACTTGGTGTAGTTATCGGAAAATCAGGAGAAAAAATTCCTAAAGGTTTGGCGTTAGACTATGTCTATGGATATACCATCATCAATGACATTACTGACCGTACGGCTCAAAAAGCACACGATCAGGCATTTTTATCAAAAAGTTTAACAGGCGCATGCCCTATGGGACCTTATATCGTGACGAAAGATGAAATGCCAACACCAGAAAACGTGAATATCGTGACTAAAGTGAATAATGAAATTCGTCAAGATGGAAATACATCACAAATGATTTTAAAAATTGATGAACTCATTGAAGAAATTTCAAAATATGTTGCGTTACATCCAGGTGATATTATTGCAACGGGAACACCTGCAGGCGTAGGTGCGGGAATGAACCCACCTCAATACTTACAACCGGGTGATGAAGTAAAAGTCACTGTGGATAATATTGGAACATTAACGAACTATATCGAAAAATAAGTAAAAGCTCAGTCTTTACTTCGGATGAACTGTCTACAAAGTTGTCTTTGTAGGCAGTTTTTTCGTGATTATTTTTGAGAAAAAGGGATTGTTATTGTTAGTGTTACCCCTCGTTGATTTATTGTATAATGTTGAACAATGTGAAAGAATTTTTTCTCTTTGTTTGAAGGTCTATAAGAACGGTTATTTAAATGAATGAATACATGAAATGTGGTACAATTAATAAAGTTATGTATAAAAGGAGGGGTCATAGTGGTCTTAATTAATCTTCACATTATTAGTTGGATTATTTTACTCATTTTATTTTTTGCGGTATATGAAAATTTTTCCAGCAAACAAGGTCCAACACCATTATTCAAACCATTACATATGGCGACACGTTTATTCATGCTTTTAGTATTAATTACAGGTTTTTGGCTCGTTGCGAATGCTTTCACAAGTTCTGGTGCCAATCATATGTTATTAACATTAAAGATGATTTTAGGTATTGCGATTGTAGGCTTAATGGAAGTGACAATTGCACGTAAAAAACGTAAAGCCTCAAGTCGTGGATTATTTATTGCAACGTGGGTTGTTGCGTTGATTACGATTATTCTTGGTATTATTTTACCTTGGGGTCCATTGACGCAGTTATTTCATTAATTTACTCATGAGAAATGGCTTTAAAAAATGCCATAAAAAAGAACGCGTTGGGTTACTATTTCCCAATGCGTTCTTTTTACATTCAATGAGAAGTGTAATCTCATCGTAAAGCGCGTTACATGTTTCGTCTTTCAATAACAACTAAGTTTAAGGTCTTGCTTTGTAGCCTAACATATTAATCGCATCTTTAGGATGGCTATATGGCGGCGCGTAAGCCACTTCAAATTCAGTAAGATCATCTATTGTTGCCCAGTGCATCATCGCCATAGTGAGCACATCAATTCGTTTATCTGCACCTTGTTTTCCTACAGCAACGGCACGCAATAATTTTCGACTTGTCTTTTCATAATAAGCTCTCAAATGAAGCGTACTATTATTAGGGTAATAGCCAGCATGCGCCGTTTGGTTGACGTTGACCACCTCATAATCAAAATGTTTTAACTCATGAGGCGCAATTCCAGAACTTGTTAAAGTATAATCGAAAAACTTAACGATATTTGCACCGAGAAACCCTTTGAAAGTAATATTGGAATTACCGGCAAGTTGTTCGGCAATAATACTTGCGCCTCGATGGGCACCCCAAGCTAATGGGACATGTGCAGGTAAATCAACATGACGGTAATGACTCGTCGCGATATCACCTAAGGCGTACACGTTAGGCACATTTGTTTGAAAACGTGCATTTACTGGAATATAACCTTTGTCATCAAGATGTATGCCTGAGTCCTTTAAGAACTCTGAATTCGGTTTTACACCAATGCCTGTAATAATCAAATCGTAGTCTTCTTGGAGACCAGAAGTGAACGAGACCGTGTTGCCCTTTATTGCCTTTATTTCTTCATTTAATCGGTAAGGAATCTCTCTTTCTTTCAATGAATCAAAAATAACTTGATTCATATCTTGATCCATATGTTTATTAATTGCTTCAGAACGATGGATTAACGTCGGTTTTAATCCTCTTTCATACATATTTTCCAATACTTCTAAACTGACATAACCGCCGCCTACAATGAGTACACGTTCGACACGATGATCATTGATATAATTTTCAATCGCATCCGTATCTTCCATATTACGTAACGTGAATAAATGGGGGACGTCGAAATTTAATCGATGAGCACGTGCACCTGGACTTAAAATGAGGGTATCATAGTGATCTGTAAAAATATCCCCAGTTTGATGGTTTTTAACTTGTACCGTGTTTTTAGCACTGTTAACAGCAATGACTTCATGTTTTAAATAAACATCAATATTTTTCTTTTCTTTAAAATCATTTGGAGTAATCGGTAACATATCGTCACGTGACTTAATCACATGACCTAAGTAGTAAGGTAACCCACAATTTGCAAAGCTCATATCTCGGTCCTTTTCATAAACGTTAATTTGAGCAGAGGCATCTAATCGGCGCAATTGACTCGCAGCCGTTGCGCCACCTGCAACAGCACCTACAACAATTACTTTTTGTGTCATTTTTAATCCTCCTTGATGTCCTTATAAGATAAGTTAAGTTGAAAAAAATCATTCAAGTAGAGACCGATGCCGTCTTCGTTATTTGAAGCGGTTGTCTCTTTAGCGATGTGTTTGAGTTCAGGAATGGCATTCTCCATTGCGACACCGTGTTTTGCGTATTTTATCATCTCAATATCGTTGTCTTCATCACCAAAAGCAATAATATGTTGACGTTCAATGTTTAAATAATCTTTGACTATATCAATACCTACTGCTTTACTAATGCCTCGTTTAACGATTTCGATAACAGGAAATGGGGCACCCCAACGGCGATGTTCGATATTTTCAGCATAAAACCGTGTTAATGTTTGTTTAATACGAGGAATCTGATGTTCCTTCGCTTCAATGAGAAGACTTGTCGGATTTTCATGAAGTAATGTTCTTAAATCGCCAACTTCAATGTGAGCATCACCCATGCTAAAGCCTTCAAAAAGGTTTTCATCATAGCGATCTAAATACACGCAGTCTTTGACTTCAGCGATAATATTTTGTACTTCCATTTCTTTCAAAGTTTCAATAATACTTGATGCAATCCCTTCATCTAAACGCGCATGTTGCATGGGAAATTGTGGATCTTTAGGATGGTGTACGTATGCGCCATTAAAATTCACAATAGGTGTATCCATTTCAAGTTCATGATAATAGCGTTGACTCGCTCGAAATGGCCGACCAGTAGAAATCATGATGGCATGGCCTTTTGCCTGTAATGTTTTTAAGACTTTGAACGTATAGGGGGTAATTTCTTTTGCATCGTTTAATAAAGTGCCATCGAGATCGAGGCAAATCAAATGTTGTTTCATAAATGTCTCCTTATGCACGAGTTTCAATGTAAACTTATCATAGCATTTTATTGTTCTCGTGTCTGAATTTTGATATATTGAGAGTAGTTATTAATTAGAAGAGGTGAATCTCATGGAAGAGGCTTTAAAAGATAGCATATTAGGCGCTTTGGAAAATGTTATTGACCCCGAATTAGGGATTGATATCGTAAACTTAGGCCTTGTATATAAAGTGGATTTAGATGATGATGGCCTTTGTACTGTTGAGATGACTTTAACTTCTATCGGTTGTCCACTTGGGCCACAGATTGTTGATCAAGTCAAAACAGCGTTAGGCGAATTGCCAGAAATTAAAGACACAGAAGTGAACATCGTATGGAATCCACCATGGAATAAAGATATGATGTCACGTTATGCCAAAATAGCATTAGGCGTTAGCTAATATTGAATGAAAAGAACTTCCTTTAATTGCAAAGGGAGTTCTTTTTATACCGTGTGATGTTTGAATTTGAAATGAACGGTTATTGTTATATGCGGAAAAAATGAATAATAGTCAAAAAAAGTCAAACTTATAGGTTGCAATCATTAACGCGAGTGAGTATAATATAATTAAGGTCAAAGAAAGTCAAAGTCAAATGACCTATGTTAAATAAAGGAGTGAGACATTTTGGATATTAATCAAATGACACATTCTATTCAAAATGCGCTTCAAAAAGCCATTGAATATGCAAAAGAATATCACTTAACCAATGTAGAAATAGAAGCGGTTCTAAAAGCTGTTTTAGAACAACCTGAAAGTTTATATCAAAGTATTTTAGAGCGTGCAAATATTGACACAGAAGCCTTAGACAAAGCTTATACGGATAAGTTATCACGTTATGCGACTGTAAAAGGGGATAACGTGCAATATGGACAATATTTAGGCACGAAAACAAATGAATTATTTAATAAAGCTGAACAGTTTATGGGTGAATATGAAGATAGTTATATTTCGATGGAGCACGTTTTAAGAGCGGCAATGGAAATAGATGAAACCACACAACAAGCTGTGAACCATAAAAAAGAAGTCATTATTGAAATTATAAAAAAAGTGCGAGGAGGGAATCATGTGACAACACAAAATCCTGAAGTAAATTATGAGGCATTAGCTAAATACGGTCGTGATTTAGTCGAAGAAGTGCGTAAAGGGAATATGGACCCTGTTATCGGCCGTGATGAAGAAATTAGAAATACCATTCGAATTTTAAGTCGAAAAACCAAAAATAATCCAGTACTTATCGGTGAACCTGGGGTCGGTAAAACGGCCATAGTGGAAGGTCTGGCTCAACGTATTGTTAAACGAGATGTACCTGATTCACTCCTCGATAAAACAGTATTTGAACTTGATTTGAGTGCGTTAGTTGCAGGTGCAAAATATCGTGGTGAATTTGAGGAACGTTTAAAAGCAGTATTAAAAGAAGTTAAAGAGTCTGAAGGACGTATTCTGTTATTTATTGATGAAATCCATATGTTAGTTGGCGCAGGTAAAACAGATGGTGCAATGGATGCAGGAAATATGTTAAAACCTATGCTTGCGCGTGGCGAACTCCACTGTATTGGTGCGACAACGTTAAATGAGTATCGTGAATATATTGAGAAAGATTCAGCCTTAGAACGCCGTTTCCAAAAAGTGAACGTTAAAGAGCCGAATATTGAAGATACAATTTCAATCTTACGTGGTTTAAAAGAACGTTATGAAGTTCACCATGGTGTACGTATCCAAGACCGTGCATTAGTTGCAGCTGCTGAACTTTCAAATCGTTATATTACAGACCGTTTCTTACCAGACAAAGCGATTGACCTTGTCGATCAAGCTTCAGCTACGATACGCACGGAAATGGGTTCTAATCCAACAGAACTAGACCAAGTGAATCGTAGAGTAATGCAATTAGAAATTGAGGAAAATGCGCTTAAAAAAGAATCAGATGAAGCGAGTCAAATGCGTTTAAAAGAATTGCAAGAAGAACTTGCAGAAGAAAAAGAAGTGCAAGCCCAATTACAATCTCGTGTAGAAAAAGAAAAAGAAAAAATTGCTAAAGTTCAAGAAAAACGAACAGAACTAGATGAAAGTCGGAAAGCATTAGAAGATGCAGAAAACAACTATGACTTGGAGAAAGCAGCAGAATTACAACACGGTAAAATACCGCAACTTGAAAAAGAATTAAAAGAACTCGAAGCCTCTTTCCAAGAATCACAAGGAACTGATAGCGATCGTATTATTAGAGAGGTCGTTACGGATGAAGAAATTGGAGAAATTGTGAGCCAATGGACAGGAATTCCAGTCTCAAAACTTGTCGAAACAGAACGTGAAAAATTGTTAAACCTCTCTGATATCTTACATGAGCGTGTGGTAGGTCAAGAACGCGCGGTTGACTTAGTCGCTGATGCTGTTGTGCGTGCACGCGCAGGTATTAAAGACCCAGATCGACCTATTGGATCATTTTTATTCTTAGGTCCAACTGGGGTAGGTAAAACAGAATTAGCAAAATCATTAGCATCCACTTTATTTGATTCAGAACGTCATATGATTCGCATCGATATGAGTGAATATATGGAAAAACACGCTGTTTCACGATTAATCGGGGCTCCTCCAGGTTATGTCGGTCATGATGAAGGCGGACAATTAACAGAAGCCGTACGTCGTAATCCTTATTCAGTTATTTTGTTAGATGAGATTGAAAAAGCCCATTCTGACGTATTTAACGTCTTGCTTCAAATTTTAGATGATGGTCGTTTAACAGATTCAAAAGGTAGAAGTGTGGACTTTAAAAATACAATTATTATTATGACAAGTAATATAGGTTCACAGATTTTACTTGATCGTGTTAAAGATACCGGTGAAATTACTGAAGACACTGAAAAAGCAGTAATGGATAGTTTACATGCTTACTTCAAACCGGAAATTTTAAACCGTATGGACGACATTGTCTTGTTCAAACCATTGTCTGTCGAAGATATGCAATTGATTGTCGATAAAGTACTAAGAAACTTAAATATGAGATTAACAGATCAACGCATTACATTAGAATTGACAGATGAAGCGAAAAAATGGATGGGTGAAACAGCTTACGAGCCACAATTTGGCGCACGTCCATTAAAACGTTTTGTTCAACGACATGTTGAAACACCTTTAGCACGTATGATGATTAAAGAAAATCTTCCAGAAGGCACAAAAGTTTTCGGAGATGTTCATGAAGGTGAAATCGAATTTAAAGTCGAAAAACCAAATGAAGCATAAATATCATAAAAATTGTTTTATAGTGTAATAGCGAATTAGGAGTTACCTCCTAGTTCGCTATTTTTACGCAAAAAAAACTGTCAACAATATGTATTGTCAACAGTAGACATTAAGATAATCATGTGATTTCGAAATTTAGTTGTGATGGTCATTAACAGGATGGTTCGTATCAGGCTTCATTGCGATATCAATTAATACCACAACGCCTACCATGATTGCAGCTAAAACGATTGGAGCGATAAAACTAATCGCGCCGCCTCCATTTAAGCTGTTAAGCACGAAATTGACCATCTCTAATAAGAGTACCGCCCAAAAAAATGTGAAAAAGTATTTCATTGCGATATGCCTCCAATTTTTCTGATATTTCTATTATAATTGTCTTATATCATTTTGTATAGTCGTCACAGTATATGACTTGTCATTTTTGTTAGCCTTATGGTAAATTATTACCTGGTATTAAAAATAAATGAAGAAGGTGTTCAAACCATGAATGTAGGTATTAAAGGATTTGGCGCATACGCACCTGAACGTGTGGTGGATAATGCGTTTTTTGAATCATACCTTGATACATCAGATGAATGGATTTCCCAAATGACAGGGATTAAAGAACGTAGATGGGCTAAAGAGGATGAACATACATCAGATTTAGCATATGAAGCCAGTGTCCGTGCGATTGAAGACGCAGGCATTGATAAAGAAGACATTGACATGGTAATCGTAGCGACATCCACAGGAGACCATCGTTTTCCGACTGTCGCAAACATGTTACAACACCGATTAGGTCTTAGTAAAGTGGCATCTGTAGATCAACTTGCGGCATGTACAGGTTTTATGTACGGCCTTGTGACTGCGAGATCTTTTGTTTTATCTGGGGACTATAAAAATGTACTCGTTGTAGGCGCAGACAAATTATCTGGAATTACAGATTTAGAGGATCGCTCAACGGCAATTTTATTCGGCGATGGCGCTGGAGCGGCTATTATTGGCGAAGTATCGGGCAACCGTGGTATTCTAAGTTATGAGTTAGGTTCTGACGGAATCGGAGGTAAATACTTATATCAAGATCAAGAGACCGATTTTATCCGAATGAATGGACGTGAAGTATTTAAATTTGCGGTACGCATTATGGGAGATTCGTCTTTACGCGTAGTCGAAAAAGCGCATTTACAGCCAGAAGACATCGATTTATTCGTACCGCATCAAGCGAATATTCGTATCATGGAATCTGCAAGACAAAGATTAGATATCCCGAAGGAAAAAATGAGTGTGTCGGTAGATAAATATGGCAATACATCAGCGGCATCCATACCGTTAAGTATATCTGAAGAGTTAGAAGCTGGTCGAATTCAAGACGATGATGTACTCGTGTTAGTTGGCTTTGGAGGCGGATTGACATGGGGATCACTTGTGATTCGATGGGGTAAATAATAGAGGAGGAACATGAATGACTAAAAAACAACGTGTCGTAGTTACAGGTTTAGGGGCATTATCTCCAATTGGAAATGATGTACCTACGATGTGGGATAACGCTTTAAAAGGTGTTAACGGAATCGATAAAATTACGCGCATTGACACAACACCTTATAATGTGCACATTGGCGGGGAACTCAAAGACTTCGATATTGAAGCAAATATCCCTAAAAAAGAAGCGCGTAAAATGTCACGTTTTACACAATATGCTGTAGTCGCTGCACGACAAGCAGTGAAAGATTCTGGATTAGTGATAGATGAAACGAATGCCAACCGCGTTGGTGTATGGATTGGCTCAGGTATCGGGGGTATGGAAACATTTGAAGAAGCCCACGACTTGCTTAAAGAAAGAGGACCCCGTCGTGTAAGTCCGTTCTTTGTACCTATGTTAATTCCAGATATGGCGACTGGACAAGTCTCTATCGATTTAGGCGCGAAAGGTCCAAATGGTTCAACAGTGACAGCTTGTGCGACTGCAACAAATTCCATTGGTGAAGCGTTCAAATTTATTGAACGTGGCGATGCGGATGCGATGATTGCTGGAGGCACAGAGGCACCGATTACACATATGGCCATCGCTGGATTTAGTGCGAGTCGTGCATTATCCACAAATGATGATATTGAAACAGCATGTCGCCCATTCCAAGAAGGCCGTGATGGTTTTATTATGGGTGAAGGTGCAGGGATTTTAGTACTTGAATCTTTAGAATCGGCACAGGCCCGTGGCGCAAATATTTACGCTGAAATTGTAGGCTATGGATCAACAGGTGATGCGCATCATATTACTGCCCCAGGTCCAGATGGTGAAGGCGGCTCACGTGCAATGGAAGCAGCAATGAATGATGCAGGCATTCAACCAAGTGACATTCAATACTTAAATGCGCATGGCACAAGTACGCCTGTCGGTGACTTATTTGAAATTAGAGCCATCAAAAAAACATTTGGTGAAGCGGCAAAATCACTTAAAATCAGTTCTACAAAATCAATGACAGGACACTTATTAGGTGCAACAGGTGGCGTAGAAGCGATTTTCTCTGTGTTGTCAATAAGAGACAGTAAAATTGCGCCAACAATTCATGCGGATAACAATGACCCTGAAATTGATTTAGACATTACACCAAATAAAGCTGTAGATTGCGAAATTAATTATGCGATGAGTAATAGTTTAGGTTTCGGTGGACATAATGCGGTATTAGTCTTTAAAAAATATAACCAATAAATAAAATCTCAAGACTTGCTATAGAATAGGTGAATATTTCTATAGCAAGCCTTTTTGTATGTTATTGATTAATTATACAAAACTGTTCTTTTTAAAAGTACATTATGGTAACTAAAGTGAAGAGATAAAAAAGGAATTCTCACATATATAATAGTAGAAACACGTCAAATTTAACTCCCTCAATGCTTTTTGGGGCAACATCTTTGACTTAATAAGATCAGCAGACGAAAAAATAATAAAAGGATTTTTTATAAAACTAAAAAACAGGTGTCTTTTTAGAGGAGACATCTGTTTTTTGTATATGCATATATTTGTATAGTTAATGTACCGTAAAAGCCATTAAAAAGGAGAGTAGTATGTAAAAAACATGCATAAGTAATGCAGGCTTAATCCAAGATTGTACGACATAATGAGATTTTTTGGGTTGTTTCGGGTTAAAGAACTCATCGGATTCATAGTGTTTTTTATCTTTACTGCGCATTAATTGATACTTAAAACGCCGAAATCCAAAACTTGTCACATCAAAGATGCCTTCCTGAATAATAAGCAATGTGAATAGTAAGATTGAAAAAATAATGGAAAAGGTAAAAAATAAATTTATGAAATGGGTCCAAGTATGCGTACTTAAGAGCCATGAAAAAAGTGTAAGTGCTGGGGTGATTATAATATAAATCCATGATTGATTAGTGAGACGTGGCATAATGTCATTCCTTACTATTTGTTTTCATCATTGTAACCTACTACTCAATTAATTTGAAGTTATTTAAGAGGATATAAATAATTTTTAATGAAAAGAAATATAGATTTAAAGCTACTTCTCCCTTAATTCCTTTATCACTGTAAATTGAAATGATATTGATTAATTCGGAGCCTTGTGATTATAATATTATTAATATTTCTGAAAATTTTGAAGGGAATGTTAATTAAACACAAGGGGGTTTGTAGGATGCTTAAGTATACTTTAAAACGATTGTTATATATGGTTATTTCACTATTTATCATTATTACAATCACGTTTTTTCTTATGAAGTTGATGCCTGGATCACCGTTTAATGATGAAAAATTAAGCGAAGAACAAAAAACGATGTTGAATGAAAAATATGGTTTAAATGATCCATTACCTATTCAATACGGCAACTATATGGCGAATGTCGTTAAAGGTGATTTTGGTAACTCTTTCCAATATGATAATCAGCCCGTTTGGGATTTGATTAAACCGAGATTAGTGCCATCTTTTCAAATGGGGCTTTTTTCTATGGTGATAGGGGTTATTGTCGGTCTGTTTTTAGGGGTTATCGCAGCCACACGACAAAATACATGGGTTGACTATCTCGCCACCTTTATTTCAGTTATTGCTATTTCTGTGCCATCCTTCGTTTTAGCAGTATTGCTACAATACGTTTTTGCTGTACGTCTCCAATGGTTTCCAGTGGCAGGATGGGAAGGTATTTCCACTGCAATTTTACCTTCATTAGCATTATCAGCTGTCGTTATCGCAACAGTAGCACGTTATATTAGAGCAGAAATGATTGAAGTGTTAAGTTCAGATTACATATTATTAGCTCGAGCAAAGGGGAATTCGACGAGCCGCGTTTTATATGGCCACGCATTACGAAATGCACTTATTCCAGTCATTACGATACTCGTTCCGATGCTTGCAAGTATTTTAACAGGGACTTTAACCATTGAAAATATTTTTGGTGTTCCTGGACTAGGGGATCAATTTGTACGTTCAATTACTACAAATGACTTTTCTGTGATTATGGCCATTACTTTATTGTTCAGTACACTATTCATTGTTTCCATTTTTATTGTCGATATTCTATATGGTCTTATCGACCCTAGAATCCGTTTGCAAGGGGGTAAAAAGTAATGACGAAAGAAGAACGTATTTTACCTAAAGACGATCATTCAGGTGCGACAGTCGCTCAAACGGCAGGGATTATGCATGAAGACTTTGTGCGTACAGGGGCACCTGATAGCAGCGAACAAGATTTTCAAAGAGAAGGACGTACGTTTTGGCAAGATGCTTGGTCACAATTAACACGCAACAAACTTGCGGTTGTAGGGATGATAGGGTTAATTATTATCCTCATTTTAGCAATTGTAGGTCCACTCATAAGTTCGCATGATTATGCAGAGCAAGATGTCGAACGTCGTAACTTGCCTCCGAAAATTGCTGTTTTAGATCAAATTCCATTTTTACCTTTTGATGGAGAAGGCATTGACGGTAATGCTTACGATAAAGCGCACGTCAAACAAAACTTTTGGTTTGGAACAGATCAACTAGGACGTGACATTTGGACAAGAACTTGGCAAGGTGCACAAGTTTCGTTATTTATTGGGTTAGTGGCGGCGTTACTAGATATTTTCATTGGTGTAATTTACGGTGCGATTTCTGGTTATTTTGGAGGCCGTGTTGATGATATTATGCAACGTATCATTGAAATCATCTCATCCATTCCAACACTCATCGTTGTTATTTTATTCGTCTTAATATTTGAACCTTCCATTTGGACAATTATTTTAGCGATGGCCATTACAGGTTGGATTGGAATGAGTCGTGTTGTACGTGGAGAATTCTTAAAATTGAAAAATCAAGAATTTGTCTTAGCTTCACGCACATTAGGGACGTCGAATTTAAAGTTAATTTTTAAACATATTTTACCAAATACATTAGGAGCTATTATTGTAACTTCTATGTTCACAGTACCTAATGCGATTTTCTTCGAAGCATTTTTAAGCTTTATCGGTATTGGTGTTCCAGCACCACAAACATCATTAGGTTCACTTGTCAATGAAGGTCGCGCAATGTTATTGATTCATCCGCACCAACTATTTATTCCGGCTTTCATTTTAAGTTTATTAATTTTATTCTTCTACCTATTCAGTGATGGTCTAAGAGATGCATTTGACCCTAAAATGAGAAAATAAAGGAGGTATGGCACATGTCAGAACGCGTGATTGAAGTCAATGACTTGCATGTCTCCTTTGATATTGAGGTCGGAGAAGTGCAAGCTGTTCGAGGTGTAGATTTTTATTTAAACAAAGGGGAAACGTTAGCTATTGTGGGAGAATCCGGTTCAGGAAAATCTGTCACAACAAAAGCGATTACGAAGCTTTTCCAAGGGAAGTCGGGTCGTATTAAACAAGGTAGCATCATTTTTAATGGCGAAGACTTAACAAAAAAATCGGAAAAAGAATTGATGAAATTACGAGGAAAAGAGATTTCGATGATTTTCCAAGATCCGATGACATCACTTAATCCAACAATGAAAATAGGAAAGCAAGTGATGGAACCGATTATTAAACATATTGGTTTAAGTAAAGCAGAAGCGAAACAACGCGCAATTGAGTTGTTAGAACTTGTCGGTTTAAAACGTGTGAAAGAGCGTTTTAACGCATATCCACATCAATTTTCAGGAGGACAACGTCAACGTATTGTCATTGCACTGGCACTTGCATGTGAACCTAAAGTTTTAATTGCAGACGAGCCTACAACAGCGTTAGATGTTACGATGCAAGCACAAATTTTAGACTTAATGAAAGAATTACAACAAAAAATAGATACTTCTATTATTTTCATTACACATGATTTGGGAGTTGTCGCAAACGTAGCAGACCGAGTAGCCGTAATGTATGGTGGACAAATGATTGAAACAGGCGATGTTGATGAAATATTTTATGATCCCAAACATCCGTATACATGGGGGTTATTATCTTCCATGCCAGATTTAGAAACTGAAGGGTCAACTGAACTTCGGGCGATTCCGGGATCGCCACCAGATTTAGTTCATCCGCCAAAAGGGGATGCATTTGCCGCACGTAGCGAGTATGCATTGGCGATTGACTTTAAAGAAGCGCCGCCGTGGTTTAAAGTATCACCGACCCACTATGTTCGTTCTTGGTTGTTAGATGAGCGTGCTCCAAAAGTAGAGCCTCCAGAATTGGTAAAACGTAAACAGCGTCCAATGCCGAACAATTTTGCGAAACCAGAACGCGTAGAAAGGGTGTCGTTTTAATGGCTGAAAAAGATATTTTAGTGGAAGTTAAACATTTAAAACAGTATTTCAACCAAGGAAAACGGAATGAAGTCCGTGCAATTGATGACATCTCGTTCGATATTTATCGAGGAGAAACATTTGGCCTTGTTGGAGAATCCGGCTCAGGGAAATCAACAACAGGTAAGGCCATTATTAAACTCAACGATGTGACAGAAGGTCAGGTGCTTTACGAAGGGGTTAATATTCAAAGTATTAAAAAACGTAAAGATTTGCTTCAGTTTAATAAAAAAATCCAAATGATTTTCCAAGATCCGTATGCTTCATTAAATCCAAGATTAAAAGTTATGGACATTGTGGCTGAAGGTATTGATATTCATGGTTTAGCGAAAGATAAAAAAGACCGTAAAAAACGCGTCTATGACTTACTAGAAACAGTAGGACTTCGTAAAAGTCATGCCAATCGCTATCCCCATGAGTTTTCGGGTGGACAACGACAACGTATCGGTATTGCTCGTGCTTTAGCGGTAGAACCAGAATTTATTATTGCGGATGAGCCTATTTCGGCACTGGATGTATCGATTCAAGCCCAAGTCGTTAACTTGATGCGAAAACTTCAACAAGAACGCAATATTACGTTTTTATTTATTGCGCATGATTTATCGATGGTGAAATATATTTCAGATCGAATTGCAGTTATGCATTTAGGGAAAATTGTCGAATTAGGGCCCGCAGACGAAATTTATAATCACCCATTACATCCTTATACAAAATCGTTATTGTCGGCTGTTCCTCAACCAGATCCAGATAGCGAACGTACACGAAAACGTTTTGCGTATGAAGGAGAAAAGAATCCAGATGCGCCACGTGAATTAAAGGCCTTCACACCCAATCATTACGTCCTTGCGACAGAAGAAGAGTTTCAAGAATTCACTCAAAATAACGGTTTACATGTATAAAACAAAGGAAGGGGGAAATGCAATTGAAAATCGCAAAACATAAAGTCAAACTACTCGGGGCAATCATGAGTTCAGTTATTGTATTATCTGCATGCGGTAATGCTGAAGGGATTTATGATGAAAAAGGGCAAGTATTTCGAAAAGTGATTCCTCAAGATATGGCGTCATTAGACCCTGCTAAAGTAACGGATAATGTAAGTTTTGATAAATTTAGCCAAGTTTATGAAGGTTTATACACAGCAGGAAAAAATGATAAAGCTGAACCGGGCGTTGCACAAGGAGACCCTGAAATTACGAATGGAGGTAAAACTTGGACGATTCACTTACGTAAAGATGCCAAATGGTCAAATGGAGATCCAGTCACTGCCCATGATTTTGAATATGGATGGAAACGTGTAGTTGACCCTAATACGGCTTCAGAATATGCGTACATTATGTATGATTTAAAAAATGCAGAAGCGATTAATATGGGGAAAAAAGATGTGGATGAACTAGGGGTAAAAGCGATTGACGACCATACTCTCCGTTTTGAACTCACTAAACCGATTCCTTATTTTAAAGAAATGCTCGCATTTGCTACATATTTACCACAAAATGAAAAAGTTGTTAAAAAATACGGGGAACGCTTCGGAACATCTGAGGAAAAAAGTGTTTATAATGGGCCATTCAAAGTGAAAGATTGGGCCGTTGAAGATAAAATTATTTTAGTGAAAAATGATAAATATTGGGATAAAGACGTGGTGAAACTAGACAAAGTCAATTATAAAGTTCTAAAAGATGGTCAAGCTGGAGCGTCACTTTATGATACAGGTTCAGTAGATGATACGACAATTTCTGCAGAACAAGTGGATAAATATAAAGGGGATCCTGCATTGAAAAAACGTCTTCTTGCCTCAACATTCTACTTGAAATTGAATCAAGATGAAGTCCCAGAGTTTGAAAACAAAAATATGAGACTTGCTTTTTCGCAAGCCATCAATAAAAAAGATTATGTAGATTCTGTATTGAATAACGGTTCTAAAGAAGTGGATGGATTCACTGCTAAAGGAACTGCAGATGCACCTAATGGCAAAGATTTTACAGATCAAATTAAATCCCCATTGAAATACGACCCTAAACAGGCTAAAGAGAATTACAATAAAGCTAAAAAAGAACTAGGTAAAGATAAATTCACTTTCACGTTGAACACAGAAGATACTCCAGCGTCTAAAATTTCAGCAGAGTTTATTAAATCTCAAGTTGAAACCACGTTACCAGGGGTTACTGTTAAAATCCAACAATTACCGTTTAAGCAACGTATTGCACGTGAACAAAGTGGAAATTATCAAATTTCACTTTCAGGTTGGGGACCAGATTACCCGGACCCAATGACGTTTCTTAATATTATGACAACAGGTAATTCGTCTAATAATACAGGTTGGAGTAATAAAGAATATGATAAAATGCTTGAAAAAGCGAATGGCGAATTATTGCAAAAACCTGAAGAACGAAATCAAACGCTTGTAGATGCAGAAGAGTTATTGCTTAATGAAGCACCGATTGCGCCAGTTTATCAAAAAGGGGAAGCACATTTAACGAATCCACAAGTGAAAAACCTACAATATCATAATATCGGTGGAGATACATCATTAAAGTACACTTATATTGATAAATCTATCGATCGTGAGACAGGTAAAAAGAAAAAAGAATAATACCTCAAATGACTTCCTTTTGAATAATAAGGATTCAGATGGGAGATAGTACCTAGTTAAAATAGAAAGCCATCAAAATTTATCTAAGCATAAATTTTGATGGCTATTTTGATATTATTTTCGTTTGCGGCCAAGGCCCATCGCTTTTTCCATTTTCTTTAAAGTTTTAAAAGATGTACGGTGCGCTTTGTCACGGCCTTCATCTAGAATTTCATCGAGACGTTCTGAGTTGTAAAATTCTTCATATTTAGCTTGGAAGTCAGTTAAAAATTGTTCCACGACTTCAGCAAGATCTCCTTTAAATTTACCGTAGCCCTCATTGGCATATTGTACTTCTAAATCTTTAATAGATATTCCAGATAAGCTTGAATACATCGTAAGTAAATTTGAGATACCTGGTTTATTCTCTTTATCAAATTTAACAGTTCCCTCTGAATCTGTTACAGCACTTTTGATTTTTTTAGCAGCTAAACGAGGTTCGTCAAGTAACGAAATAAAGTTTTTTTGGTTATCATCACTTTTACTCATTTTCTTCATCGGATCTTGTAAACTCATAATACGTCCGCCCACTTTTGGCATTTGTATTTCAGGTTTTGTTAAAACATCATTATAGCGACTGTTGAAACGATCTACGAGGTTACGTGTTAATTCGATGTGTTGCTTTTGATCATCCCCAACAGGAACAATGTCTGTATTATATAAAATGATGTCTGCTGCCATTAATGGGGGATAAGTTAATAAACCGGCAGGAATACCATCATTTTGTTTTTGCGCCTTATCTTTAAATTGTGTCATACGTTCGAGTTCGCCAATGGAGGAAATGGTCGTTAACATCCAACCGGCTTGAACGTGTGCAGGAACCTCAGATTGAATGAATAACGTAATCTTATCCGGATTAAGGCCAGAAGCTAAATAAATCGCGGCAAGTTGACGTGTTTGTTGTCGCAATTTTAAGCGATCCTGAGGCACCGTGATTGCATGTTGATCAACGATGCAGAAATAGCACTCGTAATCATCTTGGATTTCAACAAACTGTTTTAATGCACCGATATAGTTGCCAATTGTGGGAATACCACTAGGTTGAATGCCTGAGAATAATGTTTTCATATGAACAATGCCTACTTTCTTTCGTGTTTATCAATACTATTGTAACAGTATTTTCTAAGTTTGTAAGTTATGTTATGATAAGTATTAGGAAATGGTAGAAATAAGTCTCATACTAAAGACTGATTATTTAAAATAAATACTATTTTTACAGATTTCTCATTTAATTTTAATGTTGTTTGGCTATAATAGATATATAGCGTTAGACAGACAGAAAAAAGATTTGAATTGTTTTAGCTTATATTAATCAGTCAAACTTGAACGTTAAATTTTAATGAATTTTTATTCAATTAGGAGAGTGAGATGTATGGTAACATTATTTACTTCACCAAGTTGCACATCTTGCCGTAAAGCGAAAGCATGGTTACAAGAACATGACATTCCGTATACGGAGCGAAATATTTTTTCTGAACATTTAACTTTAGATGAAATAAAACAAATTTTAAAAATGACAGAAGACGGTACTGATGAAATTATCTCTACACGTTCTAAAACATACCAAAAATTAAACGTAGATATCGATTCTTTACCTTTACAAGATTTATATGGCATCATCCAAGATAACCCTGGCATTTTACGCCGTCCGATTATTTTAGATGATAAACGTTTACAAGTAGGATACAACGAAGATGAAATTCGTCGTTTCTTACCACGTAAAGTCCGTACGTTCCAATTGCAAGAAGCGCAACGTATGGTTGATTAATTTAAACTTTATAAATCTATTTAGATAATGTTTTCGAGTAACGTCGGTTTGCGTTGCTCGTCTTTTTTTATATATACGAACTATTTAAGCTCTTTTTTTAAGTATGATATACTGAATTTAAAGCGTTTTTCAAATGATTGTAGTATTCAAACAAATGGATTGTATTTTTCTAATTTGTCTACTACAATAGGATTACTATTCATCGACTGTAAGGAGTGAGATGATATGAGAATAGAACGCATTGACGACATGACTGTAAAGTTGTTTATCACTTATAAAGATATAGAAGCACGTGGATTTAGACGTGAGGACTTATGGACGAACCGTAAACGTGGAGAAGAGTTTTTCTGGTCAATGATGGAAGAAATTAACCAAGAAGAAGATTTTGTTGTTGAAGGCCCTTTATGGATTCAAGTACACGCTTTTGAAAAAGGGGTAGAAGTGACGATTTCTAAGTCTAAAAATGACGAATTGATGCAAATGTCTGAAGAAGATAGTGCCTTAGATGAGTTTGATAGCCAATTAAACGATTTACTTTCTCAATCGTTGAAAGCTCATTCAAGCGAAACACAAGAAGACGATTTAGATGAAAGAGAGACTACTCAAGCGACACGTCGTTCATCTCAAATGACATCACTTCAATCTAATACACTCATCTTTAAATTTGATGATTTAGAAACTTTAATTGCTTACGCACATCAAAATAATCAAAAATTAACACAATACGAAGATTTATTGTATATGTTTAATGACACTTACTATTACATGGTTCATTTTGACCAAGAGGTGACAGAAGAAGCCATTCATGATTTTTATGGACAAGTGCTTGAATATGCATCACCTACAGATAAAACTGAAGTATTTTTAAACGATTATGCTAAAATTGTAATGAGTCACAATGTTACTGAACAAGTGAAACGTTATTTTCCAAATAAGTAATACAGTCTAAAAGGTGT
Organism: Staphylococcus sp. 11511212; assembly: GCF_011394755.1. Lineage (NCBI taxonomy): Bacteria > Bacillati > Bacillota > Bacilli > Caryophanales > Staphylococcaceae > Staphylococcus > Staphylococcus sp. 11511212. The sequence goes on along the minus strand of NZ_JAANBQ010000003.1, from coordinate 858,086 downwards.
ACGACCATTCTGAGGATGGTCGTGCTTTTTTGTGTCCTTGGCTATACGGATGGGTTAATTTAAGGAGTTAGGTAATTATGGATCGCTTAACTCCTTTTTGTGGTGGCGCATAATTTCTTGTATATTGATAAGTATTTTGAAATTAAGTTAAGCAATAAAAAGTAATTTAAGAGGATGAGGCGTGTATCTTTATGAGGTGAAGTTGATGTTAACAGCGATGAACGAGAATAATGAACAAGTTTCAGCAAGACAAGCCTCTCGGCTAGAGTGCTACTATTGCCCGATTTGTAAAGAACGACTCATATTACGTCAAGGTATAAAAGTGACGCCGCATTTTGCACATCCCTCCGGTCAAATCCATTTAAAACATAAAGGTGGAGAAACAGAACAACATTTAAAAATGAAACAAGGACTTTTTGAGAAGTTGGCACAGCATTATGAACATGTTTGTTTAGAACCTTACTTATCCACTATTTGCCAAATTCCTGACATTACAATAAACAATCAATGGGCAATTGAAATTCAACTAAGCCCTATAGATGTAGAGACCATGCAAGTGAGAACAGCAGGGTTACAAAGTTTAGGATACAACGTCGTTTGGGTAACGGAGGTTCCCAAAAAGAATAAAGGAAGTTACTATTTCACTCAACGTCATCAAACGAGTATCATTCATCAAACACGTACCTTATATTGTATTGATGCAAAAACTTTTATCCCCCATAAAATCACACAGTTAACCCCGATTGCCTCGAAAACATTTCAAGGTGAAATAATCCCAATTCCTTTTGAACAGTGGCTAGAGGATATGAGTGACCCTTCAAAATCAATACCTCCTATAAGAAAACTTTCGCAATATTTTATTGAAAGATATATTGCATATTGTCGACGTAAAAATAGCGTTTTAGAACCCCATTTATCTCTGATGTATCAATTACAATTATCTGATGAACAAGTTTGTAAACTGACGGGTTTTATATTTCCAGAACAACTCTACTTTCTCACACATCCTGTCTATTGGCAGCTGACTGTTTTGAAATCTCTTAAAGGAGGTTCCATTCCTCATCAAGCCGTTCGCAAAATGCTCCAACCTAGATATTTTGCGCATCAAAATGTGGATTATCAACGTATGATGCAGACGATGGTTCATGCTTACATGAAATTATTACGTGTGACATAGTTAAAAAGTGCATTCTGAATTTAAAAATGAGAAAATAGCTATAATATCATCTTTAGAGGAGGAATATGAAATGGCACAACAACTAACGAGAGCAGAACAAGAACAACAATATCCTGAATATACTTGGGACTTAACGACAATTTTTGAAAATGATGCTGCTTGGGAAGAGGCTTTCAAAAAAGTAGAAAGTTATCTCGGCCAAGAAGAAGCTTTTAAAGGGCATTTAGGTGACGATGCAGAAACTTTGTACAAAGCGTTAAGTTTAGAAGATGAAATCGAAACTGAACTTGAGGAAGTTTATGTTTATGCGCATTTGAAGCAAGATGAAGATACAGCAAACGATAAGTATACGGGCTTTGAAGCACGGGCGCATCAATTGGCGATTAAATTGAGCTCAGCATGGAGCTTTTTAGTTCCGGAGTTATTACAAATTGATGAAGGGCGTTTACAATCTTTTGTTTCATCTCATGAAGGTTTAAAGCGTTATGCATTTGATATTCAATTAATTAATGAACAACGCCCACATGTCTTAGATGCGGATAAAGAAAAACTTTTGACGGAAGCACAAGATGCGCTCTCTACAGCAAGTAATGTGTTTAGTATGTTTGATAATGCAGATTTAACATTTGAAGATGTGACAGATAAAGAGGGATGTCAACACCCGCTCACGCAAGGCACATTTATCAAATATTTAGAGTCAGACGACCGAGAATTAAGAAAATCGGCATACAACAATGTTTATAAAGCTTATGGGGCTTATAACAATACTTTAGGGGCGACACTTGCTGGAGAAGTGAAAAAGCATGTTTTCAATGCGCGTGCCCATCACTACAAAACAGCACGTGAACAAGCTTTAAGTCGTAATCACATTCCGGAAGAAGTTTACGATAACCTTGTGAAAACAGTGCACAAATACTTACCTTTACTGCATCGTTATACTAAACTCCGTCAAACATTGCTCGGATTAGATGATCTTAAAATGTATGATATGTATACGCCGATGGTCAAAGATATTAAATTTGAGATGCCTTATGATGAAGCAGTAGAGTGGATGTTAAAAGGACTCGCACCGATGGGTGAGGAGTATCTTAACGTGGTTAAAGAAGGTTTAGCAAATCGTTGGGTCGATGTTTACGAAAACAAAGGTAAACGTTCTGGTGGTTACTCTTCAGGAGCGCATAAAACGAATCCTTTTATTTTACTCAATTGGTCTAATACTGTTTCAGATCTATATACCTTAGTGCATGAATTTGGCCATTCTGCGCATAGTTATTTTAGTCGTAAATATCAACCATCCAATCAAAGTGACTATACCATCTTTGTTGCAGAAGTGGCTTCTACATGTAATGAAGCACTACTCAGTCACTATATGGATCAACATTTAGACGATAAACGACGTTTACTCTTATTAAATCAAGAGTTGGAACGCTTTCGTGCCACATTGTTCCGTCAAACAATGTTTGCAGAATTCGAACATAAAATCCATCAAATTGAAGAAGCGGGAGAGCCATTAACTGCAACTCGTATGAATGAAGAATATGCTAAGCTCAACCGCCAATATTTTGGAGATACAGTTGAAACAGACGAAAATATTAGTAAAGAATGGTCACGCATTCCGCATTTCTACATGAATTATTATGTTTATCAATATGCTACGGGATATAGCGCTGCACAAAGTTTAAGTCATCAAATTTTAACGGAAGGGCAGCCGGCGGTTGAAAGATATATTAATGAATTTTTGAAAAAGGGAAGTTCAAATTATCCAATTGAAATATTGAAAAATGCTGGTGTTGATATGACAACACCTCAACCTATTGAAGATGCATGTAAGGTATTTGAAGAGAAATTAGACGCTTTTGAAAAATTAATGAAAGCTTGAAACTAGTGTATCTGTTTACAATTTGACGGATTTGTGAAAACTTGCATTTTTAGCCGTTAAAGGGTTGAATCGTTTGTAAACACATGATATATTATGAGCATGAAATTAATCACATAACAAACATACCCCTTTGTTTGAAGTGAAAAATTTCTCCCATCCCCTTTGTTTAGCGCCGTGTCAGAACACGGCGTTTTTTTTATACAAAAAAGTTGGAACTGATGTTAATCGCTCCAACTCCGTACCTCTTTATTTAGTTTTCTCACATTTTCGCTTTCCAAAATTCTCCACCAGGATATTTTATCTTTTCGATTTTTTGTTGTAATAAAAGTTTTTTAAGTTCTTTTTTTAGTGTTTTCTCTGGCCATTCATAAATGGTTAAAAGCTCTTCTTCAGTGACTAATTGTTTTTGAAGAATATATTCAGCCAATTTGGGGGGCAATTGCTTTTCGATTGGACTGCCCATCATTTCATTAATGATATAAGTATAAATATGGTAGGGATATAGACCTTCTACTTTTAAACCTTCTTCTTGTATATCTTCATTAAAGAACACGAGTGAAGGTGCCATTTCAACATCCATTTCGCGAGCGATATGCAAATCTACTTTTAAGCTTTCACGGAGATTTCCGTGCGCTAAGTCTTCTTGGTACACGTCGTAGTCTAAACCCGCATTCACAATACATTTTGAAATCATGTCTTCTGTGACGATATCTGGTTTAGGAATAATCTCGTTTTGAATGAGATGCATAAAGCGATGGGCACGTGCACGGCCTTGTAATTCCGCTGCCTTGAACGCCAATGCAATGTTATCTCTATCTGAAGTACTTTGAGCTTGGCATTTCGTCAATACACGTAATGAAGGGTTGAGAATATGACGAATGCGGATATATTGGCTGTATTCAATTTTTAATTTCGATAACACGGCAGACAGTTTAAAACTTTCTTTGCTGAATGGATCGAAAAAAGAATAAATTTCTATTTTGCTCACAGGAGAAAGATTGGCGTTTGTGTCTTCTTGGCAACTATGAACAACAGCTCTTAATTCTTTCGTCATGATTTCACCTACAATTAATTTTCTGTGTTAACCATATGTTCTGCAGTTAACTTTAAACGTTCATACAAATAATCGCCCACACCATGAGGGAGTTGGGCAGTTTCTATCGCAATATGCATATTTTCGAGCCATGCGTTTTTAGCATGTGCATCAATTTTAAATGGCAAATGTCTTTGGCGTAACATCGGATGGCCATGCTCTTCTGTATAAAGAGAAGGACCGCCTAAAAATTGAGTGAGAAATTGTTTTTGTTTTCTACTCGTTTCTTTAAAGTCACCAGGAAATAAGTGATTAATTCGGTTGTCTTGTTCAACAAGTGTATAAAAATGGTCAATCATGTCGTAAAGCGCATCTTGACCAATAATTTCATATGGAGTTTGAGGCATCATTTCACCTTTAATCGTTAGTTTTGATATACATAAATAATAACATGAATTTTTACATATCAAAGTAAAAACACTTATACAATACCTATCAGTTATTATTTTGGTTGAGAAAGGATTGATATTCGAAAAAACGACGGACTTTGTTCTTAGGTTCTTGGTGTTTCAAATGAAAAGATTTTAAGAGTTCATTAAAGGCGTGTTGTCCTTTTTCAAAATCTTTCACTTCAAATTCTAATTCATAGTCTTCTGTGCCAAGATAAAAACTATGGTCGAGTACAAGCAACCCATCTGTCAGTTGTTTTTCTAAGCGCAAAGTGGTCAAGGCACCTAAGATTTGAAGCGCTTCAAGATTCACGTGCTTTTCAATAAGAAGCGACTGAATTTCTTTCGGTAGGGCATTTTTTGGCACTTGTCCTTGAATGGGTTTAAGGTCCGTAGCAAAGTTATATTCATCTAACCCAATGGCTTGCGGAACTTTTAAAGTTAACTCTAAAGCTCCGTCAGCTTTTTCTCTAATGCGTAATGCCATTTTTTGTGATTGAATTTGAAAGTCAGGTGTGTCGATATAATGATTCGTTTGTTTGAAAGGGGTCGCTCCGTTAAAATATGTTGATTTAATGCTTTCGTAACTTTGTAAATTAAGTAATTGTTTGAATTCGATTTCTTTTTCGATTGCCATATGTGTTCACTCCTTATTGAGTATTATGCCGAATATGAAAAGACTTTAAAAGTATTTCTCATTCGATAGATAGACGATGAGTCCTTAGTGGAATTATGTTAAAATGTTAGATGATAAGGCCGTGTGCCTCGATGATAAAAGAAAAGGGATTGGGGAATGTGCGGATATCACTACCGCCTCCCATATCTAGGAGGAGAACGTATGCGTATATATGTTAATGAAATTAAAATTCAAGATGATCAAATGTTATGTTATACAGATCAATCGACAGAAGGTTTATCTGAAGTTGGTCAGATGATTGTGGACAGTGACAATTTTTCATTCGTATATTTGATGGATAATGGGTCATCATTTTCTTACTTAATTTTTGTTCAAGAAACGTGGTCAATGCTTCATGAACATAAAGACAAAAAAATTGTCATTAATGATACGTTAACGTTAACACAATTCAAAGATGAACTAACGTATTTATTAGATAATATAGAAGGTAATTCCAATTATGGTAATGAATTTGTGGCAGCCGTTGAAGAAACATTTGAATTAGTATGAAGCGGAGTGAGGTAAGATGAACCAGTGGGAAATTTTTCTAGCGCCTTATCGTCAAGCAATTGATGAACTAAAAATTAAACTCAAAGGGTTACGTAAAGAATATCAAGTCACAGAACACAATTCTCCCATCGAGTTTGTGACAGGGCGTGTCAAGCCGATTACAAGTATTATTGATAAGGCGAATAAAAGGGGGATCCCATTTGATCGCTTACGTGAAGAAATGTATGACATTGCTGGATTACGTATGATGTGTCAATTTGTGGATGATATTGATAAAGTGGTTGAATTGTTAAAACAACGTAAAGACTTCAAAGTAATTGAAGAACGTGATTATATAAAAGACACAAAACAAAGTGGGTATCGTTCATATCATGTTATTATCGAATATCCTATTGAGACACTTGACGGTCAGAAGACGATTCTTGCTGAAATTCAAATTAGAACACTAGCAATGAATTTTTGGGCGACCATCGAACATACTTTGCGTTACAAATATGATGGTGATTATCCACCAGAAATACAAAAACGATTAGAACGTGCAGCAGAAGCGGCATTTTTATTAGATGAAGAAATGTCTGAAATTAAAGAAGAAATTAAAGAAGCACAAAAGTTTTATTCAAAAAAACGTGCAGATAAGCATGAAAATCGTGGGGTGGAGTAATGCGATATGTGATTTTATCAAAAGGTGACGCCAAGTCAGAGGCCCTTAAACATAAAATGATGAGCCATATGCATGATTTCAAGATGATAGAAGATAATGAAAATCCAGAAATCGTCATTTCAGTTGGAGGAGATGGAACACTATTACAAGCGTTTCATCAATATAGTCACATGTTATCTAAATGTGCTTTTGTAGGAATACATACCGGACATTTAGGGTTTTATGCAGATTGGCTCCCCCATGAAGTTGAAAAGCTCATAATCGAAATCAACAACTCAGATTTTCAAGTGATTGAATATCCCTTATTAGAAATTATTGTCAGATATAATGATAAAGGGTATGAAACACGTCATCTTGCCTTAAATGAAGCGACAATGAAAACAGAGAATGGGACAACGCTTGTCGTCGACTTAGACATTCGCGGACAACATTTTGAACGTTTTAGAGGGGACGGTTTGTGTATTTCAACACCTTCAGGATCAACGGCTTATAACAAAGCGTTAGGTGGTGCACTGATACATCCGTCGCTTGAAGCGATACAAATTGCGGAAATTGCCTCTATCAATAACCGCGTTTTTAGGACAGTCGGGTCTCCACTTGTATTGCCTAAACATCATACATGTCATGTAAGACCCGTCAATCACGATTCTATATTGACAACAATCGACCATGTGAGTATTAAGCATAAAAATGTGAATGCAATACAGTATCGTGTAGCCAATGAGAAAATACGCTTTGCGCGCTTTAGACCTTTTCCTTTTTGGAAACGTGTGCATGATTCATTTATTTCAAGTGGCGATGACGTATGATTTTTAAATATTTGATTCAAGAGCGTCATTTATTAAAGACATTTTTATATGAGCAACAGTTTTCGAAAAAAATGATTAGCGCCATTAAGCAAAATGGCGCTTTACTTGTTAATGGTCAACCCGTGACGGTAAGGGCTCAACTCGAAGAAGGGGATCAACTTGAAGTTCACCTTCCTATAGAAACGCCGAGTGAAAGTTTAATCCCTTATGAGAAACCGCTCAATATTCTTTATGAAGATGAATGGTTACTGATTGTAACAAAGCCTGCTGCGCAAAATAGTGCGCCTTCACGGGAACATCCACATCAGAGTCTTGTCGAACAAGTTTTGAGTTATATGCAACAGGCTGAGTCACAAGGTATACCGCATATAGTGACACGTCTAGATCGTCATACGATGGGCATTGTTATTTTTGCAAAATCGCGTCATCTCCATCATTTAATGACGCAAACTTCTATTGATAAAATATATGAATGTATCTGTGAGGGGAATTTGACGGAACCCAATGAAATTGTTGCACCTATTGCAAGAGCTGATGACAGTATTATCTCAAGGTGCGTTTCACCAGAGGGAAAGTATGCCAAAACACTTTATTGGCCCATTAAAAATTTCAAGACTTATACATTATGCCGTGTTAAACTTGTAACGGGAAGAACACATCAAATTCGCGTGCATTTTCAATATATAGGTGCACCCATTGTAGGGGATGGACTGTATGGCACTCAACATGCTTTATACACGTCACAATTACTAAAATGTGCTGAAGTAAAATTTATACACCCCATCACTAAAGATGTATTACATATTAAAGCGACACATCCAAATTTGAATAAACTTTTGATGACATTATAAGGAAACGTAAGAGACGGAGGTGGCACCATTGACGGATGAAAAAGAGCAAATCGTTTTAGATGACGAAGAGATGTATGATAAAGCTTTACTTGATCACCTCATTCATCAGGATGACATTGACGGATTTCGCGAAGCTTTTTTAGAACTTCACTCTTATGAGCAAAGTGAGTACTTTGAAGAAAGTGAAAGTGATATTCGTCAAAAAATGTATCAATTTCTTTCACCGGAAGAAGTGGCCGAATTTTTCGAGCATTTAGAGATAGATGAAGAGGCTTATGAAGATTTATTTGAAGAAATGAATGCGACATATGCGAGTCAAATTTTAGAACATATGTCCTATGATAACGCCGTAGACATTTTAAATCAGTTATCTAAGCGTAAAATTGCAAGCCTTTTATTATTAATGAACAAAGAAGATGCGAGCGAGATTAAAGCATTATTACATTATGATGAAGATACTGCCGGCGGTATCATGACAACAGAATTTATCTCATTGACCATCAATACCCCTGTTCACGAGGCGATGATGCGTGTTAAAGATCAAGCGCCGGATGCAGAAACCATTTATGTGATTTTTGTTGTGGATGAACAGAAAAAATTAGTTGGTGTTATTTCGTTACGAGATTTAATCGTCGCTGAAAATGATGCCTACATTGAGGATATTATGAGTGAACGTGTCATTAGCGCAAATGTCGCAGATGACCAAGAAGACGTAGCCCAAACAATGAGAGACTATGATTTTATCGCAATGCCAGTTGTCGATTACCAAAATCATTTATTAGGGATTATTACAATCGATGATATCGTCGATGTTATGGATGAAGAGGCGAGTGAAGACTACTCACGTTTAGCCGGGGTCTCAGATATAGATTCTACAGACGATTCTATTGTTAAAACAGCATTAAAACGTTTGCCGTGGTTGTTAATCTTAACTGTACTAGGGATGATTACGGCTTCCATACTGGGCTCTTTTGAAGAAACACTTGAAAAAGTGGCGTTACTCGCTGCATTTATTCCTATCATTAGCGGGATGTCCGGAAACTCTGGTACGCAATCCCTGGCCGTTGCTGTACGTAATATTTCTACAGGTGAGATTGATGAGAAGAGTAAGTTTAAACTTGCTTTGCGAGAGTCAGGAAGTGGTTTACTCACAGGAATTTGTTGTGCCACGAGTTTGTTTTTTATTATATTATTACTTTACCGAGAACCGTTTCTTGGGTTAATTGTAGGGGGAAGTTTAACGATCGCCATGACAGTAGGAACAACGATAGGTTCGGTGATTCCGCTCATTATGAATAAGATTGGTATCGACCCTGCTGTTGCAAGTGGTCCCTTTATTACTACCATTAACGATATTGTGAGTATGTTAATTTACTTTGGATTGGCAACCACATTTATGACATATCTAGTTTAAGGAGGAGTCTATGGAATTTGTATCGCTCGTTGTTGTTATTATTGCTGCGCTGCTCACCCCCATCTTAGTCAATCGACTAAGAATTTCCTTTTTACCTGTAGTGGTTGCGGAAATTTTAATGGGGATTATTATCGGGAATTCGTTTTTAAATCTCGTTCATCGAGACAACGTTTTAGACATTCTTTCAACACTAGGCTTTATCTTTTTAATGTTTTTGAGTGGGCTTGAAATTGATTTTAATGCTTTCAAAAAAGATAAAACAAAGGCTAAAAAAGATAAACATGAAGGACCTAGTCATCTTTCTTTATCTTTATATGTATTTATTTTAATTATGGTCATTTCAATCGTTTTGGCATTCGGCTTTATGTGGATTGGCTTGATTAATGATGTCCTTCTCATGGTGATTATTATCTCGACGATTTCTTTAGGTGTGGTTGTCCCAACATTAAAAGAAATGAACATAATGAGTACGACGATTGGGCAATTTATTTTACTCGTTGCAGTACTCGCAGATTTGGCGACAATGTTGCTGTTAACAGTCTATGGTACCATTCATGCTAAAGGCGGCGGTACGATTTGGCTTATCGGAATACTCGTTGTGTTTACTGTGGTGTTTTATGTTTTAGGAGGACTTTTTAAAAAAGCGCCATTCCTTAATAAATTGATGGATGGTACAACACAAATTGGTATCCGCGCGGTCTTTGCTTTAATTATTTTACTTGTCGTTCTTGCTGAAGGTGTCGGCGCTGAACATATACTGGGGGCCTTTTTGGCCGGGGTAGTTGTATCCTTGCTACAACCCAATAAAGAACTTGTAGAAAAGCTCGACTCATTTGGATATGGCTTTTTTATCCCGATATTTTTCATTATGGTAGGTGTGGATTTAGATATTCCATCATTAATTCAAAATCCATCACTTCTTATCATTATTCCTGTATTAATTTTGGCCTTCCTAATTTCAAAATTAATACCTGTACTTATCATTAAAAAATGGTTTGATATGAAAACGACCATTGCCTCTGCCTTTTTACTGACGTCAACGTTGTCATTAGTGATTGCCGCCGCTAAAATCGCAGAACGATTAGGTACCATTAGTGCAGATACCTCAGGGATTTTAATTTTAAGTGCGGTCATTACTTGTGTTATTGTACCAATTGTATTTAAAAAGCTATTCCCGTTACCTGATGAAATGCAACGTTCAATAAAGGTAGCTATGATTGGTAAAAACCAGCTATCAATTCCAATCGCTCAAAGTTTGCAATCCCAACTTTATCAAATAACGTTGTTCTATCGTAAAGATTTGACAGATCATCGCATTTTATCTGACGACATAACAATGGTTGAGATTGCTGACTATGAATCAAAAATGTTGGAGCGATTAGGCCTATTTGAGAGCGATATTGTTGTATGTTCAACGAATGATGATGAAATCAACCGAAAAGTCGCATTAATGGCAAAAGAATTTGGGGTTGAGCGTGTCATTTGTAGATTAGAAACAAATGATGAAGAACATCAACTCAAGCATCAAGGGATTGAAATATTTAGTAACTTCCAAAGTAATCAAATATTACTTAAAGGGATGATTGAAACTCCGAACATGTTGAACTTATTGAGTAATGTTGAAACGTCTATTTACGAAATTGGAATGTTCAACTATGCTTTTGATGAAACACAACTGCGTAACTTCCCATTTGATGGAGATATTATCTTTGTCAGAATTATTCGTAATAACGAATCGATTGTGCCGCATGGGGATACAAAACTTCAATACGGAGATCGTTTGATTGTGACGGGTTCTAAAGAGTATGTCGATCAACTTAAAATGGAACTCGAAATGTTTAAATAACGCTAAAGAACTTCATTTCTTTTTTCTTAAGAGATGGCGTTTTTTGTTTTTCAATGGTGGTGGCATAACAAAATCATCTTAATGCTTTAAAAAGGGATTTGATTTTAAAAAATTAAGACCAGATGTTAAAATTAAAGATGAATTTTGTATATCTTAATTTAAAGGAGCAATTCACAGTGATAAATTTAGAAGGTAAAACGTATGTCATCATGGGCATTGCTAATAAAAGAAGTATTGGCTTTGGTGTCGCAAAAGTTTTAGATCAACTCGGAGCTAAGCTTGTTTTTACATACAGAAAAGAGCGTAGCTTCAAAGAATTAGACAAATTGATTGATCAATTAAACCAAAAAGAAAAACATGTGTATCAAATTGATGTTCAAAGTGATGAAGATGTTGAAAATGGTTTTGAACGCATCGGTAAAGAAGTCGGTAAAATTGATGGAGTCTTCCACTCTATCGCATTTGCACGTGTAGAAGAATTACGTGGACGTTATTCGGAAACGTCTCGTGATGGGTTCTTATTGGCCCAAGATATTAGCTCTTATTCATTAACGATTGTTGCTCGTGAAGCACGAAAAATAATGAATGAAGCTGGAAGTATTGTGACGTCTTCTTATATTGGTGGAGAATTTGCAGTGCCTAATTACAATGTAATGGGGATTGCGAAAGCCAGCTTAGAAGCGAATGTGAAATATCTTGCAGCTGATTTAGGTCAAGATAATATCCGTGTGAACTGTATTTCTGCGGGCCCTATTAAAACGTTAAGTTCACGTGGAGTGGGTAACTTTACGACAATTCTTAAAGAAATCGAGCAACGTGCGCCGCTACAACGTAATGTAAATCAAGAAGAAGTGGGTAAAACTGCAGCGTTCTTATTAAGTGATTTTTCTAGTGGTATTACAGGCGAAAATATCCATGTAGATGCCGGCTTCCATGCGATAAAATAAATATATTTAATTAAGCTGTAAAACGATATATGAAAGACTGTCGACCACACTTTTGTCGGCAGTTTTTTATTTGTAGTCAAGAGGATAGGCATTTGATAGAAAAAACCGCGGATTAAGAGAGTTCTCAATCCGCGGTTTTATTATGTGTTATAAAAGATCATGGTCATTGACGTCGCTTCGAGCTTTTAGCATAATTTGATGTCGGTATTTAAAGACGTTACGAACGATTGTTTTAAGTACCGCATAAAGTGGCACGGCAACTAAGATTAATACAAAACCACCTAAACTTCCTGAAGCCAAAATAACAATGATAATTGTTAAAGGGTGGATGTTGAGAGATTTCCCCATTACGTTAGGTGTAATGACATTACCTTCAAGTTGTTGTGCAATCAAAGTGACCACACAAACCCAAATGAAGGTAGAGGGGCTTTGGATAAGACCTAAAATACCCGCTGGTAAAAAGGCCATCCATGGACCAAGGAACGGAATCATATTCGCAACAATGGCAAACATGACAAGTAATACTGTATATTCGAGGCCAATAAGGCTATAGCCGATAAATAAAATAGCACCTAGGATTAAACTGACCATCACTTGACCTTGAATGTATGATTTTAAAGTATGATTTAAATCTGTTAAAAGGTCAACAATGAAAATTTTACGGTCCCCGTTAAACCAACGTGCAACGGCAGGGATAAAACGTTCGTGATCCTTTAACATAAAAATTAAGAAAAATGGCACTAAAATAAGCAAGAATAGTGTCGAAATAACGCTTGTAATAATATTAAAAGAATTCGACAAGATATCTGTTATATAAGAACCTACTTTTGAAATCATACTGTTAATTTTTTCGGTTACGTTTGAAGGTAAGCGATCTCTTTGATCAAGAACAAAATTAATGAGCTCTTGTGCTTCACGTTGGATGGTAGGAATATTTTTAATTAAATTTTGGACTTGGTTTGTAATCACAGGACCCACAACACCGATGATAGCAGCAATAATTGCACTAAGACCAAGAAGGATAATTGTAATACTCGCCCATCTCGGAACATGTCTTTTTTCAAGCATTTTTTGAAATGGTAAGCATATGTAAAATAAAAATCCGGCCAATAATAACGGCAACAACACCGATTGGACGATAATTACGAGTGGCATGAAAATATTGTTGATTTCTAAGAAGAGCTTAATTAATAGGAAGAGAATTAACAAAGCTACTCCCGTTCGAAACCACACTTTATTCGTCATAAAATGCGCCTCCTTTAAATTTTTTAGTCACATTTCAGTATAGCCCAAAACGAGAAGTGATGAAACAAAATTTCAAGTATAAAATTACAAAAGCTAATTTTTTAATTGTGTTGCACGGATTATATTTAACAGGTATAATGAATTCATATTTATCTGAAAATTATAAATTTTAATTTTCGGACAAGATGGGGGTATGTTTATGGTAGAAACAATTGTGGGATGGTTGAATGAAATCGTATGGAGCAAGCCGTTGGTATATGGCCTTTTGTTAACTGGAATTTTATTCAGTTTAATGACACGCTTTTTACAAGTAAGACACTTTAAAGAAATGATACGCTTAATGTTCCAAGGGGAAAAATCACCGACAGGGATATCGAGTTTTCAGGCTATTGCGCTATCATTAGCGGGACGTGTCGGAACAGGTAATATTGTTGGGGTTTCAACTGCAATATTCATCGGTGGTCCAGGAGCGGTTTTTTGGATGTGGGCGACAGCATTTTTAGGAGCAGGAACAGCATTTATTGAATCAACATTAGGTCAAATCTTTAAAAAAGAAGAAGACGGAGAGTATCGTGGGGGTCCAGCTTATTACATAGAACAAGGGATAAAGGGGAAATTCGGTAAAATTTATGGACTTCTATTTGCGGTTGTAACCATCATTTCGGTTGGATTACTCTTACCTGGGGTACAATCGAATGCAATTGCAAGTTCAATGAATAACGCATTTGGTATTCCAACATGGGTCATTGCCGTTGCACTCATCGTTATTTTAGCACTTATTATTTTTGGGGGCATAAAATGGATTGCCAAAGTAGCAACAGCCGTTGTGCCATTTATGGCAATTTTATACATTTTAATGGCGCTCGTTATTATTGCTTTGAATATTACAGAGGTACCCGCTTTATTTGCATTAATTTTTAAATCAGCTTTTGGTATGGAAGCGGCGTTTGGCGGTATTATTGGTGCAATGATTGAAATTGGGGTTAAACGTGGATTGTATTCTAACGAGGCTGGACAAGGAACAGGACCTCACGCAGCAGCGGCCGCTGAAGTATCGCATCCGGCGAAACAAGGTCTGGTTCAAGCATTCTCAGTTTACGTGGATACATTATTTGTTTGTACAGCCACAGCGCTTATCATTTTAATTTCAGGAACTTACAATACAACAGACGGTACAACCGATGCGAATGGACGCCCAGGATTAATAGAAAATGGGGGTATATATGTTCAAAATGCTGATGGCACAAAAGATTATTCAGGAACAGCAATGTATGCACAAGCAGGGATTGATAAAGCTTTTCAAGGCGCTCAATATCATTTTGATCCGACGTTTTCAGGTTTAGGCTCTTATTTCATTGCGATTGCTTTATTCTTTTTCGCATTTACGACGATTTTAGCTTATTACTATATGGCAGAAACTAATGTGAGTTATATTACGAATAGAATCGCTAAAAAACAAAACAAAATATGGCGTAATGTCATCCGTGTTTTATTAATTGTAGCTACGGCTTATGGTTCAATTAAAACAGCAGACGTCGCTTGGGCGTTAGGGGATTTAGGGGTAGGAATGATGGCTTGGTTGAATATCATTGCCATTTGGATATTGTGTAAACCAGCGCTCAAGGCGTTGAAAGATTTCGAGCAACAAAAGAAGAAAAATGGAACGGGTAAAACAGCGATTTATCGTCCTGATCCGAAAGAACTTCCTAACGCCACGTTTTGGTTAGAAGATTATCCACGTCGATTGCGCGAAGAAAATTATCGTCCAGATAGCGAATAATAGATTGGAAATAACAAGGCAGTCAATCACGAGTAAATGTGGACCAATCAAAGTGTAACATTCATTAATATAAAATAAGAGTGGTAGGCGGTCTTCTATCCTCACGCTCTATTTAACAAGTTAAGCGTCTCTTGGTACAATATCTTTATTGAATAAAAACAGGGGGCGCTTTAATGATGAGTGAATTTAAACCTGGACAAGTAATAACCACACAATTGTATAGTGAAATCTTACAACGTGAGGTCACTTTGTCTGTGTATTTACCAGAAGATTATTCTGATTTGTATAAAAGTAAAGTGGTTTTATGCTTTGATGGAAGGGATTTTTTACGTTTCGGGCAAATTCATCGTGTGTATGAAAGGTTACGACGAGATCATGCTGTAGAACGTGTGATTATTGTTGGTTTTCATTATGAGAATGTAGAAAAACGACGCACCGAATTTCATCCCCAAGGTGAAAAAGCGGCCAATACAGTGCGAGCGGTCGCTCAAGAAGTATTACCTTGGATTGATGAAACTTTCCCGACTTATAGAGTGGGAAATGCGCGGCTCCTTTTAGGTGATAGTCTTGCAGGGAGTATTGCATTACTGACTGCATTATCTTATCCTCGAGTGATGAGTCAAGTGGGGATGTTGAGTCCTCATTATGATGAGGTTGTAGAGTCTTTATTTCAACGGTGCCAATTTAAGAATGACTTAACCATTTGGCATGTGGTCGGTAAGGAAGAAATAGACTTTGAACTCCCGACGAGTGGTGAACGGGCAGACTTTTTAACACCTAATCGAGCGTTAAGTCGCTTAATCGCATCAACTTCAGCAACGTATCATTATGAAGAATTAGATGGGGGACATAACTGGAAAACGTGGAAAAAAGAATTACCCGCATTGTTAAAATACTTTTTAAGTAACCAATGATATAATTTTTTGCTATAATAGAAACAAGGACAAACAAAGGAGGAATTTCAATGATTTTAGGATTAGCGTTAATTCCGTCACAAGCGTTTCAAGAAGAGGTCAATGCCTACCGTAAACGCTACGATAAACATTACACAAAAATTAAACCGCACGTGACTGTTAAAAGTCAATTCGAAGTCGATGACAATGCACTAGACTCTATTAAACAAGATATTCCAAAGCGTCTTGAAGGTGTGCAACCTGTAACGGTTCATGCAACGAAAGCATCTAACTTCGCACCTACAACGAACGTCATCTATTTTAAAGTTGAAAAAACGGACGAATTACAAGATTTATTCAACCGTTTTGATGGCGATGACTTCTACGGCGAAGCGGAGCACCCATTTGTACCTCATTTTACAATTGCTCAAGGTTTGACAAGTCAAGAATTTGAAGACATTTACGGTCAAGTTCGTTTGGCTGGAATTGAGCATAAAGAAATCATTGATAAATTGTCTTTAATGAAATTTAATGACGACGCCGATAAATGGGAAGAAATTGAAACATATACTTTAGGTTAATGCACATTTTAATTGAACAAAATGGATGAGACCTTATTTTGATAAGATACATATTTTAATGTCCGGTTTGTGATGTTGAAATATGTATCTTTTTTTGGTCTGAAAAAGGAGTTCTGCGCATAATTTGAGGACTTACAAGGCGTTATCACGTAAACTTTAAGTGAAAGCAAAAAAAGGCAGGAGAGTGTCTACTTCTATTAGAATAACCACCCAAATTTATCTGACGAAAAATTTGGATGGCTATTTTTTTAGTGAGGTAAATATTATAATGTACCCCTTGAAATATAGAATTTAACATCTCTATGGACTCAACCTTGACGATTACAAACCTCAAGCTTTACGGTGTCGTTTTAAAAAATAGATGCCATAGAAAAAGGCTAAAAAGTAAATAAGGATCGCCGCAAAATAAAAAGTATAAACAGGGCTACCTGTAAATTGAGAAATAGGTCCGCCGAGTAATGGCCCTATCATTGCACCAAAGCCTTGAATACTATTGATAACACCCCATGTTTCTTCTTGTTCGTTTTGATGGATAAAGCTTGCCATAAACGTATTCCATGCAGGAAGTAAAAGTCCATAAAGTAAACCAATAAAAAAGGCAATCCCCCATACGATGAAAATTTGGTGGATAAATGCAAATGACAGTATTGCGCTCGCATAGACGAAAAAGCCTATAAAAATGACGCTATACATAAATTTATTAGAATGTTTATCGATAATTTTAGATAAAAATAACATCGAAACGGTACATCCGATTCCCCCAATAATAATGGCTAAAGTGTACTCAACCGTTGATACACCTATAATGTTAATGGCGTAAATCGGGAGAACGAGGACGAGTGCGCTAATCGCAATGCCTTGTATCAAAATACCAGGAAATAAAATGAGATGTCTTTTCGACACACTCACAATTTGTTTTAACTGTTGTTTAATATTTTTAGGGTTATAGGCTGTTAAAGAGACTTTGACAAACATATAGAGTAGAAATGCGAGTGCGACACATGCGGTCATTAAAAAGTTGAACTGAGTCGGATGCGCTTTAAAAATTAAGTTCATTACAATCATTCCAGATAATAAACCAGCAAGCCATGCAAAATAAACATAACCCATTTGTTTACCGCGAGTAGACTCTTCAACGTTTGCTAACATAATGACCCATATTGGACAAACAGCAATCCCTAACATAAGCGCACTTAATATCAGCACCAAGGGTGATATTGGGAACCATATAACGAAAAACAAACTTGCGAGTGCCAAAATAAACCCCACAGTCAACACTATTTTAGTACCTAAACGCTTTAAAACAAATCCGATGACAAAATTTGAAACGGAATCTGCAATAAAGTGGATGGAAACTGCGACGGACGTAATACCAACTGCGATGGAAGTAGCAGTTGGTAAAAGGGGTAAATAGCTAAGCACATACATGCCTCTCGCAAATTCCATAAAAAATAGGATAACTAATAATAGATAAAAGTTTTTCATATAGTTATCTTTATTTGACGAGTAATTTTGCATATAAAGGTACCTTTCCATAAACATTGTCGTATTGCATTGCATCATTTAATAGCTCAAGTAAATCTTCACATAAACGTTGTGTGGCATAACGCGTTCGCAATTGAGCCATAGTGTCTATCATTTCTTTTAATTGATGCGGATGATTCGTTAAATGTGTCACGATGTCAATTGCTTCATCAGGTGTAAAAGCAATACGACCAAAGTTTTTATCTTCAAAATAATAAGCATTTTCTAATTCTTGTCCAGGTGCAGGATTTAAAAATACCATCGGTACTTGACGTGTTAATGCTTCGGAAATAGTAATACCTCCTGGCTTGGTAATCATCATATGACTTGAAGCCATCCACTCATTCATATGTTTTGTAAATCCTAAAATCAGTACTTTAGGATTATCTTTAAACGTCGCAGACAACTGGCGTTTTAGTTCTTTGCTACGACCACATACCATCACAACTTGAGCGTTAGGACTTTCGTCAAGAATACGTTGGATCATTTGATCAAAACCTTTGGAGACACCAAACGCTCCGGCAGACATTAATATTGTCTGCGCATTTGGATCTAGACCGTTTTGTTGTAACCAAGCGGTGCGATCAATCTCTACCTCAAATTTATCAGGAATAGGAATCCCAGTGACTTTGATTTGTTCACTTGGGACGCCAACCTGTTCGAATTCTCTTTTTAAGTCGTCTGTAGCTAAATAATAGCGTTCCGAATTAGGAGTAATCCAGTTTTTATGCATGCGATAATCAGTCATCACTGTTGCAATTGGAATGTTCATATTGAACTGCTCTGTTAAGACAGACATCACTGGAGTAGGAAACGTCAACAAGATTAAATCAGGTTTTTCTTTAAGCAATAAGTTTAATAAACGATTTAAACCATAATATTTATAGAAACATTTATCTAACTCGTTCGGGCGACTATAGTAAAATGCTTTATACATACGACGAAAATATTTAAAACTATTGATATACCATTTTTTGGTGATTGTAGTGAGGATAGGGTGAGCTTCTAAAAAGAGGTCATGTGAAATCACTGTAAGGTTATCTAGTTTAAGGTTATTAAGTTGTTCTACGATGCTATTAGTGACTTGAATATGTCCGTTACCAAATGAACCAGTAATGATTAATATTTTTTTCTTATATGTCACCATGATTAGGTCACCCTCCGTCTATTGTTTTCTGTAACTTACAGAAGTATGCAACAGCTGTATATTTGAATACGTATTTAGTGTAACTTAAAATGTATTCATTGTGAAAAGATTATTTTAATCCTAACAAAACTATTACAATTTTAATGTGTCGTAAGTGATGTTAAAAATATCTATATATTTTACAAAAAAGATAAAGAATTAAGGATAGAATATGACTTATGTAGAATCAAAACTGTCCTCGTCTCACTGTTATATGTATATGGAACTGGGGGGTCCATTCTTTTTTGACGTAAACAAATTCATTATTATATCTTAATATATCCCCAACATAGACACAACAAAAAAGTGGTTTTAACTTAAGAAATGACAGTTTGCACGTTCGTACTTTCTATTCCCTATTTTCCAAACAACAAGTTATAAAATAGGAAGTTTTTTGAATTTTAATGGTAAAATCATCCTGGATTTTATATGATTTTATTGAGAAAAGTGTATAATGAGTGAGTGAAAATAAAAGGAGAGATTTTTGTGAATGCGCATCAACTATTTGAAAAAATTTTAATCAAAAATGTCATCGGAACATTGGATAGAGAAATTACAGACATTACGACTGATTCAAGAACGGCTAAAGTCGGAAGTATTTTCATAGCCTCTGAAGGTTATACTGTAGATAGTCACCTATTTGCGCAACAAGTGGTTGACGCAGGATGTCGACTCGTTGTTGTTAATCGTTCGCTTAAGCTAACCGGCGACGTAACGCAAGTTGTGGTCCCTGACACGTTACGCGTTGCGAGTCACCTTGCGCATCGCCTATATCACTATCCTAGTCAACAATTAACAACGATTGGCGTAACAGGAACAAATGGTAAAACTTCCATTGCGACAATGATTCATCATATCTATCGCAAATTGGGTAAGGGAAGTGCCTATCTTGGAACAAACGGGTTCCAAATTAATGAAAAAATTACAAAAGGGGCAAATACGACGCCTGAAACGGTCTCATTAACGAAAAAAATTCACGAGGCTGTAGAAGCAGGCGCAGAGGCGATGACACTTGAAGTCTCCTCTCACGGTTTATCACTAGGACGGTTAAGTGGTGTGACATTTGATGTCGCTATTTTTTCTAATCTTACACAAGATCATTTGGATTTTCATGGCACTATGGAAGCATACGGGCACGCGAAATCACTTTTATTTAGTCAACTCGGTGAAGATTTGTCAAAAGATAAATACGCTATCGTTAATAATGATGATGATTTTTCAAAATATCTACATAGTGTAACGCCTTATGAAATACTCACTTATGGTATTGAAAACGAGGCACAATTTAAAGCTGAAAATATTAAAGAATCTCTACAAGGTGTCACATTTGATTTTGTAACGCCATTTGGAACTTACCCTGTGACCTCTCCTTACGTGGGGCGTTTTAATATTGCTAATCTAATGGCAGCGATGTTAGGGGTATGGGTCAACGGTTATGATTTAGCCACAGTGACAAAAATTGTGAGAGATCTAGAACCAGTAGAAGGACGATTAGAAGTGCTCGACCCTGATTTACCTATTGACTTAATCATTGACTATGCCCATACGGCTGACGGAATGACTAAATTAATTGACGCCGTCGAACCATTTGTGAAGCAAAAATTGATTTTCCTTGTAGGTATGGCAGGGGAACGAGATCTAACTAAAACGCCTGAAATGGGACGTGTGGCTTCTCGTGCGGATTATGTCATTTTCACGCCTGACAATCCTGCAAATGATGACCCTAAAATGTTAACTGCCGAACTTGCTAAAGGAGCGACACATTCTAACTATGTGGAGTTTACGGATAGAGCTGAAGGGATACGCCATGCCATTGAAGTTGCGGAACCTGGAGATACGGTCGTGCTTGCATCCAAAGGACGAGAACCTTATCAAATTATGCCAGGTCACGTCAAAGTTCCGCATCGTGATGATTTAATCGGTCTAGAAGCGGCTTATGAAAAATTTGGAGGTGGACCTGTTGAAAATTAGAGAAAGCCATAGCGAAGACTATTCAGCAAAGGTTTATATCTACCAAAATAAGAAAGAAGATTACTTTATCGTTTCTATCCCTGACTTGAATTGGTCTATCTTAATAGATGATACGTTATATGGGGAAAGTTTAACTGAACATTTATTTATGCATTTATTTAATGTTATCGATGAAGATGAAGCACAAAGACTTGCATTACGTATTACACATTGGTTACAAGAAGTATAAAGGAGAGCATACATGAGTATTAAAGATGAAATTCAATCCCGCAAAACGTTTGCAATCATATCGCATCCGGATGCCGGAAAAACCACTTTAACTGAAAAGTTATTATATTTTAGTGGTGCCATTCGTGAGGCCGGTACGGTAAAAGGGAAAAAAACTGGAAAATTTGCTACAAGTGACTGGATGAAAGTTGAACAAGAGCGTGGAATTTCTGTGACAAGTTCTGTTATGCAATTTGATTACGACCATTTTAAAATTAATATTTTAGATACACCAGGACATGAAGACTTCTCTGAAGATACGTATAGAACGTTAATGGCTGTCGATAGTGCGGTCATGGTGATTGACTGTGCTAAGGGGATTGAGCCCCAAACGTTAAAACTTTTTAAAGTATGTAAAATGCGAGGTATTCCTATTTTTACATTTATCAATAAGTTAGACCGTGTGGGTAAAGATCCTTTTGATTTATTAGACGAAATCGAATCTACACTAGGTATTGAAACTTATCCTATGAATTGGCCAATCGGTATGGGACAAAATTTCTTTGGGATCATCGACCGAAAAGAACGTACGATTGAGCCATTCAGAGATGAAGAAAATGTACTGCATATTAATGAAGCATACGAATTAGAAGAAACGCACGACATTGCCAATGACAGCGTGTTCCAACAAGCAATTGAAGAGTTAATGTTAGTAGATGAAGCAGGAGAAGCTTTTGATACTGATGCCCTCATGAAAGGGGACTTAACGCCTGTTTTTTTCGGCTCTGCCTTGGCGAATTTTGGCGTTCAAAATTTCTTAAACGCCTATGTTGACCATGCACCGATGCCCCATGCGCGTCAAACGGAAGAAGATATAGATGTCAGCCCATTTGATGACCAGTTCTCAGGTTTTATTTTTAAGATTCAGGCGAACATGGATCCACGCCATCGTGACCGTATTGCGTTTATGCGTGTCGTTAGTGGAGCATTTGAACGTGGCATGGACGTCAAACTGCAGCGGACGCAAAAGAAACAAAAGATTACGCGTTCAACGACATTCATGGCTGATGATAAAGAGACGGTGAATCATGCCGTAGCAGGAGATATTATCGGCCTGTATGATACAGGAAACTATCAAATTGGTGATACTTTAGTTGGGGGTACGCAAAAGTTTAATTTTAAAGCTTTACCGCAGTTTACACCGGAAATTTTTATGAAAGTGTCGGCCAAAAATGTGATGAAACAAAAGCACTTCAATAAAGGAATTGAACAATTAGTACAAGAAGGAGCCATTCAGTACTATAAATCGCCACATACGAACCAAGTCATTTTAGGGGCTGTCGGTCAATTACAATTTGAAGTGTTCGAACATCGTATGAAAAATGAATACAATGTCGATGTTGTGATGGAGCCTGTTGGTAAGAAAATCGCGCGTTGGATTCATAATGAAGAGGCAATTCAAGAAAAAATGAATACAAGTCGTTCTATTTTAGTAAACGACCGTTACGATAATAAAGTATTTCTTTTTGAAAATGAATTTGCGACACGCTGGTTCGAAGAAAAGTTTCCTGAAATCGAACTTTACAGCTTGTTGTAAGTCGATTTGAAAAATAACATGATGAGGGTGTTTTTTTCTTATGGAATTGGGTATAATAATCTCATCATAATTAAATACCTATGACGTTTTTGTCAGAGGGGAGTAACTTGTTTAACGTGTAGACGTTAAAAGCGCTTTGTCGTCATTACGAAGAGATATCTTCCGGTGAAGCGGGCAATGTAAATGCTAAGTGAGACCTTTGCTATATATTTAGCATGGGTCTCTTTAATTATGCCAATAAGCGTGAAAGTTTCGCGTAAGGGATTAAAAAACTGGAGGGATTATATTGGATCCAACGTTACTGTTAACCTATGGATGGGTCGTTTTAGTACTTGTCTTTTTAGAAGGTTTGCTTGCTGCAGATAATGCGGTCGTTATGGCCGTGATGGTCAAACATTTACCGCCAAAGCAACGTAAAAAGGCATTGTTTTATGGATTACTAGGAGCATTTGTATTTCGTTTTATTGCTTTATTCTTAATTAGTATTTTAGTCAACTTCTGGTGGATTCAAGCATTAGGAGCGATTTATCTTATCTACATGTCAATTAAAAATCTGTACGAATTCTTTAAAAAGAAAAAGCACGGAGAAGAAACGCCTGAAAATGATGACCATCATTTCGACGAATCAGGTGTAGAAAAAGAAGTAAGCGCCAAAGAATTTTGGGGTACGGTGGCGAAAGTTGAATTTGCGGATATCGCTTTTGCTATAGACTCAATGCTTGCGGCACTTGCAATCGCAGTCACATTACCTAAAGTGGGTATTCACTTTGGGGGCATGGACGCCGGTCAATTTGGTGTCATGTTCTTAGGTGGATTAATTGGTGTTATTTTAATGCGTTTTGCAGCAACGATTTTTGTTGAACTTTTAAATAAATACCCAGGTTTAGAAGCTGCAGCATTTGCAATTGTTGGATGGGTCGGTATTAAATTGGTCGTGTTAGTATTAGCACACGACGATATCGGTATAATTCCACATGACTTCCCACACTCTGCAACATGGCAAATCATCTTCTGGGCAGTGATGATAGGGCTTGTCATTGTGGGCTGGTTAACGTCAGTAGCCAAAAATAAAAAACATTCACATAAATAGGCTCATCTTAAAATACTAAAAGGAGTGGTAGCGCAATTTTATATATGCGAAACCGCTCCTTATCTTTTTTATTTTAGAGTGGATTATTAAAGAAATTTGAAGAACAATATGGCATAATAATAGAGAAGCACATAATTAAGGAGGGCGTGAAGATTGGATCAAGATAAAAAACATGTCATTCCGCGACACAAATATAAACGTAAAAGACGTGAATTTTTCCATAATGAGGAACGCGAAGCAAGAATAAAGGCCGAAGAAGAGGCGTCTAAACGAAAAGCTGAGCGAGAGAAAGCACAAGTTCAAAACAATAAAGAACGTGTTAAAGATAATTTGAGAAAAGCTCGGATTGAAAAAATTACCCATGAAGATAAATCGAACGGAACGCCTAAAACAGAGGCAGACAAATCTTCAAAGTCTGAAGCGTCATCTCAAAAAACTGAAGTTGTACAAAATCATTTATATAAGCAACAAGCTGAGGAAATTAAAAAAAGTGCCACAACGCAACAAAAAAATCATCCTACTACAGAAACAGAGTCAAATATGCATGAGGACGCACAACCTTTAGCGGAACATGAAAAACATCGTTATACATCGAAGAAAGATTGGACTGAAAAATTGTCTGCCTTTATCTCTAAAGAATGGGCAAAAATTTTGATTGTTTTAGCTGCGCTCTTAATATTAATCCTTTTATATGCGATTTTTACTAATGTGAACCATAGTGATGATAATGTGCGTAATGCGCTCGAACATCAACAAAATGAACAAGGGACACATAAAAAAATTACTAAAACGATGGAACATGCGAATGCAGCACTGAATTCCGTTGTGGCTGTAGAAAGTCAGTCTCAAGCAACTCCTGAGAATGTTCAAGATGTCAAAAATCAGTCGCAACAAGAAAATGAAACTGGTTCTGGTGTCGTCTACAAAAAAGTAGACGACACTCTTTATATATTGACCAATGCGCATGTCATCGGGACGACTAAACAGCAAATATTGACTTACTTAACTGATAAAAAAGTCACGGCGACAGTGGTAGGAACGGATAAATGGTCTGATATTGCCGTATTAAAAGTTCCAGCAAAAGAAGCGAAACAACTTCAACCATTACATATTGGAGATTCTAGTAAATTAGTACTCGGCGAGCCTATTATTGTTATGGGGAATCCTTTAGGCCTAGATTTTTATAATTCTGTGGGTGAAGGTATTGTTTCTGGATTAGATCGGAATGTACCCGTAGATATTGATAAAGATAATCAATATGATATGCTATTACATGCTTTTCAAGTCGATGCACCTATCAATCCTGGTGATTCAGGTGGTGCCATTATCGATCAAAAAGGAGATTTAATAGGCATCGCTTCATTAAAAATTAGCATGCCGAATGTTGAGGGTATGGCGTTTGGGATACCGATTAATGATGCCTTGAAAATTGCTAAAAAATTAGAAAAAGAGGGTAAAATTGACTATCCTAATTCTTTAATAGGGATGCAAAACGTTGTGGAATTGAGTGAAAATGAGCGAGAGGCGTTAAAAATTCCAGACGATAGAAAAGAAGGTGTCGTCGTAAGACAAATTGAAAGTAATAGTCCAGCTAAAAATTCGGGATTACAAAAAGGTGATATTATTATAGAATTAAATAGACAACCTATAAAAGATACACTTTCTTATAGGCAGCAACTCTTTAAACATAGTGATACATCTCAAGAAGTGAAACTTAAAGTATTGCGTCAAGGTCACACGGAAAACATTGCATTTAAATTGAAATAATGTGGAGTGAACAATCTTGTCGATAGTAAATCAACTCTTTAGAAAAGCAAGCCCACAACAGGGGATTGTTTTATATTATCTTGTTGCGATTGTTGTCGCATTTTTATTATTGAATCTACCAGGGGTCCATAAACCTGGAGTAAAAGTCGCACCTATTGATACGCTTTTTGTAGCCGTATCAGGTGTGAGTGTCACGGGATTGACCCCAGTCAATATTTCAGAAACCTACTCCACTTTTGGTTATTTTGTCATTTTGCTAATATTAAATATTGGTGGAATCGGCGTCATGGCTATCGGTACATTGCTGTGGGTCGTTTTAGGCAAACATATCGGGATTCGTGAACGTCAACTGATTATGCTAGATAATAATAGGGAATCCATGAGTGGTACTGTAAAATTAATCCTCGACATTGTGAAAGCCATTTTATTAATTGAGGCAGTAGGGGCTATCCTGTTATCTTTTTATTTCTTTCGTGAATTGCATAATGTCAAAGAAGCGATTATTCAAGGCATTTTTGTCTCCGTTTCAGCGACGACGAATGGGGGCTTGGACATTACAGGAGAGTCGTTAATTCCGTATGCCTCTGACTATTTTGTCCAGACCATTATCATTTTTTTAATTATTTTAGGGTCGATTGGTTTTCCGGTTTTATTAGAAGTCAAAGCATACATTAAAAATAGAATTCCTAATTTTAGGTTTACACTCTTCACTAAAATTACGACGGTGACCTATTTAGCCATTTTAGTTGTGGGTGTTGTTGGAATATTATTGATTGAAAGTCATGGTGTTTTAAGAGATCATTCATGGCATGAATCTTTCTTCTATGCATTATTCCAATCAGCAACCACGCGAAGTGCAGGGTTACAAACCATCGATGTCTCTCAATTTTCTGATGCTACGAACTTGTTTTTAGGCGCATTGATGTTTATTGGGTCTTCACCAAGTTCAGTCGGTGGTGGAATCCGTACGACGACATTTGCGATTCTTATTTTGTTTTTAATCAATTATAAACCGAACGCGGAAAAATCGAATGTCAAAGTCTTTAATCGAGAAATACATACCCAAGATATTCAACGTTCTTTTGCAGTATTTATTATTGCTATTTTCCTTACATTTATAGGTATGTTTATTATGTTACTTGCAGAAGGTCGCGCATTTAATATTATTCATATTTACTTTGAAATTATGTCTGCTTTTGGAACATGTGGCTTATCCACAGGGGTTACTAGTCAGCTGAGTGGCATTTCTAAAGTCGTTCTCATGATCTTAATGTTTATTGGACGTGTCGGCTTAATTTCATTTATTATCATGTTTAGTGGAAATCGTGAGCCGGTCAAATTTCACTATCCAAAAGAACGCATTCAAATTGGATAGATTGATAACACGATATACCGAATATGTTAAGCAGTAGAGAAGCCATATTGATGGCCTCTTTACTGCTTTTTTAAAGGAAATGAATAAAGGGACGGCTAGTTTTACAAAATCTCATGTTATTGAGGAGTATGATAAAATAGAAGCAAATGTATAAAAAGGGGTACTGTTTATGCGCCAACATGAGGAAATTTGTCTTCATATTTTAGCGACATCTGACATTCATAGTCATATCTTAAACGGAGAAGAAGGAGCGCAACTCTATCGTGCAGGAACATACGTATCTGAAATTCGTTCGCGTGAAGAACATGTTTTATTGCTAGATAATGGAGGAAGCTTAGCCGGTAGTATTGTCGCGTTTTACTATGCAATAATTGCCCCACATAAACGTCACCCGATGATTAAACTGATGAATGCGCTCGATTATGATGCCAGTGGGGTCAGTGCCGATGAATTTAAATTTGGTTTAGATTTTCTTAACCGTTCAGTCGCATTATCACGTTTTCCATGGTTATCTGCCAATATTGAATATGCGATGACGCATGAGCCTTATTTTTCAACGCCGTATATTATTCATAAAATAGAAGACTTACGTATTGCTATCATCGGATTAACTTCAGAGTCATTAGTCAAAAATGAAAATATCGAAATGGAAAAAGATATTGCAATTGAGCGTGCGACGATTTCAGCAAAGCGATGGATTCGATATATCTATGAAGCTGAAGCCCCAGATTTTTTAATTGTGCTCTATCATGGAGGCGTTTCTACCTCACAACGCAATGAAAAAGCGAATACGGATGCCTATGCAAATGAGATTCTTAGTAATATTGGTATAGTCGATTTGTTTATTACTGGCCATCAACGCACAACAACATTAGAGCATGAAGATGGTACTTTATTTGTACGTGCAGGCCAAAACGGAGAACATCTCGTGCATGTTGAAGTGACATTTCGACGTCGTCAGTCCTCCTACGAAACACTTGCAATTCAGCCAAAAATTGTGTCATTAAGTGCATACGAAGAACATGAAGCATTATTAGAAATGACAAAGTATGACCGTCAAGCGGTGCAAAAATGGCAAAATGAAATAATAGAGGGCGTTCACGTAGATACGCGTTTCTCAGATTTTCAATCATTACTGGTTGAGGCGCACCCCTTCATTCAATTATTACATGAGAGTATGACGCTACACTGTGATCACACGATAAGCTGTGTGCATATCCCTATTCCTACATCTCATGGCTTTAAGACGCCTGTTCAACATAAAGATGTCTATGAGGTTTATCCGCATCCAGATTACTTAATTGATTTAACGCTAAAAGGACATATTATTAAAACGTTGATAGAAAAAAGTGTTGCATATATTCAAGTCAATGAAGGACATCTTGAGCTTTCCCAAATTGATCCGACCCATTTCCTATTTTGGAAGGGGTTTGAGTATACAGTCGATTTGTCGAAACCTGTACATCAGCGTGTGACGCAAATGACTTTGCGGCCTGATTATACGTATCGTGTCATTATGACAGATTATTGTTATCGTCATTACAGACAATATTTAGAAAACGCGCCAATACATGAAGTTTCCAAAGTGTCGATGACAGAATGTTTAATAGAACGTTTAACCCAAAAAGATGCTATTCAGTCCTCTTCGCAAAATATGACACTTATTGGATATTAATAAAAAAAGAGGCTAGTACATCTCTTATGGATGATGTGCTAGCCTCTTATGCTACAATTCAAATTTAATATTTGTTACGCCTTTACCCATGAAAAATAAGTAAAACGACGACCGCTACAATCTGTGCTACTGTTGTTGTTACGATTCGGCGTGTATAGGCATAACTGAATCCTAAAATCAGTTGACATATAAAAATGAAAAATACAATCCACCAACGATCAAGGTAAATAAAGAAAGAGCTAGATAAAAGGGCACTAACAACAATTCCTACCCAAGGTTGGTGTGTAATCTGAGTG
This sequence comes from Staphylococcus sp. 11511212, assembly GCF_011394755.1. Lineage (NCBI taxonomy): Bacteria > Bacillati > Bacillota > Bacilli > Caryophanales > Staphylococcaceae > Staphylococcus > Staphylococcus sp. 11511212. The sequence goes on along the minus strand of NZ_JAANBQ010000003.1, from coordinate 828,647 downwards.
AGCTCTTTTTGTAAGATTGTGCGCATATACAACTCATGACAAGGCATCACACAGAGTAAAGTAATCAACATTTGCCATTTAAAATAGACGCCTGTTCGAGATAGTTGCTTAATAAGTGAAGTATAAGTTAAGTCTGAGGTGATAAAAGCAAAAATAACTTGAACGAGTACCAACGCAATACCAGTACCTAGACCGATTGCAATAGATGTGAGTAAGCGTTTGGATGCAATATCGCGTTGATAAAATACGTAACTAATACCCGCAATGAGCATAATACCAGTATAAAGTTGCCAATACACATTATATTCACCCCACATGATGAGTAAAATAATGTGAAAGACAATAAAACTTAAAATAAACCATAGTAGCGGTTTGTTTAATTTCTTCATAGTATATTAACCTTCTTGTTCAACAATCTTATATCGTTTATGATTAATGACTGTTTTTTCTGGTAAATCAAGTGAAGCAAAATTGTCCATGATTGTGAGATCTACAATCACAGAATTATCATTAATTTTTTCAACTTTACCTCTAATACCATCGTAAAATTCTACAATATCTCCAACTTCAGCTATCGTCATACTTACGCCCCCTTAAAATTTAACTAGCATATATTGTACTAAAATTTACAATTTAAATAAACTATTTGCATTAATTTTAATCTTTTTGTCATCATTAAGTGTAAACAGTGGCAATTTCTCTTTATATGGGGCAATATTTAATTGAATCAACCTTATTAAAAGGAGAGAAGCAATATGAAATTTATTAGTAATAATAATTTGACTGATCCCACTTTGAATTTAGCGATGGAAGAGTATGTATTGAATACTGTTCCTATGGATAAAGATGACAGCTATTTTTTATTTTATATCAATCGTCCTTCGATTATCGTTGGGAAAAACCAAAACACGATTGAAGAAGTTCATCAACCGTACATTGAAGCAAATAATATAGATGTGGTCCGCCGTATTTCTGGTGGAGGCGCGGTATATCACGATTTTGGTAATTTAAATTTTAGTTTTATTTCAAAAGATGATGGCCAGAGTTTTCATAACTTCAAAAAATTTACACAACCTATTGTCGACGCTTTAAATAAAATGGGCGTGGACGCTGCGTTAACGGGGCGTAATGATATTCAAGTCGGTGAAGCTAAAATATCAGGGAATGCGATGGTTAAAGTAAAAGATCGTATGTTTAGTCATGGAACATTAATGTTAAATAGCGAGTTAGATGAAGTTCAAAATGCGTTACGTGTGAACCCTGCTAAAATTCAATCTAAAGGGGTGAAGTCTGTACGAAAACGTGTGGCAAACATTCAAGAGTTTCTTGAAGAACCTATAGATATTGAGACATTTAAAAATATCATTTTAAAACAATTATTTGGTGATCAAGAGGTAGAAGAATATGTGTTAACCGACGAAGATTGGGCCAACATTGAAAAATTGAGTAATGAAAAATATCGTACGTGGGATTGGAACTATGGAAAGAATCCAAAATACAACTTTGAAAGAGAACACAAATTTGAAAAAGGGTTTGTTCAAATTAAGTTAGATGTTAAAAAAGGACGTATTGCACATGCTAAAATATTTGGCGACTTTTTTGGTGAAGGCGATGTAACAGAACTTGAATATGCACTTGAAGGTGTATTACATCAAAAGCAAGCAATTCAAGAAGCATTAGAATCATATGATTTCTATTATTATTTTGGAGATATTGCAAAAGAAGACATTATTAATTTAATGGTATAAAAAAATAACAGGTCGATGCATTGGTAATGTTCAATGTTTCGACCTGTTTTAATGGGAATGACTGGAACTATCCGAGTGTTTCAATTTCATGTTCCTCCAATTGTAAAAATTCTTCTGTATAGGCTTTGAATTGGGCTTCATTCTTATTACATAAAGCTTCATCAATTAATTGTTTTAACTTCTGTTTACGCTGAATTTTCAGAGCATCTTCAATGACCATTTCAACAGCGAGTTGATGAATCATACGCATGGCATCAGTAGTATCGTGTGTTTGTATTTCTATTTTGTGTTTCATGATAAATCACTCCTTATATGTTGTTAGAATAGTTAAATAAAAGTATATCGAAAGAAGGAGATAAATGCAATGAATATTCAGAATTTTTTTAAAATGGATTACGTCGCTCCTACGAGTTGTAAAATTAAATTTAAAAAATATCAAATATAGGTTGACACTCTTGAAATTATGAATATAATAAAGGTATAAAGAGATATAAAAAATAATAAGAAAAGGAGGGATTCTATGACAGAATACCCTAATGCAAAAAAATATATCCTTATGAAAGGAGACATGCTTCTTCGCCCAATAGATGGTCCAAATGGCTTCAATGAGAGCACAGAAATTTTCCGCTATGATGCACCACCTATTATCGTTCACGAACCTCCGATTGAGATCATTGAGAACAGTTGTAAATGCTATGGTGAACCCTACCGCTTAAGAAAGGATCAAACGCAACGTATTTCAGATCTCAAAAGTAAACTTCCAATTAATATTACTCCGTTATTCCCGTCATTTTATTTTCCATCACATTCTGATAGAACTTCCGACAATTCATGGATTAATATGCATTTTGTTGAGCAAATAATAAAATTAAAAGGTGCACGTACAAAAGTCATTTTTGCGAACCGTCAGTCTGTTATTATTAATGCGTCAGAACATACAATCAGAACACAGTTTCGAAATTGTATTACTTTTTCTTATTTGCTTGATCGTAGAGCGAAAGTGCTTACGATGAACCCTGAAAAACCTATAGACTATAATCATGACAATTTTAATATTTTTGAGACGCTCTCAAGATATGCTGTTTTAGAGAAAAAGCGAGCTAAATTTGAACCAGCTCCGGATGCTTCAAAACCATTTCCAAATCTTCCAGAATTATAGAAGTTCCTTTTAATTGCTTCGTTTAATTTCTACGATTTAAACCATTTAAAGTGATACTCATGTTCAGTTAATACATTGATTTAAGTTTAGAAACTCAGTTGCAAGAATAACTTTTATTTTTCGTCATATTACTTTCTAGAGTAGTTATCAATATCTCAAAGTAAAAGACTTTGTTATAAGAACTTGTATGAAATGTTTTTATGTATTTGAGAAACTTCACGTGTCAGTCGTCTAGAAAACATTAATTACGGTAGATTTAAAAACATATCAGCTTGAAAATGACTTGAAAGCTATTTGTATCAATATTGGAATTTTTACTTGTTATACACTTATGCTTCTAGACTGTATGATACGCTAGAAGTATAAGTGTTCTTTTTGAGGAGTTGATTGAAGCATGTTTGAACGATTAAAATCTATGATGGAAGCCCCCATGAATCTTTTATTGCTCGCAGACCCTTCTGTTAAACGCGTGTATCGATATTTGGAAGAGGGCGTGTGTATGTTATACAAAGAAAAAGGTGAGGTTATCGGGTGTTATGTATTGATGAAGCGGGATAATGCTCGCATTGAATTGATGAATATTGCTGTGTGTGAGCAACACCAAGGCAAAGGGATCGGAAAATGCTTATTAAATCATGCCATCAATTATGCATCACAACACCAGTATCAAGATATTATTGTAGGCACTGGAAATTCAAGTCTTAATCAAATCGCATTTTATCAAAAAGCAGGTTTTAGGTTAGTTGACATTACATTTGATTTTTTTCGTTCAAGATAATGAGCCTTTAATTTATGAAAATGGCATTTGGTGTCGAGACATGTTGCGCTTTGTAAAAAAATTATAGATGGGATTTCATGCTTTTTAGAATGCGGATAAATAGATAAGAGTGGTGTGGCTAAAAGTCAGCAGTTCCTTTAATGAATTTTTGACAAGGACAGACAATTTAATTTGGCACTTCACAAAAACGAACATATGTTCTATAATATGTTTGAGGTGATAAAAATGATGGATCGTACACTTCCTCCAGAATATCAAGCAGAAACGGATTATCGTAAAATACCAAGACAATATTTGAATACGCGCATTCCAATGGGACGCGGAATTGTGAAATGGGCACCATTTGCGACGCTACCTGAACAATTTGAAAGAATTCAACAATTTGAGGCGAATCAACTGAAAATTGATCGTCCAGATTTAAGTGAAGATCAAATGATTGAAATCAATCATATGTTACACTTTAAAATATCTAAAAATGAAGTTGCGAAAATAAGCTATTGGCGCTCAGGTCATATTCACACGATAGAAGGGTATATTGCATCCATCAACACGTTAAACAATGAGCTCGTCATTACCAATGAACGTCAAAAGGATTATCTCACTATTGCTTTGAACGAACTTTATGCGATAGAGTAGGTGCGAATAATCATTTTATTGCGTAAAATGTAAAGTTGGCGGAATTCTGAAAGGGATAGTGTAAATATTCCGTTAACTTTTTTAATTTTAAGGCTTGATTTCTTCAAGTGAATTGATATAATAGTATCTGTGCTTACAAAAAATATTATTTATCCACAGTAGCTCAGTGGTAGAGCTATCGGCTGTTAACCGATCGGTCGTAGGTTCGAGTCCTACCTGTGGAGCCATAAGGAAACGTACTCAAGTTGGCTGAAGAGGCGCCCCTGCTAAGGGTGTAGGTCGCGAGAGCGGCGCGAGGGTTCGAATCCCTCCGTTTCCGTACTAAACCCTTGATATGAAAGGGTTTCGGAGTAGCAAGTGTCAAATATGTGTCAAGAGAATAATTCTCTGACACGTTGACCTTGCTCTTTTTTATGTTCATCAAGTAAATGTGAATAAGTGTCAAGGGTGATTGAAATGTTGTAATGACCTAAACGCTTGCTTATATATTCGATTGGTATGCCTTTTGAAAGTAAATAAGATGTATGTGTATGTCGTAGGGCATAAGGTGTGATTGAATTGTCATTTAAACCAATATGTTCTTTAGCGTGGTTAAATGTTTTGGCTACCGCGTTATGACTAATTTTAAATAATTTACCATCAATTCTACGTGGCAATTTCGATAATTTACTTTTGATATGTTTAACATCCTTTGTAGTAACTTCCACAAATCTATCTGCATTAGCTGTTTTAGTGCCTCTTAGATGAATAATCCCATCTTTTTCGTTTAAATCTATTTCAGTCATATTTATAACGTCACTAAACCTTGCACCAGTTATAGCTAAGATATATAAGAATATATAACTCATTTCGTCTCTAGATTTAAAATACTCAATCATGTCTAAATACTGTTTAATAGTCATAAATTTAGCATCTTCTTTTTTTGCTTGTTTCGTTCCTTTTACATCTACGTTATAAGTAGGGTCTTTTTTTAGATAACCGTCGTACAATGCATCTTTTATACAACGGGATAAACAACCATGTACTTTACGTACTGTTTCATCTGCACGATCATGACCGTACTTATTTAAAAACTTTTGGTATTCAGAACGTGTAATGTTCTTAATAAGCATATCTTCACCAAAGTGTTCACTAAACAAACTAATCGCTCTTTCGTACCAATAAAACTGGCGTTTAGATAAATTACGTTTGTTTTTAATTTCTATCCAATCCCAATAGTAATCAGTAAACTTCTTATTATCTTCTAAATTAAATCCATTCTCCAACTCATTAATCAATTGTTGAGCAGCATTCGTTGCCTCTGCTTTAGTTTTAAATCCTGACTTACGTTTTTTACCCGACTTAAAAGAGGGGTGTTTTACATCATATTGCCATGATGTTGATGTTTTATTCTTTCGTTTTGTCACTGTAAATGACGCCATATTTATCAACTCCTCAAAAAAGTAAAAAATAATAAGGTACGTGGGGGTACCCAGAAATTATATTCTTGAATTGTTGTTTATAATGTCATATAATGTATTTAAGATAACTCGAGAAGGATTAACGCTGGGTCCCAAAATGGGGTAGGTGCTTTATGCACTGAGCATTCCTATGTGCCTGGGGTTATCTTTTTTTATTTCTCAAACTATCCACAAATTTTGTTGGATTCTTTTTTATTTCACTAATAATAAACTCAATAAATTGTTGAGAATATGTAAAAGATTCTTGTTTTCCTATTGTATGCTTGTATGCATACTTTTCTTCATTTTTAACATCATAAAAATCAATTATTAAATTTAATACATATTGATTGAACCCTTTAGAATATGATAGATTTATATTCTTCTTTTTAAGCCTCTCGTTCACTGCTGTTATTACATTGTTAAATGAATATTTATGTGTATCGGACGGATCTTTATATTCTTTTATAAAGTCAACTTTATTATCCGCATCTTTGTGAACAGCTACCATAAAATCGGCATCTTCTGACTTCTTCGTAATGTACAGATTTTGTTTGATGCCAATCGAAAACTTATCAGAATTATATTCTTTACTTAACACGTCTATTTCATTGGATTCTTTAATTAATTTTTCTGCAATTTCAGGTGGATACTTCAATTTTATTTGTTCGTTAGATAACGGTTCATAACTAGCAGAAATCGTTAAAAAGTTTTGAGAAATGTTCTCTGAAACATCTTTGCTATGGAATTTCATGGTTTCATTAATATAATTCATAACGCACGCTTGAAATAATGGAGCGTATTTAATCTCGTATTCTTGAGTTATAAAGTGAGTGCTTATATTTCTTAAATCCACAATTTTCTCTAAATTTAATCTTATGCGAGTATTGTAATCAGGATAAACTAATTTAATGGCATTAGATAAACTAATTGTTCTATCAGGATTATCTTCATAATAAATATTTTCTCCACGATTCAATAGTTCTGCTTTTAACATTAACTCCCATGCATTACATATAAAGAATGAAAAACCTTCAATCCTATATTTAATTGTGGGTTTGTTGTATATTTCTAAACCTAAGATAAATGACTCAATACTTTTATCAACTAATTGTTTACTTAAATTTTCCATCCCTCAACCCTCATTCCTTGTAATATAAAAATAAAATTGCTAGAATATAAACAGTTCTTCTCATTTGAGATGAATTAAATAGTCGTTCTAGTTCGTTCTGTACACCGCTTCTATGTAGATAGGGGCGGTGGTTTTTTGATGTTTATTTCAATTCAAAATCTCTACTCATATGTTTTAAATGAGTGTGAATGTTAAAATTCCTAATAAGCCAATTATCAACATAAGAATAGCTATAAGAGTGTAAAAACTGTTATCACTGTTGTTATTATTCACATAAGTCGTCTCCTTTTTTACCTAAAAGAAACTTCATAAATTCTTCTTTTGTCATATTACTTAAGGTATCTTCAGTTATTTTTTCTGTAACATAGGGAAAGCTGTTTATTCTTTTTAATATTTCAATTAAACTCCATCCTGTTTCATCTAAGATCTCTTTAATATCCAACTTTTAAAATCTCCTTTAAAACATTAAAATAAGATTAGTAAAATAGGTAAAATTAGAAAAATAAGCACTATGGCTATAAAAGATAAATCCTCTACCATATGATTATCATTTAGTTTTTTCAATATAAACATCTCCCTTGAAAAATAAAATTAATATTGTTAGACTAATAATAGTTCACCTATTAATAGTGATCTAAATAGATATTTGTATTTGTTGGCCGCTCCTTTCCCCAATTAGGAGCGGTGTTTTTATCATTTCCTTAACATAATAGAGTTTGTTATAATAAGTTTAGAAGTTGAAAACACTTCTGCGAGGACTTTATACCTTTTTCAAATATTTTTTCCGCCGTCTGATTTTTTATATGTTATCAGGTGGCGGTTTTTGCTTTCCGAAATTGATTTAATTAATCCTTCTCACCTCAAACACCCTCAACGGCTCAAACGTGATAGTCATAATGGGTGTAATAAAGAAGGGTAGGCGGGCTACCCTAAATTTATTCGAAACTTGAAACTATAAGACTACGCACATTACCGTCATCAGATAGTGATAAAGTGACGTAATAATCGTTTTTTATTTATAGTAAGATATTTCCAACTTTAAACCATAATTCTTTTCTTTTGTTACTATTCTTTCTTCAATATAATCAAATTCTTTATATTTCCCACCATAAATATAAGCGGTACAAGATACTATATTATCGAAATAATCGTTTAAATATTTGGCGTTTTCACTAGGAACATACCCAACATTAAAACTACCATAATCGTTAGACACCATAACTTTTATAGCATTTGAATCGTACATGTTATTTGGTTCTTTTTCTAAATAAATCCCAGGGACTTTTTCATAATTATCTATTTCAAATATTACCCCTCCAAATTCAAGCTCATCTAACAATTCCTTCCCTCTTAAATCCTCATATAAGAAAAAGAATTCTTCATTCTTTTTCATAGAATTTATCATTTTTTTCAGCTTTTTGTGTCTGTTTTCATAATTCAAACCAACTACGATGAACGAATCTTGAACAATATTATCAGTTGTTTCGGCCTCATCGTTTATTAAATCGTATTTTTCTAAATTATTCGGTTTTATAGAAGCGATATCATGGTGTGTCAGTTGAAATTCTGATTCTTTATGTAATTGTAAGTCTTCCAATTCTTTTTCCTTAGAGTTTAACAAATCTTCTTGTACTTTTAACGCCATTTTGTGTTCATTAATTGCTTGAGATAAAACTTCTATAGCTATAACAGATTCAACATTAGTGAATTTAAATGTTAAGTTCTTAGATGAATTATCATAATTTAAGTAGATATTATTTGTTATAAATGTTTTTTTAGTAGAAATAGAGTTTATATCAGACCATGGAATTACATATATAAAATTCTTTTTTTCACATACAAAAGCTATCTCTTTGAAAGAAGATATAATTGAACCGTTGTATTCTGTTCCTTGATAATTTGTTGATCCAGTTGTTTCTATAATGATTCTGAAATCAGGAAATTTATTTAAAAGTGAATCTTTATCCCTTTGTTTAGCTTTCATAATTAATTCCTCCTACAGTATAACTTTTCCTGCTACTTTAATATCGTGACTATTATCAAAATTTAAGTCAGGATATTTTGAGTTCAACGAAACCAAACGTATACCTTTGTCACTGATGAACACTTTTTTTAAATAAGCCTCACCATCAATAACAAAGATGCCGATTTGACCACTATTTATTTGCTTTGTTTTATCGATAAAGATAATCTCTTTATCTTCGAACATGGGCTCCATAGAATCGCCGTTGACCTGCAATGCAAAATCGTGGTTAGGTATGTGTCCGTTGTACTGCGTCGTAAATTCCACACCATCTATTAGTGTTTCTCCAGTACCTGCCGAAGCATAGCCGTATACAGCAACTTCTTCGGATATTATATTGTGTGAATTTATATGTAAGACTTTGTTATTTTGTTCATTTAATTGCTCGTTAGCAAAGTCTAGTACGCGTTTTTGACGGGGAGGTGTGAGTTGATTGTACACAGTTGTGATGTCGTTGTTGTCTTTGTATGTAGTGTCTATGTCGCTTTTGCCAACACCAAAAACGTCAGCTATTCTTTGTATAACTCCATGTGATGGGTTTGAACGCAGATTTAAATAATCACTTAAAGTGGAAGGTTTTATGTTAATTAATTCAGCAAGTTTCTTTTGAGACATGTTTGAATCTTTTAAGAACCTTCTAATATTTTTGGCAATGATCATATTTCTTTCTTTGTTCATTTTACTTACCTCCTTTTTTTCTTATTATACGAAATTTTCATATCATAGTAAAGAAATTTACGAAAAAAACGTATTTTATGTTGACAGTACGAAAATTTCGTATTATATTAGTATTACCGAAAGGCGGTGACAACATGAAAACATTAAAAGAGTTGAGAACTGATTACGGATTAACTCAAGAAGAGTTAGGAGATTTATTTAGTGTCTCCTCACGTACAATTCAAAATATGGAAAAAGATTCCACCAATATTAAGGACAGCTTACTTTCCAAATATATGAGCGCTTTTAATGTTAAATACGATGATATTTTTTTAGGCAACGAATACGAAAATTTCGTATTTATGAACAACAAAAAACAATCAATCATTTTAGCATTTAAAGAAAAAGAAAAAGTCACGAACTAAGGAGGATAAAAGATGCAACTATTACAAGAAATCAAAATCGAAAACAATTCAGAATTAGGAGCAGTAGTCTCTAGTCGAGTAGTAGCTAATGAATTAGGTAGACAACACAAACATGTATTAGAAGGAGTTGATGAGGTTGCTAAAAATAGTACAGCCGACATTTCGGCTCTATTCATTCCAAATCAATATAAAGCTAAAAACGGAAAGAAAAATAGAGAATATCTATTAACCAAAGATGGCTTCACTCTATACATGTTCAACATTCAAGGTCATAACGAGTTCAAAATGGCGTACATCAACAAATTTAACGAAATGGAAAGACAAATTAAACAGCCTACCGCAAGTTACATGATAGATGACCCAGTTAAACGCGCTGAACTTTGGATTGAAGAACAGAAAGAAAAACAGGCATTACAACTTGAAAACAACATGCAAAAACAAAAGATTGCCGAATACGAACCGAAAGCATCTTATTTAGACACTATTTTAAATAACAAGAGTTTAGTAACAGTCGGACAAATCGCAAAAGATTATGGTATGTCGGCTCAAGCACTAAATAAGTTATTACACGATTTAAGGGTTCAGTATAAACAATCAGGACAATGGTTACTTTATTCAAATCTACACGACAAAGGTTACACACATTCTTCTACAACGGAGATTGAACATAAAGACGGTAGCACATCGGTTCGTATGAACACTAAGTGGACGCAAAAAGGTAGATTGTTCATTTACGACTTACTAAAAGACAACGACATCCTACCCACAATCGAACAACCAACATAAAGGAGGACATTTTGAACGAAGAACATAAAAAGGAATTAATGTCGATAATAAATGACAAAAATTATCACTTAACAAAAGCAAAATTATTATTTCTCGCTTTAAGAAGAGGGAACGCAGATTACAATCGTTCAGTCGGCTATTTAATTAAGGCTTTAAATGAAAATAACCGACCGAAAGAAGATTTTAAGACACAATCGATATTACCAACGCTGTTATCGATACTAGCAACGATAATGTCGATAGTAGCAGTGGTATTGCAAATTTTAAATTAAAGTTTTCGAAGAATTCTCTACCTTCATCAGAGATATAGACGTAATCGGCATGAATAGGAAAATAGCCCTCAAAATCCACAATTTTTTGATAGATGTAATTTTTGTTTAATAAACGATCAATAGCTTTATTATCCTTGTGTTTTAACCGGCCTTTAAGGTAAAGCGAAAACAAGTAGCAGTACATTTTTAAACTCACACTTTCCACCTCCTTTCATAAGGAGATAAGAAAAGTATAGCACAACTAAATATATTCAACGCCCACATTGAGCAGATGTGAGCGAGAGCTGGCGATGATATGAGCGGCGCTAAAAATACATTCAATAGTCATTGCGATGACCGTCTGTTGAATGTGGGTGTTGAATAAGTAAAGGAGGAACACAAAATGGAATTCATCGGCTTTGCAGATGCAAAGGAATTTATCAAGGTTTCGGGGATTTCTCGAAATGATCTCGAGAAACACGTTTATAGCAACAAAGAATTTCAACAAGAATGCATGTACCGCTTTGGGAAAGGCAACAAACGATACATCGAAGTGAAACCTGCATTGAGATTCATTAGAGAGAATATTTTAAAAAAGGAGACGGATTTATGGTAGACAAAATGATTGCTTTAATCCTAGCAATGGTGACCACATTCGTCATTACTACTGTATTCGCATTCGAAGCATACTTCACAACAACAGTTTTTGTATCAATAAGTAGTGTAGTTACTAGTTACTACGTAGCTAAATATGTTATCAACACATTAAAAAAGACTGAATGCTAGTAGCAGCTAGCAAACAGTCGGGAGTCGGAGTTTTTACACCATATTCCGATTCCATTCTACCAAAAATGGAGGAAAACGCAAATGTATTACGAAATTGGACAAGAATTTTCTAAAACAATCACGATAGATGGATTTAAATTTTACATGTACGTGGCCAAGACAGAATTCGGCGTAGACGTAACAATTCAAGATCGTGACGATAATACTGTAAGTGAAATCACAATCTATGATGTATCTGGTATGGAAAGTGCCATTGATATTTTAATGTATGAAACACGTGTATGGATTGCTGAAAATATTGATAGCTATGACCGCATAATGAGTAGACTGTTGGGAGGGTTTCAATGAGTAAAGTAGTTACTTACTTCTATAAACACAAAGATTTAGACATTTATGTAACGAACCGTCCAACAGAAGCTAACCCTAACATCAAGTACTCAACAGATAAACGTGATGCACGTAAATTCGATGGAATGGAAAATGTGCTAATCGATACAGCAACACATGATGTTTATAAACACACACACACTGAAACTGATGAAATTGAAAGGGTGGAATTATGAACAAATCTGAATCAGTTGTTGAAATTAACAAAGCTATGGTTGCTTTTCGAAAAGAAGTTAAACAGCCACTCAAAGATAAAAATAATCCTTTCTTCAAATCAAAATATGTACCTCTTGAGAACGTTGTAGAAGCTATTGACGAGGCTGCAACACTTCATGGCTTGTCTTATACACAATGGGCATTAAACGACGGTGAGGGGCGTGTAGGAGTCGCTACAATGCTCATGCATGAAAGTGGCGAATACATTGAATACGACCCCGTTTTTATGAATGCAGAAAAGAATACGCCACAAGGTGCAGGGTCATTAATTAGTTACCTTAAACGTTACTCATTATCTGCAATATTCGGCATCACAAGTGATCAAGATGATGACGGTAATGCAGCAAGTGGAAAGCAAAGTAAATCAGAGCCTAAAGCAAGTAGTAAGACTGTAGGTTCATTAAAGCAAGAAGTGCTTAACTTTGTAGAACTAATGAAGTCACTAAATAAAGATGTAACACAACAACAAGCAGAAAAGACATTTGGCATTCAAAACTACACTGCTATGACTGAACGACAAGCAGTAAACACAATAAACAAAATTCAAACTATGGCGAAAAAATATAAGGAGAATGAATAATGGCAAATTCAGTAATCTTAACAGGACGTATTACTAAAGACTTAGAACTTAAATCAGCAGGACAAACACAAGTGACTAACTTCTCAATGGCGGTAGATAATCCGTTCAAAAGAGATGATGCATCATTTTTTGACATCGTGGCTTTTGGCAAGACGGCAGAGTTACTTAACAACTACTGCGGTAAAGGTAGCAAGATTTTAATCGAAGGCAACCTAAAACAAGACCGATTCCAAGATAAACAAGGCAATAACCGTTCTGCAGTGCGTGTCATTGCTAACCGAGTTGAGTTTTTAGATAGCAAAGGACAATCAAACAACCAGCCTAAACAGCAGCAAGGGCAAGCGCAGGATAATCCCTTTGATAACAGTGACTTTGATGACTCGTCACTCCCGTTTTGATGAGGTGTGTATATGAAAGAAATTTGGAAAGATGTTGTAGGTTATGAAGGTTTGTATGAAGTCAGCAACAAAGGTGGAGTGAGAACTCATAAATATAAAACTACTTATACAAAAAAACATGGCGTAAGGCATTGGAAACAACGTTATTTAAAAAACAAAACACCTAATGGTCGAGATGTAAGAGTAGCACTATGGAAAGATGGTAAACCAAAAGATTTTTTAGTTCACAGATTAGTGGCGTTTGCCTTTATACCAATGATTGAGGGCAAAAATTGCATTAACCATATTGACGGCAACCCCAAAAATAACAATGTAGATAATCTTGAGTGGTGTAACCACTCGGAAAATAATCGACACGCTTTAGAAAATGGACTTATAGATACACAAAAAGCAGTGTCTTTAACACAACTAGATACTGGCATAAAGTTAGAGTTTAAGAGTATGGCGAAAGCAGATAAATGGCTTGATAGATCAATTGGATATACAAGTTACAGACTTCAAAAGAATTATACAACTGTAGTAGCTAGAGATAATACAATTTATAAAATCGAGAAGTTGATATAGATGCCTTTAATCACTAGCTACATCACTCAAGATGACGGCACAACAACTGTCGTTATCTCGGGTGTTGAATTAGGCGATAAGGAAACGCTACTACTAGACAACGGATTCGATGTAGAAGTTGACGTAAATGTCGTAGATCCGTTTCAAATCACTGGCAAACAGCGTCGTAAGATATTCGCTTTAGTCAAAGATATAGAAGAACATACGGGCCAACCTATGGACTATATGAGGCATATGTTTATCGAATATGTAAGAACCTACTACGGATATGACAATCCGATATCACTTAGTAATTGCACTCGAACACAAGCTTCACAAATCATCGACATCATATTGGATTGGGTGTTTGAAAATGGAATACCCCTCAGCTACAAAACAAGTGAATTATTAAAAGGGGATAAATCAAAACTCTACTGGTCAACAGTAAATAGAAACTGCGTTATATGCGGTAAACCTCATTCAGATTTAGCACATAGGTATGCAGTAGGACGAGGGCGTGACAGAACTAAGATAAATCATTACGGCAATCAAGTATTAGCTTTATGCCGCGACCACCACACAGAGCAGCACAACATAGGCATGGACAGCTTTAACGACAAGTACCATTTACATGACAGTTGGGTTGATGTGGATGAGCGACTTAATAAAATGTTGAAAGTAAAGAAATAGCACTCCTAATTTCATCTTGGCGGAGAAACTTAGGAGTACTAAAACTATAAAAATCACTCATCGTTTGAAAGTTTCTTGGCTAAAATATCCAAAAGTATAAACACGGACATAAGTAACGCGATAACGGATGTAGAGAAGAAGTAATCAACATACTCATTACTTGAAGTCTTAACTAATACATGACCACCAAGAGCGTAAGCTGAACTTTTAGATAATCCTTTAACAAAATTTATAAAAGGAGTGACGAAATCATGTTCGAAAGAATTATCGAATACTTCATAGCCGTTAGTTTCATCTGTTGTATTTACTGGTTGGGCAAATTTGAAGGGTTTAGGCAAGGTGTTAATCCTGTAACTCTTAATAAGAGTTTGTCTGATCCTGTTATTAACCTTCAAAATTTCATCTCTAGGAAATTGTGTAGATTTTATAAAATCGTTAAGAATTTCATCCGAAAATAAGCGATTTCGAAACTGTTGAAATGTTAGATTTATTTGAATATTCAACTTAAACACGGATGAGTTGTTAAAAATAAAAGGCTTTATAACAGGTCTTGTTTGTTGAAAGACGTTGTTAAAGGTTGTACGAATTTCAAGTGAAGGCTTAAGCGCCATATTAGTTGTTTGTTTTAGATTTGCAGATGTTTGAGTAAGCACTCCTCTTACATCTTTCAATGGATCGATATACATTTTATCACCCCCAATCTGATGCAAAAGCATTCAGAAAAATTATACCAGAAAGGAGAATGTAAATGACTGACCAACCAAGTTACTACTCAATCATTACAGCAAACGTAAGATATGATAACCGACTTACAGACAGTGAAAAGTTATTATTCGCTGAAATCACATCGTTAAGCAATAAATACGGTTACTGCACAGCAAGCAACGGTTACTTTGCGAAATTATATGAAGTTACGAAAGTTACAGTATCACGCCGGATAGCTAATTTAAAAGAATGCGGATATTTACAAGTTGAAATCATTAGAGAAGGTAATGAAATTAAACAAAGAAAAATGTACCCCTTAACAGAAATGATAAGACCTATTAACACAAATGATAATACCCCTATTAACAATTCTGTTAATACCCCTATTATCACAAATGTTAAAGAGAATAATACAAGTAATAATAATACAAGTAATAATAATACAAGTATTAATAATATAAATAGAATAGATACATTGTCGGGTAACCCGACATCATATCCTTACAGTGATGTAATTGACTATCTTAACGAAAGAACTGGAAAGCAATATAAATCTACTACTAAAAAGAATCAAACGGTTATACGTGCTAGATCAGATGAAGGATTTAACCTAGACGACTTTAAAAAGGTCATAGATAACAAAGTAGCCGAATGGAAAGGTACGGATATGGAGAAGTACTTACGTCCTGAAACGTTATTTGGCACTAAGTTTGAAGGTTACCTCAACCAACAACAATCAAATGCAGCAGATGAGGATTGGAGAAAGCAATATGAAGGGGTGTTTTAGATGAACCCTTTTGAAAAGTTAGTTAACAAAGCAGGCTTCAGGAATAAAGTCGTAAAACAAGAAATGGGTCTACATTGTGATAAATGCGGTAGGGATTATGACTATTACGAATTTGATAACGGTCAAGTGATTAAAGACGGTTGTGATTGTGACATGATTGCACTTGCCAAACAAAAGACAGAGGATTTTAAAAAAAAGCAACAACGGAATAAGGCGAATGCCATATTCAATAAATCGATTATTAACGATGATCTAGCAGACGCAACATTCGACAATTATATACCAACTAGCCAGTCTTTAGAAAAAGCTAAAGCATTGCTAGAGCGATACGCTACCAACTTTAAGTTAGATAATAAGCAATCGATTCTTTTATACGGTAGCTACGGTACAGGTAAAAGTCATTTATCTATGGCAACTATCAAGCGGGTTAGAGAAAAAGGCTTTTCAGTTTTATACATGAACGTGCCGCAACTCATTACTACTTATAAAAGTACGTATAACAAGAATGCGACGCTAACCGAAAGAGAATTAGACCAAATCATCGATGATGTAGATTTACTTGTACTAGATGATTACGGTACAGCATTAAGTAACTTCGGGATTCAAAAAATGTTCGAAGTAATGGAATCACGCACAGGCAAGCACAACATCATTACTACCAATAACAGTAGTAAAGAATTAATACAAAATAAGGATCTAGCCAAGATATTTAGTCGCATGATGAAGAATACAACACCGATAAACATGAATGGCGAAGATTACAGAATGAGAGGTATTAACTTTTGATTGATAAACAATACATCATTAGACACCTCCATTGTTCAGAGGTATACGCAAATAAGCTCATAGAAAGTGCGCAGGGTAACGAAGAATACTTGTACGACCTATTTATCCAAAAGTATTCAGAACGCAAGAGACGTATGGCTATGACGCTATATGAGGTGGATTAATGAAAGAAACTCGAATAGAAATATTCTACGCAGATGAAAAGAATTTAGATAAACCCATGGGGTCGCCTAGACCCCGATTTAGAAGAACTGGAAGTTTTGTACAAACTTACATGCCAACAACATATTCGCATCACAAAAAGTTTATAGCGGAACAAATGCCAAATCTTCAAAGTGAGAATCAGTTAAAGCTAACTATTGAATTCTACTTTCCGCCACTTAAAAGTTGGTCGAAAAAATTACTATCTACGATGTTAGGAAGTTACAAGAGAACTAAACCTGACTTAGATAATTTACTTAAAACAGTATTAGACGCAGGCAATGAAAAGTTGTGGAAAGACGATAATCAAATAGTTGAAATCAGAACATTCAAAAAATATGCAGAAACTGCACGCACAGTATTAATAATTAATGAAATAGAAGGTGATTAACATGCATACAGTATTAGCTTTACATCGTAATGGAGAGAAACCAACAATAACATCTCATGATGAATTAGAAAAATCGAAAATGGAGCAAGCGTATCAAAGATATAAAACGAAAAGAAAAGAGAAACCATGGTTAACTACAGTACCGCAATCCGTTAAGCCTAGCAGGGCGTACTATGATTTATGCAGATTTGCAGGTGTGCCAGTAAAACAAAAAGAAATCAAACGTTATGAGGCTAAACCGAAAGAAAAGAAATTACCTAAAATACCCGGTGATCATTCACGTGAATTTATTATTAATGGTTATGTGGTATCGGTCAGACAGTTAGCTAAGTTATTAAACATGCGTTACGAAGTTGTAAATAGCAGATTGCGTAACGGTGCAACTCCTGAAGAATTAATGGAGAAAAAGGGTGTGAAGTTATGAGGGTTAAAGATTTAAAACTAGGAGATAAAGTCATCGCATATGTGGATTACAACCACAGAGAAGATGGTATCAATGCCTACCCAATTCAAGGTTATGTGAGAGAAATGCCGAATGATAAACGATGGGCGAAGTTACATTGTGCGCATGGGGTTGAAACAATTACTGATGAAGATGATTTTGAATTATTCGAAAAGAAACGCCCAAGTCATTATGGCTTAGGCAAATCAGACCTTATTGATTATTGGTGCGAAAGATACAGTCCTGACGAATTAAGAGGGGCGTTTAAATCACAGATAAGTAAATACGTTGACCGTTTAGGTTACAAAGATGATGAAGTAAAAGAATTAAATAAAATTATTGATTACGCTACCCGTTATCGTGATTGGTTGGAGTGTGATAAGTGATGAGTGATGACATCATAGCAATATTAATTGTGCTAGTACTCTTTGGAATCCCCTCATTGTATCTACTTATAATTGAAATGGGTTGGGGGGCAATTTGGGGATATATTAGACCAAAATCCCGAACTGAGCGCATAGTAAGAAAAGAAGTTAAGCGATTAGAGCGAGAAATTAAAGAGCGAGAACGCCTTAAGGATTTATACAAAAGACTCGAACAATTACAGGAGCGTGATAAGTAATGGGCGTACCAATGTATGAATATGTGGTTTACAAAGGCGACGAAGTGATTTGCGCTGGCACTAAGGATGAAGTGGTGAAGAAACTAGGTATAAACAAAAATAACCTTGATTCCATTGCTAATAATAGAACTGAAAAACGCGAAGCAGACGCTTACGAAAGAAACGGCTACAGTAAGCGAATGGTGGCTGTAAAAGTGAGTATTGCTGAATTACAAAAAGAATTGGGGCTGGTGTGATGCACACATTCCACTTATACAATGCAGCCGAAGAAAAAGTAATGATTGTACAGGAAACTTTCGGCGGCTACATCATGGTTGGTTTACCGAAGTCGCACTATAGCCATATCGACGGTTATTATGCTACAGATGAATTTAACTACTTTAAATCAGTGCATAACCTAATGTACGCAGAGGAGTTAGGCAGTCAGATTAGTATATTTGATATTTAATAAGAAAAATAGCCCCGTAAATCGGGACTACAATTCTTTCGTAATTAAAACTTTTACACCGCAATACAAATTATAGACATATGTTAAGAATGCCATAACTAAAAGTATTATTCCTAAAGTAAAGTACAAAGGTATGTTAGGTGTACTTTGGCTTAAACCAAAAAAGATAGCAGCCAATGTCATTGAAATCCAAGGAAGAATGTGATAAATAATCGATTTTTTTGCATGTGTGGTTACTGGGTATTTCGTTAAAATCCATACGACTATAGGGAAAAGAATAGGAGCAAAGAACACACTAAAGTAGCATAGAGAAGCTAACAGTTTGTCGGATGAATTTGACATAATGTTTCACCTCCTTGGTTCAAATATTATCTAACAATAATACTAATAACAAATAAAAAGAGGTTTATTAAATGAAAATTTTGAATTTATTAATGAGGAGGACGAGTAAATGGATAAATTACAAATCAAATTATTATCGGAGAACGCAACATTACCAACACGCAACCATTCAACAGACGCAGGGTTTGACATTTACGCAGCTGAAACAGTAATACTCGAACCGCAAGAGAAAGCTTTAATCGCTACTGACATAGCTGTGAATATTCCAAAAGGTTACGTTGGATTACTTACTAGCCGAAGTGGTGTGAGTAGTAAGACACACCTTGTGGTTGAAACGGGTAAAATTGATGCAGGATTCACAGGAAGTATGAAGATTAATATTAAGAATGATGCACAGCGTTCTGGAAGTTTTACTAGCCTTAAAGTTATAGGTGTAGATGAATCTGAATTTAAACCTTTTGATAGTGGTGAATATGAAGTTGGAACATACCAAATCAACAAAGGCGACAAGTTAGCCCAACTAGTTATCATGCCTATTGTTACACCCCAATTACAAGTTGTCGATGAGTTTATCGAGGTGACAGAGCGTGGAGAAAAAGGGTTCGGCTCATCAGGATTCTAGTAGTAAAGACATACTAAAAATTGTTAAAGACATATTAAACAAGGAGTGATCAAATGAAAACGGTAGATACAAAATTTATTATTGAGGTTAACGAAGGGATATATTTGAGAATTAATCGTTCAGAGGGTAGTTGTACTTTCACAGAAGATCCAAACCGCGCTAGTGCCTTTCTTGTAGGAGAAGATCCTACTGCTGAAAAATATGCCGAAAAATGTGGTGGCGAGATAAAACGTTTTACAGCAACTTATGAGGTGGAGTGATCATATGAAATATTTAAGAGTGGTATTACACACGCTGGTAACTATTTTAATTTATGAGGGTGCTAAGGCATTGATGAATGATATGTACCTACAAGATGAAGTTGATACGGAGGAATATTAGATGTGGTGGATTATACTGTTTGTGATATATACATTATTGCTACTAGGATTCATCACTGAAAACGCACAACTTAAAGGCAAATTAGAGGCTAGGGAATATGAAAAGCGAGTATTAGAAAGTAGATTAAGACACTTTGAGGGGGGACGTAATGTATAGCAAAGAAGCCATACTTAATATGATTGGTACACATAAAGTTAAATGTAATGTAATAGCTGATGCAATTCCTGAATACGATAGTAATTCAATCGCGCAATATGGTATTCAAGCTACACTGCCTAAAGCGCAAGGAGAGAATAACAGTAAAGTTGAGGATATTGTTATTAGATTGGACAGAACTAATAGACGTTACTCACAAATGCTGGAAGAAATAGAATTTATTAATAAGGCCCAACAAAAACTAGGTACTATTGACTTTTGTTTTCTTGACTTATTAAAAAAAGGTTACAACAGGGAAGATATTATTAAGAAGATGCCTAATTCTAAAATAAATAGAAATAACTTTCTTGCCAAACGTGATGAACTAGCAGAGAAAATATACTTATTGCAGTGACGAAAATGACGAAAATGACAGAAATGACGAAAATGACACTATTTTGAGGATATCAAAATCTTTAATATAATAAGTGTGTGCTTAATGTAAGCACTGCGATGACGACATTTTCCCTCCTTTCAAAATTGTGGTTTCATCTGTTTAGTGAAGTTGATTAGTAACTAAACTAGGCGTCCAGAGACAACTGGGCGTCTTACTTTATGCTGATATGAGTGTATGTATTTGGTAGCATATGTTCGTATGAGTGTAAAGCTCAAATAAAATAACAAAACATAATCACTAGGCACTGTTAACCGCAGTGTCTTTTTATTTTGATGAGGCGGTTTATATTCTATGAAACATATAGATTATAAAGATGTTAATGATAGAAAGAGATTCTATAAGACATCGGATTGGAAACGATTAAGAAAACAACGGCTAATCACTGATAATTATGAATGTCAGTGGTGTAAAGAAAAAGGTAGAGTAGTCACAAATAAAGATACCAAACTTATTGTACATCATATAGAAGAAGTCAAAGATAGACCTGACTTAGCATTGGATATCGATAATTTAGTAACGGTTTGTTTTGAGTGCCACGAAAAACATCACGATAGAAATATTTATAAAAAGAAAGAAACTAAATGGTCAAATGATGAATGGTGGTAAAGTATAAAAAAATTATAATACACCCCCACCGAAATATTTTGAGATAAATTAAAAACCTGGGGAACGGGGCGGGGAATCTTCTCTCGACATTTATTGTGAATTTTCCACATATGACCCCTCCTAGATAAACTGAAATGAGGTGATATTGCGATGGAACGTAACGAAGAACAAATTAAACAACATGAAGCTCGTGTAAAAAAAGAAAAACAACGACTGGATAAAATATTTAAATCTATACCTGATGATAAAAAACGGGTAGCGCAAGGTTTAATTGTTCAAGCTGCGCGAATGCGTATATTGTTAGATGATGCATGGGTGGATATTCAGGAAAAAGGTGATTATGAGTTATTTACTCAATCTGAGAATGCTCCTCCATATGAAAGGGAAAGACCTATTGCTAAACTTTTCAACTCACGAGATGCGGCTTATCAAAAAATAATTATGCAATTATCCAAACTACTCCCAGAAGAAATAGATGTTGTGGTTGATAAAGAGACTGGCAATTTAAGGAGTTTGTTGAATGGAAATAAATAAACATGTTAAATGGTACATCGACAAGTATAAGCATGGTGAAATTAGACTTAATAGCGATAGGATAAAACTTATTGATCATTTAGAAAATAATGTCTTATATAGAGATGATTTGTATTTTGATAATGAGCAAATCGAATTGTGTATTGCTTTTATTGAAAGGTTTTACTTTAAATTACAGCCTTTTCAAAAATTCCTAATTGCATTTGTATTTCTCTTTGATGAGGAAGATGAACTTTATTTCGAACAATTCTTTTGGCTTGTTGCACGTGGTGCTGGTAAAAACGGTCTAATAAGTGGATTATCGACATATTTCATTAGTGAATTGCATGGTATCGATAACTATGACGGAACAGTCGTTGCGAACACAGAAAAACAAGCTAAAACGTCATTTGAAGAAATGCATAGAATGATAATAAAACATGGTTTATACGAGGGTAAGATAAACGATGTAGAAGGTGAAGGTGTATTCGATCTTACAAAACTGAGAATCACATCTACAAAAACTCAAAGTAAATTTGAATATGCAACAAGTAATGCTGGTAGTAAAGATGGGGGACGTGAAGGTTTTATTATTTATGATGAGGTTCATAGATATGAGAACAATGATATTGTGGACGTATTCTCTAGTGGATTAGGTAAAGTTAAGCACCCTAGGGAATTTTTTATTGGTACAGATGGATTTGTTCGAGAGGGGTTCTTAGACAAAATGAAGGAGCGTTCGAAAGAAATATTGGAAGGACGTGCAACTGATGACCGTTTGTTTCCGTTTATCTGTCGTTTAGATCATAAAGATGAAAAAGATGACCCTTCAACATGGTCAAAAGCAAATCCTATGTTTGAAGAGCCTATGAGCGACTATGGAAAACGTCTTTATCGTAAAGTATTAAATCAATATCACGATTTAAAACACAGTCCAAGTGGATATGAAAACTTTATGACTAAACGTATGAATCTACCGGAAGAAGATTCAAGTAAGATTGTAGCGTCACGTGATGATGTATTAGCAACAAGTCGAGATATACCCCCACTTAAAAATAAAACTGCCATTGGTGGGGTGGATTACGCAAGTATTAAAGATTTTGCTGCAGTAGGTCTACTTTTCAAACAAGGAGAAGACGTTGTTTGGTTATCCCACTCGTTCGCTAGAAAAGAATATTTAGATCAAGCACAATTAAAGCCTCCAATAAAGGAATGGGAACGTAGAGGGCATCTTACGATAGTAGATGAACCATCAATTAATCCTGCACATATAGTGAATTGGTTTATAAAAATGCGAAAAAAATATGCGATTCAAAAAGTTGTAGCAGATAATTTCCGTATGGATTTAATGCGACCTTTATTTGAAGAAGCTGGATTTGAGATTGAAGTGTTACGAAATCCAAGAGGCGTGCATAGTAAACTAGCACCACGTATAGAAACATTATTTGCCAACCATAGAATTATATTTGGAGATAATCCTTTAATGCGTTGGTATACGAACAATGTTGCGGTACAAGTAAAAAAAGATGGTAATAAAGAATTTATCAAAAAAGATGAACATAGACGTAAAACCGACGGTTTCCATGCTTTCTTACACGCTTTATACAGTATAGATGAAATACAAGAAATCGATTTAGATAAAGCATTCGACTTGTTAGATCAACTTAATTTCTAGTAACAAAGGAGGTGGTTAATTGGGCTTTTTAGATGCAGTATTTAAACGTAATTTAGAATTGAGAGATATGCTTGACTTGGATTTAGCTAACGACCCCGCAAACCGTTCATACTTAAAGAGAATGGCGCTTGAGACATCAATTAATTTTATTGCTAGAACATTTAGTCAATCAGAATTTTGGGTTAAAGATGGGCAAGAATTAAAAAGAGATAAGTTGTATTATAAGTTGAATGTTAGACCTAACACAGATTCAAGTGCATCAGACTTCTGGCATAAGGTTATTTATAAGCTTGTTTATGACAATGAAGTTTTAATTATTAAAACGGATACAGACGATTTGTTGATAGCTGATGATTTTTACAGAGAAGAATTCGCGGTTTACGAAGATGTTTTTAAAGATGTTGTAGTCAAAGATTTTAAATTCGAACGTTCATTTAAGATGAATGAAGTCATTTATTTGAATTATAACAATGATAAATTACAACGTTTTGTAGAAAGTTTATTTGCTGATTATGGCGAATTATTTGGTCGCATGATGGATACACAACTTCGCAAAAATCAAATTAGAGGTATTGTGAGCGTTGATTCTGGAGGCGGGAACATTGATAATGCAAAAATGACAAGGTTACAAAAATATATTGATAAAATTTATAGCCAATTTAAGAATAATGGTGTTGCAATTGTACCTCAAGTACCAGGATTTGAATATCATGAGCTTTCGAAAGATAGTACAAATGGTAACGATAATGGTGGGGAGAATTTACAAAAAGTAAAACGGATGATTATTGATGATGTTGCCAAGATTATTGGGATTCCATCGAACTTGATTCATGGGGACGTCGCAGATTTAAGCAATGCTATGACTGCATATATAGATTTTTGTATTAATCCTTTAATCGCAAAAATCGAAGATGAACTGAATAGTAAATTCTTTACTGAAAATGAATTTATAAGTGGTAAACGTATTAAAGTTGTCGGTATTAACGCAGTGGATCCAATTAAGAACGCTGAAAAAGTAGATAAACTAATTTCATCAAGCGCAGCCAAACAAAATGAAGTTCGTGAAATGCTCGGTCTTGCACCTGTCGATGGTGGAGACCGTTTTATTTTGACGAAAAACTATCAAACGGAAGATGACTTGAAAGGGGGTGAGGATGAACATGAAGACGAAACAAGAGTTAATGAAAGCAACGTCTAAATATGCTTTTAAAAATGAAGTGAAAGACGATAAGGTCGTTCTCACTCTTAGCGGCCCCGTTGCACAAACCTCAATTTTTGCAGATGAAACTATTAATAGTCGGGATATTGCAGAAGCTTTAGACGGTGTAGACAAAGACGTTTTAATTCGTTTAAACAGTCCTGGTGGCGACGCTTTTCAAGGTATTGAAATTTATAACTATTTAAAGAATCATTCATCACATATCACTATTGAAGTCACTGCCTTAGCTGCAAGCGCGGCCTCTATTATTGCGATGGCGGCAGATGAACTTGTTATGAGCAAAGGCGCTTCACTAATGATTCATGAGGCTGCAACAATTGCAATTGGTAATAAAGCAGATGTTAAAAAGACATTGAACGCTTTAGAAACCGTGGATGCATCGATTGTAGAAGTCTACAAGGATAAAACAGGACTTGATGAAAACGAAATTGAACAACTTATGACCGCTGAAACTTGGTTTACATCAAAAGATGCTGTAGAAAAAGGTTTTGCAGATAAATTGAAAGATACGGTTGAAACACCTAAAGAAACTCAAGAAGATGTGGAAAACAATAGTGAAATGATGACAATAAAGAATGAAATCGAGGGATTGAAAATTCAATTGTCCAATTTAGAAAACAGTAATAATAAACCAAAGAAAAAACGTTATCTATAGGAGGAAAAATTATGACAATGAAATTTAAAGATTCGATCAACAAAGATGTTGAGAATTTAAAGAATGAATATTTCGAGGCAGTACGAAATGATGCTGACCCTGAAACGATTGAAAATAAATATGCGGAATACATGGCTGCTTTCTCTTCTAATTTGCAAAGTGAAGTATTAAAAGAAGCTCGCGAAGAAGTTTATAACACTTCGACAGATAAGCAAGTGCGCATGAATCGTGGAGAAAACATTCTTACTGCTGAAGAATCACGTTTCTTTACTAATTTAGTAGAAGATGACGCAAACTTAGATACTTACAAAGAAGAAGTTATCTTACCTGAATCTACAGTATTACGTGTGTTTGAAGACATGCAAAAAGCACGACCTTTATTATCTAAAATTAATTTTCAAATCGCTGGAATTAAAACACGTCTAATCGTCGGTGATCCTAATGGTGCTGCAGTTTGGGGAGAAGTATTCGGTAAGATTCAAGGACAAATTCAAGCGAATTTTAAAGAATTAAACTTCTCACAAAATAAATTAACTGCATTTGCGATTGTGCCTAAAGATATGTTGGAGTTTGGTCCAGAATGGATTGAACGTTATGTTCGCTTACAATTAGCGGAAGCGATGGCTCTTAAATTAGAAGAAGGTATCGTAAAAGGTAATGGCGCTGCATCAAATCAACCATACGGATTAACAAAAGATTTAACGTATGATTCAGATGGTGTAACAGTAACAGGTGCTAAAGAAAAGACTTCATCAGGTACGCTCACATTCGCAGATGCACAAACAACTGCAAATGAATTAGCACAAGCGCTTACGACACTTTCAACTAAAGAGAATGGAGCGCAAGTAGATGTTAGTACAGGTGTA
Source organism: Staphylococcus sp. 11511212 (assembly GCF_011394755.1). NCBI lineage: Bacteria > Bacillati > Bacillota > Bacilli > Caryophanales > Staphylococcaceae > Staphylococcus > Staphylococcus sp. 11511212. Next base: position 802,160 of record NZ_JAANBQ010000003.1, on the reverse strand, counting down.
ACGCTTTTAGTTAACCCAGCAGATCAATTCTACGTAAAAGCGCAAAACACTATGCAAACTGTAAATGGCGCTTGGGTGACGTCATTACCATTTAATGTAGATGTTGTAGCATCAGAGTTTGTAGACCCTGATAAAGCCATTTTTGTTGTAGGAAGTCGTTATTATGCAGTACAAACCGGTTCAGTAACTATCAAGTCATATGATCAAACACTCGCATTAGAAGATGCTGATGTGTTTATCGCAAAACAGTTTGCGCATGGTATGCCGGACGACAACAAAGTTGCGTTGGTTTATGACTTGAATATCGCTGCAAAACCATCTGGTGATTCTGTATCGTCCGATGTAGGTGCATAATTGAAAGGGGTGGTTAAATGATCACTCAAAATCATGTTGAAGAAATGAAGCGACGATTAAAAATATTTCATACGTTCGAAAATGAACATATACAATCATTACTCGAACAATCTTATGAGGATATTAAACATCGTTGCCAAGAGTTTGATATGAATGAGAATAAACGTGGTTCTGAACTTGTTTATGAGCGTACAAGGTATGCTTATAATGATAGTTTAGAATTTTTTCATGAGAACTTTTTAGGACAAATCACCTCTTTCGCGTTAGAAAACATGAAGGAGGTTGATTATGAACAAGAATTATAAACCACCTAAAATAAGTAGCGGAGACTTACGAGTGCCCGTTACTTTTTTTCGTATGATTGAAAATGATGGCCCTTTCCCTGGAAGTAAAAAGAAAGAAGAAGCATTTACGACCCTTTGTGAAGTTTATGAAAGTTCTACAAAAGATTTAGAAAAAACAAATGGTATAACTGGCGCTCATAAAATCACTATTAATTTTAGAAATCCACATGCTGATTATCAAATCAATCATTCAGACACGTTCGAACTCGTTTATGGTTTATACGAAAATTCAACCTTTAAAGTAATTGACTTTGCGCCTAATTCAAGTAATAAAGAAATGATTAAGGTAGTAGGTGTAGCAAATGGCGATTAAATTAAAAGGTATGAAAGAGTTGGAAAGTGAACTTGAAAGTAGATATGGTAAAGCGAAAATGAAACGTATAGTGGATGAAGCTTTAGTTGCTGGTGGTCTTGTAATCGTGCAAAAAATCAAAAGTAACTTTGAAAGCTTTAAAGACACAGGAGCTAGTAAAGCTGAAGTGAAGTTATCTAAACCCTTCACTTTAAATGGTGTTCGGACTATTAAAATACATTGGAAAGGTCCTAAAGAACGCTACAGAATTATTCATTTAAATGAATTTGGCACAATTAAGAACCCTAACCCACGTGGTAAAGGGGCTGTAGAAAGAGCTTTAAGAAGTGGACAAGAAGCTTATTACCAAGCTATTAAACAAAGGTTAAAAAGGGGTTGATATGATTGAAAGATATTTTAATGGATATTTTTAACGTGCTTATTAAAGATACATTAGTACAAAAATGTGTTGGCAATCGTATTAAGTTTTATGAATACCCCGAACCATCTGATATGACAAAACCTTATATTGTGATGAGTGAAATTGATGACACACTACCTGTAGAATATGCAGACAATGACAATATGGCTTTAAGCTATCTTGTACAAATTGATGTGTTTGTACCTGAATCTGAGGAGTATCAAGCATATTTTGTTAGGAATAAAGTCAGTTATCACATTTCGCGATTAATGAAAGAACAATTGAAAATGGAAAACACATCAAATGCAAAACCGGAATACGACGAAGAATTAAAAATGTACAGGTCCGCTCGAAGATACGAGGGGACCTTTTATCGTTCTGAATTAAATTTATAGGAGGAATTACTAATGGCAAAAAAATATAATTCATTTACAGGTATTACAGGATTTTACTATATGCCTTTGAATACAGAAGAAGTTTCAGGTGTAACTGACCCTGAACGTATTAAGTATTTACAAGAAGTTCAAGTTTCAAAGGAACAATCTATTGAGAAAGCATACGGGGACAACAGTGTGGCGGAATTAGCAGTGTCTAATGGTACCGTTGAATTAGAGTCTACATTCCACCACTTACCGATTGAAGATAGAGAAGTATTATTCGGTTTAGATAAATCTGATGATGGTGTGATCGGTGTAGGTAATAATACACCGCCATATGTAGCAGTTATTTTCGAAAAAACAACAGAAACTGGAGCGTCTGAATATGTTGGGTTGCTTAAAGGTATGTTCACGTTCCCTGAAGTTTCTGGTCAAACTAAAGAAGATGGTGTTGAATTCTCTCAAGACCAATCTACAGCTGAATTCATGCCTGCTGAAGTTGAAGGCTTTGATAAAGAACAAACCATGCTTTTAGGTCGTGATGAAAAAGGTGTTACTGTAATGCGTGATGCGATTTGGCAAAAAGTATTCGGTAAACCACACCCTAATGCGAGTGTTTCCGAGGAACCAAGTTCATCTGACCTTGGCGCATAATTCAAAGGAGGAATTCGTTAATGGCTAAATATGAAGTGTTAAAAACTTTTAAAGATTTGCAAGATAACGATAAATTGTATGAAAAAGGCAAGACATTTCCACGTCCTGCGAACAAAAAAATTGACGAAGAACGTATTCTTGAGCTTTCTTCAAGCGACAATCGTCAACGCAAACCATTGATTAAAAAGATTGAAGACTAATTTCGAGGGCATATAGCCCTCTTTTTATTTGCAAATAAAAACTTAAAGGAGATTTAAACAATGAGTAAAAAAATCAATTTCATTAAATTAGTAGTATTAGATAAAGAAGGCAATGCTAAAGAGGATAAAAACGGAAATTTCGAGGTTGAAACACATTTTACACCTAACTTTATTCCGTTCCGTAAAATCTATGAAGCGACTGACATTATGGAAGGTACATCTGAAGATGGAAGTGAATTAACAGAAAAAGAAATGTTTAAACGTATGACTGATTTTGTTGTTGATGTATATAACAACCAATTCACAAGTGATGATTTATTAGATCGTTTACATGCACCTGATGCAATTGAAGAAATTCAATCACAAGTACAATTCATCGCACAAGGTCAAATGGATGAACAAAGAAAAAAGCAATTAGCGAAGATGATTTAAAGAGTAAAGTCATCACGTGGTCAGAACATAAGCAAAATTTAAAAAAAGTAGCATATGACATGATGAAAGAGGGCGGAAAAGATATCAACGATATCTTGGACATGCCCTTTTCTTTTTTTATGGATGTTATTGAAGATGGTAGGAAACCTATCAAATCAGTCGATAAAAAAGACAGCATGTTAGACGCATTCACCAATTTATAAATAAGGAGGTGGAAGTATGGCAGAAAGAATTAAAGGTTTGCAGATTGACCTATCTATGCAAGATATGGGTATTGGCTCGACATTAGCTGGCATTAGGCGCAGCTTTAGACAATTGAATTCTGACTTGAAATTATCGAGTAACAACTTTAAATACTCAGAAAAGTCTATGACAAGTTATAAAAATAGAATTCGTGAGTTAGATGCTGCGACAAAGCAACAGAGGAATAATGTTAAAGAACTGCGTAATCAATATATGCAAACTGCGAAAGAGCAAGGTGCAAATAGCGCAAAAGCGGTTAGATTAAGAACTGAATATAATAAACAAGCTGATACATTAAATAGACTCGAACACGAGCTGGACCAAACTGTAGATGGTTTCAAAAGATTCCAAAAAGAAGCACAAGAAGCAGCAAGAATCTCTAATAGTAGTTTTGGTCGTTTAGGTCAAAAATTTACCGATATAGGACCCAAACTTACTAGCGTTGGAGCAACAATGAAAAGTGTTGGTCGTTCCATGTCTATGTATGTGACGGCACCAGTAGTAGCTGGTTTTGGTCTAGCGGCTAAGAAAAGCATAGATTTTGATGACTCAATGCGTAAGGTAAAAGCAACATCTGGCGCAACTAGTGGAGAGTTTCAACAATTAAGAGATAAAGCACTAGAAATGGGAGCTAAAACTAAATTTAGTGCTAGTGAGTCGGCTGATGCATTAAATTACATGGCCTTAGCCGGCTGGGATACCAAAGATATGCTTAACGGTATCGATGGAGTCATGCAGTTAGCGGCTGCATCAGGTGAAGATTTAGCGCAAGTCAGTGACATTGTTACAGATGGATTGAGTGCGTTTGGATTAAAAGCCAAAGACAGTAGTCATTTTGCTGATGTTTTAGCTCAAACAAGCTCAAAAGCAAATACTGATGTTCATGGTTTGGGTGAAGCATTTAAATATGTTGCACCAGTTGCTGGGTCGTTCGGATTCTCTGTAGAAGATACATCTATCGCATTGGGATTAATGGCTAATTCAGGTGTAAAAGCATCGCAAGCGGGTACAGCTCTAAAAACTATGATGACTAGGCTGACCGGAACGAGTGGTGAGGCTAAAAAAACAATGGAAAAATTGGGTATTACAATCACTGATAGCCAAGGACAAATGTTACCTTTCAGAGATATTATGGACCAATTAAGGGAAAGTATCGGCGGATTATCCGAAGCACAACAATCAGCTGCAGTAAAAACATTATTTGGACAAGAGGCTATGAGTGGTATCTTACCAATCATCAACGCGTCTGACGAAGATTACAAAAAACTAACTAAGTCTATTGATAACTCAACAGGTGCTTCTAAACGTATGAGTGACGAAATGGAAGGCGGCATTGGCGGTTCAATTCGAAAAATGAAGTCAGCTATCGAATCAATGGCGATTAGTATAGGTGATGTTCTAGCACCTCATATACGTAAAGCTGCTGATTTTCTTGCAATGCTAGCGGATAAATTCACGAGTATGCCTGGTTGGGTGAAAACTGGAGTAGTGGGATTAGGTATATTCGCTGCAGCTTTAGGCCCTTTAATTTTAACCACAGGTGCGTTTACCGCAGCATTGGGAAGTATTATGACCACAATAGGTCCTGTGATGACAGGTATCACAAAAGCAGGCGGTTTAATGAATTTTCTAGGTACTAAAGCACCATTTGCGGCTAAAGGTTTAACTTTAGTAGGCGGGGCATTTAAATTCATGCTTGGTCCGGTAGGATTAGCAATTGCAGCAATAGTAGCAATCGGTACAGCATTTGTAATTGCTTATAAAAAGTCTGAAACATTTAGAAATATTGTTCATGCGGTCATTGATCCGGTCGTGAATGCATTCAAAAACCTTTGGAATACAGCTAAAGTAGTGTTCAGTGCATTAAAAAACCTACTTTCCGGAAATACACTACCAACTGTGGATTTACTTTCAAAAATTATGCCTAAAGCTACCGCAATTAAAGTAACAACAACATTAATGCAAATCAGACAAGCGTTTATAGATGTATTTAATGCGATTTGGCAATTCGGCCAGGATATAGGACTCAAGTTAGGTCAGTTCTGGAGTCAAAATGGCGCTACTATCATGCAGGCTTTAACTAATATCTGGAATACGATTATTACAGTATTCACTGAAGTTAAAAACTTTTTATGGCCGATACTACAAGAATTAGGCGGCGTTGTAAAAACAGTGTTTTTAAATGTGATTGTTCCTGCAGTCAAAATAGGTATGCAGATTATCTGGGGAGTCATGAAATTTTTATGGCCGCTAATAAAAACTTTGATTGTAGACACATGGAATAATATCAAAGGTATTATTAATGGGGCTTTAGACGTTATTTTAGGTATCGTTAAAGTATTTAGTGGTATATTTACTGGTCAATGGGGTCAGGTATGGTCCGGTGTCAAACAAATTTTCAGCGGTGCGTTGACATTGATTTGGAACCTTGTTCAATTATGGTTTATAGGCAAAATATTAAAGGTTGTCAAACTGTTTGGTGGATTTTTCAAAAGTGCAATAAGCTGGGCGTTTAATGGTGTTAAAAGCATTATAGGCAACGTACTTAAGTTTATATGGTCGATTGTCAGCTCTACATTCAAACGTATTTTTTCAATCACAAAAAGCATTTTTACATCTGTGTTTAATTTCGTTAAATCTATTTGGTCTAGTATCAGAAACACCGTTTCTTCAATCGTTAGATCTTTATGGACGCGTGTAAAAGGGACTTGGAATATTTTATATAGCGGGACTAAAAATATATTTAGTAGAATTAAATCATGGTTGACAAGTATTTGGAATACTATCAAGGCTACAGTTACAAGAGTGGTTTCAAAATTATGGTCAAGTGTTAAAAATACATGGAATAAATTGTGGTCTGGTACAAGAAGTATATTTAACAGGGTGAAATTATGGTTAAGTAATGTTTGGAATTCAATAAGAAATACCATCACACGTGTAGCATCTAACTTATGGTCAAGAGTTAAAGGGACGTGGCAAAAGCTTTGGAATGGAACTCGATATATCTTTAACAAAGTGAAAAGTTGGATGACGAACGTTTGGAATTCAATTAAAAATTCCGTAACTGGTATCGCTTCAAAATTATGGGGGGCGGTACGACGGACGTTCACAAATATGAAAAATGGTTTGCGTAATATCATAGACAAAATTAAAGGACACATCGGTGGAATGGTAAGTGCCATTAAGAAAGGTTTAAACGAACTTATCAAAGGGCTTAACTGGGTAGGTTCAAAATTAAGCTTGCCAAAAATACCGACACTGTCTACAGGGACACAAAAAATTAACCGCCATATTACCACTACATCAGACGGCCGTTTAAAACAAGGGACAATGGCAGTTGTGGGAGATAAAGGTCCTGGTAACGGCAGAGGTATTGATGGTCGTCGTGAATTAATTCAATACCCTAACGGACGCACTGCTTTAACTCCTGCAAAAGATACCACAACATTCTTGCCTAAAGGGTCACGTGTAATAAGTGGAAGTATGCGTCAACAGATGTTATCCACTGGGACATTACCTAGATTAAATGGCGGTTCATGGTTCGGCAAAGCTAGTAATTGGCTTTCTGACAAAGCAAGTTTCATTGGCGGAAAAGTCAAAGATGTAGGTAAATGGCTATCTGGTAAAATCGGCGACGTTATGGATTATATGGATAATCCAGGCAAATTATTAGATAAGGTATTAGGTGGATTAGGAATCAATTTCAATAGCCTTACAAAAGGCATGGGCATTGTAGGAGATATTACAAAAGCTGCGTGGAAAAATATCAAAAAAGCTGCAATCAAATGGATTGAAGATGGTTTTTCTGAATCGGGAGATGGCGGCGTTTTAGATATGAGCAAGTTACGTTATCTATACGGGCGTACAGCCGCGTACACACGCGAAACAGGTCGACCGTTCCACGAAGGTTTAGACTTTGATTATATCTACGAACCATTACCTTCCACTATTGATGGTACAGCTAAAGTCATGCCATTTATGGATGGTGGATATGGTAATTGGGTAAAAATTGTCAAAGGTGCTTTAGAGGTTATATACGCTCATCTATCTAAACATAAACTTAAAACGGGGCAAAAAGTAAAAGTTGGACAGACTGTTGGTATATCAGGTAACTCCGGATTTAGTACAGGCCCGCATTTGCACTATGAAATGAGACGTAATGGACGTCATTTCAACCCATTACCTTGGCTCAAGAAAAACAATGGTAGCGGTAAAGCTAAAGGTGGCTGGGCTGGTAATATTAGACGTGCAGCTAGCCGAATGAAAGTTAAAGTATCAAACAGTGATGTACAAGACATATTAAAGCTTATACAAACTGAATCAGGTGGACGTGAAAGTATTGTTCAACAAATCGTTGACATCAATACAGGTGCTAACCGTGCACGAGGGTTACTACAATATACACCAGGTACATTTGCTGGTTATAGAGTTAAAGGTGCAGGTAACATTATGAGCGGTATGCATCAATTGCTTGCATTCTTCAATAATAGCAATTGGCGTCGAGATTTATCCGCTTGGAAAAGTCGTATGTCACGTGGTATCACAGGTTGGGGGCCATCAGGTTCGAGACGTTTTGCTACTGGCGGCCTCATCAAAAACGCTGGTTGGTACAACATTGCAGAGGGTGGTTATCCTGAATGGGTGATTCCTACTGATCCATCACAACGCAGTGAGGCTATGAAGTTGTTAGCGCTTGCCGCACAAGATATCGATAGAGGTAAAACATCAGGTAATAAACGTCCTGGTCAATTACCGAATGTAAATCGTGGTGGTTCGGACAATACAGCACTATTGCTTAAAATGATTGAAAACCAACAAGCGCAAATTAATATTCTTATGGAGATTGCAAAAAGTAATCAAACTGTGGCAGATAAAGACTTTAGCCCAGTTGTTGATAAATTTGCTCATGAGAGAGAAGTCAACGACATTGTAGACAAACGTGAACGCAACATTTCACGTAAACAAAGATTTAATACAGGGGGTGTGATTGCATAATGAACGATACAGTAATAGTTAATGATAAGACACTTCCGTGGTTGTTTATTGAAAGAGGGTTTAAAATACCCTCTTTTAATTTTGAAGTAAAAACTGAAGAAGTGCCCGGTAGAAGTGGTTCAGTTTATCAAGGGCGAGAGTTGAAACAATACGAATTTGAATTACCAATGATCATCCATAATGACTATTTATCACATAGTGGTATAAAGTCACATGATGACATATTGAATGAGTTGGTTAAATTCTTTAACTATGATAAACAAGTTAAACTTCAATTTAAATCAAAACAATGGTACTGGAACGCATATTTTGAAGGGCCTATAGAATTATTAAGTAAGACTGAAAACCATATCAATGTGGTTAATTTAAAAGTCGTGTTAACAGATCCATATAAGTATTCGGCTAAAGGTAGCAAGAATACTGCTATTAGTGATGCAGTAAGTGTGTTTAATACAGGTACGGCAGACACACCAATATTAGTTGAAGCAAGGGCATTAAAAGATAGCACAAATTTTTTAATTGCTAAAGGTGAACAAGACTATTTTATGATTGGCAAGTCGGAAGATGCGTATCGTGTAAATAAGGATATTGAACCTTTTAGGTTTAACGATGAATTTAACACTGGGGGATTGAAAAACTGGGCATATATGCCTAACGACACTACATTTGGTAACTTGCCTGACGGTGGTGACGCTATGGGTGGTAAATTTGCTTTATCTGATTTGAAAGAAAGTATTTATCCGTCTGAATGGGGTAACAATACTAAAACAAATTGGCATGGTGCAGCGCTTTATAAATCACTAGGCAGTTCTGTTCAAGATTTCAGAATTCGTTTTAAAGTGATTTTAAGACAACACGCTGGCGTGGGACCCGGAAAAGCTGTTGCATATGTTGTTGATGAGAACAACAGAACGATGTTTAGTATAACTTATGTAAATACTGCAGTTGATAAAAATGAAAGTAGTATTATTGTCTATGCCTATAATGAGCATGGTGAGGCAAGACGTATTTATAACAGGTTAATTCCTTTTAAATACCACAGAGCAAAGAATGCACATGTATTTATGTATTTAGAGCGTAAAGGTCAAGATATTAAAATTACCAACTTCAGATACGACATCGATACTGATCCGAATCGGACAAAGCCCATCGATAAAGATGTTGTAGTAGTTAGAGATGAAGGCAAGTTTTATCAACGTCCTGCTCGTATTGCTAGAATGTATGTGGGCAAATCTGCTAAGCATACAAACTATATGGCTATAAATATATTAGGTTTTAGTTTACAAGAGTTACTGCCTAAACAGTCTGACATAACACCAATTGAAATAAGACAAGGTGATTTAATTCAAATTGATACACATGCACAAAGTGTGACTATTAATGGCGATGACGTATTAAAGTTAAAAGACTTTGGTTCAAACTATTTTAATGTAGAAACTGGTCATAACGAACTTGTTATCAGTCCACCTGAAACGTTTGATACTACAGTTAAGTGGCAAGATAGGTGGTTATAATATGATTCATATCTTAAATTTTAACGATGAGATAATAGATTTTATTAGTCGTACAGATAACGCGGTAATACAAGCAAATTATGAACGTGATAAATCAAGTGAATTGTTAGATTTAATCGTTTTAAGTAAACGTGCAGAACATTTTAAAAAACGAAACAGAGTGATTATTGAGGACATTAACGGCGTTTATCGTGAGTTTATCATTGAACGTACCGAAGAAAATGGTCAGTATTTACAGGTTGAATGTACGGCGTCTTATGTGCCTGATATAAGCACTGCTAAACCTATTATGGCGGGTAAATACGAAAAAATGACCGTAGATCAAAAATTATCTGAAGTTTTGCGTGATACAAACTGGTCTGTAGGCGATTGCGATTATGGTGGGATTAGGACTAACTCATGGACATCACCACGCACGCCGTACGAAATGATTAGTCAGTTAACTACAAATCACAAGTTAGAACCTGATTATGAAATTATTATTGAAGGTAATGAAGTTAAACAGCGTTTAGTTAATATGAAGATACCAAGCCATTTATTTAAAGGTAAAGAAATCGTCTACGGTAAAGACTTGTTGAGTATTAAACGTACAGTGGATTTTTCAGAGGTTAAAACAGCTTTGATAGGTATAGGACCTGAAAAAGAGAATGGCGACAGAATATTCGTTGAAGAAGTAGACGACGAGGCACAACAACAGTTTAATCTTCCACAACGTTATATTTACGGCATTTATGAACCTGAAACCGAAGACGATAATATGACGCTAGAACGGTTACGTACATTAACACGTACAGAATTAAATAAACGAAAGTCGGCTGCAATATCTTATGAAATATCTGTTGTTGATCTCGAAAAAGAATACCCGCATGAAATTATTAGATTTGGTGATATTATCAGAATTAAAAACCCTGATTTTACACCTAGCCTATATGCCGAATCTGAAGTTATAGGGTTTAAGCATGATTTGATAAGCGGTAATTGCACTTATACATTCGGGAATATTATTGAATATAAAGAAGAAACGTTACGTAAATACTTTGAAAGTAAACTCGACTATATTCGTCAAAAGCTAAACGATGGGTTAACTAATGTCAATACTATAGTTGCTGATGTGGTTGAGGGTAAACTTGAGTATTTCGAACGTAAGATTATCAAAGGTGTTGAACCGCCAGAAAATCCAGTGAATGACATGTTGTGGTTAGATACAAGTAATTCTGATGTAGCAGTATTACGACGATACTGGGAGGGGCAATGGATTAATGCGACGGCAGAAAAAGCTGAAGATATAGGTGCGATAACACGCGAAAAAGCACTATATAGCGAGTTGACTAATACTTTCGTTAACCTATCCATTCAACATAGTAAGTTGTTAAATGAAATGCATGACGTCATGAATAGTGAGTATTTAGTGGACTTTGATTTGAAAGATGAGTTAAATGCCAAACTTGACGCTACTGTATCAATTTATAACAACATTAAAAGCAACCTTGAAAGTATGACTGATGAGACTGCCACTATAGGTAAGTTAATCGATACACAAACACTGTTTTTAAATTATAGAACGTCTATGCAAGAATTATACACTGTGGTTGAACGTGCAAAAATAGCGATTGATAATCGATTTAAATTATTGCAATCACAGTATACAGAAGAAAAATTTAGAGATGCATTACAAGAAATCGCTGATACATTCGGCTTACAAGTAAATGAACAGAATCAACTTGTAGGTGAACCTAATGTTGTTGAAAAAGCGGTTATTGCAGCACGTGAAGATACTAAAGAACAGCTAAGGGATTATGTGAAGTCAGTCGATTATCAAACCAATCAACAAGGCTTGATTGAACGCATGGAATCGGCAGACACAGAACGTAAGACGCTTGCAGGTCAAATCAGTGATAAAGTAACTAAAGCAGAATATCAAAATGGTTTAGACAACATTAAAATCGGTGGAGTTAACCTATTTCAATCATATGACAGTGCAACACATGGTAATAATGTGCATCCATCTATTACTTCCACACAATCATTTAGAGGCAAGTATTGGGCGACAACGTTATACACTGCAGATTATCTAAAAAAAGTGTTAGTACCCGGTGAAGAATACACGTATTCTTATGAATTAGAAATTGTCGGTTTATCAGAAAAAGAAGTAGCGATGTCTAAAAATCATGGGATTATTTTTTACAGCGCTTCTAATTCAAAAGAAAGCATTACAAGTAGTTATAAACAAATTGAAAGAATAATAGGTAATAAATTTAAAGTTACTCAAACGTTTGTTGCACCTAAAATCACTGATCATAAATTTTTGGCATACTCAGGCTTTTACTCAGACGATGGGACAGTTAAATATCCTGTAAGTTCAAACTTAGTAGAATTCCGAAACTTAAAACTAGAAAAAGGTAATAAGGCCACAGACTATACGGAAGCACCATCTGATGTAACACGTAGTACAGATAAAAAGCTTACTGTCGCAAAGACAGAAATCTTACAAGACGGCGAACAAATATCGCAACGTGTATCACGTGAGGTGTTTAACGCAAGTAGTCAAACCTTAAATCGTGTTGTATCAGAATTTATTAATAATACAACTAGCGGAATGACATTCACTTATGATGAAAACGGAAATATACAATCACAGAACATAGGTCCACAAGGGATTAAATTCGACGCTACTAAGTTTGAAATTAATGACGGTGATGTGGTTGTAAAAAACGGACGTACCACTATTAAAGATGCCTATATTGATAAATTATTTAGTAATCAAGCCACTATTAATAAACTTAATTCAATCGATATTGAGGCTAGAAGAATTAGAGCTAGGGACAATCAAGCGTCAGTTAATGTTGAGGGTGGCACTATTACGATGAATAGAACTGACGGTGCAAAGCTTGATATAGGGCTTGACGGCATAGCGATGTATAATAGCGGAGGTTCAAAGCGATTTAGCATGGACAAACTGCTCGTTGAAAGTGCAGCACTTGGTACATCCAACTCAAATGTTTACCTTGCGGCAAGTGATGGATTTGAGGCAAGGGTTGTTGATAGAGCAATGGTACCTAGTGACGGTTCTATTTCATCTTACAAATACTTGCCTATACGTTCACTAGCATTAAAGTTCCCTCAGAACAGCAATGGATATGTAGGCGTCGATGGTGAATTTCGCATAATGTCAGAGGGATTAGTTAATGGAGTGTATCGTGACTTACGGGCTAACGGCATATACGCGAATAGGTTGATATCTAACGATTCAACTAACTTGTATTTAGGTACAGATAGTAATGTACGATTGGTGGCAAAAGGTGATGATAACGTTTATAGAGACCTAGTAGCGAATGGGGTATATGCTGATTTTGTACAAATAAATCCTAACACATCCTCAAGTAACTTATATTTACGTGCAAGTGGTGAAGTTAGAATGACAGCGCTTGGTTCAACAACTTCCTATCAAAACGTTAGGGCGAATGGCTTTTTAGGCACATTCCTAGATGTAGCTGGAAACACTAACGCTAGTAACATGTATGTAAGACCGGCACCTGGAGGAGCTTTATGTGTAACGCAACGTAATACGACAGATAAATTCTTAGCAGTTAAAGCATCACAAGGTATTTGGACTTCTTCTGAAAAGTATAAAGAAAACATTGATGAATGGAATGAGAATGTCCTTCAGAAAATTAAAGATACTAAACTTTATGAGTATGATTTGATGTCTGAAAAAGACACGCCTAACCAACGTAGACACCATGGTGTAATCATCGAAAGACAAACGCCGAAAGAGTGGGTAGTTGAAGATGGTGTAGATCAGTATGAAATGACAACTTGGTCATTAAAAGCAATTCAAGAATTGTTAGTGAACATGGAGTTGATGGATAAGCGCATTAAAAAATTGGAGGCTTTAAATAATGAACGAACAAGTTAATCCACAATTAGTTATTGATAACCTAGCAAATGCAAATGCAGAACTGCAGAAAGAAAACGCAATACTGCGTGCATTAATTACACAATTACAGAATAAAGATAATGAAACGTCTGACGATAATCGTTAGGCGTTTTTATTATAAATAAATTTATTGGAGGAATCTGTTATGGAAAAAATTACAGAGTATTACCTAGTAGAAGTGGACAAAAGAGGCGAAGAAAGTTGCTTAATGCAAAACTACTCAAACAGTTTTGTGCGTGGTGCATCACCGAACACAGCTTATAAGTTTACTGATGAAGAACAAGTCAAACAGGTATGCGCAATGCAGAATATGTTAGCTGGCATTTTTAACAATGGAACAAAAACATATTATGTGAAACAAGATATTACACGTAGTTCTTTTGATGAAAAAGGAGAACCCTATACTCAGGAGGAAAATAAAAAGTTAGAGTTCGAATAAAGTAGGTGAATTGATTTGGAGTCTTATCAAAGAGAGACAGAACGTAGACTTTCTCGTTTAGAAGAAAATGATGATAAAATTTTTGACTCCTTAGATGAAATCAAGAATACACAGCATAGTCAAAATCTTATCAACCAAAAAATGGATTTTACTTTAGATTCTATTAATAGAGAAAGAGAAATTGATAAAGAAAATAAAGAAACAAATAAAAAGAATATACGGGAAATGAAAATGTATGTAATTGGCTTGGTGGGGACTATTGTAGGTTCATTAATCATCGCAATTTTGCGTACATTTTTTGGAATTTAAGGAGGTGATTGGCATGTTATTTGGATACAGTTTCTGGTCATGTTTCTGGTTTGGCAAATGCAAATAAATAATGAACGTCGGCACTTCGGTGTCGGCTTTTTAATTCAAGGAGATGAATTGAATGGATATAAATTGGAAATTACGGTTTCAAAACAAAGCGGTGCTTACTGGCTTGGTAGGTGCCGTTTTATTGTTTGTAAAACAAGTCACAGAGTTATTCGGATTTGATTTATCAGAACAACTAGAACAGATTAGTGGTATTATAGGTGCTATTTTGACTTTATTAGCAGGAATAGGCGTTATCACTGACCCTACTTCTAAAGGAGTATCGGATTCAGGGATTGCTAAAACTTACCAACAACCACGTGACAGTACCAATCCTGATGAATTTGTGGAATGGCAAGGGGTTAATTCAGAGATGACGCCTGATAAATCAGAAAAGGAGCTTGTTACATTCGACACATCTTTACCGTTTACAGATGATAGTGATAATGTGAGGTACGATGTGAATGAATATGAAAGTGAGGTTAATAGTCATGACAGCGAAACTCACTAAGCAAGAATTTGTTAATTGGCTTAAACAATCTGAAGGCAAACAGTACGACATGGACGGGTGGTATGGCTACCAATGTGTTGATTATGCCAATGCGGGGTGGCAACAATTATTTGGTTATAATTTAAGTGGTGCTGGTGCCAAAGATATCCCGTTTGTTAATAACTTCACTGGCAAAGCAAAAATCATTCAAAACACACCAGAATTTATTGCAGAACCGGGAGATATGGTAGTATTTAACAATAAATACGGCGGCGGTTACGGCCACGTTGCATGGGTTATTAATGCTGATATTAATAACATTACTGTACTAGAACAAAACTGGTTAGGTGGCGGTTGGACTAATGGACCTGAACAAGGTGGTACTGGTTGGGAAAAGGTAACGAAACGCACACACAGTTACGACTTCCCAATGTGGTTTATTCGTCCTAATTACAAACAGGAAGACGCAACTGTTAAATCTTCGCAATCCGCGACAGTTGGGAATAAAAAGTCGACAGTTAAGCAAACAGTTAAACCAGTTAAACTACAAATTGTAAAAGACGTTGTACAAGGGTATAAATTACCACAACGTGGTTATAAACCTAAATATATCGTTATTCATAATGATGCAGGAAGTAAATATGCGACTGCAGAATCTTATCGTAATGGTTTAGTAAAAGCACCATTATCACGATTAGAAGCAGGTATTGCGCATAGTTATGTAAGTGGTAACACTGTTTGGCAAGCGCTAGACGAATCACAAGTTGGTTGGCATACTGCTAGTAAAAACGGCAATAGAGATGGATATGGTATCGAAGTGTGCCAATCCATGGGTGCTGATAATGCGACATTCCTTAAAAACGAGCAAGCCACATTCCAAGAATGCGCAAGACTTCTTAAAAAATGGGGGTTGCCAGCTAATCGTAACACTATACGATTACATCATGAATTTAAGAATACAGAATGTCCACACAGATCGTTTCTTTTACATGCAGGAATTAACACCCGAGAAGATAAGATTACAGATAATGCTATTTTAAAAGTAAAAGACTACTTCATTAAACAGATTCGTGCGTTTATGAATGGTGATATTCCAGTTGCGACTGTATCTAACAAATCATCTGCATCTAGTAATACGGTTAAACCTATTGCGAGTGCTTGGAAACGTAATAGTTATGGTACGTATTATATGGCAGAGAAAGCGCGTTTTATCAACGGTAATCAACCTATTACCGTGAGACTACAAGGGCCATTTACAACTTGTCCAATAGGTTATCAATTTCAACCAGGAGGCTACTGTGATTACGATGAAGTGATGTTACAAGATGGTCACGTGTGGATTAGTTATGATTGGCAAGGCCAACGCTATTATTTGCCAATACGTACGTGGAACGGTGTAGCTCCACCTAATCATGGTGTAGGTTATTTATGGGGACAAATAAAATAAATTGTGCTAATATAATGTTAGGATACGTTGCATTTACTCCTCATATATTAGTTAGGTTAATTTTTCTAGGCAGTCTTTATGGCTGTCTTTTTTTAGTACAGAAGTATATTAAATGTCTAATATTTATTATGAGACACACTGGAAAATTTATGTTATTTTAAATACAGACATTCACTCAATGTCTGTATTTACTTTCCTTTACTATTTGGTATATATTAACTGGCGGTCTTATATGGCCGCCTTTCTTTATTGCTAAATACTTTCACATCAACTTGAAGTGTTTTTTATGACAAGTAAATTAAGGTGTGTTATTATACTAGAAGAACATTTTCGTTCTAACTACACTACACACCTCAAGAAAAGGTTTTAACGTTTCTAGACGGTCTTAATTGACCGTCTTTTTTGTATTTGTTAACATTAATTTAGGTGTCCCTAGTATTTAGTTAAAAAGCATTTACAAGCTTTTAAGAGTAGCTCTTGTAGCTACCCTCTTTTTGTGGTAATGTAAAAGAGTGTTCAATTTGTTTTAAATCTATGTTTTCAGGCTAGCCGAAATGGTTAGCCTGTTTATTGTGTGAAGATGTAAGTATATGCAAATATAGACAATCTATCATTTAGCGTCGCCCGTTCATTTTAAAGGGTGCGTAATTTGTAAAGTAGATGTTTTTTATGGCAAAAGTAAAAACAGTATGCTATTTTAAAAATAGAACAGTATCATTATGTTCTACTATTATTTTCATCATATCTATTTTAGACGGTCTTAGTTGACCGTCTTTTTTATTTGTAGTATAATTAAGCTACCTCAAATATTTGGAGTATTAAGTGTTCGATTTGTTTTAGACCTATGTTACAGGCTAACCGTAATGGTTGGCCTCTTTTTTTATGATAATATACATATATACATGCTAAAAATAATAATCGTAATCGTTACATTTTCTAACCACCTATGCATGTCACTGGGTGGTATTTTTGTTCGCTTTTATGTTCTGTCTATTTCTTTTTTTAAATAAGTTGTATATTATATATATAATTGTGTTGAGTGGGTGGAAAATGGAAAAAATAACTGAAATAACAAGCAAGGTTGGTAATGGAGCCACTACACCTTATTATGCAATGATAAATTCATCAGCGGTTGTAATCAAATCTATAAAAAATGATGAGGGTTTCTATGCTTTATTTAATGAAGCAACGGGTTATTATATAGCAGAAAGTTTGGAATTTCCACATCCTGAATTTGGATTTGCAGAGTATGATGGTTTTCTAACTAAAAACCATATTTCAAGTGGAGTAAGTTTTGATCACGCAGAATTATTTACATATACCGTATTAGAAAATGCTGTTTTACCTATTGATGCTCCAGGCATGTTAAATACAGTTGAAAATAAAAATATTATTGAATTGATTATTTTTGATTGTTTTATTTCAAATACAGATAGGAATAAAGGTAACTTATTAATAAAGATGCCTAAAAAGAAACAAAAAGCAGAATTGTTTCCAATAGACTACACGCATATATTTCCTGGTGAATGTATTTGGTTTGACGTTCTAAAAAAAGGAAATCCATCAATAAAAACAATGATAGAAGATGTTTTTAATACTGGTAACTATCAGTTGCTAATAGAAAACAAAACTTTTACTTCTGCAGAAATTCAACAAGTAGGTTCTGACTTTAAAAATAAATTAGGTAATATTGACATGGATGCTATAATCGATTCTATACCGTTTAAAATTAAAAGTGGACATCAAGAACAAGACATTAAATTATTGAAAAAGTTTGTTGAAAGAAACAAAAATGAGTTTGATGATATAATAGAAGAAATAATAAAGCATTTAGTGAGGTGAGGAAAATGTATAAAGTGAAATATTCAAGTTTCAATTATTACCCAGATACACTATTGATTTCTAACATTGCAGTGGGTGTTATTTTTCAAATTGAAAATAATAATAACTATTATGAAAACAGATTTAACCTTATGCAGCGAAAGAGCAAACTTTTTAATTTTGACGAAGAACTTAATCCAGAATTTACTAAAATCTTTTTAAATGGTATAAGAGACAATTTTGTTAAATTCAAAGGTGAAATAAAAGAATTTACTAGATTTTATGTGAATAATTTTAAATTCACTAACATACAAATTAGAGAATTCAATAGTTTAGATGAAGTTAATATATTTATAAACGATACAACTAGATACATTCTCCACCCATCACAAAATCCTAAAAATAAAATGACTGAAAAAGAGAAAAAAGAATATATAAACAACTATTTGTCGAAAAAATTCAATACTGTACAAAAGTCTTATGTATTTCAAGGTGGTAAAAATCAAGATAAAATAACGGTTGATTTTATGGTAGAAACCAAAAATGGGAAAAAGATAGGTTATAAAGTTGTAAATAAGTCTCCGCAAGCTATTTTTAATATTAGATCATATATAGCTCATGCCATGTTTAACGAAGAAAATATAACATTCATTCTGGATGATAATATGGAAAAAGAAAGGGAGTTTATTTTTGATTTAAAGGATCAGATAAACAAAGAATCAGAAATAAATGCTGTGCTAGAAAAGGATTTAGTGACACAATAAACCACTTACCAATGGCAAAAAGCGCATTAAATCAACGTTTTTTATTTTGCATATTTTGTATAAATCATAATTCTAATCGAAGATGAGGATTTACAATCATTATTTGATGGTGAACTTGTGGAAGATGCTGACGAATTTGACTATACATTGGCAGAAGTTAAAAGTAATTTAGAAAGTTATCGTAAATAAAAATCAAGCGACCTGTAATATGGTCGCTTTTATATTACGCGTGTCAAACACGTGTCAAAATGTTTTAGTTTTGTTAGTTTTAGTTAGAAAGTAAATCTTTATAAATACCGTAGTTATGCGGTTTTAGATAATCGTAGAAAGTATAAAATATCCCTCCGTTTCCGTTATTTGTTTATATTTCGTAAATTTACCGTTGTATCACGTATCTGTATACGTTGATATGACGGTATTTTGTGGTTCTATACTTTTAACGGTTGGTGAGTTGTTCACTAGCCGTTATTTTTGTTTTAAATACAAAAATAACACAAATATCTTCATAAATAAGGGACGACTACTCACTTTTAAGAACAAAATTTAGATAATGGCACTAATTTATTGTAAAAAAATGCCAGTTGTTTGCGGTATAATAATAGGTGAAAGTGCGTGGATTGAACACTGATGATATCAATAGTGGTAGGTATAGGGTTACTTATATATATTATATTTTATTTGTAAAAGAACACTGCAATTGCGGTGTTCTTTTTTGTTATTTACATGAAAATAAAGCTTTCGCATTTCATAAATTTGAAGAATCCTCTAGAATAATAAATAAAGGAGGCGCGCTTATGATACGTGAAGCGAAAGAAGCAGATGCGCAATCGATTGCCGAATTGTCCTACATAATTTGGAAAGATATGGAATTAGAAATTGTAAGGAAATATCCAAAGGAAGAAGTCATTCAAGCAATACAACACAGTGTGACGGACATCCCTTATCGCAATCATTATCGACATGTTCATGTCTACGAGGTGGACAGTCAAGTGGCGGGGATGATTGTCACTTATGAGGGGAATAAAGAACTACAGTACGAACAGTCTTGGAGGACGCTCACTTGTGCTAAAGCGTTCCCTTTATCTACAGAAACCCCATTACCCGTCAAAGAAGCCGATGATGGGGACATTTACATAGAATCAATTGCAACTTTTCCAGCGTTTAGAGGGCGTGGGATAGCTAAAGCTTTAATGCAACATGTGATGTCCCATTATAAAGAGCAAAAGTTAAGTTTAAATTGTGATCAAACGAACACGGTCGCGAGAAAAATTTATGAACAAATGGGATTTCAACCGACAAATAAAAAGACGTTGTATGGTCACACCTATCATTATATGACCTATCAAAGCTAAGGAGGGATAGGATGCTTGATTTAAAAAATGTAAGTTATCATGTCGATGATCAACGCATTTTAAATCAAATTGATTTGAAGGTAAAACCAGGGGAAGCGATTGCTGTTGTAGGACCCTCTGGCAGTGGAAAGAGTACCTTGCTTCGGGTTATTGGTGATTTAATCTCACCGACTGAAGGAAATATTTATTTTAAGGGGCATGCTTATCAAGATTATTCGCCTGAAGAACTAAGACAACGTGTGAGTTATTTACCCCAAAGAGTCGAATTATTTGGAGAGACAGTTCAAGATAATTTAGCGTTTCCTTCTATTGCACGTGACCAGTCTTTTGACAAAGCACGTGCAAAGCATTTGCTAGAAGTAGTAGGATTGAAAAAATATAAATTGAACGCTTCTGTCCATCGTATGTCGGGAGGCGAACAACAACGGATTACCATTGCACGTCAACTCATGTATCAACCTGAGTTTTTACTGTTAGATGAAGCGACAAGTGCGCTTGATGATAAAAATAGTGCGCAAGTTGAACAATTGATTTTTGACATGGTAAAAAACGGAACTTCTGTGTTATGGATTACGCATAACAAAGCGCAAAGTGAACGTCATTTTCATCGTGTTATCACGGTTCGCAATGGTGAAATAGAGAAGGGGGCGCACGCATGACAACAACGTCGCTCTTATTGACTTCTCTTTTATTGCTCGTTCCTATTTTTATTTCTTATAAAGAAAAATTACATATTGCCAAAGATTTAATCATTGCGGCGATACGTGCAGTCATACAGTTGGTTTTAATTGGCTTTTTATTGGAATTTGTATTTAAAGTACAAGAGGCATGGATTGTCCTTGCTTTAATGTTAGTGATTATGATTAATGCTGCAGCCAATACGCGTAAACGAGCTTCTTCTATTCAACGGCATGTTTTTTGGGTTTCGTTTATCGCCATTATGACAGGGGCGGTGTTATCACTCGGTGGTGTTTTACTCACGGGAGCGATTAATTTTACACCTAATGAAATCATTCCTGTTGCTGGAATGGTAGGTAGTAACGGTATGATTGCGATTAATTTAAGCTATCAAAATTTAGACCGCATTTTTACAAAGGAAACGGAATCCATTGAGGCGAAGCTTTCGCTAGGTGCTGCACCATCACTAGCGGCTAAAGATGCGATTCGTGAAAGTATTAAAGTGGCTATTGTCCCAACCATCGATTCTGTGAAGACTTATGGGCTTGTTTCCATTCCGGGGATGATGACAGGTTTGATTATTGCGGGAGTACCACCATTACAAGCAATTAAATTTCAATTAATGGTTGTATTTATTCATACGACGGCGACGATCATTTCGGCATTAGTGGCGACATATTTAAGTTATCGTCAGTTTTTTAATTATCGCCATCAATTGATACAAATTAAAAAAGACGAAACAAATCCCACTTAACCGTTGTTAAGTGGGATAATGTTTAAATATTACCAAGTAACGCGCTAATATATATGCCAAGTGCATATAAGAGTCCGAAAAATGTGTTTGTTTTTCCAGCTGCTGCCATGGCAGGCATCATTGAAGCAGGTGTATCGTGCTTTTTAAAGCGACGGTACACTTTAATTGGCCAAGGAAAGCTCAGTAAAACGAGTAAATAGAAAATAGAGCCTCCTGCGACAAAAAACACGGTATAAATCACCCATACATATGCGATTACATACATTACTGCAAGAACAATTAAAGAAAGACGCTTACCTAAAAAAATAGGCAATGTACGTCGGCCGCTTTGTCGGTCCTTGACACGATCTCGTATGTTGTTCGCCATATTGATAAGACCGATTGTAATCACTATTGGAATACTCATCCAAACCGCAAACCCTTCGACATGGCCGATTTGAATAAAGAAGGCAATTAAAATGATAATCATGCCCATGAATAACCCTGAGAAAATTTCACCAAAGGGTGTCCATGAAATCGGAAAAGGGCCACCTGTGTACAAATACCCAATAGCCATACAAATGAGTCCTACAGGGATAAGCCAAAATGACGTTTGAGCTGCTATAAAGAGACCTAAAATCGCTGCGATGACGTAAAAGGCAATCGCTAAGTTGAAGATAGATTTAGGAGTCATTCCATGTCGGACGATTGCGCCACCGATACCTACTGATTCGTGGTCATCGAGGCCTTTTTTAAAGTCGTAATATTCGTTAAACATATTTGTTGCTGCTTGAATAAGAAGACAAGCGAGCAACATTGCTAGAAATAATCCAATATTAATGCGATCTTCACTCCCAAGTTGAAAGATTTTTGCGAGTGCAGTACCGACCAACACTGGAATAATAGCAGCAGTTAGCGTGTGCGGACGCATTAACAACCAGTACTTATGAAAGGCTGAATGTTGCTTAAATTGATTCACCATATAGATCAAAACCTCGATTAATTATATTGTTAATACAAAAACAGTATAGAAAAGTTTATGTATGAAATCAATAACAAACTCTATGAATTAAGCAATGTTCCACACATTTAACATTAAAAAATGTTAAAATGATTGTTAATGGGATTATGATTATGAGAAAGAAGTGAGAGAAAGATGACTGTTGACGTTGGTGAGCAGGAAATCATTGACGCAATAGCGCACACATCGAAAACCTGGGTATCCATAGAGGTGCGTTTATCACGTACATTGGATCCAGTTACATTATTTAAAAAGACCAATCAAGAAGCGGGTAACCGCTTTTATTTTCGGCTGAATGATAATGAAACAGCTTATTTTGGGTGTCGCGTTGCCAAGGAGTTTAAAAATAATAAACAGAATAAGCGTTCTATTTTTGAGGAATGGAATCAGTTTAAAAATGATATCGCACTCATACATCCACAGTCTGAAAGACATCATTTAAGAATCTGTGGAGGGTTTCAATTTTCAACGAAACGAACAAGTTCGGAATGGCATCAATTTGGGATGAACCATTTTATTTTACCTGAAATTTTAGTTTCTCATGTAAAAGGAGAAACGTATTTAACTTATACTGTCCCAGTTGAGCAATTTCATTATGAAACGTTTAAAGAATGGGAAACTTTTTTTAATACATTAAATGACGACAACGCCTCTGTCACACCTGAAGAACAACAGGTCTGTCGTCAAATGGATTTAGACGTCGAAGAGTGGGAACAGTTAGTTGCTAACACAATTCGTCAGCTTGATACAGATGAAAAAGTCGTTCTGTCTCGTCGACGCGCAATAGAGTTTAATACATCAATTGATATTGCTTTGGTGTTAGAAAAAGCACTTAAAAATGAAAAAAACAGCTATTTGTTTGTTTTAGAGTCTGGAGAGGATTGTTTTATATCACAAACGCCAGAACAACTCTTTAAAGTGCAAGAGGGGATGCTCTCTACTAAAGCTGTGGCAGGTACCATCAAACGAACACCAAATCCACAACAAGATAAAACGCGCGTTCACGCCTTTTTGCAAGATGATAAAAATCTAGGGGAGCATCACATTGTTGTGGAGAGTATTTTAGAAGATATCAAGCCATTTGTTAAAAATGTGAACTACAACAAAACACCAAGTATTTTAAAAAATGATCATTTGTATCATCTATATACAGAAATTTCAGGGACACTCGCAACGTCCAACTATATTGAACTCATTGATGTGATGCATCCAACGCCGGCTTTAGGGGGTTATCCAAAAGCACAAGCGATGACTTACATAGATGCACATGAATTTAATGCGCGTGGACTTTACGGTGCTCCTGTTGGCATGATAGACATGTATGATGACAGTGAATTTATCGTTGCGATTCGTTCCATGTTGATTCAAGGTAACCAAGCGTTATTATTTGCGGGGGCAGGCATTGTGAAAGATTCTGATGCCAAGGCAGAGGTTGCTGAAACGGCTTTGAAATTTAGTCCGATGATGGACGCATTAGGGGTGAACTAAATTGACGCACGCACAACAACAATTAACTGAACAAGTATTTCATTTTGTCTCTGAACTTTACGCATATGGAGTGAGGGAAGTGGTCATTAGTCCAGGATCACGCTCGACGCCGATAGCGATTGCTTGCGAATGTCATCCTGAACTAAAAACTTGGATACATCCAGATGAACGCAGTGCTGCTTTCTTTGCGCTCGGTTTAATCAAAGGGAGTCAAAAGCCTGTAGCGCTCGTTTGTACGTCTGGCACGGCAGCAGCGAATTATGTTCCTGCAGTAGCGGAAAGTCATATTAGCCGTTTGCCACTAGTCGTTTTAACGAGTGATCGACCACACGAACTGCGTGAAGTAGGGGCACCACAAGCCATCAATCAAGTCAATATGTTCGAAAATTATGTGCGTTTTCAATTTGATATGCCTATAGCAGATGGCACAGCGTACACTCTGGAAGCTAATCGCTATCAACTGCAAAAAGCAAGCCAATATTTTGTCGGCCCGCATCAAGGACCCGTTCACTTTAACTTGCCTTTTAGAGAACCACTTACACCAGACTGGTCACGGACAGATTTGTTAACAACGCATAAGTACACGTTACCAAAATACCAAAAAGCGATTGATCCAACACCCATCCAATCCATATTAAAACAAGTCAAAGGACTCATTATTGTGGGGGACATGCAACATCAAGATGTGTCTCAACTGTTAACTTTTGCGACTGAATATGATTTACCTATACTAGCGGATCCTTTAAATCCAATTCGACGTACAGAACATCCTAACGTGGTGGCGACTTATGATTTATTATTACGATCTGGTTTAGCCTTAGAAGCAGATTTTGTTCTTCGTGTAGGAAAACCAGTGGTCTCTAAAAAGTTGAATCAATGGTTAAAACAAACTAATGCAACGCAAATTCTTATTCAAAATAGTAAAGACATCGATGCTTTTCCTAAAATGCCTGATTACTTTTATGAAATGTCAGCGAATGATTTCTTTAGATCTCTCAACACATTAGAAAGTACTTATCGTAAAGTGTGGTTGAAGCATTGGCAAAAATTAGAAATTCAAGCGCGCGACATTATTTCAACGCATCAAAAACAAGCCTCAGATGAAGCCGGCTACATTTCTCGCTTGTTAGATAAACTGGATGAGACGGATCATCTTTTTGTAAGTAACAGCATGCCTATTCGAGATATCGATAATTTGTATTTTAATCGTAAGTTCAGTGTTTATGCGAATCGAGGGGCTAATGGAATTGATGGTGTTGTTTCTACAGCACTCGGGATGGCGGTACATAAAAAAGTGACTTTATTGATTGGTGATATCGCATTTTATCATGATATGAATGGACTGCTCATGTCAAAATTAAATGACATTCATATGAATATTATTTTAGTCAATAACGATGGTGGCGGAATTTTTTCGTATTTACCTCAGAAAAAAGCAGCGGGTCCACATTTTGAACGCTTGTTTGGAACACCGACGGGACTCGATTTTGAAAATACAGCGCATTTGTATCAATTGGGATATAAACGTTTTACAGATATCCAATCATTTGAATACGCTGAGTTAAATGCGATGTCAGCGACACTCTATGAAATTATGACAGAACGTGCATCTAACTATGAGGCGCATCAAGAACTCTATGAAAAATTAAGCGAGGTTGTCAATGTTACACTATAAAATTTATGAGGCAAAACAGACATCGGAAACCGTGCTCATTATGTTGCATGGGTTTATAAGCGACAGTTCAACGTTTGACCAGCATATTGCAACGTTAACTCAAAAGACCCATGTTGTTACGATAGATTTACCTGGGCATGGAGAAGATATCTCAGATGACCATCAATTATGGGATTTTCAATGGATTAGCCGTGCATTGCATGAAATTGTAATGAAAGTTCAAAAGCGTAAAACGGTTTTACATGGGTATTCCATGGGGGCAAGAGTTGCACTTTATTATGCATGTCGGTACCCAAAAACCCTTGACGGCTTGATTTTAGAGAGCGGTTCTCCAGGAATTCAAACAGAGGCCCAACGTATTGAGCGACAACAAGTTGATGAGGCTAGAGCGAGAGTGCTTGATATAGCTCCCTTAGAAACTTTTGTGAACGACTGGGAACAGTTGCCACTTTTCCAGTCACAGCGCTTTTTATCTGACGTAGAACGTCATCGTATTCGTGAGATGCGCTTACGTCAATCTCCAAAAGGATTGGCGAAAGCTTTGCGTGATTACGGGACAGGCGCAATGCCTCCACTTTGGAATGAATTAGAGGTTCTCCAATTGCCTGTGTTACTAATAGTTGGAGAATGGGATGAGAAGTTTATAGAAATTGCACAACGTATGCAAGAACAACTCTTTGACGCTCAATTAGAAATTGTCCCAAGTGTTGGACATACGGTTCATGTGGAAGATGCGACAAAATTTGATACAATAACATTAGCGTTTATTAATGGTTTAAATAAGGAGGGCAACCATGGCTAGACAATGGGAAACATTAAAAGAATATAAAGAAATTAAATATGAATATTTTGAAGGTATCGCTAAAGTAACGATTAACCGTCCAGAAGTACATAATGCTTTCACACCCAATACGGTTCAAGAAATGATTGACGCATTCACACGTGCACGAGATGACGAACGTATCGGTGTGATCATCTTAACAGGTGAAGGGGACAAAGCATTTTGTTCTGGCGGAGACCAAAAAGTGCGAGGCCACGGCGGATACGTCGGTGACGACCAAATTCCACGTTTAAACGTATTAGATTTACAACGTTTGATTCGTGTCATTCCTAAACCTGTCATTGCAATGGTTAAAGGTTACGCTATTGGTGGCGGTAACGTACTTCAAGTGGTTTGTGATTTAACGATTGCGGCAGATAATGCTAAATTCGGTCAAACAGGACCAAAAGTCGGTTCTTTCGATGCGGGTTATGGTTCTGGTTATTTAGCACGTATTGTTGGTCATAAAAAGGCACGTGAAATTTGGTACTTATGCCGTCAATATGATGCACAACAAGCGTTAGATATGGGAATGGCAAATACTGTTGTTCCTTTAGATAAAATTGAAGATGAGACTGTTCAATGGTGTAAAGAAATTTTACAACATTCACCAACAGCTTTACGTTTCTTAAAAGCAGCGATGAATGCAGATACAGACGGATTAGCAGGCTTACAACAATTTGCGGGTGACGCAACGTTATTATACTATACAACTGATGAAGCAAAAGAAGGTCGAGATGCGTTTAAAGAAAAACGTTCACCAGATTTCGACCAATTCCCTAAATTCCCATAAACTTTTAATTAAGATATGATATATTAAACAAACGCCTTTCAAAGTAGACAATGCAAACTTTGAAAGGCGTTTTTATGTGTAAGCAATAAGGTTTATGCTTGTGGATAATAGGTGTC
Organism: Staphylococcus sp. 11511212; assembly: GCF_011394755.1. Lineage (NCBI taxonomy): Bacteria > Bacillati > Bacillota > Bacilli > Caryophanales > Staphylococcaceae > Staphylococcus > Staphylococcus sp. 11511212. The sequence continues at coordinate 774,406 of NZ_JAANBQ010000003.1, read as the reverse complement.
AAGATACGTCTTAAGTCGTTTCATGCCTTCTTTTAACGCATCTAGATGATAGGCGTAAGAAATACGTACATAACCTTTTCCATATTCGGTAAAGGAAGAACCAGGCACCATCGCTACCCGTGCTTTTTCCAAAACTTCTACACAAAAATCATAGTCGTTTTCAGTAAAACGTGTGATTTTTGGAAAAATATAAAATGCGCCTTGGGGAATAGATTCTAGTTCAAATCCCATTTTAGTTAAAGCATCCACTAAGTAATCTCTTCGTTCAGTGTACGCCGCATTCATGCGTTGAGGGGCATTTACGCCTTCAGACAGCGCAGCGACTGTTGCCACTTGTGCCGGAACATTCGCACAAATACAATTGTAGGCGTGCATGAATGTCATTTTTTCAATGATGTATAAAGGGCCCGCTAAAAACCCCATGCGAATCCCAGTTGCTGAGTGTGATTTGCTTAATCCATTAATAAGAAGTAATTGGTCTTTAAGCGCTTCAAATTGGGCAAAAGAAGTGTGTGTTTGATTAAATGTATTTTCAGCGTATATTTCGTCACTAATCACAAACACCTCATATTTTTTTAAGCAATCGACAAGCGCTTTAACTTCGTCAAAACTCAATGTCGCACCAGTAGGGTTAGAAGGATAGTTGAGTAAGACCACTTTTGTTTTTGCGGTCATATGACTTTCGATTAAAGAGGGGGTTAATTTAAATTGTGTTTGGCGCGTATCGACAAATACAGGGACGCCCCCTAATGATTGAATTAATGGGATGTACCCGGCGTAAACGGGTCCTGGTAAAAGCACTTCATCCCCTGGGTTTAAAATACATCGTAAGCTCGTGTCCAACGCTTCTGATGCCCCGTTCGTCATAATAATGGATTCAGCATCATAGTTGACGTTATAGCGGGTTTTTAGAAATTGCGAGACGGCCTGACGTGTTTCAATTAACCCTTTATTGTGAGAATATGTCGTGAGGTTGTCAGAGATTGCTTGTTGATAAGCATTTTTTACAACTTGAGGCATTTCAAAATCAGGTTGACCTACAGTCAGGTTAATCACATCCTCGATTTGACTAATTCGGCTTGAGAATTGTCGTATAGAAGGTGCTTTCAAATATTTAGATTGTTCATTGAGTTCAAGTTTCATAACATCACATCCTAAAAAAAGAGAAGTTATTTCAAAGCATATCATACTTTGAACAACTTCTCTTGATTTGTTTACGGATAAGGTTTAAATTGTGAAGGTTTTTGCAAATGGACGAAAGGATTCATCCATTTGGCGATAAAATTGGTTGACCATAGCCATACAATAAACAAAGATAAAATAAAATTATAAAGAAGGCCAAGGGCAGGGTGATCAATGAATGCAAAGAGATTATGACCACGTATAATCCCTATAAATAACCCGTGTAACAAATAGACATACATTGTTCTTGAACCAATATAGGTCCATTTGAACTTTCTCGTAGGGACTAAATTTAAAAAGGCAAACATAGATGAAAAGATTATCATATAAAGTGTTAACCGTTTTAAAGGACTCCATATCACATTCCATCCCTCTGTATTAGCATACGGAGAACTTCCAAGTAACCATGATGAACTAATTGGGTGAATATAATACCCGATATAGAAGAAGATGAGAATAAACATAGAGATCGGCACAAACTTTTTCCATCTAATCCAACGACTAAAGCCACCATCAAGAATATACCCAATGTAAAAAATAGGGAAGAATACTAATGTACGTGACCAACTTAAATAGCCATCGATATTGGATGAAAATCCGGCTAATACCGCAATCAAAATGGCGATAGGCAAAACAATAATCGGTTTATAATCTCTCACAATCACAATGATGACGTTAAAAAAGAACAAGGTCAGTAAAAACCATAAAGCAAATACAGGGTCAAATGGATCTAAATCAATCGTACTATTTTTTCCTGTAATAAAATAATATATCGAGAAAAATGCAAAAAAGATGAGGTAAGGCCCAAGTAACTTTTTCCCTACTTTTTCGATATAGCCGGCTTTCCCTACGTTTTTAGCAAAATATCCTGAAATAAAAAGGAAGGCAGGCATATGAAAACTATATATCGTTAAATACAATGCATTTATCGCCGAGTGTGTATCTGTATACGGTTGTATCAAATGTCCAAAAACAACTAAAAAAATAAGTATTGCACGGGCATTATCAAAAAATGCATCACGCTGGATTCCATGTGCCATAAGAGAAATACTCCTTTTAAAATCGTTACTATAAATGTATTACAAATGATAGGGACAATGCAATTTAAAAGGGGTTCCTATCATATTTAAACAAAGAGAAAGGGTTATTTTTCTAAGCGGTGTTATATTTTTATCACGCATCTGAAGTATCCAATGACTAGAGCGTTAGAGTCAATTTTGAATTTTTAAACATGAGACATCATAAGGCATACGTACTTGAATCAGTCACAGTAACTATGACCTTAGATATTATGAGTGAGAGGACGATCTATATTAACGTTTTAAAATTACGCTTGAGATACGTGGCTTTAGAAAGTGGTTTTTACGAAGCATACAACGAACTATGCATTTCAATAATCTAAATGAGCCAAGACTTCGTTTTGTCTTGGCTCCTAACATTTATATACTAGATTTACTTTTTGTAATGATCAACGTCAAAGAATTTACCTACAGCTGCAATTTGATCGTAGAATTGTTTCATACGCGCAGCATTATGGTGCGCCCAGTTAATATCTGTAGCATATTGATGTGTACCTGGGTTATTAGGATTCCATCTCATACGGTATAACGTATTTTGTCCGATGCCAATGTAACGGTCTTTAATAAATGATGCACCACCGATAATGGCTTTGCTCACAGTGTTCCAACCATAAGCTTCAGCAGTTTTAAAACCACCACGAATCGCATCTGTATCGACCGCGCCGATACCAAACATATTGTAGAATTTGCGCGGAGCGTTTGTGACCACTTTATTGTTAGCATCCACATATCCACCATTGGCAAGTGTTGAAGTTCCGTTACCTGTTTCTAATAAAGCGTGTGAAATTAAGTAAATTTCATTAATATTATTCATTTGTGCCGCTTCTTTAAATGCTGCGCCTTGACCAGCTAAAATGCCTTTGCCTACAAGTAATTTGTCTAATTGAGCAGCATCTAACCCTTGATATTTGTCCAATTTAAGGAATTGGTATTTTTGAGTTGGGTCTTTTTCAATAAGTGACGGATTCATAGCATTAGCTACTTCAGTACGTGATGCATCCACCCATTGACCAGCGACATGCTGAACTTGTGGTTTATATGACAAATTCATTTGTGTATCTACAGCTTGGTTAAAAGTATACGGCGAGTTAAAGTAGCGTGTAAGTTGTGTACGCAAGTCTGATGATTTAATCCACGCACGTGTCCCGTCATTAAACTGTCCGTAGTACCATGTCACACCATTAATGATAGCTGAGCGTTGTACTTTAAAAATACTTTCATAATAGCTTGATAAGTTACCTTTTGCGTTTGTATCACCTGCATTAGTGTAATATTGACCATTACGGTTATAAACGACATAATATTCAGGTTTAGTAAGTGTTTTAATTTGTGTTGGTGCTGCTTTGAGTTGTGTGACTGCCTTAGCGGCTAAGTCATTTTTGTTTATCCAACCCATTTTTTGATTCACATTACCAAAGAGGTAAGTATCTTTACCCACTAAAACAGATTTCGTTGCATTGAATGTACGATTTGATAGATTTTTCAAAGTATCGATACGTTGATTTGAAGTTCCCCACGGTATCGCATATAAACCTGATGTTGTTGCATTCACAGTATATTGTCCTGAAGTAGGGACTTCTTTACCTAATGCACGTGTATTGACGTCTTCAGCTTTAAACCATCCAAGTGGTGTATTATTTGCGCTCTGTAATAATACAAAGTTTTGGTTATTTGCAGAAGCGGTTTTTGTAACTTTATATGTGCGATTCGCATACTGTTTTGCATCTTTCGCAGTTGAATCATAGATTGTTGCACGCATACCTGATGTCGTAGGCTTTAATTGACCAATTTGTGAAACCGCTTGTGCAACTTGTTGTGTTGCTTTAGGTGCTGATAATAACGTTTGGTTCACCCAGCCAGAGAGGTTGTTTGCAGTCCCATAAATATAAACAGCATTCGCAATTTGCTTTTGTTGTGTCGCTTTAAAGTTTTGAGCACCTGTACCGCTTACCGCACCAGCGACTTGAGCACTTGTCCCCCAAGGCACCGTATAAAGTTTTGTACCTGCAGGAATTGTGAAGTTTTTACTGATTTTAATCGCAGGTTGACTTGTGCGGTAATCCACATCAGATTGTTTCACCCAACCTAAATTCGTACCTTTATTGTAATCTGTGACTAAATAAAATTGGTCGCCATTAAGAGAGGCTTTTTTCGTCACATTTAATGTTTGATTCGTTGCTGATGTTTTCTTGCCATTAGCATCATAAACAGAGGCATAGAGCCCATTATTTGTCGTTTTGATACGACCTACACCTGTATCAGCAGTAACTTTGAGTTGATTTGTAGGTGCTTTTAATACGGATTGATTCACCCAACCAGACAAGTTGTTTGCAGTGCCGTAAATATAAACACTGTTCGCAATTTGTTTTTGTTGTGTCGCTTTGAAGTTTTGAGCACCTGTGCCACTCACTTTCCCAGCAACTTGTGCATTTGTACCCCAAGGCACACTATAGAGTACAGTTCCGGCTGGAATTGTGTATGATTGGTTGATAGTTTTAGCAGGTTGGCTTGTGCGATAATCTACATCAGATTGTTTGACCCAACCTAAGTTAGAACCTGTATTATAATCAGAAACGAGGTAGAAGTTATTGCCGTTTAGAGATGCTTTTTTTGTGACATTCAATGTTTGATTCGTTGCTGATGTTTTCTTACCTGCTTGATCATAGACAGTTGTATAAAGTCCGCTATTTGTTGTTTTAATGCGTCCGACACCCGTATCTTTATTTACTGTTAATGGTGACGAAGGAGTTGTACTTGGCGTTGACGGTGTTGATGGCGTTGTAGTGCCGCCTGTTGAGTAGGCTGGTGAAGCTAAGCCCATCTTAACCATATATTTTTCGTTAATTAAATCATACAATTCGTTATATGAGTAACCACGTGATTGTAAATAACCATGAGGGTCAGAATGGTCTGTACCTCCTAAGAATCGTGACACAGCATCATGTGTCCATACAGTTCCCTGACCATCATACTCAGCACTATCAGGACGTAAGTTATAATATTGTAAGTTTGTTGCTGCATAATCCGCAAAGTTATTCATTTGACGCGCAAAATTATCATAACCATAGACGTGAACGAGTTCTATATTAATGAAACGTTCGTTAGCATTTGGTCCTGCACCCCATGAAAGATAATCAGTAGGTTGGGTTTCAATAATGCGTTGATCACTAATAAATCCATGGACAAAAGCACTTTGATAGTTACGTTTCATATAACTGATTTCACCATCAATAGTTGAATTTGGATTAGCAGTATCATGCACTACGATTCCTTCAGGACGTCCTACACCGTTACGGTAGCCATATTTAGGAAAGTAACTTGAAAAATCTTCCTCATAAGTAGGAACAGTGTAGTTTTGTTTACGAATGTAATCATTAATTTGAGATGACACTTGTGGTTTATAGGCTGCGGGTGCAGTTGCGCGTAACGCAGTAGTGCCTGCAGAACGGAACGCAGTTGTCCCTGTATTACTAGAATTTAAGGATAATGTCGCAGGTCCACCTTTGCCACCTACACGAGGAGGTGTAGGACCATCTGGATTAGCATTAATGTCTGTGTCATTTGACTGAGTCGCATACGTATTTTGTTTAGCAGTTAAAGATGGGTTTGAATTCGTATTATTTTCACTAGAAAGTTGTGACTGTTTTGATGTTTCAGCAGAAGATGGTGCCACAGATGCTTGTTCAGGTTGTGTTTGTGTCTTTGTTGTGTCTGTATTTGAAGTCGCTTCAGTATTTGCAGATGCGTCAGTATTTGTTGGAACATCTGTTGTATTGTTAGAAAGTGTCTCAGCTGTAGTATCATTTGAAGTCGCTTCAGTATTTGCAGATGCGTCAGTATTTGTTGGAACATCTGTTGTATTGTTAGAAAGTGTCTCAGCTGCAGTGTCATCTGAAGTCGCTTCAGTTTTCAGAGATGCGTCAGTATTTGTTGGAACATCTGTTGTATTGTTAGAAAGTGTCTCAGCTGTAGTATTATTTGAAGTCGCTTCAGTATTTACAGATGCGTCAGTATTTGGTTGAATCTCAGATGTATTGTTAGAAAGCGTCTCAGTAGAAGCGTCATTTGATGCTGAAGCTTCGTTTACCGTTGATTGGTGATAAGCTTCTGGTGAAACTTGTGCCTCGTTATGTAAGTTAATATGACTATCTTCAGTTGTATTTGTAGTTGTTGAAGAAACATCACTTGTTGATGTTGTATCGTTGGCTTGAGTTGGAGTAGTCGTTTCATTTGTAGTGACTTGCGTCGGGTCTTGGTAAGATTGTGTGCCGGAAATAGTAGCCTGTTGAGACGTTGTCGCTGATTTTGCTTGTTCTGCCTGTTGTAAAGCATTTTCACTGTCAATGACTTTCTCAGGTGCTTGTTGTGTCGTGTTTTCAGCTGCGTCAGCATGATGTGCTGAAATCGCTGTTCCCGCAATCGTCAATGCAATAATAGAAGGTGTTTTATACCCAATTTTTTTTACCATTTCATTACCCCTTTAATCATTAAGATAGTATAAAGTTGATTGAGTTCATTATATAGCGTCAGAAATCGCAAATGGTGATTTTAATTGTATTGTAATTTAATTTTAATAATCGTCCCCCGAAATGCATTAGATTAAAACATTTTTATATATTGATTTTGTAAATTATTACAAGAAATGTTACAGAGATATTGATTTTTGTGTTTTATACTTTTTTATACATATTTAAATGTGGGATATTGGCATCCATAAAGATTTCTCCATAAGTGATGTAGCCTAATGATTCATAAAAAGGGACAGCATGGGTTTGTGCACCAAGCTTAAATTCGAGATAACCTTGTTGTATCGCATCATTTTCCAAGAAAGTGATGAGTTTTTTTCCTAAACCCAATCCACGAGCATTTTTAGCTACTGCAACGCGTTCGACTTTAACCACTCCGTCAACCTCGCGATATCTTGCTGTTGCAAGAGGTTGACCATGATCATCATATGCAATAAAGTGTGTAGCACTGTCCTCGAATTGGTCGATTTCTTCTTCAGCAGGGACCTGTTGTTCTTCGATAAATACAGCCTTTCGAATAGATAACGCGTCGTTATATTCTTGATTAGTTTCAACTTTTTTAATCATCGAATCCCTCCATTTCATGATTGCTCCTATTTTAAAATAACTAGTAGCAGAAGCAAAGCATTTTTTTCGTTCTATAAAAAAGAGACTACTGTTGATTGTCAGTAGTCTCCCGAATGATTTATCTATTTAGGATTATTCAGCATTTTGTCTAACGAGCGCTGTATATTGCCAAAAGATGCGCATTTGAACTAAATTCCAGTTATTCATTCCCATTGTATAGCCTGAAGGTTTGAAAATGTTAACATCTGTGACTTCTAATGCTGCGGCAACAAGATATTGAATAGGGACGCTCAGCTTTTGCATTTCTTCTGTTAAGCCTTTTTCATTATAGACCCATGAAAATGGTAAAGGTGAGTCAAATACATCAATCGCATCAAATATTTCAGGCAGAGCGACAATATAACAAGCTCCGTTGATGACAGGATTTGTTTCACTATCAGAATAATAGAGGAGGAGGGCTTCATAATTTTCACGATGTGCGTGATTAACGTAAAATAGTTCAGAACGAAAATGTGCCATATCTTTACTATGGATGATTTGTTGTTCTAACATCGTAAACATCCCATTGATTTGATTAATTTTTTCGTATGTGTGGCGTGACATCTCATATACCTCCTTTTTAGTATACAGGTGCAGTCGTTTGTTCTTGCGTGTTTAGATCATTCTGAACGGGCGGTTGACTGCTGTATTGATTGTTAGGTGACTGAGGTTCTGCTGATGGTTCATTTTGTTGTACAGGTGGCGTAGCCTCATTTGAGTTTACATCAGGTTGATTTGTAGGTGTTTCATTTGATGGATTGCGCGATGACTCTGTCTCAGTTTCTGAATTTGGATTGCTAAGACTGTCTTCAATATTCACCAGTGGTGGGATTTCGCCAAAGGCATTTTTTACACGAACCAACATAAATTCATTTCTATCTTTAATCGAATCTAATCCTAAATCGTTTCTAAGTCGATTAGCCGTTTTAATTAAAGCATCCACATCTGGGTTAATATAATAGATACCATTTAAAAGTTCGTTTTCACCTTTGAGTTGTTCTGTTTTAATATCAGTATCTTTAACAAGGTAGTCCGTTGCGAGCGCTCGTATTTCATCATACGATAGATTATGCTTAGAATTTTTTCCTACAATTTCAATGATGTCGTCTAACTTATGAAGGGATTGTGTTTCTTGGGCTTTTTTAAATAAGATCTTGAGCACTTCCATTTGACGTTGACCCCGTTTTAAATCAGAGTCTTGTTTACGCGTGCGTGTCACCGCAAGAACTTCTTCACCATTTAAAACTTGCTTCCCTTTTTTTAATTTAATTCGACCGTTGTCTGATCTGTTAGGCTCATTTAAGTCGTAAGGGACATCGTACTCAATGCCGCCAAGTTCATCAACGGTTTGAGCAAAGGCATCCATGTCGATTCGTACATAATAGTCAACAGGTACATTTAATGCTTTTTCTACTGTATCCATAGAGGCATTAGGTCCGCCATAGGCATGAGCATGTGTGATTTTATCATAATAGCCCACTTCTGGAATATAGCTCAATGTATCTCTTGGAATGCTTAACAAGCGAATTTGATTTTTATCAGGATTCAATGTTGATAAAATCATGGCATCTGTTCTAGACTGTTCAACGCTTTGTCCGTTTTCACGGCGAGCACTACTATCATCGATACCTAAAAATAAAATAGATACAGGATCAGTTGTGGGATTAACTTTATGCTTTCTAAGTACTGATTCTCTTTTGTCATTTTGCGAAAAAGAATCGTCAAAAGCATCTCTTGACGAATTAAATAAAATATAAGCGAATATTGCAGGAACAATTACTAAGATGAGGACAAGCGCATATAACAGGTATTTCAAGGCTTTGTTCATTGTAAGTTGCTCCTAAAAAAAGTGTATTTTATCTATATGATACTTTATTGTAAAGGAAAGTATCACTGTACTTCAATGATTTTAACACAAATTCATTGAAATAGAAGTAAAGTGTATTACAAGTATAAAAGGCCGTATAAAAGATAATAAATCCTACTACTATAATGAGTTAGCTATTTGAAATAGGGCACAGGATAGGAACATAGTGCCAACTGAAAGTGAGACAGCCATCAAATTCACTTAGAGATAAATTTTGATGGCGTTTTTAAAGTGAGAGATTGTTTCGCATCGCATAAAAAGTTCATGTATAATAAGGGCGATATGGAACGATAAATACATAAATTAAGGAAGGTGCGCATTTTGAAAGCACAATGGATGTCACGTTTAGATGAAAGTCTCGTCAAAGATTTCTATCAACAACAAGACGAAGCAGAACGCAATGCTGCTTTCGAAGAACAATTAAAATTCGGGACTGCCGGCATTAGAAGTAAATTTGGTTTAGGTCCTGGAAGGCTAAATAAATTCACGGTGCGTAAAGTGGCACTAGGATTAGCGCAACTTTTACGTCGTCACCATGTAGAACCGTTCGTCGTAATCCATTATGATACACGTTTTTTATCAAAGGAATTTGCGATAGAAATGGCAAAAGTCCTCGCGACGCAATCTGTGTACATAATGATTTCCGAAGATTATAAATCAACCCCAGAGCTCTCTTTTGCCGTGCGCTATTTGAAAGCGGATGCAGGGGTGATGATTACAGCAAGCCACAACCCGAGCGATTATAATGGAATTAAAGTTTATAACAGTGAAGGCGGGCAATTATTGCCTGAAGCCTCAGAAGCATTGAGTGACACCATCAACCAAATTGACTCTGCTTTGAATATAGAATCAAACGACTGGAATGCGCTCATGAAGCAAGGATTGATTCGTTACTTACCCCAGTCTGTAACAGAGAGCTATATAGAACATGTCGTTGCAATGTATGAAGGCATACAGGACCAAGGCGCGCATATACTTTTAACAAGTTTACATGGGACGAGTTTACCGCTAAGTGCCACAATTTTAAAACGATTAGGATTTCTTAATTTTGATATTGATGAAGAACAATCAATCCCAGATGGGGCGTTTCCGACATGTAAAACTGCGAATCCTGAAGACCCTGTTGCCTTTGATCATGCATTAAAAAGGGCGGAGCTTGCGCATGCCGATTTAATTATCGCAACAGACCCTGATGCAGACCGATTTGGGATAGTAGAACGGTATGAAGATGGAACATATTACTTTTTTAATGGCAATGAAATAGGCCTACTCTTAACCTATTTGCGTGCACAAGAATTAAAGAACTGTACCCAAACGCCTTATATTATTAAGACGATTGTCACTGGAGCGACAAGTGATGCATTAGCTAAATATTTAGGATTGAATGTTATTGATGTATTAACTGGATTTAAATATATATCAGATCAACTTCACCAGCATGAAAGCTTAAATGATAAGCTCGTACTCGCATACGAAGAAAGTCATGGTTATTTATTACAAGATTTTTCTAGAGATAAAGATGCGATTCAGTGTATTCCGTTATTAATTAAATATAAGCAGTTATTTCATCAAAAAGGCACGACACTTTTCAACGTCTTAGAAGACATTTATCAACAAGTAGGACGCTATGAAGACAAAACGCTCTCTCCTAAATATGAAGGCCAAAACGGACAAGAAAAGATTAAAACTTTAATGTCGGAATTTAGAAATTTTGAGGCGTCTACTCTGTGCGGTTTAACACTTTCGACCATCGAAGATTATCAAACGTCGACAATATATCATTTTGATACAGATGAAACGACGAAAATGAACTTTCCGGTTTCAGATGTGATTCGTTTTACTTTTGAAGAAGGTTTTATCGCAATGCGCCCATCAGGGACTGAACCCAAAATGAAAATCTATTTTTCATTAAAAGTGCCAGATTTTGAAGCAATTGTTGGAGAATTTCAAGAAACATATTTATAAATAAAACCCAACAGCTAAGTTCGTTTTGTAAGCTGTTGGGCTTTTTCAGGTTGAGTTATAGATTTAAAAGAGTGTGATTAATAAAATTGACCAAATGGTTGAGTATTTGGTTTATAGCCATATTTTCCGTCACTAAAGCCTACTTGTGCATAATAGCGTTTTCCATTCTTTTCAAAGCCAACCCAAACGTAACCATCATTGATGTATTTATAATCATATATTAAGTATTGACCTTTTTTGAGTGTATCGAACTGTTTTCCATCATTGTTAGGTTCAGAATAGATAGCGACACCAGAATCTTTAGTTGCTTTAAATCGACCATTTTCATAGCGCATGGTAATACCAGATTTAGTTTTGCTCCAATCAGTTGTAATCGCATTACTATTATATGGTGTGTCTGAATAACTATTTTCTCCAAAGTTAACCTTAGTAAAAGCACCGAATGGTTGGCTATTAATCTTATAACCTATTTTTCCATCGCTAAAGCCTGTTTGCACATAGTAGCGTTTACCCTCTTTTTCAAAGCCAACCCAAACATAACCATCATTCACATATTTATAGTCATAGTTAAGCGTTGTATTAGGTTTTAACGTAGTGACTTGCTTTCCGTCATTGTTAGGTTCACCGTATACAGCAGCACCTTCTTTTTTGGTTACTGTAAATTGGCCGTTTTCATTTCTAAATGTAATACCACTACGTGTTTTAGACCAATCACCAACAACAGATTGTGGATCTAATTTAGTATCAGAATAAGAAGTGTCAGGGTTATGATTCACATCAGAGAAATTGGGACGGATAAAATAAGCTACATCGGAATAATCATGAGTTCCTAATTTGCCAACTTCACCATATGTTAAATCTCCCTTTTTGTTTTGTTCTAGTGAGGTGAATTTATTTAAATTAGCTTCTTTAATAATCCCAATGTGACCATAATTTGAGTTCCACCATCTCGGGTACCACACAACAATGTCTCCAGGCTGAGGTAAAAAGTCAGGTGTATTATTGTATACTTTGGCATAGTTACCGAGGTTGTTATTTTTCGCTTGGTATGCATTGCCAAATAAACGAACATTTCCATTTGATAATTTGTACATATAATCAATGGCTAAATCCATACATTGATAGCCATATTTCCCATCAAAATCTACACCCACTCCAATATGGTTTTGTAAATATTTAACGCCATCTACCTGGGACCAAGTATCCTTATTGATAGTCGCAGCCATAACTGTTTCGTTTTTCAATAAATTCTTAAGGCCAAGGCTCTGTATAGAGTGAGTGAAATTTTTTAAGGAATTATCAGAAGTGATTTGGTTACTGATTGATGGAGTGATGTATGTTAAACCGCTAATTATGACAATTGATCCAAGACCTACTTTTAATCCCTTACTAAACTTTGATTTCTTAAAAGTCATATTTTGTCTCCTTCATAATTTTTTTCTTGCTTTCAATCTAACACTCAATCTATAAATACTTGTAAATAATTTATATTTTTATTGTAAATTGTACAAAAATGTAGTGTGAATAGAATATTAATATTAAATAAACTTTATATTTACATATAGTTGTTATGTTTATAAGCGAGAAAAGGTGGAGGTAAAATATGAATAAAAAAAGTTTAATGACCAATTCAATTATCGTTTCGGGTTTACTCATATCAAATTTATTTACAACAACTCATATTTCTTTTGCAAAAGATTTATCAAATAAAAGTGAGCATGCAGTCAATGGAACTGAAGAAACTAAAGTATCTGATGATAAAGAAAAATTTATTGACAATCTAAAGAAACAAAATATAGATCAGGACAAAATAAGTTTTGTTAAGCGTAATTGGGAGAAAATGTCAAAAAACGATATATATGAATATTTATTAGACGTTAATCAAAAGCAAAAAAATATAAATACTTTTATAAAAAATGACGATGTTACTCAAAAAACAAGTGCTTACACTAATGAAAAAAAGCTATTTAATAATTTTAGCGCACAACGTCGCGTTAAGTTAACAAAAGAGCAATTAATCAGTTTAGGTTGGATAGGCAGTCTGAGTGAGACAGATATAAACCAACTTAATGCAGTACTAAATAAGTACCATATTGATAGTCCAGAAAAAATTGCCCACTTTCTATCTCAGGTTATGGCGGAATCTGGGAATGGAGTGTATACCTATGAATTAGGAGATGCTAACTATTTATCTTATTTAGATTATATGTTAGGAAATAACGGCCCTGGTCAAGGCGCATTTTATAGAGGTGCAGGGTATCTCCAATTAACAGGTAAAAATAATTATAGAAGTTTTGCTTCATATATTAACGATAATAATGTTCTAACCAAGGGATATAGCTATGTTTCAAAAACTTATCCTTGGGAGTCAGCAGCTTGGTTCTTTAGTATTCACTCAAATGCGAATACATTAGCTGGCAACGGAGCTACTGTAGAAGAAATAACACGCATTATTAATGGAGGGTATAATGCGCTTGAAAAAAGAAGGAGTGCTTATCAAAGAGCAAAATCTATTTTTAATTCTAGTAATATTTACGATTCGCTATCTGATACGGGTTACAATCCAGATAGTAAAGTGAGTGACTGGATGAAAACTGACTCAGGGGTTACTTTTAGATATGAAAACGGTGTTTTTAATGTCACAAAAAAAGATGGAGTAGCCGTATATGGATATCCAGATAATGATGGAAAAATGCTGGATAAACTCAAAGTTAATGATACAGTGACGTATGATTATAAGTATGTTAATGACGGCTATGTATGGATTAGTTATGTAAAAAATAATAAACGCTATTATGCACAAGTTGGTTTTAGTGATAACCATACATCATTTAAGCCTCAAACCCAGCCGTTTGGAAACTTTAATAAAGTTAATATAGAAAATCTAAGTTACTCGGATACTATATTTGATAAAAATGCAAAAATGAGCCAATGGCGCCAAACAGACTCTGGTATCACATTTAGAAATGAGATGGGACGCTTTAAAGTTACTAAAGATTCAGGTGTTGCCATTTACTCTGAGCCCAACAATGATGGAAAACAATTCGATACGCTCAAAAAAGGTCAATACTTAATATATGATTATAAATACGTTAATGATGGTTACGTTTGGATTGGTTTTGAAAAGAATGGAAAACGCTATTATGCTCAAACTGGTTTTAGCGATGGCAAGAATAACTACAAGCCTAATAGTGATATATTTGGGGTGTTCTTTTAAATTAGGAGTTTAATAAAAAATATTATAAAGCACGGGGTGATGCTAAGAACGTATTTCTCGTGCTCTTTAATTTTTATACTTTATATAAAAGTAATTTTATATTTGGGTGTCGATGAAAAGGGTATATAAAATATATCATTTCTAAAGTAGTAAAAACCAAAAAAATGTTAAATAGTTGTAAAGAATGTAATCTCAAAGTTAATGCCAAACAAATATACTGTTAATTGTGCCGTAAATTGCACTTTAAACATTGAATTTAAGATTGTTTTAATGAACAATTAAAGAGGAATTAATAATAGTGAGATATTTGAAAAAAATAACTAACTTAAAGGGTGTATGAAATGAAATTAACTACTGTTGGATTAGGATATATCGGATTACCAACATCTATAATGTTCGCCAAACATGGTGTAGACGTTGTTGGTGTTGATATTAATGAAAAAGCTGTACAAAGTCTAAATCAAGGACATATTCATATCGAGGAGCCAGGCTTACAAGAAGCATATGAAGAAGTTTTAGCAACAGGTAAGTTCAAAGCCTCTCAAACCCCTGAAGAAGCGGATGCTTATATTATTGCCGTCCCAACACCAAATAACGATGATCAATATGAATCATGCGACATTTCAATTGTGATGGCTGCGACAAAAAGTATTATTCCATATTTAAAAAAAGGTAATACAGTGATTGTAGAATCTACGATTGCCCCTAGAACAATGGATGACCATGTAAAACCATTACTAGAAGAACAAGGATTTACAATCGGAGAAGATTTATACCTTGTACATTGTCCTGAAAGAGTTTTACCAGGAAAAATTTTAGAAGAATTAATTAATAATAACCGTATTATTGGTGGTATCACTCCTGCGTGTGTTGAAGCAGGTAAACGTGTCTACAGTACCTTTGTAAAAGGTGAAATGATAGAAACGAATGCACGTACGGCTGAAATGAGTAAATTAATGGAAAATACATATCGTGATTTAAATATTGCGTTAGCTAATGAACTGGCTAAGATTAGTAATAATTTAAACATTAATGTATTAGACGTGATTGAAATGGCTAATAAACATCCACGTGTGAATATTCATCTACCAGGTCCAGGTGTTGGAGGTCATTGTTTAGCGGTGGATCCTTATTTTATTATCGCTAAAGATCCTGAAAACTCTCCGCTTATTCAAACAGGGCGTAAAGTCAATCGCTCTATGCCTGAGTATGTTGTAGAGAAAACGAAAAATATGATTCAAACATTAAATGGCAATAAAATTGTTGTCTTTGGATTAACTTATAAAGGAGATGTTGATGACATTCGCGAATCTCCAGCATTTGATATTTATGAGTTATTACGTCAACAACAAGGTCTAGAAGTTGTGACTTATGATCCGCATGTTAAATTAGATTTTGTTGAAAAAGATATTAATAAAGCAGTAACAGATGCCTCTTTAGTTTTAATTTTAAGTGATCATTCAGAATTTAAACATTTAACAGATGCTGATTTTAGTGCTATGAAAGACAAAGTGATTTTTGACACTAAAAATGTGGTGCAAACTGAATTTGAAACTGTTCAATATTACAATTACGGAAACTTGTACGAATTTGATGAAAAATAATTAGTAGTTAAAACGAGTTTGTAAAAATACAATATTCGGTCAATGAATCTTATATAGTTTGCCGAGTTGAAATTTTACAAACTCTTTTTATTTTAATATTTTCAAATGAGAGGTTAATTTATGCGAGGGTTAAGAGACTATATTATTACGAATGATATTCTTTTCAATATTTTTTTGGATGAACCTAATAATCAATTTTTGTATAGAGACGAAGGTTTAACTGAAGAATTAGGGACAGTTGAACCCTTTAATCATAAAGTGTATAAAGTGTTAAGTACTAGAATGATTAATGATAGATTATTTGGTTTTATAAAAGGAAAAAGAGAAATTGGTTGGGTGAATTTAGAAAGTTCATATTACGTTTATAACAAAACTAACGAAATTGTTTTTCTTAAAGAAGGCGCCAATATTCAAAATGAATTAAATATCAAATACAATTTTACAAAATCATTTACAGAAGATATTCAAAAAAAGTATTTAACGTCCAAAGGTCTAATCAATTATAATGATGAATTTTACGAATTACTTTATAAAAAAGAAAGATTTGTTGGATTTATGAAATCGTCGGATTTAGATGTCGGATATAACGTTGAGTATGAGGTAACATTACCAAGAGATAAAGAATTATTTGTGGATAGCCAATTTAAAACTAAAGTAAATAATGAAAACGATATCTATAAATTGTTAATGATTTTCCCTAATAAATCGATAGGAAAAGTGGAATGTGAAAATAAAAAATTTTGGGTTGATTTAAAGTATGTCGATGACGTTGAGCTAAATAAAATTTTAAGTACTTTAGAGACATATAATCCAACTGAAAATGCGGAGATTAATGATTTAATTAATAACTTTTTAAATGAAAGAAAAAAATCGAAAAAACTATTGATTTCCCTCGTCAAAGATAAAATTAATAACGGCGTGGAAGGCTATACTGAAAGCGTTGATAATCCTAGTCGCGTAAATGAAAGATATCAAAATTTAAAAAATTCTAAATTAGGTAAGTTACAAATTAAATACTGGAATATGAGAAAAAAATGGGGGAAGTAATATGAGTAGTAATCCTCAGAATAAACAAGAGCAACTTAATGAAGTAGTTAAATTACTTAAATATGACTATTTACAAGGTCTTAATCGCTTAGAAGAAACGCTAAATACAGATGACTTACATAGTTACTTTAAATTGCTAGAAGAGAAGGGCAAGTTACATTTTATAGATCAATTTAAGGAAGAATTGGAAAAAGAGAAAGCAAGCAATGGCTCAAGAATCTTAAAAAAGCCTAAATATAAAGTAGGCATCATTGCAGATGAATTTTTATATAATTCTTTTAAAGATATTGTAGATATTACATACATTGGGAGCAATGCCCAACTGGAAAACCTGGAGTTTGATTTTGTCATCGTTGCGACGACTTGGAGAGGAATAGATGAGTCATGGCAAGGCGCAGCGAGTCCTAAAAGTAAGATGAGAATGCATTTAATGAGTATGTTAGACGAATTGGTAGAACGCCAAGTGCCATTAGTATTTTATTCTAAAGAAGACCCGGTTAACTTTCACTTATTTAAAGACATTGCAACAAAATGTGACTACATACTTACCACTGCACAAGAAGTGGTAAATGATTACATAGAATATACGAATAACACTAATGTCAAAGTCTTACAATTCGGTATTAACCCTCACTATCATAATCCAATTGGAACAAGAACAGCTGAGGCTAGAAAACATCAAAATGAAGTGATATTCGCTGGGAGTTGGACGAAAAAGTATCCAGAAAGAAATAAAGATTTAGAGAGAATATTTGATGGCTTACGAATGAGTGACAACGATTTCACAATTTTTGATCGAAATCTTCATTTAGAAAGAGAACGTTATTTATTTCCAAAAAAATATATCCCATATATAACGGGGTCATTAACGCATGATGCACTAATGAAAACACACAAAATTTTCAGATGGGCTATTAATGTCAATTCTGTCAAATATTCAGAGTCAATGTTTGCAAATCGTGTCTTTGAATTACAAGCCTTTGGAAATCTTTTAATTTCTAATTATTCTGTAGGTGTAAATAATCAATTTCCAAATGTCTTTATGGTGAATGATAAGACAGATGTGGGTTCAATCATAAATAATCATTCACAAAGTGAATTAAGAGAGTTTCAAGCGAAAAACATACGAAATGTGATGTTGGAAAATACGACTTATCACCGCATAGATGAAATTGCAAACTTCATAGGACTACCTAGTACAACGAATACACCAATCATAGGAGTTGTTGTTCCAGAAAGAACGGATATGCTTGTTGAAATGTTTCAACGCCAAATGAATGTTCAAAAAGTATTAATCACGGAAGATGAGTTGAATGATCGTATTCATGAATTAGACTTTATAACATTTTTTAATGAAAGTTATAATTATGAAGAGTACTATTTAGCTGACTTAATAAGCGCATTTTACTATACAGATGTTGATTTCGTTAAAAAAGTAATAAATAGTGAGACAAATGTTCATGAATATACGAATGCTTATGAAGATAAGTATTTAACAATGTTTGATGCGAAATGCTATCAAAACATGAGTTTTAACATAGGGTATACGTTAGACGATGCAGAGTTATTTTATGAAGAAAAGCAAATTATAAGTAAAAATGATTTAGTAAGTGTCATTGTACCTATACACAACAATGGTCGTTATTTAGAAGATAAATGTATGAGAAGTCTTAGAAGATCTTCTATGTTCGATAGGCTTGAAATAATTTTTGTTGATGATGGATCAACAGATGAAGAAACGGTTAAGGTGATTCAGCGCTTAAGAAGAAAATATCCAAATATCGTATATTTCAGATTTGAGTCTGGTTCGGGTAGTGCCTCAAGACCAAGAAATAAAGGGGTAGAACTTGCGACGACACCGTACATTACTTATTTGGATCCAGATAATGAAGCTATCGGTGATGGGTATGCTGAATTATATAAAAACTTAGTAGAAGATGCTTCGTTGGATATGGTGGTTGGCAATATTATTAAAGAGGACAATCAAAAGAGATCTGTGTTTAATTATTACGGAACCATCAAAAAATACAACAATGACAGTGCTTTAATCACAAACACAGGAAAATATTTAAAAAATGCTGGACTAAGAGCACAAAGCATTCAGGCGCTAATGGTTAAAAAAGAAATAATTAGTCAAAATAACATCAAAATGGTTGAAGGTGCAGCAGGTCAAGATACTGTATTCTTTCAGGAGCTCATGATTTATTGTAAAAAAGTACTCGGAATCAAAGTTCCAATTCACATGTATTACGCAGCAGTAACTGGATCTGTAACGAATTCTATTTCAAAAAAATTGTTTGATAAGTACTATAAGCTTGAACTAGAACGTATTCCATTTCTTGAAAAGCATAAATTAATGGATTCATATATGGAGAATCGTTTTAATTTGTATATAAAAGGGTGGTATATGCCAAGACTGAATAAAGTTAAAGAAGAAGAAAGAGAAGAAGCTATTAAGCGATTTTTAGAAATCTATCAGCTTTATCACAATTATGAGAGACCAAAAGATGTTGAATTAGATGAGTATATATCAAAGCTTTTAAATGAAGTGAAAATGAAATAAAAGGTGGTAGTTGTATGGGAAATCACTTACAATTGATTAATTTCTCAAAATGTTATTTTGTCGCATCTAACAGTATGCTCTTTAATGTTGAAGGGTATAAAAAATTTGAATTTAAGCATAAATCTATTTATTACACGGAAGATTTTAACCATTTCTCTGATTCGATTTTAGATTTTAATGTCTTCGTACTCGGCCATATTGTGGATGTAAGAGATAGCCAAAAGAAATTGAAAAATATTGTAAGTGATTTACTACAACATACCATTGACTCAGAAGTGTTTCTTAATGAAATGTCATATTTCAATGGGGCTTATGCTATTTTTATAGAAGATAAGGAAAAACTCTATTTTTATAATGATGCAACGTCATTTCTTTCATTATATTATCATCGTGAAAAAAATATTTATGCTTCACACTCAGAAATATTACATCAATTGCTTCAACAAATTTACAATATTGAAGAAGCTACCATACATCCTAAAATGAAAGGATTTTTAGATTTAAGTAAGTATGAGAATATATACAAATTCAATTCTAATTTTCGATTTGAACTGAATAATCATACGTTGAAAAGGATTTTTCCAATCAATACCTATAAAGAGATAGCGACAAGCAATGTTGTAAAACAAGTGCTCCCTTTAATGAAGGAAATGGTTGAATTTATTTTTAATCTTAATCGTCCGGTGGTTGTTTCGTTAACTGGAGGATATGATTCAAGACTTACATTAGCTTTGTTGAAAAGCCACATACCAGACACTTTATTTTTCACTTATTTAAAAACAGATGATAAGGAAATGTCAGAGGCGCAAAGAAAGATATATCAAAATGATTATACTGCAGTAACATATTTGGTAGAACAACTTAATCTAAAGCATAAATTTTTTAGCATAAATAAAACCAATATAAATGAAGAAGTCAAAAATTTATATTCTTATTATGAATCGGACCATTCTAAATATATTATTCAGCACTATAGTGAAGATCAACAGTTTCAAAATGTCGCGCATATAAAATCAACGCTTTTCGAACTATCTAAAGGAGTCCGGCCGCCAAAGCTAGAAGGTCAAGAGAGTAAAATAATGGATTTTGTACATTATTTGAAAAGGTGGTCCCAGATAAAAGATGAACAATGGATTGAGAGAGTACTAAATGAATTTATCACAAGAAACGAAATAAACGAGTTTCTAGAAAAAGGATATCATCCATATGATATTTTGTATCTTGAATCTCGTATGAACGGATGGCATAGTACGATTTTACAAGAAAGCGATCCCTATATGGAGGTATATAATCTGATTAATTGTAGATATATTTTATTTAGCTTAATCAATATGAACTATGAGGCTAGAAAAAATATGGAATTTCATACTTCCATTATTAATGAGAGTTGGCCTTTACTGCAATTTTTTGGAATAAATACTAATGTTAATTTATACGATAAATACTTAGATTTAAAAAAGCAACTTAAGCCACAAAGTGAAACGGATGAGATAAATAAATTGCAGTTAGAGTATTTAACGTCTGATTTTGTTAAAGAAAATGAGGCACAAAGTATTCAATTGAAGCTAAGTCATGCTGCGTTTAACAGGGAAGAGACTTATAAAATAAATATTGTCAATCATAAGGAGGAAAATGTAAAAATAGCTATCCGAACGTTTTATAAAAATGAAAAAGGTAGAGGGAAAATATTTTTACATATAGATTCAAAAAAATATGACATCGTTGATTTAGGTTATGAACATGTTGAAATGTTCATTCCACCTCATTCTCAAACGAGTATAGTGATGCAATCAACGCAAAACATCGATAAAAAGTCGTGGATTAATGCGGCTATACTTCAAATCAAGGAAATCCACTTATGTAAGAAGGTAATAGAATGAGAGCTATAATTAGTATTTTTAAAGAACAAATCATTAATCTGCCAAAGATTTTGAAATTAGCTATTTATAACATGAAAAGTCAATATGCGAACCATTATTTAGGTGTCTTTTGGAATATTTTACAACCTTTATTACAAGTGATTGTTTATTACATCGTATTTGGACTTGGATTGAGAGGTAGCGCTGGCTCAGTGATGGGTGTGCCCTTTATTGTTCACCTTATTTCAGGATTATTTCCATGGTTATTTATATCGCAAGGCATCAATTCAGGAGCTACTGCAATACAACAAAATATAGGGCTCCTGTCAAAAATGAAATTCCCATCCTCTATATTTATATCTATTGCTTTAACTAACAATATGATCAATTTGCTGATTACTACACTGATTGTTTTCATTATTTCTTTATTTAATCATTATGTCCCATTATGGCATTATTTTTGGTTTGTGTATTTTATGATAGGATCTTTTGCTATCATTTTTGGTATTTCTTTAATTATGAGTACTTTAACTGTTATCGTACGTGATACTAAAAATTTACTTCAAAACGTGATCAGAATGCTATTTTTTATGACGCCTATTTTTTGGGTTTTAGAAGAACAACACGGTATATTAGTTAAATTAGCGAGCTTAAATCCATTTGCATATCTCATAGGTGTTTATCGAACAGCGTTTATTCATCCTCAGACAGCAGTTTACGGGACTTGGTCCGATCATATTTATTTTTGGGTGACGACATTACTATTAATAACTATTGGTGCCATCGTTCACACTAAATTTAGAAAGAGAATTCTAGATTATTTATAATTATTTATAGGAGTTTAAATTATGAAATCTAAAAAGCTCTT
Organism: Staphylococcus sp. 11511212; assembly: GCF_011394755.1. Taxonomy (NCBI): domain Bacteria; kingdom Bacillati; phylum Bacillota; class Bacilli; order Caryophanales; family Staphylococcaceae; genus Staphylococcus; species Staphylococcus sp. 11511212. The sequence continues at coordinate 752,023 of NZ_JAANBQ010000003.1, read as the reverse complement.
AATTATTACACAGAACTTTTATCCTGAACTAGGTTCAGCAGCAAATAGAATGAAAATGTTATTTAAACATTTTACAGAAGAAAATGTAAAGACACATGTCTTAACAACATACCCATCCTATCCCAATCATGAACTCTTTAAAGATAAAAGCTATTTTAATGATGAATTGATTAATCAATATGAAAAAGATAGAATATTTCGCATGAAAATGACGTTTGCAAAGCAAAACAAAAATTTAATTGCAAGGTTATTTTATTATATAGAGCAGTTTTTGAAGGTGAAGTATTTTATATATAGACATCAAAATGACTACGATTATATCTATGTGACAAGTCCAAATATATTTATCGCATGGGCAACTTTACTGTTAAAGAAGGCTAAAAGACCGTTATATATTTTAGAAATTAGAGATTTATGGCCTGATAGTGTGAATGGCATTAAAGGGATTAAGTTGAAATATACGTGGCCTCTCCTAAAATTACTAGAGAAAATTATGTATCAACGTGCAGATAAAATAGTGATTAATAATAAAGGGTTTTATCAACATATTACAAAAATGATTTCTAAAGATATTCCTATCAAGTTTATACCTAATTCGGTGAGTAAAGAAGAGCGTATTGAAGAGGAAAAATTTCCAGAATTTAGCGTAGTTTATACCGGAAATATTGGATATGCGCAAGATGTCAATCATTTAATCGAATTATTTCAATTACTCAATGACCATAAAATTAAAGTTACAGCCATCGTATATGGGGTGAAGGCACCTAAATTTAGACAAGCTGTAGAAAATTTAGAAAATGTCATCCTTAAACCTGCAATGAGCCGGGAAAAATGTCTTAAAGAAATATCAAAGCATCACATTGCGCTTTCAATATTGAATGAAGATGAAACCTTTTTAAATGTTTTACCAGGTAAAATTGTCGATGCATTAGGTGTCGATACCTTACCTGTAACAAATATTGGTGGAAAAATGGCAGAGGACATTAGAAATTATCAAATTGGTTTTGCCAAAATGAAAGCTACCCCCTCAGAATTGTTAGAGCAGATTTTATTGTATCGAAATGACACTTCATACTATCAATCACAATTATTAAATATTAGGCATTATAGAGATAAATTTTTGAATTGGGAAACAAACATTAAAGAATTGATTAACTTCTTGAAGGAGTGAACCAAATGACTGACAGTAAATATAATGTTGTTTGCGAAAATGTCACCAAGATATACGATTTGAACCGTAGTAGAAAAGAGAAATTGCTTTCACTATTTACTTTTGGTAAAACGTATCAGTTTAAACCCTATTATGCATTGAAAGATGTGAGTTTTAAGGTGGAAAAAGGCACATCAGTAGGTATTATCGGATTGAATGGATCAGGTAAATCCACACTTTCCAATATTTTAGGGCAAGTGGTATCACCCACCTATGGCGAAGTTAGGACAACAGGTAAGCCGTCATTAATTGCTATTGGTGCTGGCTTAAATCCCTCTTTTACAGGAGAGGAAAATATACGTTATAAATGTTTAATGCATGGAATGACCACTAAAGAAATTAATGACAAGTTTGATGATATTGTAAAGTTTAGTGAACTTGATGAATTTATTTATCAACCGCTTAAATCTTACTCAAGTGGTATGAAGTCTAGATTGGGTTTTTCCATTGCTATTCATACGGATCCCGATATATTAATCGTTGATGAGGCGCTTTCAGTCGGGGATGAAACGTTTTCTAATAAATGTATTGATAAAATGAAAGAGTTCCAAGAGAATGGTAAAACTATATTTTTCGTTTCTCATTCCGCAAGTCAAATCAGAAAAATGTGTGACAAAGCGCTTTGGATTCATTATGGTCAAATGGTCGCGTATGATGATGTCAATGCTGTTATTAAACGCTATAATGCATTAATTCAAAAAATAAAAAAAATGCCTAAAGCAGAACAAATTGAATATAAAAAAAAGAAAATACAACAGCAACAAGCAAATTCAAACATGAATACACCACATCAATCGTTTCAAGAAGTTTCTTGGAAAACCTATGGATTTGTAAGTATAGTATTTGTTGGATGGCTAATCTCTCTTGGTTTTCAATTAATGTAGTATAAAAGGGGAATGAGTTATGTTTGAATTAAATTTTGATGAATTAACCAAAGATGATTTAATAAAAGTTAACAATCAAAAAATTAAGCTAGTGGTAGATAATTTGGATTTCTATATATTATTACATCTTAAAGAGAATAATGAAAATTTACTTGTGCATTCTAATGGAGCGATTGATTTAAATAAATCTACACCTCCAGTGTTTTTAAGAAATAGTTGGCGTGAAGAATTTGATGCGAATTGTTTGTTTATAGATGATCGAACTATTCACAACAGTAACGTTTCATTAGGTTGGGGATTAGGCACAAAGGATCGATATTATGTTGAAGATTACGCACGAATTAGCCAAAAAATAGCGGAGCTTCTTGAAATTAAAGACTCAAATGTGACTTATTATGGAAGTTCTGGGGGAGGCTTTATTTCATTAATGCTAGCCACTTTACATAGAAATTCATGTGCTATTGTTAATAATCCGCAAGCTTATGTGCATAGATATTCAAGAAATGCAGTATTAAAAGCTTATCATTTAGTATTTGGAGAAGAGGTGAGCTTTGACGAAGTGAATAAACGATACGCTGATAGGCTTTCATCTACCGCATTAATGAAAAAATGTAAGCATGTGCCTCTGTTATTTTTTATACAAAATCGTTTGAGTAAATCGGATATGGAGAATCACGTTAATCCCTTTATGCAAATGCTAGATAAATATAATCTTGATAGTTCTAAAATTAATTTTCTATTTTACAATGACAAAAAGTCTGGACATAGTCCTCTTCCTAAAGATAAGACGGTAGAAATTGTAAATTTGATAATAAACAAAGAACTGAACATATACTAAAGTAAGGAGGATATTTGATGAAAAAAGTAGGCATGTTTGTATGGAATCATTTCACCAATGACGCTCGGGTTAATCGAGAATGCACGGCTTTATCCGAAGCGGGCTATGATGTGGACTTAATTGCAATTAATGATCCTAAAAATCCTGCAATAAAAGCTTTTGAAAAAGTAAATGCACGTTTTCGTGTGCATCGTGTAAAACGGTACCCTTGGCTACTACAAACGTATGCGGATTACGGAAAGCCCTTTATTATCATGATAGGGGGTGTTGCGATGGCGGTCGCAGCAGGCTTGTTTTTTGTGAACTTTATGATTTTATCGAGCTATCTCCTCATGTTATTAGGAGGCGCAGTGGCTATTAGACAACGAAAAGTGCGAAAAATCGTCATCAATAGCGCCATTATTGCACGAATGATTATTAGAGGGTATTTGTGCAAATCAGATATTTACCACTCAAATGATTTAAATACGTTACCTCAAGGCATTATATGTGCGAAATTCCGCTTGAAACCGAAACCGTTGATATATGACAGTCATGAGGTTCAAACGGATCGTACGGGCTATGATACGAAAAAAATTAAAAAGATTGAAAAGTTTCTACTACGTTTCGTTGATGAAATGATGGTAGAAAATCATACACGTGCTAAGCATAATGAAAAGTTATATGGCTTTTATCCTCAAACTTTATACAATTATTCAGAGTTGTATGATATTAATGAACGACCTAAAGTCAATCTTCATCAAAAATTAGGCATCTCAGAAGATGAAAAAATCTTACTTTATCAAGGCGGATTACAACAAGGTCGAGGTTTAGAAAAACTCATTGAGGCGATGCCTTATATTAAAGAAGGGGTACTCGTGTTTATCGGTGCGGGTAAACTTATAAATGCATTAAAAGCACAAGCAGCGAAATCCCCTGAAAAGCATCGTATTTTCTTTTTAGAAAAAGTACCATTTCAAGAGTTACCTAGTATTACCAGAGAGGCTTTTTTAGGCTTCCAAGTATTACAAAACGTGTGTTTTAATCATTATTCTGCAAGTTCTAACAAATTGTTTGAATATATGATGGCACATGTTCCAGTAGTCAGTTGTGATTTTCCAGAAATTGCCAAAGTGGTTAATGAACAAGAAGTCGGGATCGCTATTGATGCACATGATTCTCATAATATCGCACAAGCGGTCAATGAATTTCTAACGAATGATGCCTTATATGCACATGCGAAAGCGAACACTGAAAAAGCCAAAATGATTTATAATTGGCAAAATGAAAAATCCAAATTATTAGCCCTTTATGAACGGATAGAATCAAAAGCGTCGTATGTGGGTAAAGTCAAACAAAAATTAAAAGCGCAACGTTCTTAGATATATATAAACTGTAGGAAGGGAACACTCTCTTACTTTTTAGGTTGGAAATAGCGCTTCTTAAAAACTTTAAAATAAAGCGGACGAATGTAATGAGTTCATCATTTCACTCGTCCGCTTTTCTATATAGTGGGATAAACTATCGGCGTTTTCAAAAGGTATAAAGAGTAGGGGTTAATACCTGTAGATAGTATTGTGTTTACGATCTAGTTAATGAACTTTTACAGAAGGGGGAAGCTCAAAAGTAGAAATACATAGCCACAAAAAAAGACTTACACGTGATGTGTAAGCCTTTTTTATATCAAGTTTGCTTTATAAGTGAGCGCTGTGGCCACCTTGCATTACCCAGAATGTACCAATCACAATGGCAAGTGTAATGATGATAGCGAAGATAACTTTTGCAAGTTGAACACGACCATCTTTACCTTCAGTTAAGTGCATGAACATTAAGAGTTGTAAAAATGCTTGAATAAAAGCGAAACCAAAAATAATTGTTACTTTAGCTTGAAATGACAATGATGTGTATAGAGTAACGAAAACTGCAAGTAACGTAAGAATGATTGAGGCGATAAAGCCTATTGTATGTTTGACTACTGTATTCATCCGCTAAACACCATCCCTATCATGTATACGGCAGTGAAGATGAAAATCCAAACAACATCTAAGAAGTGCCAGTATAAACTTACAATGAAAATTTTAGGTGCATTGAATTTATTAAGTCCGCGCATTGCAACTTGGATTAATAAACATATAATCCAGAAGATACCTAATGTTACGTGGGCACCGTGAGTTCCTAATAGTAAGAAGAAACTTGACCAATAAGAACCTGCTTGTGGTACCGCACCTTCGTGTGCATAATGAGTGAATTCGAAGATCTCAAATGCAACGAAGCCAACACCAAGAAGTACAGTAATAATCATCCAGACCATAAACAATGTTTTCTTTTCTTTACGCATGAAGTAAATGGCAATACCACATGTGTAAGAACTTGCTAAAAGCAAGAATGTCATGATTAAAACAAGAGGTAATTCAAATAGCTCTGTTGTCATCATGCCACCGTAACCCCCACCATGTTGGAGGGTTAACAGTGTTGCGAAAAGCGTACCAAAAAGTGCAAATTCAGCTGTAAGGAAGATCCAGAAACCGAGTTTGTTTAAATTACCTTCATGCGTACGTGCATCAATTGTATCAACCTTATGACTCATGATTCATAGCCTCCCTTTCTTTTTGACGTGCTTTTCTTAAGCGCGCTTCATTTTCAGCAACTTCACTTGCAGGGATGTGGTAACCGTGATCTTGTTGGAAACTTCTCCAAATCATTAATCCGAAAATACCAATTAAACTTAAGATTGCAGGTAAAATTGTTTCGAATACAAGGAAGAATCCACCGATAAAGAAGAGGATACCCATCCAGAAACCAATATGTGTATTATTTGGCATGTGAATATCTTTATAGTCGTGATTGTCTAAGTAATGACGACCTTGAGCTTTCATCTCAACGAATGAATCTAAGTCATCCCAGTGAGGTGTAATCGCAAAGTTGTAATGTGGTGGGATTGCTGAAGCAGTTGACCATTCTAAGCCTCGGCCTAAACCACCCCAGTTATCGCCAGTCGCTTCACGAGGTGCTTTTAAGTGACTGTATACGATGTTACCAACAAAGATTAAGAATGCGATAGACATCATTGCAGCACCAATTGAAGAAATGACGTTTAATAAGAACCAACCGTCTTCTGGCATGTAAGTGTATAAACGACGTGGCATACCGTCTAAACCTAATACGAATTGAGGTAAGAATGTCACGTTGAAACCAATCATGAAAATCCAGAAGAACCATTTGTTTGGTTTTTCGAATAATTTGTATCCCATTGCTTTTGGATACCAGAAAATCATAGCTGCGAAACATGCAAATACAACACCAGCAACAATAGTATAGTGGAAGTGGGCCACTAAGAAATAAGTGTTGTGATATTGGAAGTCGGCAGATGCCATGGCAAGCATAACACCTGTTACCCCACCAATTGTAAAGTTAGGAATAAATGCTAATGAGAATAGCATTGGTGATTCAAAAGTAATACGGCCTTTGTGAAGTGTAAATAACCAGTTAAAGATTTTTACACCCGTAGGCACAGCGATTAACATTGTTGTAATTGAGAAGAATGAGTTGACTAAAGCACCACTACCCATTGTGTAGAAATGGTGAACCCAAACGATGAAACTCAAAAATGCGATACCAGCTGTTGCCCACACCATACTTTGGTGACCGAACAAACGTTTACGAGCAAACGTTGGAATGATTTCAGAGTAGATACCAAATGCTGGCAATACGAGAATGTATACCTCAGGGTGCCCCCATACCCAGAAGAAGTTTGCCCAAAGCATTGGCATACCGCCACCGGCAACAGTAAAGAATGAGAAGTCAAAAACTCTATCTACTGTCATTAATGCAAGTGCAACTGTTAATACAGGGAATGCTAAGATAATGATTAACATTGTAATGAACGTAGTAACTACGAACATTGGCATTTGCATAAATGTCATACTCGGTGTTTTAAGTTTAATAATAGTGACAAAGAAGTTAATCCCAGTTGCAAGTGTACCAATACCGGCAATTTGGATTGCGATAAGGTAATAGTTTACACCTGGTCCAGGACTGAATTCACCAGCAAGTGGTGCGTAGTTTGTCCAACCAGCGGCAGGTGATCCACCGATAATAAATGAAAGGTTGAAAAGTAACATACCTGCAACGAACAACCAGAAACTGATGTTGTTAAGTACAGGGAATGCAACGTCACGCGCACCAATTTGTAATGGGATAATAATGTTCATTAAACCAATTACAAGTGGCATCGCCATGAAGATAATCATGATAACACCGTGCGTAGTGAAAATTTCGTTATAGTGATTTGATTCTAAGAATGGATTGTTCGGTACTGTTAATTGAATACGTAAAAGAATCGCATCGATACCACCACGTACAAACATTAAAACAGCACAAATCAAGTACATTAACCCAATTTTCTTGTGGTCGACTGACATGAACCATTCCTTGTATAAATATCCCCAAAGCTTAAAGTAAGTAATAGCTGCAATGACACCAATCACTAAGAATGGTGCACCAATTTGAGCCATGGTAATCATCCAGTTACCATTTACAATAAGCTCATGCCATGGAAAGTCCATCATTAATGTCCACCTCCACTTTTATCGTTTGATTCCGATTTTGCACCTTTGTGCATAGATTCCATTTCATCCATGTTGTGTTTTTCTTCTTTAATGAACTCATTGTTGTATGGTTCGTCATTACCTAAAATGGCTACTTTCATACCATGACGTTCATAGTTTGGATTTGTGATTTGTGGCTTACGTGCTGGCTTATTCGGTTCGCTTAAAACGCCTTCTTTATCGTCGTAGAAGTTAGGATCTTTAGGTGTGTAATTAAAACGTTCATAAGCGTAGAAAATATATTCTGGATCAGCAGCTGGATCCACGAATGCCATGTGCGTTCCACTGAATGTTAATTCTTTGTTAGGTGTGATAGGTAAAAGTTGTTTGTCGAAAGTATCTTGATCGATTTTCTTTTCAGACTTAGCCTCTCTTACCCATTTGTCGTAGTCACTTTGACTAACTGCATGCACATTAAATGTGTGGCGTGAGAAACCTTCACCGTTAAAGTTAGAGTTTCTTCCACGGTATGTACCTTCTTCATCAGCTTGGTACGTCCATTGCATTGTCATGCCAGTCATGGCATATTTTTGACCCCCGAGTTGAGGTACCCAGAAACTTGTCATCGTATCCATCGCTTGAAGTTTGAAAGTGACAGGACGATTTGTTGGGATTGTCACGTGGTTGACCGTTTCAATCTTTTCATCTGGATAAGCGAAGAACCATTTGTATCCACCACTTACTGCATAAATGACCATTGGATCATCTTTGGCTTTTGGTGGTTCTTCATAATCATAAAGTGACTTAACAGTTGGAATCATTAAAGCAATTAAAATAATTACTGGGATAATGAACCAAATAGACTCAAGTAACACACTATGATGCATCTTGCCAGATTCACTCGTTTTGTTGTAACGATATTTAAAAGTGAAAATAGCAAATAAAATAAGTATGACAGCAACAATGGCAACCATGAAAATAATCGAGTAAATGATTAAAAATCTTTGGTCACTCGCCATTGGCCCTTTTGCGTTTAAAACTTCTACATCAGAACAGCCCGCAAGCAAAAATAATGTTCCGAATGCTAGAAGCAAAGACTTTAATTTTGACACTTTTTTGACCTCCTAATACTACAATTGTAGGGCTTACATTAATTTTAAAATAATATGTGATATTTACAAGAGGCTTTTTAGAAATTCATCGAAATAAATTTGTTGCATGCCATGTGACTCTAACACTGACAAGGGATAGAGGGTTTATGAAAATAATGTGTACATTTTGTGAAATGTGTTATCTTAAGCTAATTTTGCAAAAATAGCTATCATTACAAGATTTGGCACAACTTTCAGAATAATTTCTTCTTATTTAAAAAGGGGAAATACAGATAGGATTATAGGGAAAATGCTAATTTATGAGTAGGGGAGAAATGACGTACAATGTAAATAGAAAAAGAGCTTATTTTAAAGGTGAGAAAACGCCTTCAAAATAAACTCCCATTCTTATACTATATAACATTGAAAAAACTAAAAATGCTATTTTTAAATAGTAAATGAATTTTTAATAATCATTGCTTTGTGACGCACTAATCAAGAGAAGGGGCATCCACGACTTCAATAATGCGATGTGAGGTTTCAATTGCACCATCAGAATCAGCGACTTTATATTCTAATTGATATGTACCGGCCTTAGTCGTATCAATATGGCCTTTGACTTTGATTTTATCTGTGAGGTCACCATCTTCTTTATCATAAGCTTTTACGCCATCAAGAGGATGATATTGAGCCCCTACAGTGATTTTTGAGTCTGCCGTTCCTTTGATTGAAGGAATGTGATTCGATGTTGCTTCTGCATTTAAATTAGGTGTCACCAGTGTGGCTGAAACCCCTAAAGCTGACAAAGATTGAAGTAATTTTTGATTCATTGGCTCTGTCCTCCATTTGTTTCTATACAAATTCATTATACCTGTTTTAAGGCTTGGATTAAATCAATCTTTAGGCTTAAAAAGGTTAAGGATTTGTAAATGTCACAATGATGACATGTCTTAAATGTATTCAAAGCTTTAAAAAGGGAATATAGTATAAGCATGGTTATAATTATCATGAAAATTTTCTTACAGGAGTGATTGTAATGTTAACACAAGAAGAAAAAGGGATTATTTTAGAAACTGTACCCGTACTTCAAGAAAAAGGTACAGAAATCACAGCTAAGTTTTACGGCAGAATGTTCAATCAACACCCTGAATTACGTAATATGTTCAACCAAACTAACCAAAAGAAAGGTTTTCAATCCACAGCGCTTGCACAATCAGTTTTAGCAGCAGCAGTTAATATTGAAGATTTGACACCTATTTTACCTATCGTTAAAGAAATTGGTTATAAACATTGTGCTTTAGATGTACGTCCAGAACATTATCCTATCGTTGGTGAAAACTTATTAGCAGCCATTCAGGAAGTGGTTGGTTTAGATGCGGATCACCCAATTATTACCACTTGGGAAAAAGCGTATGGAGACATTGCCGATGCCTTTATTTCTGTTGAAAAAGACATTTACGATCACATGGCTTGGGAAAGTTTTAAACCATTTAAAATTGAAAAAATCGAACAAATTACTCATAATATCAAAGCGTTTACCGTAACATCTGATGAATTTGACTTAAGTCAATTTACACCAGGTCAATACATTACTGTAGATATTGAAAGTGAAAAATTACCTTACCGTGCAAAACGTCATTATTCAATTGTTGACGGTGGTAAAAACTATCTTACATTTGGTGTACGTCGCGAATCAGGCGATGGCCATGAAGGTGAAGTGTCAACAGCCTTACATGATGAATTCAACGAAGGTGACACTATCAATTTATCTGCACCAGTAGGTGGTTTCCAATTACACAACACGGATAAACCTCAACTATTTTTAGGTAGTGGTGTTGGTGTGACTCCGCTTGTTTCAATGTATCGTCAAGCTGTTAAAGAAGCGCCGCAATCTCAATTTATTAATGTAGCGGCTTCTGAAGCAGATGTTGCGTTCAAAGAGGAGATTGATAAAATTAAATCTCAAGGTAACAATACAGATGTACACTACCATCTCCGCGATAAAGAAGGTTATTTAGAGGCGGAAGAGCTTAAAAAGTACCTAACTGATGAAACACAAGTTTACATTTGTGGGGGAACACCGTTTTTACAATCAATGATTAAAGAACTTAAAACGTTAAACTTTAACGAAGATAATATTTACTATGAAACATTTGTCCCACGTTTAAGCGTAGAAGTTTAACATTGACAATCTTAAAACAAAATAAAAGTGAAGGATAGTGCTTCACTTTCAGACTGTTTGCTGAGTATAAGACTTGGTAAACAGTCTTTTTTTGATTTTGAAAACAAAAAACAGAGAAGGTGAACCCTTCTCTGCAAAGATGATAAAGCGCAAGTTTTATTCTAAACCGCGACGCATTTTTTCAGCGATTAATGTATTATTTAATACCATTGTAATTGTCATAGGACCTACGCCACCTGGAACAGGTGTAATTGCTCCAGCTACTTCTGAAACTTCGTCGTATTCTACGTCACCTTTTAATTTTCCGTTTTCATCAGGTGTATTACCGACGTCAATGACCACTGCACCTTCTTTGACATCTTCTTTTTTCACCATACCAGGGCGACCTACCGCACTGACAATAATATCTGCATTTTTAAGGTGTTCATGAACGTTTTGACTACGAGAATGAAGTACAGTGACTGTCGCATTTTGTTGGATTAATAGTTTAGAAACAGGTTGTCCTACAATGTGGCTACGGCCGATAACGACAGCATTTTTACCTTCTAGGTCAATATCCGCATGTTTTAAAAGCTCCATTACGCCTAATGGTGTACATGGAATAAGTTTCGCTTGATCTAAATATAAGCGTCCGATATTAATTGGATGGAACCCATCTACATCTTTATCTGGATCAATGGCATCTAAAACTTTTTGTTCATCTACTTGTTTAGGTAGAGGCACTTGAACTAAAATACCGCTTACGGATTCATCATTGTTTAAACGTTCTAACTCTTTTAAAACATCTTCTTCTGATGTGTCTTCTTCAAGGTGGATAACTTCTGAAATCATTCCGATTTTTTCTGCTGCTTTTTTCTTAGAACGAACATAACTTTGACTTGCGCCATCATTACCGACTAAAATTACGGATAATTTTGGTGTGTACCCTTTTTGTTTTAAAACTTCTACCTCATCTTGTAATCCTTGACGGTAGTCCTTTGCGATTTGTTTACCATCTAAAATTTTTGCACTCATAATACAAAATCCTCCCTTTGATTGATTCGAACAATATCACGTACATTCCATTTATTTATCGTGATTTTAATGTCAAAACACGAAATATTAAAAAGAAATTTACGATAAAGTTCGACTTTAGCATTGAAAAAAGCATTTTTGATTGTTATGCTATATCTGTAATATACAACTAATTGACATGGGATTTCAAATGATTGAAAGGGTGTTCAAATTGAAGATAGCGGTCATAATGGGAAGTTCATCTGACTGGGAAGTCATGAAAGAAGCTTGTGACATGTTGGCTTATTTTAAAATTCCGTACGATGCGAAGGTAGTATCAGCACATCGTACGCCTCACATGATGGTGGATTTTGCAACACAAGCTTATGAAAATGGTTATCGGGTTATCATTGCTGGTGCGGGTGGTGCAGCTCATCTCCCAGGAATGGTGGCTTCAATGACGACATTACCTGTCATTGGTGTTCCGATTGAATCGAAACAATTGAAGGGATTGGATTCTTTACTTTCTATCGTTCAAATGCCTGGAGGTATCCCTGTGGCAACAACAGCCATCGGTAAAGCAGGAGCTAAAAATGCTGGTATTTTAGCAGCACGCATAGTTGGAGCGACAGATGAGGCGATTCAAACACGACTCCATGAATATGAACAAACATTAATTGAAAAAGTTGAGGGTATGCAAAATGACTTACAATAAACTCAAATTTGGTTCAACGATAGGGATTATCGGTGGGGGTCAACTCGGAAAAATGATGGCACAATCGGCGCAAAAGATGGGCTATCGCATTATTATATTAGACCCAGATGCGGAATGTCCGGCGCAATTCGTTGCACATCAATTTATTCATGCCGATTACGATGATGAGGCAGCGTTACAGAGTCTAGGAGAACAATCTGATGTCATTACCTATGAATTTGAAAACATTAACGCAACGCAACTTCATAAATTGACAGAACGTTTTAACGTGCCACAAGGTTACGAAGCTATTCAACTATTACAAGATCGATTGACTGAAAAAGAAACGATTGAAAAAGCAGGGGCACATGTGGCGCCATTTTGCAAAGTGACGACGCCTCAAGAATTACAGCAAGCAACAGAGACATTAGGCTATCCGTTCATTATAAAAACGCGCTTCGGTGGTTATGATGGCAAAGGCCAAATTCTCGTTGACAGTGAGCAAAATTTAAATGAAGCTTTGGCACTGATTAAAGATCAAGAATGTGTGGCTGAAAAATATTTAACTCTAAAACGTGAAGTGTCTGTCACTGTGACAAAAGGTGCTCATCAACAAATCGTCTTTTTCCCGTTGCAAGAAAACGAACATCGTGAGCAAATTTTATTTAAAACCATCGTTCCCGCTCGCGACAATCACGAAAAACTTGCACGTGACGAAGTCCTTAAAATTACGCAAGCCGTTCACTTTATTGGAACATTTACCGTTGAATTTTTTATAGATAAAAATGACGAACTGTATGTGAATGAAATTGCACCAAGACCTCACAACTCCGGTCATTATTCGATTGAGGCTTGTGATTATTCACAATTTGATACACATATTATGGCTGTCACGGGTCAAAAACTACCGGAGACTATTGAACTTCTAAAACCTGCCGTAATGATGAATTTGCTTGGTAAAGATTTAGACTTACTGGAAGAGGAGTTTGACGCACATCCAGAGTGGCATGTGCACATTTATGGCAAAACTTCACGCAAGCCTTTACGTAAAATGGGACACTTAACACAGCTTACAGATGATATTCAAAACGTAGAAAAAACACTAATGACATATTTTGAAGGGAGAAAATCATGAGTAATGCGTTAGTTTATGAAGGAAAAGCGAAACGAGTGTTTGAAACTGAAGAACCTGGAGTTCTCCGTATTGAGTATAAAGATGAAGTTACAGCTGGAAACGGTGCTAAAAAGGACCAAATGACAGGAAAAGGACGTTTAAATAATAGAATCACTTCTGAAATTTTTGAGTTCATTGCTAAACAAGGTGTGAAAAGCCATTTTATTCAACGTATTTCAGAAACAGAGCAACTTGTAAAAGCGGTTAAAATTATCCCATTAGAAGTCGTCGTAAGAAACATAGCATCAGGCTCCATTACAAAACGATTGGGCTTTGAAAATGGTCATCCATTTGATACACCATTAGTTGAATTCTTCTATAAAAAAGACGAACTGAATGACCCATTAATTACCGAAGATCACATTAAGCTCTTGCATATTGCTAATGATGATGAAATACAAAGTCTAAAAGCGCAAGCCCTTCAAGTCAATCAAGCTTTAATACAGCTTATGAGTGCACTCAATCTAGATTTGGTAGACTTCAAAATTGAATTTGGTAAAGATTCAGAAGGAAACCTACTGCTAGCAGATGAAATTTCACCAGACACATGTCGAATTTGGGATAAAACCACAGGTGAAAACTTTGATAAAGATGTTTACCGCAATGAGACAGGCTCTTTAATCAAAACATATGAATCATTCTTAAATAAACTGGAGGCTCTTTAAAATGAAAAAAATTGAATTACACATTACATTGCAACCCCAAGTTTTAGATACGCAAGGCCAAGCATTAACACGTGCGGTACATGATTTAGGTTATACACAAGTAGACGATATTCGTGTCGGAAAAGTTCTCTATTTAACAGTGGATGAAGCAACAGATGAAGCTGTCCATAATGTAGTGACGACATTAAGTGAAAAATTATTTGCGAACACCGTAATAGAAGAATATAGTTATACCATTTTAGAGGAACCTTCAGAAAAGGAGAATGTCTAATGAAGTTTGCGGTACTCAAATTTCCTGGATCAAATTGTGACCGAGACATGTATAACGCTGCTTTAAAATCAGGGGTAGAAGCCCAATATGTCGATTATCGTGAAACATCATTAGAAGGTTTTGACGGTGTATTAATTCCGGGTGGTTTTTCATTTGGAGACTATTTACGCTCAGGCGCTGTGGCGAGTGTAGCCCCTATTATTCATGAAGTGAAACGTTTGGCTAAAGAAGGTAAACCTGTACTTGGGGTATGTAATGGTTTTCAAATTTTAACTGAAATCGGCTTATTACCAGGCGCATTATTACATAATGATAGTCATTTATTTGTTAGTCGAAACGAACGCTTAACGATTACAAATGCAGACACCCCTTTTACACAACGCTATGAAGTAGGGGAAGAAGTTATTTATCCTGTTGCGCACGGTGAAGGACATTACTATTGTACTGAAGAGATGTATCACGATTTAATTCAGAATAATCAAATTATTCTGAAATACAAAGAAAATCCGAATGGCTCTTATCAAGATATTGCAGGTATTGTTTCAAAAGAAGGTAACGTCTGTGGGATGATGCCTCACCCTGAACGTGCACTGGAAACTATTTTAGGAACAGATAGTGGTGTGAAATTATTTGAATCAATGGTAGAAAGTTGGAGGGAACAACATGTCTAAATTTTTAGAACCTACGGCTGAAGAGGTAAAAAGCGAAAAGTTATACAAAGATATGGGGTTAAGTGAAGCGGAATATGAAAAAGTTCGAAGCATACTACAACGTGATCCTAACTTTACTGAAATCGGTATTTTTTCGGTAATGTGGAGTGAGCATTGCTCGTATAAACACTCCAAACCCTTCTTAAAACAATTCCCAACTACTGGTGAACATGTCTTAATGGGGCCTGGTGAAGGTGCAGGTGTCGTTGATATTGGAGATGACCAAGCAGTCGTATTTAAAGTTGAGTCCCACAACCATCCTTCAGCCATTGAACCCTACCAAGGTGCTGCTACAGGAGTTGGAGGAATAATTCGTGACATTGTTTCAATAGGTGCACGTCCCATCAACCTTTTAAATAGTTTACGTTTTGGTGAACTCACTGAAAAAACGAATCGTCGCCTATGTCGTGGTGTTGTTGCGGGTATTGGTGGATACGGAAATTGTATCGGTATCCCTACGACAGCAGGTGAAATAGAGTTTGATGAACGTTATGATGGCAACCCTCTTGTCAATGCGATGTGTGTCGGTGTAATAGACCATGACATGATTCAAAAAGGGACAGCCAAAGGAGAAGGCAATTCTGTGATTTATGTCGGTTTAAAAACAGGTCGCGATGGGATACATGGGGCGACGTTTGCGTCAGAAGAGTTGACAGAAGAAAGTGAAAGTAAGCGCCCATCTGTTCAAATCGGTGATCCATTTGTAGGTAAGAAATTAATGGAAGCGACTTTAGAGGCTATTCAATATAAAGAGCTTGTCGGTATTCAGGATATGGGCGCAGCAGGTTTAACTTCTTCCTCCTCTGAAATGGCAGCTAAAGGCGGTAGCGGTATTCATTTAGAATTAGAAAAAGTTCCAGTAAGAGAACAAGGGATTTCACCTTATGAAATGATGCTTTCAGAAACACAAGAACGTATGTTATTAGTCGTAGAAAAAGGGACGGAACAAAAGTTTTTAGATTTATTTGAGCATTATGAGCTCGATAGTGCAGTCATTGGTCAAGTCACTCAAACGAATCGATTCGTATTGACTTATGACGGGGAAGTTTTTGCAGATATCCCAGTTGAGCCACTCGCTGATGAAGCACCTGTTTACATTTTAGAAGGTGAAAAACCAAACTATACACCTGAAACACGTGATTATTCAAAAATTGATGCAGATGAAGTATTTAATAAGTTATTAGTACACCCAACCATTGCGTCTAAGCGTTATTTATATTCTCAATACGATCAACAAGTGGGTGCGAACACTATTGTGAAGCCAGGATTGCAAGCCTCTGTCGTTCGTGTTGAAGGCACAAACAAAGCCGTCGCTTCAACAATTGATGGTGAAGCACGTTACGTATTTAATCATCCCTATGAAGGCGGAAAAATGGTAGTGGCTGAAGCTTATCGTAACTTAATTGCAGTGGGTGCGAAACCTTTAGCTATGACAGATTGCTTAAATTACGGTTCACCAGAGAAAAAAGAAATTTATCAACAATTGATTGATTCAACACGAGGTATGGCTGAAGCTTGTGAAGTGTTAAAAACACCTGTGGTTTCCGGAAATGTTTCTTTGTATAACGAAACACGGACGTCATCGATTTTTCCAACACCTGTTGTAGGCATGGTAGGACTTATTGAAGATATTGATTACCTTAAAAACTTCCACCCTCAAGCGGGAGACACACTTTATATCGTAGGCGACACAGCGGCGCACTTTGGGGGAAGCCAAATTGAAAAATTATTATATCAACAAGTGAATCATGAATCAGAACATATTGATTTAATACAAGAAGTGCATCGCGGAGAGGCAATCCGTGAAGCCATTCGAAATGGACAACTATCACATGTTCAAACAGTAGGTAAAGGCGGTGCATTAATTACTTTAGCTCGAATGAGTGCGTACTATGATCTAGGAATTGACGCTACTTTACCATTTGAAAAAGCAATGTTCTTTAGCGAGACGCCAGGAAGTTATATTGTGAGTGTCAAAGAAGGACAAACATTCAACATGAAAGACGCGATTAAAATAGGGACATTTGTTGATAAGGATGTCTTTAAAGTTCAAAGTTCAGATGCAGTGATTGAACGTCAAAAATCTGAAATCAAGCGTGAATGGGAAGGAGCAATTGAGGCATGTATGACATCCGCGGATTAAATGAAGAATGCGGTATTTTTGGAATATGGAATCATCCTCATGCAGCACACTTAACGTATCTTGCATTACACAGTTTACAACATCGAGGTCAAGAAGGTGCTGGAATTGTGTGTTCTAATGGAGAACAGCTTTTTGGAGCGAGAGGAATGGGTTTATTAACGGAAGCCATTTCTGATGCTCAGTTGCAATCTTTAGAAGGCTATCCGCATGCGATTGGCCATGTCCGTTATGCTACGACGGGTGCGAGTGAAGTTTCAAACGTGCAACCGTTTTTATTTAAACACTCGAAAGGCGATCTTGGACTAGCTCATAATGGGAATTTAACAAATGCCCTTCAACTTCGACGAGCGATTGAATCCACAGGGGGGATTTTTCAAACGACGAGTGATTCAGAAGTCCTTGCGCATTTACTCATAAAAGGGAACTCAAAACATATTAAAACTAATCAAAAGGCGGCTTTAAATCAAATGAAGGGAGCCTTTAGCTGTGTCATTTTAAATGAACAACAATTAACCGCGACACGTGATCATCGCGGTGTGCGCCCTTTAATGTTAGGTAAAGTTGATGGCGCATATTGTGTGGCGAGCGAAACATGCGCCTTCACAGCTATCGGTGCGGAGTATATTCGAGATATTGAGCCAGGAGAACTTATTACGTTTTCAAATGAAGACGACGTTGACTACGATCATTATACATCTGATATTGACCATCGGATGTGTTCTATGGAATATGTTTACTTTGCAAGACCCGACTCTGAGTTTCGTAAACACTCTATTTATCAAGTGAGAAAAGCACTCGGGAGACAGTTGGCGAAAGAGATGAACATCCAAGCGGACATCGTTATCGGTGTTCCGGATTCTTCATTACAAGCAGCAAAAGGGTTTTCAGAAGCATCAGGCGTACCGAATGAGCAAGGTTTATTAAAAAATCGCTATATTGGACGCACATTTATTACACCGGATCAAGCGGTGCGAGAGCGTCAAGTACGAATGAAGCACGCCCCGATACGCGATGTGATTGAAGGTAAACGTGTGGTCGTGATTGATGATTCAATTGTGCGTGGAACTACGAGTAAACATATTGTCAAAACATTAAAATCTGCAGGAGCAAAAGAAGTGCATATGGGCATTTCGTCGCCCCCGCTTAAAAATCCATGTTACTACGGCATTGATGTTTCTACACATGCTGAGTTGATGGCAGCACAATATGAGCTCGATGAAATTCGAGATATGATTGGGGCAGATTCACTCACGTATCTATCTGTGGAAGGCATGCACTATGTCTTTAAACAATATGGTTCAAAGGGTGAGTGCAATGCATGCTTTACAGGCAATTATCCTATTGAAATCGTGGACCACGAACTACCCGTAGCTAAAGAATTAAAGCGTAGAGGAGTGTAAAGAAATGGCTGAATCGTATAAACAAGCAGGTGTAGATATTGAAGCGGGTTATCAAGCAGTGAAGCGTATGTCGAGTCATGTTGAACGTACAATGCGCAAGGAAGTTCTCGGAGGTTTAGGAGGATTTGGAGCGACCTTCGATTTATCTCAATTGAACATGAAAGCGCCTGTGTTGGTTTCAGGAACAGACGGAGTTGGTACCAAATTAAAATTAGCGATTGATTATCAACGTCATGACACGATTGGCATTGACGCTGTAGCGATGTGTGCCAATGATATATTAACGACAGGGGCAGAACCTTTATATTTTCTAGACTATATTGCGACGTACAAAGTCATCCCTGAGGTCATCGAACAAATCGTTAAAGGCATCAGTGATGGTTGTGAAGAAACAGGCATGGCTTTGATTGGCGGCGAAACAGCAGAAATGGGAGAAATGTATCATGAGGGTGAATATGATGTTGCTGGTTTTGCTGTAGGTGCCGTTGAAAAGGATGAATATATTGATGGCAGTCAAGTCAAAAAAGGGGATGTCATGATTGGCTTAGCATCAAAAGGGATTCATTCTAATGGTTATAGTTTAGTGCGCAAACTGATTGCAGAATCAAATATTAATATAGATGATACTTTTGCTGAAGGGGAATCCTACTTAGATGTCTTTTTAAAACCGACAGCGTTATATGTGCAACCTGTTTTAGAAGTAAAAAAACAAGTAAACATTAAAGCCATGACGCATATTACAGGAGGCGGATTTTACGAAAATATACCACGTGCGCTTCCTGAGGGTAAAACAGCAGTCATTAATACCGCTTCATTTCCAACACCGCGTATTTTTGAATGGTTAGCACAGCAAGGCAATATCACTACAAATGAGATGTACCACATTTTTAATATGGGCATTGGTTATACGATGGTTGTTTCTAGTAAAGACGAGACAAAGGTTCACGAGATTTTAAAACAATCAAAATGCGAGGCCTATACTATCGGGTACATTGATGAAACGTCAGAACCGATTCAACTGATGGGGGTGTAAATTTGGTTAAAATTGCCATTTTTGCTTCTGGCTCAGGCACTAATTTCGATAATATTATGCAAAAAATCAGCACAGGTCTCCTTAGTCATGTAGAAGTTATCGGCCTTTTTACAGATCAACCTCAAGCGGCCTGTGTGGAACGCGCGCACAAACACAATGTGAAAGTTTATGCCTATGACCCTAAAACTTATACTTCCAAAAAAGAGTATGAATCAGTCATTTATCAAACGCTGAAACAAAATGGGGTGAAATGGATTGTTTTAGCGGGTTATATGCGGTTAATAGGAGAAACGTTATTAAATGCTTATGAAGGCCATATTTTAAATATTCATCCTTCACTGCTACCTAAATATAAAGGAAAGCATGCGATAGAACAGGCGTTAAACAACAGGGAACAGACAACAGGGACAACGGTACATTATGTAGATGCAGGTATGGACACAGGGGAAATCATCGCTCAGCGGGAATGTCCGATTTATCCAAACGATCAAATTTCAGACCTTGAACAACGTATTAAAACTTTAGAATATGAATTATATCCAGAAGTCATTCAAAAGATTATTCGATAAGGAGATTTCTAAATGAAAAAAGCAATTTTAAGTGTGTCAGATAAAACAGGAATTGAAGATTTTGCGGAAGGTCTTGTTGCCCAAGGGTTTGCATTATTTTCGACGGGGGGAACATTACGTGCGATAGAATCTGCAGGAATACCTGTGGCTTCCGTTTCAGATTTAACACATTTTGATGAAATCATGGATGGGCGTGTCAAAACACTGCATCCTGCAGTTCATGGAGGCATTTTAGCTGATCGTGATAAAGAAGAACATTTAGCGCAATTAAAAGCTCAAGATATCGAATTAATTGATATGGTGGTTGTGAATTTATATCCTTTTCAAAAAACAGTAGAAAACCCGGATGTGACTGAAGCTGATGCGATAGAAAATATCGACATTGGGGGCCCTACAATGTTAAGAGCTGCTGCGAAAAACTTTAAACATGTGACAACCGTGGTTCATAGTGAAGACTATGAGGAAGTCCTTCGTCGTCTGAAAACAGATACATTAGACGAGGCGTTTCGTAAATCACTGATGCTCAAAGTATTTAAACATACGGCAGATTATGATAAGGCGATTGTGAATCATTTTAGCCAAAATAAAGAGCAATTACGCTACGGTGAAAATCCACAACAAAGTGCATATTTTGTGCGTACTTCTCATCATCCGAGTACATTAGCCGGGGCGATTCAACATCATGGAAAACCTCTAAGCTATAACAACATTAAAGATGCAGATGCAGCACTCACACTTGTGAAACGGTTTGAAACGCCAGCTGCTGTTGCAGTAAAGCATATGAATCCATGTGGTGTTGGAATAGGTCAAAATATCGAGAGTGCATTTGAACATGCGTTCCAAGCGGATAGCACTTCTATTTTCGGAGGAATTGTTGCACTCAATCGTCCAGTCACAAAATCTTTAGCAGAACAATTGCATCAAATCTTTTTAGAAGTTGTTATTGCACCGTCATTTGATAAAGAAGCACTGGAGATTCTTTCGCAAAAGAAAAATATTCGCTTATTGGAAATTCAAACAGATGCGACACAAGATGAACAAGAATTTGTATCAGTTTCTGGTGGATATTTAGTACAAGACAAAGATAATCAAATCACGCCTCAATCAGAAATGACCATCGTCACTGAGCAGGCGCCAACTTCAAAACAATGGGAAGCACTATTGCTAGGATGGGAAGTCGCTAAAGCAGTGAAAAGTAATGCGATTGTACTTGCAAATGATCACCAAACCGTCGGCGTTGGCGCAGGGCAAATGAATCGTGTCGGAGCAGCAGAAATAGCGATACGTCATGCGATTGAAATGAATGAGAATGTCGTTTTAGCTTCAGACGGCTTTTTCCCGATGGATGACACTGTTGAATTGGCAGCAAAAGCGGGAATAAAGGCTATCATTCAACCAGGGGGATCTATTAAAGACCAAGCATCGATTGACATGGCCAATCGTCATGGAATTGCTATGGTTATGACAGGAGTCCGTCATTTTAAACATTAATGGAGGCTATAAAAATGAAAATATTAGTTATCGGTAGTGGTGGGCGAGAACATGCCATTGTACAAAAAGTAAGCCAGTCACCGCATGTAACGCATATCGATGTTATTCCTGGGAACGATGCAATGGCAGAATTGGCAACGATCCATCCGACTATAGTAGAATCAGACCAAAAAAACATTGTTGAATTTGCACGGCAAGGTCAAATCGATTGGGTAATCATTGGGCCTGAACAACCATTAATCGATGGATTAGCTGATCGTTTAACAGAGGCCGGCATAGATGTGTTTGGGCCTAAACAAGCTGCTGCACAAATAGAAGGCTCAAAATCATTTGCAAAACACCTTATGGAAAAATACCAAATTCCAACGGCTACTTATCGTGAAATTGAGACGAAAACAGAAGCACTTGAATATGTTGAAACTTGTGAACTTCCAGTGGTTTTAAAAAAAGATGGATTGGCAGCAGGTAAAGGAGTTATCATTGCGAAAACACGTCAAGAAGCCCGAGAGGCTGTAGATACCCTCTATC
Organism: Staphylococcus sp. 11511212; assembly: GCF_011394755.1. Lineage (NCBI taxonomy): Bacteria > Bacillati > Bacillota > Bacilli > Caryophanales > Staphylococcaceae > Staphylococcus > Staphylococcus sp. 11511212. The sequence goes on along the minus strand of NZ_JAANBQ010000003.1, from coordinate 729,621 downwards.
CACAAGAGCGTGAAAAAGTTGTTTTTGAAGCCTTTTTAGAAGGTGAAGAATTTTCAGTGATGACGTTTGTCAATGGGAATTATGCGGTCCCTTTTGAAACCATTGCACAAGACCATAAGCGTGCGTTCGATAATGATCAAGGACCTAATACAGGAGGAATGGGGGCCTATTGCCCCGTACCTCATATCAGTCAAGAGGTTCTGAAACAGGTCAATGACCGCATTGCGCAACCTATCGCACAGGCCATGGAAAATGAAGGCTATCCTTATTTTGGTATTTTATATATTGGTGCCATTTTAACAGAAGAGGGACCAAAAGTGATAGAGTTTAATGCACGTTTAGGCGATCCAGAAGCACAAGTGTTGCTCCGACGTTTAGAAAGCGACTTTATGGAACATATATTAGAATTAAAAGCTAAGCAACCGATTTCTCAAAAATGGAAATCTGAAGCGGTTGTAGGTGTTATGATGGCTTCTAAAGGTTATCCTGGCACATATCAAAAAGGATATGAGGTTACAGGATTTGAAGATGCGTTAGAGCATTATATTGTGAGTGGATTAAAACGTGATGGCGGTGTGTTTAAAACGAGTGGGGGTCGCGTGATATTAGCGCTTGGTGAGGGTACATCTATTAAAGAAGCACAACAAGCTGCTTACCAGCGTATTTCTAAAATAAACAGTGAAGGTTTGTTTTACCGTAAAGATATTGCGGATAAAGCATTGTTATAATTGAGATCCTCTTAAAAATCGATAAAATCTAGGACATCTGTATAGAAGTGTCCTAGATTTTTTGGGTTAGTTTACTTTTTTATACAAGGCTTCTTAAAAAGTTTTCCCACTTTGAGTTTGAACTTTATAGTGAGTAAATCAGTCTTTCATTGCCTTTTCTATATAAAAACCGGCTCTGTGTCCAATGGAATGGTCACATTAAATTAAGGAATTATGCAATATTGGATTGCCAAACGCCTTTTTTCGTTATGGGAGTATAAAGACTTAAACATATATTGCTATTTTGATACCACTTAACTCCATACACCAGAGTCAGTAAAATAGTTTTTATAACTTAGAGTTGTGATTAAATATAGCGAATTTGATTGGTTCCTAGCCGAGACTTCTGAGATATCTAGCCGAAACCGAAAATCCATTTTTAGATTTTTCACTTACTGCAATAAAATTAGTGGCAGTAGCTGACTGGATTACGTATGCGCTTTTCAAGCTTTACGCAACTTACACTATGGACCACTTATTCACGCATGTTCATAGGTGTACTGAAGACGTAACTCATTACATTTCTAACGTCTTCATGCACCGGCAGGCATTACTACGAAATCAGATAGATTTCTGTAATGCTCCAAGAAAAACGAGGCTTTATGGAACAATCAAATTAATGAAATTAATTATACACCAGTCTGATATGTTATAGACCAAAAAAACACGGGTTGGGGCGACCCCAACCCGTTTAACGGGAAATTTCCTTTGCAGATGGAAAGTTAGGAAAGGAAATGGTGTGCCTTTTCACATCATCGAGATCGTGAAAACGCAGCATGTTTATCGTACGTCTAAAATACCTGTAATTGGTATAAATTGACTTAATAAGAAAGCGAAGGTGACTATAACAATCACACATCCAATAAGCCCTAAATCACGAAAACTAAAAGATGTTTTATAGTAATAAGTACGAGGCCCATCACGAAACCCTTTCATTTCCATGGCGACGGACAACCGATGCGCCTTACGCATGTTTTGGCTCAGTAACGGGATAAGTAAATGGAAAATACGTCGTATCCCACGATAATGTTGTTTTTGAATGATTTGATATCTCATTTTCAAAGCGTTTCGAAGTTGAAAAAAAGACTCAATAATCATAGGTAACATACGAAACGCAGCCATAAAGGCGTAGGCTATTTTAGGTTTTACACGCAAGTGCTGCATAAAACTATAAAATACGGTAATAACTTGGGAAGAAAAGGCAATGGACAGTCCGAAAAAGCTGACTACAAGCGTTCTTAAAGAAAGGTGTAGACCACGAACGAGACTTTCCACTGTAATATGCACAAACCCAAATTTGAACAATTCGTGTTGGCCTGACCCGTAAAAAATCATAAATAATGATGAGCTTAGCGCAAATAGTAACGTAAACGCTACAAATCCCATCAAAATGTGTAATTTAGCGCCGCTCATGAATAACATAAATATAAACATAAGCGCGACAAGATAGAGCATCACATCAAAATTGTGTATAAAAATGACCATGAAAAATAAGGCAATACCGATAAATAACTTTGTAATAATATTTACATCATCCATAAAAGTATGACGTGTCTTCCATGATTCAATCATTGCACATTCCCACTTTCATACATTTTCTCATGGTCTATAATAAAATGTTTAGAAGGATAGCGCGCAATGATTTCAGGGTCATGGGTAATCATAATAATTGCTTGACCTTTTTGAATACGTTCTTGAAATAAGTCAATAAGCTTAAACGTATTATGACTGTCTAACCCAAAAGTAGGTTCATCCAATAAGATGATATCTGCAGAAGTACTCAAAGCTACTGCAACGCTTAAACGACGTTTTTGTCCCATTGATAGTTCGAATGGATGCTGGTCTTTGACATGCGTTAAATCTAAATGCGCTAAAATATCTTCTACTTCCTTTTGGGCGTTGACTTGATCAAAGTGTGTAAAATTAATTAATATTTCGTCATACACAGAATTTTGAAGGAATTGAAGTTCTGGATTTTGATAAACAAGAAACAGATGAGAGGCGGCAAATTTAAGTTTACGCACGGGTGTATGATTAAAGGTGACCGTTCCTTTATAAGGAATGAGTTGCATTAAACTCTCAAAAAAAGTCGTTTTTCCTGTTCCATTTTTTCCAGTAATAATCGCCCAATCCCCAGCTTGAATTTTAAAATTTTCTACTGTGTACAATGTCCTTTTCCCTCGTTGAATGACGCCTTCATGGAAATGTAATTCGAAAGCGGGGGAAGTTGTATCTGTTAATAGTGGTTTGGGCGCATGATTCCAAGCTTTTGGATGCCACACACCATATTCACTTAAGATGTCTTCGTAGTGCTCTAAAATATCATTTGGCGCGCCTTCTTGAATGATTTGCCCATGTTGATTCATTAAAATGACACGATCGACGTAATCCCAAATGTGTTCTACTTTATGTTCGACAATCAATACGGTTTGATCTTTCCAAAGTGTACGTAAGAGTTGCCAAAGATTTTCTGTTGCTTCAGTATCGAGCATTGCTGTAGGTTCATCTAAAAAGAGCGTGTCAGTTTGTTGAAGCAATGTTCCAGCAATCGCGAGTTTTTGTTTCATGCCTCCACTGAGTTGATGAATAGCTTGCTTTGGATTAATATCAAGACCAACTGCTTCTAGTGCTGCTTGGATTTTCGCATTCATTTCTTTTCGTGGTATTTGTAAGTTTTCAAGAATAAATGCTAATTCTTCATTTACTTGTGGCATACAAAACTGTGCATCAGGATCTTGGAAAATAACGCCCGCATTTTGTGAAATGGTTAATGAATCGTATTTCATAGGTAAATCAATTAAGTGGGGAACAATTCCACTTAAAACATTTAATAGTGTACTTTTACCAGAACCAGAAGGGCCTAGTAAAAGTACTTTTTCTTTATCTTTAATTTCGATATCGAGTCCATCAAAAATTTTATGTGGCGCACTCGGGTATTTTAATCGTAAATTTGTTGCTTTTAACACCTGGCATACTCCTTATAACGTGTCATAATCCTCTTTTGATGCAGGACGAAATAATTTCGTAACTCCGGTTTTGTCTAGTGCTTTTACAAGAAAATAAGGGAACACACCTGCAAGTATCGCACCACTAATTAAACGGAAAACAATGAGTAAAATTAAATTCCATGTCGCTACTTCATTCAAATAACCATAATACCAATCTACTGGAAAGCTAATGAGCGCAGCTGCCATACCTGCAAGTAGACTTACCATAAATGTACGAGATTTGTATTTGAAAATCGCAAACACAATTTCACAAGCTAAACCTTGAAGAATGGCATATATAATAGTAGGAATATCAAATCGACCCATGACAATGGTTTCTCCAGCACCCGCTGCAAACTCAGCAATTAAAGCAATCCCCATTTTCGGAATGATTAAATAAGCGACAACGGCTGCAGCAAACCACATGCCGTACATCAGTTGATCAATATGCAATCCGATAGGTTGAACCGTATAATATGCAATCCACCAAATGTTATAAATGACTGCAAAAATGACCGCAATAAGTACAGTAACCAAAATATCAGATAAAGTTAACCCTTGCTTCTTACGCATAAATATCCTCCTCAATAAAAAACACAGCACCTGAACTAGGTACTGTGTGAAAGTGTATTTGAAACTACAAATCATTATTGAGAACGGAAGAAGACATACGTCATCTGTTGAATTTGAGTTGTCATCACACTTTCCTACGCTAGTATCATCTAGTTCAGGTTCAAAGGGTTTGAGGTGAATACCTCATCTCAGTTTTCACACCCCTAGTGCGTTTCTATTTAATTAATAACGTTAATATACACCTGACTTGTGCGAATGTCAATGTTATGAAACGGGTAATATTCATTGAAAAAAAGTCCAGTTTTAAATTTTTAACATGTGATTCAAACAATATATAATCACTATAATGCAAATCAAAAAAGAGACGGGCTTATTCGCTCGTCTCTTAATATTGAGATACTTTAATAATTAGTCAAAAGTACTTTGAATATCGTCTTTCGTTTTTTCAACGCCATCTTTTGTGTCGTCTTTTTTATCTTTTAATTCTTGTTCTTTGTCTTTAGCATTTTCTGCTGCTTTTTTAATATCTTCTTTAGACATGATACATCGCTCCTTTAATGTATTCTTCTAAAAACATTCCCGTATTTAAAAATAATAAACATGAGAAGAAAGGGTACAAACATATGTAACTTTTGGTATAATACAGGAATGTAAAATTCGTACTAAAAAAGTATGTTTTAAATTGCTACAAAAAGATAATATATTTAAATACATTGAAAGTGGTATGTTCATAATTGATTTATAAAAAATACGTGATTTTGCTAAAATCTCGCGCAATAAATGTTTCTCCATCTAAAGAATGAGATTTCTTTTTTATAAAGACATGAACTGCGTCTTCGTATATAATAATTGTGAGGTGAAGCGGATGTCTTTGTTTAATAAATACACCGAGGTGATTTATAGTTATATCATCGGTGCAGTTTCTATTTTACTAAGTATTATTATCTTTCTTAATATCCCATTGATTCACCAATTTAATGAACATAAAAAGCCTGCAATTAACATCGATAATTTGTGGGACTTTATTATGGCATTTTTCAATGAAATTATTCGCGTGATGAGTAATTATATTGGTGAAATCCCTTTAGTAAGTGGCATAATCATTTTACTTTTCGGTATTTTTATGATTTTTATAGGGAGAACTTTAACGAATACAACACGTTTCGACTATGATATTTCAATTTTATTTTTACTTATTGGGATTATTTATTTTGTTTTAACCCTTATTTTTATGTCACAAGTTTACGGTTTTGCGGCATTTGTGTTTGTCATTCCTTTTTTAATACATATAGGATATATTGCCTATAAAGATGAACTCAATCCTTTTAATCGCAAAAAACACTATTTATGGATTATTGTGAGCTATGGCGTGTGTTATATTTTGGGACAACTCGCGCTTTACGGACGCATTGAAGAGCGACAAGTGGCCCCAATTGATGTATTAAGTATCAATACATTCTTTGTTATTTTATGGTTGTTAGGTCAAATGGCCATTTGGAATTTCCTATTTTTACGCCGAGCTTTACCGATGACTGAGGAAGAAATTACTGGGGAAGAAAACCCGTATTCTCGAAGTAAAAAATATAGTTTTACAGGCCAATCGCAATATCACTTTAAAGATTTTCAGGCACGTACAAATGAATTAACACAAGATTTTTCTCATCGAACACGACGCAGTATCGATATTGAAAAGTTGAGACACAAACGTGAGACAATAAAAGAAAAATGGTTTGGTTGGGCAAAATTAGAAGAAGATGATATCCCTTCATTTTTACATCGACCAAAATGGTTAAAACGCGAATATGTAAGCATTGCTTGTGGCGTCATTTTATTTTTCTTTATATTGGTAGAGTTTAAAAACCGTAACAGTTTATTTATGTCTGGAGATTGGCAACTTTCACAAACACAATACGTGTATGAATGGATTAGCTTATTCTTATTATTAGTGATTGTGACCATTTTTATTTGGACATCCGTGACGAATATGTTAAAAGGGCGTCATTATTACTTGAAATTATTTATGATTAGTATTTTATTCTTCAAGTTAATGACTGAGTATATTGTCATTTTGGTGCATGGATTAATGTTATCCATTTTTATTACACCCATCCTTGTACTGATGTTAATACCGGCAATTGTCGCATTCGTATTTCAGTTGCGACAACCCTCACCGGAAAAAATGGAAGAACAAGGAGAATTTAGACAATAATAGGTAAATAAAGAGAGTGATAGTAAATGAAAGCTACATTTGCTATCGCTCTCTTTTTGAAATATGAAAGAAAGTTTAGTTTTTCGTGTTACACTATAATAAATGAAAATAGAGAGGCTGAAATGATGAAAACAGCAATTTTAAATAAAGGTAAAGAAGCAAAGTATTTCAATCAATATCCTTTAATTGATGAACAAGATTTATTTAAAAGTGATCGTTTAAAAGAGGGAGACTTATTTCATTTAAAGTCATCTACAGATATTTATATCGCAACCTGTTATGTCGGCGGTCAACATAAAGGGTTGGGATGGGTTTTGTCCTACGATGAAAAAGAAGCTATAGATCAGTCATTTTTTGAAGAAAAATTCAAAGAAGCTTATGAAATAAGAAAATATTATGAGGAACGTGAAGGTACAAATGCTTTTCGTCTCTTTAACGGTGAAGGAGATGGCATTGGCGGTTTAACCATCGACAACTATAATGGGCATCTTTTAATTCAGTGGTATTCTGAAGGTATTTATCAGCTTAGAACTGCAGTTATTGAAGCGATGAAAACGGTCTTTTCTTATACTTCGATTTATGAAAAAACACGTTTTAAAAATGATGCTATTCAAAGTGGTTGGGTAACAGGGGAAGAACCCCAATTTCCAATTATTGTGGAAGAAAATTTTACATTTTACAATGTACACTTAAATGATGGCCCCATGACAGGCATATTTCTCGATCAAAAAGAAGTGCGTAAAAAACTAAGAGACTATTATAGCGAAGGAAGACAAGTGTTAAATTTGTTTAGTTATACAGGGGCATTTTCTGTCATAGCGGCGACGCAAGGAGCCATCACTACAAGTGTAGACTTGGCCAATCGTTCTCGACAACTTACCGAAGAAAATTTTGGTATTAATGGCATAAATCCCGATTCACAACATATCTATGTGATGGATACGTTTAATTTTTATAAATATGCCCTTCGCCATGGGCTTTCATATGACACTATTGTGATTGATCCGCCAAGTTTTGCACGTAATAAAAAGAAGACTTTTTCAGTATTAAAAGATTATGATCAACTCATTGAACAAGCTTTACAAATTTTAAATCCGAATGGAACGTTAATCTTAAGTACTAATCATAGTATGTATACGTTGAATGCATTTAAAAATACGATTAAAAAGACGTTGGCTTCTGCAGGCGTCCACTACGAAATTGATGAAGTCATGGGATTGCCTAAAGATTTTAAAACGAATAAGCACTACAAGCCCTCTAAATATTTGAAAGTAGTCTTCGTGACAATTAAGCATGAGAGGGATAAATAGGGGGTATATATTGTTACGACATACTTGAAAGGTGGCAATAATCATGGGAATTAAAAATAAAATCACACAAAAGGTTGAAAATAAATTTTTAAATATAGAAGATATCCAAGTTAAAGACGTGTTACCTAAAACAGAGGTAGACATTCAAAAACGTCGTGAGCATGCTGAAGCATTGATTAAAAAGAAAGCTTTACTATCTTCCGGTGCAACAGTCATTCCTATTCCAGGATTTGATTTTGGTGTTGATATGAAACTCATGCGCGACATCATTGAAGATGTTAATAAAATTTATGGTTTAGATCATAAGCAAGTGAATAAAATGACGGATGATATGAAAAACCGAGTGAAAATGGCAGCAGCGCTTCAAGGGAGTCAATTCATCGGTAAAAAAGTATCAAAAGGAATTTTAAAAGTCGTGATACGTGATGTTGCGAAGCGTACGGCAGCAAAGCAAACACGCTGGTTTCCACTTGTTGGTCAAGCAGTATCAGCCTCTATCAGTTATTATTTTATGATGAAAGTCGGCAAAGAACATATTCAAAAATGTGAAAATGTTGTAAAGGGACTTTTGTAAACTGACGAAAAATTGTTAAAAAACTTTCGAAAACCTATTGTGTCCACTGTTTTCGAATTGAAAATAAATGTACTTTTTGGTAATGTAATGCTAAGTAGCTAATTTACAAATAAATTTATGCTAATGTATTAATGGAATAGAAGGAGTAAGATAAAAGATGGAACAACAATCATACGTAATTATTGACGAAACAGGTATTCACGCACGCCCAGCGACAATGTTAGTTCAAACAGCTTCAAAATTTGATTCTGATATTCAATTAGAGTACAACGCTAAAAAAGTTAACTTAAAATCAATTATGGGTGTTATGAGTTTAGGTGTAGGTAAAGACGCAGAGATTACAATTTACGCAGATGGTAGCGATGAAAAAGAAGCAATTCAAGCTATTTCTGAAGTCTTATCAAAAGAAGGATTAACAAAATAATGTCTGATATTATTAAAGGAATTGCAGCATCTGATGGTGTTGCCATTGCCAAAGCCTATATGCTCATTGAACCAGATTTGAGTTTTAATGAAACAACAACAAACGATACTGAAGCAGAAGTGCTTAAATTTAATGAAGCATTAAAAAATTCAAAGATTGAATTAACAAAAATAAGAAATAATGCTGAAGAGCAACTTGGTCCAGATAAAGCGGCCATTTTTGATGCACATCTACTCGTTTTAGATGACCCAGAGTTGATTCAGCCTATTGAAAGTAAAATTCGTGATGAAAAAGCAAGTGCACCTCATGCGCTTACAGAAGTGACTCAAAATTTCATTACAATTTTTGAATCTATGGATAATGAATACATGAAAGAACGTGCGGCTGATATTCGTGACGTTTCTAAACGTGTGTTAGCGCATATCTTAGGTGTAGAGTTACCAAATCCAAGTATTATTGATGAAAGTGTTGTCATTATTGGTCACGATTTAACACCTTCAGATACGGCACAATTGAATAAACAATATGTGCAAGGGTTTGTAACAAACATTGGTGGTCGTACTTCTCATTCTGCGATTATGAGTCGTTCGCTTGAAATTCCAGCAGTTGTTGGAACAAAAGCGATTACATCTCAAGTCAAACAAGGTGATATGATTATTGTTGATGGTTTAACAGGTGATGTTATCATCGATCCGAGTGAGGATGAAGTTAAAGCATACCAACATAAGCGTCAATCTTTCTTTGCTGATCGTGAAGAATTGAAAAAACTTCGTGATGAGCCATCAAAAACTGCAGATGGTCAACATGTTGAACTTGCTGCAAATATCGGCACACCTAACGATTTAGAAGGTGTTAAAGATAACGGTGCTGAAGGTATCGGTTTATACCGAACTGAGTTCTTGTATATGGGGCGTGACACTATGCCTTCAGAAGAAGAACAATTCGAAGCCTATAAAAAGGTACTTGAAGAAATGAAAGATAAGCGTGTCGTTGTCCGTACATTAGACATCGGTGGCGATAAAGAATTACCTTATCTAAACTTACCGAAAGAAATGAATCCATTTTTAGGTTATCGTGCCATTCGTCTCTGTTTAGATCAAACTGAGATTTTCCGTCCGCAGTTACGTGCTCTGTTACGTGCTTCAACTTACGGAAAACTCAATATCATGTTCCCGATGGTCGCAACAGTCCAAGAATTTCGTGATGCCAAAGCATTATTATTAGAGGAAAAGGCGAACCTTGAAAGTGAAGGCGTTAAAGTGAGCGATGATATCGAACTCGGTATCATGGTGGAAATTCCATCTACAGCAGCGCTTGCAGATGTCTTTGCTAAAGAAGTCGATTTCTTTAGTATTGGTACAAATGACTTGATTCAATACACTATGGCGGCTGACCGTATGTCAGAACGCGTGTCTTATTTATACCAACCATACAACCCAGCGATTTTACGTCTTGTGAAACAAGTGATTGAAGCTTCTCATAAAGAAGGTAAATGGACAGGAATGTGTGGCGAAATGGCAGGAGATGAAACGGCAATCCCGCTATTATTAGGTTTAGGATTAGACGAGTTTTCAATGAGCGCGACCTCAATTTTAAAAGCACGTCGTCAAATTAAAAATTTAAGTCAAACTGAAATGCAACATCTCGCAGACAAAGCAATCCAATGTTCAACTGTAGATGAAGTTGTAGAATTAGTTCGCGCATACACATCTAAAGCATAATTGAATAAAAATGCACCAAAAGGCTGAGACAAAATCGTCTCAGCCTTTTGTGGTATAAGAGGGTGATGCCAAGCATGCGGCTTATTTATAAATCCTAAAGCTAGAATTATTAATTATCGTAATTTACAACCCTAACTTTTGATTCAAACGGTCTAGGTCAACTTGATACATAGGTTCATCATCAAGAAGAATAAATGGGGTAGCAAATGCGTCATGGTCGATCATTTGTTGACGATATGTCCCATTTTTAATATTCCGTTCTTCGTAAGGAATTTGCTTTTCGGTCAAATAATTTTTAATAAACGTACAAGGTGGGCAATCATTTTGAGTATAAATAATAATTTGGGTCATAAAGAATCCTTCTTTCTACTTACTTCTTCTACTAAATTATCTTAGCATCTTTTCATTGTCAAAATAAATATAAGAATAAAGTTAAATGTCAAATCAAAAATTATGGCAACTTTGCGACATGTCAATAAATTGTCAATGTTATATTAAGCATTGTCATTCTGTTTCATGACTGCCCTCAGTATAATGGAAATTACTTTGGAAAGAGATAAAAGGAGTGATGAGATGGATGCAGTGGAAATCAGTCGTTTTCTCACAGGAATGACGCTTGCTGTCCATATTATATTTGCGACCATTGGTGTGGGAATGCCATTATTTTTCGCAATCGCAGAGTTTTTAGCAATCAAAAAGAAAAATTCTCAATATCTCGCTTTAGCAAAGCGGTGGGCGAAAGGATATACGATTACTGTAGCTGTTGGCGTCGTCACAGGTACGATTATTGGTCTACAACTTTCATTGTTATGGCCAACCTTTATGCGCATTGGGGGTCATGTCATTGCATTACCCCTCTTTATGGAAACATTCGCTTTTTTCTTTGAAGCAATATTTTTAAGTATCTATTTATATACATGGAATCGGTTTAAAAATCAATGGATTCATTTCTTAATTAGCATACCTGTCATCATAGGGGGAACATTTTCAGCTTTTTTCATTACGTCTGTCAACTCATTTATGAACACGCCAGCAGGCATGGAAATTTCTGGGGGGAGAATGGTAAATGTAGATCCTATTGCAGCGATGTTTAATGCTTCCTTTTTTGTAAGATCTTTTCATGTGATTGCGACTGCCCTAATGACAATGGCTTTTATTTTAGCAACAATCGCAGCTTTTAAACTACTAAAAAATAAAGTGAAAGAAGATCGAACATATCATCAAAAAGCACTTAAATTGACGATGATTGCAGGCTTAATTTTCTCATTGTTTTCAATGTTAGCAGGTGATTTATCTGCAAAATTCTTGCATCAGCATCAACCCGAAAAATTAGCGGCATATGAATGGCATTTTAATACTGAATCTAAGGCAGATCTTGTTTTATTTGGTGTTTTAGATGAATCTACGCAAGAAGTAAAAGGAGCCGTTCATATTCCAGGGGCGTTAAGTTTCCTATCAGATTCTAGCTTTGATACAAAAGTTAAAGGCTTAAATGAATTTCCGAAAGAGGAATTACCACCCCTTATTGTGCACTATTTCTTTGATTTAATGGTGACATTTGGCATATTTTGTTTTGTTGTTTCTGCCGTTTATGTACTCGCAATGTGGATTAAAAAATGGAATCCAAATCATAAAGGGTTATTGTATGCCATTTTACTGACGGGTCCTGCTAGTATGTTGGCGATTGAATTTGGATGGTTTTTAACAGAACTCGGACGTCAACCTTGGATGGTCAGAGGAATATTAAAAGTTCAAGATGCAGCGACGACAGCAGGTGGCTTACCATTTGTAACGATTCTATTCGCCTTATTATATTTTGTTCTTTTATTTTCAGCGAGCTTTGTACTCATTCGTATGTTTAAAAATAGACCTATCGCTAAAGAAATAGAGAAAATTGAAGCTGAGAGAAGGGAGGACCACTTATGAGTTATGAAATAATCGGTATTACGGTACTATGGCTTTTCCTTTTCGGTTACATCATCGTTGCATCGATAGACTTTGGTGCAGGATTCTTTTCATTACATGCTAAATTGTTTGGAGAATCAAAGAAAGTGAATACCTTGATTCAACGTTATTTGAATCCAGTATGGGAAGTGACGAATGTCTTTTTCGTCTTTTTCTTTGTCGGTATTGTAGGGTTTTTCCCGGATTCTGCTTACTATTTTGGAACCGCCTTACTTATTCCTGGATCCATCGCTTTATTGTTAATCGCAGCTAGAGGCGCTTTTTATGCTTTTGAAAACTACGGTCAAGACTCCAAGTTATCTTGGTTAATGATTTATGCAGTCTCAGGATTATTGATTCCAGCTTCACTTTCAACAGCATTAACTATTGCTGAAGGTGGCTATTTGATTCGGACATCAACAGATCGCGTGGATTTAGGCTGGATAGCGCTATTACTGAGTCCTTTTGGTTGGTCTGTTGTACTACTCTCAATCGTTTCTGTACTGTATATTTCATCTGGTTTTTTAACTTTTTACGCAGCCAGAGCCAAAGATTGGCCAGCCTATGCCCTTGTGAGAAAATGGTTCTTAATGTGGGGTGCACCGATGATCATGGTCTCATTGTTTGTTTTTCTATCTTTACGTGTTCAAAATAAAGCGCATTTTGATGCAGCAGTTTTCGATTATGGATGGTTATTTATTATCAGTCTAATTGCATTCTTCGTGGCAGGTATTTTAACATTACTAAAAAAAGCCCACGGTCTTGCCTTCTTATTTGTCATTATTCAAATGGGAACTGCATTTTTCGGCTATGGTTTAAGTAAATTACCTTATCTATTATATCCTTATGTGCGTATTGACCATGCTGTCACAAATGATAGTATGGCGTTCGCATTAATCATTGTTTTCGTCTTAGGCTTAATTTTATTATTACCTTCCTTAGGGTTACTTCTAAAACTATTTGTATTTGACAAAGGGTATGTCAGAGGTAGAAAATAAGGGTATTGTAAGTGGATAAAATTGTTATGACAGTGAGTGTAATGAAATGTTTTGATTCTCTACTGTCGTATGTATTATGAGTAAAACGTTTTAATGGCGCGGAAACATTATTTTCATATAAATTAAAAAATAAGATGTCGACGCCTATCTTTTCGATTTTCGGAGGTAAAACATGGATAAGGAATATGTAGTGATAGGATTAGGGCGCTTCGGTGGAAGTATCGTACGAGAACTGAATGCGCTTGATATGGATGTCATGGCCATTGATAGTGATGAACATCGTGTTGATGAGTACAGTGATATCGCCACACATGCAGTTGTTGCAGATACCACAGATGAAGCCGTTATGAAAAGTTTAGGGATTCGTAACTTCGATCATGTGATTGTGGCTATTGGTGAGAATATTCAAGCGAGTACTTTAACAACCCTTATTTTAAAAGAATTAGGTGTTAAAAAAGTAACTGCAAAAGCACAAAACGATTACCATGCAAAAATATTAAATAAAATCGGGGCTGATACGGTTGTTCATCCCGAGCGCGATATGGGACGTCGAATCGCACATAACGTGGCCAGTGGTACCGTGCTAGATTACCTTGAATTATCTGATGAACACTCTATTATCGAAATGAGAGTGATGGAAAAATTAGCTGGGCGCAGTTTAGTAGAGTTGGATATCCGTGCGAATTATGGCATTAATATTATTGCCATTAAACGAGGAAAAGAAATTATCGTAGCGCCTGATCCTGATATGGTTTTAGAGTTTGATGATATTTTAATTATGATTGGTCATGATAATGATCTCACACGTTATGAGAAAAAAATGGCGCATTAAATACGGATTTGGAGACTATTCCAAATCCGTTATTTTATATATAAAATCAACCTACCCCAATGTGGGGCAGGCTGATGATAACTCATAAATAATAAGATTACGCTTTCTCATTGACTTTCATAATGACTGGTAAAATCATAGGTTTACGTGCTGTTTTTTCGTAAAGATAAGGTTGTAACGTTTCAATGATAGAGGATTTAATTTGGTGCCATTGAATGTTTTCGTTGTTGTTAAGTTTGTAGATGACATCCTTTTTAATTTTACGTTGCGCATCATAAATTAACTGTCCTGATTCACGCATATAAACAAATCCACGTGAAATAATATCCGGACCAGAAAGCAGTTGATTTGTTTTAAAATCGATACTAACGACCACAATGACTAAGCCTTCTTCGGATAATAATTTACGATCACGAATAACAACGTTTCCAATATCACCAATACCACTGCCGTCAACAAGCACATTACCGGAAGGGATACGACCGGCAGTACGTGCAGAATCACGTGTTAAGGCAAGCACATCACCAATGTCATGAATAAAGACATTATTTTCATTGACGCCACAATCTACACCAGTTTGGCCGTGTGCTTTTAACATGCGATATTCCCCGTGAATAGGTAAAAAGTATTTTGGACGAATCAAACGTAACATCAGTTGTTGATCCCCTTGAGAGCCGTGACCAGATGTATGAATGTTTGAAATCTTATTGTGTATAACTTCAGCACCAGCTTGGTATAAAGCGTTGATTGTGCGGTTGATACTTTTCGTATTACCAGGAATAGGGGATGAACTGAAAACGACTGTATCTTCAGGAATAATCTTAATCTGCTTGTGCGTTCCATTTGCAATTCGTGATAAAGCGGCCATCGGCTCCCCTTGTGAACCTGTACATAAAATGAGTAATTCATGTTTTGGAATACTATTAATTTTGTTAGGTTCTACAAATGTTTCTGGAGGTGCTTTGATGTAACCGAGTTCAGTTCCGATTTTAATATTATTTTCCATCGAGCGACCAAACGTTACAATTTTACGATTATACTTTACTGCGGCTTCAACAGCTTGTTGCACACGATAAATATTTGAAGCAAACGTCGCAAATATGATACGACCTGTGCATCCTCTAAATATTTTGTCAACATTTTGACCGACTTCACGTTCGCTAAGTGTAAAATCAGGAACAAGTGAATTCGTTGAGTCAGAAAGTAAACATAAGACACCTTCATCACCAAGTCGAGCCATTTTGGCGATGTTTGCAGGAGCACCAACCGGCGTGAAGTCAAATTTAAAGTCACCGGTATGGACAATTTTTCCTTCAGGTGTATCCACAATGACACCATAAGTCTCTGGAATACTATGTGTTGTAAGGTAAAAACTGATTTCAAAATGTTTAGACTTGATGACACTGTCTTCGTCAATTTCATTTAATGTGGCTGTGCGTAAGAGATGGTGCTCTTCAAGTTTATTTCTAATTAAGCCGAGTGCAAGTGGGCCACCATAAATGGGAACATTGATTTTTTTGAGCAGGTAGGGCACACCACCAATATGGTCTTCGTGACCATGAGTGATAAATAATCCGACAATCTTGTCTTGGTTTTGTTCAAGATAAGAATAGTCCGGAATAACATAATCAATTCCTAATAAATGATCATCAGGGAATTTAATACCTGCATCTATAATTACAATTTCGTCTTTGTACTCAACAGCGTAAGTGTTTTTACCAATTTCACCTAAGCCACCGAGCGCATAAACACCCACTTCGTTTTTATGAAGTTGTTTCATTACTCAGCGCGCTCCACGTTAAAGTGGTCTGACTTTTCTTCATATTCTAAATGTGCGCCCTCTAATTTAGTTATGAATTCAATATTATAATTACGTTCTTTTAAGTAACGTCTCACTTGTTCTTCAGTTTCTGCTTCAACATAAATTGTTTGTGTGTTTTCACGGACGATGACTTCGTCTTTGCTATGTTGATAAAATACTTTAAAAATTGCCATTTATAATTTCCTCCTAGAATTTGAAAAATAATGATAATGCAACGATCTAAGTGCTTTTACATGAAAATAAAAAATATGAATTGAATAAGTAGACGTTTCAAAATTCGCTTTATTCAACCCATTCATACATTCACTTAGTAATTTGCATATGTATTGTGATAAACCCGTTCAGAAGGCACAAATTCTGATTATACCTTTAACTTGTTATTATTCATTTTACCTTATGTATTCAGATAAATAAAGCAGTTTGTGATAAACTGATAGTAGCACTGAGTTGAATGAAATACGTATATTAAAATGTGTGAAATAGGTGATGTTAATGAAAAAAGCCGATACGATTATCGAAGAGGTTAAGACAGAGCAACAAAGAGAAGATAAACAGCTCAAAAGTATTCTTTTTGAAATTAGAGAAAATGAAGTCACAATGTTTTTTGAATATAACGAACCAAGTCCCTCAGAAAGTAACCATCATTATGTTAGACATGATCATGACCCAGAATTCTTAGATATTGAGACGTTTGAACAAGTAAAATCAGAGCTCAGTACGTTAAATATTCATTTTTCTGAACGCCGAGACGAATTTATTTAAAAACCACCTAAGACAACCAAGGATGTACTGAAAGCCTATAGTTGTGCTTAGGTGGTTTTGATTAGACTTCTATTGCATTTTCATGCGGTTGAAGAGGCTGATCTTGGTTGATATGATCGTAAAACATCACGCCGTTTAAATGATCTAATTCGTGTTGAAATACGATAGCAGGATAGCCTTTGAGTCTTAAACTAAATTCTTTGCCTTCTAAATCATAGGCTTTAATTTTAATTCTATAGTGACGATGGACAAGTCCAGGGATATCTTCGTCCACACTTAAACATCCCTCTCCTGTAGGGAGATAACCTTCTTGAACGCTATAGCTGACAATTTTAGGGTTAATGAGAATCATGTCGTAACTCTTACCATTTCCATCATCAGGAAGATAAATGGCGAAAACACGTTTTGGCACATTTATCTGTGGCGCTGCCAAGCCAACACCACTACGTAAGTGATATTTCTCTGACATTTCAGGGTCTTGGCTATGATGTAAAAATGTTTGCATCGCTAAAAAGGTTTCTTTCTCTTCATTAGATAAAGGAAATTTGACTTCTTCTGCTTTTTGACGAAGTGTGGGATGTCCATCGCGTATAATATCTTTCATTGTTAGCATATTATGACACCTTCCTTATTCAATAATATATCAGATAAATGAGAAAGAGTCATAATAATATTGTTTGATTTATCAACTTGTTTTCATTACTATTACGAGTGAAAAGAAGGAGGCAACCAATATAATGAAATTTAAAAGATCATTGAGTGTACTCATCGCATCGAGTGTATTACTTGTCGCATGTAATAATGATGATGAACAAATTAAAAGTTACAATGATGGATTAGACAAGATTCAAAAAGCAGAGCAACCTATCCAAGCAGTGAATCAATCAATGAATAAATTAGAAAAAGAAAAAGAGAAACTAACTAAAGAAATCAGTGGTAAAGACATTAATTCAGTTCAAGATCAAGTTCAAAAGGTACTTAAAAACACAAATGAACGTGACAAAGAATTAAAAAAAGAAGTCAAAGCCATGGACAAATCAGAGCAAGAATTTAAAAAAATTAAAAATGATGTAAGTAAAATAGAAGATAAAGAAAAGAAAAAACAGTTTGAAGAATTTAATCAAGCTATGGAAAAGAAATATCAAACACATTCCGATTTCGTTAAAGGCTATCAAAATGTGATTAATAAAGAAAAGAATTTATTCAGTTACTTTACGGGTCAATCTGGCACACAAGAAGAAATTGACACCCGCTCAAAATCTTTAGTAGATGCGCAAAAGCAAATGAAAAGTAAAGTAGATAATTACACAAATTCAATCAAAAAAGTTCAAAAAGAAAAAAGTGATATTGACCAGTATTTCAAGTGATTTCACTATAACAGTTTCATAAATTTAATGTAACAGTTACGATGACTGTAATGGTACCAACTGTTACAGAAGTTGTGTAAAACTGTTTAACAGGTCATAAAAAATATGTTAAACTATGTAAAGATGAACTATATAAAACGGGAAAGGTATGGTGAATTGAATGGCTGCTAAGTTAAAAGCCCAATTCGATGCTGAACAAGTATTGAAAGATACTCAATCAAAATTTGAAATGGTTCAAATCTTAGATGCAGATGGAAATGTAACTAATGAAGATTTGTTACCGGATTTATCAGATGAGCAATTAGTTGAATTAATGAGAAGAATGGTATGGACACGTATCCTTGACCAACGTTCTATTTCTTTAAATAGACAAGGACGTTTAGGTTTCTATGCGCCTACAGCTGGTCAAGAAGCATCACAACTTGCTTCTCAATATGCGTTAGAAAAAGAAGACTTTATTCTTCCAGGTTACCGTGATGTGCCACAATTAATTTGGCATGGTTTACCTTTAACAAAAGCTTTCTTATTCTCTCGTGGACATTTCGTAGGAAACCAATTCCCAGAAGGTGTTAATGCATTAAGCCCACAGATTATCATCGGTGCACAATACATCCAAACAGCAGGTGTTGCATTAGGTCTTAAAAAACGTGGTAAAGATGCAGTTGCAATCACTTATACTGGTGACGGTGGTTCTTCACAAGGTGATTTCTATGAAGGTATCAACTTTGCATCAGCATTTAAAGTACCTGCAATTTTTGTTATCCAAAATAATAACTATGCGATTTCTACACCTCGTGAAAAACAAACTGCAGCCCACACATTAGCTCAAAAAGCGATTGCTGTAGGTATCCCTGGTATTCAAGTTGATGGTATGGATGCATTAGCAGTTTACCAAGCAACTAAAGAAGCTCGTGACCGCGCAGTAAGAGGCGAAGGACCAACTATTATTGAAACTATGACATACCGTTATGGTCCACATACAATGGCTGGGGACGATCCAACTAAATATAGAACTTCTGATGAAGATTCAGAATGGGAGAAAAAAGACCCACTCGTACGTTTCAGAAAGTTCTTAGAAAACAAAGGTTTATGGTCTGAAGACAAAGAAAATGAAGTCATTGAACAAGCAAAAGATGAAATCAAAGCTGCAATTAAAGAAGCTGATGGTATTGAAAAACAATCAGTCACTTCATTAATGGAAATCATGTACGAAGATATGCCATATAACCTTAAAGAACAATATGAAATTTACAAAGAGAAGGAGTCGAAGTAAGCCATGGCACAAATGACAATGGTTCAAGCGATTAACAATGCGCTAGCAACTGAACTTAAAAATGACGAAAACACTTTGATTTTTGGTGAAGACGTAGGTGTTAATGGTGGTGTATTCCGTGTAACTGAAGGTTTACAAAAAGAATTCGGTGAAGACCGCGTTTTCGATACACCTTTAGCTGAATCTGGTATTGGTGGATTAGCATTAGGTTTAACAACACAAGGTTATCGTCCAATTATGGAAGTACAATTCTTAGGTTTCGTATTCGAAGTATTTGACTCAATTGCAGGTCAAATTGCACGTCACCGTTTCCGTTCTGGTAACTCAAAAACAGCACCAGTTACAATTCGCACACCATTCGGTGGGGGTGTACACACACCAGAATTACACGCTGATAACTTAGAAGGTCTATTAGCGCAATCACCTGGTCTTAAAGTTGTTATTCCATCTGGTCCATATGATGCTAAAGGTTTACTTATCGAAAGTATCCGTAGCAATGATCCAGTTGTCTTCTTAGAACATATGAAATTATATCGTTCATTCCGTGAAGATGTACCTGAAGAAGAATATACAATTGAACTTGGTAAAGCGAACGTTAAACGTGAAGGTTCAGACTTAACAATCATCACATATGGTGCAATGGTTCAAGAATCATTAAAAGCTGCAGAAGAACTTGAAAAAGAAGGTCATTCTGTTGAAGTGATTGACTTACGTACAATTCAACCACTTGATATTGATACGATTGTTAAATCAACAGAAAAAACTGGACGCGTGGTTGTCGCTCAAGAAGCACAAAAACAAGCAGGTGTGGGTGCAAATGTGGTTTCTGAATTATCAGAGCGCGCTATACTTTCATTAGAAGCACCTATCGGACGTGTTTCTGCACCAGATACAGTTTATCCATTTACACAAGCTGAAAATGTTTGGTTACCAAATAAAAATGACATCTTAGAAAAAGCAAAAGAAACACTTGAATTTTAATTAACTGAATGAAGTCATAATGGGGTATATAGGAATTGTTAGAGACAATCATCATGATTGAAATGCGATCTATGTTAAGAATGAAGGTACAATTACTTCTCTTACTGATTTGCGACGATCTCTAACATTCCTTTATGCCGTTACAACTTATCAATCAAAATGATTAATTAGGAGGAAACAAAGTGGCATTTGAATTTAAATTACCAGATATTGGTGAAGGTATCCACGAAGGTGAAATTGTAAAGTGGTTTGTAAAAGCTGGAGATAAAATCGAAGAAGATGATGTACTATGTGAAGTACAAAACGACAAATCTGTCGTTGAAATTCCTTCACCTGTAGCAGGTACAATTGAAGACGTTCTTGTTGAAGAAGGTACAGTGGCAGTTGTAGGGGATACAATTGTTAAAATTGATGCACCTGATGCTGAAGAAATGCAATTCAAAGGCGGTCATGATGACGAAAGCTCAAATGACAGCAAAGAAGAAGTAAAAGAGGAAGCAAAAGAAGAAGCACCTCAACAAGCACCAGCAAATGAAGACGTAGATGAAAACAAAAAAGTTAAAGCGATGCCTTCAGTACGTAAATATGCTCGCGATAACAATGTAAATATTAAAGCTGTTAATGGTACAGGTAAAAATGGTAGAATTACTAAAGAAGATGTGGATGCATACTTAAATGGTGGTGGCCAAGCTGCAACTACTGAAGAAACAGCATCAACACCTGCTGAATCTACACAAGAAACAGCACCAACAGCAGCACCTGCAGGAGACTTCCCAGAAACTACTGAAAAAATCCCTGCAATGCGTAAAGCGATTGCTAAAGCAATGGTTAACTCTAAACATACAGCACCTCACGTAACATTAATGGATGAAATTGATGTTCAAGAATTATGGGATCACCGTAAGAAATTTAAAGAAATCGCAGCTGAACAAGGTACGAAATTAACATTCTTACCATATGTTGTTAAAGCATTAGTTTCAGCACTTAAAAAATACCCAGCACTTAACACTTCATTCAATGAAGAAGCAGGTGAAGTTGTACACAAACACTACTGGAATATCGGTATCGCAGCAGATACTGAAAGAGGTTTATTAGTGCCTGTTGTTAAACATGCAGACCGTAAATCTATTTTCCAAATTTCAGACGAAATTAACGAACTTGCTGTTAAAGCACGTGATGGTAAATTAACTTCTGAGGAAATGAAAGGTGCAACATGTACAATCAGTAACATCGGCTCAGCAGGTGGACAATGGTTTACACCAGTTATTAATCATCCAGAAGTAGCGATTTTAGGTATTGGCCGTATTGCGCAAAAACCTATCGTTAAAGATGGAGAAATTATTGCAGCACCAGTATTATCATTGTCATTAAGCTTTGACCATAGACAAATTGACGGAGCTACTGGTCAAAATGCAATGAACCACATCAAGCGTTTACTTAACAATCCAGAATTATTATTAATGGAGGGGTAAAATATGGTAGTCGGAGATTTTCCAATTGAAACAGATACTATTGTTATCGGGGCAGGTCCTGGTGGATACGTTGCAGCTATTCGTGCAGCGCAATTAGGTCAAAAAGTAACAATCGTCGAAAAAGGTAACTTAGGTGGCGTATGCTTAAACGTAGGTTGTATTCCTTCAAAAGCATTACTAAACGTTTCACACCGTTTTGAACAAGCGCAACACGGTGCTGACTTAGGGGTTACTGCTGAAAATGTATCTTTAGATTTCGGTAAAGTACAAGAGTTCAAAGGTTCAGTTGTTAACAAATTAACGAGTGGTGTTGAATCTTTATTAAAAGGAAATAAAGTAGAAATCGTTAAAGGTGAAGCTTACTTCCATGATAAAAATAGCTTACGCGTAATGGATGAAAAAAGTGCTCAAACTTACAATTTCAAAAACGCGATTATTGCTACAGGTTCTCGTCCAATTGAAATTCCTAACTTCAAATTTGGCGGACGTATCTTAGACTCTACTGGTGCTTTAAACCTTAAAGAAGTACCTAAGAAATTAGTTGTCGTAGGTGGCGGATACATCGGTTCTGAACTTGGTACAGCTTATGCTAACTTTGGTACAGAAGTTACTATTCTTGAAGGTGCGAAAGATATTTTAGGCGGTTTTGAAAAACAAATGACACAACCGGTTAAAAAAGCAATGAAAGCTAAAGGTATGAAAATCGAAACTGAAGCTTTAGCAAAATCTGCTGAAGAAACAGAAAACGGCGTAAAAGTGACTTACGAAGTTAAAGGCGAAGAGAAAACAATCGACGCTGACTACGTATTAGTAACTGTAGGTCGTCGTCCGAATACAGACGAATTAGGTCTTGAAGAAGTAGGTATTAAACTTACAGATCGTGGTTTAATCGAAGTTGACAAACAAAGCCGTTCTTCTGTAGATACTATCTATGCGATTGGTGATATCGTACCTGGTTTACCACTTGCACATAAAGCAAGCTACGAAGCAAAAATTGCTGCAGAAGCGATTTCAGGTCAAAATGCCGAAGTAGATTACATCGGTATGCCTGCAGTATGTTTCACTGAACCAGAACTTGCACAAGTGGGTTACACTGAAGCTCAAGCAAAAGAAGAAGGCATTGAATATAAAGCTTCTAAATTCCCGTATCAAGCGAATGGTCGTGCATTATCATTAAATGATACAACTGGTTTCGTTAAGTTAATCACACTTAAAGAAGACAATACATTAATCGGAGCTCAAGTTGTAGGTACAAGTGCATCAGATGTTATTTCAGAATTAGGTCTTGCTATTGAAGCAGGAATGAATGCTGAAGACATCGCATTAACAGTACATGCTCACCCAACATTAGGTGAAATGAGCATGGAAGCTGCTGAAAAAGCAATCGGTTTACCAATTCATACAATGTAATTGTGTAAATAAAGATATCGTTTTTATAAGGGCGAGGACGAATTATTGTCTTCGCCCTTCATTTTGATATAAACAAATAGAGGAGGGACAAATATGGAGTACCCATACCCTATCGATGTTGAGTGGTCACAAGAAGAGATAATTCAAGTGATTGAATTTTTTAATGCAATCGAATCTTATTACGAATCCTCCATTGAACGAGACGTCGTCATGAATCGTTATCAAGTTTTTAAAAAGGTCGTTCCAGGGAAAGCAGACGAGAAAAATATTTTTGAAGAATTTAAAAAAACAAGTGGCTATGATAGCTATAAAGTAGTACAACAAGCAAAAAATTATCCTGATCAAAAAACGTTGTCTGACAATTAAATAGCCTATTGTAATTTAAGCTGTATTTTGGTATTTTTATTAAGCATTAAACTTTATGTTTAGTAAAAGTAAACAAAATGCAGCTTTTTTTTAGGAGACATATATGAACATAGGACAGAAATTAAAAAATTTAAGGCAACTTAAAAATTTAACGCAAGAAGAGCTTGGAGAACGCACAGATTTATCTAAGGGCTATATTTCTCAAATTGAGAGTGATAAAACTTCACCGAGTATGGAAACATTTTTAAACTTACTAGAAGTATTAGGAACAACGCCGGCTGAATTTTTTGATGAAAAGCAAGTCGATAAAATTCATTATCCCAAAGCAGAACAACTTACTTATGATGAATACGATAAAGGGTACTTTTTACAGTGGCCAGTTAAGACATCGAATGAATTTGAGATGGAACCTTTATTGCTCACACTTAAGCCAAAATCTTCTTATAAATTGTTTGAGCCTTCTTACTCTGATACGTTTATCTATTGTATGAAGGGCTGTGTCACACTGAAATTAGGAAACGAAAAGTATCAAGCGAGAACTGGGGATGCGCTTTATTTTAAAGCGACAAAACAACATCAACTTTTAAATGAAAAAGATACAGAAGTACGGGTGATGATTGTCGCTACGTCATCGTATTTATAGGAGGAAAAACTTTGACTACATTATTATCTTTTCACAATGTAACCAAAAAATATCAAGGGAAAACCATATTAAAGGGCATCGATTTAGATATCGAAACAGGGCACTTTTACACGATTTTAGGAACTTCAGGATGTGGTAAAACTACGATACTTAAATTGATTGCAGGCTTTGAACAAGCGGATGAGGGACAAATTGTTTATCAAGGTAAAACAATAAATAATCTTCCCCCAAATAAACGTCAAGTCAATACAGTCTTCCAAGATTATGCGTTATTTCCTCATTTAAATGTCTATGAAAATGTGGCTTTTGGTTTGAAAATGAAAAAAATGGATAAGGAATCTATCCGTACGAAAGTCTATGAAGCTTTGAAACTTGTCAAATTAGAACAGTATGTTGAAAGCGACATTCAATCTTTAAGTGGGGGACAAAAACAACGAATTGCGATTGCGCGTGCGATTGTGAATGAACCTGAAATTTTATTATTAGATGAGTCTTTATCCGCTTTAGATCTAAAATTACGTACCGAAATGCAGTATGAGTTACGCGAATTGCAATCAAGATTAGGCATTACGTTTGTGTTTGTTACACATGATCAAGAAGAAGCATTAGCGCTAAGTGACTATATCTTTGTCATGCGTGAAGGGAATATTGAGCAGTTCGGAACGCCACTAGATATTTATGATGAGCCGGTCAACCGATATGTTGCAGATTTTATCGGAGAATCTAATATAGTCGAAGGGCGTATGGTGAAAGACTATGTGGTCAATATTTATGGCCAAGATTTTGATTGCGTCGATAAAGATATTCCAGCAGGTAAGAAAGTAGATGTGATTATCCGTCCTGAGGATATTTCGTTAATTGATGCCTCAGAAGGGTTATTCAAGGCGACGGTTCATTCAACTTTGTTTAGGGGTGTCCATTATGAAATTACATGTATTGATGAACAAGGTTACCAATGGACGATACAATCTACTAAAAATGCGGAAATTAATGATAAAGTCGGGTTATATTTTGATCCTGTTGCGATTCATATCATGGTTCCAGGTGAAACCGAAGAGGAATTTGATAGACGTATTGAAGGTTATGGAGACGTAGATTATGAAAAATATTAGTCGATGGTTAGCTATCCCTTATTTTTTATGGATGCTTGTATTTATTATAATTCCTGTTATTTTGCTGTGTTACTTTTCTTTTGTAGACCAACAAGGTCATTTTTCCTTTGAAAACTATCAACAGTTTTTCACTATGCGTTATATGTACATGTTTGCAGAGTCTGTTTTATATGCTGCTATCATAACGTTAGTGTGTTTATTGATTAGTTATCCGGCAGCCTATTTTATTCGACAATCACGGCATGCGGGAACGTGGCTTTTGGTGATGATTATTCCGACTTGGATGAATTTACTTCTTAAGACTTATGCATTTATCGGTATTTTCAGTCAAGATGGACTTATCAATCGTATTTTGAATGCCTTACATTTGCCTTCACAAGGATTATTATTTACAGCGCCTGCGTTCGTTATTGTTTCTGCGTATATTTATATTCCGTTTATGTTATTGCCAATCTATAACAGTATGAAAGATATTAACAATCAACTTTTTTATGCAGCACAAGATTTAGGTGCTAACACGTTCACGACGATGCGCAAAGTACTCTTACCTTTATCCAAAGAAGGCATTAAGACAGGCATACAAGTCACTTTTATACCGGCTTTATCGCTATTTATGATTACGCGCTTAATCGCTGGTAATAAAGTGGTAAACATTGGTACAGCTATTGAAGAACAATTTTTAGTCATTCAAAATTATGGCATTGGTTCAACAATAGCACTATTTCTCGTGTTGTTCATGGCACTTCTACTTATACTGACACGTACAAAACATAAGGGAGGTGCATCGCGATGAAATGGATAGGTAAAAGTTATTTGATTGGTTTATTAGTTGTGTTGTATTTACCCATTTTCTATCTCATGTTTTATTCCTTTAATAGTGAAGGTAATATGGTTCACTTTGGAGGATTTACATTAGAACATTATGCGACGCTTTTTGGTAACACCCCTCTATTAGAAGTTGTTTTCAACACAATTGCAGTTGCACTTATCGCCGCGGCTATTTCGACGTTGATTGGTTTGTTTGGGGCATTCATGTTATATCAAATTAGAAATCAATCCCTTAAAATTTCTTTTTTGACTTTAAATAATGTGTTAATGGTTTCATCAGATGTTGTTATCGGTGCATCATTTTTAATCATGTTTACAGCCATTGGTCATGTCACAGGCTTTGGACTAGGATTTACATCCGTGCTAATTTCGCATATCGCGTTTTGTATTCCTATCGTGGTCATCGTGATTTTGCCTAAATTATACGAAATGAACGATTCTATTTTAGATGCGGGGCGTGATTTAGGTGCCTCTGATTTTCAAGTGTTGAGTCGTATCGTGATACCGCAATTAATGCCAGGAATCATTGGGGGCTTTTTTATGGCACTCACG
This sequence comes from Staphylococcus sp. 11511212, assembly GCF_011394755.1. NCBI lineage: Bacteria > Bacillati > Bacillota > Bacilli > Caryophanales > Staphylococcaceae > Staphylococcus > Staphylococcus sp. 11511212. Next base: position 702,694 of record NZ_JAANBQ010000003.1, on the reverse strand, counting down.
TATTCCTTAGATGACTTTACAGTCAGTTTCTTCGTGACAGGTAATGGATTTAGTGTATTATCTGTCGAAGTCTATTCAATGGCACGTCGTGGTATTAGTATGGAAATTAATGCAATTTCAACATTGCTCTTTCTCCTGATTATGCTTGGATTAGCTTTATATCAATGGTTAAAACAACGTCATAAACGTACAGTCGAGCATAAAAGGGGGATGTCGTTATGAAACAACTCATACAATTAATAGGGGGCGCGCTTATAGCAGGCATACTTTTTTTGGCAATCGGATATTGGATTAATCATGACGTGGGTCAAAAGAAACAAGAAAAATTGTATGTCTATAATTGGGGAGAATATATAGATTCTGAATTAATTCAACAATTTGAAAAAGAAACAGGCATTAAAGTGATTTATGAAACATTTGACTCTAATGAAGCAATGGAAGCTAAAATTCGAAATGGGGGAACGAGTTACGATGTGGCTTTTCCAAGTGATTATACAATTGAGAAAATGCGAAAAGCCCATTTATTAAAACCGCTTGATAAAGAGAAAATCCCCAATATGAAGCATTTAGATTCGCATTTTATGAATCAACCATTTGATCCGCATAATACGTATTCTATGCCGTACTTTTTTGGAACTGTCGGAATTATTTATGATAAAACGAAGTATCCTGATATAAAATTTGATAGTTGGCAAGATTTAAAAAATCCACGCTTGAAAAATGATGTTATATTTGTCGATGGTGCCCGAGAAATTATGGGACTATCTCTGAATAGTTTAGGGTATAGTTTGAATGATACAAACCCTAAACATTTACAAGAAGCGGAAACTGAATTAAAATCTTTTGCTCCTTCCATAAAAGGTGTTGTTGGAGATGAAGTTTCCATGATGTTAGAACAGCATGAAGCTGGCGTTGCTGTTTTATGGAGTGGCTCTGCAGCACCTATATTCACGAGTGACGACCGTTTTGATTATAAAGTTCCAAAAGAAGGTTCAAATTTATGGTTTGATAATATGGTCATTCCAAAAACTTCTCAAAATGTGGAAGGCGCACACAAGTTTATTAATTTTATGCTAGATCCAAAAGTGAATAAACAAAATACCGAGTGGGTAGAATATGGCACACCGAATAAGACAGCAAAATCCCTGCTTCCAAAAGAAACACGAGAAGATCATAGAATCTATCCTACACCTGAAGAGCAACGTAGACTTGAAGTTTATAAAGATTTAGGTCCTCAAGTGTTGAACGAATATAATGAAAGATTCCTTAATTTCAAAATGGGGTTATGATTCTAGTTATTTTGGAAGAGTTTAGATATAATATAGGTTACAAAGTACAATAAGGAGTGAAATTATGGCTTATGAAGCGTACCAACAGGTGACAAGACCTGTCAGTCGCATTGCTGAAAAAATTCTGGGTTGGTTAAGTTGGGCGTTATTACTTCTAACGACAATCATTGCCATGTTTTTTGGATTGGTATTATTTAGCAATGAAAATTCAATACAAAATATCGAAAATGGTATTGCAAATAACCAAACAATACAAACATTTTTAGCAAATAACAACTTAACCGCGACACAATTTGTCATCTCAATGCAAAATGGCGTTTGGGCATTTATTGTCTATTTAATAGTATGTCTATTGATTTCATTCCTTGCATTGATTTCAATGAAACACCGTATTGTGTCAGGACTACTTTTTTTACTTGTTGCGATTTTAACGGTACCTTTGTTTTTTATTTTAGTACCTCTATTTTTTATCATCGTTGCGATAATGATGTTTGCACGTAAAGACAAAGTGATTCCGGCTGCACGTTATTATGATGTTCCGTATGAAGAAAATTATCGTGACAAAGAGTTTGGTCATGAACGTATGAATAACGAGGAAAAGGTATATGCACAACCCACATCTTCAATTGCAGATGAACGCCGAGATAACAGCGATAGAACAATAACATCTCAAAATCATGCAACGTCAAATGAAGACAATGACACGCATTCAGAACGCCCAGTACTTTCACGTACAGCAAAATACCATCACAAAACAACTAAAGCATCGGAAGCTCCTCAAGAAGAAAGTTTCAGTGAACCAGAAGAGCCTGAAATTTCATATCAAACACGTTCTGAATCCCGTCACCAAGAATCAACGCATACTTTTGATTCTAGAACCAATGGGGTAGGCAATACTGATGAAATGGACGATTTTCAAAATGACGACAAAGCAGCGTTAAAACAACAACGTAAAGAAGAACGTGCACAAATCAAAGCAGAGAAAAAAGAGGCACGCAAAGCGCGTAAAGCACATGAAAAAGAGCAACGAAAATTACGTCCGAGTGCTTCCTCTCAACGTCGTCAAAATTATGATTATCGTAAACAAGTACAACACGAACGTACGCATGAAGACGAAAATAGGAATCAATAAATATTTACAAAAAAGCAGTAATGTCATTTATAAATGAACATTGCTGCTTTTTTGGTAAAGTCATTCAAATAAGCGTTTAAAGCAAGTCATTAACTGGACTGATTCAATACATCGCTTTAATTTAATAGCTATATTATAACTTATAAATAATAGATTACTCTTTGAATTTTGCAAACTTTTATAATTTGTGCGTTTATACTTGTGAGATAGGGTAATAAAAGCAGTAAGGAGGTATTGAATTATGGCAGATAAATATACTTATGAAACATCTCATGCGCAAAATATGAATAATGATCGCGCGCATTATGGTAATCATCAGAATTACAAACCGTTTAAACGTACAGTTGAGAAAGTTTTAACATGGATTGGTATCGTCCTCCATGCATTATGGGCGTTATTAATCATTGGTTTCGGTTCTCAACTTCCAAAGTTATTACAAAACAAAGAAATTCAACAGCAATTACAACAACAAGGTCAAGATCCTTCACAATTGACTGAGCAAAGTCAAAATATTATCCCGATGTTATTTACTGTGGGGATTCCGTTAATTCTTGCACTCATAGCAGCGTTTTTATTTAAAAAACGTATCTTAGCAGGTATTTTATTAATTGTTGCAGCATTACTTGCTTTATTCTTAAGCGCTAGTTTAATTGTTGCGATTTTATGGTTAATTGCAGGTATTATGTTACTTGTACGTAAACCAAAAAATCATCACACAGATGCGCGTTATGCGCAAGAACCTCGTCGTAATCATGATGAAGAGCGCTACCGTCACACGAATGAAGATCATCATCGAGTAGACCATGACGTTCAAAGAGACGGACGTCACACTAACGATGTAGATCATAATCGTGGCTATCATGATGTAACGCGTACAAATCATACAAATGAACATCATGACACGCATCGTCAAAATAATGGTGTACGCGAAAATGATCATGATTTCCGTGATGAGCGTCAAAATCTACGCAATGAGCCACGTGACTTAAAAGATAAAGGATCAGAGGCTAAAGAGCGTTTCAATGATTTTAAAGACGATCGTCGTTAATAATTTGATATTTCATTGTTAAATTTGAGACAAACTTTCCTAACCTTTGGAAAGTTTGTCTTTTTTGGTTAGGTATAGATAGAATGTATTACAAAATAAAGAGGCATTATTAAAAGTAAACAACTGGAGTGTGGAAGCGTACGATGAAAAAGTCATCACTGTTAGTCAGGAGACCATTTATAAAGAAAAAAACGCTCTGTTCAGTCCAACTTTGATAAAAGGTTCGTTAAGACTAAATAGCGTTTTTTTAAGTAGTTAAGTTCACCATGGAAAAGAAGTTTTCCAATTTTATTTGTAAAATTTTAATAAGTGTTCAAAAGTTTCTTCTAAAAAGGCGATGAAAGCTTTATCTGTTTTTAATTCTTTAGCATTTGGTTTTAATGCTCGGGCGATGAAAAATTCACCCTTTTTAACGCTTTGCGCACGTTGAATCCCTTTTAATACATCTTCTTGTGATAAGTGGCTAATTTTCGACTTGTCAGGTTGCGTGTGATCTAATGAGATTTGAAAGTCTTCAGGTAAGTGCATTAAAGTGTCTAGCTTGTCTTCGAAAATTTTAACGTCTTCTGCTTTATTTTTATCTTCATGCATAACGCCATACATGACAAATAAGTGATCTTCAAAAAGACCGATTTGAAAATGCGGTTGCATTTTGTACCCCCGTTGATTTGTTGCAAAAGCGACCCAAGTATCTTTCGGAGGATTGACCGTGCGACGTGCATGTTTTGCAACATGAGCATAAAACGTTTCACCTGTCATTGTTTTTAAATACTCCGTAAAATAATCGCTAAGTTGATAAAATTGTGGACGGATATGTTCATCTAAAGCCGTCATACGCGCCTCTAATCCTTCTACTTGAAATACTTTGAAGTCTTTGGGACTGAACGTATATTTTGTCATTATTGTTCCTCCTAAGTTGCAGTTTTTTTAGATTATTTATAGCATAACTTAGTTTCTAAAACATTCATAATATAATGATTTATTGTATAATGTAAGACAACTAGGAGTGATGCTGATGCATTTATATGATTTCGCTAAAAATTTAGTTTTAGAAGCTGGAAATAATATTCGTAAATGGATGAATGAAGATCTTGAAATAGAGGCTAAATCAAATCCCAACGATTTAGTGACCAATGTAGATAAATCTGTAGAAACATTTATTGTTAATCAAATTCAAGCACAATATCCTCATCATAAAATTATTGGAGAAGAAGGTCATGGTCACGACATTGATTCGACGGAAGGCGTAGTTTGGGTGATTGATCCTATTGATGGGACATTAAATTTTATCCATCAGAAACAAAATTTTGCTATTTCAATTGGAATATTCAAAGATGGACAAGCGTATGCAGGTTTTGTTTATGATGTAATGAGAGATATTTTATATCATGCAAAAGCAAATAAAGGCGCTTATAAAAACGAAACATCTCTCCCATCATTACAATCCACCGCTTTGAAAGAAAGTATTGTAGGTTTAAATCCTAATTGGTTAACTAAGCCTCAAATGGGCGCCATATTACAACCTATTATACAAGATTCAAGAACAGCGAGAGCTTATGGTTCTGCCGCTTTAGAGATTGTGTATGTGGCGACTGGTTTACTTTCTGCTTACATTACACCGCGTTTACATCCATGGGATTATGCAGGTGGATTAATTATTTTACAAGAAGTTGGAGGAAAAGGGACGAGCTTTTTAGGAGAGGCTTTATCTATTACGACACACAGTACAGTGTTAATCGGGAACCCAGCGATTCATGAAGAAATATTGACCCATTATTTACAACCGCAACAAGATGTTTTAAGAGAACTCCAACAACGATTCAAATAAAAAGTGGAAGTCTCGCTTGTTACTATATGGGGCTTCAAAATTCTGATATTTTCATGTTATGAAAGCTAGTGTGTGATAAATAATGAATGATATTTTCAATGTATTCAAGTTGACGAGGTGGGCAGTCAGCTAAATAAAACGGGTTGAGTGCCGAACTCAACCCGTTTTATGTTTATAAAATTGTTTTAATCCTAAAACCAATCATTTTCGCGGTATTTCTTTTTTAGTGAAAAGCCATAACCTAAAGTGGCCATTAATAAAAGGAAGGTAATACACATCCATAAAATATTCGTTGCAGCGATTGCAAAGCTAAACATTGTTAAAAAGAACACTGCAACAAGTGCAAGTATGAAAAAAATTAATTTAGACTTTTGCATCTTTATTCCACCTAACTGTGTCGTCATTTCATTTATATGATATAATAAACGAGTTGTAAAAGAAAGTGGTAATTTACTCAAGAAAGGAAATTAATGTATGACTAAATTTAGAGAAGATGTTCGTAATATTGCGATTATCGCTCACGTTGACCATGGTAAAACAACTTTGGTTGATGAATTATTAAAACAATCTGGTATTTTTCGTGAAAATGAACATGTGGCGGAACGCGCAATGGATTCTAATGATTTAGAAAGAGAACGTGGGATTACAATCTTAGCGAAAAACACTGCAGTTGATTATAAAGGTACAAGAATTAATATATTAGATACACCTGGACATGCCGATTTTGGTGGCGAAGTTGAACGTATCATGAAAATGGTAGATGGGGTTGTCCTTGTCGTAGATGCCTACGAAGGGACAATGCCTCAAACACGTTTCGTATTGAAAAAAGCTTTAGAGCAAAATTTAAAACCTGTCGTTGTAGTGAATAAAATCGACAAGCCTTCAGCACGTCCTGAAGGGGTCGTAGATGAAGTGTTAGACTTGTTTATCGAGTTAGATGCAAATGATGAACAATTAGAATTCCCAGTCGTTTATGCCTCAGCAATCAGTGGTACAGCGAGCCTTGATGCAGACAAACAAGATGAAAATATGCAATGCTTATATGAAACGATTATAGATTATGTTCCAGCACCGATTGATAATCGTGATGAACCCCTACAATTCCAGCCCGCATTATTAGACTATAATGATTATGTTGGCCGTATTGGTATTGGCCGTGTCTTCAGAGGAACGATGCGTGTGGGTGAAAGTGTATCACTTTTAAAACTAGATGGCAGTGTTAAAAATTTCCGAGTGACAAAAATATTTGGTTACTTTGGTTTGAAACGTGAGGAAATCCAAGAAGCCTATGCAGGTGATCTAATTGCAGTTTCAGGTATGGAAGATATCAACGTAGGTGAAACCATTACACCTCAAGATTATCAAGATAAACTTCCAGTCTTACGTATTGATGAACCGACATTAGAAATGACTTTTAGAGTAAATAATTCACCATTTGCCGGACGAGAAGGTCAATTTGTGACTGCACGTCAAATTCAAGAACGATTAGACAATCAATTAGAAACAGATGTGTCCTTAAAAGTCACACCTACAGATTCACCTGATGCTTGGACTGTAGCTGGACGTGGAGAATTACATTTGTCCATTCTGATTGAAAACATGCGTCGTGAAGGATTTGAATTACAAGTTTCTAAACCTCAAGTTATTTTAAAAGATATTGATGGCGAACTGCACGAACCTTTCGAACGTGTGCAAGCCGAAGTGCCGGAAGAATATGCAGGATCTGTGATAGAGTCATTGGGTCAACGTAAAGGCGAGATGGTTGATATGACGACAACAGATAATGGCCTAACACGATTAATTTTTAATGTACCTGCACGTGGGTTAATTGGTTATACAACTGAGTTTATGTCTATGACAAGAGGATATGGCATTATTAACCATACATTTGATGAATTCCGTCCACGTATCAAAGGACGTATTGGTGGACGCCGTAACGGTGTGCTCGTATCGATGGACCAAGGTAGTGCAAGTGAATATGCAATATTAGGTCTCGAAGATCGTGGGATTAACTTTATGGAGCCAGGAACAGAAGTTTACGAAGGTATGATTGTCGGCCAAAACAACCGTGAAAATGATTTAACGGTGAATATTACGAAAGTCAAACATCAAACTAACGTACGATCTGCTACTAAAGATCAAACAGAAACAATGAAAAAACCACGTATCCTTACATTAGAGGAAGCTTTAGAATTCATCAATGATGATGAGTTAGTCGAAGTAACACCTGAAAATGTACGTTTAAGAAAGAAAATTTTAAATAAGGGTCAGCGTGAAAAAGAAGCTAAACGTATGAAACAAATGATGGAAGAGAATGAATAATTTAATAGATTATGTTTAGATGAGAAATGAGCGGTGAGGATGACTATAAAAATAGTGGTTCTCACCGTTCTTATTATGTGAGCATGCATAAGACAATAACTCTTTAGGTTTCAATAAGTAAAGGGGTGGTGAATCTATACATCAAGTCGAGTTGATTTATCGGTTATTCTATTTGTATTACACTGGAGTTATATTAAAGGAGGTCTCAAAATGTCTCAACGCAATGATACATTATTTGAAAGTCTTACTTTTCCCAATGGTAAAAAGGTGAAAAATAAGTTTGTTTTAGCGCCTTTAACGCATACAATTTCTAATGAGGATGGTACAGCTTCAGATAGAGAGATTGAATTTGTCCGTTCTAGAACAAAAGATGTCGGAATGGCGATTACTGCAGCAAGTTACATTAACATAGAAGGAAAAGCGTTTCCTGGACATCCGTCAATTTCTAAAGAATCAGATTTAGAAGGACTTAAACGTCTTGCAGATACGATTAAACAAAATGGTGCAGTAGCGATTATGCAAATCCATCATGGGGGTGCACGTTCTTTACCTGAATATGTGCCAAATGGAGATGTTAAAGCGCCAAGTGAAGTGGAAGATTATGGTTATTGTAAACCCGAAAAACATGCTTCAAGAGCTATGACGCGTGAGGAAGTTGAACAATCTATCAAAGATTACGGCCACGCGACTGCCTTGGCCATTCAAGCAGGCTTTGATGGGATTGAAATTCATGGTGCGAACCATTACCTTATACATGAATTCGTTTCACCTTATTACAACCGTAGAAATGATGAGTGGCAAAACCCAATGGCGTATCCAAAGGCTGTTGTTGAGGAAGTGCTCGATGTGAAAACAGCATTGGCACCTAAAGACTTCATCGTAGGATATCGATTCTCCCCAGAGGAAGCGGAATCCCCTGGAATCACTATGGAGTTGACTAAAGAATTAATTCAAATGTTAACACAATATCCTTTAGATTATTTACATGCTTCATTAATGGATGTTCAATCCACTACAAGAGAAGGTAAGTATCAAGGAGAAAAAAGAATTACGCTCTTGAAAAAATGGGTGGATGGGCGTATGCCGTTAATAGGTATAGGTTCAGTTTATTCTGGAGAAACTGCACTTTCAGGTATTGAAGCAGGTGCTGATTTAATCGCTTTAGGAAGAGGCTTGTTATTAGATGCTCAGCTCGTCTCTAAAATAAAAGACAACCGCGAAAATGAAATTATTAATCAATTTGACGCTACTAGAGAAGATCACCATCAACTGCCTAAAGAGATTTGGGACTTATTTAATGATGGACTCTTCCCAGTTCCAAAAAAAGAGGCCTAATATACTAACGATTCAAATGACAAATGTTTTTTTTCATTTATATTTGAGACCTAGAGCACTTGCAAAAGGCTTCAAACAAATTTGAGAAATTTATTCGTAAATTTACGTCACCAAGTATATTTAATTGAAGCTAATCGAGTTATTTTAGTTTTATAAAAAATAGCCCTCAAAATTTATCCCAAGGTAAATTTTGAGGGCTATTTATTTGTGATAGACTTTCTTTATCCCAGTTCCCACTTTGGAACTATTTAATGAGATTCATGCTCTACTTTCACAGATGAGAAGATGTGAGGGGTTATGACGTTGTTTGGGTGTATCTAAACGACTCTTACATTCATCGCACATAAAGGTTTGAATAGGGTTGTTTTTCAAACGTTTAGCGATGACTGTATTCTCATCTAATAAAACTTCCGTGTCGCAAATGATACATTTTTCTTTTTGCATTTATAACACCTCGATATGCGTAACGTACTCGAAAGGATACTCTACTCCTGTTTCTTTTTGATATACAAAACTATCTACAGCGTCATTTTTGTATAATCTTTTACCTTCTTTTGAGAATTGAAAGAATAAATAAGGTAATAAATTGAAAGGAATATCAATATGGTTGTTTTCATTGGATAGACGTATGATAGATGCATGATCATGTGGTTCGGCATTTTTGAAGAAAGGTGTCATATTGATGGCAAATGAACCTTCTAATACCGCACGCTTTTTATATTCAATTTCAGAATTCAATGTTGGGGGATTCGTTTGCCCTTCTAAAATTGCGCGATTCCATTCACGGTTGTCTTCGAATTTAATAGGTTTTTCTCCATCAAAGACCCCTTGTTTTAAATCTTCAATACGAACTTTGCGGTCATCAAAAATCCAAGTTGAACTATCTAAAGTAATTGGAAATTTTACAGCCCCTTTAATTTGAATCATATTTATTGCACTCCCTCAAATAATCTATATTTATTTTATCACACTTAAGTAGGAGACGTATGAAATTCACTTGCTTTTTAAAAAAGGTTAAGATAAACTTTTAACATGAAGATAAAATTATGGGGGGACTCTGTCATGAGCAAGCAATCGAACATCAGTAATGCAGCATATGAACAATTACATGCAGATGCAGATAGAATTTTACAGCTCATTAAAGTACAAATAGATAACTTAACATTGCCACAATGTCCTTTATATGAGGAAGTTTTAGATACACAAATGTACGGCTTACAAAAAGAAGTTGATTTTGCAGTACAACTCGGCCTCGTCGATAAAGAAGACGGAAAAGCATTAATGTTACGTCTCGAAAAAGAGTTATCAAAATTACACGAAGCGTTTACAACAGTTTAGTTGCGATAAATTTTCCATCTTAGAATTTTATCGCAATGACGCTTTGTATCTGCGATGAATTGGATGATTATAACATATGAATAACATAAAACATTTACTTCGATATATTTTGAGATCCTCTAAATATATCGATTTTCCATTATTAATCACTTATCTTGCACTCTGTTTTATTGGTTTAACAATGGTATATAGCGCAAGTATGGTGGCTGCAACGAGAGGAACATTAACAGGTGGCGTCCCTGTGTCAGGTACATATTTTTATACGAGACAATTAATCTATGTCATTGTAGGTTTTCTCATCGTATTTTTTATCGCTTATTTATTAAACGTTAAAGTTTTAAAAAAGCCTAAGTTTCAAGTTGGAATGATGGGCATCATTTTGTTACTTCTTTTAGCAACGTTAGTCATAGGTTCTGAAATTAACGGTTCCCGAAGTTGGATTAGATTAGGATTTATGAACCTCCAAGTTTCAGAGCTTTTAAAAATAGCGATTATTTTATATGTGCCGTATATCATTGAGCGCAAAAGACCGCAAATTCAAAGAGATCCTACAACAATTTTATGGCCCATTTTATTCGTCGGTTTTATGATTGGTCTTGTACTGCTTCAAAAAGACGTCGGGCAAACGCTTTTAATTTCAGCGATTTTCTTTTCAATCATTCTTTATTCTGGAATTGGGGTTAAGAATTTTTTGAGAATTGGCTTTTTTAGTTTGTTAGGTCTCTTCGTTGTCATTATCATTATTGTTGTGTTTAGAATTAATATTTTGCCTACATATCTAACAGCACGATTTAGTGCGTTAGAAAATCCATTTAATTTTGAAGATGGTATCGGCTATCATTTAGCCAATTCCCTTTTAGCAATTGGGAATGGAGGGCTTTTTGGTAGAGGATTAGGGAATAGTATTATGAAACTCGGCTATTTACCTGAACCCCATACCGACTTTATATTTGCGATTATAGCTGAAGAATTGGGATTATTGGGTGTGCTCATCGTGCTCGGTTTATTATTTTTTATTGTCTATCGTGCATTTGAACTTGCCTCACGTACATCATCTTATTTTTACAAATTGGTGTGTGTAGGCATCGCGAGCTACATCGGTTTCCAAACCTTTGTCAATTTAGGTGGTATTTCTGGATTAATTCCATTAACGGGGGTGCCATTACCTTTTATTAGTTTTGGTGGATCTTCCATGCTTAGTCTGAGTGTCGCGATGGGCCTTTTATTGATTGTTTCTAAACAAATTAGATACGAACAAGCCCGACAACGTTATTTGAGAAAAAAGCAATCTATGTAGACTTTCACGAGAGCTTTGAATCTAAATGAGTAATAGGATTCAATGTTCTCGTTTTTATTTTGACATTTAAAATCTAAATGATTAAAATAATCATTGTAATAACTATTTTCTATTGATAATGATAACTAAAACTTATAAATAATTGAATGCGTCATTTTGTAATTGAATGATAAAAAAGAAGCTAATATTTTATTTTGCAATTGTCATTTGATATAATTGGACGTATATTTTTAGAATTTTCGAACTTTTTAGGAGGTTGGCTATATGAAACGCATTCGTAAGTTATTAGTCTCAAACCGCGGAGAAATTGCCATACGTATCTTTAGAGCAGCAACAGAATTAAACATTCAAACGGTTGCGATTTATTCTAAAGAAGACATGGGCTCATTACATAGATATAAAGCAGATGAATCTTATCTCGTAGGTGAAGAATTAGGACCAGCTGAAAGTTATTTAAATATTGAACGTATCATTAAAGTTGCTAAAGAGGCAGATGTTGATGCGATTCATCCAGGTTATGGTTTTTTAAGTGAAAATATGCAATTTGCGAAACGTTGTGCTGAAGAAGGGATTATCTTTATAGGGCCTCATTTAGAACATCTCGATATGTTTGGAGATAAAGTTAAAGCACGTGCGACTGCGATTAAAGCAGATTTACCAGTCATTCCAGGTACGGATGGTCCTGTTGAAGGATTTGAAGCTGCACAAGCTTTTGCGGAGGAAGCAGGATATCCATTAATGATTAAAGCCACGAGCGGGGGTGGCGGTAAAGGAATGCGTATCGTTCGCGAAGCTTCAGAACTGGAAGAGGCCTTTACTCGCGCAAAATCTGAAGCTGAAAAATCATTTGGCAATAGCGAAGTTTACATTGAAAAATTCATAGATAACCCTAAACATATAGAAGTTCAAATTATTGGAGATGAAGAAGGGAACATTATCCATCTTTATGAAAGAGATTGTTCCGTTCAAAGACGTCATCAAAAAGTAGTAGAAGTGGCCCCTTCAGTATCCTTATCTGATGAACTTAGAGAGCGCATTTGTGCAGCAGCAGTAGATTTAATGAAAAAAATCAACTATGTCAATGCAGGGACAGTTGAATTTTTAGTTTCAGGCGATGCGTTTTACTTCATTGAAGTTAATCCTCGTGTCCAAGTTGAACATACGATTACTGAGATGATTACAGGTGTAGATATTGTTAAAACTCAAATTCTCATTGCTGAAGGCGAATCACTCCATGAAGAAGCCATCAGTATGCCAGCGCAAAATGAAATTAAGACACTCGGTTATGCGATTCAATGCCGAATTACAACTGAAGATCCAACACAAGACTTTATGCCAGATACAGGGCGAATTGTCGCTTATCGTTCAAGTGGTGGATTTGGGGTTCGTTTAGATGCGGGAGATGCTTTCCAAGGTGCTGAAATTTCACCTTATTATGACTCGCTACTTGTAAAAGTCTCTACTCATGCGATCAGCTATAAAGAAGCTCGAGAAAAAATGGAACGTTCATTACAAGAAATGCGTATTAGAGGTGTAAAAACAAATATTCCATTTTTACGCAATGTCATTAATCACCAAAAATTTGCTTCTGGAGATTATACAACTAAATTTCTTGAAAATGCTCCTGAACTATTTAAGATTAAACCATCGCGAGATAGAGGAACTAAAACTTTAGAATACATTGGAAATGTTACGATCAATGGATTCCCTAATGTCAAAAAAAGACCAAAGCCGACATTCGAACCTGCAGAAATCGCAAAAGTGAGTGCAAAAGAGGTAGCAGACCTTAGAGGCACCAAGCAATTACTAGATGAAAAAGGTCCACAAGCTGTCGCAAACTGGGTAAAAGAACAGAAAGATGTATTGATTACAGATACGACATTCCGTGATGCCCATCAGTCCCTATTAGCCACACGCGTAAGATCGCATGACTTACTTAAAATTGCACCTGCAACTGCGAAAGTCATGCAAGATAACTTCTCATTAGAATTATGGGGAGGCGCGACATTTGATGTTGCTTTTAACTTTTTAAAGGAAAATCCTTGGCAAAGATTACATGATTTACGTGAAGCGATTCCGAACGTTCTCTTTCAAATGTTGCTAAGAGCGTCTAACGCAGTCGGATATAAAAACTATCCGGACAATGTCATTCAAAAATTTGTGAAACAAAGTGCTGAAGCAGGCGTAGATGTTTTCCGTATTTTTGATTCGTTAAACTGGGTAGAGCAAATGAAAGTCGCCAATGAAGCGGTTCAAGAAGCCGGAAAGATTTCAGAAGGTACGATTTGTTACACGGGTGATATCTTAAATCCGGAACGCTCTAACATTTATACGCTTGATTACTACGTAAAATTAGCGAAGACACTGGAACGAGAAGGATTCCATATGTTAGCTATTAAAGATATGGCGGGATTATTGAAACCTCGCGCAGCCTATGAGTTAATAGGTGAGCTAAAAGCAGCTGTTGATTTACCGATCCACCTACACACGCATGATACGAGTGGTAACGGCATCATTATTTATAAACAAGCGATAGATGCAGGCGTGGATATTGTAGATACTGCTGTGGCGGCGATGTCTGGTTTGACAAGTCAACCAAGTAGTAACTCTCTTTATTACACTTTAGATGGATTCGAAAGAGATTTGCGTATGGATATTGATGGTCATGAAACACTTTCACAATATTGGGATGCGACACGTGCTTACTATAGTGATTTTGAAAGTGATATGAAATCACCGCATACAGAAATATACCAACACGAAATGCCGGGTGGACAATATTCAAACTTGCGTCAACAAGCGAAAAGTTTAGGACTAGGTGAGCGTTTTGGTGAAGTTAAGAAAATGTATCGTCGCGTGAACTTCTTATTTGGTGATATTGTAAAAGTAACACCATCCTCAAAAGTTGTAGGAGATATGGCATTATATATGGTGCAAAACGATTTGGATGAACAAGCAGTCATTCGTGATGGACATAAACTTGATTTTCCAGAATCCGTTGTTTCTTTCTTTAAAGGTGAAATCGGACAACCGGTCAACGGTTTCAATAAAGAGTTACAACAAGCGGTATTAAAAGGTCAAAAATCACTCACGAAACGTCCTGGTGAATATCTTGAACCTGTCGACTTTGAGGCACTAAGAGAAGAATTGCAACAAAAACAACAAGATAAAGTCACTGATGAAGATTTAATTAGCTATGCGTTATATCCAAAAGTATATGAACAATATGTTCAAACTTATGAAAAGTTTGGAGATGTTTCAATTTTAGATACGCCAACATTTTTCTTTGGTATGCGTGATAATGAAACGGTTGAAATCGAAATCGATAAAGGTAAAATTTTAATCATTACACTTAAAACGATAACGAAACCTGATGAAAATGGCATGTGTACCATCTTCTTTGATATGAATGGTCAAGCGCGACGTGTTCAAATTAAAGACGAGAACGTACAAGCTTCACATTTAGCAAAACCAAAAGCAGATAAGTCTAACCCAACACATATTGGTGCGCAAATGCCAGGTACCGTTTTGCAAGTGAATGTCAGTGAAGGTGATGCAGTAGAAGCTAACCAGTCACTCATTATTACTGAAGCAATGAAAATGGAAACGACAATACAAGCGCCTTTTAAAGGAACCGTTAAGAAAGTACATGTTTCACCTAATGAGGGAATTGAAACAGGGGACTTATTAATCGAAATTGAACAAGTTGAATAACTAAAATAAGGGCGAGGACTCAGGTCCCCGCCCTTATTGCGTATGAGATATAGATTACTGCTCTCCACGATTCGATCGTAAAATAAGAAGTAAGAAATAACTAATCATGCCAAATAGAAGCGTAATAAATAATGCATGAAGCAAGGCAATGATTAAGTTTACATTTGTAATCACTGATAAAGCACCTGTGACGACTTGTAGAATGATGAGTATAAAACTTGCCGTATAACCGTATCGTATCGTACGAATGTTTGGATAGTTTTTAATGGCATGAATATAAACAATCATGACTGTGATAAATGCAATAAAAGCTAAAATACGATGTGAAAGTTGTACCCAATCGTGCATATCATGTGGCATTAAATCATTAAACGGTAACGGCCATGCACCATAAGCTAAACTTGACTCTGTATGACGTACAAGGGCACCTGTATAGATTGCGACATAAATAATACCAGCCATTATCCAAGTTAGAAGTTGAAGTGGCTTTCGAATATGTACAATATTTGCTTCATATTTTTGGTCTAAATCAAAAATAATCAATGTGAGTACAAATACAGATGAGAAACTGATTAATGAAATCCCAAAATGTAATGCGAGTATATAGTCATTTTGTTGCCACATAACTGCGGCTGCCCCGATCAATGCTTGTAGTAATAAGAATCCAACGCTAATACTACATAGTGGCTTGACTTCTTTTATATGCCCGATATGCTTCCAAGATGTAATCACAAGCCAAAGTACAACGAGTAAAGAGAGTCCAGAAACTGCACGATGACTCAACTCAATAATCGTTTCAATCGGGAGGTTTTTAGGTAATAAGGCACCGTGACATAATGGCCAATCCGTCCCGCAACCATCAGCAGAACCGGTTTTTGTAACGAGTGCACCACCAAGCTGAACCCATACCATAATTAAAGTGGCAAGTACCGATAACCACTTTAGGTTTCGCTTTTTAAACACTGTTCAACACCCCGTTATTCAAAATAATGTTGTAAAAGTATCGTAATTTTACATTTAGCTATATTATAGCAAAAAAAGAACATATGTATGTGACTTAATGGTGACTTTCAATGAATGTCGTTAAAGTGTCACATTTTTTTTAGAATTTACCTAGTAAAGTATTTCACTTTAATATATCATTGTATTATATGAAATTTTTAAGGGGGGGGCATGATGTCTAAATCCGAGTTAGCCGTTCGAACTCATGGACGTGTTACTTTTCAAGAATTAAAGCAGATTGTCAAGTTAGGCCTTGTTCAAGGTAACCTGATACCTGCCTTTGCTGGTGCATGGCTAGCCATCGTGTTTACGCATCATTCGTTTTTAGGATCGATACCACAAATTTTTACGATGATGTTAGGATCCACTTTGGTTATGGGAGGTGCGTGTGCACTTAATAATTATTACGACCAAGATATTGACCGTGTGATGCCGAGCAAACAAAACCGTCCTACAGTTAATGATCGGATTTCAAATCGTCATCTTTTAATATTAAGTTTAGGTATGATTATCATTGGTGAAATACTTTTATTCATCCTAAATATACCTGCAGGTGTGATTGGTTTAGCAGGAGTAATTGGCTACGTTTCTTTCTATTCTATTTGGTCTAAACGTCATACAACTTGGAACACGGTCGTCGGAAGTTTTCCTGGAGCAGTACCACCTTTAATTGGTTGGGCAGCCATTGATGGCCATTTGTCTCTATTAGCTTGGGCATTATTTTTTGTTGTATTTTGTTGGCAACCTATTCATTTTTATGCGCTAGCGATTAAACGTAAAGATGAATATGCAATGGCAAATATTCCAATGTTACCTTCTGTGAGTGGTTTTAAACGTACGAGAGTCGGTATGTTGTTATGGTTAATTGCATTGTTACCTTTACCATTTTTAATGCATGCTTTAGGAAATATTTTTATCGTTTTAGCGACGCTTTTAAATCTTGGATGGTTATATTTATGGTTTACAAGTTTCAAATCAACATCAAATGAGTCGAAATGGGCAACTAAAATGTTTATTTATTCATTGAATTATCTTGTTGTCTTTTTCGCACTTGTGGTTATTATAACTTTAATCAATATGATTTAAACAAATACGAGTGAGGGTTTAAAAATGAGCTTACCAATTTTACCAACGATTAGTACAATGTGTATTGTCATCAGCGCAATATTTGTTGCCATTGGATGGAGATTGATTTGGAAAAAAGAAATAGAAAAACATAAAAAAGTAATGTTATTAGCGGCTATTTTCGCCGTAATATTCTTTACGATTTATGCGAGTCGTACCATCTTCATTGGAAATACTGCGTTTGGTGGACCAGACTCCATTAAAATTTATTATACAATTTTTCTATTCTGTCACATTACTTTAGCAACAGTGGGGGCTGTGCTTGGTTTAATCCAAATCATTACTGGTTTGAAAGACAAATATCATGTTCACCGTAAAGTAGGACCTCCAGCTTCTGTGGTATGGTTTTTTACAGCGATTACAGGCGTAGCGGTTTATATTTTATTGTACGTGTTATATCCTGGTGGCGAAACAACATCATTAATTAAAGCAACTTTTGGATTATAATAGTGTTGAGTTGTAACATTCTTTGATAAGAGACCCTGTTACAACTCTTTTTTTATTTTAATTTCTTTAATTTTCACACAAAAAGTGCGAAAATATTGTAAAATGTCTTATTTAAGGAGGTGCCTATGAAAAGTATCATTATTAAAGTGGTGGGGATTATTTTATTAGTTGGGTTATTAATTTATTTGTTCTACTCCCCCAAACTTGAATTCGATGTTTTAGAGAATCCAAATCATTCGAATGAGCGTGTGAACCGCACGTCACCTCCGAAAACAAACCCCAATGAAGGGGGGAACCAAAAATTAACTAAAGGTGTAGGCACCTTAGTGGGTCAATCTATCGAAACGGTGACTCGAAAATATGGTCAAGCAGACCGAAGATATAGTTATGAAAAAGATTTTGAAAACTATATTTATCATCGTGATAACATGTATTTAATTGTCACTGTAAAAGGTCAAAAAGTGAAATCTGTCTATGTGACAGGAGAAGGGGCAAAAGGGAAAACAGGCCCTATAGAGATTAATTCTAGAGCTGATAAGATTTATAATTCCTTTTCAATTAATACTGAGCCTCAATTTAAATTTAATGGAAAACACTACCATTATGAATTGTCTGATGAAGATATTAAAACGCAAGCCTTAATACCTTTTGGGGATATTTATGCACAAGTGTTCATTGATCAACAATCGAACCGTGTCATTGGATTGAGATTTTTAGATAAAGAAGCGTTAGTCGTTATAAATCCTTATACTCAAAATCAGCCTGAGCTTCTTAGTGAAGATGAGGTTGACCAAAAAGAAGCACATAAAAATCCTGATCAAGACGTTAATCAACGTTTAACTTTATATGAGTTAACGAATGAAATGAGAAAGCTCTATCATCGTCGCCCATTACAAGTTGAAGGGAAACTAGAAAGTGTGGCGAACGTTAATTTATTTAATACACTTGCAAGCGGCAACCATACGTTTACAGAATCCAGTTTAATAGATGTCCTCGATCAAACGGATTTAAGTTATCAAAGTGTTTCTCAAAACGTCGCCTATAATTTTAATGATGTCCTGACATTAACGCATAGTTGGATGAACTCAGATGCTCACCGTTCGCGTATGCTTAATGAGAAGTATTCGAAAATGGGAGGAGAAATTGATCGTCAATATTTCATTCTCATCTTTCTAGAGGAGGAAGATCAAAGTGTTTAATGAATCCCTTATGAATATTTTAGATCAAACAGATCATTTAGGAGATATGATACGAGCGTCAGAAGAAAGTGAGAACTATAAGAAAACAAAACAGACGCTTCAGAGTGATATAAAAGCCCAACAGCTGTATCAAGCCTTTTTAAAAGAACGTATAAAATATAATGAAGTCCAAAGATTTGGTCGTTATCATCCAGATTATCAGCAAGTGATGCTCGCTACAAGACGTGCTAAAAGAAATTATGAAATGCATCCGAGTGTTGTTGCGTTTAAGCAAGCAGAAACTGAACTTCAACGCCTTATAGATGAAGTGGTGACTGTGATTGCTACGAGTATCTCCGAACATGTAAAAGTTGAAGCAGGAACGCCATTGTTCGATAAATTGGCGCACGGTTGTGCTACTGGAGATGCATGTCAATGTAAACCCCACTAAGTAAAGACTTAGCGGGGTTTCATTTTTTCTATGGAATGTTTATTTTAAAGTCAAATTTTATAGAGATAAATGACTTATTTTAGCATTATTTCAATTAAGTCATACGCATCGTAGGGTCTTGTGTGGAAAAGTATAAAATAATCATAAAGCGCAACACGTTAGCATCGCCCTTAGTCTAAATCTAATTTTTAGATAATTTTCTGGATAAAAATTGTTGGGCTAATGTCGGGCGGTCTGTCACGATGGTATGCACGCCTTTTTCAACGAGATCAACCATTAAATCAATACTATTGACCCCGTAATAGCCTGGAACAATATGACGGGAATTCAACCAGCGAATTAAACGTGAAGATGTGAGTGAGATGCCCTTATGCGATAAAGGCATTTGAAACGTCAACGCTTGACCTTCATATAAATGAGGCAGTCCGATGTAAAACTTTAAAAGTCCTTCTGTCACTTCAGATTGACTAGCGCCCGTCGCGATTTCATTTGTTTGAAGTTGGTTGAAGCGCGCGATTTGTGCTTTATGAAAGCTCGTTACGAGCACGCGTTGTTGGGCTTGATGCTTAATAATCGTTTGATATAACCTTTCTGCGGCAATCTCACTTTCAGGTGTATGGGGATGATCTTTAATATCGATATTAATCAATTGGTTAGGATAACGTGTGAGTAATTCGTCTAACGTGACAATTTTAGCTTTTGAATGTCCGCGGTAAGGAAATTTACCATTAATGTCTTTAAAGTGAAAACCAGCATCTAATCGCTTTAACTCTTCTAAAGTGTGTTGTGCCACACGCCCAGAACCATTTGTGGTGCGATCAACATCGGCATCGTGAAATACAATAATATGTCGGTCTTTTGACAAACGGATATCAATTTCAAAACCTGTCAAACCAAGTTTTGCACTATGGTCAAAGGCGAGGATTGTATGTTCAGGGCGTTCAAACGCGCCGCCACGATGACTGAGTATATATGGAGAGGGCTTTTGAAAATAAGGATGTTGGTCTCTCGTTTGTGTTTTAATGTGGAATAATTTACAATTAAATCGTTTTTGTGACGCGCTTCCAAATTTTGTTATAAAGTTTGACATAGTATACACCTACTTCATGAAAAATTTTACCTTTTCGTTTTAAAGTTTTACATGGTACGATATAAACGTGAAAGTGCGAGGTGAAAAAATGGAAATCGTACAACGAGAAAAATTAATTATTTACTTAAAAAATATGAAGCATGAACGTCATATTCGTAAATACGGTCATATTGTAGCCGTGAGTAAATCACACAAATATGTGGCCATGTATGTTGATCAAGAACAAGTAGATCAAACAGTCCAAAAACTAATGAAACTTAAATATGTGACGAATATCGTCGGCTCCCCATACAAAACTATCAAAAAAGTTTATGAAAAAGAAAAATATGAGTTTTAACTATTCTAGTGGGGGAAGCCAGTGTTGCAGTCTTAACACGCTCTTTAAATAATTAAAATAGAGTTCTAACTCTGGATATTCATCAGGGGCGTGGACATCTACGCCGACCATTTCTATTTGGTAAGGTTCTGCAAAAGACTGGATAAGTTCATATTTGCGATTGGACTCTGGGTAAGGATAACGTAGAGCATCTAACATAATATAAATGCCTTGGAAGTACCTTCCTTCAGTGGGTTTCATGATTAAGGCCACTGACGAGCGTTTTTCTTGAGACTTTGGGGTGTGGAAAAAAACTAATCGTTCAATTCTTTGATGATTATATTCGATAAGTGTTTTAAATTCATACAAATCTGTAAGACCGTGGCCGAGCACAATAAATGATTGTTTCATAGTGTTCCTCCTTCATGCAGATTATATTAAAAATGAAATAAGATTGGAAGTGTAAGTATATGCGCGTCATTGCAGGGAAACATAAAAGTAAACTATTAGAAACGCTCGAGGGGCGTAACACAAGACCGACGATGGATAAAGTGAAAGAGGGTATTTTTAATAGTTTACATGAAGTACAAGGTATTGGACTGGATTTGTTTGCTGGAAGTGGCGGCTTAGGGATTGAGGCGCTCTCGCGTGGAATGGAAAAAGTGATTTTTGTCGATCAAAATATTGGAGCGGTTAAAGTCATTCGCCAAAATATTAAGAAGCTAGGCTTAGAAAATCAAGTGGAAGTTTATAAAAACAATGCGGATCGCGCACTAAAAGCGTTGAGTAAAAGAGACATTCAGTTTGACATCATATTTTTAGACCCTCCTTACAATAAAGGGTTAATTGATCAAGCATTAGCACGTATACACGAATTTGATTTATTAAAAAATAATGGTATTATCGTGTGTGAGTTTAGTCATCGTGAATCAATCAATTTACAAGGGTTTAAAGAAATTAAACGTTATCATTATGGTTTAACTGATACATGTTTATTAGAAAAAGGAGAAAGTCATGGCTAATACAAAAGCGGTCATACCAGGGAGTTTTGATCCTATTACATATGGACATATTGATATCATTGAGCGAAGTGCTGAAAGATTTGAAGAATTGCATATTTGTGTATTGCGCAATAGTAGCAAAAAAGGGACATTTACAACGTCTGAACGTATTGCCCTTATTGAAGCATCAGTTGCGCATCTAGACAATGTCTACGTACATTCTTATGGGGGATTATTAGTGGACTTTTGTGAAAAAATTGGCGCAACAACTATTATACGTGGGTTGCGTGCGGTGAGTGATTTTGAATATGAGCTTCGCCTGACTTCGATGAATCGGAAACTGAATCCGAATGTTGAAACGTTGTATATGATGACATCCACAGACTATTCGTTTATCAGTTCAAGTGTTGTGAAAGAGGTTGCACAATATGATGCGGATATTTCAGAATTTGTGCCCAAACCCGTTGAAGAAGCACTATTGAAGAAATTTAAAATTGAGAATGAATAGAGAAATGGGGCTGGGACATAATTGATTTCATGCATTTGATTGTTCCAAAAAGCCTCGCTTTTCTAGGCGCCTCACCACTGCATGAATACGTTACGAATGAAATGAGTTACGTATTCAGTACACCTATGAACATGGGTGAATAGGTGATCCATAGTTTAAGATTGAGACTATCTCAATCTTAAAATGGATTTTCGGTTTCGGCTAGATGCCTCAGAAGTCTCAACTTAGGAAACAATCAAATTTGCTATAATTATTCCCAACCCTAAAGTTATAAACTTTATCAACTCAATTTTATTGAATTAAGTTGTATCAAAATAGCCATCAAAATTTATTCTCAGATAAATTTTGATGGCTTTCTAATTATTGGTAATCTTTATT
Source organism: Staphylococcus sp. 11511212 (assembly GCF_011394755.1). Lineage (NCBI taxonomy): Bacteria > Bacillati > Bacillota > Bacilli > Caryophanales > Staphylococcaceae > Staphylococcus > Staphylococcus sp. 11511212. The sequence continues at coordinate 679,895 of NZ_JAANBQ010000003.1, read as the reverse complement.
TCCAACTCCCCTTTTTGTGTATATTCGAGAATTCAAAGGCTGTATTTTAATCAAAGAAGCAACTTTTCTAAACAACTGAATTGTTGTGGATAATGACAGGTGTGTTGAAGTCTGTTTTTTGTTCTCCTGTCAATAGATTATAAATATGCGTTGCTTTAATTTCGTTTTTAAAATAGTCTGCTGTCACTTTATTGACGTTTGTAATAAATTTTTTATCGGGATGACGCTGTTTCACTTGTTTTAAATAAGCTTGTCCTTTTACATTCATTCCTAAGATTCTAACTGCTTTGACATCTGTATTGACGTCATTGTAAGTAAAATGAAGAAGAACGTTCATTAAAACCCTTTGGATGTGTGTATGAGTGTAGCGCTTCGTTTTTAATAATTTAAGCAATGTATCATAGTCATTAGCTTGGTGTATCGTGCGTTTTAAACGATGTTCAAAGCCTTCGCTCATCGTATAAATAGAGGCGAGCGATTGAACATCTTGTTGTAGAATAGATAATTTAATCATTTGAAATAATGTTGTATAGTCGTTGAATGGATTGTGAAATAAATTTATATTGTCAGATGGAACACAATGTTGCCACTGTGCACCGTTGGATAGAATATCTTTACGTATCGCGGAACCACTACCTAAAGTCTCATGTGTAAGTTCATGTTGATGATGTTGCGTCTCGATTCTTGGAATTGTAATGGGTTGAATGGGACTACGTTGTAAATGCAATTGTTTTAAATAAGATAGGGCTAAAATGTTGTTGGGCGAATTTAGAAGCGGGTGACGCATCTTTTCACCTATGATTCTTGCATAATGTTTACCTTCTTTTAATTGCGTCTGAAAATGACTATCTTGTTCGAGCGCGATTAATTGTGAACAGACTTTTTGGAGTTCATGGAGGTTGCCTGATTCACTGCCAAAGGATAACGTATCTGCTTCTAAATAATTTGCGACTTTAACTCCCATTTCAGCAAAACGGTCGCTCGAAGATAAACAGCCTAATAACGGTAACTCTACGACCAAATCTACGCCGGTCAAAGCCATTTGTGTACGTATGAATTTGGAATACATTGCGGGCATTCCGCGCATCATAAATTGTCCACTCATAATCGCAATCACAACATCAGCATCTGTGTTATACTTAGATTGTTGAACGTGATATAAATGCCCATTATGAAAGGGATTATACTCTGTAATAAGCGCAACACTTTTCATTTGCGTTCTTTCCTTTCGTGTCTCATTATGAGTATTGTAACAGAAGTAAAGATGTTAAGAAAAAATCTTGACAACTTTCACGTCAAAAGTTAAAATAAATTTTGTGCTTGTTAGAGGTGAAGCCATATGAAATGGTCAATAACACAATTAAGAAAATACCAAGGACAACCTTTTAAATTTAATCAAACTGTTGAATTTAACGATTTAGTTGGAGCATTAGATCTTTTAGATTTGTCTCCGATTCACATTGAGGGTGAACTAAACGTAAAATCAAATGAAGTCGTTGCAAACGTACATTTAACAGGAACATATACGATGGCTTGTGCTCGTACTTTAAAGCCCGTTGAGGTTCCTTTAGATACGACATCGGTGGAAGTGTTTGATTTAGATGGTTTATACGAAGATGAGGACGATGAACATTATCATCTTGCGACGGATGGCATCATCAATCTTCGTGCAATCGCAGAAGAAATTGTGATGTTAGAAAAACCTATGCGTGTCATTGCTGAGGATAGCGATGAAATGCTAACAGGGGGTCAAGGTTGGGAAGTTGTTGACGAAACACAAATTTTGGATAACGACCCTTCACAAGATGAGTCGCATAAGAAAGTCGATCCAAGGCTTCAAAAATTACAACAGTTCTATGATGATAGTGATCGCGCACGCTAGAATCAATGCGTCATATGTAATGAATAAAAGGGAGGATTAATCATGGCAGTACCAAAAAGAAGAACTTCTAAAACGAGAAAAAACAAACGCCGTACACATTTTAAATTAGCAGTACCAGGTATGCAAGAATGCCCTAACTGTGGTGAATTAAAATTATCACACCGCGTATGCCCAAGCTGTGGTTCATACAAAGGTGAAGAAGTCGTTTCAAAATAATTGATTCGCATTTGTTTCGCTTTGGCTTTTGAAGTCAAAGCGATTTTTTAGTTTGGAATCTATACTTTTAACGGTTAGTGAGTTGTTCACTAGCCGTTAATTTTGGGTTCTATAATAAATCGGACTGATGTATAAATAATTTCATGTATTTGATTGTTCCATAAAGCCTCGCTTTTCTGGGAGCATTACAGAAATCTATTTGATTTCGTAGTAATGCCTGCCGGTGCATGAAGACGTTAGGAATGTAATGAGTTACGTCTTCAGTACACCTATGAACATGCGTGAATAGGTGGTCTTTATTTTAAGTTGCGTGAAGCTTGGCGCATACGCAATCCAGTCAGCTACTGCCACTAATTTTATTGCAGTAATTGAAAAATCTTAAAATGGATTTTCAGTTTCGGCTAGACGCCTCAGAAGTCTCGGCTTAGGAACTAATCAAATACGCTATTATATTCACAAGCGTTATAAAATCTATTTTACGACTCAATTTTAGTGATTTAAGTAGTATTAAAATAACCAACAACGTTCAAGAATTTATACTCTCACAACAAAAAAGGAGTTGAGCAATTTATTATTGTCTTACTCCTTATTGGGAAGTTGCGATTGATATAAGAGACGTATGTTCTCATGAAGAACTGAAGGGACTGTGTTAAAATAATTTTAAATTGAAAAAAAGAGTTGAGGTTTAAATATGGAACAGATTACGTCCAGTCAAAATGCAAAAGTAAAACAATTTTTAAAATTAAAAAAGAAACGAGAACGTGACAAACAAAATAAAGCTGTTTTAGAAGGGTTTCATCTTATTGAAGAAGCGTATCAAAGTGGATTAAAAATAGAACAATTATTTGTATTTGATGTGCAACGCGTCGATGCTAAGTTATTAGCCGCTGCTGAACAAGTTTATGAAATTAATATGAAACTCGCTGAATCTTTAGCAGGAACCGTAACCCCCCAAGGTATTTTTGCAATTATTCAAAAACCTCAGATTGAATCATCCTCTTTGAAGCAAGTGTTGATTTTAGATCGCGTTCAAGATCCGGGAAATGTCGGTACGTTAATTCGCACGGCCGATGCGGCTGGGCTTGATGCTGTCGTGATGACCAAAGGGACAGCGGATGCTTTTTCTGATAAAGTTTTACGTGCAAGTCAGGGAAGTGTTTTCCATATACCTATCATTGTAGAAGAAAATATCATTCATTTCATTCAACAATTTGAAGGCCCTGTTTATGGAACTGCTTTAAATCAAGCCGTAAACTATCATGAGGTTGAAAAAAGGCAGTCTTCATTTGCTTTAGTGTTAGGTAATGAAGGGGAAGGAATTTCAGCTGAAATTTTACAAACGACAACTCAAAATATTACTATCCCCATATATGGAAAAGCGGAAAGTTTAAATGTCGCCATTGCAGCAGGCATTTTAATGTTTCATTTAAAGGGTTGACCCTCATTTTACTCATGTATATAATTAACGTATTAAGATAAATAAGAATGCCAATAAAAAGACAGAAACGATACGATACAATAGTCAAGGGAAGGTAGACAATAACTGAGAGTCACCTCTATTGTGTAGCGTTTTTTTCACCTTTTTAGCTACTTAAAGAGATTTAAGTCGGGTTTATGACTCGTTATCAACATAAATTCAGAGTGTATGTAGTGAATTCTACATAAAACTGGGTGGTACCACGGAAAAGCTTCGTCCCAAGTCAAGGGCGGAGTTTTTTTATTTTTAAGGAGGATAAACATGTCACATACAGATGAAATGGTGCAAATTAAAACTGAAGCACTTGAAGCCATTCAACAGGTAGATAGTGAAAAAGCATTACAAGATGTGAAAGTAAAATATTTAGGTAAAAAAGGTCAAGTGACCGGCCTCATGAAAAATATGAAAGACTTACCTAAAGAAGAAAAACCAGCTTATGGTCAAAAAGTGAATGAAGTTCGTCAAGCGATTACGATGGCGATTGAAGAAAAACAAGTTGCATTAGAAGAAGAAAGTTTAAATCAACAATTAGCGGAAGAATCTATTGATGTCACATTGCCAAGTCGTAAAATTGCGAATGGTGCAAAACATCCGCTCACACGAACAATTGAAGAGATAGAAGATTTATTTTTAGGGTTAGGTTATGAAATTGTGACAGGTTATGAAGTTGAACAGGATTACTACAATTTTGAGGCATTAAATCTTCCTAAATCTCATCCGGCAAGAGACATGCAAGATAGTTTCTACATTACAGAAGAAATATTAATGCGTACTCACACATCACCTGTCCAAGCGCGTACAATGGAAAAACGTAACGGTGAAGGACCTGTGAAAATTATTTGTCCAGGTAAAGTGTATCGTCGTGATTCAGATGACGCTACACACAGTCATCAGTTTACACAGATTGAAGGACTGGTTGTCGATGAAAATATTAAAATGAGTGACTTGAAAGGGACTTTAGAGTTATTAGCAAAATCACTATTTGGTGCTGATCGCGAAATCCGTTTACGCCCAAGTTATTTTCCGTTTACAGAACCTTCTGTAGAGGTAGATGTTTCTTGTTTTAAATGTAAAGGAAAAGGTTGTAACGTTTGTAAACATACAGGATGGATTGAAATTTTAGGTGCAGGTATGGTTCATCCAAATGTATTGGAAATGGCTGGATTTGACGCTCAACGATACTCAGGATTTGCATTTGGTATGGGTCCTGATCGTATCGCGATGTTGAAATACGGTATTGAAGATATTCGTCATTTTTATACGAATGACGTCCGTTTCTTAGAACAATTTAAAGCAGTGGAAGATAGAGGTGAAACAACATGTTAATTTCAAAAGAATGGTTAGAATCTTATGTAGATATCGATGTGTCAATTGAAGCTTTAGCTGAACGCATCACACGCACAGGCATAGAAGTTGATGATATTGTAGATTTCACTGCGGATATTAAAAACTTAGTTGTCGGTTATGTGGAATCAATTGAAAAACATCCAGACGCAGATAAATTAAACATTTGCCAAGTGAATATTGGTGAGAGTGAACCTACTCAAATTGTCTGTGGTGCACCCAATGTAGATGCGGGTCAGACCGTAATTGTTGCTAAAGTAGGCGGCCGTCTACCAGGAGGCATTAAAATTAAACGTGCTAAATTGCGTGGTCAAGTTTCAGAAGGAATGATTTGTTCATTACAAGAAATTGGGTTAGCAAGTAATGTAGTACCTAAGGCATTTGAAGAAGGAATTTATAATTTTAGTTCTCAGATTGAACCGGGAACAGATGCGTTGAAAGCATTGTATTTAGACGATCAATTGATGGAATTTGATTTAACACCTAACCGCTCGGATGCTTTAAGTATGATAGGCACGGCATATGAAGTAGGTGCACTCTATCATCAAACTGTGCGTAAACCTGAAACGAAAGTGGCTTCTGAGACAGGTGATGCACATGATGAATTAACAGTAAAAATTGAAAATGAGGACAAGGTACCTTATTACAGTGCGCGTATCGTTAAAAATGTGAAAATTGCACCTTCTCCGGAATGGATGCAATCTCGTTTAATGAAAGCGGGCATTCGTCCGATTAATAATGTAGTTGATATCTCTAATTATGTGTTACTTGAATATGGTCAACCTCTGCATATGTTTGACCAAAATCAAATGGGTTCTAATGAAATTGTAGTCCGTCAAGCGCATGATGGTGAAACAATGACCACATTAGATAATCAAGAACGTCAACTTAAAATGAACGATATTGTCATTACGAATGGAAAGGAACCTATTGCGCTTGGTGGCGTGATGGGTGGAGATTTTTCAGAAGTAACGACAAATACAAAAAATGTTGTAGTAGAAGGGGCACTTTTTAATCCTGTTTCGATTCGCCATACGTCACGTCGCTTGAACTTAAGAAGTGAGTCTTCAAGTCGTTTTGAAAAAGGATTAGCCACAGAATTTGTGAATGAAGCAGTAGATCGTGCTTGTGTGCTTTTAGAAACCCTAGCTCAAGGTGAAGTCATGGCAGAACGTGTATTTGCAGGAGAGTTGGGTGCATTGACAAGAACAATAGAAATTACCGTTGACAAAGTGAACCGTACCATTGGTTTTAACGTGTCTGAAGATGAAATGATTGAAGCTTTAGAACAATTAGGGTTTAAAACAACGGTAAAAAATCAAGTGTTAGAAGTCACTGTGCCATCAAGACGACCTGATATTACCATTGAAGCAGATATTATCGAAGAAATCGCACGTATTTATGGCTATGATAATCTACCATCGTCACTCCCTGTATTTGAATCAGTGACAAGTGGTGCTCTAACAGATCGACAACGCAAAACACGTGTTGTTCGAGGAGCGTTAGAAGGTGTGGGCTTATCACAAGCGATTACGTATTCACTTGTAGACGAAAAGCGTGCAACAGCGTTTACTACAGAAAAGCGCGATGTCATTAAATTATTGATGCCAATGAGTGAAGCCCATTCAACATTACGTCAAAGTTTGCTTCCACATTTAATTGATGCGGTTCAATATAATGTCGCACGTAAAAATCAAAATGTGTCGCTATATGAAATCGGAAATGTCTTTTTTAGTAATGGTGAGGGCGTAATGCCGGATGAAGTCGAATATTTAAGTGGTATTATGACAGGCGAGTACGTGGCAAATCCTTGGCAAGGTAAAAAAGAAGTTGTAGATTTTTATCTAACAAAAGGCGTTGTCGATCGTATTGCAGATAAACTGGCATTGCGTTTTGAGTATGAAACAGCACAGGTGGATGGTTTACATCCTGGACGTACAGCAAACGTGTTGTGTCAAGGTGAAACAATAGGTTTCATAGGTGAACTTCATCCAACTGTTGCCAAACAATACGATTTAGGTCGGACGTATGTATTTGAACTAAACTATGAAAAATTAATGAAATTCCAAGTCGGCTACATTAATTATCATCAAATTCCTAAGTTCCCAGGGGTCACTCGTGATATTGCACTCGTAGTCAATACTGAGGTCCGTGTCTCTAGTTTGATTCAAACGATTCGTCAAGCGGGTGGACGTTTATTAAAAGAGGCATCAGTGTTTGATGTCTATGACGGTGAACATATGGAGGCAGGTAAAAAATCTGTCGCGATCAGACTTGAATATTTAGACACTGAAAATACATTAACAGAAGCACAAGTGGCCGAAGTCCATGAGACAATTTTATCTGAGCTTGAAAACCAAGGGGCCACACTAAGAGGATAAAAATTATCATAATTTAAACTGTTCGCAAAGTCATGCGCTTTGTGAACAGTTTTTTACATCTATGTATTATTTTCTTTATAAGGTATTAAAATAGCCATCAGAATTTATTCTTAGATAAATTTTGATGGCGTTCAAATGATTGATGATCTAGATATTTCAACTCTTACGCTCTTTAAAAGTAGGTTATGTTTCAATCATATGTCTATGATGTAATAATTGTTCATTATATATCCTTGCGCTTTTTTTGTACTAATTTAAGTGCTTTCTCTCGATTACCAAAATGTTTTTTTGTGATGGCGTCAAGTTGAGGGAGTCCTTGTTTCTCAATAATTTGCGCTGCCAAAAGGTCGACTTTGCCACTTGCCCCTTTCAAAATCGTTTGGTGCATTTTTTTAGAAAGTAAATCCATATGTTTAACAAAAGCATATCTTGAAATAATACTTGCTGCAGCGATAGCTAACGATTTGGATTCACCTTTTGTTTCAAAATGCGTCCGTTTTTCAAGAGGGATGTCTCCTAACGCATAGCGTTTATAAACGCCGGGCTGCGCAAACTGATCAATGACAATGGCATCGATATCACTTTGTTCTACTTTTTTTAAGACGTTTTGAATGCAAGCATTATGTAAAACAGCTTTCATTTTCACTTGTGACCATCCCATCGCTTGGCGTTCATTATAATTTGGATTATCTAGAACGATGAGGGAGTGGGGAAGAAAAGTCACCAATTGTTCTGCAAGTTCCACAATTTTACGATCATTCAATTTTTTAGAGTCGTCCACCCCTAAAGTTTTGAGAACGGCGATATTTTCTTTACTCACATAGCATGCACAAACCGTTAAAGGACCGAAATAATCGCCACTTCCCGCTTCGTCACTGCCGATACAGCTCATTTGATTGTAGTTCACGGAATGTTTTTGAGGAGTGACTGGTTTGGTTGCTGCTATAGATACACTCTTTGGACCAAGGAGCTTTTGTGCGACAGCTTCGACGTTTTGTCCTTGAAACATGACCTTGCGCGATTTATATATACTAATCGTTACCCCTTGATACTTTGCTTTTGCAATCATTCCGGGCGCTAAATTAGAAGTATCGGCATTAATTTTTTGAATTAACTTTTCAATCTCATTTTGAGATAATGTTTGAACTAAATTTGCCATAAGTAACCTCTTTTATTCATATTTCTATTGCTTATCCTATCATAAATTTTTAACGTGAAGGGAGTGGGTATGCCATTGCTACAAAAAAGTCATATGAAAAGAATGAATTCATATGAATCCATGATACACAAACTCTTCCGTCTCGTGTATAATGTACGTTGATGAATAAAATTAAATTATAGGGCTAGGTGAACGGATATGGGTGAGTTTAAAAACAGAATAAACGTAACAATAAATGACCAGCACTATACGATCGTTGGAGAAGATGACCCTGAGCACATTCGTTATGTTGCTGATTTAGTTGATGATAAAATAAAGTCATTAGGACAACGCAATGCTGGATTAGATTCAGTACGAAAAGCGGTTTTAACAGCTGTCAATCTGACACATGAATTAGTGCTTCTTGAGGAAGAAAACGCGAGATTAAGAGAAGAAATTCAAAGATTAAAACATAGAGGCGAATGAAATGTTTCTCCTAATTAGCGGGATTTTCATTCTCATTTATGCCGCTATCGGTTTTTATCGAGGGATGACGGCCAGTGTGCTGCATCTGATGAGTACCGTATTTGCTTTGTGGGTAGGACTTCAATTTTATAAACCACTCAATGATTATTTGAGATTATTTATTCCATTCCCTAAGACGGATGCTTTTGATACGACATACGCGATTCAGTTTGACCAGCCTGAATCTCATTTTAATGCTCTGGTCAGTTTATTACTGATTGTATTTATCGTCAAAGTGATTGCAAATGTTGTATTGGATACGTTTGCCAAATTGATTTATCGCCATCGGAATTCTTTGGTATTGCGTGTGGTGGGCGTAGGTGTGAGCGTGATTTCGGCAGGGATTGTTCTTCATTTTATTTTTATTTTAATGGCCTTGTATCCAGACGCAAATATACAGTTAGCACTTCAACATACGCCATTCGCACAATGGCTTATTACCAAGCTCCCTATCCTTTCACAATATACAATGAACTTAATTTAAACTAACTTTTGAGGTTGGAACGACATAGTAGATTGAATCATCGTTTCATCCTCTTTTTTATGAGGTGATTTCAATGACGAAAAAAGATGTGATACGTTTACTTGAAAAAATAGCAACCTATATGGAATTGAAAGGCGAAAATGCATTTAAAGTTTCTGCATACCGAAAAGCCGCACAAAGTCTTGAGACAGACGAGCGCACATTAGATGAAATTGATGACGTCACAGCACTTAAGAATATCGGGAAGGGTGTAGGTGAAGTCATAGATACCTATCGCAAAACAGGCACCTCTCCAACACTAGAAACATTGCAAAAAGAAGTTCCGGAAGGGCTTATTCCTTTGCTTAAAATTCAAGGTTTAGGCAGTAAAAAAATTGCAAAACTTTATGAGACTCTCCATATTACTGACAAATCCTCATTACAAGTTGCATGTGAAGCAGGCAAAGTTAGTGAATTGAAAGGATTTGCTAAAAAGACTGAACAAAACATATTAGAAGCTGTGAAAGCGATGGGTGCGAAAAAAGACCACTATCCTATTGATACTATGCGCGGGTTAAATCGTGTGGTCCAAGCTCATTTGGAGACGATTCCAGAGATAGAGGCGTTCGAAGTTGCGGGGAGCTTTAGACGTATGAAAGAAATGAGCAAAGATTTAGACTATATTATTAGCACAGAGGCCCCCTTAAAAGTACAAAAAGCTTTGCTTGAAATTCCTAATAAACTAAAAGAAGTAGCTGTTGGGAAAACAAAAGTTTCATTAGAACTCGAGTATGACGATGAAACAATAGGTGTCGATTTTAGAATGATTGAACCTCGTTCGTTTTTCCACACACTACAACATTTCACAGGGTCAAAAGAACATAACATCCGCATCCGTCAACTGGCAAAGGCGCGAGAGGAAAAGGTTAGTGAATATGGAATAGAGCAAGCAGATGGTCAATTACTGCAATTTGATAGTGAAGCAAAAATATATGAACATTTTAACGTTAATTGGATTGCGCCAAGCATGAGAGAAGATGGTTCTGAATTTGATAAAGATTTATCTGACATCATTACACTCGAAGATATTCGAGGAGATATTCATATGCATACGACGGCGAGTGATGGTGCAATGTCTTTACGTGAAATGGTTGAAGCGAACATACGAAAAGGGTATGATTTCATGTGTATTACAGACCATTCCAAAAGTCTTAAAGTTGCAAATGGGCTTAGTATCGAACGTTTACTCAAGCAAAATGAAGAAATTAAAGCACTCAACAAAGAGTATGAAGAGATTGATATTTATTCAGGAACAGAAATGGATATCTTACCGGACGGATCTTTGGACTATGAGGATGAGGTGCTTTCACAATTAGATTATGTCATTGCAGCTATTCACCAAAGCTTTAATCAATCAGAATCAGAAATTATGAAACGATTAGAAACCGCTTGTTACAATCCATATGTTCGACATATTGCCCATCCGACAGGCAGAATTATTGGTCGTCGAGACGGCTATCCAGTCGATATGGAAAAGTTGATAAAAATGTGTTCAGATACAAATACAGTATTGGAAATTAATGCCAATCCTAAGCGCCTAGATTTAAATGCAGCAACTTTACGTGCCAATCCTAACCTTAAAGTAACCATTAATACAGATGCGCATCATACGAACCATTTGGAATTCATGAAATATGGTGTGGCTACCGCTCAAAAAGGCTTTGTGAAAAAGACGCAAGTAATCAATGCAATGTCACGAAGTACATTTAAAGATTTTGTTAATCAGAAAAAAATGTAAGTTTATTTGAGATAAAAGCGTCATCATTTTAGGAGTGGACCTATTAAAACGACATGCGTAAGAACAAAGACATTAGACAAAAGGAGTACGCATCGCACATCGTTTTCTAAAATATAGGTGCATTGTAAATCAATAGTGCGGAAGTAACAGCGGCTTTATAGAAATTGAGGGATACTATGAAACAAAAAACTTTGGAAATATTAGAATTTGATAAAGTGAAATCAGCACTTTTAAATGAAGTGATTAGTGATTTAGGTGCTGAAAAAGTGCGAGACTTAACGCCAGCTACTGAATTTGATACGGTCGTTCACCAAATGGAGGAAACGGACGAGCTTTCCCAAATATACAACCAACATCGATTGCCAAGTTTAAGTGGTCTCACGCGAGTTGCGGCTTATGTTAAGCGTGCTCAAATCGGGGGAACTTTAAACGTTCAAGAGTTGAATGCCATTAAACAATTAATCCAAGTTCAAAATCAATTTAAAACGTTTTATCATCAGCTGCTCGAAGAAGATGAAAAAGTTAACTATCCTATTTTAGATGGCAATATGCAACGTTTACCTGTGTTAACGCACTTATATCAATCTATTAAAGAAAAATGTGATGCGACTGATTTATACGATTCTGCTAGTTATGAGTTACAATCTATAAGAAGTCACATCTCGAAAACAAATCAACGTATTAAAGCGCAGTTGGATCGTATTGTAAAATCAACAGGAAATCAAAAAAAATTATCTGATGCCATTGTCACAGTGAGAAATGAACGTCATGTTATTCCTGTAAAAGCAGAATACCGTCAAGACTTTTCAGGTATTATGCATGATCAATCTGCTTCAGGCCAAACACTCTATATTGAACCTTCTTCGGTTGTTGAACTCAACAATCAAGTGAGTCGGTTAAGAAATGATGAAAAAGTGGAAATGGAACGCATCTTATCGCAATTAACTGCAGAAGTTGCGGATGAAGGGGAACAATGTATGTTATCTGAATCGATTATGGGACACTTAGATTTTATTATCGCAAAAGCAAGATATGGCGCAAAAATAAAAGCGACAAAACCTACCTTTTCTGAAACTAAAAAAATCTATTTACCTAAGGCTTTTCATCCCTTGCTCGATTTAAATACGGTTGTCGCAAATACGATAGCGTTTGAGGAAGAGATTCAAACAGTTATTATTACTGGCCCTAATACTGGGGGGAAAACAGTCACACTGAAAACATTAGGTCTTATCATTGTAATGGCACAATCTGGCTTGCTTATTCCTACTTTAGATGGCAGTCAGTTAAGTGTGTTTGAACATGTTTTTTGTGATATTGGAGATGAACAATCCATCGAACAGTCCTTATCGACATTCTCATCACATATGAAGACCATCATTTCTATTTTAGATGAAGCGAACGCCAATAGTTTAATTTTATTTGACGAGCTAGGCGCAGGAACTGACCCAAGTGAAGGGGCAGCACTTGCCATGAGTATTTTAGATCATGTGCACAACCTAGGGGCTCATGTAATGGCGACAACGCATTATCCCGAACTCAAAGCTTATAGCTATAATCGGGAAGGTGTGATGAATGCGAGTGTTGAATTTGATGTGAACACACTCAGTCCAACGTATAAATTGTTAATGGGTGTGCCGGGTCGCTCAAACGCCTTTGATATTTCTAAACGTTTAGGATTAAGTTTAAAAATTATTAATCATGCAAAATCGATGGTTGGCCAAGATGAACAAGAAATCAATGAAATGATTGCTTCATTAGAGACCAATGCCAAACGAGTTGATGATCAACGTATTGAACTTGAACGCCTTGTACGTGAAGCAGAAGCATTGCATGAACAACTCTCTCAAAAATACGAACAATATCAAAACTATGAATCACGCCTAATGGAAGAGGCGAAAGAAAAAGCGAATCAACGTGTGCATGCTGCGACTAAAGAAGCTGATGAAATATTAAAAGATTTACGTGAAATGAGAGATAAAAAGGGTGCAGAAGTTAAAGAACATGAGCTCATTGATAAAAAGAAACAATTAGATGATCAGTATGAAGCCAAATCCATTAAGCAAGACGTGAAAAAGCAACGTCATGATGCCATCCAACAAGGCGACGAAGTCAAAGTGCTTTCTTATGGCCAAAAAGGAGAAGTGCTTGAACTTCTCAGTGATGATGAAGCGGTCGTCCAAATGGGCATTATTAAAATGAAGTTGCCGATTAAAGACTTAGAGAAAAAAGAAAAAGCAAAAGAAAAGCCGTCTAAAATGGTCACACGTTCTAATCGTTCTACTGTTAAAATGGAGTTAGATTTACGAGGTTATCGATATGAAGAAGCTTTAAGTGCACTCGATCAATATTTAGATCAAGCAGTTTTAAGCAACTATGAAGATGTTTATATTATTCATGGTAAAGGGACAGGCGCCCTTCAAAAAGGCGTACAACAACATCTGAAACAACATCGAAGTGTGTCCAGTTTCCGAACAGGCATGCCAAGTGAGGGTGGCTTTGGGGTCACAGTAGCAACTTTAAAATAATGAGCAATAGTAATGAAATCAAAACATGATTTTGATATACTTTGACTATCAAGAAATTCAAGGAGGCAACATCCTATGGCATTAATCGAAGTAAACGATTCAAATTTTGAGGAACAAATTAATAAAGGTGTAAAATTAGTAGACTTTTGGGCAACTTGGTGTGGACCTTGTAAAATGATTGCACCTGTTTTAGAAGACTTAGCAGCGGATTATGATGGAAAAGCTGACGTTTTAAAATTAGATGTTGACCAAAACCAAGCAACGGCAGCAAAATATGAAGTGATGAGCATTCCTACTTTAATTGTATTTAAAGACGGAGAAGCTGTAGACAAAGTTGTTGGTTTCCAACCAAAAGAAAACTTAGCACAAGTTTTAGATAAACACTTATAATCAATTAAAGATGCGGTTCACATTGAAATGATGATGACGCTCTTTTATAGGCTGGGCTAGGAATCTGACAAAGATTTCAACCCAGCCTTTTCATGTATAACGCACATGAGGTAGGTGAACACGTTATGAATGAGGTAAAGGAAAAAATTAAGCAAAAACTTTCCGTTTTGCCCATGGAACCTGGATGTTACTTAATGAAAGACCGACAAGACCAGGTTATCTATGTGGGTAAAGCAAAGCGTTTGCGCAATCGGGTGCGCTCTTATTTTACAGGTGCACATGATTTAAAAACAACACGACTTGTTCGAGAAATCGTCGATTTTGAATATATCGTGACTTCCAGTGAAACCGAGTCGTTATTATTAGAACTCAATTTAATTAAAAAATATCAACCGAGATATAATGTATTATTAAAAGATGATAAAAGCTATCCTTTCATCAAAATTACAAAAGAACGGCATCCAAAGCTTGTTGTTACTCGGACGGTGCGTAAAGGGAGCGGAAAATATTTTGGACCTTATCCGAATGCCTATTCAGCGCATGAAACAAAAAAGCTACTAGATCGTATTTATCCGTTTCGAAAATGTGATAAAATGCCAGACCGTTTATGTTTGTATTATCATATTGGCCAATGTTTAGGGCCCTGTGTTTACCCTGTAAAACAATCAGAATATGATAGAATGACGCGTGAAATTAGTGACTTTTTAAATGGAGAAGATAAAACCATTCTTAAACAATTAGAGACACGGATGCTTCAAGCGAGTGAAAATCTTGAATTTGAACAAGCTAAAGAATACCGAGATTTAATCGATCACATTCATAATTTAACGAAAAAACAAAAGATTATGTCCTCTGACCAAACCATCAGAGATGTCTTTGGTTATTATGTTGAAAAAGGATGGATGTGTATTCAAGTGTTTTTTGTACGCCAAGGAAATTTAATAGAGCGAGAAGCCACAATGTTTCCGTTACAACAAACACCTGAAGAAGAATTTTATACGTTCATTGGTCAATTTTATCAATTGAATCAACATTTTATCCCTAAAGAGATTCACGTTCCAAAGCAACTGGATCGTGAAATGATTACCTCAGTTGTGGAGACGAAAGTATTGAATCCTCAACGTGGACAAAAGAAACAACTGGTGGACCTTGCGAATAAAAATGCGAAAGTTGCATTAGAAAACAAGTTTGAATTGATTGCAAGAGATGAATCGAGAACCATTAAAGCGATTGAACAACTAGGGGAGGCAATGGGGATTCAGACGCCTATTCGTATTGAAGCGTTTGATAACTCCAATATACAAGGAGTTGACCCGGTATCAGCTATGGTCTCCTTTGTGGATGGTAAACCGGATAAAAAGGGATACCGAAAATATAAAATTAAGACTGTTGAAGGACCAGATGATTATAAATCTATGCAAGAAGCGGTTCGAAGACGTTATAAGAGAGTGTTGAATGAAGGCCTTCCTTTACCTGATCTTATTATTGTTGATGGAGGTAAGGGACATATGTCCAGTGTGATAGATGTGTTGACGAATGAACTTGGCCTCGATATCCCCGTGGCTGGCTTACAAAAAAATGATAAACACCAAACTTCTGAACTATTGTATGGTGAGCAAGCCCAAGTCATTCCATTGAAAAAGAATGGACAAGCCTTTTACTTATTACAACGTATTCAAGATGAAGTGCATCGATTTGCGATTACGTTCCACAGACAAACCCGTCGTAAAACTGGAATGCAATCTGTCTTAGACCAAGTTGAAGGTGTAGGACCGAAACGAAAAACAAAACTGTTACGTCATTTTGGCTCTATTAAAAAAATGAAAGTAGCCTCAATAGAAGAATTACAATCGGTAGGATTGCCTCAAAAGACGGCTGAATCGCTTTACCAAGCACTTCATGAAGAAAATGGATAAATTTGGGTTGAGAATCATTCTCATACCCAAATTTGTCACATTTAGTGTTACAATAAAAGGGAGTTGATTTCTTTTTTTATTAAGATATGCAAACGTTTTCTTTGAGTCAACGTACAAAAAAGAGGTCAAAAAATCTAGTAACGCAGGGGGGCTTCCTTTTGGCACAAACGAAGAATCAATTCTACCTAAGACGATTACATTCGTTGCTTGGCGTTATTCCATTAGGTGCATTTTTAATTGTACACTTAACAGTGAACCATCAAGCGACACAAGGGGTAGAAGCATTTAACAAAGCAGCAGGATTTATGGAATCATTACCATTTCTATACGCATTAGAAATTATTATGATTTACATTCCGATTTTATTCCATGCTATTTATGGTTTTTACATCGCATTTACAGCCAGTCAGAATATCGGGCATTATTCATACACACGTAACTGGTTATTCTTGTTCCAACGTTTATCAGGTGTATTAACATTCTTGTTCGTAATGATACATATGTGGCAAACACGTATTCAAAAGTTTTTTGGACACGAAGTAAATTTTGACATGGTACACCAAATTGTATCAAATCCTATTTGGATGATTTTCTATATTGTATGTATCATTGCAGTTGTATTCCACTTTGCGAATGGTCTTTGGTCATTCCTAGTAACTTGGGGTATTTTACAATCACCAAAATCACAAAAAGTATTTACATGGGTATCATTAATTGTGTTTATTATTTTAGCTTACATCGGTGTAAGTGCGATTTTAGCTTTTGCATAAGTGCAAGTTAACTCGAGACAAAAGAGATCAATAAGACAAACATAAAACACTTGATTTAGAATTGACACAAGCGTTTTTAGTCTTAACGTTTTAATCATTTCAGGGGAGTGACAATTCTATGGCAGAAAAGAAAATTATTGTTGTCGGTGGAGGCCTTGCGGGGCTTATGTCAACAATTAAAGCAGCGGAACAAGGTGCGCACGTTGACTTGTTCTCTATCGTTCCCGTTAAACGTTCTCACTCTGTATGTGCACAAGGTGGGATTAACGGTGCGGTAAATACGAAAGGTGAGGGTGACTCACCATATCTTCATTTTGATGATACAGTATACGGCGGTGACTTTTTAGCTGACCAACCACCAGTTAAAGCGATGACAGAAGCGGCGCCGAAAATTATTCACTTATTAGACCGTATGGGTGTAATGTTCAGTCGTACGAAAGAAGGTCTTTTAGACTTCCGTCGTTTCGGTGGAACACTCTTCCATAGAACGGCTTTTGCTGGGGCAACGACTGGACAACAATTATTATATGCATTAGATGAACAAGTGCGTAGCTTCGAAGTAGATGGGCTTGTTACGAAATATGAAGGTTGGGAATTTTTAGGTATCGTCAAAGATGATGAAAATAAAGCAAGAGGGATTATCGCTCAAAATATTACCACTTCAGAAATCAAGTCATTCGGATCTGATGCAGTCATTATGGCTACAGGTGGTCCAGGTATTATCTTCGGTAAAACAACGAACTCTATGATTAACACGGGTTCTGCAGCATCTATTGCGTATCAACAAGGTGTACATTATGCCAATGGTGAATTTATTCAAATTCATCCTACTGCAATTCCAGGGGATGACAAACTTCGCTTAATGAGTGAATCAGCACGTGGTGAAGGGGGTCGTATTTGGACTTATAAAGATGGTAAACCATGGTACTTCTTAGAAGAAAAATATCCAGACTACGGAAACCTTGTTCCACGTGATATTGCAACACGTGAAATCTTTGATGTATGTGTTAATCAAAAATTAGGAATTAACGGCGAAAACATGGTGTATTTAGACCTTTCGCATAAAGATCCACATGAGTTAGATGTTAAACTTGGCGGAATCATCGAAATTTATGAGAAATTTACAGGTGATGACCCACGTAAAGTTCCGATGAAAATCTTCCCAGCCGTTCACTATTCAATGGGTGGATTATATGTGGACTATGATCAAATGACAAATATAGAAGGTCTCTTTGCAGCGGGCGAATGTGACTTTTCTCAACACGGTGGTAACCGTCTTGGTGCCAACTCATTATTATCTGCCATTTACGGTGGAACAGTTGCGGGTCCAAACGCAGTAAAATATGTAGAAAATGTTGAGACTTCTTATGTCGATTTAGACGATAGTATTTATCAAAAACGTATCGATGAAGAACAAGCGCGTTTTGACAAACTTTTAAATATGAAAGGGTCTGAAAACGCCTATAAATTACACCGTGAATTGGGTGAAATTATGACTGCTAACGTGACAGTGGTTCGTCATAATGATCGCTTACTCGAAACAGATAAGAAAATCGTTGAGTTAATGAAACGTTATGAAAACATCGATATGGAAGATACATCAAGCTGGAGTAACCAAGCGGTGTTCTTTACACGTCAATTATGGAACATGCTCGTTTTAGCACGTGTGATTACCATTGGTGCTTATAACCGAAATGAATCTCGTGGTGCACACTATAAACCAGAATTCCCGAACCGTAATGATGAAGAATGGTTAAAACATACCCTTGCATCATATAACGGTCCGACGGAAGCACCTACATTTACGTACAAACCAGTAGATGTGAGCTTAATTGAACCTCGTAAACGTGACTATACTAGTAAGTCAAAAGGGGGTAAAAAATAATGGCTGAAACTAAAGAACTTCAACAAAAGGAAGTCCAAACATCAAACGAAAATGTACAACAATCAAATGATAACAAAAGCAATAAAACCATCAAATTAATTATCAAGCGTCAAAAAGATGCGAACTCTCAACCTTACGAAGAATCATTTGAAATTCCGTACAGAGAAAATTTAAACGTGATTGCATGTTTAATGGAAATCCGTCGTAATCCTATCAATGACAAAGGAGAAAAGACGACACCTGTCACTTGGGATATGAACTGTCTTGAAGAAGTATGTGGGGCATGTTCAATGGTCATCAATGGTCGTGCACGTCAATCATGTTCTGCGATTGTGGATCAATTAGAACAACCTATTCGTCTAGAACCGATGAATACTTTCCCTGTTATTCGTGACCTTCAAGTGGATCGTTCTCGTATGTTTGACAATTTAAAACGTATGAAAGCTTGGATTCCAATTGATGGTACGTATGATTTGGGCCCAGGTCCAAGAATGCCTGAGAAAAAACGTCAAACAGCTTACGAATTGTCTAAATGTATGACATGTGGCGTATGTTTAGAAGTTTGTCCAAACGTTACTTCTAAAAATGATTTCGTTGGTGCACAAGCCATTTCACAAGTGCGTTTATTTAACTTACATCCTACAGGTGCAATGACAAAAGATGAACGTTTAGATGCTTTAATGGACCAAGGTGGTTTACAAGCTTGTGGTAACTCTCAAAACTGTGTTCAAGCTTGTCCAAAAGGCATTCCATTGACAACTTCTATTGCAGCAATGAACCGTGAGTCATCATTCCATATGTTCAAATCATTCTTTGGTTCTGATCACAAAGTAAACTAAAGTAATAGTGCTTGATGAACAACCTCTAAAAGCTTTACAGAGGTATAAATAATATAAAACAGTTGTAGGCTAGGACACGTTTAGGTCCTAGCCATTTTTTGATACGTTAATTTTAAGGAAACGCAACATTTTAATAAATGCCGGCACACACATACGATGTGACTTATCAGTATTCACGGTGTATGGTAAAATGGAAAACAAGTAAACAAAGAATAGGATGAAGAACATGGAGAGACCTATTGGTGTTATTGATTCCGGAGTAGGGGGTCTCACAGTTGCAAAAGAGATTATGCGACAATTGCCAAATGAAACAATCTATTATCTTGGTGATGTGAGCCGTTGTCCCTATGGACCAAGATCTCAAGAAGAAGTGCGTCAGTTTACGATTGAAATGGCGGACTATTTAACACAATATGATATAAAAATGCTAGTGATTGCTTGTAATACGGCAACAGCTGTCGCTTTAGAACCATTGCAAAAGCAATTAAAGATTCCAGTAATTGGTGTTATAGAACCTGGTGCGCGGACAGCAATTATGACTACTGAAAACCAAAGTGTATTGGTGTTAGGGACTGAAGGGACGATTAAATCTGAAGCGTATCGCCAACATATAAAACGTATTAATCCAAACGTGGAAGTGCATGGGGTGGCATGCCCTGGTTTTGTTCCACTTGTTGAAGAATTGAAGTATAAAGATCCTACAATTACAAACATCATTATACATCAAACTTTAAAAAGTTGGCGTCATATTAAAGCTGATACAGTGATATTAGGTTGTACCCATTACCCCTTACTCTATCAACCGATTAATGACTATTTTGACCGAACAAAGACAGTGATTTCATCGGGATTAGAAACAGCGCGTGAAGTCAGCGCATTACTTACTTTTAGTCATGAACATGCGCATTACAACCCTCATCCAGAGCATCGCTTCTTTGCCAATGGGGACGTAACGCATGTGGAATTTATCATTAAAGAGTGGTTGAAACACCCCGACGTTCATGTAGAACGTATCTATTTAGGGCAGGAGGAATAGCAAGTGTCAGATATCGTTATTGCATCATCTAATAAAGGAAAAATTAATGATTTTAAAGTGATCTTTTCAGAATACAATGTTATAGGAATTAATGAACTTATTGAAGATTTTGATGTAGAAGAAACGGGCGTAACATTTGAAGAAAATGCGCGTTTAAAATCTGAAGCAGCCGCAAAAGCATTAAATAAAACAGTCATTGCCGATGATAGTGGATTAGAAGTAGACGCACTAGAGGGGGCACCTGGAGTTTATTCAGCGCGTTATGCAGGCGAAGCTAAAGATGATCAAGCCAACATTGAAAAACTCTTACAAGAATTAGAAGATAAAAAAGATCGTTCCGCCCGCTTTGTATGTGTCATAAGTATGACAACAGTGGATGGAAAAACAGAGACTTTTAGAGGCACTGTTAATGGAGAAATTACACTCGCACGTATTGGAGAAAATGGATTTGGATATGATCCCATTTTTTATGTTCCAGACAAAAATAAAACAATGGCTCAACTAACAGCAGAAGAAAAATCCGAAATTTCACATCGTCGTAAAGCAATCGATCAACTCCAAGCATTTATTAAAGGGGAGAAATCATAATGAAACTCATCTTAGTGAGTGATAACCATTCAGAAGCTGGAATATTGCACAATATTTACGAAAAACATGATGACGCAGATGCTTATTTTCATCTCGGCGACTCAGAGTTCACTTATAATGATACGGAGTTAAGTTTATTTTATCGCGTGAAAGGTAATATGGATTTTTATCCTGAATTTCCTGAAAATGACATATTGACGCTTCAAGATATACGTATTTTTTATACCCATGGCCATCGCATGAATGTCAATCAAGGGCGCGTACTTTTAGCACAACAGGCAAGAGAAAACGATGCGATATTTGCTTTTTATGGTCATACTCATGTGGCGCGTTATGAATATATTAACGGCGTACACGTGATAAATCCGGGAAGTATTTCACAGTCACGGAGTACTGAAGAAGAAACTTATGCAGAAATCAAATTAGAAGAAGGCGAAGGCACACTTAATTTTCGCAATCGTCAACATGATATTTTAAGCACTGTACCATTTAAATATTAATATAACCGGTAAATTGGATTTTTATTTTTAAAGGGAAGGGTTGAGCATTTAAACAATGCTTAGCCCTTTAACTATGGTTGAAAGTCTCGTTAACTTTAAAGAGAAGAAAAATGTGTGATGTCATTGGGCATCTATCATTCGGGTTCATTTTGATAGGACTTAAAAGTAAAATATTAAGATGGTTATACTTAGTTCATATTTAGAATAGAATATTAGTGCAATATACGTTATTTTAAATTATAGATTTTGCTTTACAGTTTGAACAAATACTTTACCTTCTTGTTTAGGAACAAAATCAAAAAGGTATTGAGAATCGCTATAAGTTTGAATAACGATTCTATAAGGCTTAAAAGAAAAACCAAATTTAATATGTTTGATATCGTCAAATAGGAATTGTGAACGTATTTCATTGTTTTCTAATTGCCCATTTCCTTTAAAATAAACACCATCGTTTTTTATAAAAAGTTTGCCGGGGACATAATTTGAATTGATTATGAGCATTGAAGCTAATATAGTGAAGGGTTGATTTTTTGTTTCATTCATTGTGCCACCTTCTATTATCTTTTGAAATAATATTATCATATTTCTCGACGAGTTATTAAAAAATTCTTTATTTCCTTTTTATATAAATATTATTGAACGCTCATAGTTAAGAACAGTTAAATACATTAACATAGTTCGGATTCCTAAATCATAGTCATAAAGATATCTATTTTATTTTCAAAGCGTAATTTAATTTTAGTACTCATAAATTTATCTACTTGTCACTTAAACTATATAAAAGCCAAACCTTGTAAAGATACACAAAGGTTTGGCTTTTATAGTTTCCGATATTCAGAAGTACGGTTTAGTAGTTATCAGGGTAGAGTGATCTATCTAGTTCATCATAAAGGCGTTCTAGTTCAGCTTTCGCTTGTGCCATTTTTGCATAGTTTTTTTTCTTTAATGCAATATTCGCTTTAGCTTTTGCTGCAGTAAGTTCTCTCTTGAAATATGGAGATTGGCTTACAGAAAGTAAAATTTTAGAATTCACATCTTTATATAATGACTGTAATTCTTGTTCCATTTTCTTATTTTCATACGTGTTATCTGTGAAGCTTTGATTTTGTGCTGTCGTACTTGCTTGTGCTTCTGTGGCGCCTGTAGTTGAAAAAGTTGTAGCTAACATTGTGGCTGCAAATCCTGTAATAATAAGTGATTTCATATTCATGGATGTATAGACTCCTTTTGTCTTGGTGATAAAATTTTCTTTACTTGTACATTATAAAAGGAGAATTTCTATAAAAACATTAATTCCACTTTAATTCATCTTTAATAAATGAATAGTATGATTTTCACTTGAATACATTTTAAAGATCGCTACGTATTGAAAAAAGAAATTTGTTGTTTTGAGGACAACACAGAGGCTTACCAAAGTTTACGTTTTAAAATAAACAAACCAAATATGACTTAACTTTAATATTAATTTTTGATAAATTATAAAAAAACAGGATAAAGGGGTCAAATTTTTGTTTATCGCAGACATCACACAATATATTAATTCAAATCGACCGAGGCAAATCTATCGTTTATTTTCAAAAGAATTGAAGCTGCACGTGAGTTATCGGCAATTTAAGCATATTTTTAAAACATACGCCCAGGCATCGGCACAATCAGAAATCTATTTAGATTATCGTAAAAAAGGCTCAGGAGAAGTGATTTGGTATAACTTAGAACGTACATTTGGCATTACGATGACAATACATCAATCAAAAGTGATAGGGATCTACATTTTACCGATTGACGCTATTAATCATAATGAGTTTAAAACAAAAAATAAGTACATCATGCCAGTAAAGTATAAATTTGAAGTCTATTGGGGTGGGGATAATACTTTATTAAATTATCATTTCCCCTATGAAAATCAGCGTTATGCCTATGATTTAACGATTTTTAAAAATGGAGAAACACATCGCTTACCTCCACAAACGCTTGAGGATTTTTATTGTTTTGGAAGTACAATCGTTGCCCCATTACAAGGGAAGGTGATTACAGTAGTAAACAATCTAGAAGATCAACCCGTAGGTGAGTTAGATGAGAAGCATTTCTTAGGAAATCACGCTATTATTCAACATAACCATTGTGAATTTAGTTTGTTGGCGCATCTTAAAAATGAGTCTATTTTAGTTCAACCAGGAGACTTCGTTCACAAAGGTCAAATGATTGCCCAATGTGGAAATACAGGAAATTCAACGGAACCTCACCTTCATTTTCAAGTTATGAACCACGAGGATATCCTACATGCAAAAGCATTAAAAATCGACTTTTTTGATGGTAAAAACTATGAAAAAGGTGATTGTATTTCAGGATTAGAACAGATGAAATGAAGAGCATCTTTACAACTACATATGCGACTGTTTAGATATAAATGATATAGTTTTGAAAAATGCATGACAATAGCCATCAAAATAGACCTAAAGATATATTTTGATGGCTATTAAATAAAGTGAATAGACGCCTTTTTTCACATTACTGAATATCTATTTTTTTATTGATTGTTTTAGTTGATATAAGCGATAAAGGAGTGGGCGTGTTGGGCATATAAAGTCGCCAACGAGTTCTTCTACGTAACCGCCAAATCCTTTTTTAAACTGGAGAACTCCGTAATCTTTAGCATCTGGAGTAAAATCTCCTGTAATCCCATAAAAGTTATATCTGTCAATTTGAGCACGTTTAGCATGTTGAATCATTTTCCATTGTAAGACGTAATTACCCATAAATTTATTGAACTTTGGATCAGAACCACTAAATAAATATACGAGTTCATCTTTTGTTTGAGCAAATATGGCTGAAGCTAAATTTAAGGTATCTCCATAATCAGAGCGCAGTTGATAAGCTTCTGAAATATTTTCTTGCAATTTATCATAAATAATTTGTTGTTCCTGAAGTTTGTTTTGTTTTTTTCGTGAAAGGGTAGCTCCTGCTTTAGGAAGCATTCCTTCAATTTTTTGTTGGACTTCTTGTGATTTCTGTTTTAATAAATGAATATGATCATCCAATTGAATATAGGCTAATTTCACTGAGGCAATTTTAGGATAATTCCGTAGAAATTGTTCGAAATAAGGTTTAGAAAACAATGAAAAGCCATGTTTAATTTCTGCTTTATGATAGAGTTGATAAAATGTATCAATTTCATTAATAGAAAGGTCGCGAACTTCTACTCCCATCTCAAGAGCTTTTTTTATACTGTGTGAGGTATTATATTCCATTTGCTTAAGTAACATATGTTCATCTTTATCTTTTAGGTTAAGAATGCTGAGCCAACGTGCTTGACTCATCTCAGAATAGCCCGAGGTAAAACCTTGATGTTGATAACCTAACTGATTAAGAACGTTCATCCATTTGGATTGATAAAAGTTCACCTTTGAAATTTCTATCATTCAAAGGAACATAAGGGTCAATTAACATAAAAATAGTACGTCTTTTTTTGTAAAATGCTTTAAGGTGTTTAAAATAGAATTGGACTAGTTCAAGATGTTTATAGTCCATCATAGGTCCCCGATGACTATAGACATAGTTAAAATATTTAAAAATGGGGGCTGCTGTAAACAAACCTGCAGCTATAACTGCACCCTCGTTATTTTTTACACCTAATAAGTGGACCTGACTTCCATGTTGTTTTCTTGCATAAAACTGTTCTAATGATTGGGGATATTGTTTAAAGTGAGATTCGATAAATTTTTGATATTCTTCGGGGGAAAGTTCTAAAAATTCCAAGTGAGCACTCCCTTTCAACAGGACGGATAATATAACTATATATCAATCTATTATAGAGAAGTTTAAAATTGCATATAATATAGTTTATACCATATCATAAATAGAATGATTATGATACTCTGAGGAGCCTTTTAGTCTTTTAATATCAAAGAGGGTGACATAAGCGGGGGCATAAAAGTCATGGACTAACTAATTAGACTAAATAAAAAACAACAAATTTTCAAAGTGGAAAGGTACAATCATATCCTGAAGTAACAAAATATGTAAAAATTTGTGAATTGTGTTAAAACACAATAAAATTTTTAATGCGCATATTGATTTATGGCGATGGATTAGATATAATTAATCTTGTGTTAAAAATGTCCTGGTAGCTCAGCTGGATAGAGCAATGGCCTTCTAAGCCATCGGTCGGGGGTTCGAATCCCTCCCAGGACGCTACTTAACCTCGGTGTAACGAGGTTTTGAAAGAGTAAGTGTCAAATACGTGTCAAGAAAATCATTCTCTGACACATTGGCCTTGCTCTTTTTATTTTAGTGATTTTTAAAACATTTGTTATGACGATTTTTATTTGAGCTTTATCTCAACTGATGAGCTTCATCAAAAACATACTAAGATTAGCGATGAAGAAGCTGGGATATAATTGATTTCATGTATTTGATTGTTCCAAAAAGCCTCGCTTTTCTAGGCGCCTCACCTCTGCATGAAAACGTTACGAATGAAATGAGTTACGTTTTCAGTACACCTATGAACATACGTGAATAGGTGATCCATAATTTAAGATTGAGACTATCTCAATCTTAAAATGGATTTTCGGTTTCGGCTAGATGCCTCAGAAGTCTCGGCTTAGGAATCAATCAAATTTACTTTAATTATTCACCGCTCTAAAGTTATAAAATTGCATTATCAATTCAATTTTTATGAACTAATTTGTATCAAAATAGCCATCAAAATTTATTCTTAGATAAATTTTGATGGCTTTCTAATTATTGGTAATCTTTATGTTCCAGTCCCTTTTTGCTAATCTTCATCAAAAACATCAACTATGTTTATAGTGATTTCTTTGTTTTGACTATTCACGGTGACATCATTCGAAAAACCTACTTGTTTAATTTGTACTGAATTTTCATTTACTATTAATGCCACTTCAACATTTTCAAAATTCTGGATTAAAACAATTATATTATCGTTGGTCAGAACTACGCTTTAAAGCATTTAAATTTAGTAAATAGGTCTATACTGGAAGTATCTATATATAATTATTAAAAACATTTATATGAAGTTATTTTGTATTGTAATATAGCAAGGGGCTGAGGAGGGGTATATGAGATTAAATAAATGGCATTTTCAGTGCATATCTTATTAAAGTTAACGTATTAATCTCACAGTGAAATTATGAAAGTACAAATAAAAATTAGAAAAGCGACTAAAAAAGAATTCGTCATTGGTTGAAAAGATTAGGCCTCATTTTACTCGTGGGTTGGATGTTATATCAAAAAAGAGTTGGATACCTTTCGTCATCACCTAACATGAAATATTTATTACTTTATAAAAACATATAGGATACAACGATCATTGTTTAAAATGATAGAAAATAAAACCCTATTGGAAGCTTAGATAAAAGAGACAAATAGAAGAGAAATGATTTGATTTACACATTTTTATAAGACGATTTACTTACAAAATAGAGATAGTACATTGTTAGAAATTTTCAATAGTGCTTTTCATAACAATTGCATGACTGAAATAAGAACAAAGACAGAACAACTGTTTATTAAATAAATTTGTTATATTAAAATAAAAAACACCGTAACCTTAGCGGTTACAGTATTTTTATTGACTCTAATAAAGTGATTATTTGAGCTAATCATCTATACCACAAAATAATGGTTCTAACCGTAATTTTGTCAAATATTGAGATTTTTTCATATATACAATTTAAACTGCGAGAAATGTGAGAATGCTTTTACTTACAATTTGGATTTGTCCTTTATGAACTGATATCGGATAAAATCTTCAATAAAAGGTAAATGGCAAAGACGAGTGACAGTATGCCGATAATGAAAAGGTAAATTACATATCTTTGAAGATTTTCAATGTGCTCAACGTCCCAAAAAAATTTAAAGCCACCTTGCTGATTGAGGGCAAGGGTGATGAATAATAAAATGCTAAGTGTACCGATGATTGTGAAAAGTAAAAATAAAAATATATACATAGCATCAAACCTTACTTGTTTTTTAACTGTTTATAGGTAACTCTTTTAAACTCACGATGGACTGTTTATCTACAACGTAGCCATCTGAATTTAATATATAGGCTAACGGTGTGTTTTTTACAAATAATTGGTCACGATCATAAAAAGAAACAACAGATGCGGAAGACATATGTGGATGTTGTTTCAAAAATTGAGTGACAGTTGAGGTATCGTCTACAAAAGCGAATGTTAATTTATCGCCGTGCGTTTTGTGATTATATTCTTTAAACAAACGTTGGCAAACGGTACAAGTGGTACTCACAACTACAATAGGGTTGCGTTTTTGAGATAATGGAAGACGCTGGTGTTGAGGAAAAGGGCTAGCAATAGGCAATCCGCCCATTTCTCGCCGGGTCTTATTGATTTTGTTCATCAAAAAGAGTTGATAAATGAAAAGCGCAATGATAATCACAATTAAAATAAAAACCATAATATGAAAGCCTCCGGATTAAAATACTTGTATAACTATTATACTTGTAGATGAGTGGAAGTGCCATTAAATAAGTATCGTTTTCAATTTAAACAACTCAGAAAATGGTTTTGGATTAAACGAATAAAGGTATAGTAATGAGAATATTGAATAACATTAAATTCATCTGAGTAAGGGGAGATTATTTTGACCGCTTTATATCCATATTTATCTTTTGAAAATACGAAAGAGGCTTTAGCTTATTATGAAGAAGTTTTTGGAGCTACTGATATTTTACGTTTGCCTGTAAGTGAAGAACAGGCGCAACAATTTGTCGTGGATCCGAATCAAGCAGATAACGCGACAATGCATTCTGAGTTCTCAATTGCAAATGTTCAATTATATGCCTCTGATTCTTTTGGAGGTAGCGATAAATTTAATGGTGCGATTTCATTAATGTTAAATTACGATATCAATAACAAAGAAGATGAAAAGGAAATCCAAGCGTTATATGATCGTGTCAAAGAACATCCAAGTGTGACTGTTGAAATGCCTTTTGAAGACCAATTCTGGGGTGGAAAAATGGGTGTTCTTAAAGATCAATATGGCGTACGTTGGATGTTGCATGGTGAAGATGGAACGAAACGCCAATAATACAAAAAACCGTTTCCTCATGAAGTATGTGAGGGAACGGTTTTTCTTTTACAAATACAACTGACCTTTTGCATAATAAAAGGTTTCTCTTGTTGGTTTTTGTATCACACTTAGTAGGGTGAGTACACCTATTTTTCCAGCAATCATGGTAATGATAATTATTATCTTAGCGATTGGCCCATATTCAGTTGAAATGCCAGTCGATAAACCAACCGTTCCGAATGCAGAAACCACTTCAAAAGCTAAGTCTTCAAAGTTTAAATTAGGCTGTGCAATTGAAATTAACAATATCATCAAAACGACAAAAGCTCCTGTTGAAATGGCAATGGCCAATGCTTTTTCCATTTGTTTACGTACTATTGTTCGATTAAAAACTTGAGCGTGTTGATGCCCTTTTAATATTGTGATAACAAACACTATGACTAAAACGAACGTTGTCACTTTAATACCGCCAGCTGCACTCATTGGCCCTGCACCAATATACATAAAAATAATCATGAGTAGCATTGTACCAGGCGCGAGTTGACTCATATCCACCGTATTAAAGCCCGCTGTTCTCGTAGTTACTGATTGGAAGAAAGAGGCTTGTAGTTGTTGGGGGAGGGTCATTGATTTTAAAACGCCATGGTATTCGAGTAGCCAAAAACAAGCCGTACCTACGACAATTAATATAAGTGTAACCATGAGTGTCATTTTTGAATGATATTGCAAGCGTCGACCTTTCTTTAACGTCACTAAATCTAAAAGGACGATATAACCGAGACCTCCAAATATAATTAATAAAGCAACAGTAATATTAACAATTGGGTTCGTAGCGTATGAAATTAAATTGTCAGAGAACAATGCGAAACCCGCATTATTGAGTGAAGAAATTGATGTGAAGAGACTGATGAATATGCCACGATCCCAGCCATATTGGGGCACAAAAACAAATGATAGTATAAATGTGCCAATACTTTCAAAAATAATGTTAAACAATAGGATAGATTTCATAAAAAAAGTATAATTGCGAGCATCCTCAGTATTGAGTTCTAATTGGAAGAGGATATTTTCTCGCACGGATAAAGATTTCTGAGTTAGTTTTAATGCAAGCATTGAAACTGCGACGATACCCATACCTCCAATTTGAATAAGAAGCATAATAATAATATCCCCATAAATGTTAAATTGTTTTGTGATGTCAACGGTGGAGAGTCCTGTAACAGTAAAAGCACTTGTAGCCACATACATAGCATCTAAAAAAGAAATCGGTTTTTGGCCTGTCCATGGAAGGTACAGCAAAATACTACCGATTAAAGTCGTCGACAAGAATAACGACAAATAAATCAATATAGGTTGTTGCTTACTATGCATCTTTAGCGCCTCAGTTCTTTTTGGGAATATCATACCACGATTACTATGATAAGCAAGTAAATTTTAATTAATGAAAGAAGAAAATACAAGAGGCTAAAGTGAAAGGTAGGAGTGTGTAAAAATGTTTTAAAAGAGAGCATTCATTAGCAAATAAAAAAACCAATGTACCCTTAGATACATTGGTTTATAGTCACGCTGTAAAATTATTTTTTAGCAAATGTGTCTACTAAGCCTTTGATTAATTTAATAATTCCAAGAATGATATCAGTCCAGATCATATTGATAACCTCCTCTTATTAATTTACACCTTTAGTATAATCAAAAGGAGATGAATATAGCGCATCAGTTCCTATTTTTGTGATTTTTGTGCGTAACTGTTCAAAAAAGCATTCGAAAAAGACAGTTAGGCATAAAAATGAAGACGTAACTGTAATCTTTTTGATTATCACAGTAAAATTAGACGTTTAGTGTAAAGAAGAAGTATTAGAAAGCTTTGTGTTCCAAGGCGCTCTATGCGTTAGTATTTCTATTGTAAAGGCTTTGTAAATTCGCTTAGACAGTTAGGCATCCTAACCGTTTTGGAAAGTGCTTTTTTTGACAGATAAGTATAAAAAATAACGAGTTTCGAATTAGAACACAATTAAACAATGAAGTTGGTTATAGTGTAGATAACAAAACGAAACGCGATTTAATTAGATGTGATTTTGTTTTGGAAAATCTATAAACTAAGGAGTGTCATTTCATGTCAGATTTAATTAATGCAATTAAAGATACAGTTCAAGCAGGTATTGACCACGATTGGGTAACAATGGGTACAGGTATCGCTGATATTTTAGCAAAAGGTATCGACGTAATCTCTGGTTTCTTCGGTTAGTAATTAGCCATTAATGACAAGTGATGATTGATAAATTATTAAATATGAAATGGAGTGCATAACAATGTCAGATTTAATTAACGCTATTAAAGATACGGTTCAAGCAGGTATTGACCACGATTGGGCAACAATGGGTACAGGTATCGCTGATATCTTAGCAAAAGGTATCGACGTAATCTCTGGTTTCTTCGGTTAATAATTAGCTATTAATGATGAGTGATGATTGATAAATTATTAAATATGAAATGGAGTGCATAACAATGTCAGATTTAATTAACGCTATTAAAGATACAGTTCAAGCAGGAATCGACCATGACTGGGTAACAATGGGTACAGGTATCGCTGATATCTTAGCAAAAGGTATCGATGTTATCTCTGGTTTCTTTGGTTAATATAATATAAGAAGTGGTGAGCCTCTCTGAAAATAGAGGTTCACCACTTTTTTATATTTATTAAAGGAAAAAGAGGCAACGAGTCATTTTAACAGAAATAGCCATCGAAATTTACCTTTAGGGAGATTTCGATGGCTTTCATTTGTATAAGCATAGGTATATACAGAAATTGTATGTTATTACTTATGCTTAACTGTATATATTTTTCTTGATATGAATACAATGCTAAATAATTTTAGTACTTTTAATTGTTTTGCTCTTGAGGATCCCAGATTAAAATATCATGGCCATCATCATTTTTGGCTTCGAGATCCTTGAAGCCATTATCAATAAAGAAAGATTTTGATTCAAATCGCGCAATGGCTTTTATGGGTTCATTGAAAGATTTTGCATAATTCAATAATGCTGTGCCATATCCTTTTCCTTGATAAGCTTTCAACACCTCCAATTTCCACACTACGAAATAATCGTCATAATTTGGGAAATAGGTTTCTTCGACTTCACCTTTTTGGTAGAGTGCCATACGTGCACCGATTTTTTCTCCGACATAAATCCCATAAAATGGTGAATCTGAACTGGCATCTATCATCTCGCCATGAAGTTCATCGACCATATATAGATCTTTATTTCCGAAGTTTCGGAATTCTTCGAAAAGTTCCTCTGTACGATAGTTAATATCTAGGTGGACGACCTTTGTCATCGTAATGACCCCCTTGTCTTTATTATTTCAATTATATCGTATTTATTTACGTCTTGAAAAGCAAAATCAACAGGCTCGCCGCTGAGCGTACGAGCCTGTTGATATCGTGAAAGAGAATGGATATTGATTTTTAAGGCTTATTTGTCGATGGGTTGTTTTCCACCAGAAGTAAAGATTGCGATGATTTGTTTAATAAGTTTAATAATTAAATCCATCTTGAATCACCTCCATTTATAATATAACTTCAAAATATACTTTTTAGATGATTATTGCGAAGATGACACTGAATCCTTCTTTTATGTATTGAGTTTAAATAAATATTACATTGAGGATGCCTATCTGTTTAACTTGTAAGCCATATCATTGTCATGTGGTTGTTTAAAGATTATACTGTTAAAGAATACGATTTAAGGGAGATAAAGCATGGATTGTAATAAAGTCAAAATCAATGAAAAGGATCAATTTATCTCAAAGTATATGAATCACGAGCAAAATCTGATTCAATTTTACCAATTTGATCCAAATAAAGATGAAAGTTTTAAGATGCGTATGACACAGCAAAATAATGGGAGAGAGCAACAACTGGCACAAATTATTCGTCAGTACATGTCTGATTTAACTTTGTCTGAGGCACAACGTCAATCTTTAGATCATCTTGCAAATGGTGAAAAAGTGGTGATAGGCGGTCAACAGGCAGGAGTTCTTACAGGGCCACTCTATACATTCCATAAAATCTTATCAATCATTGTCGCATCGACACAATTAACTCAGGAATATCAACAACCTGTCGTACCAATATTTTGGATTGCAGGTGAAGATCATGATTTTGATGAAGTGAACCATACGTATGCATATAATGAAGAAAAAGGAATTTTAGATAAAGTAAAATATCATACTTTAACCCCACCTGAAACATCGGTTTCAAATTATAAACCGGATAAAGCATCATTAAAGACATTGGTAAATCACTTTTTTTCTCAATTGCCAGAAACGCTTCACACCAAGACTTTAATTAATGATCTTGAGGACATGATAGAAAAAAGCAATCATTGGACAGACTTATTTAAACAAATTGTACATCGTTGTTTCCAAAAACATGGCGTCCTCCTTATAGATGCGAATTATCCAAAACTACGTCAGATGGAAAGACCGTTTTTAAAATCATTGTTTGAACAGCATTTAAAGGTGGATAAAGCCTTTAGACAAGGGCAAAGTAAGACACTTCAGAATGGGTTGCTCAAAATGATTGAGACGGATTCGAATGTGCATTTGTTTGTAGAAGTTGACGGACAACGACAATTACTCAAATATGAAGAAGGTGCATATTTTTTAAGTAAATCAAATGAAAGTATGACTTTTGATGAAGTTATGCAGTTTATTGAGCAAACCCCTGAAAAATGCTCTAATAATGTGGTCACTAGACCTTTGATGCAGGAATGGCTGTTTAATACAGTAGCGTTTGTAGGTGGTCCTAGCGAAATTAAATATTGGGCTGAATTGAATGAAGTCTTTCATCATTTAGAAATCGAGATGCCTATCGTCTTACCACGAATGAGAATAACTTATCTTACTCCGAAAGCAAATAAACTTTTACAACAATATCAGTTGAATATTTCAGAAGTGATTGCTCAAGGGGCAGAGGGGGCTAAAGAGCGCTTTGTTAGAGCAAAAGCCTCAGATCGTGTATTAGAAGAAATCGAAGAAATGATCCATCAACAAGAAGCATTCTATGAAAGAATGGAACAAGAAATGTCTAAAACTGAAGATAATCGCAAATTGTTATCGAAAAACCACAAAATTCAATTGCATCAATACCGTTATTTACAACAACGATATTTGACAAATATTGAAAAAGAAAATGAGATTAGTATGCGACATTTTAATCAACTTACATCAGTTCTCCATCCAATGGGCGGATTACAGGAACGCGTGCTCAATCCGTTCCAATTTTTGAATGTTTTTGGGTGGGATATGTATCAATCCTCCACATTCCCTCCACTGACTTACACTTATGAACAATTAGTTATAGAAATATAGTATTATCAAGAGATTGAAAGAGGTTCGTAAAAATGCGAGCCTCTTTTTTTGTGTCTATTTTGATAAAATTTGGACATTTTTACAGAATTAGTGGAGGGTAGTGGGGAGATGTGGTAAATTATAAATAAGGTGAGGTGAAATAAGATGTTCATGGGTGAATTTGAAAATAAGCTCGATGCTAAAGGACGGATGATTGTACCATCTAAATTTCGTTCTGTCCTTAATGAACGTTTTATTATCACTAGAGGCCTTGATAAATGTTTGTTTGGATATACTCTCGATGAATGGCAAACCATTGAAGAAAAAATGAAAGCCTTACCTATGACTAAAAAAGACGCACGAAAATTCATGCGTATGTTCTTCTCTGGAGCTATCGAAGTAGAGATTGATAAACAAGGTAGAATTAACATTCCTGCAAAATTAAGGGAATATGCACATCTCGAAAAGGACTGTACGGTGATTGGTGTTTCCAATCGCATAGAAATTTGGAATCGTCAAACTTGGAATGATTTTTATGATGAATCTGAAGACAGTTTTGAAGAGATTGCAGAAGATTTAATTGATTTTGATTTTTAAAGTAGCTAAAAGTGAAAATGGAGGGTTCGTTGTGTTTCATCACATTAGTGTGTTATTGAAAGAAACGGTAGACCAATTAAATATTAAAGAAAACGGTGTCTACGTTGACTGCACGCTAGGTGGCGCAGGACACTCGGCCTATTTGCTCAATCAATTATCTGATGAAGGGCAATTAATCGCTATCGATCAAGACATGACAGCAATTAACAATGCAAAGGAAAAACTAAAAGAAGAACGTCACAAAGTGACATTTGTACATAATAATTTTCGGAATTTAGCTGAAGTTTTAAATGAGCTAGGCATTCATAAAGTGGATGGCATTTTGTATGATCTCGGAGTTTCGAGTCCACAACTCGATGTTCCTGAGAGAGGGTTTAGTTATCATCATGATGCTAAGCTTGATATGAGAATGGACCAAACACAGTCGCTTTCAGCTTATGAAGTCGTTAACGAATGGCCTTATGAGGATTTGGTTAAAATATTTTTCCGCTATGGAGAGGAGAAGTTTTCTAAGCAAATCGCTCGCAAAATTGAGTCACGACGTGAGATACAACCCATTGAGACAACTTTAGAACTTGTGGAACTTATTAAAGAGGGCATTCCAGCTAAAGCAAGACGTAAAGGTGGTCATCCGGCAAAACGTATATTTCAAGCCATACGTATAGCTGTTAATGATGAATTGTCAGCGTTCGAAGATTCTTTAGAACAAGCCATCGATCATGTGAAAGTGAATGGTCGTATTTCAGTTATCACATTCCACTCATTAGAAGATCGTTTATGTAAACAAATGTTTCAAGAGTATGAAAAAGGACCGGAACTTCCACGAGGACTTCCGGTAGTTCCAGAGGAATATACACCTAAGTTAAAGCGTGTGAATCGTAAACCTATCGTCGCAAGTGATACGGATTTGGAAATGAACAATCGCGCAAGAAGCGCAAAATTAAGAGTGGCTGAAATACTGAAATAAAGGGGCGAACTAGTAAAATGGCAGTAGAGAGAATATATGAACCATATCAACATGATATACCGCAACCACAGGTTAGACCTAATCCACAACCTAGACCTTCAACGCAACCTAAAACCCGCAAACAACAAGTAAAAAAGACTGTTGTTGTCGGCCTGACTCGATTTGAGAAGATGTTATACATATCGTTGATAACTATCATTGCCGTTATCAGCATCTATATGCTATCTTTGAAAATGGATGCTTATGATACGAATGGCAAGATAGCAAATTTAGACCAAAAAATTGAAAGACAAACGAGCCAAAATAGCGCATTAGAAGCTGAAACAAAGCAAAACGCATCATATCAACGCATCTATGAAAAAGCTCATAAGCAAGGTATGAGTCTTAAGAATGACAATGTAAAGGTAGTGCGTAAAAATGCCGAAACGCAAAATTAAGATAAAAAAAAATAAACTAGGAGCAGTCCTCCTTATATGCTTTTTTGGACTGCTCTTTTTTCTATTGGTTTTAAGATACAGTTTTGTAATGCTCACTGGCCATTCTTCTGGTGAAGATTTGATTGCTAAAGCGAATCATAAATATTTAGCTAAATTAGAAGAACAAGCGGAGCGAGGAAAGATATATGATCGTAATGGTAAAATTCTAGCCGAAGACGTCGATCGCTTCAGATTGGCTGCGGTTGTTGACCCTAAAGCGAGTAAAGATTCTAAAAAGCCACGCCATGTAAAAGATAAAAAAGATACAGCCAAAAAATTAGCAAAAGTCATTGATATGCCCGAAAAAGAAATTGAGAAAAGATTAGAAGCAAAAAAAGCTTTTCAAGTTGAATTTGGAAAAGCGGGGCAAGGATTAACTTATCAAGATAAAGAAAAAATTGAGAAAATGAACTTGCCAGGGATTACCCTTTATCCCGAAGTTGAGCGTTTTTATCCGAATGGCAATTTTGCCTCTCATTTAATAGGTTTAGCACAAAAAAATCCAGACACTGGTGAACTTAAAGGTGCATTAGGTGTTGAAAAAATCTTTGACAGCTATTTATCTGGTAAAAAAGGTCATTCTTCCTTTACTACTGATATTTGGGGATTTATTACGCCAAACTCAAAAAATGAAGTCTCACCTGAACGTGGAGACGATGTTCATTTAACGATTGACTCTAATATTCAAGTCTTTGTAGAAGAAGCCTTAGATGATATGGTGCAACGTTATGATCCTAAAGATGTTTTTGCGGTAGTTATGGATGCCAAAACGGGTGAAATCCTTGCCTTTAGTCAACGTCCAACATTTAACCCTGAAACTGGAGAAGGGTTTGGAAAAAAATGGGCTAACGATTTATTCCAAAATACGTATGAACCAGGTTCTACCTTTAAAAGTTTCGGACTTGCAGCAGCTATTCAAGAAGGAAAATTTGATCCTAAGAAAAAATATGAATCTGGATACCGCGATATTCAAGGGTCTAGAATTTATGACTGGAACAAAAAAGGTTGGGGAGAAATTAATATGGGACTAGGTTTCACATATTCTTCCAATACTTTGATGATGAAATTACAAGATTTAGTCGGTGCCGATAAAATGCAAGCTTGGTACGAAAAATTTGGCTTCGGTAAATCGACAGGCAGTTTATTTGATGGTGAAGCGACAGGTCATATTGCTTGGGATAACGAATTAATGCAAAAAACATCGGCTTTTGGTCAATCTACCACTGTCACACCGGCACAAATGTTGCAAGCACAATCTGCATTTTTTAATAAAGGAAATATGATTCGTCCATATTTCATTCAATCCATTATGAATCCAACTGACGATAAAACATTTTATAAAGGTAGTCGAAAAGAAGTTGGCAAACCGATTACGAATGACACCGCAGAAAAAGTGAAAAAGCAACTCGATGAAGTTGTAAACAGCGAAGACAGCCATGCAAAAAATTATCGTGTCGACGGATATCGTATTGGCGGTAAAACTGGGACTGCACAAGTCGCAGATGAAAAAAATGGCGGTTATGTACAAGGACCTAATCCATATTTTGTAAGTTTCATGGGGCATGCACCAAGTAAAGATCCGCGTATTGTTGTTTATGCCGGAATGAGTTTGGCACAAAAAAGAGACCAAGAAGCGTATGAAATGGGCGTGAGCCGTGCGTTTATTCCAATTATGCAAAACTCACTTCAATATTTAAATGTAGGGAATGAAGAAGTGCAAAATAGTGGTAAAATTAATGAAGTTCCTGATGTGACGAATCAATCAGTTCAAAAAGCTGAAGATGCGTTGAAAGGAAAATCGTTTAATCCTGTAGTCATTGGTAAAGGTGAAAAAGTTGTTAATCAGAGTCCAGACAGTAAAGCAAAACTTCTGCCAAACAGTAACGTGCTCATTATGACAGATGGAGATTTAACGATGCCGGATATGACAGGATGGACACGTGACGATGTCATTGCCTTCCAATCACTGACAGGCATTAAAGTGAAGGTGAAAGGCAGTGGTTTTGTGAAGTCGCAATCCATTTCACCACAAGCAACTATTGATAAAAAGCAAACGGTTGAAGTAGAGTTGAAAGCACAATAACATCTATGAATGAAGACAAAAATGTGCAAAAGAATGAATAAGCGATGATAGGATTGACGCTTGGGGGTGAAACATTGAGTTCAAATGAAGGTTTGATTTCGGTTTCACTCCTAATTATATATATATTAAAAATGACTAATAATCTAATGAATAAAAAGGAGAACTAAGATGAGCTTTATTATTGCGATAATTGCATTTGTTATCACTGCGGTGTTAGTACCAGTACTAATACCTACATTAAAAAGAATGAAATTTGGCCAGAGTATTCGCGAAGAAGGTCCTGAAAGTCACATGAAAAAAACAGGGACGCCGACAATGGGGGGACTTACATTTTTAATTAGTGCGATTGTAACGACGCTAATTGCAAGTGTTTTTGTAGACCAAGCAAGTCCCT
This sequence comes from Staphylococcus sp. 11511212, assembly GCF_011394755.1. Lineage (NCBI taxonomy): Bacteria > Bacillati > Bacillota > Bacilli > Caryophanales > Staphylococcaceae > Staphylococcus > Staphylococcus sp. 11511212. Next base: position 641,299 of record NZ_JAANBQ010000003.1, on the reverse strand, counting down.
TATTATTATTGGTATTTGTGACTTTAGGTTTTGGATTGATTGGATTTATTGATGATTACATTATCGTCGTGAAGAAGAACAATCAAGGGTTAACGAGTAAGCAAAAGTTTCTTGCGCAAATTGTAATTGCGGTCATCTTTTTTATTGTCGCAAAAGGTATGAATGCGTTTGATTTTTCTACAAATATTAATTTGCCGTTTACAGATGTGAGTATTCCACTCTCTATCGCCTATGTTGTCTTTATCGTTTTCTGGCAGGTCGGCTTTTCAAATGCAGTCAACTTAACGGACGGTCTTGATGGTTTAGCCACAGGGTTATCTATCATTGGATTTACAATGTATGCCATCATGAGCTTTATTTTGGATCAGCCTTCTATCGGATTATTTTGTATTATTATGATTGCAGCGCTTGCCGGTTTTCTTCCATATAACATTAATCCTGCAAAAGTATTTATGGGCGATACAGGAAGCTTGGCATTAGGTGGTATTTTTGCAACAATCTCAATTATGTTAAATCAAGAAATTTCATTATTGTTCATTGGACTTGTATTTGTGTTAGAAACTTTATCAGTGATGATTCAAGTGACTTCATTTAAATTAACTGGAAAACGTATATTCAAAATGAGTCCACTCCATCACCACTTTGAACTAGAAGGTTGGAGTGAATGGAAAGTGGTAGGTGTATTTTGGACAGTGGGATTAATTTCTGGACTCATTGGTTTATGGATAGGAGTGAGCTAATTGTTAAATTATACAGGGTTAAAAGGAAAAAAAGTATTAGTCATTGGTTTAGCCAAAAGTGGATATGAGTGCGCGAAATTACTTCATCAATTAGGGGCTGATGTGACAGTCAATGACGGTAAAGATTTATCACAAGATGCACATGCTCATGACTTAGAAGCGATGGGGATTCAAGTCGTGAGTGGTGCGCACCCTATTGCATTATTGGATGAATCACCCATCATCTTCAAAAATCCAGGTATTCCTTACACGATTTCGATTTTAGAAGAAGCACAAAAAAGAGGCTTAAAAATTTTGACCGAAGTGGAATTAAGTTATTTAATTTCCGAGGCACCAATTATAGGAATCACCGGAACTAACGGAAAAACGACAGTAACCTCACTGATTGGTGATATGTTTAATAAAAGTAGAGAATCAGGGCGATTATCTGGAAACATAGGATATGTCGCCTCCAAAGTTGCACAAGATGTACGTGCAGATGAGTACTTAATTACAGAACTTTCTTCATTTCAGCTTTTAGGAATAGAAAAATACCGACCACATATAGCGATTATCACAAATATTTACTCCGCACATTTAGATTACCACGAAACATTAGAAAATTATCAAAACGCTAAAAGACGGATTTTTGAAAATCAAACCGAAAGCGATTATTTAATTTTCAATTATCATCAAAGACATTTAATTGATACAACAAATGTAAAATCAAAAATTATCTATTTTTCAACACAACAACCTGTGGACGGAATTTACGTCGAAAATGATTATATTGTTTATAAAGGTATCCATTTAATTCACCTCGATGATATTGTGTTGCCGGGTGAACACAATTTAGAGAATATTTTGGCAGCAGTCATGGCTGCAATATTAGCAGGTGTTTCGATATCTGCCATTGTACAATCTCTAACGACTTTCTCAGGTATTGAACATCGTTTACAGTACATTGGGAATAATAAAACAAACAAGTACTATAACGATTCAAAAGCAACAAACACATTAGCAACACAGTTTGCATTAAATTCTTTTAAACAGCCTATCATTTGGTTATGTGGTGGTTTAGACCGCGGTAACCAATTTGACGAGCTTATTCCTTATATGAAAAATGTGCGAGTGATGGTCACGTTTGGTGAAACGCAGAAGAAATTTGTACAATTAGGAGAAAGCCAAGGAAAATATGTAATTAAAGCGAAAGATGTGTCTGAAGCTGTTGATTTATTACAAGATGTGATTGAACCGAATGATGTTGTATTACTTTCTCCAGCATGCGCAAGTTGGGATCAATATGAAACGTTTGAGCAACGTGGAGAAGCTTTCATCACTGCCTTCCGTAAGCATCTGCCATCACATTAAAGGATGTGACTTAAATGAGTGAACCGATTCAAAAAATAGATAATGCCTATATAAAAGAGAAGAGACGGCAACAGTTACAGAAACGGCGTCGTTTTCAACGCAATTTAGTTTTAGGTCTCATCGTCATTGTGATATGTATCGCTTTGTTTATGTTTACGCCAATAAGCAAGGTGAACGACGCGCAAATTAATGGCAACCATTTTGTTTCTACAGCTGAAATAAAAAAACAACTTCAGATTGACCAACGCCCAAGAGTTTACTCTTATGATGCCAATGGGGCTATTGAACGCATCGAAAAAAATTCTTTAATCAAATCTGTTGATATTCATAAAGCTTTTCCGAATCAACTTATTGTTGATGTAAAAGAGCATGATGTAGTTGGAATAACACAAGAAAAAGATGAAAATGTCCCTGTCATTGAAACAGGGAAAGTGTTAAAAGATTTTAAAGGATCAGTCCCTAATGAAGTCCCTTATTTAAATGGTTTCAAAGGTGAAGAAAAAAGAAAAATTGTTGAAGCCCTTGAAAAAATGGACGCTACCACTAGAGGACAAATTTCTGAAATTAATGCCGCACCTGAAAAAGATCAACCTCACCTTATTCGATTATATATGAGGGATGGTATTGAAGTTTTAGGTAAAACGACGACAATAGCTAAAAAACTATCTTATTATCCTAGTATGTCACAAGCACTTGAAAAGGATGACACAGGTAAGTTAAAAAAATCAGGATATATCGATTTGTCTGTTGGCGCGACGTTTATCCCCTATGAAAATGAGAAACAGGGGGACAACGGTTCGGCAAGTTCACAAGAGCTTCAATCAGGTACGGCAAATGAAGATAAAGCGAAAGATGACTTACAAAAAGCTTTAAATAAAATTAAAGAGAACGAAAAAGAATAAAAGTCAAAAAAGTTCCAAAATAAACGTGTTTATAGTTCACATTGAAAGTGTGTTATTGTAAACTGTTTATAGTGTGAATAAGAATTATGTCAGGAGGTGCCTATCTATGGAAGAGCATTATTATGTGAGCGTAGATATAGGCTCATCAAGCGTTAAAGTAATCGTTGGTGAAAAATTTCATAATGGTATAAATGTGATAGGTACAGGGCAAACCTACACAAGTGGCATTAAGAATGGATTAATTGATGATTTCGATATTGCAAAACAAGCAATTAAAGATACGATAAAAAAAGCATCTATTGCATCAGGTGTCGATATTAAAGAGGTCTTCCTTAAGTTACCTATCGTGGGAACAGAAGTGTTTGATGAATCAAATGCACTTGAATTCCATGAAGATACAGAAATTAAAGGAACGCATATTGAACGCGTATTAGAAGGTATCCGTGAAAAAAATGTAGAACCTAACACAGAAGTGATTAATACTTTTCCACTTAAATTTGTGGTTGATGGTAACAATGAAGTTACAGATCCTAAAGAACTTGTTGCCCGTCACTCTCTAGAAGTGGATGCAGGCGTTATTGCGGTACCACAAACATTACTCATTAATATGATTAAATGTGTCGAAGCTAGTGGCGTAGATGTTTTAGATGTCTATTCAGATGCATATAACTACCGTTCAATTTTAACACCGACTGAACGTGAGTTAGGTGCTTGCGTCATTGATATTGGTGAAGATTTAACGCAAATTGCTTTTTATGAAAGAGGAGAACTCGTAGACGCTGATGTTGTTACGATGGCGGGACGAGATATTACAGAAGACATACAGCAATTTTTAAATACTACATATGAAACTGCTGAAAAAATTAAACAACAATATGGACATGCATTTTATGATTCAGCATCAGATCAAGATGTATTTACTGTTGAACAACTTGATAGTGAAGAACCAGCCCAGTTCACTCAAAAAGAATTAAGTGAGGCTATTGAAGCGCGAGTAGAAGATATTTTCTTTGAAGTATTTGATGTATTACAAGAATTACAACTGACAAAAGTGAATGGTGGTTTTGTTGTTACTGGCGGTTCAGCAAATCTTTTAGGGATTAAAGAATTATTGACAGACATGGTAAGCGAAAAAGTGCGTATCCATACTCCGTCACAAATGGGAATTCGTAAACCTGAATTTTCATCTGCAATTTCTACAATTTCTAGTAGTATTGCTTTTGATGAGTTATTGGATTATGTTACAATTAATAATCATGATGACGAGGAGATTGAAGAAGAAGTGATTGTCGATGAGGCTCCACGTCATGAATCTCGAATGGGTGGATTTGACGGTTTCTTTAAAAAGAAAACTAAAAAACACCCAGACGAAAGAATGGATACTGAAATACCAAATCATGATGCAAGTTATCATGAAAATGAAACATACGAAAAATATGATGATTATGAAGTAGAGGCTGAACGAAATCAAAGACAAATAAACGGTGAACCGCATCACCAAGAAGAAAGTAAGTTCAAAAAAATTATGAAATCATTATTTGAGTAATTGGCTACGAAGATTAGGAGGAATTGTAAATGTTAGAATTTGAACAAGGATTTAATCATTTGGCGACGCTAAAAGTCATCGGTGTCGGTGGTGGCGGTAATAACGCTGTCAATCGAATGATTGATCATGGAATGAATAATGTTGAATTTATCGCAATTAACACAGATGGACAAGCTTTAAACTTATCTAAAGCAGAGTCTAAAATTCAAATTGGTGAAAAATTAACACGTGGTTTAGGTGCAGGTGCGAACCCTGAAATCGGTAAAAAAGCCGCGGAAGAATCACGCGAACAAATTGAAGATGCAATTCAAGGTGCAGACATGGTCTTTGTAACTGCTGGTATGGGCGGCGGTACAGGTACAGGTGCAGCACCAGTTGTAGCCAAAATTGCTAAAGAAATGGGTGCGCTTACTGTAGGTGTAGTTACACGTCCATTTAGTTTTGAAGGGCGCAAACGCCAAACTCAAGCTGCTGCGGGTGTTGAATCTATGAAAGCAGCTGTAGATACATTAATTGTTATTCCTAACGATCGTTTATTAGATATCGTTGATAAATCTACGCCAATGATGGAAGCTTTCAAAGAAGCAGATAACGTATTACGCCAAGGTGTTCAAGGTATCTCAGACCTTATCGCCGTTTCAGGTGAAGTAAACTTAGACTTTGCTGACGTAAAAACAATCATGTCTAACCAAGGTTCAGCATTAATGGGTATTGGTGTTTCTTCAGGTGAAAATAGAGCTGTAGAAGCAGCGAAAAAAGCAATTTCTTCTCCATTATTAGAAACATCGATTGTAGGGGCTCAAGGTGTCTTAATGAATATTACTGGTGGAGAGTCACTTTCTTTATTCGAAGCACAGGAAGCAGCCGACATCGTACAAGATGCAGCTGATGAAGATGTTAATATGATTTTCGGTACCGTTATCAATCCAGAATTACAAGATGAAATTGTTGTGACTGTTATTGCTACAGGCTTTGAAGATAAACCATCTTCTCAAGCACGTAAACAACAAAGTACATCAAGTTTTGGAAGCAGTGCACATAGCACACCTACGAGAGAACCTGGTTTTAACGGTGGACAACCTTCTTCATCTTTACAAGATGATAGAGATGTAGAACCACAACGTGCGCATAGTACAAATGATGACGATATTCCAAGTTTTATTCGTAACAGAGAAGAACGTCGTTCAAGAAGAACACGTCGCTAATACATGTGCAAACATATGCTCATGGATTTCAATTAGCAAATTAATGCGTGTACTCCAATAGTAGATAGGTATTGCTAGGACAAAGGTGAATATTTCATTGTCCTAGCTTTTTGTTTATAATTCGTTGTAAGTTGAAAGTTACAAATTAGGAGGCAATGAAATGCACGCTTTTTCACCCGTAGGACATTATTTGAGTTATGTACCGAGCCAAAATCATCAGGTATTGATTGGAATGTCAACACGTCAAGGCGGTTTAAGTCCATTTCCTAAACAGGCTTTTAATATGGCGCGATACATTGATGATGATCCCAATCATATTACCGAACATCAAAAAATATTAGCGCAGGAAATTGGTTTTCCAACAAAACATTGGGTCTTTCCAATTCAAACTCATGAAGCTAAAGTCGTGGAAGTTCATCAAAAGGATAGAGGAACAAATATTAACACATTATCCGAAACGGAATTGTTTGGCGTTGATGGTTTATATACGTTTGATCGGGATGTATTATTAACGATGTGTTATGCCGATTGTGTTCCCATTTATTTTTATAGCCCAAAACATCATTTCATTGGTTTAGTCCATGCGGGTTGGAGAGGGACTGTAAAGCGTATTGTAGAAGCTTTAATTAAACAATATCCGTTTGATTTAAACGATTTATACGTGGTTATCGGACCTTCAACATCAAATTCCTATGAAATTAATGATGATATTTTATCTCAATTTAAAATGCTACCGATTGATGAATCAAAGTATATTGAGACAAGAGGTTCTAATCGTCATGGTATTGATTTGAAACTTGCCAATCAATTGTTATGTGAATATTTAGGTGTTCCTCATGAAAATATTTACCGTACCACATATGCGACTTCCGAAAACTTGGAGTTGTTTTTCTCATATCGGGTAGAGAAAGGTAATACAGGTAGAATGTTGGCTTTTATTGGACAACATTAATCAGGATTAAGAAAGGACAATATGTATGTCAGTTCAAGATAACTATCAACACATTCAAAATGAAATAAAAACCCATGCCTCCAAGGCAGGTTTAGACATATTACCTCGCGTGATTGCGGTCACGAAATATGTTACAATAGAGCGAGCTAAAGAAGCATACGATGCGGGCATTCGGGATTTTGGTGAGAATCGCATTGAAGGGTTCTTAGCTAAAAAAGAGGCGCTACCGGATGATGTGACAATGCATTTTATCGGCTCACTTCAATCACGAAAAGTGAAAGAGGTTATCAACGAAATTGATTATTTACATGCATTGGATCGTAAAAGTTTGGCTAAAGAAATTAGTAAGCGAGCAACGCATACTGTAAAATGCTTTGTGCAAGTGAATGTGTCTGGAGAAACTTCGAAGCACGGTTTATCTTCGGATGAAGTTATTCCCTTCATTCAAGAACTTGCACAATACAACCATATCCAAGTGGTTGGACTGATGACTATGGCTCCTTATATTGATGATGAAGCGCGCTTAAAAAGTATATTTGAACAATTGAAAATCAAGCGTGATGAGGTGCAATCATTAAATTTAGATTACGCCCCTTGTACAGAACTCTCTATGGGGATGAGTAATGACTACGCAATCGCAACAGAAATGGGTGCGACTTATGTGCGTATAGGAACAAGTTTAGTAGGAAATGAGGAGTGAGGGTATTGGCTATCAAAGATTTATTCAATGGCTTTTTCGCAATTGAAGATGAAGATGATGACTTCATTGAAGAAGAAGAACGTCGTGAAAGAGCGCGTGAAAGAGAAAGACAAAGAGAAATTGAACAAAATAAAGCAACTGCTGCCGAAGACTATCAACAAGCGTCAACAGCTACAGAACGTCAAAGAGCGCTTCAATCGGTCCCTAAAAAACAACCTTCAAGAATAAAAAATATGCAAAACGAACGAAAATACCAAATTGCTAAAGAACCAACTACACAGCAAGGGAACGTGGTGAGCATGACACAATCACAAGATGCATTTAACAATGGCAGTTCGAAAATGTGTTTATTTGAGCCTCGTGTGTTTTCTGACACACAAGATATTGCAGATGAACTTAAAAATCGTCGTGCGACATTGGTAAATTTACAGCAAATAGATGCAGTATCTGCAAAACGTATCATCGATTTTTTAAGTGGTACTGTTTATGCAATTGGCGGCGATATTCAACGTGTAGGTGCAGATATATTTTTATGCACACCTGATAATGTTGAAGTTGCAGGTAGTATTTCAGAGCACATTGATGCTATGGAAAACCAAAATCAATATGAATAAGGGAGACATCTATGTCAATTCAAATACTTGAAACGATATTCCAATTCATTATTTTTGTCGTTAGAATATATTCTTATGGAATGATTATTTATATATTTATGTCATGGCTTCCTGGTGCACGTGAGAGTACGGTTGGTCAATTTATGGCGAAACTCTACGAACCCTTTTTAGAGCCATTTAGAAGAATTATTCCTCCACTAGGGATGATAGATATCTCGCCAATTGTGGCATTTATCGTGTTGAACCTATTTCAAAGAGGAATTTATGCAATTTTCCAATTCATCTATACACACTTTTATTTATAAAGCATTGGATTGGGATACAAAGTAATAATGTATCTTTATAAAAGTGTCACTTAACCAATAAAGTGTTGCCATATGTCGCAATACTTCCATATCTTAATCAAGGGGCGAAGACGTGCTAGAGTCTAAGCCCCTTATTTTGCCCATTTATGATTGTATGAAGGAGAGAATCCATGGAACTTTATCAACATTTTAGGCCAGAAGAACGACCGACGATTGATCATCTCATAGACAAAGCGCGTCAATCCGAGCGTCAGTATAGCCTTGTATTAACTAGTTTTTTAGACCCGAGAGAACAATATATACTAAAAGTTGTTACCGGAAGTTTTCCTGATTTGAATTGTTCTTTTTTTGGAGGGCCACAAAGTGAGAGAAAAAGAGCGATTATAGCGCCACATTATTTTGAACCCACGACCGACGATTTCGAAATAAGTCTCATTCAAGTTGAGTACCCTGAAAAGTTCGTGACCATTCAACATCAACATTTGTTAGGTACACTTATGTCATTTGGCATTGAACGCGATCAAATTGGAGACATTATTGTGGGAGAGCAACTCCAGTTCGTTTTGACAAATCAAATTAAATCTTATATTATGATGGAATTAACACATATCAAAAGAGCAACAGTCAAACTAAATGCGATACCTATAGAAAATATGGTAGAATCAAAAGAGCAATGGCAAACACATCATGCGACAGTAAGCGCATTGAGATTAGATGTGGTTCTAAAAGAAATGATAAGAAAATCACGCACAATTGCTCAAACTTTAATTCAACGCAAACGCGTGAAAGTTAATCATACGATAGTGGAAGCTGTAGATTTTCAACTTGATGAAGGAGATTTAATTTCGATTCAAGGATATGGAAGAGCGAAAATGATAGAAAATGGTGAACGAACGAAAAAAGATAAATTAAAATTAACCTATCAAACGTTATTTAAATAGTGTATGATGAAGGAGGAAGCGATATGGCTTTTACACCCAGTGAGATTAAAAAAAAATCTTTTACACGTACAAAAAACGGTTTTGAACCTACGGAAGTTGAACAGTATTTAGAACAACTGAGTCAAGAAATCGAACGTTTAAAAGAGGATAAAAAACAACTTGAAAATGTATTGCAAGAAAGAGATGCTCATATCAAATCATTTAAAGATGTTGAAAAATCAGTAGGTGAAGCAATCGTAAGTGCGCAACGTGCTGCAGATGAAACAAAGGCAGCTGCTCAAAAAGAACACGATGCGATTATCCAAAAAGCACAAGCTGAGGCGAATCGAATTGTGAATGATGGCATTGAAAAATCAAGACGACTTTCATTCCAAACGGAAGATATGAAACGCCAGTCTAAAATTTTCCGTTCACGCTTTAAAATGTTAGTCGAAGCACAACTTGACTTATTAAAGAGTGATGACTGGGAATATCTGCTCAATTATGATTTAGATGCACAACAAGTGACTGAGGAAAACTTTCAACATTTAAATCAACAAGATGTGACGCCTGAAGAAAAACAACAAGCACAAAAAAATGATAAAGATGCGAATCAAAAAGACGCCTCTTCAGAAGAAGAATCAAATAAATCAAACGATGAAGACAAGCAAGAAAAGTAAGTGATGCTGACAGCGAGTTAGGGAGGGTGAGAGCCTAATGTAAACACTTTTCTTGTATCACTACATTGTAATTATCAATAATTTTTACGAGAGAACTCTAAGCTGAGTTAATAAGGGTGGTACCGCGGCCTTGCCGTCCCTTTAATTGAGCTTAGAGTTCTTTTTGTATATAAAGGAGTGTAACAAATTTATGGATTATAAAGACACGTTATTAATGCCGAAAACAAAATTTCCAATGCGTGGCGGCTTGCCGAATAAAGAGCCACAAATTCAAGCACAATGGGAAGAACAAAAGTTATATGAAAAAATGTTGAAAAAAAATGAAGGTCAAACGCCATTCATTTTACATGACGGTCCACCATATGCCAATGGTAATTTACATATGGGGCATGCGTTGAATAAAATTTTAAAGGATTTTATTATTCGTCATAAAACGATGCAAGGTTACTATGCACCTTACGTACCTGGTTGGGATACACATGGTTTACCGATTGAACAAGCCTTAACAAAAAAAGGCGTTAAACGTAAAGAAATGTCTATCTCAGATTTTCGTAAAAAATGTGAAGCTTTTGCGTTAGAACAAATCGAATTACAGAAAAAAGACTTTAAACGTTTAGGTGTCAATGGTGATTTTGATCATCCTTATATTACATTGAAACCGGAATATGAAGCAGCGCAAATTCGTTTATTTGGTGAAATGGCAGATAAAGGCTTAATTTATAAAGGGAAAAAACCTGTATATTGGTCACCGTCTAGTGAATCATCATTAGCTGAGGCTGAGATTGAATATCATGATAAACGTTCAGCTTCAATTTATGTCGCTTTTGCTGTGAAAGACGCAAAAGGAACTGTCGATGAGGATGCTAAATTTATTATTTGGACAACAACACCTTGGACATTACCCGCAAATGTTGCCATTACAGTTCACCCAGACTTAACCTATGTTCAAATGAATGTAGAAGGTGAAAAATATGTGATTGCAGAAGCGTTAGTAGATGCAGTTGCAGAAGCTTTAGACTGGGATAAAGAAACTGTAGTTCGTGAAAAAGAATTTAAAGGTTCTGAATTAGAATATGTAGAAACACAACATCCATTCATTGACCGCATTTCTCTTGTTATCAATGGAAACCACGTTACAACAGACGCGGGGACAGGCTGTGTACATACAGCACCTGGACACGGTGAAGATGACTATATTGTCGGACAAAAATACGGCTTAGAAGTAATTAGTCCAGTTGACGATAAAGGTGTTTTCACAGAAGAAGCAGGCCAATTTGCAGGCATGTTTTATGATAAAGCCAATAAAGAGATTACAGAATTATTGACTGAAAAAGGAGCCTTGCTGAAACTAAACTTTATTACCCATAGTTATCCGCACGACTGGCGTACGAAAAAACCTGTTATTTTCCGTGCGACTCCACAATGGTTCGCTTCTATTTCAAAGGTACGTGAAGATATTCTTGAAGCCATTGACCAAACTAAATTTAAAGTCGACTGGGGTAAAACACGAATTTACAATATGATTCGTGATCGTGGTGAATGGGTAATCTCACGTCAACGTGTGTGGGGGGTCCCACTACCGGTTTTCTATGCAGAAAATGGCGACATCATTATGACAAAAGAAACTGTCAACCATGTGGCTGATTTATTTGAACAACACGGCTCTAATGTATGGTTTGAACGTGAAGCGAAAGACCTTTTACCAGAAGGATTTACGCATGAAGGTAGCCCGAATGGTCTCTTTACAAAAGAAGAAGATATTATGGATGTTTGGTTCGATTCAGGATCTTCACATCGCGGTGTACTTGAAGGGCGTAAAGAGCTTAGCTTCCCAGCAGATATGTATCTTGAAGGCAGTGACCAATATCGAGGATGGTTCAACTCTTCTATTACAACGGCTGTTGCAACGCGTGGTGTTTCTCCATATAAGATGCTTTTATCTCACGGTTTTGTCATGGATGGCGAAGGTAAAAAAATGAGTAAATCTTTAGGCAACGTCATTGTCCCAGATACAATCGTGAAACAAAAAGGCGCAGACATTGCACGATTATGGGTGAGTTCAGTAGATTACTTGGCAGATGTACGTATTTCTGAAGAGATTTTAAAACAAGTCGCAGATGTCTACCGTAAAATCCGTAATACACTTCGATTCTTACTCGGTAACGTTAACGATTACAATCCAAATACAGACCGCATCTCTGAAACTGACCTATTTGAAGTGGATCGATACATTTTAAATCGCTTTAGAGAGTTTAAAAATAGTACACTCGATCACTATGATCAATTTGACTATTTGGATATCTATCAAGAAGTTCAAAACTTTATCAATGTAGAACTAAGTAACTTCTATTTAGATTACGGTAAAGATATTTTATATATTGAAGCAAAAGATGCGCATCAACGTCGCAGTATGCAAACGGTGCTTTATGAAATTTTAATCGATTTAACAAAATTACTGGCACCAATCATTCCACATACTGCCGATGAAGTATGGTCATATATTGAGCATCAAGAAGAAGAAAGTGTACATTTGTCTGATTTACCAGAGCGTCACGAAGTCGATCATACGCTTATTGAAAAATGGACAACATTTATGACTTTACGTGACGATGTCAACCGTGCGTTAGAAAAAGCACGTAATGAAAAAGTAATTGGAAAATCTTTACAAGCTAAAGTGAAAATTGGTAATAGTTCCTCTTTTGATACGGTCGACTTCTTAAAACAATTTGATCATCTTCATCAATTGTTTATCGTTTCACAAGTTGAAGTTGTGGATAACCCAGAAGGAGAAGATTATCAACACGCAAACATTGCCATCGTTCACGCTGATGGGGAACAATGTGCGCGTTGTTGGAATTACTCTACAGAATTAGGTTCAGTGGGTGAATATACTGATTTATGTCCACGTTGCCAACAAGTCGTAAAAACATTAATATAAACTATCATTAGCATTTTTTCCTCCACATGAGAGAAGCTTATGATGCATGATGCCAAGCTGTCGACAAGGCAATTCCTTTGTCGACAGTTTTTTGATGTAAACCTTAGACGCAAAGTAAAAATATCATTGTTTCATCAAGCAATAGGGTTAAAAGGACATTTAAGGTAATATTAATGTAAGATAATCTAGGATTTAGTAATTTTTTCATCAATATATGTTACGCTTTTATCGTTAATCTTCGTCAACTAACAACACATCGTAGGTATAGATTTTAGATAAAGGAGTGACATAGTGAAACAACATTTTGTATCGGGATTTATCTCCGCATTTGTCGTATTTCTAGCTGAAACAGTTAAACATTTAACGTTTAACCAAATTTATTATGGTAATATGCTTGGTTTTTCAAATTTTTTAGATGTCTTAGTTACTACAGTATTGGGGTATTTTATTGGTATTATCGTATCAATGGTATTTAAAATAACACATTCAAAAGATTAAGAGAGTTATGAAATAAATGGAATGGCTTTTAAGATTATCACTGTCAGGCTTAAATCACATAAAAACCTTGAACATTTCATGTTATAATAAAGAAATGTAATAGAAAGGATTTAATCAAGATGAACAAAAAGTACTTTTTGGGAATATCTATTTTCATAATCATCGTCATCTTACTCGCTGACCAACTGACGAAATGGCTCATTGTCGCTCAGATGACGCTTGGAGAATCTTTTACGGTGATCCCCAATTTTTTAGCCATTACTTCTCATCGTAATGATGGCGCCGCTTGGGGAATACTGAGCGGACATATGCCATTCTTTTACATCATTACAATTGTGATACTCATTGCGCTCATCTATTTTTACATTAAAGAAGCGAAAGGCCAATTTTTAATGCAATTCGCCATTAGTTTACTGATTGCTGGCGCTTTAGGGAATTTCATTGACCGTGTGCTCAATGGTGAAGTTGTTGATTTTATTGATACGACAATTTTCGGTTATGATTTCCCCATATTCAATATTGCAGATTCAAGTTTGACCATTGGGGTCATTATGTTAATTATTGTGTTGATTTTTACGCCTCAACACAAAAAAGGATAGGTGAAAATCATGGTCACACATGAATTCAAAATAGAAGATACTGCACTAGATATGCAGCGAATTGATAAAGTTTTACCTCTATTGAATCAAGACTGGTCTCGTAGTCAAATCCAAGATTGGATTAAAGGAGGTCAAGTTGAAGTCAATGGGAAACGTGTAAAATCAAATTATAAAGTAAAGCTTAGTGATGCTATTGTAGTTACGGAAGCTGAAGCGGTTGAAGCAGACATTCAACCAGAAAATCTTAATTTAGATATCTATTATGAAGATGAAGATGTTGCGATTGTTTATAAACCTAAAGGTATGGTGGTACACCCCTCTGCAGGTCATTATTCAGGGACACTCGTTAACGGATTAATGTACCAAATTAAAGATTTATCAGGCATTAACGGCGAAATTCGTCCTGGGATTGTCCATCGTATCGATAAAGACACATCAGGCCTTTTAATGGTGGCTAAAAATGATGTTGCACATCGAAATCTTGTCGAACAACTCATGGCTAAAACAGTGACACGTAAATATACGGCCTTAGTTCATGGCCATATTCCACATGAATTTGGAACGATTGATGCCCCAATAGGGCGAAATCCAAAAGATCGTCAGGCGATGGATGTTGTCGATAATGGTAAAGAAGCGATTACACATTTTAATGTCATTGAAAACTTCAATAAATATACATTAGTGGAATGTCAACTTGAAACAGGACGTACCCACCAGATTCGTGTCCATATGAAGTATATTGGCTATCCACTTGTCGGAGATCCTAAATATGGTCCGAAAAAAACGATGGATATTGGAGGCCAAGCCCTACATGCAGGGCTGATTGGGTTTACACATCCACGTACGGGAGAATATATTGAACATACAGCGCCGTTACCTGAAGAATTTGAAAAACTTATTGAAGATATACGAAGAGCAGAAAACTAAAGTATTCTAAAAGTTACAAATCATACTTTGACTTTTTAATAGAAAAGCGTTATCATTAAAAACAGTAAATCAAACGAACTCGTCTTTAATAGAAGTCCTGTGAGGCTTGGAAGACATGATAATGTATATGAATGATAACTTGTATGTGCGCTACGACGTTCAGTGAAACGGGTGTAGTGAAATACATGCAATTTCACATAGCTACTCATGTCTCATAAAGACATGAGTTTTTTTGTATCAACAAAAGGCTTTGGTGTCCCAACGCTTAAAGTTATGGTGAAAGGAATGGCTAAAATGGCAGAACGCATGGTTTTAGATGAGTCCGCGATTAACCGTACGTTAACTCGAATTGCACATGAAATTCTGGAATATAATAAGGGTTCTGAAAATTTAGCATTACTAGGTGTCAAAACGCGAGGAGAATTCCTTGCAAAGCGCATTCAAGCCAAAATTCAACAAATCGAAAATGTGGAGGTCCCTACTGGAACAATAGATATTACACAATTTCGAGATGATGTTGAAATGCGAGATGCACAATTATCTCAATCGTTCGATATTGATATTGATTTGAACGACCGAATTGTAATCATTGTCGATGATGTGTTATATACAGGACGAACTGTTCGTGCCTCATTAGACGCTATATTATTACATCGTCGTCCTAAAAAAATTGGACTAGCGACATTAGTGGATCGTGGTCACCGAGAGTTACCGATTCGCGCTGATTTTGTCGGAAAAAATATTCCAACGTCACATGAAGAATCAGTGGAAGTTTATCTTTCTGAAACTGATCATCGCAATGCCGTTGTAATTGAATAAACACCTTTTAATTCAGTACGAGAGACTGACAAAGGTACTTGTTACGAAAAAGTGTTTAGCATTGAAACGATTGGATTTCAATCTATCACTTTATCGATGATACCCTTGTGTCTCTTAACTGAATTCAGTTAAGAGATTTTTTTATTAAAGGAGAAAAAAAGATGCAAAATGAAGAAATGTTTAAACGTACAGTGCAACCTGTATTAGACGTACATGAAAAACCAAAAGCGGGTCAATGGGCATTTTTAAGTATCCAACATTTATTCGCAATGTTTGGAGCCACTGTGTTAGTCCCGTTTTTAACAGGTTTGCCTGTATCCTCAGCGCTACTTGCCTCAGGAATTGGTACATTATTATACATATTCATTACAAAAGGGAAAATTCCAGCCTATCTGGGCTCGAGTTTTGCTTTTATCACACCTATTATTACTGGACTAAGTACCAATAGTTTAGGAGACATGCTTGTTGCTTTATTCATGAGTGGTGTGATGTACGTCATTATTGGTATTGCCATTAAACTCAGCGGGACAAACTGGTTGATGCAAATCCTCCCACCTGTCGTAGTAGGCCCGGTCATTATGGTCATAGGATTAAGTCTTGCACCTACTGCAGTCAATATGGCGATGTTTGAAAACTCTGGCGACATGAAAGGATATAACCTCACATATGTCGCTGTGGCATGTATTACCTTAATTGTCACATTGCTCGTACAAGGTTTCGCCAAAGGATTTTTCTCACTTATTCCCGTATTAATCGGTATTATTGTTGGTTATATCACAGCAATTATATTTGGCATCGTTGATTTTAGCAAAGTGAAAGAAGCGGCTTGGTTACAATTTCCAGATATCTACATCCCATTTGCGGATTATCATCCATCTATTCACCTAGGTTTAATTGCAGTGATGTTACCTATCGTGTTTGTTACAGTGAGTGAACATATCGGCCATCAAATGGTCATTAACAAAATTGTAGGGCGAAACTTTTTTGAGGATCCAGGTTTACACCGCTCAATAATTGGTGATGGGGTGTCTACCATGTTTTCAAGTATTATTGGAGGGCCTCCTAGTACAACATATGGAGAAAATATTGGGGTGCTCGCCATCACAAAAATTTATAGCATCTATGTGATTTCAGGTGCTGCAGTCATCGCGATTATTCTTGGATTTGTCGGTAAATTTACGGCACTGATTTCATCCATTCCAACACCAGTCATGGGTGGGGTTTCCATCCTTTTATTTGGGACGATTGCTGCAAGTGGTCTACGTATGATTGTTGAAAGTCAAGTTGATTTTGCTCAAAATAGAAATCTTGTGATTGCATCAGTTATTTTAGTCATTGGGATCGGGAATATGATGTTAAATTTATCAGATTTAGGTGTGAAATTGACAATTGAAGGTATGGCTTTATCCGCAACAGCGGGCATTATTTTAAATCTCTTACTACCTAAACGCTAATTTATAAGGAGGCAATACTATGCAACATTTAGTGTCTATGGAAAAATTATCGCCAAAAGAAATCAAGCATCTCATCGAAATTGCTTCTCAATATAAACATGGAGAAGTACGACCTAGTTTAAAAGGAAAATATATTGCAAACTTATTTTTTGAAAATTCAACGCGTACAAAATGTAGTTTTGAAATGGCAGAGCATCGTTTAGAAATGAAACAAATTAATTTTGAGATTGCAACTTCCTCTGTTCAAAAAGGGGAATCATTATATGACACGTGTCGTACATTACAAACTATTGGATGTGATGCATTAGTCATTCGCCACCCAGAAAATAATTATTATGATGAACTGTTAGAGATGGGCATTTCAATCATTAATGCCGGAGATGGAAGTGGCCAACATCCGACACAAAGTTTATTAGATTTGATGACCATTTATGAAGAATTTGGACGTTTTGAAGGATTAAACGTGGTGATCTGTGGAGATATAAAAAATTCACGTGTTGCAAGAAGTAATTATCACAGTTTAACAGCTTTAGGGGCAAATGTTGTATTTTCAAGTCCAGATATTTGGAAAGACGAAACGATGCCAGGGGAGTACATAGATTTAGACGAAGTGATTGAAAACGTAGATATTGTGATGTTGCTTCGCGTTCAACATGAGCGACATGATGAAGGGACGGCGGGATTTGATGCGCAGGATTACCATGAAAAATTTGGTTTAAATCAAGCGCGTTACCAAAAATTGAAAGATCATGCGATTGTTATGCATCCTGCACCTGTGAATCGCAATGTAGAAATTGCGGATGCTTTAGTTGAAGCTCCTAAATCAAGAATTTTTAAGCAAATGGAAAATGGCGTTTATTTAAGAATGGCTGTATTAACTGAAACAATACAATAAGGGAGAGATTATGATGGTTTTAATTCAAAATGCAAAAATGTTAGAAGCAGG
The DNA here is from genome assembly GCF_011394755.1 of Staphylococcus sp. 11511212. NCBI lineage: Bacteria > Bacillati > Bacillota > Bacilli > Caryophanales > Staphylococcaceae > Staphylococcus > Staphylococcus sp. 11511212. The sequence goes on along the minus strand of NZ_JAANBQ010000003.1, from coordinate 623,204 downwards.
GACGTTAAAGCAAGTTGATGTTTTAATTCAAGAAGGGAAAATAAAATCAATTGCCACACAAATTGAACCTCAATCTGAAATGCAAATCATAGATGCTAAAGGACATTTCTTATCTCCTGGTTTTATTGATGTCCACGTACACTTAAGAGAACCCGGTGGCGAACATAAAGAAACAATTGAAACAGGGACAAAGGCAGCAGCACGTGGTGGTTTTACAACAGTGTGCCCAATGCCAAATACAAAACCTGTGCCAGATTCAGTTGAGAATATGCGTCATTTACAACAATTGATTGATGAAAATGCCCAAGTTCGAGTATTACCTTATGCTGCCATTACAGAACGTCAAGCAGGAAAGAAACATGTTGATTTTGAAGCATTAGCAAGTGAAGGCGCATTTGCTTTCACAGATGACGGTGTGGGTGTACAAGAAGCAGCCAAAATGTATGAAGCGATGCAACAAGCCAAAGCAGTCAACAAAGCTGTTGTTGCTCATTGTGAAGACAATAGTTTAATCTACGGAGGTGCCATGCACGAAGGTAAAAGAAGTGAGGAACTTGGGATTCCGGGCATTCCGAACATTTGTGAATCGGTTCAAATTGCACGTGATGTGTTATTAAGTGAAGCGACAGGTTGTCATTATCATGTATGTCATGTGTCTACAAAAGAAAGTGTTCGTGTAATTCGTGACGCGAAAAAAGCAGGCATTCCAGTGACCGCAGAAGTGACACCCCATCACTTATTATTAACAGAAGAAGATATTCCTGGTGACAATGCGATTTACAAAATGAATCCACCTTTAAGAAGCGTTGAAGATCGACAAGCATTAATTGAAGGATTATTAGATGGAACGATTGATATCATCGCAACTGACCATGCACCTCATGCTGAAGATGAAAAAAATCAACCTATGACACGTGCACCGTTTGGAATCGTCGGAAGTGAAACAGCATTTCCGTTACTCTATACACATTTTGTAAAAACAGGCGAATGGACATTACAACAATTAGTGGACTATATTACAATCAAGCCGGCACAAGTATTTGATTTGCCTTATGGCACTTTGAAAGAAGGGGCTGTGGCTGATTTAACGTTAATCAATTTAGATGAGGCATACGAGATAAAAGCACAAGACTTTTTATCTAAATCTTCTAACACACCATTTTTAGGAGAAAAGGTTTACGGTAAAACGCTATTTACGATGGTAGATGGCGAGATACGCTATGAGGAGGGGAAATAATGTTTGAAAAACGATATCTCGTACTTGAGGATGGAACGTACTATACAGGTTTTAAATTGGGAGCTGACACACTAACGCAAGGTGAAATTGTTTTTAACACGGCTATGACAGGTTATCAAGAGACACTTTCTGATCCTTCATATACAGGCCAAATAATTACATTCACTTACCCTTTAATTGGAAACTACGGAATTAATCGTGACGATTTTGAATCATTAATCCCCACATTAAAAGGGGTTGTGGTGAAAGAAGCATGTCAAGCGCCGAGTAATTTTCGAGCACAAAAAACTTTGAATGACGTGCTAAAAGAATTTGATATTCCAGGTATTAGTGGTGTAGATACACGAAGTATTACTAAAAAAATTCGTGAACACGGTGTCTTAAAAGCCGCATTCGTTGATAATGAAACTGAGATTGAGACGACTATTCAAAACTTGAAAACAATCGAATTTCCACGAAATGAAGTTCCGACAGTGTCTACGAAAACCCCATATGTCTCTACAGGATTTGATTTGCGTGTTGTGTTAGTTGACTTTGGGAAAAAGCAAAATATTGTACGCGAATTGAATGCAAGAGGTTGTGAGGTCACAGTTGTTCCTTACGACACAACAGCTGAAGAAATTATTAAAATGTCTCCAGATGGTGTGATGTTGTCTAACGGCCCTGGAGATCCAGCAGATGTTCAAGTTGCTGTGGATATGATTAAAGGTATCATCGGCAAAATTCCATTTTTCGGCATTTGTCTCGGACATCAATTGTTTGCACTCTCACAAGGAGCCACTTCTTTTAAAATGAAATTTGGTCATCGCGGTGCCAACCACCCTGTGAAAGACTTAAGCACAGGTAAAATTGCATTAACAAGCCAAAATCACGGGTATGCGATTGATGCAGACTCATTAAAAGAAACCGATTTAGAAGTTACACATATCGCACTGAACGATGGCACAATAGAAGGCTTACGACATAAGTTTGAACCTGCCTTTTCTGTGCAATACCATCCTGAAGCTTGTCCTGGACCGACAGATTCAAATTACTTATTTGATCAATTTATCGAATTAATGCTAGAACAAAAAAAGAAGGAGCGCGTTCATCATGCCTAAAAGAAACGATATTCAATCTATTCTCGTCATTGGATCAGGACCGATTATTATCGGTCAAGCTGCAGAGTTTGACTATGCAGGAACTCAAGCATGTTTAGCTTTAAGAGAAGAAGGCTACCGTGTCATTTTGGTCAATTCTAACCCTGCGACAATTATGACAGATAAAGAAATTGCGGATAAAGTCTATATTGAACCGTTGACGCACGATTTTATAGCGCGCATTATTCGAAAAGAACAACCCGATGCTTTACTACCAACTTTAGGGGGACAAACGGGTTTGAACATGGCGATTGAACTTCATAACAGTGGAGTTTTAGCTTCTAACAACGTGAAATTACTCGGCACTGAGTTAGATTCAATCGAACGCGCGGAAGACCGTGAACGTTTCCGTACACTCATGAATGAACTCAATGTCCCTGTTCCTGAAAGTGATATCGTTAACACGCTTGAACAAGCATTTCAATTTAAAGAAGAGGTGGGTTATCCTCTTATTGTTCGCCCAGCATTTACGATGGGTGGCACAGGTGGCGGTATTTGTTATAACGATGATGAATTAAAAGAAGTCGTATCAAATGGTTTGAAATATAGTCCAGCGACACAATGTTTAATCGAAAAATCCATCGCAGGATATAAAGAAATTGAATATGAAGTGATGCGCGATAAAAACGATAATGCCATCGTTGTATGTAATATGGAAAATATCGACCCCGTAGGTATTCATACAGGAGACTCCGTCGTCGTAGCTCCGAGTCAAACATTATCAGATGTGGAATACCAAATGTTACGTGATGTTTCGCTCAAAGTCATCCGTGCTCTAGGTATTGAGGGTGGATGTAACGTTCAATTAGCATTGGATCCACATTCAATGAACTACTATATCATCGAAGTCAATCCACGTGTATCACGTTCATCTGCACTCGCATCAAAAGCGACAGGGTATCCGATTGCCAAGTTAGCCGCAAAAATTGCGGTCGGTTTGACATTAGATGAAATGAAAAACCCTGTGACAGGCACGTCTTATGCGGCATTCGAACCGAGCTTAGATTATATCGTTTCTAAAATTCCACGCTTTCCATTTGATAAGTTTGAAAAAGGTGAGCGTGAATTAGGAACACAGATGAAAGCAACAGGCGAGGTCATGTCTATAGGCCGTACTTACGAAGAATCGTTGTTAAAAGCCATCCGCTCTTTGGAGTATGGTGTGCATCATTTAGGGTTACCAAATGGAGAATCGTTTGATTTATCTTATATTAAAGAACGTATCAAAGCACAAGATGATGAACGCCTCTTCTTTATCGGTGAAGCAATTAGACGTGGAACGACGTTGGAAGAAATACATGAAATGACAAAAATTGATTACTTCTTCTTAAATAAATTCAAAAATATCATCGATATGGAACACGCTTTAAAAGCAAATAAAGGGGATATTGACTACCTTAAATTTGCGAAACGTTTCGGATTTAGTGACCGTACAATCGCACATCGTTTCGAGATGACGGAAGAGGAAGTTTTTAAACTGAGACAACAACATCAGATTCAACCTGTTTATAAAATGGTCGATACATGTGCGGCTGAATTTGAATCGACGACACCTTATTTTTATGGAACGTATGAAGAGGAAAACGAATCCATCGTTACAGATAAAGAAAAAATTATCGTGCTTGGTTCTGGTCCTATTCGTATCGGTCAAGGTGTGGAGTTTGACTATGCAACAGTCCATGCAGTGTGGGCGATTCAAAATGCAGGATATGAAGCGATTATTGTGAATAACAACCCTGAAACGGTATCGACAGACTTTTCAATTTCAGACAAACTTTACTTTGAACCTCTTACAGAAGAAGATGTGATGAATATTATTCAACTTGAACAACCAAAAGGCGTCGTTGTTCAGTTTGGAGGACAAACTGCGATTAATTTAGCAGACAAGTTGGCTAAACATGGGGTCCAAATTTTAGGAACAACGTTAGAAGATTTAAACCGTGCAGAAGACCGAAAAGAGTTTGAAGCCTTATTAAATCGTATTCAAGTGCCACAGCCTAAAGGGAAAACGGCCACATCTGCAAAAGAAGCACTGGACAATGCGCGTGAAATTGGTTACCCAGTTGTTGTAAGACCTTCATATGTCTTAGGTGGTCGTGCGATGGAAATCGTGTATAGTGATGTGGAACTTGAAAACTATATGAATGAAGCGGTTAAAGCAAGTCCTGAACATCCCGTTTTAGTCGATCGTTATTTAACAGGAAAAGAAATAGAAGTTGATGCAATTTGTGATGGAGAAACAGTGATGATTCCAGGAATTATGGAACATATCGAACGTGCGGGAGTTCATTCTGGGGACTCTATCGCTGTTTACCCACCTCAAACGTTATCTCAAGAAGATATTGAGACTTTAGAAGCCTATACCATTAAACTGGCAAAAGGTTTGAATGTGATTGGATTAATCAATATCCAATTTGTACTCGCACATGATGGGGTTTATGTGCTAGAAGTTAATCCGCGCTCAAGCCGAACAGTACCATTTTTAAGTAAAATTACAGAAATTCAAATGGCACAACTAGCGATGCGTGCGATTATGGGAGAAAAACTTCAAGATCTAGGTTATACGCAAGGGGTTCAACCGTATAAAGAAGGTGTGTTTGTCAAAGCGCCTGTATTTAGTTTTAATAAATTGAAAAATGTAGATATTACACTTGGACCTGAAATGAAATCTACAGGGGAAGTCATGGGACGAGATCTTACATTAGAAAAGGCGCTATACAAAGGATTGACAGCTTCAGGGATGGAAGTTAAAGATTATGGAACAGCACTCATTACCGTGAGTGATAAAGATAAACAAGAAATGGTAAAAATCGCACAACGTTTAAACCAAATTGGCTATAAAATTATTGCTACAGCAGGGACTGCAAAAGTTTTAGCAGAGCATGATATTAAAGTTGAGACAGTGGGTAAAATTGGTGGAGAAGACGATTTACTGCATAAAATTCAAGAAGGTGACGTTCAAATCGTGATTAACACGATGACGAAAGGTAAAACGATTGAACGTGATGGTTTCCAAATACGACGCACTTCAGTAGAAAATGGTATCCCTTGTCTTACGTCACTTGATACAGCAAATGCATTAACGAATGTCATTGAAAGTATGTCATTTTCAATGCGAAATATGTAGGAGGTATTAGCGGTGGAAAAATTAACAGTGCTTTCAAATCAAATGATTGCAGATCGGATATACGAATTAAAAGTAAGTGGTCCGACAGTTTCAAAATTAAAACAACCTGGCCAATTCGTGCATATTAAAACAGGAGAAGGGTCATTGCACATGTTAAGACGTCCGATATCTATTTGTGAAATTGATAGAGACCATCAAAGTTTTACGATGCTATTTCGAGCTGAAGGTGAAGGGACTCGAAAGATTGCAGCGCTAAAATCCGGAGATGAACTAGATATCATTGCCCCTTTAGGAAATGGTTTTCCTGTAGATAAAGCTAAAAAGAAGGCTTTACTTGTTGGGGGTGGCATTGGTGTTCCACCGCTCTATGAACTTTCAAAACAGTTAAATGCCCGTGGTATTGAAACAGTACATGTTTTAGGTTTTCGTTCAAAACAAGATGTATTCTATAAAAATCAATTTGAAGCGTTAGGTGAGACCTATATTGTCACGGAAGATGGCTCTTTAGGGGAAAAAGGTTTTGTGACAACTGTGATAAATCAATTACCTGTAGACTATGATATTTACTATACGTGTGGACCCAAACCAATGCTTAAAGCTTTAACGGAACTCTACACTTTAAAAGATGTGCCAGGTTATATTTCACTAGAAGAACGTATGGGTTGTGGCGTTGGCGCTTGTTTTGCATGTGTCTGTCATGTGCCCCACAGTAATACTGATTATGTCAAAGTATGTACGGACGGTCCCGTATTTGAAAAAGGAGCAGTCGTATTATGAGTCGATTAAACATTGAACTTCCAGGATTATCACTCAAAAATCCAGTCATGCCTGCGAGTGGATGTTTTGCTTTTGGTGCGGAGTATAGCCAGTTTTATAACCTTTCTGAACTTGGCGCTATCATGATTAAGGCGGCCACAAAAGAAGCGCGTTTCGGTAATGAAACGCCACGTGTGGCTGAAACAGATAGTGGCATGATTAATGCGATAGGACTTCAAAATCCAGGGGTTCATCACATTTTAGACCATGAGTTAAAAGCGCTTGAAGCCTATGATGTGCCCATCATTGCGAATGTTGCAGGGTCTACAGAAGAAGACTATGTCTATGTCGCAGAATACATCTCTAAGGCGTCTAATGTTAAAGCCCTTGAACTTAATATCTCTTGTCCAAATGTGAAAGAAGGGGGCATGCAGTTTGGTGTAGATCCACAAGTTGCTGCGGAACTCACCAGAAAAGTGAAGGACGTATCTGCAGTCCCGGTTTATGTCAAATTGTCACCGAATGTCACTAATATTGTAGAAATGGCACAAGCGATTGCGGAATATGCAGACGGTTTAACGATGATTAATACGCTTGTGGGACTTCGTATTGATGCAAAAACAGGACGACCAATCATTAGTAATGTCATTGGTGGATTAAGTGGCCCAGCCATTAAGCCAGTCGCATTGCGTATGGTTTATGAGGTGCGAAAGGCACTCCCAACGATTCCGATTATCGCTATGGGGGGCGTTCAAAAAGCTCAAGACGTCATTGATTACATTTCGGTAGGTGCTGACGCTGTAGCAGTTGGAACGGCTAATTTTCAAAATCCACTTGTTTGTAAAGAAATTATTGATACATTGCCTACACTGTTAGATGAGTTAGGTGTGTCGCATATTCATGAATTAAAAGAACGTACTCAGAAAGGACTGTAATGTATGAAAAACACGCCCATCATTGCGCTAGACTTTGCTTCCAAAGAAGACGTTATGACGTTTTTAAAACCTTTTGATGAGCCTCTTTTTGTCAAAGTCGGTATGGAATTGTTTTATCAAACAGGGCCAACCTTAATAAAAGATATTAAAGCTTTGGGACATGATATCTTTCTAGATTTAAAACTTCATGATATTCCAAACACAGTAGGTAAAGCAATGGAAGGATTAGCTAAACTAGAGGTGGATTTAGTCAATGTGCATGCTGCAGGTGGCTCTGAAATGATGCGCCGTGCAGTAGAAGGTTTTAGAACACAAAATGAAAAAACCAAAATCATTGCAGTAACACAATTAACGTCTACCACTGAAACAATGTTGCATGAAGAGCAAAATATTCAAACTTCTATCGAAGAAGCTGTGCTGAATTATGCTAAACTCGCACAACAGTCTGGATTAGATGGCGTTGTTTGTTCACCACTAGAAACACAGTTAATTACTGAACATTGTGGGTCTTCCTTTTTAAAAGTAACACCGGGTATTCGACCAGCGAATAGTGCGCGTAACGATCAAAAACGTGTGACTACTCCTGAAGACGCAAAACAATTAGGTTCGACACATATTGTTGTGGGTCGTCCTATTACTCAAAGCGCACAACCGGTGGAAAGTTATCATCAAATTAAAGAAAGTTGGTTAAAATAATGGTTAAAGCAATTGCGCAATCTTTATTAGATATTGAGGCAGTTTCGTTGTCTCCAAACGATAGATTTACGTGGAGTTCTGGCATTCAATCGCCGATCTATTGTGATAACCGTGTGACTCTTGGCTATCCTGAAGTACGAGAAGCTATTCGTGATGGATTGATTGAATTAATCGAAACACATTTTGAAAATGTTGAAGTGATTTCGGGCACAGCGACGGCTGGTATTCCTCATGCCGCTTTTATTTCAGAAAAAATGAAATTACCGATGAATTATGTACGCTCTAAAAGTAAAAGTCATGGCAAACAAAATCAAATTGAAGGTGCAGCAAGTCTTGGGAAAAAAGTGATTGTCATTGAAGATTTAATTTCAACTGGAGGATCATCTATCACTGCAGTAGACGCCTTACGTGAAGCAGGGGCGGAAGTGTTAGGTGTCGTTGCCATTTTTACTTATGGTTTATCAAAAGCAGATGACATGTTCAAGGAAGCGGATGTGCCGTTTTATACTTTAAGCTCTTTTGATGAGCTTGTTGAAGTGGCTGCAGAACAAGGTCAAATTGCTAAAGAAGATATAGACTCACTCGTTCAATGGAGAGATACACTTTAATAGAGGTTAGGTTGTTCATCGTTCAAAAGAAGAGAGGCAACAAATTTTACTCTGAGGTAAATTTTGTTGCCTCTCTTCTATTAGGCTAGCGCTATGCCTAGTCGCCTTGTTGTAAATTTGGATAACATTTTATCTTAAAAACCAGCGTGCGAATGCATAGCCGATGAGCATTATAAGTAAAAGGACAAGAATAGGTATAATTAAATTCATGCTTATCATTGTGATTTTGCCTCCAATTTATGATTTATTTCTATTGTAACGGGTTATATTAATAAGTGAAAGTTAAAAAGATAATCATGTTAAAGGCAGCACGCGACCTTTAACATTGAGGAGGAGAACTTAAATGAAAATACCTAAAATTACAACATTTTTAATGTTCAATGGGGATGCGGAAGAAGCCGTTCAGTTATATACATCTCTCTTTGAAGATAGTGAAATTATTACGATGGTAAAATACGACAATACGACACCACAATATGAAGGTAAAGTTCAACATACGATTTTCAAATTAAACGGTCAAGTGTTCATGGCAATTGATAATATGAATGGGACAGAGATTGAAATGAATCCTGCGATGTCCTTATTTGTCACTGCGAAAGACCAATATGAAATGGATATTTTATACAATGGCTTAAAAGACGGTGGTGCTATTTTAATGCCGAAAACGGAAATGCAACCACAATATCGAGAATTTGCATGGGTACAAGATAAATTTGGAGTTAACTTCCAACTCGCACTTCCTGAAACTAAAAAATGATTAGGTCACACGGACCTAATCATTTTTTTGTAAGGCTTTGATTTTATCATAGTCAGGGGTAGCATATAGTGTTTTTTGATTATCATACGTGACAAATCCAGGCTTCGCACCGCTTGGTTTGTGCACATGTTTAATTTCTGTATAGTCAACAGGTATTTGTCCAGATTGTCCAGCCTTTGAGAAGTAAGCGGCTATCATTGCCGCTTCCTCAATGGTGTTTTGACTTGGAGATTCAGCCATAATTACGACGTGGCTCCCAGGGATGTCTTTAGTATGAAACCAAAGTTGTGATTTTTTAGCGAGTTTATTAGTTAAATAGTCATTTTGCTTATTGTTTTTACCGATGTGGATAGTATCTCCATCAGTAGAAATATAAGTTTGAAGTTGCATTTGTGCATTTTTCTTTTTCTTGACGTTTTTACGTTGTTTAATAAATCCTTGTTCTGCGAGTTCATCACGAATGTCGTCAATTTCATGCACGGTAATATGTGACAATTGTTGTTCAATATTTTCGAAATAATCAATATTGGCTTGCGTCAGGGCAATTTGATGTTTTAATTCACGCTCACGTGTTTTTAAACGGTTATATTGTTTGTAGTAATATTGTGCGTTATCTGCAGGTGACTTGGTCGGGTCAAGCGAAATCGTCACTTCTTCACCTGTATAATAATTTAATGTAGTTAATGAGGCATCTCCAGTTTTAAGTTGATAAATATTTGCGGTAATCAATTCTCCAAACAATTGTTGTTGTTCTTTGTTTTGAGTGCCCTCTTGTTCATCTATTAATTTTGACAATTTATTTTGATTTTTTTGAAGTAATTGGTGAACAAGTTTGACTAAATCATTCGCGCGTTGTTTGACACGTTCTCGTTCTCCTCGTGCTTCATAAAATCGATCTAGCAATTGATGAAGCGACGCATATTCAATTTTGTCATCGTAAAATTGTTCTAAATCCATAAAATAAAAATCTTCTTTACCGGTGTCGTTGTTCTTATGGAAAACAGGTTTTGCAGGTTCATCGATTTCTGCTAAAACTTCATCGTAAGCCTCAGGCAAAGTCGTTGTTGTCATGAATTGACGGCGTGCGGTGATTTCTTTTGTAATCAATGGCGAAAAGCCTTCGAAGGTTTGTAAGAGTTGACGATCAATGCGCCCAGCATTAAAATCGATGAATTTTAAAACATCTGTCCCTTCATAGTCAAACGGGTTGTGCTTATCTTGTGTGGGCGGCGCTTCGTACTCGAATCCCGGCATCACAGTACGATACTGATTGGTATTGGGAGTGAGATGTTTGAAACCTTCAATGATTTTGCGGTTATCGTTAACGAGTATAAGGTTACTATGCTTACCCATAATTTCTAAAATAATAGTGCGATGAATCGTATCACCAATTTCATCTTTACTGATTACATCAATTTCAACACGTCGGTCATTACCAATTTGCCGTATTGCTTGAATAATCCCGCCTTCTAAATGTTTGCGGAAAACACGTGCGAACATTGGAGGTTCAAAAGGATTGTCGTATTTCTTCTCTGTGAGATGTATTCGGGCGAAATTTGGATGAATGGACAACAACAATTGATGATTTTTACGATTTTGTCGCACAACCATTAAAATGGTGTCGTTTTCCGGTTGATTTATTTTGTGAATACGTCCAGAGACGAGGGGTTGAAGGGATTCAACCATTTTTCGAGTGAAAAGTCCATCAAATGCCATGTTTTCGGGCCACCTTTATTAAAATTCATTGTTTCATTATAACACGCAAAATTCTAATGTGCAGATTGAAACTTTTCTATATATCAACTCTATACAATAGAATTGAAATTATGGTAAGATATGTTAATAACTAGAGAATAGCGAAGGAAAGGTCGTAAGGAATGGATACTGAAAAAGGCTTACTTATAGTACTCTCAGGCCCTTCTGGTGTAGGAAAGGGCACAGTTCGAAAGCGGATTTTTGATGATCCGACGACATCTTATAAATATTCAATCTCAATGACGACACGTTCGATGCGTGTTGGAGAAACAGATGGCGTGGATTATTTTTTCAAAACAAGGGATGAATTTGAAAAGCTCATTGAAGAAGATGCGTTTATTGAATACGCTGAATATGTGGGCAATTATTATGGCACACCTGTTCAGTATGTAAGAGAGACAATGAATGCTGGACATGATGTCTTCTTAGAAATCGAAGTTGAAGGGGCAAAACAAGTTCGCAAAAAATTTCCTGATGCACTATTTATCTTTTTAGCGCCTCCAAGTCTAGATCATTTGAGAGAACGATTAATCGGACGTGGGACGGAATCTGAAGAAAAAATTCAAAGCCGTGTTAATGAAGCGCGTAAAGAGGTTGAGATGATGAATCTTTACGATTATGTCGTAGTTAATGATGAGGTTGACCTTGCGAAAGACCGAATTCAAGCTATTGTAGAAGCAGAACACTTAAAGCGTGAACGTATTGAAGCAAAATATCGAAAAATGTTATTGGAGGCTAAAAAATAATGTTATATCCACCTATTCATCAATTACAAGATAAAATCAGTTCTAAATATTTAATTGCGACTACCGCTGCAAAGCGCGCACGTGAAATTCAGGCGGACCCTGAACATTTATTATTGAATGACTATCAAAGTAAAAAAACAGTAGGACGTGCTTTAGAAGAAATCGCTGCGAACAAAGTACATCCTTACGTTGACCCTAAAAATTTCTAATAACACATACCGATATTGGTAAACATAAAGGCTAGGACAGCTACACAAATAGATGTCTTGGCCTTTTGCTATATGAAATCTATTAACACCATGAAGCATTTATTTAAATACCTATCATGTGAAAACAAGACAAGGCTATACTATAATCGAATCAAGAGTGCTAACAGGAGTGGAATAAATGAAAAATATATTACTCGCAGTGACTGGTGGTATTGCAGCATACAAAGCCATCGATTTAACTAGTAAATTAACACAAGCAGGTTATCATGTTCGGGTGATGATGACCGCACATGCGCAAGAATTTTTAACCCCTTTGTCTTTTCAAGCTATCAGTCGGCAAGCGGTCTATACGAATACGTTCGTAGAGGAAAATCCAGAAGAAATTCAACACATTGCCTTAGGAGATTGGGCAGATATTGTCGTTGTGGCACCTGCCACTGCAAATACTATTTCAAAACTCGCCAATGGTATTGCAGATGATATGGTGACGTCCACATTATTAGCTACAGCTAAACCTAAATTTTTAGCGCCAGCAATGAATGTTCATATGTATGAGAATCCTAGAATTCAGCATAATATGCGTGTGTTAGAAGAAGATGGTTATCATATGATTGAACCGGGTGAGGGATTTCTTGCTTGTGGATATGTCGCAAAAGGACGTATGGCAGAACCCATGGATATTATTTTAGCGATAGAGCAAGGTCAAAATACACCATCTAGTCCAACTTCTGCTAAAGTGTCTCACGCGTTGTCTTATTTTAAAAATAAAAAAGTTTTAATTACGGCAGGGCCAACCGTCGAGGTGATCGATCCCGTCCGTTTCGTCTCCAATAGAGCTTCTGGCAAAATGGGGTATGCGATTGCAGAAGCGCTTGTAGCAGAAGGGGCTAAAGTAACTTTAGTTTCAGGCCCTACGTTTATCACACCACCTGAAGGCGTAGAAATGATTCACGTTCAAAGTGCAGAAGAAATGTTTGAAGCAGTTAAAACACACTATCTAACACAAGATATTATTTTTAAAACTGCTGCTGTTTCAGACTATACACCGGTGGCACCATTAACGCATAAAATGAAAAAGAAAGACGGCAATGTCACCGTAGAATTTAAACGAACACAAGATATTTTAAAGTACTTAGGGGAACATAAAACACATCAAAAATTAGTAGGTTTTGCGGCTGAGACACAACATGTGGCGACTTATGCACAAGACAAACTTCAACGTAAAAATGCGGATGTCATTATTGCCAATAATGTAGGCGATAGATCCATTGGTTTTAGCTCAGATGAAAACGAAGTCACAATGTACTTTAAAGAGGGACAAGAAGTAGCCATTCCAAAAGGCGCGAAAATTGGGGTCGCACGCCATATTTTGGATGCATTAGCAGGTGCATGGACATGACTATCGCTCAAGTGATTGTCGATATCGATTCAAAAAGCGTCGACAGAACATTTGATTATCGCATACCGAAAGATTTACAGTCAGTGGTGCAACCCGGTGTTCGCGTTATTGTTCCTTTTGGTCCTCGAAAAATTCAAGGTTATGTCATGCAAGTGATATCTGAAGAAGAGGCGGAATATGACTTATCCAAAATTAAATCCTTGCTTGAAGTGAAAGATATTCAACCTGAATTGACAGAAGAATTGGTCCAATTAAGTGCGTGGTTTAGTCAATATTTTGTTTCTAAGCGTATTTCGATTTTAGAAGCGATGTTACCGAGTGCCATTAAAGCTAAATATACGAAAGTTTTTGAAATAACGCCTGAAGCCGAATTGCCACAATCCGTGATATCATATTTCGATGCAAATGGCCAGTATCGCTATCAACAAGCGCAAAAAGATGAAATGATTCAAACGTTACAACCTTATTTAGCGGATGGGCGTCTTCGTGAAGTGACATTATTGAATCAAACGACGACGAAAAAAACCCAGAAAGCCGTTCGATTGGCTCAACTTGAAGAAGGGGATGCGTTATTAGCGCATTTAGAAAAATATCCTAAACAGCATGAACTCGTCGCATTTTTACTAGATGAACAACGACGTGACGTTTTTTTGAAAGAACTTTTAGATATGGGTTTTTCAAATTCCTCTATTAAAACGTTAACGCAAAAAGGGATTTTAGAAAAATATGAAGCGATTGTTGAACGTGACCCTTATGCAGGGCGGATATTTGAGGCGGAAGCCAAACGAGCATTAACTGAGGAACAACAACACGCATTTGATCAACTCCAACAAGCACTGTATGAAGAGCAATCAGAAACATTTTTACTTCATGGTGTGACAGGTTCTGGAAAAACAGAAGTCTATTTACAGATTATTGATCAAGTTCTGACGCAACAGAAAACGGCCATGATGTTAGTCCCTGAAATCGCGTTAACACCTCAAATGGTGAACCGTTTTAAACGACGATTTGGCGATGAAGTCGCAGTGTTACATTCTGCGCTATCAAAAGGGGAACGCTATGACGAATGGCAAAAAATTAGAGATGGCCGTGCAAGCGTGAGTGTTGGTGCGCGTTCCAGTGTTTTTGCGCCTTTTAAAAATTTAGGAATTATCATTATTGATGAGGAGCATGAGGCGACTTATAAACAAGAAGACTATCCACGATACCATGCACGAGATATCGCTCTTTGGCGTGCACGTTATCATCAATGCCCTTTAGTACTTGGAAGTGCGACACCGAGTTTAGAAAGTTATGCGCGTGCTGAAAAAGGGGTGTATCATTTATTATCTATGCCTTCTCGCGTCAATCAACAGCCTTTACCTCAAATAGAGATTTGTGATATGCGAGAGGAATTGGCGCAAGGGAATCGTTCTATGTTTTCAGAACAACTGAGAACGGCGATTCAAGCACGATTGGACCGACAAGAGCAAACAGTGCTTTTTCTGAACCGTCGAGGTTATGCTTCATTTATGCTTTGTCGTGATTGTGGACACGTCCCACAGTGCCCTAATTGTGACATTTCATTAACGTATCATAAATCCACGGATCAATTAAAATGCCACTATTGTGGTTATCAAGAAGCGGCGCCATTTCAATGTCCTAATTGCGAAAGTGAGCATATTCGACAAATGGGGACAGGGACGCAAAAAGTAGAAGAAGTACTAAATGAGATGTTTCCAGAGGCGCGTGTGATTCGAATGGATGTCGATACGACGACGCAAAAGGGCAGTCATGAAAAAATGTTACGTCAATTTGGCGAGGGAGAAGGAGATATTTTATTAGGCACGCAAATGATTGCGAAAGGCCTAGATTTCCCAAACATTACATTAGTGGGTGTGTTAAACGCGGATACTTTATTAAATTTGCCAGATTTTCGTGCAAGCGAGCGTACGTTCCAATTACTGACACAAGTGGCTGGACGCGCGGGACGTCATGAAAAGACCGGAGAGGTCATAATTCAAACGTATAATCCAGACCATTATGCCATTCAAGATGTGAAGTCCAATGACTATTTAAATTTCTATCAAAAGGAAATGCGTTTTAGACAAATCGGACAATATCCCCCTTATTATTATTTGATTAATTTTACAATCACGCATGAAAATATGAAAAAAGTTTTACAAGCAGCCACACATGTTCATCAAATTTTAATTCAGCATTTATCAGATAAGGCATTCATTTTAGGTCCTTCAGCTGCGGCGATTCCTAAAATCAACCACGAACATCGTTTTCAAGTGCTTGTAAAATACAAAAGTGAACCCTCATTGGTTCATGCATTAACCTATTTAGATGATTACTATCATGAGCAATATGTCAAAGATAAGTTAGCGTTAAAAATAGACATTCATCCTTACAATATGATGTAAGACATGAAATGTTAAAATGAGACCATCGTGACGACATGAATAAGAGAGCGCGAGTGTCAAGAGCGCCCGCAAAAACTGAGAGAGCCATCAAAATTTACCCACAGAAAAATTTTGATGGCTCTTCTATTACAAATTTAAAGGCCATAATTAAATTTTTGAATGAGGTGTATCCATAAACGAAGGCGTTTAATTCCACTTTCTTTAAGTAATGATAGTAGCGTCCT
This sequence comes from Staphylococcus sp. 11511212, assembly GCF_011394755.1. Classification (NCBI taxonomy): domain Bacteria; kingdom Bacillati; phylum Bacillota; class Bacilli; order Caryophanales; family Staphylococcaceae; genus Staphylococcus; species Staphylococcus sp. 11511212. Next base: position 607,208 of record NZ_JAANBQ010000003.1, on the reverse strand, counting down.
ATCGCTAAAAGAATGCGTGGCCTGACTTGAAGGAAGCGTAAAATTTCAAATGACAACAAATGCGGAAACAAGTGTGAACCTACATCGCATTTTTTGGCAATTTAAGCTATAATATAATGATGAATTTTAATAGGAGAAAGACTGATGGCAATTAAGAAAATTTTAACAGATGACAATCCACTCATTCATAAAAAAGCAAACCGTGTAGAAACTTTTGATTCGACTTTGACGGAAATTTTTCAAGATCTCGAAGATACGATGTATGAGTCGGGTGGCCAAGCACTGAGTGCCCCTCAAATTGGAATCTCTCAACAAATCGCGCTTGTAGACATGGAACAAGATGGACTTTTACAGTTGATTAATCCAACGCTTATAAAGGCGTCAGAAAAACAAGTTACGGAGATAGAAGGTTGTTTGAGTGTACCTCATCGTTTTGGTGAAGTGACGCGAAGTCAAATGATTACCGTAAAAAGCCAAGATATATATGGGCGCGAAGTTGAGCTCACCGCTTATGATGATATCGCACGAATGATTTTACATGAAATTGACAATTTAAATGGCATATTATTTACAGATATAATGGATAGAGAGATTACAGAACAAGAATTGGAGGCGTATTATGACGAAGAATAAAATTGTTTTTATGGGGACACCAGATTTTTCGACTTCGATTTTAGAAATGTTAATAGAATCTTATGAGGTTGTTGCGGTCGTTACACAACCAGATCGCCCTGTTGGACGAAAACGGACGTTGACACCACCCCCGGTAAAAAAGGTTGCTATGGCGCATGATGTCCCTGTATATCAACCGGAAAAACTCAGTGACTCTGAGACACTAAACACATTATTAAATATGGAGTATGATTTGATTGTAACGGCAGCATTTGGACAATTATTACCAAAAGCGTTACTTGACCACCCTAAATATGGGGCAGTGAATGTACATGCCTCATTACTCCCAAAATATCGAGGAGGTGCACCTATTCACCAAGCCATCATAGATGGAGAAAGTGAAACAGGTGTAACGATTATGTATATGGTAGAACGACTTGATGCTGGTGATATGATTGCGCAACAAGCCTTACCGATTGAAGATCAAGATAACGTGGGCACGATGCATGATAAATTAAGTGCGTTAGGCACGAAGTTATTAAGTGACACGTTACCCTCTATTTTAAATGGCACAAATCCACGTACCGCACAAGACGATACGAAAGCTTCATTTGCTTCAAATATTCAACGTGAAGATGAGTGGATTGATTGGTCACAAGATGCACGTACGATTTTCAATCATATTCGTGGCCTTTCACCATGGCCCGTGGCATCGACGCGCTTTGATGATAAAGTCATGAAAATTTATGCTGCTGATATTGTGAAGGATATAACAGGTGAAGCGGGGAAAATTATTCGAACGACAAAAAAACAAATCATTGTCGGAACAGGTTCAAGTGAAAGTATTGCGTTAAAAGAAATTCAATTGGCGGGTAAAAAACGCATGCCAACAGCCAATTTTTTAAGTGGATATCAAGAAGAGCTTGTTGGAAAGGACTTAGGATAAATGACTACAGTGCGCGCATTAAGTCTTGAAACGATAGAAGCGGTATTTAAAGAGGGCGCCTATAGTAACTTGAAGATTAATGAAGTGTTAACGCGCGAATCTTTAAGTGCTGCAGATCGAGGATTGTTGACCGCATTAGTTTACGGCACGATTCAGCACAAATTGACGCTAGATTATTATTTAAAGCCTTTTATCAAAACAAAAATTAAAGGATGGGTACGTCGGTTATTGTGGATGAGCCTCTACCAATTCATTTATATGGATAAAATACCAACGCATGCCATTATTAACGAAGCCGTAACACTTGCGAAAAAGCGTGGAGGTCAACAAACAGGGAATACCGTTAATGCTATTTTAAGACGTGTCACCACAGAAGATTTGCCTGATTTAACGGCTATCAAAGATGAGGTTAAACGCTTATCTATTCAATATAGTATGCCACAGTGGATTGTGAAGCATTGGAAAACGCATTACGGGATAGAAACAACTGAAGCTATCTTAAAAGCGATGCAACACCCGGTTCCACAAACCGTCCGCGTAAATAAAACGCAATTATCTGTGGATGCCGCAGTTGAACAACTTCAAAGTGAAGGTTATACCGTAGAAAAAGATACACATATAGATGTCTGTTTGCATATCTCTCATGGAACCGTGATGGACGCAACCTTGTTTAAAGAAGGCAAATTGAGTATTCAAGATAAAAGTTCGATGTTTGTCGCTGAAATATTAAATCCGCAACCCGGTGAAGAGATATTAGACTGCTGTAGTGCACCAGGTGGAAAAGCTTGCCAAACAGCGGAATTAATGAAAAATACCGGTCACGTTGATGCGACAGATATTCACGAACATAAAATTACGTTAATCGAAGAGAATATAAATAAATTAAAATTGAAGAACATTTCAGCATCCGTTCATGATGCTACGACGCCATACACAAAAAAATATGACAAAATTATTGTCGACGCCCCATGTAGTGGTTTAGGTGTCCTACGACATAAACCGGAAATTAAATATACGATGACTGAGGCGCAAGTTGCTTCTCTCGTCGAAGTACAGTTGAAAATATTAGAAAACGTTGTACATGCCTTAAAAGAAGGAGGAACACTTGTTTATTCCACATGTACCATTGAGCAGATGGAGAATGAAAATGTGATTTATACATTTTTAAAAGCGCATCCTGAGTTTGAGTTTGAACCCTTTATCAATCCAGTGAATGGACTAAAGACGCGCACCCTACAACTGTTACCTCAAGATTTGAATACAGATGGCTTCTTCATTACGAAAATTAAAAGAAAGGAACGTGCGAAATGATCACTGCAGAAAAGAAGAAGAAAAATAAATTTTTACCTGATTTCGAGAAACAATCGATTTATTCTTTACGTTATGATGAGATGAAACAGTGGCTAAGTGAGCATGGTCAACAAAGTTTCCGAGCGAAACAAATTTATGAATGGCTTTATGACAAACGTGTGGATGCTTTTGAAGAGATGACGAATTTATCGAAAGATTTACGTCAACTTTTAGCTGACAATTTTGTCATTACTACATTAGAAACCGTGGTTAAGCAAGAAAGTCGAGATGGCACTATTAAATTTTTATTCCAATTACAAGACGGCTACACAATCGAAACTGTATTAATGCGTCATGACTATGGGAATTCAGTTTGCGTAACAACACAAGTGGGCTGTCGTATTGGTTGCACTTTTTGTGCTTCAACTTTGGGGGGACTGAAACGTAACCTTGAAGCTGGCGAAATCGTTTCTCAAGTATTAACGGTACAAAAAGCTTTAGATGAGACAGATGAACGGGTATCCTCTATTGTAATTATGGGGATTGGGGAACCTTTTGAAAACTATGATGAAATGATGGACTTTTTGAAAATTGTAAATCACGATGAAGGCTTAAATATTGGTGCACGTCACATTACGGTGTCCACATCAGGCATTATTCCGCGCATCTATGATTTTGCAGACGAATCATTACAAATTAACTTTGCTGTAAGTTTACATGCGGCAAATAATGAAATTCGTTCAAAATTAATGCCGATTAATAGAGCCTACGATGTGAATAAATTGATGGAAGCCATACAATATTATCAAGAAAAAACGAATCGTCGCATTACGTTTGAATATGGGTTGTTCGGTGGCGTCAATGATCAACTTGAGCATGCACGAGAGCTCGCTGCCTTAATTAAGCCATTGAATTGTCATGTGAATCTTATCCCAGTGAACCATGTACCAGAGCGTAATTATGTTAAAACACCTAAAGATGATATTTTTAAATTTGAAAAAGAATTAAAACGTTTAGGAATCAATGCTACAATTAGACGTGAACAAGGTTCAGATATAGATGCAGCGTGTGGACAACTACGTGCAAAAGAACGTGAAGCAGAAACGAGGTAGAAACGATGTTAAACGCAGAATTATTTACAGATGTTGGTTTTTATCGGGAACAAAATGAAGACGCTGGTGGTATATTTTTCAATCAAACAGAACAGCAATTAATCGTTGTCTGTGATGGGATGGGAGGGCACCAAGCTGGTGAAGTAGCTTCCCAATTTGTTGTAGAGGCCCTGCAATCACGATTTGAAGAAGAAAACTATATTGAACAAGAGCGTGCTGAGACTTGGCTGAAACATACACTTCAAACCATTAACCGTGAATTATTTCAGCTTTCTGAAAGTCAGTCTTCATATAAAGGGATGGGGACAACATGTGTGTGTGCTTTAGTTTATGATCACCACATTGTGGTTGCGAATATTGGTGATTCAAGAGCGTATCTCGTCAATGGGCGCCATTTTAATCAGGTGACGATTGATCATACGTTTGTGAATCAACTTGTGATGCTAGGTCAAATTACTGAAGAAGAAGCACTACACCATCCACGCCGTAATATCATTACAAAAGTGATGGGGACAGATCGACGTGTGTCGCCTGATGTGTTTACAAAGCGTATCCACTTTTACCAATACTTGCTACTTAATTCTGATGGTTTAACTGATTACGTACCTTTAAAAGAGATTCATAATGTATTGAAATCGAATGCGACGTTGGCTGAAGTTGGAGAGGCGATTTTAGAGCTCGCAAAATCTTACGAGGCAAAAGATAATACTTCATTTATACTTGCAGAAATTGCAGGTGAGCCTGTATGATTGGCCGTATTATAGACGAGCGTTATGAACTTAAGCATATATTAGGTGGCGGAGGCATGAGTAATGTTTATGTGGCTTGGGACCAAATACTGAATCGCCAAGTCGCAGTAAAAATGATACATGTCTCACCAAATGAAAAGCATGAAACCATTGCCCGTTTTGAACGAGAAGTTCAGAATACGACCATTTTATCTCATGAAAATATTGTCAGTGTGCTAGATGTAGGGGAAGAAGATGACTGTTTCTTTCTTGTGATGGAGTACATTGAAGGACCAACACTTTCAGATTACATTAAATCGCATGGACAATTGTCGCCGCAAAAAGCGATTCAATTTGCAGAACAAATTTTTAATGGGATACAACATGCGCATGAAAAAGGCATTGTACATCGAGATATAAAGCCTCAAAATATTATCATCGATCGCAATCAAACCCTTAAAATTGTTGACTTTGGTATTGCGAAAGCACTAAGTGAAACGGCAATGACACAAACGAATCATGTCGTAGGAACAGTACAATACTTATCACCAGAGCAAGCAAAAGGTGAAAAAACCGGTGAACAATCAGATATATATTCGCTAGGTATTGTGCTCTATGAAATGCTGATTGGCCACCCACCATTTACTGGTGAAACGCCAGTAAGTATTGCGATTAAACAAATTCAAGATGCGGTCCCCAACGTTACAGAGCAACGACATGACGTCCCTCAATCATTGAGTAACGTCATCCTAAAAGCGACTGAAAAAGATCAATCGTATCGCTATCGCTCTGTTGCAGAGATGCATCACGATCTTAAATCATCACTTTCAGAAGCAAGAAAAGATGAAGCACGCTATCAAACTGACGAAAGTGCAACGAAAACGATTGCGATCAACAAAGATACATTAAAAAATGAGCCAAAATCAGCGAAAACTGTTCAACAAACAACTCAAATTCCAGTTGTCACTTCGTCCTCCCAACAATCACCGTCAGTGACGCCTGCACATCCGAAGCGGTCGAGAGGGAAAAAGATAGCCTTTGTGTTTATATTTATATTGCTATTCATCAGCCTATTTATTTTTGCGGCCGCTGCAATGATGGGTAATAAATATAGTCAAGTGCCTAATGTACTAGGTAAAACTGAAAATCAGGCAGAAAAAATGTTAAAAGACAATAAACTGAAAGTTGGCCGTATTACGCAAGATTATAGTGATGAATATGCTAAAAATCGCGTTATGAAAATTCAACCTGAAGCTGGCGAAAAAGTGGAACAAGGATCGAAAGTAGATATTGTTATTTCTAAAGGTGAACACATTGAAGAAATGCCAAATTTAATTGGTCAAACGAAAGCAACAGCGGAGAAAATGCTACAAGATTTGGGCTTTAAAAATGTTCACTTCACCACTGCCTACACGCAACACGATATCGCGAAAGGTAATATTGAAGGTCAAAGTATTAGTCCAGGTCAAAAAGTGGCAGTGACAAAAGACCGTGTAGATATAACTGAATCACTAGGGAAAAGACAAGTTTATGTAGACGACTATACAGGCAAAAATTTTGAGACAGTCAAAAAAGAACTTGAACAAAAAGGATTAACCGTGCAAGTTGATGCTGAACGTGCTGACGATAAGATAAAAGAAGGCGATATTATCAAGCACTCACCTCAGAAAGCAGAAGTTGATGAAGGAAGTACAGTGCGTTTCATCGTTTCTAAAGGTGAAAAGTCAGATGAGTCTACAGCTGATGATGATAGTCAAGAGGATAATACAGCTAAAGACAAAACGTATCAAGAAAGTTTTACGATACCGTATACAGGTAAAGCAGAAAAACCTCAAAAAGTTGAGATTTTCAAAAAAGATAAAAATAGCAATGGTGAGGCACCTATAGAATCATTCACAATAACTCGCTCGATTACGCAAAATTTAAGCTTTGTGATAGAAAAAGACAGTGAAGCGAGTTACACCGTGAAGGTAGATGGAAAAACGGTTAATGATAAAACAATAGCCTATGATGATGTATAAAAACTAAGGTAGGAGCTTTGTGATAAAAGGCATTTTTGTCACTGAGTCCTACCTTTTTTTATGCAATCGGAAGCGACATAGAAAAGGTGAATGAATGGCTTTTTTTATTAGATTATTGGGATTAAAACACGTTATAATAGGGTAAAATGAAAGAAAATGAATTTCGGGGGGAACGTAAAAGTGGCGAAAAAACTACCTAAAGATTCTGGCTTAGATAACACGTTTAAAATTTTGAATGAGGCATATACATACGTACCGTGTCGTTTAGAAAAATTTGGTACTAAAGCCTTTGAAACAGCTGCAATTGGTATGAAACCCATGACAGTGATAAGCGGAAAAGAAGCAGCTGAATTATTTTATGATAATGAGCTTATGCAACGCGAAAAAACTTTACCAAAACGTGTTGTGAACACCCTTTTTGGTAAAGGTGCGATACACACGACTAAAGGTAAAGTTCATGTGGATCGTAAGGCGCTCTTCATGTCACTCATGACGGAAGAAAATCTTAAATATTTGCGTGACCTTACACGTAACTACTGGTTTATGCACACAGAAGAGATGCAACGTCAAGACGAAGTAAATATATATAAAACGTCAATTTATATTTTGACAAAAATAGGATTTAGATGGGCAGGTCTCCAACAAACATCTGAAGAAGCTAAGCGCAATGCACGTGATATGGACATCATGATTGATTCATTCCAAGGCTTGGGTCAAACATTTGGTGGCGGTTATCGTAAAGCGAAAAAAGCGCGTGCTCGCGTTGAAAAGTTTTTAGAAAATCAAATTGTCGCGGTACGTGAAGGCAAAATGAAAGCCCAACCAGGAACAGCACTCTATGAGTTTGCGCATTGGAAAGATTATAAAGGACATCAAATGGATCCACATTTATGCGCAGTTGAATTAATGAATGTGGTACGTCCTCTTGCAGCAATCAATCGATTTGTGAGCTATGCAGTAAAAGCAATGCTTGAATTTGATCAAGAGCGTATTAAATTGCAAGTCGCGGATGACCCAAATTATGCCTACAAATTTGCGCAAGAAGTCCGTCGTATTTTCCCATTTGTTCCATTTTTACCAGGTAAACTCAAAAAAGATGTGGAATTTGATGGCTTTAAAATTAAAAAAGGAACGTTTACATTACTAGATATTTTTGGTACAACACATGATCCTGAATTGTTTGAAAATCCATATCAATTCAATCCTGATCGATTTGAAAACTGGGATGGCAGTCCATTTGATTTAATCCCTCAAGGTGGCGGTGACTTCTATACAAATCATCGTTGTGCTGGAGAATGGATGACCATCATTATTATGGAAGAAACGATTAAGTATTTTGCAACTAAAATTGATTTTGATGCACCCGTACAAGATTTAAGTGTAAAATTAGATCAATTCCCTGGTAAAGTGACAAGCGGTCCAGTGATTCATCGTGTTCGCCCACGTGTGCAACGTTAAATTTTAAATAAAAGACACATCGTACATTTGTTTTTATACACATCCTACTCGCAAATGAAATGTTTTGTGAGTAGGATTTTTAGTGTGCGTGTATAAGTAAGTGTAGAAAACGGTTTGATTCCTAAATTTATGATGTTAAGCCAAGGATAGTGGTGATTTTACAAACTTCCGGTCATGCCACACGCCTATATTGTGAATGTGATTTCAACGTCACCTTTGCTATAATATAATAGAAAACTATCTTATAAACGAGGTGCAATTGTGAAAACAGGTCGAATCATTAGATCACTCAGTGGTGTCTATCGCGTTGATGTTGATGGAACGTTATATGACGCTAAGCCGAGAGGGCTATTTAGGAAAAAGCAAATCTCTCCCATAGTGGGGGATATTGTGGATATTGATGATGAAACACATGCCTCAGGTTATATTCATCATATTCATCCACGTAAAAATGAATTGAAGCGTCCCCCTGTCAGTAATATAGATTTATTAGTGATTGTGATGAGTGCGGTATCTCCTAACTTTTCAACACAATTACTTGACCGCTTCCTCGTTATCGGTCATTCATATGGATTAAAGCCACGCATCGTCATTACGAAAAAAGATTTAGCAACAAAAGAAGAAATAAACGAAATTGAAAACATATTGAGCATTTATGAAGATATCGGTTATGCGACCCAATTTGTGGGCAAAGATGATGCAGCATCCGAAATTTTTACAGAATGGGAACCGGGTTTGGCTGTGTTGAGTGGTCAATCTGGAGTTGGTAAGTCTAGCTTATTAAATAGATTTCAACCTACGTTTAACATTGAGACGAATGAAATTTCTACTTCGCTCAATCGAGGAAAACATACGACGCGACATGTCGAATTATATCCTAGAGCGCAGGGGTTTATTGCAGATACCCCGGGGTTTAGTGCGCTAGATTTTGACCACATCGATAAAGAAACTTTGCGAGACAACTTCATAGAAATCAGTCGCTATGGAGAACAATGTAAATTTCGGGACTGCTATCATGTCAATGAACCTAAATGTTACGTGAAAGCGTCGGTAGAGGCCGGAGAAATTTCAGAATTCCGATATCAACATTATGTTCAATTACTTAATGAAATTTCAAATCGAAAGGTGAAATATTAATGACAAAGATTTTTCCTTCTTTATTATCAGCAGACTTTATGAACTTAGAACAAGAAGTACAACATCTCACAAATGCTGGCGTAGATGGCTTACACTTTGACGTCATGGATGGGCAATTTGTCCCGAATATATCGATTGGATTTCCAGTGTTAGAAGCATTACGTCAAAAAACAAAGTTGCCCATTGATGTGCATCTGATGATTGAAAACCCTGAGCAATATATCGACGCATTTTGTGAAAAAGGCGCAGATAAAGTGTCCGTTCACATTGAGGCAACACCGCATATTCATCGAGCGATTCAAAAGATTAAAACACATGGCAAAGAAGCAGGTGTCGTACTTAATCCAGGTACTTCGTGGCATCAGATTGAAGCGATATTATCAGAAGTGGATTTCGTGCTTGTGATGTCTGTAAACCCTGGTTTCGGAGGACAAACTTTTATCCCTCAATCTATAGAAAAAATCCAGGCTTTGCATACTTATCGACAGAAGCACCAACTTAACTATAAAATAGAAGTTGATGGTGGCATCAATCATCAAACGGCAGCAAAGGTGATTGAAGCGGGTGCAGATTGGCTTGTCGCCGGTTCATATTTCTTTAAATTTGATTCATATCAAGAAGCACTACGACACTTAAAAAGTGAGGGATAATTCATGAAAAAAAGAGTTCATTTGTTGTGTAGTACTCGGGAGATACCGAATCGATTACTTGAAAAAAAGGGTGGCGAAGATTGGATAGGTGTAGACAGAGGCACTTATGACCTTTTACAGGCAAAGATTCAGCCTGTTTTTGCAGTAGGGGATTTTGATTCAGTTTCTGATGATGAACGACGATGGATTCAAGCACAAATGGATGTAGAAGTGATGCCGAGGGAAAAAGATGTCACTGACCTTGCCTATGCTGTAAAGAAGGCGCTTGATTTAGGGTATAAAAAAATTAAAATTTACGGTGCTACTGGAGGACGCTTGGATCATTTTATGGGTGCAATGCAAATGTTAAAGCATGAAACGTTTAAAGCGCATAAAATTCAACTTATTGATCAACATAATATTATAGAGTTATTAACAACAGGCACCTATTCAAAACGTCATAAAAAACAATACAACTACATCTCTTTTATTCCTGCAACAGATCAGGCGTCGTTATCATTGAAAGGTTTTAAATATGAATTAAATGAAGCTCTCCTTGAACAAGGATCGACACTTACCATCTCAAATGAATTTAAAGATAAAAATGCAATTGTAACCGTACATGAAGGTTTAATTTATCAAATTAGAAGTCGAGATTAAAATTATGATTAGGAGGAGTGTGTATGCTAAGAGGTATCACTCAAGTCTATGATTATATACAAAAAACCCCGCGTCTTCCACATAAAGACGCGGGGTTCGTTTTAAATTGTACTTAATCTCTTAATGGCAAGCGTGGTGCCTCTGATAATTACACGCGAGTAACTTTACCAGATTTTAAAGCACGAGCTGAAACCCAAACTTTTTTAGGTTTACCATCAACTAAAATTCTAACTTTTTGTAAGTTAGCATTCCAACGACGTTTAGTTGAGTTTAATGCGTGTGAACGGTGGTTACCCGTAGACGCTTTACGGCCTGTTACGAAACATTGTTTACCCATCATCGTACCTCCTTTAAGAAATACAAATACACTTTGCTACTACATACTAAGGTAATATACCATATTCAAATTTGGAACGCAATAAAAACTTCTTGGAATAACTAGAAAATACTTTGTGCATTGCTTAGTTTCTGATATAATCTTAAATTGTGATTAAACCTTTACATATATTTACAAAAATTTTAAATTATGTAGTTCGTTATGGCAAGGTTGTTATAATTTTAGTAAGATAGATATAAATATTTATGAATCATTGTATTGGGAGTCACACCTAAGACGTAATTTTACAGGTGAATTCTGAGCTTATCGTTATGTCATAAAGGTGTTCGCCGAGATTTAAATGTAACGATAAGTGAGCATTTGAATGAAAGAAATCCATATATGTTGAATAAGGAGGCGATTTTATATGTCATTAGAAATAACAAATGATTACGGCAGCATAGATATTTCAAACGAGGTGATTGCATCGGTAGTCGGTGGCAAAGCAGTGGAGTGCTATGGTATCGTTGGAATGGCTTCACGTCAACAAGTTCGTGATGGATTGGCAGAAATATTAGGCCATGAAAACTACGCAAAAGGGATTGTAGTCAAAGAGGACAATGGCATTTTAGATGTAGATATGTATATCATCGTAAGTTATGGTGTGAAAATTTCTGAAGTTGCACAAAATGTCCAAGCTACAGTGAAATATACGCTTGAAAACACATTAAAGTTAAAAGTGAATTCTGTAAATATCTTTGTACAAGGTGTACGGTTTAATAATGACGGGAAAGACAAATAGGAGGACATTCGGATGGTAATGAAAATCAACGGTGATTTATTTGCCGAAATGATTATACAGGGAGCGCAAAATTTATCAAACAATGCAGATATGGTAGATGCATTGAATGTATATCCGGTTCCAGATGGGGATACAGGAACGAATATGAACCTTTCAATGACATCAGGTCGTGAAGAAGTTCAAAATAACCCAACACGCCATATTGGTGATTTAGGAAAAACTTTCTCAAAAGGATTATTGATGGGTGCGCGAGGAAACTCTGGCGTAATCTTATCTCAAATTTTCAGAGGATTTTCAAAAGCACTGGAAAATGAAAAAGAAATCGATGGAGAAGGGTTCGTAAAAAGTTTTGAAGCAGGTGTAAATACTGCATATAAAGCAGTGATGAAACCTGTGGAAGGGACGATTTTAACAGTTGCGAAAGATGCAGCTCATGCGGCCACTGAAAAGCTAATGGAAACGAAGAATTGTTTAGAGATCATGGAACATGTGTATGAAGCGGCTCAAGTTTCACTTGAAAACACGCCTAATTTATTGCCAGTTCTCAAGGAAGTCGGTGTTGTAGACAGTGGTGGCAAAGGTTTAACACTTGTTTATGAAGGCTTTTTAAAGGCGATGAAAGGCGAAAAAATCGAAAAGAAAGCTTCAAGTGTAGATACTGGGGATTTCTTCAATGACGATCACGACTTTCATGGTGTCATCAATACAGAAGATATTGTTTACGGATATTGTACAGAGATGATGGTGCGTTTTCTTCCAGGTAAAGCCAAGTTCAACGAAACACAATTTAGAAACGATATGAGTCAATTTGGGGACTCTTTACTTGTGATTAGTGATGATGAAATTGTAAAAGTTCATGTTCATACTGAAACACCAGGTGAAGTTTTTACTTTCGGTCAAAAATATGGTGAACTCATCAAAGTAAAAGCAGAAAATATGCGTGAACAACACCGCGAAGTTTTACGAAAAGAAGCGGCGAAATCAACAGAATCAGACAAAAGTTCAAATGAACCTGTAGAGATAGCTATTATTACCATTTCAATGGGAGAAGGCATTACTAAATTATTCAAATCTATGGGGGCAACACACGTGATTAGTGGAGGACAAACAATGAATCCTTCTACTGAAGATATCGTTAAAGTTATCGAACAAAGCGGTTGTAAACGTGCGATTATCCTACCGAATAATAAGAACATTCAAATGGCGAGTCAACAAGCGGCTAAAATAGTTGATGTTGATGCTGTCGTTATCCCAACGAAAACAATTCCTCAAGGTATCGCTGCAATGTTTAACTATGATAGTACAGCTGATTTAGAGCACAATCAAGAAGTCATGACGACATCATTAGAAGATGTTAAGTCAGGGTCTATTACTTATGCAGTACGTGATACAAAAATAGATGGTATTAACATTGAAAAAGATGCATTTATGGGACTAGTTGAAGATAAGATTGTTGTTTCCGATAAAGATGTTAAAATCACGCTTCAAAATACATTAGAAAAAATGTTAGATGATGACAGTGAAATTTTAACAATTATCGTTGGAGAAGAAGCCGATGATGCACAAACATCATGGATTGAGTCGTTTATGGAAACGAACTATGAAGATGTTGAAGTTGAAATCCAACAAGGTCAACAACCAATTTATCCTTATTTCTTTTCAGTTGAATAAAGGACAGTAAAATCACAGGAAATGGGTATAATCCATTAACCTGTGATTTTTCGTTATATCAAGGTTTGTAATCATTATCACAATATTTTAAAGTTTCTAAGAGCTTGTTATAATGTGATTGTCTTCAATAGAGATGTAATCAAGGGGGAATATTTTAATGAAATATAAAAGTGTTTTCGACATTATAGGACCGACAATGGTAGGTCCATCGTCTTCACATACAGCAGGGGCCGTACGTATTGGACTGGTCGCTAGAGACTTATTTGGCAAACAACCTGAACGTGCGGATATATACTTATACGGTTCATTTATGGAAACGTATCGTGGGCATGGAACAGATGTTGCGCTTGTTGGAGGTTTGCTCGGCTATGATACAGATGATAGTCGTATTGAGTCAAGTTTAGATACGGCTAAAGCTGAGGGGATGCGCGTGAATTTTATCGAGATGACCGAGGAGCGCTCGCACCCTAATACGGCGATTATTGATATGATTGATGATGATCATCATATTTCAGTAGAAGGGGTGTCGATTGGTGGAGGTAAAATTGAAATCGTAGCGATTAACGGTTTTAAATTGGCGATTAGTGGCAATTATCCTACACTGCTTGTTTTTCATCAAGATACGTTCGGAACGATAGGTAAAGTGGCAAATATTATTGGTGACCATAGCATCAATGTCGGAAGTATGCAAGTGGCGCGCAAAGAAAAAGGCGATCAAGCATTAATGACGTGTGAACTTGATGATGAAATCAATGCGCAAATTCTTGATGAAATTCGTCAAGTACCAGGTGTTGTGGCTGTTTCATTAATGGGTGATGCGTAAGATGACGGAGGGGATAATATGTTTAAAAATGTGAAAGAGCTAATCGCAAAATGCGAAGCAGAAAATAAAGCAATTTATGAAGTGATGATGGAACAAGAAATGTCAGTGACAGGTCTTTCAAAAGAAGAAGTATACGCACATATGAATCGCAATTTAGAAACGATGGAGAAAGCGGTAGAAGAAGGCATTCAAGGTGTCACTTCGAAAACGGGCTTAACGGGTGGAGACGCTGTCCTTATGAAACAATATATAGAAAGCGGAAAGTCCATTGCAGGCTACACGCTATTAGATGCAGTCAGTAAAGCGGTCGCAACGAATGAAGTCAATGCGGCAATGGGGAAAATTTGTGCGACACCAACAGCGGGTTCCGCTGGTGTTGTACCTGGGGTATTATTCGCGCTTAAGGATAAATTACAACTTTCACGCACAGATATGTTAAACTTTTTATTGACATCTGGAGCGTTCGGCTTTGTGGTAGCCAACAATGCCTCTATTTCTGGTGCAGCAGGTGGATGTCAAGCGGAAGTAGGTTCGGCGGCGGCTATGGCTGCTGCGGCAGTCGTTGAAGCTGCAGGAGGTACACCTCAACAATCGGCTGAAGGTTTTGCGATTTGTATGAAAAATATGCTAGGTCTTGTGTGTGATCCTGTGGCGGGGCTTGTCGAAGTCCCTTGTGTAAAACGAAATGCAGCTGGGGCTTCCAATGCAATTGTGTCTGCAGATATGGCACTTGCCGGAATTGAATCACGCATTCCAACTGATGAAGTTATCGATGCAATGTATCGCATCGGACAAACTATGCCATCTGCCCTTCGTGAAACGGGTAGAGGAGGACTTGCAGGTACACCAACGGGGCAACGCTTAAAACAACAAATTTTTGGTGATTAACATGACAAAAGTAAACCTTATAGAAAATCCGTATGCATTAAAGGATATTAAAGGGTTGGGGCCGAAACGCCTTCAAATATTAAATGAAATGAATATTTGGAATGTGCAAGATTTGATTTTGCACTTACCAATAAGATATGAGGATAATACGCTTATTTCTCTCATTGATGCAGAAAATGAGGCTATAGTGACAGTACAAGGTGAGATATATTCTACACCTACTGTCGCTTTTTTTGGACGCAACAAATCGAAATTGACTGTGCATGTCATGATTGACGGCATCGCAGTCAAAGTCGTCTATTTTAATCAACCTTATCTCAAAAAAAATATGCAGTTACATCAAACGGTTATTATCAAAGGGAAATGGATTAAACATAAACAAGAAATTAATGGGACAAAAATGATTTTTGACCTTGCCCAACGTGAAGAATCACAATTCACTCCCGTTTATCGCGTTAAAGAAGGGTTAAAACAAAAACCCTTAAAAGAAATGATTCAAAATACATTAAACGATGTAACCATACATGAGTGGTTGCCCTTAGCGTTAAGACAAAAATATAAATTGGAGTCTTTAAGTGACACGCTTCATGCGCTCCATCATGCCCGTGATAAACAAGCACTAATAAAAGCAAGAAGGACGTTTGCTTTTACGGAGTTTTTCATGTTTGAGTTAAGAATGCAGTGGTTAAATCGATTAGAAAAAACATCAGATCAAGCCGTTGAAGTCAATTACGATTTAGAATTAGTGAAAGACTTTATTGAGTCACTTCCTTTTGAATTAACAGACGGACAAAAATTGAGTGTCAATGAAATATTTCGAGATTTAAAAGCACCTATTCGTATGCATCGATTACTCCAAGGGGATGTGGGATCGGGGAAAACGGTAGTGGCTGCAATTTGTATGTATGCCTTAAAAACGGCAGGGTATCAATCCGCGCTTATGGTGCCCACTGAAATATTAGCAGAACAACATGCCGAAAGTTTAGTCGGTTTATTTGGAGAACGGATGAATGTGGCATTGTTGACGGGGTCTGTAAAGGGGAAAAAACGTAAGTTGTTACTTGAACAACTTAAAACAGGAGAAATTGACTGTCTCATCGGAACACATGCATTAATTCAAGATGATGTCATGTTCCATAATGTCGGTTTAGTGATTACAGACGAACAACATCGCTTTGGTGTCGAGCAACGTCAAAAATTGCGTGAAAAAGGCGCACTTAGTAACGTATTATTTATGACCGCTACGCCTATCCCTAGAACTTTAGCTATTTCAGTTTTTGGTGAAATGGATGTCTCTTCTATTAAACATTTACCTAAAGGAAGAAAGCCCATTCAAACAGCTTGGGCAAAACATGAAGCCTATCATCAAGTGTTGCACCAAATGGCAAACGAACTTCAAAAGGGACGGCAAGCTTACGTTATTTCACCCCTTATCGAAAGTTCAGAGCATTTAGAAGATGTACAAAATGTATTGGCGCTTTATGAAGATCTAAAAACGCAGTTGCCAAAAGCACGTGTTGGAATTTTACATGGAAAATTGTCTTCTGAAGAAAAAGATTTCGTCATGCATCAATTTAGTGCACATGAAATTGATGTTCTTGTGTCAACGACGGTCGTTGAGGTAGGGGTAAATGTGCCGAATGCGACGTTTATGGTCATTTATGATGCGGATCGATTTGGCCTTTCGACATTACATCAATTGCGCGGACGTGTCGGGCGTAGTGAACATCAAAGTTATTGTGTTTTGATTGCATCTCCTAAAACAGAGACAGGTATCGAACGGATGCAAATTATGACGCAAACCACAGATGGATTTGAGTTAAGTGAACGTGATTTAGAAATGCGTGGTCCTGGAGATTTCTTTGGTGTTAAACAGAGCGGACTTCCTGATTTCTTAGTCGGCAATATTGTAGAGGATTATCGTATGCTTGAAGTAGCACGTGACGAAGCAGCAGAACTCATTCAATCAGGGGCTTTTTTTACTAAAGATTATGATCACTTGCGACATTTTATTGAAGAAAACATGCTTCATCAAAGTTTTGACTAATAAATCTATCTATTATATGTTGAATTTTAGTGAGTGAGGCTACCTATTTGCTTCACTCATTTTTTATTTATAAATCCGATGCTTTAACATTGCGTTAACATTTCATCGTTATAATTTTGGGTGATAAGACGAAAAAAGTGGGGGATTTTTATGGGACAACGAAATTTTTGGTATCGATTTATAGAATTATATCCAGAATTCAATCATGAAAGCTATACTGCGTGGTCTTTTGGGAGTAACCCTAATGGATTAGGACAACGCGTAATAGACGGTGAAAAAAGAGCGACGACGAGTGCGCGTGTTTTATATACCGTAGAACAAGAACCTCTCCCTTTCGTCGGACAATTGAATATGATTTTAGACGAAAATAGATATCCAATGTGTATGACGATTACTACAAATGTACAAGTGGTCTCGTTTAAAGACGTAGATATTAGACATATTCAAAACGAAGGTGAAGGTTATCGCACGGTTGAAGCGTGGCGACAGGACCATATTTCTTTTTTTAATGAGGCATGTCAATATTATGGCTTAGAATTTTCTATGAATGACGACGTCGTTTTAGAAACTTTCAAATGTATCTATCCTATGAATGCGTAACATTAAATTATTTTGAACTTCCAGTAAAGCGTGTTAAAATAAGAACAAGTCCATTAAGACTTGGTACTAAATAAGGGTGGCTAAAACATGAAACGAACCAAAAATGAACGACGCGAAATGATTGAGAATACCATCCAACAAAATCCCTTTATTACAGATCAAGCATTAAGTGAAATGTATGATGTGAGTATTCAAACGATAAGACTTGATAGAAATCAACTGAGTATCCCTGAATTGAGAGAACGCGTAAAACGTGTTGCAAAAGACCAATATCAAAATATTAGCTCATTGGAAGATAAAGATATTATCGGTGATGTAGTTGATTTACAGTCTAATCATTATGCTAAATCTGTATATACGATTACGCGCCAGGATGTTTTTTCTCGCAATAACGTGGCTAGGGGGCATGTGGTGTTTGCGCAAGCCAATTCGTTGTGTGTAGCGCTTGTCCAACATGAATCAGTGCTCACAAAAGAAAGTCACATTCATTTCGTCAAACCGGTTTATTTAGGTGACGTCGTGATTGCTGAAGCACGCGTCGAACATCACGATAATAAATACTACGAAATGACCGTTCGTTCCTTTGTAAATAAGAACAAGGTTTTTGAAGGCATATTTAAAATGTATTACATAAGTGAGGATGAATCATATGGTTAAAATTGCTGTTGACATGATGGGTGGAGATCACGCACCAAATATTGTCCTTGAAGCAGTAGAAAAAGCAGTTCATGATTTTGAAGATTTAGAAATTTTATTATTTGGTGATGAAACACAATGTCACATTAATCATCCACGTGTACATGTGCATCATACGACAGAACAAATTTCAATGGAAGATGAGCCGGTAAGAGCCATTAAACGTAAAAAAGATAGTTCAATGGTAAAAATGGCAGAAGCAGTCAAAAATGGAGAAGCACGCGCATGTGTATCTGCTGGGAATACTGGCGCTTTAATGTCAGCAGGTTTATTTATTGTTGGACGTTTACCTGGCGTTCAACGACCCGCTCTTGTCGTAACACTTCCTACTGTTCAAGGAAAAGGTGTTGTATTTTTAGATGTTGGGGCCAATGCAGATGCTAAAGCTGAACACTTGTATCAAAATGCGCTATTAGGCCATATTTATGCACAAAATGTGCGTGAAATCAGCCAACCTCGTGTGGCGTTACTTAACATCGGGACAGAGGCACAAAAAGGGAATGCACTGACAAAGCAAGCATACGCATTATTGCAAGCCTCCGACAGTCTTCATTTTGTAGGAAACATTGAAGCAAAAACAATTTTAGAAGATGAAGCTGATGTCATCGTAACAGATGGTTATACAGGTAATATGATATTGAAAAATTTAGAAGGTATGGCCAAGTCTGTAGGTAAAATTATCAAAGGGACATTAATGTCTAAATTAAAAAATAAATTAGCCTTACTGGTCATGAAAAATGATATTAAAGGACTTGCTAAGCAATTGGATTATTCTGAATATGGCGGTTCAGTGTTATTAGGACTTGACGGTGTTGTTGTGAAAGCACATGGAAGTTCGAATGCCAAAGCCTTCTATTCAGCGATCCGCCAAGCTAAGATCGCTTCTGAAACGAAAATTGTTGAAACTATGCGTGAAAAGGTAGGCGAAAATAATGGGTAAAGTCGCATTTATGTTTCCCGGTCAAGGGGCTCAAAAAGTCGGAATGGCTCAAGATTTATATCAAACGGATGAAGTAGCCACACGTGTATTAGATGAAGCACAAGCTACGGTTGATTTTAATTTGTTAGATACGATGTTTAAAGATGAACAAGGCATTTTAAATCAAACTGAAAATACACAACCTGCGTTACTGACTCATAGTATGGCGCTCTATGCAGCGATGGGACAACCTCAAGCTGATTTTACAATCGGTCATAGTCTCGGTGAGTATTCGAGTCTTGTAATGAGTGGGGTGTTAGCGTTTGACGATGCGGTCAAAATTGTGAGACGCCGTGGAGAACTCATGACACAAGCTTTTCCAGGTGGTGTTGGTGGAATGGCCGCCGTATTAGGATTGAGCTTTGATGAAGTGCGTTCAATTTGCGAACAACTTTCAACTGAGACTGAAATTGTAGAGCCGGCAAATATCAATTGTCCAGGTCAAATCGTGGTGTCAGGACATCAAACAAAAATAGATGAACTTGTAGCAAAAGGTAAGGAGCTGGGTGCAAAACGTGTAATGCCATTACAAGTATCGGGCCCATTTCATTCTTCTATGATGCAAGTGATTGAAAAAGATTTTGAGGCCTATACATCGCAATTTCAATGGTCAGACGCTAAAATCCCTGTCGTGCAAAACGTACACGCTAAAGGTGAAACTGACGCTCAAACAATTCATGAGCATATGATTCAGCAATTGTATTCACCTGTTCAATTTATTGATTCGATTCAATGGTTAATTGATCAAGGCGTGGATCACTTTGTTGAAATAGGGCCGGGAAAAGTATTGTCGGGTTTAGTTAAAAAAATAGATAGAGATGTAAAATTAACTTCGATTCAAACGCTCGAAGATGTAAAGGAATGGTTAAATCATGACTAAAGTAGCATTAGTAACAGGTGCTTCCCGAGGAATCGGACGCAGTATTGCCTTACAATTGGCTGAAGAAGGTTATAACGTAGCCATAAACTATGCAGGCAACAAAGAAAAAGCAGAAGAGGTCGTTAATCAAATTAAAGAAAAAGGCGTAGAAGCTTTTGCGATTCAAGCAAATGTTTCAAATCCTGATGAAGTCAAAGCCATGATTAAAGAAGTTGTAAACCAATTCGGTTCTGTTGATGTATTAGTCAATAATGCAGGTATCACACGCGATAATTTGTTAATGCGTATGAAAGAACAAGAATGGGATGACGTCATTGATACAAACTTAAAAGGTGTCTTCAATTGTATTCAAAAAGTTACACCTCAAATGTTACGACAAAAAGGTGGCCGTATCATTAACTTAACGAGTATTGTGGGGGCTGTCGGTAACCCAGGTCAAATCAATTACGTCGCTTCTAAAGCGGGTGTTATAGGGATGACGAAAACAGCGGCTCGTGAATTAGCTTCACGCCAGATTACAGTGAATGCTGTGGCACCTGGATTCATCGTTTCAGATATGACGAATGCTTTAAATGAGGATTTAAAAAATGGCATGAAAGCCCAAATTCCATTAGGTCATTTTGGTGAAGATACAGATATTGCGCATACAGTAGCATTTTTAGCTTCTGATAAGGCAAAATATATTACGGGTCAAACGATTCATGTGAACGGCGGTATGCACATGGAATAAAATCATTTTGCAAAATAGTGAAATGATGACTAAACCTATCTTAAATATACGAAATTTTATTGGAGAATGGTTGTATTTGTTCTGATAAAATGGCAAAATAAAAAAGTCTAGTATTTCTATTCAATCGTGGTTGAAATTGAGAGATACACTGACTTTTTAAAGGAGGTGAAACACTGTGGAAAACTTCGATAAAGTAAAAGACATCATCGTTGACCGTTTAGGCGTTGATGCTGACAAGGTAACTGAAGATGCTTCATTCAAAGATGATTTAGGCGCAGATTCACTTGACATTGCGGAATTAGTTATGGAATTAGAAGACGAATTCGGTACAGAAATTCCTGATGAAGAAGCTGAAAAAATCAACACAGTTGGAGATGCTGTGAATTACATTAATACACTTGAAAAATAATTCTTTTCATCTGAGTCGTTTTTTCGACTCAGATTTTTTACTAATCAATTCATAATGTTAAGCCAAGACATTCACTGAGACTACAAAACTGATAATGGAGGAGACTCGATGGCAAAATTACGAAAGCAGACATTAATAAAATCATTTGAACATAATTTTAAACAAAAGATGAAGGCACTCGATTTACCTTTTCGTAATTTAGAAATTTATCAACAAGCCTTTTCCCATTCTAGCTTTATTAATGATTTCAATATGGAACGTTTAAGTCATAATGAACGTTTAGAATTTTTAGGAGACGCGGTATTAGAATTGACGGTATCACGCTTTTTATATGAGAAATACCCTAATGTTCCAGAGGGTGACCTGACAAAAATGCGTGCAACGATTGTGTGTGAACCATCACTTGTAATATTTGCGAATAAAATAGAACTGAACCAACTCATTTTATTAGGAAAAGGTGAAGAAAAAACGGGAGGACGTACGAGACCTTCTTTAGTTGCGGATGCGTTTGAAGCGTTTGTGGGTGCACTCTATTTAGATCAAGGTATAGAAGTCGTCGAACGGTTTGCAAACGCAATTATTTTTCCATATGTTGAGGATAATGCTTTAAGTGGAGTGGTAGATTTTAAAACACAATTACAAGAAATGGCACATCAAACGTTACGAAGCACAGTCTCCTATCGCCTTATTAAAGAAGATGGACCCGCACATCATCGTCAATTCACTTCAGAAGTGTTACTGGATAATGTCGCGGTGGCATCAGGCATGGGGCGCACGAAAAAGGAATCTGAACAAAAAGCAGCAGAAAAAGCATTATTGCAACTGTCGAACAAGGAGTAAGTCATGGTCTATTTAAAATCTATTGATGTTTTAGGATTTAAATCATTTGCTGAACCTACGCAAGTTCAATTTGATAAAGGTGTGACTGCGATTGTAGGACCGAACGGAAGCGGAAAAAGTAATATCACAGATGCGATTAAATGGGTACTGGGTGAACAATCAGCAAAATCATTGCGTGGGAGCAAAATGGAAGATGTTATATTTTCTGGAGCGAAACACCGTAACGCACAAAACTTTGCAGAAGTACGATTGCAACTTGATAATCAACTCGGGTTCCTCAATATTGATGCTGAAAATGTAACCGTCACTCGAAGACTTTACAGAAGTGGAGAAAGTGCATTTTATATTAATAATGAACGTACGCGGTTAAAAGATGTCGTTGAATTATTTTTAGACTCAGGATTAGGTAAAGAAGCTTTTAGCATTATCTCCCAAGGTCGCGTGGATGAAGTATTAAATGCAAAACCTCATGAACGTAGACAAATCATTGAAGAATCGGCAGGCGTTCTTAAATATAAAAAACGTAAAGCAGTTTCGGAAGATAAATTGAGTCAAACAGAAGAAAATTTAAATCGTGTTGAAGATATTTTATATGATTTAGAGGGGCGCGTTGAACCATTAAAAGAGGAAGCAGCGATTGCAAAAGAGTATTTACAATTATCAGAAACACTTAAAGAGAGCGACATTCGTGTAACGTTACATGATATCGAGGACTATCAAAATCAAATTACAACCCATGATCAAGCTTTAAATGATTTAAAAAGTGAACAAGAAAAAATCCAAACTAAAAAAGCTGATGTCACACGTACAATTCAAAAGACAAAAGGTGAACGTTATCAAATAGATCAACAATTAGAAACGTTAAATAATGAATTGATTCAATCCACTGAAGATGTTGAAAAGTTAACAGGACAGTATAAATTAATAGAAGAACGCCAAAAAAACCAATCACAATCTAATGCTCGTATAGAGGAAGAACAAGAGAGCTTAACTCACCAACAACGTGTTTTAGAGGAAGAAACGTCAGCTGTCCATAAAAAGATTGAGCAACTCAAGTATCAAAAACAAACACTTGCGACAGAAATTCACGAACTTGAAGTGCGCTTAGATGGGACTCAAAATACGAGTGAGACAGACTTAGAAACATTAAAAGATGACTATTATGCTTGTATGTCTCAACAATCGGAAGTCAATAATGAAATACGATTTTTGGAACGCACGATTAAAGAACATCAAACGAAACAATCGCGTCTTGATTCCCGCCTGACAGAAGCTTATCAACAACTTAAAGAAGCGCAACAACATATTTCTCAAATTGAAATTCAAAAAAAAGAAAAAGAAACTCATCTCGATGCGGTTGCCAAACAAAATCAACAAATTGAACAAAAGTTAACAGAAGCGAAAGCCACACAAAAAACATCAGAAGATAAATTATATCAAGCTTATCGTTATACAGATCAATTAAAATCTCGTCTTGAAGGTTTACGCATGCAAGAAAACGAAATGACGTACTTTTATCAAGGTGTCAAGAGTGTATTGAATGCGACACATTTATCAGGCATTCACGGTGCAGTGGCTCAAAGTATTCAAGTACCTACTGACCTTACAGCAGCCATTGAAGTCGCTTTAGGGGCTTCAATGCAACATATCATCGTTGACGATGAAGTCTCAGCTCGTCAAGCTATCCAATATTTAAAGCAACAAAAGCGAGGTCGTGCAACATTTCTACCTTTATCAGTCATTAAGCCTAAATACCTAGATCAGACTTTAATCGAAAAAGCAGCTTCATTTGATGGGTTTATTAATATTGCGAATAAAGCGATAGAAACAAAACCTACATATCAAGGAATTATTGATAATTTGTTAGGCCGTACAATGATTGTGGATCATATTAAAAATGCGAATACGATTGCGCGTGCACTTCAATATAAAGTTCGAATTGTGACTTTAGAAGGAGATGTAGTGAATCCGGGTGGCTCAATGACAGGTGGGGGCACACAACAAAAACAATCAATATTAACTCAGAAAAAAGATATTCAACGACTTGAAGGTCAATTAGAAACTTATATAGCGCAGACAAAAGAGTTAGAAGCCCTCTGCCAATCACAAAAGCAAGCGTACAATGATTTAAGTGAAGAATATGTAAAAATCCAGCAACAACACAATCATCTCAAACATGCGATTCATGATTTATCGTTGGAGCAAGATAGACATTATGAAATTGAACAACGTCTTAAAGCAGAACATGAAGAGTTCGAATTTGAAATGAACGATGGTTACGAAAGTGCTCAAAGTGAAGCGACCTTAAAGCAAAAAAAAGCAGAACAAACCCAGTTAGCCACACAATTAGACACTTTAAATCAACAAATCCAAGCGCTAACAGCACAATCTAAAGTCGCTAAAGAAGAAGAGACAACACTACAACAAAACCTCCATCAAAAGAAATCAGATTTAGCGGTGATTAAAGAAAGATTAAAAGCACAACAATCCGAATGTCATCGATTAGAAAATGAAGCGCAAACAGTACAATCACAAATGGCAAAATTGCAAGAACAATATGATCTCCTTAATTCAGAGGATGTCAATGATGAGAGGACATTAACGGCATTAAATGTTAAAATTAAAACACGACAAAATGAAAAAGACCAGCTCTTAGAAAGACAAAATGAGTTGCGTCAACAACGTTTAGATACTGAACAACTTATAGAATCTAATGAATCTGCATTAGAAGAGATACATCAGCACTTATTAAATATTGAAAACCAGTATCAAGAAATAAAATCTGCACAGTCAAGATTAGACGTCTTAATTGATCATGCGTTAAAACATTTAGATGAAAAATATCGTATGACTTTTGAGTATGCCAAAGCACATTACGAAGTCACTAAAGAAGAAGTGGATTCATTACGTCAAAAAGTGAAATTAACGCAAATGACTATAGATGAGCTCGGCCCAGTAAATTTAAATGCGATCGAACAATTTGAAGAGGTCAATGAGCGCTATACGTTTTTATCGACACAACGAAATGATTTGAGAGAAGCTAAAACAACTTTAGAACAAATTATTACTGAAATGGATGCGGAAGTAACAACACGCTTTAGTAAGACGTTTCATGCGATACAACTACATTTCTCAGAAGTTTTCCGAGCTTTATTTGGAGGTGGAGAAGCGGCATTAAATTTAACAGATGACGATTATTTAACGGCAGGTATTGAAATTAAAGTGCAACCTCCGGGCAAAAAATTACAACATCTATCGCTGTTAAGTGGAGGAGAGCGTGCGCTAAGCGCGATAGCGTTATTATTTGCGATTTTAAAAGTAAGATCTGCGCCATTTGTAATCCTCGATGAAGTTGAAGCCGCACTGGATGAAGCCAATGTCGTGCGTTACGCTCAATTTTTACGTGACTTATCCCATGAAACCCAATTTATTGTGATTACACACCGAAAGGGCACAATGGAAATGTGTGATCGTCTTTACGGCGTGACGATGCAAGAGTTGGGCGTTTCTAGACTCGTTAGTGTGAATTTAAATACAATAGATGATGTTATGAAGGAGGAACAAAGCTAAATGAGCTTTTTTAAACGACTAAAAGATAAATTTAGTGGACAAGATATCGATAAAGACTTTGATAAAATTGATGACTTTGAATCTGAACGTCGAAAACAACAACATGAAGAAGTAGAGTGGCGTGAGGAAAAAGAAGAGGTCTCTCATCGAGAACAAGATAGCGTTCAATCAAAGTCCATGGATGATTACCACCAAGAGATGCCATCGACACCATTGGATTCAAAACCTAATCAAGAGGAAATTGAAACAGAGCCACGCAAGAAGAAAAAATTAAAAGCCAACGAAATTGACTGGACCGATCAAAGTTGGGATGATGATTTTGAAGAGGATGGCCTCATGTCGATTGAGGAATTTGAAGAAATCGAAGCACAAAAAATAGGTGCTAAATTCCGAGATGGTTTAGAAAAATCACGTGAGAACTTCCAAACACAATTGAATAATTTAATCGCGCATTATCGTACGGTTGATGAAGATTTCTTTGAAGCCTTAGAAGAAATGCTGATTCAAGCTGATGTTGGATTCAATACTGTTATGGAATTAGTAGATGAGCTACGCATGGAAGCCAAACGCCGAAATGTGACTGAAACAGAAGACCTACGTGAAACGATAGTCGAAAAAATGGTTGAAATTTATCATCAAGAAGATGACCAATCAGAAGTTATGAACTTAGAAGATGATCGTTTAAATGTGATATTAATGGTAGGCGTTAACGGTGTGGGTAAAACAACAACCATTGGTAAACTCGCACATCGTTATCAAGCACAAGGTAAGAAAGTCATGTTAGCTGCTGGCGATACTTTCCGTGCTGGAGCTATTGAGCAATTGCAAGTTTGGGGGGATCGCGTAGGTGTGGAAGTCGTGCGACAAAAAGAAGGATCTGATCCAGCTGCAGTAATGTACGATGCGATTAATGCTGCTAAAAATAAAGGTGTAGATATCCTGATTTGCGATACAGCGGGGCGCTTACAAAACAAACAAAACTTAATGAACGAATTACAAAAAGTTAAACGTGTCATTGGACGTTCTGTACCTGATGCACCACATGAAGTTTTATTATGTCTAGACGCAACTACAGGTCAAAATGCACTGGCGCAAGCGAAAGCATTTAAAGAAGTTACTGATGTGACAGGTATTGTCTTAACTAAACTTGATGGCACAGCAAAAGGTGGTATAGTGCTCGCCATCCGAAATGAGCTACATATTCCAGTGAAATATGTAGGTTTAGGAGAAAAACTAGACGATTTACAACCGTTTAATGCAGAAAGTTATGTATATGGTTTGTTTGCAGATATGATTGAACAAAGCGTAGCGAAAGATGAAAGTGAAAATGGTGACGTGACGGATGAGAGAGAATGATTTAATTAAAACAATTCGCATGAATTATTTGTTTGATTTTTATCAATCACTATTGACTGAAAAACAAAGAAATTATCTACGACTGTTTTATTTAGAAGATTACGCATTAAGTGAAATTGCAGAAACGTTTGATGTGAGTCGTCAAGCCGTATATGATAATATAAGAAGAACTGGCGACTTAGTGGAAGATTATGAAAAGAAACTAGGATTATATCGACGATTTACACGTCGTCAAGAATTGTATCAGTTAATGCATCAATCTCTACATGAACCTGAAAAATTAGAACACTATATAAAAGAATTAGAAGACTTAGAATAAGGAGGGTCACTTTATGGCATTTGAAGGTCTATCCGATCGTCTGCAAGAAACGATGCAGAAAATTAAAGGTAAAGGTAAAGTGACTGAAGCTGACATTAAAATGATGATGCGAGAAGTACGTCTCGCTTTACTAGAAGCCGATGTTAACTTTAAAGTCGTAAAAAGCTTTGTCAATACTGTATCAGAACGTGCATTAGGTTCTGATGTAATGAAATCATTAACTCCAGGACAACAAGTGATAAAAATTGTTCAAGAAGAATTAACCGAACTCATGGGTGGAGATAATACACGTATTAATATGGCGAAAAAACCGCCGACTGTCATTATGATGGTCGGTTTACAGGGTGCCGGTAAAACAACAACTGCGGGTAAACTTGCCCTTTTAATGCGCAAAAAATATAATAAAAAACCATTACTCGTCGCAGGTGATATTTATCGTCCTGCAGCGATTAATCAACTCCAAACAGTGGGGAAACAAATTGATATTCCGGTTTATTCCGAAGGTGACCAAGTTCCGCCTCAACAAATAGTGGACAATGCGTTAAAATACGCCAAGGAAGAACATCTCGATTTTGTCATTATCGATACAGCCGGTCGACTGCATATTGATGAAGCATTAATGAACGAGCTTCAAGAAGTTAAAGAAATTTCAAAGCCTGATGAAATTATGTTAGTTGTCGATGCCATGACTGGTCAAGATGCGGTCAACGTGGCAGATTCATTTGACAAACAACTTGATGTTACAGGAGTGACTCTCACAAAACTTGATGGGGATACACGAGGTGGAGCTGCTTTATCTATTCGTGCAGTGACACAAAAACCGATTAAGTTTGTAGGGATGAGTGAGAAGATGGATGGTTTAGAATTATTCCATCCAGAGCGTATGGCTTCACGTATACTCGGTATGGGGGATGTCTTAAGTCTCATTGAAAAAGCGCAACAAGACGTAGATGAGTCTAAAGCTAAAGATTTAGAAAAGAAAATGCGCGATTCATCCTTTACGTTAGAAGACTTTTTAGAACAACTGGATCAAGTGAAAAATTTAGGGCCTTTGGATGATATTATGAAGATGATCCCTGGAATGAACAAAGTTAAAGGGATCAATAACTTAAAAATGAGCGATAAACAAATCGATCATATTAAAGCAATTATTCAATCCATGACACCTGAAGAAAGAGAAAACCCAGCTAAATTGAATATATCTAGAAAACGTAGAATTGCTACAGGTTCTGGACGTTCATTACAAGAAGTGAATCGTTTACTTAAACAATTTAATGATATGAAGAAAATGATGAAGCAGTTTACAGGTGGCGGCAAAGGAAAAAAAGGTAAACAAAACCAAATGCAAAATATGCTTAAAGGAATGAACTTACCTTTTTAAACACTAAATCTAATTGAATATCATCGTCATCGGATACATGGAATCTGAAATTAATTTCAACCTTAAGCTAGAAAGCCATCAAAATTTATTTATTCGTAAATTTTGATGGCTATTTGAGTGCTTGAAAAAACATTCGATTTTTTAAATTGGTAAAGTATTTTCTCTTTACAAAATAGAAAAGACCTGTTATTATAATTTCTTGTAGATAACAAAACTATTGAAAATTTAAAGGAGCGTATTATAAATGGCAGTTAAAATTCGTTTAACACGTTTAGGTTCAAAAAGAAATCCATTCTACCGTATCGTAGTTGCAGATGCACGTGCACCACGTGATGGTCGCATCATCGAGCAAATCGGTACTTACAACCCAGCAGCAGTCAATGCACCTGAGGTTAAAATTAACGAAGAATTAGCACTTAAATGGTTAAAAGAGGGTGCTAAACCAACAGATACAGTTCACAACATTCTTTCTCGTGAAGGTATCTTAAAAACTTTTGACGAACAAAAGAAAGCAAAATAATTCTTGAGTTCATGAAAGTAGGTGAGACGACGAAATCAAATGGAACTATTTGATTTTACGTCTCACTTTTTTTATATTTTCAGTAAGTGAGGAGGCGCAAGCTATGATTGTAGAAGTAGGTAAAATTATTAACACCCATGGAATAAAAGGCGAAGTCAAAATACAGTCTCATTCAGATTTTACTGATATTCGCTTTCAACCCGGTGAGGTCCTTCAAGTCGAGGATAAAGGCCAAACGCTAACGTTAACAGTACGAACACATCGGATGCATAAAGGGTTACATATGCTCACATTTGAAGGTTATCAAAATATCAATGATATTGAACATTTAAAAGGGCAAAAAATATATCAAGAGCGTGATCACGCGGATATACAATTAGAAGAACATGAATTCTATTATTCTGATATTATCGGTTGCACTGTTGTTGATGGTGACCGTCCAATCGGTCGCGTCACTGAAATTTTCGAAACAGGCGCCAATGATGTTTGGGTCGTTAAAGGTGAAAAAGAGCACCTTATTCCTTATATTGAAGATGTTGTAAAAGAAGTCGATATCGATGCACGTCGAATTGTCATTACACCGATGGAAGGACTGTTAAACGAATGAGAATCGATTATTTAACACTTTTTCCAGAAATGTTTGAGGGTGTATTAAATACTTCCATTTTGAAGCGTGCACAAGATAAGGGCGTTCTAACGACAAAGACGATTAACTTTAGAGATTATGCAAATAATAAACATCATCAGGTGGATGATTATCCTTTTGGGGGTGGGCAAGGCATGGTACTAAAACCAGAACCCATCTTTAATGCCATGCGTGATCTTGAAACATCTGATGCGACGCGCGTGATTTTAATGACGCCTCAAGGAAAACCATTTAATCAAAAACACGCAGAGTCACTCGCAAAAGCAGATCATCTCGTCTTTGTTTGCGGTCATTATGAAGGTTATGATGAGCGGATTCGAGAAAATCTAGTGACGGATGAATTTTCCGTGGGCGATTTCGTTTTAACAGGGGGAGAATTACCGGCGATGGTCATGACTGATGCTATTGTGCGACTCATTCCTGATGTTTTAGGGAATCAAGTGTCACACGAAGATGACTCGTTTTCATGCGGATTGCTAGAATATCCTCAGTATACGAGACCCCGAGAATTTGAAGGTCATGCGGTGCCGGACGTCCTTCTATCAGGAAATCATGCCCATATTGAAAAATGGCGTCGAGAACAATCATTGAAACGTACACTGGAAAAACGTCCAGACTTACTTGAACATTATCCATTAACAAAGGAAGAACAAAAAATTGTAGATTCACACAAAAATGCATTGAAAAAGAACTAAACTTTTGCTACAATATTCTGAGTGTGAAACGCACAAAAATCACTATGATCCGCTGCTATACATTGTCAAGGCAAGAACATAGGTTGAAGGAGAGTATAAAAATGACAAACCACAAATTAATCGAAGCAGTAACGAAATCACAACTACGTGACGATATTCCAACATTCCGTGCTGGTGATACTTTACGTGTACACGTACGTATCGTCGAAGGTTCACGTGAACGTATCCAAGTATTCGAAGGTGTTGTAATCAAACGTCGTGGTGGCGGTATTTCTGAAACATTTACAGTTCGTAAAATTTCATCTGGTGTAGGTGTTGAACGTACATTCCCATTACACACACCAAAAATCGAAAAAATCGAATTAAAACGTCGTGGTAAAGTACGCCGTGCGAAACTTTACTACTTACGTAGCTTACGTGGTAAAGCAGCACGTATTCAAGAAATTCGCTAATACATGTTTAAAGCTTAAAAGTGCACATTGTTTTTGATGTGGCTTTTAAGCTTTTTTTATGTGAGGCTAAAGTATGAGTAGATATACGCCTACTTTCCTATGATTTTTCCTCAGAGAACGCAGTATACTAAAGGAACTCAGAGGGGGGAAGGTATATCCTACACACGTTTTAAAATATAACAGTGATTGAAATCTCATCAAGAGATAATATTTTAAGTCGCATCAATTAGTTGATGTTATTGTACGGAACAGCCGTTTAATATGAAAAAAATATGTATATTGAGCAGTACGCTTTTTATAGTGGTCATGACAAGTGTAATTTTTAATTTAAGATTGACTCATGTCATAGATTATCAAACGTTTAACTTTTTTATGACACAATTTGGAGAGCCTACGATGAACTTTCATCAGTCGCTATTTAATAGTTATATGACCTTTGTGGCATCTTACGGAGATGTACTCACTTGTGCGATTTTAACGATAATGACTTCAATCGTTCTTATCGTTAAGAAATATTATGTGTTTGCGCTTTGGATACTCGGGACAATCGCAGGCGGGGGAATATTAGGGATTTTGCTCAAAAATGTGCTTCATCGACATCGACCTTATGATCATTTACTGAACGATTCAGGATTTTCGTTTCCTAGCGGTCATTCCTTATTAAGTACGATGATTGCTTTACTTTTATTAATGGTATTTATTCCTAAAATCCATCGTACATTTTTAAGAAGAAGTGCGATTATCATCGTTACCGTGTTATGGGTAAGTATTATGTTTTCAAGACTCTATTTTCATGCACATTTTATTTCAGATGTGTTTGGAGGAGCCTCGTTAGGTATACTTTGGGTGACACTTTCACTCACGTTATATAACCGGTTACATCTTTATTTCCATCATTTAAAATGGTTGGCTCATGGAAAAGTGTTTAAAGTTAACGTCAACATATGAATACAAGAGAAAAAACCCTTCAAAGTGATTGACTTTGAAGGGTTTTAGCATGGGTTAATGATGACGTCTTAAAAAATGGCGATAAAGCAACGTACCTACAAGACCTATGAGCGTTAAAGTGACTAAAAGTGGCCAATACGGCAGTGCATAATGAACGGAAAGGTGACGTTCTCCTTTATGGACTTTAATGACAGAAAAGATGCCATTTCCTTGTTGTACCGCTCTTTCCTCACCATTGACTTTAGCATACAACCCGTCTCTGTAAGGGATAGGGAGGACTAAATAGCTGTCTTGTTTAGGGTTCATCGTCACTGTAAGTTGTCGTTTTTGACGTGTCACGTGAACAGGTTCTACTTTTTGTTGCGCACGTTTTAAAGTTGCATAATCTTCCCCATAAATACCATTCATTTGGAAACGATAAGTTCCTTTTTTTAGTTTAATATGAAGCGCATCTTTAACGGGAACTCTGACAGTGACAGGTGTGACAAAACGACGATATTGATAATCTAATTTTGAACGTCGTTGATGAAAATCGTTAATATTAAGGTAATGTTCTTTACTTGGGTGAAGTAGCTCAATATCCATCTCTAAATAATAGTCTTTATATTTTTGGTTGAGCGCCTTGGGTAACTGAATTGTTATACCCCCATCCTCTTTTTTTACCTCTAATTGATGACCTAATATTTGCGCGTCACGCGGGGTTAACGTTGCTTTTGACAATAAGTTAGAATTTGATTTAAACGTTGTGTTCGGTTTTGCTTGATCCATGACGACACCTTGAAGCATGGCTTGTTCCCGGTCTAAAGGTGATTTTAAATCTTTCGAATCAAAAACTTGAGAAGTTAAATGTGCTGCTGGGTAATGCATCGTATTTTTAGAGTGTGTCCAAGTTATAGGCGAATCTTTAATTTCATCTTTAGGACGCATTCCATAGGCAATATTATTATCTGGGGATTGCTTAATACGATCTGTTACCCCCCATAAGGCATATTGATTGGCGCGATCGCCAAGCAAACGGTAAGTACTATTACTGTCATACTCCATATTAATTTGCATTTGTTTATCATAATAATCGAGAATATTGCCATCAAATATACTTGAATATAAAGAAATACCATTGAATCCATAAAGCATCCCTGCATTTATCGCGTAATTATCCATATAATCAATGCGATCTAATGCACGTTGATGGGCCGTGATTTGATGAATGGCATTTTGCAAGGGGCCACTATGGTATTTCGGAGCATGTATATCTTTCATAGTAGATTGATAAGGCGCGATATTATTGTCATGATAGTTGATTAATAAAATAAATTGCTGAACGACAAATAATGCGATGACCACATTCATGAGACGAACAGATGATTTTTTTTGACGTAGTGCGATAAGGCCTAAAATAAAAAGTATGACGATGCCAACAATCATCCACCACATAGCGCCTCTTGAAAAGAAAACGATAGCAATAGCTAGTATCCCTAAAGGAGACAAAGCTTTTAAATAATCTTTCATCGTTAACTCAGTAAAGTACTTTAACCAAATGGCCAGTAGACCACTTGTCGAGAATGCGAGCAAATAGACCCATCGACGTTGTGGAGCTGAGAAACCATTGAAAAAACTATCAAAATAAAGCGATAAAGACCCAATTAAAATGAGCCATGTCATAATGGCGAACATTCTAAAATAATAATGTCGATAAAGTTTAAATGAAAATAAAGCAACGAGAACAATAAATGTAAGCGTGATATAAAAACCATTACTAAAGATATGATATTTTTGTGAAAAATCAATGATAGGGGCAATGAATATTTGACCTAATGAGCGATCATTATTTAGAAAAGAACGTACCCCTGTCACAAAACCGAGGGATGACAAACAAAAACTTAAAAGAACGGCAGGTACAATAAAATAGAACTTTTGAAAGCGTGAAAGTATGTCATCGGGATGTTTAAAAACCATACGATAAATCCAGTAGAAACCTATCGCAATCGACTCATAATAACTGAAGTAAAAGTTAGAAAATAGTGTTAAACCAATGGCTACTATAAATAAGCCGATTTTACGATATTTAAAAAATCGCTCAAGTCCCCATATTGATAGAGGGAGATAAATTAAAATATCTCCAAAAAATGACCAAGTAAAATTAAAATAATAAAGTACAGATGAGGCGCTAAATAAAAAGGCGCCGATGAAGCGATATTTTCCTTTTAAATGAAATTCGCGAAACATGCCATAGGTAATCATAAATGTCAGCATGCATTTGAAAAAAGCAGTGAATATTTGATTTCCTGGCCAAAATGCAATATGTGAGGGGTCAATGTGAAATAAAGCTTCCCCTATAGCGATAAAAACAAAATTTAAATACATCACTGGCGAAGTAGCGTAATAATAGGCTAAATCAGTAAAATAATCCCCACCTAATCCAAATGATAAGTCATAAAATGATGAAAAATGACTAAAGCGATCATACAAAAATCTTTGGAAGGGCATCATTTGTTTAAAACCGTCCCCATTTCCGCTATAAATAATCCCTTCCGTGATAAAACGATAAATGACAGGGATATAAACAATGGCCGCCACACCGAGGGCCATTAAGAAAACTTTTAATACGGATAAAATTTTATTTTTGGAAATTACTTTCAATATGCTTCACTCTTTCGTTTATTAATCTTAAGGTAAATATATTTTGAAAATAAATAGCTCAATAGGGCAAATATGATAGACAAAATTATCATCGTAAAGAACCACGGCGGTCGGTACGTGATTTCGATATGCTTTGCTT
This sequence comes from Staphylococcus sp. 11511212, assembly GCF_011394755.1. Taxonomy (NCBI): domain Bacteria; kingdom Bacillati; phylum Bacillota; class Bacilli; order Caryophanales; family Staphylococcaceae; genus Staphylococcus; species Staphylococcus sp. 11511212. Next base: position 572,268 of record NZ_JAANBQ010000003.1, on the reverse strand, counting down.
GTGCATCTACAGGGATTCCAATCATAAAGTAATTGACCCTTTGAGGCGTTACTGGATGTCCGTCGACTTGAGCTTTCATGCCTTTACGATAAGGCGCATTAAGCACCATCATCCCTTTTTTATGTTTTTTCAAAGTCACTTTAATCTTTGATTGTCCTTCTTGATAGGAAGCGTAAATTTTTTCTTTAGGTGCGTTTTCAAGCGTTTGATAATTTTCACCATATAAACCTAATATTTTAAACTCATAGTTTCCAGTAGGAGAAAGCCCGATGTGAATATTCCCTTCTTTATCTGGTTGGACGCGGTATAATTGCTCATATTGTCCGGTACGATATTTTGAAGCATTAAACAAACGATTGTTTTGATAACCATTCACATCAATCATGTGGTTACTGTCAGGTTGTCCGCGTTTAATATGGACAACTAAATAAAAATCTTTGAATTTCTTTTGTAAATTTTGCGGGAGTGATAACGTGTATCCTCCGCCAACTTTTTGTACTTTTATCTGATTTCGGCCTAAATGCTGTATCGCATCGTCTTGAACATCCACTTGTGAAAGTAGATTAGACGCATGAGGCTTATACTTTTCTCCTTTACGATTTAAAACGACACCATCGATCATCGCATGCTCACGGTCAATTGCGGTTTTAAGATAGCGTGCGTCATAATACTGATCCATGATTCGAACAGCCGGTAAGACTTGTTGATTTTCATACATTCGGTATTGTCCTGACGCTTTAACAGGCTTAAAAAATTCAGGCAAATTGGTTTGATAATCTTTGAGCATGACATAACGTACTGAAAATAAACTTGCAATATTGGCACGTCCCCCCGTAGATTGATAGCGACTCACGGATTCTTCCTTTATATTGATCATTAAATTTTTATAGTACAAGTCAATCAATTGTTGATCAAAAATACTAGAATATAAACTTAAGCCTTTAAAATGTTGATACATCGGCGTATTATCTTGTTCGTTGACACGCCAATCTATCCGTTCTTCAGGTAACTTTTTAGCATTCATTTGTTGCACTAAATCTTGTTGAACAGGGGTGTTATAAAGACTCGCATTCACATAAAATGTATTTGCCCGTTTTTCATGATCTTGATGAAAAATTTGATATTTTGTAAATACACTTGACACAAGGAGTGCTAATATAATGACGCTTATTGCATAACAGTAAATGCCTTTTTTATAGAAGAAAGAGCTAACGTGTGTTTTCGATAAAAGACCAATCAAAAACACAATAGGCACCCAAACGATCCATATCACAAACTTATGATACATGTAAGCACTGATAAGAACCAAAATAAACCCGAATAAGGAAGTCCAAATGTAAGTGCGGACTTTAATGGTGTGAAAATAATGGACGTACAGAGCAATAAGACCACTCGTTGCAAATGCTAATAAATAATGCCACCGTTTTTGAGGCGCTGAAAAACCATTGAATATACTATCAACATAAGGAATAAAAGCTGAAACAATCGTGAGTAAACTTAAAATTGCAAAAAGTTTATAATATGTATGTTTATAGAGTTTAAAAGTTAAGAGCGCTTGGATAGTAATGATTAATATGACGATAAGGTAATTATCAAAAATAATATTTGTATTTTCATTAAAAGGTTCGAAAAAAGGGATTTTAGTTTCAAAACGGACGCGTTCATTATTAAAGAAACTGCGTGCGCCATGGAAAAAGAACACTAGACTTGAACCAAAACCTAGTATTGTACTCACAATTATTATCCAAGTAGCTCGTCGACGTGATAAAACATCTGTTTTATGCGTGAAGACAAGACGGAACAGAAAATAAAGTAATCCCATTAGGCATTGATAGTAAGCAAAATAAAAATTATTCATTAAAGATAATGCGACGATAATGATAAAAAGCCCAACTTTGCCTGTTTTAAAAAAACGCTCTATACTTGCATAAAGCAATGGAAGTAGTACAAAAACATCGCTGAAAAATGGCCAGTAGACGGTGAAGCGAAAATACAGTGGTGAGAAGGCAAAAGCAGATGCAAACACCCATTTGGATGATGTGTTAAGTTTCAAATACGATGCATAAAAGTATGTTGCTGCAAGTACAAGTGCGCATTTTAGAATGGAGACCACGATGGCATTATGGAACCAAAACATTAAAGTGTTAGGTTGCACTAAATGTAACAAGTGTAAGCATTTCACTACAATCACATTCAGAATAAATAAAAAGTTCGTTGTAAAATAATAGGATAAATCAGTAAAAAAATCTCCACCTAATCCAAAATCCGTGGCATAAAAAAAGGTCCCTTCCGACCATTTTTGATATAGATACATTTGGATAGGTACCATTTGTTCAATGCCATCGTTAGGACCTGTAAATAAAAGACCATTTTTAAAAAATCTAAATAAAATATAACTATGGGCAACCAACGCTAAACCTAAAAATGCAAGACCTAATAAAAAAGGACGTTTGAATTTGCGCATGTTTCAACCTCTCAAATATTAATCTTTTAGTATATACTTAGATAAAATAAATGTAATTGGAATAGTAATAATTAACCCAACAAATGGGGCGATAAACTCCTTAAAATGAAAATAATTTACAAAAACAAAAATCAACAATGTTTGCATGCCCATATTTACAACTTGTGTCAGTGGGAAAGCAAGGAATTTTTTTAATGTAGGTCGGACACGGTACACAAAATAACAATTTAAATAATATGAAATGATAAAAGATACTACAAAGCCAATAATATGACTCACTAAATAGTGAATATGTAACCCATATAACAATAATAAATAAACCACATAATAATTGACTGTGTTAATTCCACCGACAATCACAAATCGGATAAGTTCGTACATTCTTTCTGTTTTAAACACTTCGTTTTCCTACTTTCATGCTATATCTGTTTTAGGCGAATGAGAATAGCCATTGACGCCAAAAACCAGTATACTTATCTTTAAAGTCAAACATTTTAACACACGTAAACTGAGTTTTGTATTGTAGTTAAAACTATGTTAAATATAACACAAAAATAACCCTATGCGTGAAATATCAAATGGCAAAGATAGAAAGAAAGTGAGTGAAATAACGTGGTAATTCAATGGTATCCAGGCCATATGGCTAAAGCAAAACGCGAAGTCACTGAACAATTGAAAAAAGTAGACGTCGTTTTTGAACTCGTCGACGCGCGTATACCCTATAGTTCGAGAAACCCAATGATTGATGAAGTCATTCAACAAAAGGCTCGTGTTGTTATTTTAAATAAAAAAGATATGGCAAATTTAAATGAAATGACAAAATGGGAAGCCTTCTTTAAAGAAAAAGGTGCTATACCAGTGGCAGTCGATGCTAAACATGGAAAAGGATTAAAACAAGTCGAAAAAGCCGCTATTCAAGCAACGAAAGACAAAATGGAGAGAGAAAAGGCAAAAGGATTAAAACCTAGAGCTATTCGCGCCATGATTGTAGGTATCCCAAATGTAGGTAAATCTACATTAATTAACAAATTGGCCAATCGTGCTATTGCCCAAACAGGAAATAAGCCAGGGGTGACAAAGCAACAACAATGGATTAAAGTTGGAAAATCGCTTCAGTTACTGGATACACCTGGGATTTTATGGCCTAAATTTGAAGATCAAATTGTAGGCAAAAAATTAAGTTTAACAGGTGCTATCAAAGACAGCATTGTCCATTTAGATGATGTGGCCATTTACGGACTTGAGTTTTTAAAAAATCATGATTATGAAGGATTAAAAGCCCATTACAAAATAGAGGTGGAAAAAGAAGCAGAAAATCTTGAATGGTTTGATGCAATAGGTAGAAAACGAGGACTATTGCAACGCGGCAATGAAGTAGACTATGAAGCTGTCATAGAACTCATTGTGTACGATATTAGAAACGCTAAAATCGGAACATATTGTTTCGATTTGTATGATGCATTTTTAGAAAGCGATGTGTCTCATGAAGACGAAAACCATTAAAGAAATTGAAAAAGAATTAAGTCGTTTAACAAGTCTCGAGGCTTTACAACAACATACGCACTATCACGATCCGAGAAAAGGGGTTCAAAAAGCATTTGAACGTCGGCAAAAAATGATAAAGAAAAATGAGTCATTACGCCTCAATTACGAGAAAATGTGCATATATGAAAACGACATATTAACACTCGATGCAGATGCGTTAATTTGTGGTATCGATGAAGTAGGTCGCGGACCACTAGCAGGGCCTGTCGTCGCAAGTGCTGTTGTTTTAGAAGCGAATCATCAGCATTTAGGAATCAATGACTCTAAAAAACTTGGAAAACAAGTACGTGCGCAATTAAATGAATCATTGAAATCACAAGTGCGGGCTTGGGCTATTGGCGAAGCTTCCCCGAAAGAAATTGATGAGCTTAATATTTATGAAGCAACAAAATTAGCCATGTATCGTGCAATCGAAAATTTAAATATTGAACCTACACATTATTTAATAGATGCGATGCATTTGGAACATTTGCAAAAGCCTCAACAATCTATCGTCAAAGGAGATGCAACAAGTGTTTCTATCGCAGCAGCAAGTATCATTGCAAAAGAATATCGTGACACGCTCATGGTTGAATACGACTCACAATTTCCACAGTATGATTTTAAAAATAATGCCGGATATGGAACAAAAAAACATTTAGAAGGCTTGAAACAATATGGCATCACGCCTATTCATCGTCAATCTTTCGAACCGATTAAATCTCATTTTAGTTTATAACTGCATTAAAGTTTTTGAAATCGACATGAAACTAGTTTAATATGTAACTATGTCCAAGAAGAAAGGAACTAAAAACTTATGGATGAAACATTACAAAAACTTTATAAAGTTTTAGTGCATTTTGAAGAAACAAATACTGAAATTACTGAAGATGAAAGTAAGCTAAGAAACATTAAAGAAGAAATTGAATCAAACTTGAATGTATCTATAGAAAAAGAATCGCAAATGGATTTGATTCGCCTCTTAAAAGAGCATCAGTTCGTCGTGGAATCCACAGAAGATGAACAAAAAATTGTAAGTGTACCTATGGATGGCGATACACAAGTCACATTTCAAGCAGATAAATAAGGTTTAAAAAGTGTGTCTCAACATTTGTTCACTTGTCGACAAAGTCTTTGATTTTGTCGACATTTTTGTTATGCAGGTTATGAATGTATAAGGAAGTGTCATGGTAATCATGAATTACATATGACTGTAACGAATGGAAAAACAAGACGCTATCTGTTTACAATAGCGCTTACATTTCCTATAATTATAGGTGAACTTAACCTTAAGAAACAGGAGGATGGAGTATGAATATCCATGAGTATCAAGGAAAAGAAATTTTTCGCTCAATGGGCGTAGCAGTACCAGAGGGGCGCGTGGCTTTCTCAGCGAAAGAAGCTGTGGAAAAAGCGAAAGAGTTAGACAGTGATGTTTATGTTGTTAAAGCACAAATTCACGCAGGTGGTCGCGGTAAAGCTGGCGGTGTCAAAATTGCTAAGTCTTTATCAGAAGTTGAAACATACGCCAATGAATTATTAGGGAAAGTGTTAGTGACACATCAAACAGGGCCAGAAGGTAAAGAAGTTAAACGTCTCTATATTGAAGAAGGCGCAGATATTCAAAAAGAATATTACGTTGGTTTCGTGATCGACCGTGCAACTGATCGTGTAACTTTAATGGCATCTGAAGAAGGTGGAACTGAAATTGAAGAGGTTGCGGCAACAAACCCAGAAAAAATCTTCAAAGAAACGATTGATCCAGTGGTTGGTTTAGCACCTTATCAAGCACGCCGTATCGCTTTTAATATTAATATCCCTAAAGAATCTATCAACAAAGCTGTTAAATTCTTAATTTCTTTATACAATGTGTTCATTGAAAAGGATTGTTCTATCGTAGAAATCAATCCACTTGTTTTAACAGGTGAAGGGGATGTTTTAGCACTCGATTCTAAAATTAATTTTGATGACAATGCTTTATTCCGTCATAAAGACGTCTTAGAATTACGTGATTTAGATGAAGAGGATCCAAAAGAAATCGAAGCGTCTAAGTATGATTTATCATATATTGCATTAGATGGTAACATTGGTTGTATGGTTAACGGAGCTGGACTAGCGATGGCGACGATGGATACGATTAACCATTTTAATGGTAACCCAGCAAACTTCCTTGACGTAGGGGGCGGCGCTACAAAAGAAAAAGTAACTGAAGCCTTTAAAATCATCTTAGGTGATAGCAACGTTAAAGGTATTTTTGTAAATATCTTTGGTGGTATTATGCGTTGTGACGTCATTGCTGAAGGTATTGTAGCAGCTGTCAAAGAAGTAGATTTAACATTACCGTTAGTTGTACGTCTTGAAGGTACAAACGTTGAAATTGGTAAGAAAATCTTAAAAGATTCAGGTTTAGCAATTGAACCAGCGACAACAATGGCTGAAGGTGCACAAAAAATTGTTAAACTTGTGAATGAAGCGTAAGGAAAGGATGGGACAACAAAATGAGTGTATTTGTTGATAAAAATACAAAAGTAATCGTACAAGGTATTACAGGGTCAACTGCCCTTTTCCATACTAAACAAATGTTAGAATATGGGACACAAATCGTTGCGGGTGTGACACCAGGTAAAGGTGGACAAGTCGTAGAAGGTGTACCTGTATACAATACTGTTGAAGAAGCAAAACAAGAAACGGGTGCGAATGTCTCTGTTATTTATGTACCAGCACCATTTGCAGCTGATGCGATTTTAGAATGTGCAGATGCAGAATTAGATTTAGCAATCTGTATTACAGAACATATTCCTGTTATTGATATGGTTAAAGTGAAACGTTATTTAGAAGGCAAAAAGACACGATTAATTGGACCAAACTGTCCAGGTGTCATCACTTCTGATGAAACAAAAATTGGTATTATGCCAGGGTATATCCATAAAAAAGGTCATGTAGGTGTTGTATCTCGTTCAGGTACATTAACATACGAAGCAGTACATCAATTAACTGAAGAGGGCATTGGTCAATCTACAGCTGTAGGTATCGGCGGTGACCCAGTTAATGGTACAAACTTCATCGACGTATTAAAAGCGTTCAATGAAGATGAAGATACACACGCAGTTGTCATGATTGGTGAAATTGGTGGTACTGCTGAAGAAGAAGCAGCAGAGTGGATTAAAGCGAACATGAAAAAACCAGTTGTAGGGTTCATTGGAGGTCAAACAGCCCCTCCAGGGAAACGTATGGGGCATGCTGGAGCGATTATTTCAGGTGGTAAAGGAACTGCTGATGAAAAAATCAAAACACTCAATGCTTGTGGTGTTAAAACAGCAGACACACCATCAGAAATTGGTTCAACATTAATTCAAGCTGCTAAAGATGCAGGCATTTACGAACAATTATTAACTGTAAAAAAATAATTTGTGATGATAATTGGAGTGGGACATGTCAATGTCCCACTCTCTTTTTAGTATTTCATCATCTTTTAATTAAATGTATTTATGTCAGTGAGTAATCCCTAGAGATTCCTAATTATAATAGTTTTGTAGTGATTTCCAAATTAAGACCAAGCCTTTTATAAAAACGATACCTCGGTCATCACATTGAAAAAATAAATATTTTGAATGTGCAAATATAATACTTATTTTAGACACAAACAAAACGAGAAGGATGCGATAGACTAGGGTTGAGGTGACGTCATTGTATCTAAAAAATTTATTGAAAATGCATTATGCTGGTTTTACGACAAATCAAATCTATCAACTATTTACATCTCCTGTGAAATCTTTACAAATTGAAATCACACCTATTTTAAAAAATCATCCTCTAATCCATCAGAAGTCTCATTTTTACAAAAAATTTTTAGCTTTCCAATCCTTAGACATTGATATCATCCAGTCTCAATTAGAGGCGCATCGTATTGTACCCCTCCCAATCATTGATGCACGATTTCCTTCATTATTAAAAGAAATATATCATCCACCGTTATTACTCTATTGTAAGGGGAATTTAAATTTATTTAATGATGCGTGTTATTATCCTTTAGCAGTTGTAGGCGCAAGAGATTTTACAGCTTATGGTGAACGGGCAGTTGACTATTTATTACATCAGATGAAGCATCAGCCTATCGTTATTGTGTCTGGTTTGGCAAAAGGAACTGATGCATTAGCCCATCATTATGCATTGTGTAACAACATCCCTACAATAGCTGTATTGGGCTTTGGTCATTTTCACCATTATCCTAAACATACTCAAACCCTAAGAACACATATTGATAAATATGCAGGGGGTTTAAGTATCAGCGAATATCCACCAACCACTGCTCCAGCAAAATTTAGATTTCCTGAACGCAATCGTATCATAAGTGGCTTAAGTAAAGGAGTGCTCGTCACAGAGGCGAAAGAAAGAAGCGGTGCATTAATAACATTAGATCAAGCGTTAGAACAAAATCGTAATGTTTATGTTTTACCTGGAGATATGTTTAACCCCAATACAAAAGGAAATTTATTGCGTGTTAAGGAAGGTGCCGAAATCGTACTTTCTGCGGAGGATATTTTAAAAGATATGAATACGTCAATTCAGTGAACCTTGTTATTAAATAAATGCAAAAGATTGACAAATATAAAAATTACCGTTTATCATTTATCTTTGTAAACAGAAAAAGCAAGGGGGGAACTGCTTTGGCAGATAATCTTGTCATTGTTGAATCGCCTGCAAAAGCTAAAACGATAGAAAAATATTTAGGAAAAAAATACAAAGTAATCGCATCCATGGGGCACGTACGAGACTTACCAAGAAGTCAAATGGGTGTTGATGTTGAACATGACTATGATCCTAAATATATTACAATACGCGGTAAAGGACCAGTCGTTAAAGACTTAAAAAGATATGCTAAAAAGGCGAAAAAAGTTTTTCTAGCTAGTGACCCCGACCGTGAAGGTGAAGCAATTGCATGGCATTTAGCACATATATTGGAATTAGAGGATAGTAAAGAAAATCGTGTCGTATTTAACGAAATCACTAAAGACGCAGTTAAAGAAAGTTTTAAACATCCAAGAGAAATCGAAATGAATCTTGTTGATGCCCAACAAGCACGACGTGTATTAGATCGTCTTGTAGGATATAATATTTCACCAGTATTATGGAAGAAAGTTAAAAAAGGCTTATCGGCAGGCCGTGTACAATCTGTGGCACTTAGATTAGTCATTGACCGTGAAAATGAAATTCGTAACTTTAAACCTGAGGAATATTGGTCTATTGAAGGAGAATTCCGACACAAAAAATCGAAATTCACTGCCAAGTTTCTTCATTATAAAGGGAAACCATTTAAGTTATCGACGAAAGATGATGTCGACATCATCACTAAAGCGTTGGATGGTAACGAATTTGAAGTATCCAACGTGACGAAAAAAGAAAAAACACGTCGCCCGGCAAATCCGTTTACCACTTCTACATTACAACAAGAAGCCGCGCGCAAACTAAATTTTAAAGCCCGTAAAACGATGATGGTTGCGCAACAATTATATGAAGGTATCGATTTAAAACGTAAAGGAACTGTAGGATTAATCACCTACATGCGTACCGACTCTACTCGTATTTCTAAAGATGCGCAAGCTGAAGCTAAAAAATATATTCAATCTGAATATGGGGAAGCTTATTTAACGAAAGCTGTGTCGAAAGGAAAACAAGGTGACCAAGATGCGCACGAAGCGATTCGTCCAACTAGTACTTTACGTACGCCATCTGAGATGAAAGCATTTTTAACACGTGATCAGTATCGTTTGTACAAGTTAATTTGGGAACGCTTTGTTGCGAGCCAAATGGCACCCGCAATATTAGACACGGTTGCAGTTGATTTAACGCAAAATGATGTTAAATTTAGAGCTAATGGACAAACAATTAAATTTAAAGGCTTTATGACGCTTTACGTCGAAGCAAATGACGATAAAGATAAAGAAAAAGAAAATCGTTTACCTGAATTAAAAGTAGGCGATACAGCGCTCGCAACTAAAATTGATCCGGCGCAGCATTTTACCCAACCGCCACCTCGATACACTGAAGCTCGTCTTGTTAAAACACTTGAAGAATTAAAAATTGGTCGTCCATCAACTTATGCGCCAACGATTGATACAATTCAAAAGAGAAACTATGTTAAAAATGAAAGTAAGCGTTTTGTTCCGACTGAACTCGGTGAAATCGTTCATGAACAGGTAAAAGATTATTTCCCTGAAATCATTGATGTTGATTTTACTGTGAACATGGAAACACTGCTCGATAAAATAGCAGATGGAGACATTGCATGGAAAAAAGTAGTCAGTGACTTTTATAACAGTTTTAAACAAGATGTTGAGCGCGCTGAATCTGAAATGGAAAAAATCGAAATTAAAGATGAACCTGCAGGCGAAGATTGTGAAAAATGTGGTAGTCCAATGGTCATCAAAACGGGTCGATATGGAAAGTTTATGGCATGTTCGAACTTTCCGGACTGCCGAAATACTAAAGCTATCGTGAAACCTATAGGAGTAAAATGTCCTACATGTAAGGAAGGCGACGTCGTCGAACGTAAATCAAAGAAAAATCGAATTTTCTATGGTTGTAGTCGCTATCCTGAATGTGAATTTGTGACGTGGGATAAACCCGTAGGACGAGATTGTCCAAAATGTAATCATTATTTAGTAGAGTCGAAAAAAGGACGCAGTTCGCAAGTCGTTTGCTCTAACTGTGATTATAAAGAAGAAGTACAAAAATAAGGAGGAAATCGTATGACGACAGTGAATGTCATCGGTGCAGGTTTAGCGGGTTCAGAAGCAGCTTTTCAATTAGCGGAAAGAGGTATTGCTGTTAATTTATACGAAATGCGACCTGTCAAACAAACACCAGCACATCATACAGATAAATTTGCTGAGCTTGTTTGTTCAAATTCATTAAGAGGGAATGCATTAACGAATGCAGTGGGTGTTTTAAAAGAAGAGATGCGCCGCCTTGATTCGTTAATTATTGCTGCTGCTGATAACGCACGTGTACCGGCAGGAGGGGCATTAGCCGTAGATCGTCATGATTTTTCGGGTTATGTGACTGATACAATCAAAAATCATCCTAATATTACAGTGAAAAATGAAGAAATTACAGACATTCCTGATGGCCCTACGATTATTGCGACGGGTCCGTTAACAACAGAGCCATTAGCAGAAAAAATCGTTGCTTTAACAGGTGAAGATCAACTGTATTTTTATGATGCAGCAGCTCCTATCATTGAAAAAGATTCAATTGATATGGATAAAGTCTATTTAAAATCAAGATATAATAAAGGGGAAGCCGCTTACTTAAACTGTCCGATGACAGAAGAGGAATTTAATCGCTTTTATGAAGCGGCGATGGCAGCTGAAGTAGCACCCGGCAAAGACTTTGAAAAAGAGAAATATTTTGAAGGATGTATGCCTTTTGAAGTCATGGCAAGCCGTGGACCCAAAACTTTATTGTTTGGCCCGATGAAACCCGTCGGTCTTGAAGATCCTAAAACTGGAAAACGTCCTTATGCTGTCGTGCAACTTAGACAAGATGACGCAGCTGGAACGTTATATAATATTGTTGGCTTTCAAACGCGTCTCAAATGGGGAGCCCAAAAAGAAGTCATTCAATTAATTCCAGGACTTGAAAATGTAGAGATTGTGCGCTACGGTGTCATGCATAGAAACACTTTCATCAATTCTCCAGAAGTATTATCAGAAACGTATGAGTTTAAAAATAAACCAAATCTCTTTTTTGCAGGTCAAATGACGGGGGTAGAAGGTTACGTTGAAAGTGCAGCCAGTGGTATGATTGCAGGAATTAACCTCGCACACCGCTTACTGGATAAAGAGGATGCGATTTTCCCTCGTGAGACGATGCTAGGAAGTATGGCCTATTATATTTCTCATGCGAATAATAATAAGAATTTCCAACCGATGAATGCCAATTTTGGTTTAGTGCCCGCGCTTGACGAACGCATCAAAGATAAAAAAGAGCGTTACGAAAAATTAGCCAACCGTGCATTAACGTATTTAGATTATTTTAAAAAGACATTATAAAAGATAAAAAAATAAATTGGCAAAATAAGCAAAATTTAGATTACTACGAAAATTCACAGTATAATCTATGCAGTTCCCTTCATCATTATGCTACAATGCTAATGATGGAGGGGTTTTTACTTTGGAACATATCCAACGCCTGTTTTTACTTATGTTAAAGCGAGAACGTTTTTTTTCAGAACATACATTAAAAGCTTATGAAGATGATTTAATTCAGTTCAACCAATTTTTACAACAAGAACAATTATCATTACGAGAATTTGAATATAGAGATGCGAGAAACTATCTTGCAATGCTTTATAACCAAGGGTTACAAAGAACAACGGTTTCGCGGAAAATTTCAACGCTGCGTACGTTTTATCATTTTTGGATGACCCAAGATGATACGATTGTAAATCCTTTCGTTCAGCTCGTGCATCCGAAAAAAGAAACGTATTTACCTACATTTTTTTATTCTGAAGAAATGGAAGCATTATTTAAAACGGTACAGGAAGATCCGAAAAAAGGGAGACGCGATCGCGTGATACTTGAGATTTTATATGCGACAGGTATCCGTGTATCAGAATTAGTTGATTTAAATATTTCGGATGTAGATTTGAATATGTGTGTGTTAAAAGTGATGGGGAAAGGTAGTAAAGAACGTATCGTCCCTTTTGGAGAGTTTTGCAAGCAAAGTATCGAAGACTATCTTAACCACTTTCAACCTATACAGAACGCCACACATGGTAAATTAATAGTGAACTTAAAGGGTGAACCTGTGACAGCTCGTGGCGTCCGTTATATTTTGAATGAAATCGTTAAACGGACTGCGGGAGTTTCATCGATACATCCTCATAAATTGCGACATACGTTTGCAACACATATGCTAGATGCAGGCGCAGATTTGAGGACCGTTCAAAGTTTACTAGGGCATGTTAATTTATCAACAACAAGTCGTTATACACATGTGTCAAATCAACGTTTACGAAGTGTTTACTTAAATGCACATCCTCGTGCTAAAAAAGGAGAGTAGTTTTTATGAGTTCATCAATTCATGCGACAACAATTTATGCAGTGAGACATAATGGAAGCGCCGCGATGGCTGGCGATGGCCAAGTGACGCTCGGCGAACAAGTCATTATGAAGCAAACTGCTAAAAAAGTAAGACGGTTATATCAAGGTCGTGTCATTGCAGGATTTGCTGGGAGTGTTGCTGATGCATTCACATTATTTGAAAAGTTCGAAGGGAAATTGCAACAATATAGTGGCAACCTAGAACGTGCAGCGGTTGAGCTCGCTAAAGAATGGCGCGGTGATAAACAATTACGTCAACTTGAAGCTATGTTAATTGTTATGGATAAAGATCATATTTTAGTGGTCAGTGGGACAGGTGAAGTCATCGCCCCAGATGATGACTTAATTGCAATTGGTTCAGGCGGCAATTACGCATTGAGCGCTGGACGTGCATTAAAACGACATGCCACGCACTTATCAGCTAAAGAAATGGCTTATGAAAGTTTAAAAGTTGCCGCTGATATTTGTGTATTTACTAATGACCATATTACGGTCGAAGAATTATAACGGAGGTTCAAAATTTATGGATCAAAATGCCATTAAGTATACCCCAAAAGAAATTGTAACGAAATTAAACGAATTTATTATCGGGCAAGACGAAGCGAAGAAAAAAGTGGCGATCGCTTTAAGAAATCGTTATCGTCGAAGTCTTTTAGCGGACGAAGTTAAAAAAGAAATTGCACCTAAAAATATTTTAATGATGGGCCCTACCGGAGTGGGTAAAACAGAAATCGCCCGTAGAATGGCAAAAATCGTAGGGGCACCTTTCATTAAAGTTGAAGCTACGAAATTTACTGAAGTGGGTTATGTGGGTCGCGATGTTGAAAGTATGGTTCGTGATTTAGTTGATGTTGCGGTGCGTCTTGTGAAAGAAGAAAAGAAAAGTGCAGTTAAAGAGGAAGCGACAAGAAAAGCGAACGAACGCTTAGTGAAATTGTTAGTTCCAAGCATTAAGAAAAAAGCAAATCAATCAAGTAGTAATCCTTTAGAATCTCTTTTTGGAGGGGCCATTCCTAATTTTGGCCAACAACAAGATGAAGAGGAAGAACCGCCAACAGAAGAAATTAAAACGAAACGTTCTGATATTAAAGAACAACTACAAAAAGGTCAGCTTGAAAATGAAAAAGTGCGCATCAAAGTTGAACAAGATCCAGGCGCTTTGGGCATGCTAGGGAATCAGCAAAATGAACAAATGCAAGAAATGATGAATCAATTAATGCCTAAGAAAAAAGTAGAAAAAGAAGTTCCAGTGAAAACAGCACGTAAAATTTTAATAGACGAATATGCTGAAGAAATGATTGATCACGAAACAGCGAATCAAGAAGCACTTGAACTTGCTGAACAAATGGGAATAATATTCATTGATGAAATCGATAAAGTAGCCACAAACAGTCAAAATAGTGGTGGCCAAGATGTTTCAAGACAAGGGGTTCAACGTGATATCTTGCCTATTCTTGAAGGTAGCATGATTCGCACGAAATATGGTACGGTTAGTACTGAACATATGTTATTTATCGGAGCAGGTGCTTTTCATGTTTCGAAACCGAGTGATTTAATTCCTGAACTTCAAGGTCGATTCCCAATTCGTGTCGAACTTGAAAGTCTTACAGTTGAAGATTTCATTAAAATTTTGAAAGAACCTAAACTTTCTTTAATCAAACAATATGAAATGTTGCTTGAAACAGAAGAAGTCACTGTGAATTTCACAGATGAAGCGATTGAACGTTTGGCAGAAATGGCTTTTCATGTTAATCAAGAAACAGATAACATTGGTGCAAGACGATTACACACTATTTTAGAAAAAATGTTAGAAGACTTATCATTTGAGGCACCGAATATGCCAAATGCACATGTGGATATCACACCACAATATGTTGATGAAAAACTAAAAACGATTTCAACGAATAAAGATTTAAGTGAATTCATTTTATAAAAAGGAGAAGTGACATGGGTTTATTATCTAAGACGAGAGAACTAAGTAGCTTATTACAAAAACATAAAGGTATTTCAGTTGATTTTAAAGATGTAGCGCAAACTATCAGTAAAGTAACAGTAACGAACGTTTTTATTGTTTCTAGAAGAGGTAAAATTTTAGGGTCGAATTTAAACGAACTACTAAAAAACGAACGTATTATTAAAATGCTTGAGGAACGCCATATTCCTGATGAATATACAAGCAAATTGATGAATGTGCATGAGACATCATCAAATATTAAAATTGATAATGAACTTTCAGTATTCCCTCCAGAAAACGAAGACTTGTTTAAAAATTCTAGAACGACAATCTTCCCAATTATTGGAGGAGGAGAACGATTGGGGACATTAGTACTTGGTCGTGTCGCTAATGATTTCGGTGAAAATGATTTAGTTTTAGGAGAGTATGCAGCGACAGTCATTGGTATGGAAATTTTACGTGAAAAGCATAATGAAATTGAATCACAAGCACGTGATAAAGCGGCGATTTCTATGGCGATTAATTCATTATCTTATTCAGAAAAAGAAGCGATTGATCACATCTTTGAAGAATTAGGTGGCAAAGAAGGATTGTTAATTGCTTCAAAAGTTGCAGATCGTGTTGGGATTACGCGTTCAGTGATTGTGAATGCTTTACGTAAACTCGAAAGTGCGGGTGTCATTGAATCTCGATCGCTAGGTATGAAGGGAACATTCATTAAAGTGAAAAAAGAAGCGTTTTTAGATGAACTCAAACGTGCTGAATAATAAATATAAGTTGCATAGAAAAATCTTTTGTGATATATTTATATGCGGCTATGAGAAAGTCAAAACACACACATGAAGCCAAAACACGAATGGGTGCGACATTTCGTCGTGTTTGTGTTAGCGCATGTGGAGGATATTAACCAATAGGAGGAATTTTAATCATGGCAGTAATTTCAATGAAACAATTACTTGAAGCTGGTGTTCACTTCGGTCATCAAACACGCCGTTGGAACCCAAAAATGAAAAAGTACATCTTCACTGAGAGAAATGGTATTTATATCATCGACTTACAAAAAACAGTGAAAAAGGTAGAAGAAGCTTATAACTTCATTAAACAAGTATCTGAAGAAGGCGGTAAAGTCTTATTCGTAGGTACAAAAAAACAAGCACAAGAGTCAGTGAAAGCTGAAGCTGAACGTGCAGGACATTTCTACGTTAACCAAAGATGGTTAGGTGGAATTTTAACAAACTACAAAACGATTTCTAAACGTGTAAAACGTATTTCTGAAATTGAAAAAATGGAAGAAGACGGTACATTCGACGTACTTCCTAAAAAAGAAGTTGTAGAACTTAAAAAAGAATATGACCGTTTAATTAAATTCTTAGGCGGTATTCGTGATATGAAATCAATGCCTCAAGCATTATTCGTTGTTGACCCTCGTAAAGAGCGTAACGCGATTGCTGAAGCACGTAAATTAAACATTCCAATCGTGGGTATTGTTGATACAAACTGTGATCCAGACGAAATCGACTACGTTATTCCAGCGAACGACGATGCGATTCGTGCCGTTAAATTATTAACTGGTAAAATGGCAGATGCTATTTTAGAAGGTCAACAAGGTGTATCAAACGATGAAGTTGCTGCAGAGCAAAACATCGATTTAAACGAAGAAGAAGCAACTGAAAAAACTTCAACTGAAGAAACAGAAGAAACTGTTGAGTCTAAATAAATAGAATCTTAAAATGAGGGACAGCTGAACATTTTCAATAATTTGATTTTCTTCGTCTGTCCTGTCATAGTGGTGATGAATATAGTGATTTAAATATCATTTAACACGTACCATTTTGAATTTTAAGAATGAAAGCATTTTAAGGGACTAGGACAAACAAGATGTCCCAGCCCCTTTTTTTAAAATACAATAATGAAATAATATTGGAGGAATAGTGATGGCAATTTCAGCTAAACTTGTTAAAGAATTACGTGAAAAAACTGGCGCGGGTATGATGGATTGTAAAAAAGCGCTACAAGAAACAGATGGTGACATCGATAAAGCAATTGACTACTTACGTGAAAAAGGTATTGCTAAAGCAGCGAAAAAAGCAGACCGTATTGCAGCAGAAGGTATTACACATGTTGAAGTTAAAGGTAACGAAGCGGTTATCGTTGAAATCAACTCTGAAACAGACTTCGTTGCACGTAACGAAGGTTTCCAACAGTTAGTTAAAGAAATTGCTAACCAAATCCTTGAAACGAAAGCTGAATCTGTTGAAGCGTTAAATGAATCAACATTACCAAATGGTAAAAAAGTTTCTGAACATATGAACGAAGCGATTTCAACAATTGGTGAAAAATTAAGCTTACGTCGTTTCGCACTTCGCACTAAAACTGACAACGATGCATTTGGTGCTTACTTACACATGGGTGGACGTATTGGTGTGCTTTCAGTTGTTGAAGGTACAACTGACGAAGAAGCAGCTAAAGACGTAGCAATGCACATTGCAGCGATTAACCCTAAATATGTTTCTTCTGACCAAGTAAGTGAAGAAGAAATCAATCACGAAAGAGAAGTATTAAAACAACAAGCATTAAATGAAGGTAAACCTGAAAACATCGTTGAAAAAATGGTTGAAGGTCGTTTGCGTAAATATTTACAAGAAATTTGTGCTGTTAACCAAGACTTCGTTAAAAACCCAGATCAAACTGTTGAAGAATTCCTTAAATCAAAAGGTGGTCAATTAGTGGACTTCGTACGTTATGAAGTAGGTGAAGGTTTAGAAAAACGTGAAGAAAACTTTGCTGACGAAGTTAAAGGACAAATGAAATAATAGACACGGTTTAGTATGAGAAAGAAGACACCATTTGTGTCCTCCTTTACATGACTTCAATTCATGGTTATTGAAGCCGTGTGTAAGGAAGATGCCTCGTGTGTCTTCTTTACTTGTATTGTTTTACATAAAACGAATAGAGAGGTTATTATAATGACTGAAACTTCAAAATATAAGCGTGTAGTTTTGAAACTAAGTGGTGAAGCATTAGCAGGGGACAAAGGCTTTGGAATAAATCCAATGATTATTAAAAGCATTGCTCAGCAAGTTGCTGAAGTGGCAAAAATGGATACAGAAGTTGCTGTAATTGTAGGTGGCGGCAATATTTGGCGTGGTAAAACGGGTAGCGATTTAGGAATGGATCGTGGTACTGCGGATTATATGGGTATGCTTGCAACAGTGATGAATGCTTTAGCGCTACAAGACAGCTTAGAACAACTTGATTGTGATACTCGAGTATTAACGTCAATTGAAATGAAACAAGTCGCAGAACCTTACATCCGTCGACGTGCCATTAGACATTTAGAGAAGAAACGTGTCGTTATTTTTGCAGCAGGAATCGGAAATCCATACTTCTCAACAGATACAACTGCCGCATTAAGAGCAGCTGAAGTCGAAGCAGATGTCATTTTAATGGGTAAAAACAATGTTGATGGTGTTTATTCTGCAGACCCTAAAGTTGATCCAAATGCTAAAAAATATGATCGTTTAACTTACTTACAGTTGTTACAAGAAGGCTTACAAGTCATGGATTCTACAGCCTCTTCATTCTGTATGGATAACAATATCCCGTTAAATGTCTTCTCAATTATGGAAGAAGGGAACATTAAACGTGCTGTTCTAGGAGAAGAAATCGGCACAATTATTACAAAATAATTTTAGAGGTGACTATCTTATGAGTGGAATTATTCAAGATACAAAATCACGCATGCAAAAATCTATCGAGAATTTATCTCGTGAACTAGCTCAAATCAATGCTGGACGTGCAAACTCCAATTTATTGTCAGGTGTAAACGTTGATTATTATGGCGCACCAACACCGGTACAACAATTGGCAAGTATTAGTGTACCAGAAGCACGTTTATTGGTCATTTCTCCTTATGATAAAACATCATTAGGTGATATTGAAAAAGCCATTTATGCAGCAAACTTAGGTGTCACACCTACAAGTGATGGCGAAGTGATTCGTATTACTGTACCGGCGCTTACTGAGGAACGTCGTAAAGAGATTGTCAAAGAAGTTAAAAAGACAGGTGAAAATGCGAAAGTTTCTGTACGTAATATTCGTCGCGATGCAAATGATACATTGAAAAAACAAGAAAAAGACGGAGACATCACTGAAGATGAATTACGTTCTGGTTCTGACGATGTTCAAAAAGTAACAGACGAATCAATTAAACAAATTGATCAATTAGTTACTGAAAAAGAAAAGGACATTATGTCTGTATAATTCATTTGCAAAACTGTACCGAATCAGACTTTGGTACAGTTTTTTTCTTTGTGATTTAATGAGTGATTTGAGTGTGATAAAATGATAAATAATTGTACTTTTTAATGACTATAATAAAATGAGACGCAATTAGGCTCGGAGGAACTCGCATGTTTAAGAAATTTAAAAACAAAGAAGAACAATCATCTCAAATCGATACTATAGATTTACATAATATACCAGAACATATTGCCATTATTATGGATGGTAATGGACGTTGGGCGAAACAACGTAAAATGCCTAGAATTAAAGGACATTATCAAGGAATGCAAACTATTAAAACGATCACACGTGCAGCAAATGATTTAAACGTTAAATATTTAACGCTTTACGCATTTTCAACAGAGAATTGGTCACGTCCTGAAGAAGAAGTTAACTATATCATGGGGTTACCCGTTAATTTTTTAAATACATTTTTACCGGAACTTATTGAAAAAAATGTAAAAGTTGAGACCATCGGTTTTATCGACCAGTTGCCCCAAAAAACAATTCAAGCGATTGAAGAGGCCAAACAAAAAACTGCACAAAACACAGGATTAACACTGATCTTCGCCATCAATTATGGTGGACGCGCTGAAATTATTTCTGGAATGAAGGCATTATTTCAAGAGATGAGAACTGCTGACGAGGCTGCAATTGAAGCCATTGATGAAACACAATTTCAAAAATATTTAATGACAAGTCATTACCCTGATCCTGAATTACTTATTCGCACATCAGGTGAACAACGTATTAGTAATTTCTTAATTTGGCAATTATCATACAGTGAATTTATTTTTAATTCAAAAATGTGGCCAGATTTTGATGCGCAAGAATTGATAGAATGTATTAAAACATATCAATCTCGACAAAGACGTTTTGGGGGATTGTAGATAGGAGAAGATTATGAAGGTTAGAACGATTACAACGATTGTTGCGTTAATCGTATTTCTCCCTATTTTACTTATTGGGGGAACAACGTGGATGCTGTTTACATCCATTCTTGCTTTAATTGCACTAAAAGAATTGTTGAATATGAACCGTATACAGTTGCTTTCGATTCCGGGATTCATCAGTGCTCTTGCTTTAGTGCTGATTTTGTTGCCACAAGATATCACTTGGGTCCCCGTATTACAACAAAAATCGTTAATTGCTTTAAGTTTTATTTTATTAAGTTATACAGTGATGTCTAAAAATAGATTTAGTTTTATGGATTCCGCATTTTGCCTCATGTCTGTCGCCTATGTAGGGATTGGTTTTATGTATTTTTATGAAACACGAGAAGCTGGACTCCATTATATTTTATTTGGTTTGTTGATTGTTTGGTTAACGGATACAGGGGCTTACCTTTTTGGACGTTCATTTGGTAAACACAAATTATGGCCTGTCATTAGCCCTAATAAAACGGTGGAAGGTTTTATTGGTGGATTATTGTGTAGCTTACTAGTGCCATTAGCATTTATGTTTTTCGTGCCTTTTGACTATAGTATGATTTGGGTACTTGTAATGACGGTCGTCTTAAGTGCATTCGGTCAGCTCGGTGACCTCGTTGAATCAGGTTTTAAACGTCACTTTGGCGTAAAAGATTCTGGTCGCTTATTACCAGGACACGGCGGGATTTTAGACCGATTTGATAGTTTTATGTTCGTGTTACCATTAATGTATCTTTTCTTAATTCAAATGTAAGGTGAAGTGAAAATGATGAAAAATATTGCAATATTAGGCGCTTCTGGCTCGATTGGTACACAGGCGATTGATGTCATCGAACGTCATCCTAATGAATTTAAACTTGTTGCCTTTACAGTAGGTAAAAATATTGAGTACGCAAAAAAAGTATTAAAGACCCATCAACCAGACATCATTGCCGTACAAAATTCTGAAGATGTGACGTATTTTTCCGAGTATAATATTAAAGTTGTTTCCGGAAGGGAAGGGCTAATTGAAGTTGCTACTTATGAAAAAAATGATATTGTACTCAATTCATTATTAGGTAGTGTGGGATTAGAACCGACGATGCGTGCGATTGAGAAAGGCAAAGACATTGCCCTTGCGAATAAAGAGACACTTGTCGTCGCTGGAGAGCTTGTCATGGCTCATGCGCGCAAATACAATGTGAATATTTTGCCGGTAGATTCAGAGCATGCGGCCATTTTCCAATGTTTAAATGGTGAAGATGAAAAGCAAATTAAAAAAGTGACAATAACTGCAAGTGGGGGTTCTTTCCGAGATTTATCACGTGATGCGTTAGAAAATGTGTCCGTTGAAGATGCGCTCAATCATCCGAACTGGTCTATGGGCCATAAAATTACCATTGATTCAGCAACAATGATGAATAAAGGTTTCGAAGTCATTGAGGCAAAATGGTTGTTTGATTTAGAAATTGAGCAAATTGAGACCATTTTACATAAAGAAAGTATTATTCATTCAATGGTTGAATTTGTTGATACAAGCGTAATGGCGCAGTTGGGTACACCGGACATGCGCATGCCGATTCAATATGCATTTACGTATCCTCATCGACTAAAACACGAGGCACCTTCGTTAAATTTAGCGGAAGTTGCACAGTTACATTTTAAAGCAATGGATTTTGATCGTTATCGTTGTCTTCAATATGCGTATGACGCTATCCGTATCGGTGGTACGATGCCGGTAGTATTGAATGCTGTGAATGAAGTCGCTGTTGCTAAATTTTTAAATCGTGAAATTGGATTTTTAGACATAGAACGATTAATTAAAAAAGAGATGGATCAACATGAAGTGATTCACAATCCGTCACTTGAGCAAATTTTAGCGCTAGATGCGCATTATAAATCTAAAGAATACGAGGTGTAGTCATCTGTGTTTATAACCATTATTGCATTTATTTGTGTTTTTGGGTTACTTGTATCAGTGCATGAATATGGTCATATGTTGTTTGCAAAACGTGCGGGGATCATGTGCCCAGAATTTGCAATCGGGATGGGGCCAAAAATTTTAAGTTTTCGTAAAAACGAAACACTCTATACGATTCGTCTTTTGCCAGTCGGAGGTTATGTCCGAATGGCTGGCGATGGCATGGATGAAGCTCCAGTTGAACCAGGGATGCATGTCAAAGTGAAATTAAATGATCAAGATGAAATTACGCATATTATTTTAGATGATCAACATAAATTTCAACGTATGGAAGCGATGGAAGTTAAAAAAGTTGATTTTAACAAGGAACTGTATTTGGAAGGTATTATGGCTTATGATCAAGTACGCCACCATTATCCTATCGCTAAAAAAGCATTTTTTGTACAAAATGGAAGTTTAATCCAAATTGCACCAAGAGAACGTCAATTTGCCTATAAAAAACCTTATCAGAAATTTTTAACATTATTTGCTGGACCACTATTCAACTTTATTTTAGCGGCTGTTTTACTCGTAGGTCTCGCTTATTGGCAAGGGGCACCGACCAACAAAGTCGACCAAGTGGCACCTAATACGCCTGCTGCCCAGTTAGGACTTAAAAAGGGAGATGTCATAACTGAAATCAATGGGCACTCCACAGATAATCTACGAGATATTAAAAAAGAAATGAAAGCGACGAGTGGCGAAAAGACAACACTAAAATATGAACGTGACGGTAAAGTGCATTCAGAAACGTTTTCGCCTAAAAAACTCACGCAAAATTTAACTAAAACGAAAAAAGTGACAGAATATCAGTTAGGATTTGTACCTACCAAAGAAATATCTCCAATTGAGCCCTTAATCTTTGGATTAACTCAAACAGTAGAATTTGGAAAATTGATTTTCACGGCTGTTGTCGCCATGATTGGCAGTATTTTTACCGGACATTTTAGCTTTGATATGTTGAATGGGCCGGTGGGTATTTACAAAAATGTAGATACGGTCGTTAAAACAGGATTAATTACGTTAATCAACTTTACAGCAGTACTCAGTGTCAACCTTGGAATTATGAACTTATTACCAATCCCTGCCCTTGATGGTGGACGTATTTTATTCGTTTTATACGAAGCCATTTTTAGAAAGCCAGCGAACAAAAAAGCAGAAACTGCAATTGTCGCAGTTGGGGCCATCTTCGTTGTCATTATTATGGTTCTCGTCACATGGAACGACATTCAACGTTATTTCTTATAACGATGTATTAAGGAGGAGCAATAAAGGATGAAGCAATCAAAAGTATTTATACCCACTTTAAGAGAAGTTCCTGCTGAAGCTGAGGCAGTCAGTCATCAGTTATTATTAAAAGCAGGCTTAATTAAACAAAACGCAGCAGGTATTTACAGTTATTTACCGCTTGCAACACGTGTGTTACAAAATATCTCTGAAATTATTAGAGAAGAAATGGAACGTATTGATGCAGTTGAAGTGGTTATGCCAGTTTTACAGCAATCAGAACTTTGGAAAGAGTCAGGACGTTGGGAAGCTTATGGTCCTGAACTCATGCGTTTACACGATCGTAATGAAAGAGAATTCGCACTAGGGCCAACCCATGAAGAAGTCATCACTTCACTAGTGAGAGATGAATTACGTTCATATAAGCAATTGCCTTTAACATTGTTCCAAATTCAAACAAAATTCCGTGATGAGAAACGCCCACGTTTTGGTTTATTACGTGGACGTGAATTCATTATGAAAGATGCTTATTCATTTCATACTGATGAAGAATCACTAATGCAAACGTATCAAGATATGTACGATGCATACGGACGTATTTTTAAACGTGTCGGCTTAAATGTACGTCCTGTTGTTGCAGATTCAGGAGCTATTGGTGGGAATCATACGCATGAATTCCATGCGTTAAGTGCCATCGGTGAAGATACAATTGTATACAGTGATGAAAGTGATTACGCTGCAAATATTGAAAAAGCAGAAGTCCCTTACACGCCATCGAATGTGGAAAAAGCACCCATGCAACCACTTGAAAAAATAGCAACACCTCAAATAAAAACGGCTAAAGACTTAGCGACATTTTTAGACCGTCCTCTAGATCAAATTACAAAATCCATGATTTTTAAAGTTGAGGGTGAATTTGTACTTATTCTTGTTCGTGGCCATCATGAAATTAATGATGTGAAGTTAAAAGACTTCTTTAAGACAGACCAAGTCGAATTAGCCAACGATAATGACATTCGCAATTTACTCGGTGCATCACCAGGCTCATTAGGTCCTATTACTGATAAAGAGATTAAAGTGTATGCAGATCACTATGTCCAAGATTTATCTAATCTCGTTGTAGGGGCCAATGAAGACGACCATCACTATATTAATGCTAATATTGGCCGTGATTTTGAAGTGGAAGCCTATGGGGACTTTAGATTTATTTTAGAGGGTGAGCCTTTAAGTGGAGGCGCAGGCATTGCGAAATTTGCTGAAGGTATTGAAGTCGGCCAAGTATTTGTGTTAGGAAATAAATATTCTGAAGCCATGAACGCTACGGTACTCAACGATCAAGGTCGCGAACAAACATTGACGATGGGTTGTTATGGTATTGGTGTCTCTCGTACATTGAGTGCGATTATTGAACAACATCATGATGAAAATGGGATTATTTGGCCTAAGGCTGTTACACCATATGATATTCATGTCATCTCGGTGAATCCTAAAAAAGAAGATCAACGTGAACTGGCAGATCAAATTTACAATCAATTTAACGATGATTACAAAGTGCTTTACGATGACCGTCAAGAACGCGCAGGTGTCAAATTCAATGATGCGGATTTAATTGGCTTACCTTTGCGCATTGTCGTGGGTAAAAATGCGAGCGACGGTATCGTCGAAGTCAAACGCCGTGATAATGGTGAAAAAGAAGATGTACACGTAGATGATTTAGCGAGTTACATCTCAAAATTATACGAACAAATTCAATAACAGTTTGATATAAAATTTGATATAATGTTAATGGATGATGTCAAATGGAGGCTATGACGTCCCATTTGAACGAACATTGTAAATAGCAAGGTGAGACGACGAAATCAGGATAATCCCTGATTTATCGTCTCACTTTTATTTATTCTAAAAGACGAAAACGTTCTTGCATTGAGCGTAAATAAGGTGGTTTATATATCGTGGCATTACAGAATCATGAAAAATTTAAGATTCTACTTCAACAATTGAATTTAACGACACATTTAGATGAAACCATTGTCGAAGAAGGTGAATTAACACGGGTCGATGTTTCTGAAAAAAAACGTTCATGGACCTTCCATATTGTATTACCTTATTTTTTGAAATATGAAGACTATTTAATTTTTATGAATGCAATGGCTGAAGCTTTTAAGGATATCGCAACAGTGGACGCCCAATTTCAAATTAAAGATACCTCAGGCCAAGATGAACGACTTTTAAAATATTTTTCTAGCTGTATCGATAAAACAAAGCTTTCACCAAAAGTTAAAGGACAACTGAAACAGAAGAAAATTATGATGTCAGGCTCTGTCGTAAAAGTGCTCGTTCAAAACGATGTTGAACGTAACCATTTTGATAAAGCGTGCAACGGCAGTTTATTGAAGGCATTAAAAAATTGCGGCTTTGATATTTCCAAAGTCATTTTTGAAACGGATGAACAAGGCCATGATGATGACTTAGCCTCCTTAGAAGCACATATTCAACAAGAAGATGAACAAAGTGCTCGAGAAGCCACTTCTAAAATCGAAAAAATAAAAGAAGCTCGTCAAAAACAAGAAGAATCAGGAACGACAGTCGATAAATGTAAAATTGGTAAACCAATTCAAGTTGAAAACGTACGTCCAATTGAATCTATTATCGAAGAGGAATTCAAGGTTGCGATTGAAGGTGTCATTTTTGATATCAATATTAAAGAATTGAAAAGTGGACGGCATATTGTTGAGTTAAAAGTGACAGACTATACAGATTCACTTGTACTAAAGATGTTCACTCGTAAAAACAAAGATGATTTAGATCATTTTAAAGCTTTATCTGAAGGCAAATGGATACGTGCACAAGGGCGAATCGAGGAGGATATGTTCATTCGTGATCTTGTTATGATGATGTCAGACATTGAAGAAATTAAGCGGAGTCCAAAACAAGATAAAGCTGAAGAAAAACGTGTAGAGTTTCATTTGCATACTTCAATGAGTCAAATGGATGGAGTCTCTCATATTGGGGAATATGTTGCACAAGCTGCAAAATGGGGGCATGAAGCTATTGCAGTCACAGATCATAACGGAGTACAAGCCTTTCCAGATGCCCATGCTGCAGCAGAAAAAAATGGCATTAAAGTGATTTATGGGATGGAAGGTATGCTCGTCGATGATGGGGTGCCCATTGCTTATAAACCGAAAGATGTCGCATTAAAAGATGCGACGTATGTTGTCTTTGACGTGGAAACAACGGGTTTATCCAACCAATATGATAAAATTATCGAACTGGCTGCGGTTAAAGTTCAAAATGGTGAAATTATTGATAAATTTGAGCGCTTTAGTAATCCGCATGAAAAGTTAACAGAAACAATTAAAAATTTAACGCATATCAATGACGATATGTTAAAAGATGCACCAGAAATAAAAGAAGTTTTAACTGAGTTTAAAGAATGGGTGGGCGATGCGATATTTGTTGCCCATAACGCTTCCTTTGATATGGGCTTTATCGATACTGGATATGAACGCTTAGGATTTGGCCCTTCGGAAAATGGAGTCATTGATACGCTAGAACTTTCAAGAACGATTAATACGAGCTACGGTAAGCATGGGTTGAACTTTCTAGCTAAAAAATATGGTGTGGAACTTACGCAACACCATAGAGCGATATATGATACAGAAGCGACAGCATATATTTTCATCAAAATGCTCGGACAACTGAAAGAAAAAAATGTCCATTTCCATAAAGATATCAATCAATTTTTATCGAACGAAGATGCATATAAACGTGCACGACCACAACACGTTACCTTAATTGTGCAAAATCAAACAGGACTCAAAAACTTATTTAAAATTGTAAGTGCGTCGCTCGTTAAATATTATTACCGGACGCCGCGTATACCACGGTCATTACTAGATGAGCATCGTGAAGGTTTGTTAGTCGGTACAGCGTGTGATGAAGGTGAAGTATTTACTGCTGTGATGCAACGTGATCAATCGGAAGTTGAACGTATCGCGAAATATTATGATTATATTGAGGTCCAACCTCCAGCACTCTATCAAGATTTACTCGATCGTGAGTTAATTCGTGATCACGACACGTTAGAAGAAATATATGAGCGGATTTTAAAAGTTGGAGAAACGAATCAAATTCCAGTTATTGCAACTGGAAATGTGCATTATTTACATGAGCACGATGGGATTGCACGTCAAATTTTAATCGCTTCACAACCAGGGAATCCGTTAAATCGTTCGACTTTACCTGAAGCGCATTTTAGAACAACGGATGAAATGTTAGATGCGTTTCACTTCCTCGGGGAAGACCGGGCAAAAACAATTGTCGTAGAGAACACGCGTGCTTTAGCTGAGCGTATTGAAAAGGTTGTGCCTATTAAAGATAAACTATTTACGCCGAATATGGACGGGGCTAATGAAGAAATACGTGAACTCAGTTACAATAATGCTAAAGCTTTATACGGTGAAGATTTACCCCGAATTGTTATTGATCGTCTCGAAAAAGAATTAGAAAGTATTATTGGTAATGGATTTGCGGTTATTTATTTAATCTCTCAACGGCTCGTTAAAAAGTCACTAGACGATGGTTATCTTGTAGGGTCCCGGGGTTCAGTAGGATCAAGTTTTGTTGCAACAATGACTGAAATTACTGAAGTGAACCCTTTACCACCGCACTATATATGTCCGAAATGTAAAAAAAGTGAGTTTTTTGATGACGGTTCCGTCGGTTCAGGCTTTGATTTACCAGATAAAACGTGTGAATGCGGTACAGAGATGATTAAAGAAGGACAAGACATCCCATTTGAAACCTTCCTTGGATTTAAAGGAGACAAAGTACCAGATATTGACTTGAACTTTAGTGGGGAATATCAACCACACGCGCATAACTATACCAAAGTTCTATTTGGAGAAGATAAAGTATTCCGTGCCGGAACTATTGGTACCGTCGCTGAAAAGACAGCATTCGGATTTGTGAAAGGCTATTTAAATGATCAAGGCATTCATAAACGGGGTGCTGAAGTAGACCGTTTAGTCAAAGGCTGTACAGGTGTCAAACGGACGACAGGCCAACATCCAGGTGGGATTATCGTTGTACCGGATTATATGGATATTTATGATTTTACACCGATACAATATCCTGCTGATGACCAGGGTGCTTCGTGGATGACGACGCATTTTGATTTCCATTCCATACACGATAATGTTTTGAAACTTGATATTCTTGGACACGATGATCCAACGATGATTCGTATGTTACAAGATCTGTCTGGTATCGACCCTAAAACCATTCCTGTAGATGATAAAGAAACGATGGGCATCTTCAGTTCCCCTGAAACATTAGGTGTTACAGAAGAACAAATTCTAGCTAAAACAGGAACTTATGGCGTGCCAGAATTTGGGACTGGATTCGTACGTCAAATGTTAGAAGACACGAAGCCAACCACATTCTCAGAACTTGTTCAAATTTCAGGTTTATCCCATGGAACGGATGTGTGGTTAGGCAATGCGCAAGAATTAGTCCGAAGTGGGACATGTACGCTTTCAAGTTGTATCGGATGTCGTGACGATATTATGGTTTATCTCATGTATGCTGGCTTAGAACCTTCACTTGCTTTTAAAATTATGGAATCTGTCCGTAAAGGGAAAGGATTAAGCGAAGAATGGGAACAAGTCATGACCGATAACGGCGTACCTGACTGGTATTTGGACTCATGTAAAAAAATCAAATACATGTTCCCGAAAGCCCACGCCGCAGCCTATGTATTAATGGCGGTACGTATTGCTTATTTCAAAGTCCATTATCCGCTATATTATTATGCAAGTTATTTTACAGTTCGTGCGTCTGATTTTGATTTACTAACAATGGTTAAAGATAAAGATAGTATACGTAACACTGTTAAAGACATGTATGCGAAATATATGGACCTTGGTAAAAAAGAAAAAGATGTTTTGACCGTTCTTGAAATTGCGAATGAAATGGCACAACGTGGTTTTCGAATGCAACCAGTATCACTTGAAAAAAGTAAAGCATACGAATTTATTATCGAAGGAGATACTTTAATACCTCCATTCGTGGCAGTCCCTGGTCTAGGTGAAAACGTTGCAAAACGGATTGTCGAGGCGCGTGAAGAAGGGCCGTTCTTATCAAAAGAAGATTTAAATAAAAAGGCTGGAGTTTCACAAAAAGTCATCGAATATTTAGATGATCTCGGTTCTTTACCGAATATGCCTGACAAAGCGCAACTTTCAATTTTTGATATGTAATAGAAGTCATTTGTAGGAACAGTGCGATTATGCTATAATAAACATGCTTATAAATTTGGACTCAAGGAGAAAGAGTGGGTATCACCCGCTCTTTTCTCTTTGTGTACCGCTGATAAGGGGGCTCGTATGAGTAAAGTTACAGAGCAAGTTGAAACACTAATCCAACCTGTCCTTGAAGCATTAAATTATGACTTAGTTGATATTGAATTTGAAAAAGAAGGTCGTGACCATTATTTGCGCATTTCAATTGATAAGCCAGGCGGTGTCGATTTAAATGACTGCACAATTGCATCAGAAAAAATTAGCGAAGTAATGGATGAACATGATCCAATTTCAGAAGCCTATTACCTTGATGTTGCTTCTCCTGGTGCAGAACGACCAATAAAAAAAGAAAAAGACTTTCATAATGCGATAGAACAACCTATCTTTGTTTCGTTGTATGCGCCTGTTGAAGGTGAAAAAGAATGGTTAGGCATTTTAAAGACAGTGACGGATACAGAAATTACTATGGAAGTTAAAATCAAAGCAAAAACAAGTCAAGTCAACATTCCGCGTGAGAAAATCGCAAAAGCAAGACATGCGGTCATGCTATAAATGTTAGGAGGAAGTATTAGTGAAAAGTAATGAATTATTATTAGCGACTGAATACCTTGAAAAGGAAAAAAAGATTCCTAGAGAGGTACTTGTGGACGCAATTGAAGCCGCTTTAATTACGGCATATAAAAAAAATTACGACAGTGCACGCAATGTACGTGTTGAATTAAATTTAGACAGCGGGACATTCCGTGTCATTTCTCGTAAAGAAGTCGTTGAAGAGGTTTTTGATGACAGAGAAGAAGTTGACCTTTCTACAGCACTCGTTAAAAACCCTGCCTACGAAATTGGCGATATTTATGAAGAAGATGTGACACCTAAAGACTTTGGCCGCGTAGGTGCTCAAGCTGCAAAACAAGCTGTGATGCAACGCTTGCGTGATGCAGAACGTGAAATTCTTTACGAAGAGTTTATCGACAAAGAAGAAGATATCATGACAGGTGTCATTGACCGTGTCGACCACCGCTATGTTTACGTAAATTTAGGACGTACTGAAGCGGTACTTTCAGAAGCTGAACGTAGTCCAAATGAAACATACGTCCCTAATGAACGTATCAAAGTTTATGTGAACAAAGTCGAACAAACGACTAAAGGACCACAAATTTATGTTTCACGTAGTCATCCAGGCTTACTTAAACGTTTATTCGAACAAGAAGTCCCTGAAATTTACGAAGGCACAGTCGAAGTAAAATCTGTGGCGCGTGAAGCAGGAGATCGTTCAAAAATCAGTGTGCATTCAGATAATCCAGATATCGATGCGGTTGGAGCATGTGTAGGTGCAAAAGGCGCACGTGTTGAAGCGGTTGTTGAAGAATTAGGTGGCGAAAAAATTGATATCGTTCAATGGAGTGAGGACCCTAAAGTTTTCGTAAGTAATGCGTTAAGTCCTTCACAAGTAGTTGATGTGATCGTAGACGAAGAAAATCAATCAACAACAGTAATAGTTCCGGATTATCAACTTTCATTAGCGATTGGTAAACGTGGTCAAAATGCACGATTAGCAGCTAAACTTACAGGTTGGAAAATTGATATTAAATCTGAATCTGATGCTAAAGATTTACAACTTGAAGATAAATTTATGACTAAAGAAGAACCATCAACAGAATCATCCGAAGTTGACGCATTAGAAGTTGACGCATTAGATGAAGAAGAGATTAAAAATGATTCATCATCAGAAGTAACATCTGACTCAGAACACGAAGACAAATAGGAGGGATTTTTAATGAAAAAAAGAAAAATTCCTATGCGCAAATGTATCTTATCTAATGAAATGAAGCCTAAGAAAGAAATGATTCGTGTCGTTCAAAATAAAGAAGGTGAAATTTCAGCAGATGCGACAGGTAAAAAACCGGGTCGTGGTGCTTATGTTTCCAAAGATGTTGCCCTAGTTGAAAAAGCCCAATCTGCAGAAAAACTAGAACAATTTTTTAAAGCCTCAAAAGAAGATTTAGATCCCGTTTATAAAGAAATCATTCGATTAATTTATAGAGAAGAGATTCCAACAAAATGACCGATAGCGCATTTTTAAATTTTCTAGGGCTCGCAATGCGTGCAGGCAAAGTGAAAAGTGGAGAAAGTGTCATCCTTAATGAAATTAAAAAGAAACGCCTTTCTCTAGTGCTCATTGCTAATGACGCATCAGACAACACTAAAAAAACACTGACAAATAAGTGTAAGAGTTATCAAATCCCTTATCGTATTGTAAGCAATCGCTTCGAATTAGGAGACGCAGTAGGGAAAGAAGTCCGAGTAAATATCGGCATCACCGATCAAGGTTTCGCGAAGAAATTAATCTCTATGATCGATGAATAAAGTAAGGAGTGGTTCAATGAGTAAACAAAGAATCTATGAATATGCCAAATCATTAAATATTAAAAGTAAAGATGTCATTGATGAATTAAAGAAGTCAGGCGTCGAAGTATCTAACCACATGCAAACATTAGAAGACGATCAAATTAAAACATTAGATCAAGCGTTCAAAAAGTCAAACACATCATCTGAACAAAAAGACGCTAAGAAAAATAATAATGCCTCAACACAACAACAAAAGAAAGATCAACCTAAGCAAAATAATAAAAAAAATAACACTTCTAAACAACCACAGCAAAAGAATAACGGTAATGCTAAAAACAACAAGAATAACAAACGTAATCATAAAAATAACAAGCAAAACCGTAACAATAAACAAAAACAAGCTCAACAACCTACAGAGCCAAAAGAAATGCCATCGAAAATCACTTATACTGAAGGGATTACTGTTGGTGAGCTCGCGGAAAAATTAGGTGTAGATTCATCTGAAATTATTAAAAAGCTATTTTTATTAGGTATTATGGCCAATATCAACCAATCCTTAGATATTGAAGCATTAGAACTCGTAGCATCAGATTATGGTGTTGAATTAGAAGAAG
Source organism: Staphylococcus sp. 11511212 (assembly GCF_011394755.1). NCBI lineage: Bacteria > Bacillati > Bacillota > Bacilli > Caryophanales > Staphylococcaceae > Staphylococcus > Staphylococcus sp. 11511212. Next base: position 539,575 of record NZ_JAANBQ010000003.1, on the reverse strand, counting down.
AAGTTGTTATTGATGATAATGACCTATCCATTTACTTTGATGACATTGAAAATGATGAAGATGCATCTGAGCGTCCAGCTGTTGTAACTATCATGGGACACGTTGACCATGGGAAAACAACTTTATTAGATTCCATTCGTAATACCCGCGTGACAGAAGGTGAAGCTGGCGGGATTACACAACATATTGGGGCTTACCAAATTGAAAATAATGACAAGAAAATCACGTTTTTAGATACTCCAGGACACGCAGCGTTTACGACAATGCGTGCACGTGGTGCCCAAGTGACAGATATTACAATTTTAGTTGTAGCTGCAGATGATGGTGTGATGCCACAAACAATTGAGGCAATCAATCATGCGAAAGAAGCAGAAGTACCTATTATTGTTGCGGTTAACAAAATTGATAAACCTACAGCGAATGCCGACCGTGTGATGCAAGAATTAACAGAATACAACTTAATCCCAGAAGACTGGGGTGGCGATACAATCTTCGTTCCATTATCTGCCTTAAGTGGCGAAGGTATCGATGATTTACTTGAGATGATTGGTCTTGTAGCAGAAGTCCAAGAATTAAAAGCGAATGCAGATAAAGCTGCAGTAGGGACTGTAATTGAAGCAGAATTAGATAAATCTCGTGGACCTGCCGCTTCCCTTCTTGTACAAAATGGTACATTACATGTGGGTGACGCGATTGTGGTGGGTAACACGCATGGTAAAGTACGTGCAATGGTCAATGATTTAGGTAAACGTATTAAAACTGCTGGACCTTCAACACCTGTCGAAATTACAGGTTTAAATGATGTTCCTCAAGCTGGCGATCGCTTCGTTGTATTCAAAGATGAAAAGAAAGCACGCCGTATTGGTGAAGCACGTGAACAAGAAAGTATTATCCAACAACGTCAAGAAAGTAAAAATGTGACATTAGATAACTTGTTTGAACAAATGAAACAAGGTGAAATGAAAGACTTAAATGTCATTATTAAAGGGGACGTTCAAGGTTCAGTTGAAGCACTTGCAGCCTCTTTAATGAAAATTGATGTTGAAGGTGTCAATGTACGTATCATTCATACTGCAACAGGGGCAATCAATGAATCCGACGTGACACTTGCCAATGCGTCAAACGGTATTATCATTGGATTCAACGTTCGACCAGATGCAGGTGCAAAGCGTGCGGCTGAAGCTGAAAATGTCGATATGCGTTTACATCGTGTAATTTATAACGTTATCGAAGAAATTGAAGCGGCGATGAAAGGGATGCTTGATCCTGAATACGAAGAAAAAGTCATCGGTCAAGCTGAAGTGCGCCAAACATTTAAAGTATCTAAAGTTGGAACAATCGCAGGTAGCTACGTGACTGAAGGTAAGATTACACGTGATTCTAGTGTGCGTATTATTCGCGATGGTGTTGTCTTATTTGAAGGTGAACTCGACACACTTAAACGTTTCAAAGATGATGCAAAAGAAGTTGCACAAGGTTATGAATGTGGGATTACAATTGAAAAGTTCAATGATATTAAAGAAGGCGATATTATTGAAGCGTACATCATGGTTGAAGTAGAACGATAAAATTAAAATCGATATGTTTTAGTTCTGAAAAAGGGGACGGGCAAAAGGATTGTCCGTTCCCTTATTTTACGTTGTAATTCATGGACTTAAGTAGAGTAAGATAGGGTATAATGGTGATGAATATTACAGTATAAACTGAATATGAGAAAAGAAATATGACGAAATTGACTTTCAATTTTAACTGAGAGGTGCAATGATGTTAGTGACAAATATGTGGTTTAATTTAGCTGTCAAAGATTTAAAGAAAAGTATAGCATTTTATAAAGCTATAGGTTTTGAAATTATGCAAAGACCTGAACAAGTGGGCCATATGTTTGGGATACAAGCAGGTGCGTCCTCTCCTATTATGTTCGTTGAGCATCCCACTTTTCATAGTTATTTACAACAAGAAGTGACCGGTCAAGATGTATTAATATCACTTTCCGTCACAAGCGAAAAAGATTTAGATGATTTAATTGTTCGTGTCACTGAAGCTGGGGGGTCACTTGTCCAACCGAAACATCAACGTGATGGGTTTCTAGGCTGCGTATTTCAAGATATTGATCATCATTTTTTCAATGTTCTTGCTTTTAATGATTGAGTCAGAGCGGATTGCTCATTGACGGACATTTCAACTGTCATTTATAATGTTATTTTGAAGTCAAAGCTATGAATTTAAATATAAAGAGGTGACAAACTATGAATATGAGAGCACAACGCGTCGGTGAACAAATGAAAAAAGAATTAATGGATATTATCAACAATAAGTTGAAAGACCCACGTATCGGATTTTTAACGATAACTGATGTGCAACCGACAAATGATTTATCATTAGCAAAGGTTTACTGTACAGTACTTGGTAGTGATAAAGAACGTGAAGACACGTTTAAAGGGCTTGAAAAAGCAAAAGGCTTTATTAAAACTGAGGTCGGCCAACGTATGCGCTTACGTGTCGTACCAGAGTTACAGTTTGAATACGACGAATCTATTGAGTACGGAAATCGTATTGAACAATTGATTCAAGATTTACACAAAAAAGATTAAAGTTATTAGAGAAGGATACGTCACGCGACCAAAAGTGGGCCGTGTCCTTTTTTATGTAAAGGGGTGAAACAATGTACCACGGTATTTTACCAGTATATAAGCCACGTGGCATGACGAGTCATGATGTTGTATTCAAATTACGTAAAATTTTAAAAACGAAAAAGATAGGACATACAGGAACATTAGACCCTGAAGTTGATGGGGTATTGCCTATTTGTATCGGTCAAGCGACTAAGGTGAGCGATTATGTGATGGACATGGGTAAAACGTATCAAGCAGAAATTACCTTAGGGATAGCCACAACGACTGAAGATCAAACGGGGGAAGTATTGGAACAGACAATTATCGAAGAAGGAGATGTGACCAATACTCAAATTGATCAAGTTTTAGCTTCCTTTCAAGGCATCATCACACAAATTCCTCCGATGTACTCTTCTGTCAAAGTCAACGGTAAGAAACTTTATGAATATGCTAGACGTGGAGAAACAGTAGAACGCCCGGCGAGACAAGTCAAGATTACGCACATAGAAAGATTAAATCAAGTGGATTTTGATAAAGAATGTGCTACATTTAGTATAGAAGTATCATGTGGGAAAGGCACTTATATTCGGACATTAGCAACTGATATTGGAAAACAGCTGAACTTGCCAGCACATATGTCGCGATTGACGCGTTTGGAAAGTGGTGGCTTTCATATAGACCAAGCATTATCACTGGAAAGGATTGCAGAAAAGCATCAAAACCATACATTGTCTGATTTTATTTTACCTATGATATATGGATTAAAAGCTTTGCCAATGGTTTACATAGAGGACAAACAATTAAAGCAACGTATTTCAAATGGTCAAAAATTGTCGCGACAACAATTTAATATGACCACACAAAATCAACTTGTTTTTGTGGATGCAGCGACTGATGCAGTTATAGCTATTTACGAAGCACATCCTACACATCGCACTGAAATTAAACCGAAAAAGGTGTTTAACTAAAGGAGCATAGGATTATGGAAGTTATAGAAATTACACACCCCATTCAACCTGAGCAATATATTCAAGACGAGATTGCTATCGCATTAGGATTTTTTGATGGATTACATCGAGGTCATCAAGCGTTAATTCATAAACTTGACGAAGTGGCTTCATCACGTGGATTAAAAAAAGCAGTGATGACATTTGACCCCCATCCCTCTGTTGTACTCAATCCTAAACAAAAAAGAACGACTTATTTAACGCCTTTAGATGACAAAATCGAATTACTCCGCCAATATGATATTGATTATTGTTTAGTCGTTAATTTTTCGTCTCGATTTGCGGATGTAAGTTCTGATGATTTTATACAAGAATATCTGTTGAAAAACCAAGCCCACGTGATTGTGGCTGGATTTGACTTTACATTTGGTAAATATGGTAAAGGCAACATGGCAATGCTACAAGAATATCAAGACCAGTTTGAATGTATCACTGTTGGAAAGCAAGATTTAAACAATGAAAAGATTTCTACAACTGCCATACGTGAGGCGCTGAAAACAGGTGATTTGCAAAAGGCAAACGACCAACTCGGCTATCGTTACCAAATTAAAGGTACTGTAGTTCAAGGTGAAAAAAGAGGTCGTACGATTGGTTTTCCAACCGCCAACATTCAACCAAGTGATGATTATTTATTACCTGCGAAAGGGGTATATGCCGTAAGTTTACGTATCGGGTCAAGCGACAGGGTATACAGAGGCGTTTGTAATGTAGGCGTCAAACCTACATTTCACGATGATCTTCCACAAGTCGTTATCGAAGTGAACATCTTTGATTTCAACGAAAATATTTATGGGGAACGTGTGGTACTCGTATGGCATCATTATTTACGTCCAGAGTTGAAATTTGATGGGATTGATCCACTCGTTGCTCAAATGAATCAAGATAAAGAACGCGCGAAATATTTACTTGCTGTTGATTTTGGTGATGATGTATCATATAATATATAAGGTCTGAAATTAAGACGCTTGACCTTAGTCTTGGTAGGTCGAAACTCCGACGCCTCACTCAGATTAAGGCATCTTAAAACAAATAAAAGGAGGAAATTGACACATGGCAATTTCACAAGAACGTAAAAACGAATTAATCAAAGAATACCGTACACACGAAACTGATACGGGTTCACCAGAAGTTCAAATCGCGGTATTAACTGCAGAAATTACTGCATTAAACGATCACTTACGTACACATAAAAAAGACCACCACTCTCGTCGTGGTTTATTAAAAATGGTAGGTCGTCGTCGCCATTTATTAAACTATTTACGTGAAAAAGACATTCAACGTTACCGTGAACTTATCAAATCATTAGGTATCCGTCGTTAATGTAACATCACATTGAAAGAAAGAGGCCAGGTTTTGGTTTCTTTCTTTTTTTACTATATGACGCTTTTTATCTAGAAAGCGTTTGTGTCGCGTTTTATATGTAAGCTATAATAAGTAATGAAATATTGATGAAATGTAATCGAAGTAGGAGAGGAGATTATACATGTCTCAAGAAAAAATGGTATTTAAAACGGAATGGGCGAACCAACCGTTAACAATAGAAACAGGGCAACTTGCAAAACAAGCAAATGGCGCCGTCTTAGTCCGTTACGGAGATACTGTTGTATTGTCAACAGCGACAGCATCGAAAGAACCACGTGATGGTGATTTTTTCCCTTTAACGGTCAATTATGAAGAAAAAATGTATGCAGCAGGTAAAATTCCAGGAGGATTTAAAAAGCGTGAAGGACGTCCAGCGGATGAAGCTACATTAACTGCGCGTCTTATCGACCGCCCAATTCGACCGTTATTTCCTGATGGCTATCGCCATGATGTACAAATCATGAACATGGTATTGAGTGCAGACCCTAATTGTTCTCCTGAAATGGCAGCAATGATTGGTTCTTCTATGGCATTGAGTGTTTCAGATATTCCATTCCAAGGGCCTATTGCGGGTGTCAACGTGGGTTATGTTGATGGGGAATACGTGATCAATCCAAATTTAGAACAAAAAGCGCAATCTCGTTTAGATTTAGAAGTGGCGGGACATAAAGATGCAATTAACATGGTAGAAGCGGGGGCCAGTGAAATTACAGAAGCGGAAATGTTAGATGCTATTTTATTCGGTCATCAAGAAATCCAACGTCTCTGTGCTTTCCAAGAAGAGATTATTGCGCATATTCAACCAGAAAAACACGAATTTGTTCCTGCTGAAAAAAATGAAACTTTAATTGATTCAGTTAAAGCCAAAGCTGAAGATTATAAGCTGAACGATGCAATTCAAACGATGGAGAAACAAGCCCGTGAAGCGAATTTAGATGCGGTTAAAGAAGCGATTCTTGCTGAATATATAAATGAAGAAGATCCAGAAAATGAAGCATTACTTAAAGAAGTAAACAGCATTATCAATGCCTTAATTAAAGAGGAAGTTCGACGCCTTATCGCCGATGAAAAAGTGAGACCAGATGGCCGTAAACCAGATGAAATTCGTCCACTATCGTCTGAAGTTGGGTTACTGCCACGTGCGCACGGTTCTGGTTTATTTACTCGAGGCCAAACTCAAGCATTGTCAGTATTGACTTTAGGTTCAATTTCCGAATATCAAATTATTGATGGTTTAGGTGAAGAAGAACACAAACGTTTTATGCACCATTACAACTTCCCGAACTTCTCAGTAGGGGAAACTGGTCCTGTACGTGCACCAGGGCGTCGTGAAATTGGGCATGGAGCGCTCGGCGAACGTGCTTTGAGATACATTATTCCGGACGAGAAAACGTTCCCTTATACTGTACGTATTGTAAGTGAAGTTCTTGAATCGAATGGCTCATCTTCTCAAGCATCAATTTGTGGATCTACATTGGCATTAATGGATGCAGGTGTACCGATAAAAGCCCCAGTTGCAGGTATCGCAATGGGACTTGTAACACGAGATGAAAGTTATACGATTTTGACAGATATTCAAGGGATGGAAGATGCCCTAGGTGACATGGACTTTAAAGTTGCAGGAACTAAAGAAGGTATTACAGCCATTCAAATGGATATCAAAATCGATGGATTAACGAAAGAAGTGATTGAAGAAGCACTTGAACAAGCGCGACAAGGGCGTTTAGCAATTTTAGAACATATGTTACAAACCATCGATCAGCCACGTGCTGAATTAAGTGCTTACGCACCTAAAGTAGAAATTTTAATGATTAAACCAGAAAAAATCAGAGATGTCATTGGACCAGGTGGTAAGCAAATCAATGAAATCATTGATGCTACGGGTGTAAAATTAGACATTGAGCAAGATGGTACGGTATATATCGGATCTACAGAACAAGAGATGATTAATCAAGCGCGTGCTTGGATTGAAAGTATTGTTCGTGAAGCTGAAGTGGGTCAAATATATGAGGGTAAAGTCAAACGTATTGAAAAATTTGGCGCCTTCGTTGAATTGTTCCCAGGTAAAGATGCACTCGTTCACATTTCACAAATTGCGAACGAACGTATCAATAAGGTTGAAGATGTCTTAAAAATTGGGGATACGTTAAAAGTAAAAGTGACAGAAATTGACAAACAAGGTCGTGTCAATGCGTCTCACAAAGTATTATTAAATTCTAAAGCATAATATTATAGGTAATTCAAAACAAAAGCAGTGAAACGATATTTTAATGTCGTTTCACTGCTTTTTTATTTTTCATAATTTGGAAAATGAAAAATAACTTCTAAAATTTTTACTATATGAAAATGGTAAAGATAAAGGGCTATATGAGGCTCGCTCATTAAGTAGTAGAACTAAAGTTATTCTAATAAAATATATTCAATTTATTAGATAAAATTAATATTGATTTGTATTTATATAAATGCTAAGTTAAAACTAATTAAACTTTAAGGAGGAAGATTCAATGTTCAAAAAGAAAAAAATGGTAACGTCGCTTGTCGCAAGTTCAATGGTAGCAGTATTTTCTTTGAGTCCCTTAGCGGAAGCACATACATATATTATAAATAATGAAGAGACGAATAAAGAAGCAAATGAGTCTTTCATTGGAAATTTTAAAGAGAATCGTTTGAAAAATAACACGATTGATACGATAAAAGCGAAAAATTTACAATCATATCAAGAAGATAAAGTCTTTAAAGCGCCTAAAGAAAAAACACCTATCACAGATAGAACAAGAAAATCTGAAAATGCGCTTTCCAATTCTAAATTAGAAGATACACGTGTCTTTACGACAGTAAACATGCAAACGAACGCAAATGAACGAACAAAAGCGACACTAAAATATAATGGGACAGCTACAAATGTATGGGTAGCTGATGATTACATTTCAGACCAACAAGCCAAAAATATTGGACGAGAATTTGATCAGAAGATTGACCCGCTTGTAAAAGAAAAGTTTGGTGAACCTTCAGATGTCGATAAAGATGGGAAAGTCAATATTTTAGTGTACGATATTAAAGATGATTTTGATGTTACAGGATCATATACAGGAGGCTATTTCCATCCAAGAGACCTTTATGATGTTCCTAATTCAAACCGTGCTGAAGTGTTCTATATGGATACTTATCCATCCATGGGAACAGATCGAACGCGTTTGAATGAAAAGAAAGTGTATTCAACATTAGCTCACGAATACCAACATATGGTGAATGCGAACCAAAAATTATTAAAAGAGAAGAAAGAAGACGGCATGGATGTTTGGTTAGATGAGGCATTTGCGATGGCAAGTGAGCATTTGTATTTAGGTAAACCGCTAGAACACCGAATTGATTATTACAATCATTCGAATTCGATTGCCAATGGACATTCTTTAATCAAATGGAATCATCGTGGAGATGTTCTTTCTAATTATGCGTTGTCATACCTTTTCTCTCAATATTTAAGTGCTCAAAGTGATAATGGAGATGCCATATTTAAAGAAATCTTGCAAGATCCTGCAGATACAAGCGAAGCATTAGAAAAGGCCATACAAAAACATGTCGATCCTAACATGACTTTAGGTGAATTTATGAGTCATTTTAGAGTAGCCTTAGAGAAAAAAGAGGCGACAGGATTAGATGGATTCAAAGGAGAAGCTAGCTTTAACAGTATTAATCCTAAACCAGTCCGACAACTTCCTCAAACACTAGCACCTCAAGGTTCAGTGATGTTCGAGTCCACAGAGGAATTTGAAATACCAAAAGATAAAGATGATAACATTAAATATATAAAAATAAAATAATAAAGCATTTAGGTGCGAGGAAAGTCCTCCCCCTAGAGTTTGAAAGCCATCAAAATTTACCCTTAGATAAGTTTTGATGGCTATTTTAATGTAACTTTAAAAATAATACTGTGCAAGTAAGGTTGAGTTTCTAACGGACACTTGAGATTTATTAATGATTTATAAATGAATGCTAGAGATTTTATCAATTAGCAGTTTAATTTGTGAATAGCATGAAATGTTTTAATAGTGTACAGAAGATAGGTTATCAACTATAATAAAATATGAATGTACAATGGACGGGTTATATTTATTAGGAGGTAACATTTTGAATTTAGTAAAGAAGAAAAATAAAAATATTCGCATCATCCCCCTAGGTGGCGTCGGTGAAATTGCGAAAAATATGTATATAGTTGAAGTTGACGATGAAATGTTTATGCTTGATGCTGGATTAATGTTTCCAGAAGATGAAATGTTAGGTATCGATATTGTTATTCCAGATATTCAATATGTGATTGAAAATAAACATAAACTAAAAGGAATTTTCTTAACACACGGCCATGAACATGCAATTGGAGCAGTGACTTATGTGCTTGAACAAGTGGATGCACCGGTGTATGGATCAAAATTAACAATCGGACTTGTTAAAGAAAATATGAAAGCGCGCCAAATCGATAAGAAAATTAGATATTATGTAGTGAATAATGAATCTATTATGCGTTTTAAAGGTGTAAATGTCACATTTTTTAATACAACTCACAGTATTCCAGATAGTTTAGGTGTATGTATTCATACGTCTTATGGTGCCATTGTCTACACAGGTGAATTTAAATTTGATCAAAGTTTACATGGGCAATATGCGCCAGACATTCAAAAAATGGCTGAAATTGGTCAAAATGGTGTGTTTGCGTTACTTAGTGACTCAAATGAAGCAGAAAAGCCAGGGTACAATACACCAGAAAATGTTATTGAATCACACATGTATGACGCTTTTACGAAAGTGAAAGGACGTTTGATTGTTTCATGTTTTGCATCTAATTTTATTCGTATTCAACAAGTGTTAAATATTGCATCACGATTGAATCGCAAAGTATCATTTTTAGGACGTTCACTCGAAAGTTCGTTTAACATAGCGCGTAAAATGGGATACTTTAATATTCCTAAAGATTTACTTATTCCAATAAATGAAATTGAAAATTATCCAAAAAATGAAGTCATCATTATTGCAACAGGAATGCAAGGTGAACCTGTCGAAGCGCTCAATCAAATGGCCCGTCAAAAACATAAAATTATGAATATTGAACCGGGTGATTCTGTCTTTTTAGCGATTACAGCTTCTGCCAATATGGAAGTCATTATTGGTGATACTTTAAATGAATTAGTACGTGCAGGTGCAGAAATTATTCCGAACAATAAAAAAATTCATGCCTCAAGTCATGGCTGTATGGAAGAATTAAAAATGATGCTGAATATGATGAAACCTGAGTATTTTATTCCTATTCAAGGGGAATTTAAAATGCAAATTGCCCATGCTAAGTTGGCAAGTGAATCAGGGGTACAACCAGAGAAAATCTTTTTAGTTGAAGCTGGCGACGTTATTAATTTCGATGGCAATGATATGACTTTAAACGAAAAAGTTCATGCAGGTAACATTTTAATTGACGGTATCGGTGTTGGTGATGTCGGGAATATCGTTCTTCGAGACAGACATTTATTGGCACAAGATGGTATTTTCATTGCAGTCGTCACATTAGACCCTAAAAATAAAACGATTGCTGCCGGTCCAGAAATTCAATCTCGTGGTTTTGTCTATGTGCGAGAAAGTGAAGCACTCCTTAAAGAAGCAGAAGAAAAAGTACGAGAAATTGTTGAAGAAGGCTTACAAGCCAAACATATCGAATGGTCTGAAATTAAACAAAACATGCGTGATCAAATTAGTAAACTACTATACGAAAGCACACGTCGCAGACCAATGATTATTCCAGTCATCTCAGAAATATAAGAAACAAAAAGAACTGAAAAAATGTATGCAATCGAATCCCTCTCTTTGAAAAGACCGTCATTTTTAAAGAGAGGATTCATTTTTTTACATAAAGATTACGGTATAATAAAGAGTAGTGTAGATTTTATTACGTATTCATTAATGGATATTTCATACAATAATACATATTACAAAGTAGCAAGGACTCCATTCATATAGAACAAAGATTTAAGAAAGAAGAAGGTGACTTTCATTGGCACAAGCAAAAAAACGAAAATCGCAAACGGCGACACGCAAAAAACGTACCACGAAAAAGAATAAAAAAGATAATTCGGTACGTTTTATATTAGCGATTGTTTTTGTCATTATGATCATGCTTGGCCTCTTTCAACTTGGTATTGTAGGCATAGCAATTGATAGCATATTCAATTATTTATTTGGGTTAACGCGTTATCTTACATATATTCTATTACTTTTAGCTACAGGTTTCTTAGCTTATAATGGTAAGTTGCCTAAATCTCGTCGACTTACAGGGTCAATTTTACTTCAAATAGCGTTACTATTTGTTGCACAATTGTATTACCAATCCGTTGGAGGGATGAGAGCTAAACGTGAGCCTGTCCTTTCATTTGTGTATCAGCAATACGAACTAACACATTTCCCTAATTTTGGGGGAGGACTATTTGGCTATTACTTTGTTCACATATTGACACCACTGATTTCGATTGTCGGGGTGACTTTATTAACGATTGTTTTATTAGCTTCTAGTATCATTTTGTTATTAAAAAAACGTCATCGAGACGTGACAAAATTATGGTTTGAAACTTCAAAATCAGGCGCTTCAAAATCATATGATAAATATCATGATTTTAAATTGAAACGTCGTGAAGCGCGTCAACAAAGAACAGAAGCAAAACGCTTAAGAGACAGACCAAAAGATGTATCACACTTTAAAGAAGTCCCTGAAGACACAACGGAAAGTGCTTTTGATGTGCCAACGATTCCAATTTTTGGACATGAGGATCATCAAGAAAATACAAGACAAGAATCAAATGAAGCACCGGCGTCTACTGAAGCGTCTGTGACACCTTCTAAACCGGCGCCCCCTCAACGACAAACTAAAACAGAAGAACCTCCTTCAACGCATACGAATGAAGGTTCAATTTCAGAAGCGGGTGAAGTAGAAAATCAAGCCTATGAACTACCTCCACTCACTTTACTTGATGAACCTAAAAAGCAACAAACGACAAGTAGAACAGAAGTTCAACAAAAAGGAAAGCTATTAGAAACGACACTTAAAAACTTTGGCGTGAATGCCAAAGTCACACAAATAAAAATTGGTCCAGCGGTCACACAATATGAAGTACAACCCGCACAGGGGGTAAAGGTAAGTAGAATTGTCAACTTACATAGTGATTTGGCCTTGGCACTTGCGGCTAAAGATATTCGTATTGAAGCGCCGATTCCTGGAAAGTCCGCTGTAGGTATTGAAGTGCCAAACGAAAAAATTTCACTCGTTTCTTTAAAAGAGGTCCTTCAAGAAAAATTCCCAACACAAAATAAGCTTGAAGTTGCTTTGGGAAGAGATATTTCTGGTGAACCGATGACCGCGGAATTGAATAAAATGCCACATCTACTTGTGGCAGGTTCAACAGGGAGTGGTAAATCTGTTTGTATCAACGGCATTATTACAAGTATTTTACTCAATGCAAAACCACATGAAGTAAAACTTATGATGATTGACCCAAAAATGGTAGAATTAAATGTGTACAATGGTATTCCACATTTATTAACTCCAGTTGTTACGAACCCGCATAAAGCTTCTCAAGCATTAGAAAAAGTGGTCGGTGAGATGGAGCGACGTTACGATTTATTCCAACATTCTGGCACACGCAATATTGAAGGTTTTAATGCGCTAGTTACACGAAAAAATGAAGAATTAGGCGAAAAAGAGCCATTACTACCTTATATTGTTGTAATTGTTGATGAGTTGGCAGATTTAATGATGGTAGCAGGTAAAGATGTGGAAACAGCGATAACACGTATTACGCAAATGGCACGTGCTGCTGGGATTCATTTAATTATTGCGACGCAACGTCCTTCCGTTGATGTAATTACGGGACTCATTAAAAATAATATTCCGTCACGTATCGCTTTTGCGGTAAGTTCTCAAACGGACTCACGCACAATCATCGATAGTGGAGGTGCAGAAAAATTATTGGGTAAAGGAGACATGTTATTTATCCAAAATGGAGGTTCTGTGAGAACACGTGTGCAAGGGGCTTTTTTAAGTGATAATGAAGTACAAAAAGTTGTAGATTATGTTGTCGCACAACAGTCCGCAAACTATGTTAAAGAAATGGAACCTGATGAAGTGGTTGAACAAGGTGAAGCGGAAAGCGATGATCCTTTATACCATGAGGCTTATTTGTTTGTGATTGAACAACAAAAAGCGAGTACATCGCTTTTACAACGCCAATTTAGAATAGGCTATAATCGCGCATCTCGTATCATGGATGATTTAGAAAGAAATCAAGTGATTGGGCCGCAAAAAGGTAGTAAACCGAGACAAATTTTAGTGGATTTAAATGATGGAGAGGTGTAAATATGTCTGTGACGCCAGAAGTAAATAAAGTTAAATCATGGATTTTACAACAAATTGACTCAGAAGCATTGAAACCGGGAGAGTCATTACCAAGTGTTTTAAATTTAGCACGTACATGCGACGTTGATACAGAGCATGTGACAGTGGCGATTCATGAGTTAATTACCGAACAAATCGTAACGGAAAACTTTGAGGAAGGGGCGCGGGTCAATATACCGCAACCTTTCTTCTATCCGTTAGACGAATTAATGAGCATCACTCGTATGATTTCAGAAAAAGGATATGAACATGGGACAGTTTTCTTAAGTCTCGATGAAGAGCCCGCTTCACTCCATGATAGCCAAGTAATGAATATTGAACCCAATGAAAAAATCACTGTAATCGAACGGATTCGCACAGCTGATAATCATCCTGTAGTGTATTGTCTCGACAAAGTAGCTACGAATGTCCTCGACTATTTTGGGCAACATGATCAACCCAAGTCCATTTTAAAAGCGATTGAACAAGTGACTGAAAAAGAAATCTCATACGCCGAAACTGAAATACAAGCCATTAGCTATGAACCATACATTTCTGATGCATTAGAATCTGACCCGCAAGATGGCATTATGTTATTAAAACAAGTGCACTATACAAAAGATGGCACACCTATTTTATATTCATTAAATTACTTTAAAAGTAGTTTAGTTAAGTTTCGTACGATACGAAAACGTCTATAATATATTACATGATTCAAAGGAGGAGATTATTTGAACGAGACACAATCATCATCTTTAGACGCTATACATATTCATAAAACAGATAAATTTAAAACGACAATGATTACTTTTAAATTTATGGCACCACTCAATATTGAAACGATGACAAAGCGCTCACTTTTAAGTAAGTTACTGATTCGCGCTACTGAAAAATGGCCTACGGATAAAGCATTTAATCAGCATCTTTCTTCTCTTTATGGGGCCTACATAAACAGTTACGTTTCAAAATTCAAAGACCGTCACGTGTTGACATTGACATTAGAAATCGTTAATGAACGTTATCTCAAAGATGCGACACCTTTACTTGAAGAAGGAATTGACCTATTGAAAGAGGTCTTATACGCGCCGTTGGTAGAAAATAGTGGCTTTAATGCAGGCTTTTTAAAACAAGAAAAAACTTTATTAAAGAAAAAATTAGCTGCAATTGAAGATAACAAATCTCAACTAGCTTATTTAAATTTATTAAAGCATATGTTTGGAGATCATCCTTATCGATACATGGCCGCAGGTGAACTTGAATATGTGGATGCAGTCACGCCCGAAGACATTTATCATACATATCGTCAACTCTTAAACGAAGATTTTTGTCATGTTTATGTGGTGGGGAACGTAGACGTGGAACATACTAAGAAAAGACTTGCGAATACCTTCCATTTCAATACAAATAAAATAGACTTCCACTCTATCGCTCAAGATATTGCACCTTTAAAGGCAGTCAAAGAGAAAGTTGAATTCGACGAAGTAGATCAAGCCAAATTGAATTTAGGCTTCCGCTTCCCGACCGCATTGGGTCAACCTGATTACTATGCGTTTGTCGTATTCAACACGATGTTTGGTGGGGATCCTTCATCCGTATTGTTTAATGAAGTACGTGAACAAAAAAGTCTTGCGTATTCAATTCACTCACAAATCGATGGAAAAAACGGTTTCCTTTTTGTGATGAGTGGTGTTTCATTAAAGGATGTAAAATTAGCGCAAACAACAATTATTGAGGCATTTAATCGTTTTAAAAATGGAGAATTTAGTAAAGATAAACTAGAACTCGCGAAAAAAATTATCTTGTCTCATCGTAAAGAAGCAAAAGACCGTCAAAAACACATAATTGAAGTCATGCATAACCAACTTTTAGTTTCAAAAGATGAAAATGAGCGTTCATTTGAAGAGAAAATTAAAAGTGTGACGTCAGAAGAGGTACAACAACTCTGTCAACGTGCACAACTTGATACGATTTATGTCATGACGAAGGAAGGTGAATCTCATGCATAAGACTTATTATGAACAAATTGACGAAACCGTTTATACAGAAGTCCT
Source organism: Staphylococcus sp. 11511212 (assembly GCF_011394755.1). NCBI lineage: Bacteria > Bacillati > Bacillota > Bacilli > Caryophanales > Staphylococcaceae > Staphylococcus > Staphylococcus sp. 11511212. The sequence goes on along the minus strand of NZ_JAANBQ010000003.1, from coordinate 524,139 downwards.
AGATAATGGGTTGAATGTTTTTATCATCCCTAAAAAAGGCTTTCAAAAAACTTTCGTCACTTATACGACAGCTTTTGGTTCACTTGATTTTCGTTTTAAACCTCATGAAACTGAGACATTTGTAACTGTACCCGATGGGGTGGCTCACTTTTTAGAACATAAATTGTTTGAAAAAGAAGAGGGCGATTTATTTACTGATTTTGCAGAACATGATGCACAAGTGAATGCATTTACAACATTTGATCGCACAAGTTATCTATTCAGTGCAACAAATCATTTAGAAGAAAATATCATTCGACTTCTAAACATGGTAGAAACACCATACTTTACTGAAGAAACAGTCGAAAAAGAAAAAGGGATTATAGCTGAAGAAATCAAAATGTATCAAGAACAGCCCGGATACAAACTAATGTTCAATACGTTACGTGCGATGTACCATCAACATCCAGTGCGCGTAGATATTGCAGGCAGTGTAGACAGTATTTATGACATTACAAAAGATGACTTGTATCTTTGTTACAATACCTTTTACCACCCTTCAAATATGGTTTTATTCATCGTTGGAGATGTAGGGCCAAAACATATCATGGAAGTCATACAACAACATGAGGCCGCACGACATATTAAAGCACAACCTCAAATTGAACGAGATCCTTTAGAGGAACCTACGCATGTCGTGCAACATAAAATTGTTGAAGAAATGCCTATTCAATCACCACGCTTAATGCTTGGTTTTAAAAATAACTTATATGCCGCTTCAGACACTCAACGCGTGAAAGAAGATATTGAAATGTCATTCTTTTTTGAACTTATATTTGGAGAAGAAACAGATTTCTACCAAAAACTTTTAGATGGAGCCTTTATTGACGATACTTTTAGTTATCAAACAGTGATTGAACCTACCTACAGTTTTTCACTGATTACATCTGCAACAACAGAGCCCGATCAATTAAAACAGTTGTTACTTGAAGAACTACAAAATAATCTAGGGAAAATACAAGATTGTCACGCATTTGATTTGCTTAAAAAACAGTTTATTGGTGAGTATGTGTCTAGTTTGAACGCCCCTGAATATATTGCCAATCAGTATACTAAATACTATTTTGATGGTGTAAGTTTATTTGAACTATTAGACATTATCGAGGAGATTTCTTTAGACTCAATGAATCAAACGGTTTTAAAACGTTTCAATTTAGAGCAAATTGTAGACAGTCGTTTGGAGATGAAATCGTAATGAAAGCACTCGTTGTTGGTGGATCTGGATCTATCGGGCAAGCGATTGTGGCTGATTTGTTAGAACAAGGATATGAAGTTGTTGTGACCTATCACCAAACGCCTTTAGACACATTACAAGAAAAATTTATGCATCAACCGGTCCAGTTTATTCAAGTAGATTTAACGCAATCGATAGAATTGGATGTGCTGTTTGGTGAGGTTAAAAATATTGATGTTCTGATTTATGTGAGCGGTCAAAGTCTGTACGGTTTACTTCAAGATACGACCGATATACAACTTGATAATATGTATCGTGTACACGTTTACCATCTAATTAAGATGACGCAATATTTTCTTCACCAATTGATTCAAAGTGAACAAGGACGTCTTATTGTCATTTCTTCTATATGGGGAGAAACCGGGGCGAGCTACGAGACGATTTATTCAACAATGAAAGCAGCACAAATTGGTTTTGTTAAAGCAATGAGTGAAGAACTAGCATTAACACGTGTGACTGTGAATGCGATTGCGCCTGGCATTGTCTCAGGACGTATGACAGAAGAACTTGAGGCAAGTGATTTGGAGGCAGTTCTTGAAACCATTCCTCAACAACGGCTCATCGAACCAGAAGAAATCGCCAATACATGTCGCTATTTAATATCTCCATTAGCCAAAAGTGTCACTGGAACAGTACAACGAATTAATGGTGGTTGGTACCGTTAGTTTGGTATAATACCATTAACATGTCACACATTGGGATAGGGGTGTAAAGTGATGACACAAGTAAAAGAAAAAAAAGAGTGGTACTTAGAATACGAGATTAATATTAACCGTGAAGGATTGCTTGGTGACGTTTCAAGTTTACTAGGGATGATGGGAATTAATATTGGTACGATTAATGGTATAGATAATTCTCGTCGCGCATTTATCATCAAATCAGATAGTGAAGAAAAAGTAAAACGATTTGAGACCCTATTACAAGAAATTGATGACATCTCTTTACGTGTGTTACGTGAGCCAGAATTAAAAGACCGTTTGGCTGTAAGACATGGCCGCTATATTAAACAAGATAAATATGATAAGAAAATTTTTCGCTTTGAACGTTACGACTTAGGTTTACTGGTAGATTTTATGGCGGAATTATTCAAAGAAGAAGGGCATAAACTGATTGGTATTCGTGGGATGCCACGCGTCGGCAAAACAGAATCTATCGTCGCTGGAAGTGTATCAGCCCACAAAAAATGGTTGTTCATTAGCTCGACTTTAATTAAACAAACTGTAAGAAGTTCTTTAATTAAAGGGGAGTACGATAAAGACCATGTTTATATTATAGATGGGGCCGTGACGGCAAGAGAAAGAAATCCTAAACATCAAGAACTCGTTCGAGAAGTGATGACATTGCCTTCTGTTAAAGTGGTCGAACACCCAGATTTATTTGTAGAAGCCAGTGATTACGTCATGGACGATTTTGATTATATTATTGAATTGCGTGCAGAAGAAAATCAAAAAATCGAATATGACGAAATGAAAAAGAAAACAGTGAAAAGTAAAAATAATCTCAACTTTGGTGATGAATTTGGTGGTTTCGGTGACGGTTTTGGAGGCTTTGGAGACGGTTTTGGAGATGGATTTAAACCATTTTAAGGAGGAGCACAGTTGAAGCATATAGGTAAAGTGTTACAAGGAAGACGAGAACGGATGGGTTTAACGTTATCGGAATTAGAAAAACGAACACATATTCAAAGAGAAACTTTAATTCATCTTGAAAATAACAATTTTGAAGCACTGAATCAACCTGAATATGCAAAAGGCTTTATTCAAAAATATGCACACGCAGTGAATATGGATGCGAAAGCATTAATGGCGGATCATGAAGATGAGTTGCCTCCTTCATATAATCATGCACAAGCACTCTTAAATCAATTACATCAAAACCCTGATGCTTATACACTGACTACATCAACCAAAGAACCTAAATATTTACTGGCTCTGATTGCAGGAACAGTTTTTGTTACAAGTGTGCTTTGGGCCATACTTTCTCTTGTGCTATAATAACAATCATGGAATGAGTTTATGAAAAGAGGAAATACATATGAATCTACCTAATCAGATTACATTATTCCGTGTCATTTTAATCCCAATATTTATGCTTTTTGCACTAGTTGATTTTGGCATGGGACACATTTCGTTTTTGGGTGGCATGTCCATTCGAATTGAATTTTTAATTAGTGGTATCATTTTTATATTAGCTTCAGTCAGTGACTGGGTGGATGGGTACCTAGCTAGAAAATGGCAACTTGTCACGAATATGGGAAAATTTTTAGACCCGTTAGCAGACAAATTGCTTGTATCCGCTGCTTTAATTGTCCTTGTACAGTTAGGATTAACGAACTCTGTCGTTGCAGTTATCATTATTGCACGTGAATTTGCAGTCACAGGCTTACGTTTGTTACAAATCGAACAAGGGTTTGTAAGTGCCGCAGGACAATTAGGAAAAATCAAAACTGCCGTGACTATGGTGGCACTTATCTTTCTACTATTAGGTGATCCTTTGAGTCAGTGGATTGGTTTTTCATTAGGTCAAGTTTTACTATATATCGGTGTTTTCTTTACAGTATTGTCAGGTATTGAGTACTTTTACAAAGGAAAAGATGTTTTCTTACAAGATAAAAAATAATGGATTATCGACCTCTAATGCACAGTATGTGTTGAAGGCTTTTGCCCTTTTCACCATCACACATTAGAGGTTTTGTTATCAAAAAATAATCAAGGGGATTTTGGGTATGAAAGTTTGTATTATTGGTGTAGGTTCTGAGTTATTGCTTGGACAAATAGCAAATACGAATGCGCAATATTTATCACAAGTTCTAAATGCGGCGGGGCATCATGTTTTAGAGCATGTTGTTGTTGGAGATAATCAAGAGCGGTTGCAATCTGTGTTAAAACGCGCAATGCAGAATTATGACGGAATTATTTTAACTGGAGGATTGGGCCCGACAAAAGATGACCTCACGAAACAATCCGTGGCAGATGTTTTAGGAAGAAAGCTAATCATAGATCAAGCTGCCTTAGAAAATATTGAACGTTACTTTAGTGAGCAACATCAAGTGATGACGCCAAATAACAAACAACAAGCATTGGTGATTGAAGGCGCTCAAGTGCTTAACAATGATGTGGGGATGGCTCCGGGGATGATTGTAGAAAATGAAAACAAAAAAATTGTGCTTCTGCCTGGTCCACCTAAAGAATTGAAACCGATGGTCAACCAATATATGATGCCTCATTTTTCCCATACAAATGGGACTATTTTTTCAGAAGTTTTACGCTTTGCCGGAATTGGTGAATCTCAACTTGAGACAGAACTCACCGATTTAATTTCTGAGCAGTCTAACCCAACGATTGCGCCTTTAGCTGGGACTCATGAAGTGACTATTCGTTTAACCGCTAATGGTGCCTCGCTCGAAGCGTGTCAACAAATAATTGAGCCAGTGAAAAATGAGATATTAAAAAGAGTAGGACAATATTATTATGGGTCTAATGACACAACACTTGAAGCACGCGTATTAGCTGAGGCAACACAGTCTTTAGCGTTATATGATGGAGTGACAGAAGGGGCTTTAAATTTAAGACTTAAACAAGTAGATACCCAACAGAATGTAAAAGGTTATATGCTACATCATTCTGCTTTTATTGATTCCTCTGAGACAATCGAAAATCGGTTACGACAAAGTGCATATTTCGTCCAATCTTTATATGATAGCGAGATGGCCATCAGTTTGTTGAGTGAAAACAACAAAGTTTACGTTTGCTTTTTAAAAGGTAATGCAGTACATGTAGTTTATTTTTATGTTTCAGACCAACATTTGCAAATGAGAGAGCGCAGTTCGAATTATATCATGATAGAATGGCTGAATTGGTTAAAAAATCATGGGTGAACAGGTGATTTTCACAAAAATAAGCACAAATGTTCGCTTTTATAAATATAATGCGTTGGTGAATAGCGAACAAATATTCGCAAAATGCTTGTATTTTCTTTTTTGACCATGTATAGTAGAGATAAATACTAAAGGAAACTATATTTATAGGGGGTCCTCAATTGGATAATGAACGTCAAAAAGCACTCGATACAGTAATTAAAAATATGGAAAAATCATTCGGTAAAGGTGCCGTAATGAAACTTGGAGAAAATAAAGATCGCCGTGTTTCAAGTGTTTCAAGTGGCTCAGTTACTTTGGACCATGCACTTGGAGTAGGTGGTTATCCTAAAGGTCGTATTATAGAAGTGTACGGCCCAGAAAGCTCAGGTAAAACAACGGTTGCTCTCCATGCAATCGCAGAAGTTCAAAAAAATGGTGGAGTTGCAGCATTTATTGATGCTGAGCATGCTTTGGATCCAGTATATGCTCAGGCACTTGGTGTAGATATTGATAATTTATATTTATCTCAGCCTGACCATGGTGAGCAAGGTCTAGAAATTGCAGAAGCATTTGTACGAAGTGGTGCTGTAGATATCATTATCGTTGACTCTGTTGCAGCATTAACACCAAAAGCTGAAATTGAAGGTGAAATGGGAGATACGCACGTTGGTTTACAAGCGCGATTAATGTCTCAAGCACTACGTAAATTATCAGCAGCTATTTCAAAATCAAATACAACAGCTATTTTTATTAACCAAATTCGTGAAAAAGTCGGTGTGATGTTTGGTAACCCTGAAACAACACCTGGGGGCCGCGCCTTAAAATTCTATAGTTCTGTTCGTCTAGAGGTACGTCGTGCTGAACAATTAAAACAAGGTCAAGACATTGTGGGAAATCGTACAAAAATCAAAGTTGTTAAAAATAAAGTAGCACCTCCGTTTAAGGTCGCAGAAGTAGATATCATGTATGGACAAGGTATCTCACGTGAAGGTGAACTTATAGACTTAGGCGTGGAATATGACATCGTTGATAAATCAGGTGCTTGGTATTCTTACAATGGTGAACGTATGGGTCAAGGTAAAGAAAATGTTAAAATGTTCTTGAAAGAGCATCCTGAACTTGAAGATGAAATCGATCGTAAGTTGCGTGAGAAGTTGGGCATTTTCGATGGCGACGTTGATGAAAACGAAGCTGATTCACCTCAAACACTTTTTGACGAATAATCGCTACATCGTCAATTTAATGAAAAACACAATTTGATATAAATAGAACCGGATTGGCGCATCGTGCCAACCTCAAGTGAGAAAGCCATCAAAATTTACGATGAGATAAATTTTGATGGCTATTTTAAAACGACTTAAATGAGTAAAATCGTCGGTAAGAGGGATTTTATCCTCCACCTACATCAATTCTAATATTATTGTTCAAATTCTGTTTCGTTAATAGACAAACCTGTTTTTCAACAGGAAGATTAATTTATTCTTTATAAAGAATTTAAAAGTATATATTAAATGCATATTTATACTTTCTGCTTAATTTAATCTAACAATCATTACATTTGTATTTTAGAATAAATCAACGTGTTTTCTCTATTTGATAAATTAAACTAATTTATCAAAATTTGTTGAGACGGTTAATGGCACAAACCTTGATTTTTCATTGTTCAAAACGTACAATTGAACTTGTATGGTCCTTATTTTTATTCTTATAATCTTATAGATTTATTGACATACAGTACCAAATCCTAGAAAAAGGAGGTGTTTGTGTGAATTTATTAAGCCTCTTACTCATTTTGCTGGGTATCATTCTAGGAGTTGTTGTAGGGTATCTGATTGCCCAATATTTAATACATCAAAAGCAGATTCAAGCACGAAATACTGCCGACGATATTATTGAACAAGCCAATAAAGAAGCAGAGAATCTCAAAAAAGAAAAGTTGATTGAAGCTAAAGAAGAAAACCAAATTCTAAGAGAACGCGCTGATAGCGAGCTTAGAGAACGACGTGGTGAACTTCAAAGGCAGGAATCCCGACTTCTTCAAAAAGAAGAGAACTTGGAGCGAAAATCTGATCTTTTAGATAAAAAGGATGAGATTTTAGAGCAAAAAGAATCTAAACTTGAAGAAAGACAACAACACGTAGATGCAAAAGAGAGTAGTGTTCAATCTATAATAATGAAGCACGAACAAGAACTAGAACGCATCTCCGGTCTCACTCAAGAAGAAGCACGACAAGAACAATTGGCGCGTGTTGAAGATGAGTTGTCACAAGATATTGCAATATTGGTTAAAGAAAAAGAAAACGAAGCAAAAGAACAAGTCAATCAAAAAGCGAAAGAATTACTTGCAACCGCAGTTCAACGTTTTGCTGCTGATCATACTTCAGAATCAACGGTTTCTGTGGTAAATTTACCTAATGACGAAATGAAAGGTCGTATCATCGGTCGTGAAGGCCGTAACATACGTACCCTTGAAACATTGACAGGTATTGATTTGATTATCGATGATACTCCAGAAGCAGTGATTTTATCTGGATTTGATCCAATACGGCGAGAAATTGCTAAAACTGCTTTAATTAATCTCGTATCTGATGGACGCATTCATCCGGGGCGTATTGAAGATATGGTTGAAAAAGCACGTCGAGATGTTGATGAAATTATACGTGATGCAGGTGAACAAGCGACATTTGAATTAAATATTCATAATATGCATCCAGATTTAGTTAAAATATTAGGTCGTATGCATTACCGTACAAGCTATGGTCAAAATGTGCTTAAACACTCCATTGAAGTGGCTTACTTATCTGGTATGTTGGCTGCCGAACTTGATGAAGACGTGACACTCGCAAAACGAGCAGGACTTCTGCATGATGTTGGTAAAGCGATTGACCATGAAGTTGAAGGCAGTCACGTAGAAATCGGTGTCGAATTGGCGAAAAAATATGGTGAATCTGAAACAGTGATTAATGCGATTCATTCTCATCATGGTGATGTTGAGCCGACGTCAATTATTTCTATTTTAGTTGCAGCTGCAGATGCTCTATCAGCAGCAAGACCAGGTGCAAGAAAAGAAACATTAGAAAATTATATTAAACGTTTAGAACGACTTGAACGCATTTCTGAAAGTTACGATGGCGTTGATAAAGCATTTGCTATCCAAGCAGGCCGTGAAATACGTGTGATGGTTTCACCTGAGGATATCGATGATTTGAAAGCCCATCGTTTAGCAAGAGACATCAAAAACCAAATTGAAGATGAATTACAATATCCAGGTCATATCAAAGTGACAGTCGTACGTGAGACGAGAGCAATAGAGTATGCAAAATAATAAAAAGCAATGTTACGCGAAGTAACATTGCTTTTTTATATGTGAGACCTAATAAGGTAAAACTCGCATTTTTAATGACTTAAGTTCAATTCAGTTTCATGTAATTCTTTTAATGCCCCTGCAGTATCGTAACAATTTGAGGAGATGTTGGTATATTTTTCTGCTAAACGATAGGCATGAATATATATATCGATACTGTCTTTCGCAATGTCTTCAGGGTTCTCTTTTTTAGAAGGATTCGCCCCAACAACAAGTTCTGCAAATTTTTCGGGATCAATTGAAATGGACATAAATAATTTTACAACTCCTATATATTGATTTGAAAAAGCAAACAAATAGTAATAAAAAATATACATTATTCACTTTCTTTTAATAGTTTACCCACTCTTAATGTTTTAAATCAAAAATTATTATTCAAGTATTTACTTGAATGTTTATTCTGATTTCATTATACTATATTCAAATACTTACTTGAATAAGAGGTGAAAAAAGTGGTTAAGGAAATACCTACATGTGAATTATGGTCAATTGACGAAACAAAAATTTCTGACGCACAAGCTGCGATTCACCAAGCCCCGATAAATGAAGTCAGTCAAATGTTTAAGAGCATTGCCGATTTAAACCGCGCTAAAATGACTTATGCGCTTTGTATTCATGATGAATTGTGTGTGTGCGATATTGCGACATTACTGAACATTACAGTTGCGAATGCCTCACATCATTTACGTGTCCTATATAACAACGGGATTGTAACTTATCGTAAAGAGGGCAAACGTGCTTTTTATCGCATTTATGATGAACATATTAGACAAATTATGCTTGTATCTATAGAACATAAGGAAGAAGTGACTGCCAATGGATCAACAGAAAACGTATGATGTTGTGGGCCTCTCATGTGCGAATTGTGCGAATAAATTTGAGCGGAAATTGAACCAATTGCCGTCAGTAGAAAAGGCGACCGTTAATTTTGGAGCCTCTAAAATTTATGTGACGGGAGATCCTACAATTGAGGAACTTAACAAAGCGGGCGCATTCGAAAATTTAGATGTGAAGTTAGAAACCAAGACTGCTGTTCAAACGGAGGAAGAAAGTGCCACTCTGAATGAAAAATGGTGGCAAAAAGTCATCACTTTTTATCATCATCACTATCCTATTTGTTTTGCGACACTTCTTGTTGTGCTAGGCTATATTGCAAAATACACCGCTGGAGAAACACACCTCATTACTATTTTGCTATTTTTAACATCAATTTTAATAAGCGGGGCATCACTACTTATCCAAGGTTTTAAAAATCTCATTCATTTTGAATTTGACATGCATTCCTTGATGACAATTGCAGTTGTTGGTGGTGCGCTCATTGGAGAATGGGGCGAAGTGGCAGTGGTCGTCATTTTGTTTGCATTAAGTGAAGCATTAGAAGCATTTACGATGAACAAAGCCAGACAATCCATGAAATCTTTAATGTCCATTGCACCAGACACCGCATATCGGATGAATCAACAGGAGATTGAAGAGATTCCTGTAGAAGATATCCATGTGAATGACATCATATATATTAAACCTGGGCAAAAAGTGCCATTAGACGGAATCATTATCAATGGGGCTTCTAGTATTAATCAATCCGCAATAACAGGTGAGTCTATTCCTGTAGATAAGGGACAAGGTGATGAAGTGTTTGCGGGAACTTTAAATGAAAGCGGCGTTCTAGAAGTTCGTGTAACGAAACAATCTAATGAAACCACTTTATCTAAAATGATACAACTCGTGGAACAGGCACAGGTGAATCAGGCTCCAGCGCAAGCACTTATTGAAAAATTTGCCAAATATTATACCCCTATCATTATTATCATCGCTGTTATGGTTATGATATTGCCTCCTCTATTATGGCAGGCAGAGTGGCATACTTGGTTGTATCAAGGCCTTTCAGTTTTAGTTATTGGTTGTCCTTGTGCTCTTGTCATTGCGACACCTATAGCGATTATTTCGAGTATTAGTAATGCCGCAAAACAAGGCGTCTTAATTAAAGGTGGCATACATTTAGAGCAACTGAGCCAAGTTAAAGCTATCATTTTTGATAAAACAGGGACATTGACACAGGGTCAACCCAAAGTCACGCATATTGAGTTTGATGATGAGTTAGACAACAAAGATGAATTACTTCGCCAAATTGGAACGATTGAAAATATGTCAGACCATCCCATCGCTCGGGCAATTGTTACTTATATTCAAGATAAAGCGCTACCTCTGAATGAAGACGTTCAAAAGTTCTACTCTTTAACGGGTGTAGGTGTCTCGGCCAAGATTCAAAATGCCTCTTTTATGGCGGCAAAACCACAATATTTTGAAACCGAAATGACGCCACATTGGCAGGAACGTGTTAAAGTGTATGAAACGCAAGGTCACACTGTGGTGTTAGTTTCAAAAGAGACACGCATTGTTGCACTCATCGCAATAAACGATCAAATCCGTCCAGAAGCTTTTAACAGCTGTCAAAAATTACTCAAACTGGGTGTGCAACATTTAGAAATGTTGACAGGTGATAATGGACAAACCGCAAAAGCGATTGCACATGAGGTTGGTGTCACACATTTCAAAGCACAGCAACTTCCAGAAGATAAACAAGCAAGAGTGACATCGTTACAACGTGAGTACACACATGTTGCCATGATAGGAGATGGTGTGAATGATGCGCCAGCACTTGCTAAGGCAAATGTAGGTCTCTCTATGGGTGCAGCAAGTACGGATACAGCAGTGGAGACAGCGGATATTGCGATATTAAGTGATGATTTAACTAAAATTCCTTACACATTCCGATTAAGTCGTTTAACAATGCGTATTATTAAAATCAATATCCTCATCGCAATTGGTCTTAAAGTAGCTGCGTTATTACTCGTCATACCGGGATGGTTAACGTTATGGATTGCTATTTTTTCAGATATGGGTGCCACATTATTAGTCGGCTTGAATGCGATGCGTCTCTTATATATCAAACCGTAACAAGTGTTTATAATGGGAGTTGTTGACATGTACAGTGAACCCGTTAAAATTAAATAGTAGAGATGCAAGCGAGATTTAGCTTGAATTAGAGAGGATACTTATTGAATGAGATTACTATTTATTGGTGACATTGTAGGTAAAATTGGGCGTCAAACGCTAGAAGAAGCCCTTCCGCAATTAAAACAACATTATCGTCCAACAGTGACAATTGTGAACGCTGAAAATGCTGCGCATGGTAAGGGACTAACTGAAAAAATATATAAACAGTTATTGAGACAAGGTGTCGATTTTATGACAATGGGAAATCACACTTATGGGCAGCGGGAAATATATGAATTCATTGATGATGCTACACGTCTTGTAAGACCCGCTAATTTTCCAAGTGAAGCCCCTGGTGTCGGTATGAGAATTATCAATTTAAATGATAAAAAATTAGCCATCATCAATCTTCAAGGTAGAAGTTTTATGCCCATGATTGATGACCCTTTTAAAATTGCAGACCAATTAATTGAAGAGGCGAAAAAAGAAACTGATTTTATTTTTGTTGATTTTCACGCTGAAACAACGTCCGAAAAATATGCAATGGGATGGTATTTAGACGGACGTGTCAGTGCGGTTGTGGGTACACATACACATATCCAAACATCAGATGAGCGCATTTTACCAAAGCAAACCGCTTATATTACCGATGTAGGGATGACGGGTTTTTATGACGGGATTTTAGGAATTAATAAAGATGAAGTAATCAAACGTTTTATTACGAGTCTCCCTCAAAGACACGTGGTTCCAGATGAAGGACGTGGGGTATTGTCAGGTGTGGTAATTGATTTAAAGCAAGATGGAACAGCGAAAGCCATTTCAAGAATTTTAATCAATGAAGATCATCCGTTTCATTAAACGTATCGTCCATTAGTATGAATTTTTAACAAACCCATGATTTGTAGAGGCAAATCATGGGTTATTTTGATATGATATTAAATGAATTTAAACGTGTAGGAGGCTCATTTAAATGAAAGCACAAGTATCATGGAAAGTCGGCGGTCAACAAGGTGAAGGGATTGAATCGACAGGTGAAATCTTTGCGACAGCGATGAACCGAAAAGGATACTATCTATATGGTTACCGACATTTTTCTAGCCGCATAAAAGGTGGCCATACAAATAATAAAATTCGTGTCTCTACTACACCTGTTCATGCAATTAGTGATGATTTAGATATTTTAATCGCATTTGATCAAGAAACGATTGTATTAAACCATCATGAGATGCGTGAAGACAGTGTAATACTAGCTGACAGTAAAGCGAAACCAGAAAAACCTGAAGATTGTAAAGCGCAATTTATTGTTTTGCCTTTTACTGAGATAGCGAAAGAGCTAGGGACACCTTTAATGAAAAATATGGTGGCAATTGGTGCAACAGCTGCACTTATGCAACTTCAAACAGAGACATTTGAAACGTTGATTCAAAACATGTTTGAGAAAAAAGGGGAAAAGGTTGTTCAATTAAATATTGAAGCATTAAATGAAGGCTATCGTGTGATGTCAGAGCAACGTGAAAACATCACAGGTGATTTCATTCTTGAAGAAGGTAGTGGCGCACCTCATCTTTATATGATAGGTAATGATGCTATCGGTTTAGGCGCCATCACTGGGGGCTCCCGTTTTATGGCAGCATATCCTATAACGCCTGCATCTGAAATTATGGAATATATGATAGATAATTTACCAAAAGTGAATGGCACAGTGATTCAAACAGAAGATGAAATTGCTGCAGCAACTATGGCGATTGGTGCTAATTATGCAGGTGTTCGTGCTTTCACAGCATCAGCAGGTCCTGGGTTGTCATTAATGATGGAAGCGATTGGTTTATCAGGAATGACTGAAACCCCTCTTGTGATTGTCAATACGCAACGTGGAGGCCCATCAACCGGTTTGCCAACAAAACAAGAGCAATCAGATTTAATGCAAATGATTTATGGTACACATGGAGATATTCCGAAGATTGTACTTGCACCAACGGATGCTGAAGATGCTTTTTATTTAACGGTTGAAGCATTTAACCTCGCTGAAGAATATCAATGTCCAGTGATTGTATTAAGTGATTTACAACTTTCTTTAGGTAAACAAACAGTGCCAAATTTAGATTATCAACGTGTTGAAATTCGTCGTGGTGCTACAATTACTGAAGATATCGAGAGAGAGGCTGACGATAAAGCCTATTTTAAACGTTATGCTCTCACTGAAAGTGGTGTTTCTCCTCGTCCAATACCGGGCGTTAAAGGGGGCATTCATCATGTGACAGGTGTGGAACATAATGAAGAAGGTAAACCAAGTGAAGCGGCGAATAATCGCCAAGCACAAATGGATAAACGAATGAAAAAAACGGAACAACTCCTCATTGAAGCACCTGTAGAAGGTCAAGTTGAAGAAGAAGTAGATGTGTTATTTATAGGATTTATTTCTACAAAAGGAGCGATTGAAGAAGGCGTACAACGTATTAAAGATGCTGGACACACTGCAGCGCATATGCAAATACGTCAACTTCATCCGTTCCCAACAGAAACAGTGCAAAATGCAGTGAATAAAGCCCAAAAAGTCATCGTTGTTGAACATAACTATCAAGGGCAATTAGCAAACATCATCAAGATGAATGTTCAATTAGGTGATAAACTTATCAAACAAACGAAATATGATGGTACACCGTTTTTACCAAAAGAAATTGAAACAAAAGGTTTAGAAATTGTGAATCAATTAAAGGAGCGAGTTTAATTGGCAACTTTTAAAGATTTTAGAAATAATGTCAAACCCAATTGGTGTCCAGGATGTGGTGACTTCTCAGTACAAGCTGCGATCCAAAAAGCAGCGGCGAATGTCGGTCTTGAGCCAGAAGATGTGGCGTTAATTACTGGAATTGGTTGTTCAGGACGTTTATCTGGTTATGTGAATTCTTATGGGGTCCATGCTATTCATGGTCGCGCCTTACCATTAGCTCAAGGTGTTAAAATGGCCAATAAAGATTTAACAGTCATTGCCTCTGGCGGTGATGGCGATGGATATGCCATCGGTATGGGACATACAATTCATGCATTACGACGTAATATGAATATGACTTATATCGTCATGGACAATCAAATTTATGGTTTAACTAAAGGTCAAACTTCACCGTCTTCAGCACCCGGATTTATTACGAAAACGACGCCTAAAGGCAATATCGAACAAAATGTCGCACCGCTTGAATTAGCGTTGTCATCTGGGGCAACATTTGTAGCTCAAGGATTTTCAAATGACATTAAAGGATTAACAAAAATGATTGAAGATGCAATCCAACACGATGGCTTTTCATTTGTAAATGTTTTTTCGCCATGTGTTACTTACAATAAAATAAACACGTATGATTGGTTTAAAGAACATCTAACGAGCCTTGATGAGATTGAAGGTTATGATACTTCTAATAAACAACAAGCGATTCAAACTGTTTTAGAGTATGATTCATTAATTAAAGGTATTGTTTATCAAGATACAGAAACACCTTCTTATGAATCTCAAATTGAAGATTTTGAAAGTACACCATTAGCTCATCAAAGTTTAGAACTAGATGCGAGCCAATTTGAATCCTTCACGAAACAATTTGTATAATAATAATCAAAAGCACTCATTTTAGAATATTTAAGAAATGAGTGCTTTTTAAATTAAAAATGAGGTGTTCATAATGATTGATACATTAATGAGTATACAGATAATCCTTAGCACGCCTGGTAAAGACGTCATTCCGTTTGTTGATGAAGCCATCGCAGTGATTGATGCCTCTGGTTTGAATTATCGCGTAGGTCCACTTGAAACGACTGTCGAAGGGGATATGAGTGAGTTGCTCATTTTAATACAAAAAATGAATGAGCGCATGGTAGAATTAGAAGTTGAAAGTATTATTAGCCAAGTGAAATTTTATCATGTCCCAGAAGGTATAAGTATGTCGACATTGACTGAAAAATATGATGCTGAAGACTAAAGAAAATTTAATTGGCGATACACACAATGATGTGTTGCTCGTGATAAGCGAGCCATTAGAATGACAATTTCATTTTGCACTTTTACGCAAATTTTAATATAATGTACTAATGATATATGGGCAGAAAGGGTTTTGCATGTGAATGAAGAACAAAGAAAAGCAGGCACGCTAGATGTGCTATCGCGTCGAAACGATAAAGAAAAAGATTACAGTAAATACTTTGAACACGTCTATCAGCCACCAAATTTAAAAGAAGCCAAAAAACGTGGAAAAGAAGAAGTGGCTTACAATAGAGATTTCCAAATCGATGAAAAATACCGTGGTATGGGTAAAGGTCGCTCATTTTTAATAAAAACTTATGGTTGTCAAATGAATGCGCATGATACTGAAGTCATGGCTGGTATTTTCACAGCATTAGGATATACACCTACAGAAGATGTCAATGAAGCGGATGTTATTTTATTAAACACATGTGCGATTCGCGAAAATGCTGAAAATAAAGTGTTTGGTGAAATTGGAAATTTAAAACATATTAAACAACAACGCCCAGATTGTTTAATTGGTGTGTGTGGCTGTATGTCACAAGAAGAATCTGTCGTGAATAAAATTTTGAAATCTTATCAAAATGTGGACATGATTTTTGGAACACATAATATTCACCGATTACCTCAAATTTTAGAAGAAGCATATCTTTCAAAAGCTATGGTTGTCGAAGTTTGGTCAAAAGAAGGAGACGTTATCGAAAACCTTCCTAAAGTCAGAGATGGCCACATTAAAGCATGGGTAAATATTATGTATGGTTGCGACAAATTCTGTACCTATTGTATTGTTCCGTTTACAAGAGGGAAAGAACGTAGCCGTCGCCCGCAAGATATTATTGATGAGGTACGCGATTTGGCACGACAAGGCTATCAAGAGATTACTTTACTTGGCCAGAATGTCAATTCATACGGAAAAGATTTAGAAGATCTAGAGTATGGTTTAGGTGATTTGTTAGAGGATATTTCTAAAATTGATATTCCACGTGTTCGTTTTACAACGAGCCATCCATGGGATTTCACTGATCGCATGATTGAAGTCATCGCAAAAGGTGGAAACATCGTACCGCACATTCATTTGCCAGTACAATCAGGAAATAACCAAGTCTTAAAAATCATGGGACGTAAATATTCTCGTGAAAGTTATTTGGATCTCGTACGTCGAATTAAAGCAGCCATTCCAGATGTTGCATTAACGACTGATATTATTGTCGGTTATCCAAATGAAACAGAAGAACAATTTGTAGAAACATTAACTTTATATGAAGAAGTTGGCTTTGAACATGCCTATACGTATTTATATTCACAACGTGATGGTACACCAGCGGCCAAGATGAAAGATAATGTACCTACTGACGTTAAAAAAGAACGTTTACAACGTTTAAACCGACTTGTAGGTGAATATTCAGCACGTGCCTTATCACAATATGAAGGGCAAACCGTTCAAGTATTATGTGAAGGTGCAAGTAAAAAAGATGAAGCGGTATTAGCAGGTTATACTGAAAAGAATAAACTTGTGAATTTCCGTGCCCCTAAAGATGTTATCGGTAAAATTGTCGATGTAAAAATTACTGAAGCGAAACAATTTTCTTTAAACGGGGAATTTGTCGGTGTTGCTGAACCTAAAATGGTGACGATTTAATGTTCAACCGCCAAGAAATTCTCAGTCAGGCAACACAAATTAGTCAAGACTTACAATCTTTAGAAGTGATTCAGCAGTATAAACAAATTGAACATCAAATTCATCAACATTCGAAAATTGCTGAATATATGAAAGATTTAAAGCAAAATCAAAAACAATCCGTAAACTTTCAAAATTATGATAAGCCAGTAGCGTATCGTCAATCTGAAGATACGATTGCGCACATTCAATCTGAAATTGATGCTTATCCTATAGTGACGCAATTTAGACAATCACAAGAAGAAGCCAATGAGATTCTTCATCTTGTGATTGATACATTAGCCCATCGATTGCAAGGAGATTCCAATTTGCCAAGTTCAGATCAACATCAGGAGGAGTGAGACAATGAATACAAAAAAATTGACATTAACTGCCTTATTTATTGCACTTAATGTCGTATTGAGCACAGTTATTGTCATTCCTATTGGTCCGTTTAAAGCAACACCTGTTCAACATTTTGTAAACGTACTCAGTGCGGTACTATTAGGGCCGTGGTTTGGCCTGGCTCAAGCCTTTTTATCTTCATTGATTCGACTCTTATTTGGAATCGGAACGCCCTTTGCTTTTCCTGGAAGTATGATTGGCGTGTTATTAGCTAGCTTATTTTATTATGTGAATCGTCATTTATTCGTCGCATCAATTGGAGAAGTGATTGGCACTGGTGTTATCGGAAGTTTGGTTTGTATACCGCTCGCTTGGATACTTGGCCTTGATAGTCTAGCCATTAAACCTTTAATGGCCACGTTTTTATTATCAAGTTGTGTTGGAGCATCACTTAGTTATATTTTATTACTCGTTTTAAAAAAACGAAATCAATTACCGGATTTAAGCAAGTCCAAAAGAAAATTAAAATAAATGAAAGAGATGGGGGCTCCATCTCTTTTTTTATAAAATATCAAATACATAAAAACTGCAGACGATGATTCGAGTCCGATAAGGAAATCTGTTAAACTAATTACATTATGAGATGAGAAATAGAAGGAAAGTGAAAAAATGACAAATGTCACGCCAATGATGAAACAATATTTACAAATTAAATCTGAGCATCAAGATGCCCTACTCTTTTTCCGATTAGGGGACTTTTATGAATTGTTTTATGATGATGCCGTGACGGCTTCACGGGTACTCGAAATCACGTTAACAAAACGTGATGCCAAAAAAGAAAATCCTATTCCAATGGCAGGAGTGCCTTATCATTCCGCAGATGGTTACATAGAGACTTTAATACAAAATGGATTTAAAGTTGCGATATGTGAACAAATGGAAGACCCACGCCAAGTGAAAGGGATGGTAAAGCGTGAAGTTGTCCGTGTGGTCACGCCCGGGACATTAATGGAAAAGGGCGGCATAGATGAAACTCAAAATAACTATATTGTAAGTTTCATAAAAGACGAGGGTTATGCGTTAAGTTATTGTGATGTGAGCACAGGTGAATTGAAAGTCACGCAGTTTGAAGATGAAAGTACGTTGATCAATGAAGTGACAACGATACAGCCCAATGAAATTGTGGTCAACGCACCATTAACAGACCATTTGAAACGTCAGTTTAGTATGATTACTGAAACGGTCACAGTTAGAGAAACAATCTCAAAAACAGATTACAAAGTCAATACCATTTCAAATGTTTTGATGGCCCAAGCTGTCCAGATTTTGTTAGATTATATTTTTGAGACGCAAAAACGTGATTTATCTCATATAGAAGATGTGATCACCTACCAAGCGTTAGATTATATGAAAATGGATTTCTATGCAAAACGAAATTTAGAATTAACAGAAAGTATCCGTTTGAAATCGAAAAAGGGCACGTTGTTATGGCTCATGGATAAAACAAAAACGCCAATGGGTGCTAGACGGTTAAAACAATGGATAGATCGCCCATTAATTCAACAAGAGGATATTGAACAACGTCATGACGCTGTGGATCAGTTTTTAAATCATTTTATAGAAAGAGATACGCTTAGAAATTATTTAACAGAAGTCTATGATATTGAACGTTTAGTTGGGCGCGTAAGCTTCGGAAATGTCAATGCCAAAGATTTAGTTCAACTTAAACATTCAATTGCACAAATTCCACATATTAAAGCCTTACTTCAATCAATAGACTCAAAGGCCATTGCGCATTTTAATGACTTAGAACCACTCGACGACTTATTACAAACATTACAAGACAGTTTAGTTGATGAACCGCCTCTGTCCGTTAAAGAAGGGGGCCTATTTAAAGAAGGCTATCATCCACAACTAGATGAATATTTAGATGCTTCAAGAAATGGAAAAACATGGCTTGCGGAACTTCAGATGAAAGAACGCGAACGTACAGGGATTAAATCTTTAAAAATTAGTTTTAATAAAGTCTTTGGTTATTATATCGAAATCACGCGTGCCAATTTATCACAATTTGATCCTGAAAAATATGGTTATGAAAGAAAACAAACGCTTTCCAATGCGGAGCGTTTCATTACTGATGAGTTGAAAGAAAAAGAAGCGATGATTTTAGGCGCGCAAGAAAAATCGGTTGAATTAGAATATACGTTGTTTACGGAATTAAGAAATTATGTCAAAACATTTACCGAGCGTCTCCAACAACAAGCGAAAATGATATCAGAACTTGATTGTTTACAAAGCTTTGCAGAAATAGCACAAGCTTATAATTATGTTCGACCTCAATTTATCACAACGCAAACGCTTGATTTAAAAGAGTCACGCCATCCGGTTGTTGAGCGTGTCATGGATTATAATGACTATGTTCCGAATGATTGTTATTTAGATAAAGATGAGTTTATTTATTTAATTACTGGGCCTAACATGTCAGGGAAATCAACGTATATGCGTCAAGTAGCCATTATTAGCATCATGGCGCAAATGGGTGCATTTGTCCCATGTCAAAGTGCAACGTTACCTATATTTGATCAAATTTTCACAAGGATTGGTGCCGCGGATGATTTGGTTTCAGGTAAGAGTACATTTATGGTTGAAATGTTGGAAGCACAAAATGCTCTGAAATATGCTACAGCGAATAGTTTAATTATTTTCGATGAAATCGGTCGAGGCACGTCGACCTATGATGGCTTAGCACTTGCACAAGCAATGATTGAATATGTCGCTGAAACGTCCAAAGCAAAAACGCTATTTTCAACGCACTATCATGAATTAACAGAGTTAGAAAAAGCACTTCCGAGTTTAAAAAATGTCCATGTTGCGGCAAATGAGTATCACGGAGAGCTTATATTTTTACACAAAGTTAAACCAGGTGCAGTGGAACATAGTTATGGAATTCAGGTTGCAAAGCTTGCGGCTTTACCAGAACAAGTCATTGAACGAGCGCAAGTCATCCTAGAAGCTTTTGAAGCGAATGCCAAAACGCAAACTTCTGAACCATCGGTAAATCCGAAACATCTCGAAGTTGTAAACGATGATTTCGAAACACAACCACCAAAAGTACAAGAACCCAAAATCGAACAGGCCACTTTTGATTTATTTGAGAGCACGTCTGAACAAAGTGAAATAGAACTAGAAATAAAACAATTGAATTTATCTCAGATGACCCCAATTGAAGCATTAGTTAAATTAAGTGAGTTTCAAAACAAATTATAAATAGAAGGTGATGACAATGGGTCATATTAAAACCTTGCATACCTCTCTTGCGAATAAAATTGCAGCAGGTGAAGTTGTTGAACGACCAAGTTCTGTCGTAAAAGAGTTGTTAGAAAATAGTATCGACGCAGGCGCTTCGGAGATTAATATTGAAGTTCAAGAATCTGGAATTGCAGAAATACGGGTAGTAGATAACGGTTCAGGTATCGAACAAGATGATTTAGCACTTGTGTTTCATAGACATGCGACAAGTAAACTTGTTGAGGATGATGATTTATTTCATATACGCACATTAGGGTTTCGAGGAGAAGCGCTTGCGAGTATTGCATCAGTGGCTAAAGTCACATTGCAAACTTCTACAGATGGTGTCGAAGGATTTGAAGTCTATGCTGAAGAAGGTGAAATCATTCACCAAAAACCAGCCAAAGCAAAACGTGGAACAGATATAAAAGTGGCTTCACTATTTTATAATACACCCGCACGTTTAAAATATATAAAAAGTTTATATACAGAATTAGGTAAAATTACAGATATTGTCAATCGAATGGCAATGAGTCACCCTCATATTCGCATGTCTTTAAAAAATGATGGTAAAACGCTATTACAAACAAATGGCTCTGGACGTACAAATGAGGTCATGGCAGAAATATATGGAATGAAAGTGGCGAAAGATCTCATTGAAATTTCAGGGGATACGAGTGATTATCACATTCATGGATTTGTAGCGAAACCAGAACATTCACGAAGCAATCGCCACTACATTTCCCTTTTTATAAATGGTCGTTATATTAAAAACTTTGTATTGAACAAAGCGGTTGTTGAAGGGTATCACACCTTATTAATGATTGGGCGTTTTCCAATTGTGTATATTAATATTGAAATGGACCCTATTTTAGTGGATGTAAATGTGCATCCGACGAAACTTGAAGTCCGTCTGTCTAAAGAAGAACAGTTATATGCGCTTATCGTTGAAAAAATTCAAGCGGCCTTTAAAGATAAAATATTGATTCCTAAAAATGATTTGAGTCGCAAATACGAGCCTAAAAAAGTACTTGAAAAATTTGAACAACAAAAATTAGCTTTCGACCAACGTGAAGCGACGCAAAATCAGCATGGCTCATCAACTGAGCGATTAGAAGAAGAGAAAAGCAATGAAAATTCGAATAGTTCTTCTGCAATACCGCAACATTTAGAGGAACATGAGTCAAATGAACCTAGGGTGTCTTCAGCGATGACGACTTCAAATGAAAATTCAACAACGGATACGTCTTCGCAAATTGAAGAGTCTGCAGGTACAGATTATCAACGTACGCAACGGGAGGTACTCGCTGCGATGGAAGATAGTGATGAGGGCGTTGAAACTTCAAATGATCAGGCGCCAACTTCTCAAGAAGACATTCCTACAAGCAAGAATGCATTTCGACGACGTGTGCCATATATGGAAGTCGTTGGGCAAGTCCATGGCACTTATATTGTCGCTCAAAATGATGAAGGCATGTATCTTATAGATCAACATGCTGCACAAGAACGTATTAAATATGAATATTTTAGAGATAAAATTGGAGAAGTGGAGAATGAAAATCAAAACTTATTAATTCCTCTCACTTTCAATTTTACAAAAGATGAACAGTTCATTATTGAAGAAAATAAAGACGAGTTACAACGTGCCGGTATCTTTTTAGAGCCTTTTGGAGGGCATGATTACATTGTGAATAGTTATCCAGTTTGGTTTCCTAAAGATGACGTCGAAGAAATGATTAAAGATATGGTACATTACGTATTGGAACACCAAAAGCTCAATATTGCAAAATTTAGAGAAGACTTAGCGATTATGATGAGTTGTAAAAAATCAATCAAAGCTAATCACTATTTAAAAAATCACGAAATGGCAGATTTGATAGATCAACTGAGAGAAATGGAAGATCCATTCACTTGTCCACATGGGCGTCCAATCATTATCAATTTTACGAATTACGAACTGGAACGTTTGTTTAAACGTATTCAATAGAGGAGGACCCTTATGCATCCCAATATATTACCTGCAATACGCTCAGTAAAAAGTCTCGAAAAATTGATTCGCACGGATTATGAAACGTGTGTCCTATTAGATACACATATTGGCCATTTAAAAAGCCTTATGCAGTTAATTGAACAAAATAACTTACAACCCTTTGTGCATATTGATTTGATTAAGGGCATGAGTCACGATGAGTTTGCTTGTGAATACATTATCCAATCCTATCGGCCTAAAGGGATTGTTTCCACGAAAACAAAAATCATTAAAAAAGCAAAGTCACTGGGTGTAATTACGATATTTCGTGTCTTTATCATTGATAGTCAAGCGTTAGAACGCAGTATCGCACTTATCCAACGTATTGAGCCTGATTATGTAGAGGTGCTCCCAGGTATTGCTAATAAAGTGATTAAGCGTATTTATAATGAAACAGGCGTCAAAGTGATTGCTGGAGGTTTAATCAATACAGAAGAAGAAATAGAAAAGGCGATTGAGAGTGGCGCGACGTACGTGACCACAAGCGAAGAGCGTCTTTGGTAAAAATAGAATAAAGGGGGAAATAAATGATGTTAAAACCACCTAAACTAAAGCAAGGAGATACGATCGCAATTGTATCTCCTTCTTCTGGACTCGCAGGAGAGTCTCAGATTCGTTGGCGTACAGATGAAGCGATACGTCGTATTAAAGATATGGGCTATCAAGTAAAAGTCATGCCTAATGCATTAAATGGGTTGGAATGGAATTATTCCCATCCTAAAGAAAGAGCATCCTCCCTTATGGCTGCTTTTGAGGATGAATCTGTTAAAGCTATTTTATGCACTATTGGTGGCAATGAATCTGTAAGAATTATTCCGTTTTTAAAAGATGAAGTCATTCAACAACACCCTAAAATATTTATTGGTTATTCTGATATAACAGCATTACACCTCCACCTCTATCAATTAGGGATAACGACTTTTTATGGTCCTGCCTTGTTGACAGATTTCGCTGAAAATGGTGGCAATGATGCATACACGATGGATGCGCTTTTTCAATTAATTCAAAATGCAAAGCCATTCGGTCAAGTGCATCCAACACCTTTCGTTAGAAAATTTGGTTTGCGATGGGATGAGCAATTACGTCACTATGAAAGAGAAAAATTACCTGCAAGAACTTTTCAAGTGTTAAATGGACAGGGACGCGTGACGGGGCATCTCATTGGCGGTTGTTTTGAATCACTAGATAAGTTACGAGGAACACGATATTTTCCGAAACTAGCCCATTTTGACGGCGCTATTTTATTTATTGAAACGAGTGAAGTTCATTCAGAACCGTGGTCGTTTGAAGAATCGTTAAGAACATGGGCATTAATGGGCATATTTGATCGGATTAAAGGACTTATCGTGGGTCGTCCACATGATGGGGTATATCAAGAGGAATATCATCAAGCCATCAAGAAAATTTTGAAAGAAATTCATCATTTAGATTTAATCGTATTGGGAAATGTTTCATTTGGTCATAATGAACCTAAAGCGACACTTCCCTATGGTATTCAAGCGACCATTGAAACAGAGATAGGTCATTTATATATCAATGAATCAGCAGTTCTATAAGTTAAAAAATTGAAAGTTTTTGAGTTTTGAGTTAGAAAAAATGAATATAAATTAATTTTGCCTCGAAAATGGATTGACAACGCTTTCATCCAATTGTAATATTAAAAACAAGTTAATAGATGAATCGAGACATGAGAGACTTCTTCGCACGTGTTATTTTTTTGTAATACGGTTAGGCAAGGAGTCTTTTTGTCTTTTAAAGGGAGGAAAAAGAATGAATATCTACTTAGCTGAATTTCTCGGTACAGCATTGCTACTGTTAATGGGTGGCGGGGTTGTTGCGAACGTCGTTTTACGCAAATCAAAAGGTGAAGGCGCAGACTGGATTGTTATTGCTATTGGTTGGGGTCTTGCTGTTACATTAGGTATTTACGCTGTCGGTAATTTCTCTGGGGCACACTTAAATCCTGCAGTGACATTAGCATTTGCCGTTACAGGTGATTTTCCATGGTCTCAAGTTCCAGGTTTTATTATTGCACAAGTTTTAGGAGGGATTGTAGGGGGCGCTTTAACATGGCTCGCATATTTACCTCATTGGCGTGCAACTGAAGATAAAGAAGCAAAATTAGGTGTTTTTGCAACAGCGCCGGCAATTCGTAACTTCACTGCAAACTTTATTACTGAAATTATCGGTACTGCTGTCCTTACATCAGCATTACTATTTATCGGAACAAACAAATTTACAGATGGTTTAAACCCTGTTATCGTGGGGTTACTCATTGTCGCAATCGGTGTAAGTTTAGGTGGCCCAACAGGTTATGCGATTAACCCTGCCCGTGACCTAGGTCCAAGAATTGCACATGCTATTTTACCTATTCATGGTAAAGGTAAAAGTGACTGGCAGTATGCGATTGTCCCTATTCTCGGTCCGATTACTGGAGGGATTTTAGGTGCAGCAATTTATCGATTGGCCTACCAAGGTCGTTTTGACATATGGACTATAGTAGCTGTAATTCTTGTCATTGGCACATTAGTTGTGGGTAGCATTTTAAATAAGAAAATTAAGCACGAAAACTTTGGTGCGATTTAATAAATGAATCACGCATACATGAATAAAATTATGGGTATATTTCATTTGAAACAGCATGTGTGTGGATTTGGGAGGTAAACATATTATGGGAAAATATATATTATCAATTGACCAAGGGACTACAAGTTCAAGAGCCATTTTATTTAATAAAGAAGGCGAAATCGTTGGTGTCGCACAACGTGAATTTAAACAACACTTTCCAAAAGCTGGATGGGTAGAACATGATGCAAATGAAATTTGGACATCAGTATTATCTGTTATTGCATCAGTGTTGAATGAAAATAACGTAAAAGCTTCTGAAATTACTGGAATTGGTATTACAAACCAACGTGAAACAACAGTGGTTTGGGATAAAGAGTCAGGACGTCCAATTTACAACGCTATCGTATGGCAATCTCGTCAAACACAAGCTATCTGTGAACAATTGAAAAAGGATGGTCATGAGGCCACATTTCGTAAAAAAACTGGATTGCTCCTTGACCCTTATTTCTCAGGTACTAAAGTAAAATGGATTTTAGACCATGTTGATGGTGCCCGTGAAAAAGCAGAAAAAGGCGAAATCCTTTTCGGTACAATCGATTCATGGCTTGTTTGGAAATTATCCGGTGGTCGTACTCATATTACTGACTATTCTAATGCGAGTCGTACTTTAATGTACAATATTCATGACTTGAAATGGGATGACGAGTTGTTAGAAATTCTCGACGTTCCTAAAGCAATGTTACCTGAAGTAAAACCTTCAAGTGAAGTTTATTGCGAAACAATTGACTATCATTTCTTCGGTCAAAAAGTCCCTATTGCGGGCGTAGCAGGTGACCAACAAGCTGCATTGTTTGGTCAAGCATGTTTTGAAAAAGGTGACATTAAAAACACATATGGCACAGGTGGCTTTATGTTAATGAATACTGGGGAAGAGGCAGTCGCTTCTGAGAATGGTTTATTAACAACAATTGCCTACGGTCTTGATGGTAAAGTCAACTATGCACTTGAAGGATCAATTTTTGTCTCAGGTTCAGCGATACAGTGGTTACGAGACGGATTAAGAATGATTAATTCGGCACCACAATCTGAGGATTATGCTAAACGTGTAGACTCAACTGAAGGTGTTTATGTTGTCCCTGCATTTGTTGGGTTAGGTACACCTTATTGGGATTCTGAAGCACGTGGGGCTATTTTCGGTTTAACACGAGGTACTGAAAAAGAACATTTCATTCGTGCAACTTTAGAATCCCTATGTTATCAAACAAGAGACGTTATTGAGGCCATGGCACAAGATTCTGGCATTGAAGTAAACGGATTACGTGTCGATGGTGGCGCAGTAAAAAATAATTTCTTAATGCAATTCCAAGCAGATCTTGTGAATGTTTCTGTAGAACGTCCAGAAATCAGTGAAACAACAGCTTTAGGTGCTGCATATCTTGCAGGTATTGCAACAGGTTTCTGGAAAAATAAAGATGAAGTCAGCAACAACTGGAAATTGGAAAAATCTTTCGAACCAAAAATGGATGAAAAAGAAGCAAATAAACTTTATAAAGGTTGGCAAAAAGCCGTTGAAGCGACAAAAGTCTTTAAGTTAGACGAAGCATAGGTAGTATGCTATACTGTAGTTAAGTTAATAGATTACTCGAGAAGAAGAGAGATTTTGTTCGTAAAACTTTATGTAAAGTATATGGGCGGAGTCTCTCTTTTTATCATATTAGGAGGCGTAATTATGGGACGTTTATCAACGTTACAACGTGAGTCAGTAAAAGAAAAAATGCAACATCAGGAATATGATTTAGTCATTGTAGGGGGCGGCATTACAGGTGCAGGTGTCGCATTAGATGCATCTGCGCGTGGTATGAAAGTCGCATTAGTTGAAATGCAAGACTTTGCTTCAGGTACAAGCTCTCGTTCAACAAAATTAGTTCACGGTGGGTTAAGATATTTAAAACAATTCCAAGTTGGAGTTGTTGCAGAAACAGGTAGAGAACGTGCGATTGTATATGAAAATGGACCACATGTGACAACACCAGAGTGGATGTTATTACCAATGCACAAAGGCGGTACGTTTGGCAAATTCTCAACTTCAATTGGTCTTGCAATGTATGACCGTTTGGCAGGTGTTAAAAAATCTGAACGTAAACGTATGTTAAGTGTACAAGAAACTAAAGATAAAGAACCACTTGTGAAACAAGATGGACTTAAAGGTGGCGGTTACTATGTTGAGTACCGCACAGATGACGCGCGTATGACAATTGAAGTTATGAAAAAAGCAGCCGACTTAGGTGCAGATATTATCAACTATGCTAAAGTAGATCAATTTTTATATGACAATAAAAACAAAGTCAATGGTGTTTCTGTCATTGATCGCATTAAAAATGAAAAATTTGAAATTAAAGGTAAAAAAGTTGTCAATGCTACAGGCCCATGGGTAGATGAAGTGCGCAGTAATGATTACTCAAAAAACAATAAACAGTTACGCTTAACTAAAGGGGTTCATGTTGTTTTTGATGAATCTAAATTCCCATTACATCAAGCTGTTTATTTCGATACTGAAAATGATGGTCGTATGATTTTCGCAATTCCACGTGAAGGAAAAACATACGTAGGAACAACGGATACTTTTTATAATAATGACAAACGTAGTCCGTTAGTAAACCAAGAAGACCGTGATTATTTAATCGATGCTATTAACTACATGTTCCCAACTGTAAATGTTAAAGATGAAGATATTGAATCGACTTGGGCAGGTATTCGACCATTAATTTTAGAAGAAGGCAAAGACCCATCTGAAATTTCACGTAAAGATGAAATTTGGGAAGGTGACTCAGGTCTTCTAACAATCGCCGGAGGTAAGTTAACAGGTTATCGCCATATGGCTTACGAAATCGTTGAGCGTGTTGCAAAACGTTTAAAACAAGAATATAAATTGACATTCAAACCTGCGGATACAAAAAATATTAAAATTTCCGGTGGAGATGTCGGCGGTAGCAAAAATTTTAATCAATTTATTGAAGAAAAAGTTAAACTTGCTAAAGGTTATAATTTAGATGAAACACTTGCACGTAAATTAGCTAAAAAATATGGTTCAAATGTGGATGAATTATTCGCTTTAACACAAGCAGCACAACATCAAAACACAGGTTTACCACTCGAAATTTATGTTGAACTTCTATATGGAGTGCAAAATGAACTTGTCGTTAAACCTACTGATTTCTTAATTCGTCGTACAGGCGCACTCTACTTTGACATTGCTATG
This sequence comes from Staphylococcus sp. 11511212, assembly GCF_011394755.1. Classification (NCBI taxonomy): domain Bacteria; kingdom Bacillati; phylum Bacillota; class Bacilli; order Caryophanales; family Staphylococcaceae; genus Staphylococcus; species Staphylococcus sp. 11511212. The sequence continues at coordinate 495,494 of NZ_JAANBQ010000003.1, read as the reverse complement.
GTACAACAATATAAAGATATCGTTACAGACGTTTTAGCAGATTTAGTCGGTTATGACGATAATACTAAAGCTGTATATAAACAAGAATTAGAAGATGCGATTACACATGCTATCCATGGTCAACATCAAAGTGCAAATGCTTAAGATAGATGTTAATAAAATGAAGTAAATTGATTTGACTAAATGAATAAATGCAGAAAACAACGGGGTAAGGATATAAATCCTCCCCGTTATTTTATATGATTTAAAAAGGAAGCATCACTTTAATAGGATTGCTTAAAAAATGAGGGATATATAGTTAAACCTCCACTTTTTAATGTATTCATGTAAAAAAGAAAGTTTCTTTATTGTATCAAATACGTTGCACGTGTTTCCAAAGTATCTCTGTGGTAAAGTGTAATCAAAGTTACTGTACTGAAAGGTGGATTTTTGATGGTAAAAAAAGAAACCATGAAAATGGCTTTGTCTGACGATACAATGTTAGAGGTGACGATTGACCGTACGAGTACCGATGCTGTAGGTATTGTTCATATTTTTCATGGAATGGCAGAACATATGGAGCGTTATGATCGCCTCGTACATCAATTGAATCAACAGGGATATCATGTGATTCGTCATAATCATCGTGGCCATGGTAAAGAAATCAATACGTTACGCGGACATTTTGATTCAATCGAACAAGTCGTGAAAGACGCTCATGAAATTAAAACAACGATTCAACCTACGTTGAATGATCACTTACCTTATATCATATTAGGACATTCAATGGGCTCAATTATTGCTCGTCGTTACGTTCAGCTCTACCCAAAGGATATGGATGGTTTAATCTTGACAGGCACAGGTCTCTTCTCGCAATGGAAAGGCACATTATTAGTCTTTATGTTGAAAATCATCACTTTAGTCACAGGAAAGAAGCGTCGTTTGCAATGGATGAATAACCTTGTCATTGGGTCCTTTAATAAAGGTTTTAAACCCACTCGAACTGAAAGTGACTGGATTAGTTCAGATGAACATGAAGTGGATGCTTACGTCCATGACCCCTATTCAGGATTTTTAGTGTCCAATCAATTAATTTATAGTGTAATGAAAACGATGATGAAAACAGCACAGTTAAATGAAATTTCTAAAATGAGTTCTGACTTACCTATATTGCTCATTTCGGGAAAAGCAGATCCATTCGGTGACAATGGTAAAGGCGTACGACGGTTAGGTAAAATCTTAAAAAAAGGTGGTATTACCCACATTACTGTGCAATTATATAAACAAAAAAGACATGAAATTCTTTTTGAAAAAGATAAGGAAACAGTATGGCGACATATGTTAGACTGGATGAGTCGTCAAATTATAAAGAAAAAAGTGAGTGAATAATGTGATAAAGGAAAAACCTTTTTTGATCGTCATCGTCGGACCCACCGCGAGCGGTAAAACAGAATTAAGCATAGAACTTGCGAAAAAAATTGATGGAGAAATTATTAGTGGAGACTCTATGCAAGTTTATAAAGGAATGGATATTGGGACTGCTAAAATAACACCTAAAGAAATGCAAGGCATCCCTCATCATTTAATTGACATCCTTTCACCTGATGAACAGTTTACAGCTTTCGATTTTCAACAACGTGTTAAACCGTTAATTCATCACATTACTCAAAAAGGCAAAGTCCCTATCATTGTTGGAGGAACTGGCTTATATATTCAATCTGTGATCTATAATTACGAATTTGAACAAGAAGAGGTCTCTCCTGAAAAAGAACGTGAAGTTGTAGATCAAATGGAAGTTTTAAAAAACTATTCAAATGAAGAACTACATGATTACTTAGGGACGTTTGACCCAGAATCACAAGCAAATATTCACCCAAATAACCGCCAAAGAGTGGAACGGGCCATTGCTTATTACCTAAAGACAAAAAAAATTTTAAGTAATCGCAAGAAAAGTCACCAATTAACTGAAAATTATGATACATTATTACTAGGGATAGAAATGTCGCGTGATACATTGTATCGTAGAATAAATAAACGCGTCGACATTATGTTGTCTCTAGGTTTATTAGCTGAAGTGGAACGACTAATTGAATTAGGATATGAATCATGTCAAAGTATGCAAGCAATAGGATATAAAGAACTTATACCTGTCGTGCATGATGAAATGGAAATTGAACAAGCCACTGATTTGTTAAAGCAACATTCTAGAAACTATGCGAAACGTCAGTTGACTTGGTTTAAAAACAAACTAAACGTTCATTGGTTAGATAGAGAGAGAATGTCACTTCCAGAAATGCTAGATGATATTTTAGCCCGAATACACTGATAAGGAGTAATGAGCATGTTTGACAAACAAGACATTCAAGAAACGTACCTAGAAAACTTTAAGAAAGAGGAGAAAGAATTAACAGTTTTCTTAACAAACGGATTTCAATTAAGAGGTACGATTGCAGACTATGACCAACAAGTGGTAGACTTTCTTTCTCAAGGAAAACACCATTTAATTTACAAGCATGCAATTAGTACATTCTTGGAAGGTACGAACTAACATTTGGAAAGGGGTCTTTCAATGATTGAATGAAGCTTGCATCAATTCATCGATTGAAATTGACCCCGCATGAAAAAAACATCACGCCATGTGTTTAACACAGGTGTGATGTTTTTTCTTTCTTATAGTAATTCTTCAATCGTACTCGCAAGTTGTGCGGGTTGCTTTTGAGGAGAAAAACGTTGTACAACTTCACCTTCACGATTAACTAAAAACTTCGTGAAATTCCATTTGATTTTGTCCCCCAACATTCCCTTTTGTTGAGACTTTAAAAAGTCAAAAAGCGGATGTGCTTGAGCACCATTCACATCAATTTTTTGATGCATTGGAAAAGTGACACCGTAATTTAATTGACAGTTTTGTTGTGCTTCAGTGCCTGATCCAGGTTCTTGATGCCCAAATTGATTACAAGGAAATCCTAGAACAACGAAGCCTTGATCTTTATATTGTTCATATAGGGATTGAAGCTCCTTAAATTGAGGGGTAAAGCCACATTCACTCGCAGTGTTCACGATGAGCATGACTTGACCTTTATAATCGGATAGAGGATAACTTGTGCCATTGGACAATTCTACTTCGATATCATAAATATTCATAAAAAGCACCTCATCTTTTAATTTATCATCCAAACTATAACATATTCTGAGAACATAGTCTTAACAAGGGGACTATGATAAAATACTCAAGAGATTGTTTCGAAATTTGAGAGGTGAAACTTTGACATATAAACAAAGTTATTCTACAGAAAAAATAAAAGAAAAGGCAATATTAATTGGGGTGAATGCCTTCCACTCAACATTTGACTTTACAAGTACGATGGAGGAGCTAGAAGCATTAAGTGCGACTTGTGAACTTGAAGTCGTTGAAACGTTCACACAAAATTTAACGCATGTTCACCCTAAATATTATATGGGGACAGGGAAACTCCAAACATTAAAAGATGCGATCGAATTTCACGATATTGATGTCATTGTAGCCAACGATGAATTAACGACAGCACAGTCGAAAAATTTAAATCATTACTTTGGCGTGAAAATCATAGATAGAACGCAATTGATTTTAGAAATATTTGCTTTACGTGCTCAAAGTAAAGAAGGAAAGCTCCAAGTCGAATTTGCCCAATTAGATTACTTACTTCCTCGACTGATGGGGCATGGAAAAAGTCTTTCTAGATTAGGAGGCGGAATTGGGACGAGAGGTCCTGGTGAAACAAAATTAGAAACAGATCGACGCCATATACGTACGCGAATGAATGAAATCAAACGAAAACTTGAAGAAGTCGAATCACACCGGGAACGATACCGTCAACAACGTGAGAACAATCGTATTTTTCAAATTGCGCTCGTCGGCTATACGAACGCAGGGAAATCTTCATGGTTCAATACATTAACTGAAGAGGGCACATATGAAAAAGATCAACTCTTCGCAACATTAGACCCTAAAACGCGCCAATTGACCCTTAAAGAAGGTTTTCAACTTGTGATTTCTGACACAGTTGGATTTATTCAAAAATTGCCAACAACCCTCATTGAAGCATTTAAGTCTACCCTAGAAGAAGCGCGTCGTGCTGATTTGTTAATTCATGTCGTCGATACAAGTCATGAGAAATACAAAATTCAATACGATACTGTAAACCAATTGCTTAAAGATTTAAGTATGGATGAAATACCTCAAGTGGTCTTATTTAATAAAAAAGATAAATGCTATGGCGAATCACCTGTGAGTCATCATCCGTCTTTATTTGTATCATCAAAAAATAAAGAGGATGAGGCGCACGTTCGGCAATTTATATTTGAACAATTGAAACGTCAAATGACTGCGTATACAACTACACTCCAAGCCTATCAAGCGCACGAACTTTACGAATTAAAACGACATACTTTAATTACTGAAATAAACTTTGATGAAGAAACGGAAACGTATCATATTAAAGGATATAAAAATAACTAGAAAGAAGCGAAAGCATGACAGATTTAACAAAATTAATAGATCAAGTTGAAGCGGAACTAGCACCGTATTTTAAAGAAATAGAGCACCGAGCATTTATAAATCAAGCACGTGTTCTAGATGCATTTCAACATGTAAAAATTTCAGAAAGTGACTTACAAGGAACAACAGGTTATGGATATGATGATTTTGGCAGAGATCATCTTGAAGCGGTTTACGCCGAAACGTTCAAAGCAGAAGATGCATTAGTGCGACCTCAAATCATTTCTGGGACGCATGCTATAACATTGGCGCTTCAAAGCACGTTGAAATATGGCGACGAACTTTTATACATTACTGGACGCCCTTATGATACTTTGCTAGAAGTCATAGGGATTAATGGTAATGGGATTGAAAGTTTAAAAGAACACGGTGTCTCATATAAAGATGTTGCTTTAAAAGATGGACATATTCACATAGAGGAAGTTCTAAAGTCCATCCATAATAAAACAAAAGTCATCGCCATTCAACGATCAAAAGGCTATGACCAGCGTCCTTCTATTGATATAGATGAAATTGAAAACGTCATCAAAGACATTAAACAACATTTTCCAGACAAAATTATCTTTGTAGACAATTGTTATGGAGAATTTGTAGAAACGCGTGAGCCTATTGAAGTTGGTGCAGATATTATGGCCGGATCTCTTATTAAAAATCCGGGTGGGGGTTTAGCTAAAATAGGAGGATATATCGTTGGACGTAAAGAATTGGTGGAACGCTGTGGTTATAGACTCACTGCCCCAGGAATCGGAAAAGAAGCAGGAGCGTCACTCGGCTCACTTCACGAAATGTATCAAGGCTTTTTCCTAAGTCCTCACGTGGTCAGCCAAAGTTTAAAAGGGGCATTATTTACAAGTCTTTTAATAGAAAAATTAAATATGAAGACGACACCAAGATACAATGTCCCAAGAACGGATTTAATCCAAACGGTGCGCTTTGATACGAAAGCGCAAATGATTCAATTTTGTCAAAGTATTCAACATAACTCACCTATTAATGCGCATTTTAGTCCTGAGCCAAGCTATATGCCAGGATATGAAGATGATGTCATTATGGCTGCTGGTACTTTTATTCAGGGGGCATCTATAGAGTTAACAGCCGATGGCCCTATACGTCCACCCTATGAAGTCTATGTTCAAGGTGGTTTGACATACGAACACGTGAAACTTGCGGTTACGCGTGCTATCACAGAAATGATGCACAAAAATTTAATCTAACCCTTTAAGACCTGACGTACTTTTGAAGTTTATGTCAGGTTTCCTTACATATTTTTGTATTGTCAGAATAGATATGATATGGTTACGTTAAGTTCAAAATAATCAAGGAGATGTAGGAAATGGACAACGATAAAATTCGACGTAACATGCCTGTATTTCCGATGAGTGTTGTCAGTAAGTTAACGGATTTAACACCTAGACAAATTCGTTATTACGAAACACATGAACTCATTTTTCCTTCTAGAACAGAAGGAAATAAGCGATTATTCTCATTAAATGATTTGGAAACGTTACTTTCAATTAAGCATTTACTAGAAAAAGGGTTTAATATGAAAGGGATTAAACAAATCATGTTAGAACAAAATGAAACATTAAATCAAGAGGAAGCGCATTTAAGAAAACAGATGCTTGTAGATACAACTCAAAAACCGCAACGAGAATCTATTCCGCTTAACCGTGGAGACTTATCACGCTTTTTCAAATAATTTAAATGGAGGCTATGATTCAATGCCAAAACAAGAATTTACGAAAGAAGATATCCGCCGCTTTGCAGAAGAAGAAAACGTACGTTATATCCGTTTGCAATTCTCTGACATTTTAGGAACAATCAAAAACGTAGAGGTCCCAGTAAGTCAACTAGAAAAAGTACTCGATAATGAAATGATGTTCGATGGATCCTCTATCGAAGGTTTCGTGCGTATTGAGGAATCTGACATGTACTTAAAACCTGATTTGAATACGTGGGTTATTTTCCCATGGACAGCAGGTCAAGGTAAAGTTGCGCGTTTAATTTGTGATGTTTATACAACTGAAGGAAAACCATTTGACGGAGACCCACGTAGTAATTTAAAACGTGTACTTAAAGAAATGGAAGAACTTGGGTTTACTGATTTTAATCTTGGACCTGAGCCAGAATTTTTCCTATTCAAGTTAGACGAAAAAGGCGAACCGACAATGGAACTAAACGACCACGGGGGCTATTTTGACTTAGCACCAACAGATTTAGGTGAAAACTGCCGTCGTGATATTGTACTAGAATTAGAAGACATGGGGTTTGACATTGAAGCGAGTCATCACGAAGTAGCACCAGGTCAACATGAAATTGACTTTAAATATGCAGATGCGATTACAGCATGTGATAACATTCAAACGTTTAAACTTGTGGTTAAAACAATTGCGCGTCAACACAACTTACACGCAACGTTTATGCCTAAACCATTATTTGGCGTCAATGGTAGCGGTATGCACTTTAACGTATCATTATTTAAAGGTAAAGAAAATGCGTTCTTTGATGAAAATGGCAAAATGGAATTATCTCAAGATGCCTACCATTTCATTGCAGGAATTATGAAAAATGCGCGTGGTTTTACTGCCGTATGTAACCCACTTGTAAACTCTTATAAACGCCTTGTGCCTGGTTACGAAGCACCAAGTTATATTGCTTGGAGTGGTAAAAACCGTTCTCCATTAGTACGTGTTCCAACTTCACGTGGCTTATCTACGCGTGTAGAAGTACGCTCTGTAGACCCAGCGGCAAACCCTTATATGGCATTAGCGGCGATTTTACAAGCTGGTTTAGAGGGTATTAAAAATAAACTCGAAGTACCAGAGCCGGTAAATCAAAATATTTATGAAATGAATCGTGAAGAACGTGAAGCGGTAGGAATTGAAGATTTACCGTCAACACTATACACAGCGCTTAAAGCAATGCGTGAAAATGAAGCAATTAAAAAAGCTTTAGGTGACCATATTTATCATCAATTCATTAATTCAAAATCAATTGAATGGGATTACTACCGTACGCAAGTCAGCGAATGGGAAGTTGACCAATACATGAAACAATATTAAGTTATTTAACCCTTGAAGTCATAGGCTTTGAGGGTTTTATTTTATGGTTCTATAATAAATCGGACTGATGTAAAAATATCTTCATTTATTTGATTGTTCCATAAAGCCTCGCTATTCTGGGAGCATTATAGAAATCTATTTGATTTCGTAGTAATGTCTGCCGGTGAATGAAGACGTTACGAATGACTGCTAAAGCTAGGCTAAATCTATTAAAGCTGTGGTTAATAAAGTAGGGCAAAAAGCTTGGGATAACATAGTTAAGCAAGTAGAAAAAAGAACAGGTACTGAATTAGTTGTTCTTCATTATCAATCTATAAATAAATTTTGAGATTATTTGACTGGATTTGAAGGGAAATTATCTGATGGTATAACTGAATATTTAGTACAAAATGGATTCAATCGTCAAATCGTAGGTGTTATAGCAAGAGTATTTATTGGAGTGGTTCTGTAATTATGAATAAGAAAAGAAAGATATATTTATTTTTACTTATAGTTACAGCTCTTGCCTTTTTTATTTTGCCACAAATAACAGGGAACTACGATATCATAACTAGATCATTTGGTATTATTCCTTTTGCTTTCTTTGTCTTATTTATATTTAGTTCTGATAAGAAATCTGATAGAAGAAAGCATTAAGTATAAATGTGGAAAGTTCCAACATAGAATAATGACAGAATTTTTTTAAAGTTTTAATGCTTAGCATTGAGTGAATTTTACATTTGGAACCTCCATTTCAATCATTTTTGATATATATTTATATATAGGCACGAATATCTCTCCTTAGTTTGTTTAGGCACTTACAATTAAAGAGATATTTGTGCTATTTTTGTATTTAAAACAAAAATAACGGTTAGTGAAGAACTCACCAACCATTAAAAGTATAGAACCATAATTCTGACTATTTACATTGTGTAGTATAATATTTTACATGATTATAATAGAGTGCAAGGAGAGCATGATAAAGTAGAGGCCATAGTTTTGCGAAAGCTACTTAATTCTTTCAATTGATTGAGTGTCATCTAAAAGAGAGAAATTAAATAAATATGGAGGAGGTCCTTAAATGCAAGAAAATTCTACAATACTGTCATTATTAACAATCATGACTAATATCATCGTTATTTTCATTATTTCGAAAAAATATTGGATAAAATGAAAAAGCTTAACGGTTAGTGAGTTGGCCCACCAACCGTTAAGAAGAGGCTTGAAAGGCTATTATTTAAATAACCCTTTAAAGAATTCAATAACTTTTTTAATTAATCTAATGATAAACATGTTTATCACCTCCATTAATTATTTAATGATAGTATAGAATAAAATTTTAAAGATATGAGCGATATGATCTATTAAGATGAATTTCATTCATAACTGTCTGTAATTTCAGGAAAATAAGGTTGTTTTTCTGAAAAATCTTCGAAATTTAACAGTTCGGCATGCTAAATTGAATGAAATTTCTTGTTGCTCTTTTAAATGATGGTGAAAGGGTGGGCAATATGAACACTTTCTATATGATTCAAGAAAGTATCTTGAAATTGTTGAACTCAAATATAACTTCGTATCAAATTGAAAAAGAAACAGGTGTAAGTCGTGCCAAAATAGGAAGGCTTAGAAATGAGAAGAATATGGTGAGTGATTTAACACTGACAACGGCAGAGAAATTGTATCTGTATCAAAAGAAATTAGAAAATAATGTTGAAGAAAGCTAGGTTGAAGTATGAGTCAACCTAGTTTTTTTAGTGTTTATTCCGAAAAGTGAATGTGCCGCGTCATGTTCATAATTGATTATCATTAATTTCGTTTTTTATGACAAATGTCATATAAAGTCAATGACATTTTAGACATTAAAGTCTCCCTTAGATGTTCTAAACTATAGTAAAAGGAGGGATGAGATGTTATCTGTTAAAAATCTTTCGTACCAAATCAGTGAATGTGAGATATTAGATGAAATTTCTTTTTCAATTCATGCCGGCGAAAAAGTAGGGATAATTGGAGAAAATGGTACAGGTAAATCCACACTTTTGGACATTCTTATGGGGATGAAACCTTATACAAAGGGTGAGATTCTATGGCAATCATCATTGAAAAAGGCCATTTTATATCAAACGAGTCAATTTCCGCCTTATATAAAAGTCAGAGAAGTGTTGCAACTTTTTCACCGACTCAATTCCCAAAGCTTGACGCTCAGTGAGTTACAAACGATATGTAGTATAGACAATACATCACAATTCATACATCAACTTTCAGGAGGACAAAAACGAATGCTAGATGTTGCGCTAGCATTATCTAAAACCCCCGACTTTTTAATTTTAGATGAACCCACAAATCACTTGGATGAAAAAACTAAAAGTAAATTTTGGAAGGTTATCCAAACCTTTTTAAAACCAGAAACATCCATATTAATTATTATGCATGATTTTGAGGAATTAAAGTCCTTTTGTGATCGAATTTACATGTTAGAAAATGGAAAAATTAAATTGATATGGCAAATGAACACTTTCTAAAGATGATAAAACTGCTATTAAGAAAGGAGGAGGTTTAAAATGCTTCCTATACTGATTTTTGAATTTCAGCGATTATGTAGACAGAAGCTTATGTTAGCTATGTTCATATTGCTGCCTTTCTGTTTTTATCTTATTTCTATACAAGCACTCCCAAATGATGATGTGTTAAAAGGCTTGGCATTTAGACAGAATTATATGATTTCTATGGCTTTATATAGTGCGATGAGTTTTGTATTAATCCTTTTTCCACAAGAACTTGCGATTGAAAGACAGTTAGAATGGATTAAAAGATTCGTTAATACCCGTGTATCGTATAATACGTATTTTTTGAGCAAGTCGTTAAAGACGCATTCTTTATCTATCATAGGGGCAAGTGTCCTGCTCGTGACTGGCACTTTAAATGGGGTGAGTCTTAGCCTACAGCAATGGGTAGGAATGTTTGTCATTATTAACTTAGTATTAATGACATTGTATCCTTTTGCGTATCTCTTAAGTTTAATTGAGGATGTTTCTAAAGTTGTTGCGTTAAGCAACTGCCTTTACTTCATCTTAGCTTTTTTGGGTGGGTTATGGATACCATTAGATCGATTTCCAAATTTGCTTCGTATGCTTTCAGAATGGGTACCGACCACCCATATGCGACATGTTGTCATTTATTATATAAATCATGGTGGAATTTTATGGTTATCTATGTTAAAGCTTTTCATTTTTAGTATAATCATGATAATACTCAACATTATCTGTCGACACAAATGGAGAGATGACATTGACATTTAAAGAAAGATTAAAACGATACCCTTATGTTCATTTAACGTATTTACTCATCCCACTCGTTGCAATTATAAGTCACAAACAACTTTATTCATCGTTAGTTGCCTTTGGATTATGGAGTATTATTATGATAACAACAGTGCTACTTTCAATATACACTCTGGATGAGTTAGATAAAAATTTAAAAATTTTAGTTTTAATACAATGTCTATGTATTCTAGGTTTAGCTTTCCTCCTTAATCCGACAACAGTTATTTTACTCGTATTTTTGACCTATTATTTACCGATGCAATTTTACGAAGCGTTATCAAAGTTAATTATGACGATCTATTTCGGAACTTTAATACTCATATTAGGATTAACCTTGAATTTTAATAGTGAATATACATTATATGTATTAGTTATAGAAATCATTTTGGTGATTTGTTTTGTTGTCAATATTAGAAACGTCGAAAAAGATCATTTAACAGCCAAAATTCGACGACAAGAGGATATTATTGAAGAACTTGTAGCTGACCAAGAACGACAACGGATTGCTCAAGATCTTCATGACACTTTAGGACATGTATTCGCGAGTATTAGTATTAAAGCAAATCTCGCAGAAAAATTATTTGAAAAACAATCTAATCAAGCTGTGAATCAAATCAAAGAAATTAAACAAATTTCAACTGAGACACTCAATCAAGTCCGTTTAATTGTTGAAAATGTACAATGGGTCACTTTTGAATCAGAAGTGCAACGTGTTAACCAATTGCTAAAACAGGCACAAATTGAATTTGTCTATTTTTCCAATGAATATATCCATTACATTTCAAAAGAGAACCAAACACTTTTAGCAATGATTTTAAGAGAATCCATAAATAATATCATAAAACATTCAGATGCAAGTTGCGTGACAGTGGCCATTTCAGAATGTGGCACTTTATTAAATCTTAGAATTCAAGATAATGGAATGAAGCTAAAAGAAATTCCAACATTAGAAAGTATTAAGAAACGTGTTCAACAATTAGAGGGTGAACTTGGGGTCCACTCAAATAAAGAAGGATTACTTTTAGATATGACTTTTCAAAAGGAGTACATTAAATGATTCGGTTATTGCTAGCGGAAGATCAAAAAATGGTGGCTGATGCAATGAAACAGTTAATAGAACTCGATCATCGAATAGAAGTTGTACACGTAGCTTTAGATGGAGAAGATGCTTGGAACCATATAAAATTATTATCACTGGATGTCGTTATTCTAGATATAGAAATGCCAAAAATGGATGGTTTGGAAGTCCTCCGTTTAATTCGTGAACAACATTATGATGTTAAAGTCATTATTCTAACGACATTTAAACGACCAGGTTATTTTGAAAAAGCTGTAGCAAACGACGTGGATGCATTTGTTTTAAAGGAACAACCCATTGAAGATTTAATATATACAATTTTTAGCGCGCTTGAAAATAAAAAAACGTATAGTCCAGCATTGATGACGCGCTATTTTACTGAAAAGAATCCGCTAACACATCGTGAACAAATGATATTAATGGAAATTGGTGAAGGGCTAAGTCTTAAAAATATTGCTCATAAATTGTACTTATCTGAAGGGACAGTGAGAAATTATGCTTCTATAATTATAGATAAATTAGAAGCAGAAAATCGATTTGATGCTTGGAAGAAAGCGAAAGAAGCAGGGTGGATTTAAATAAGAACAGGAGTTGCAATTCTTAATTAACAACTCCCGTTTTTGATTGAATCGCAATTTTGCGTTTTGTTAAAAAGTGATATTTAGGAATGTATCACGTATCATTTTGGGGGATTGTCATTTTTATCGGTGGACTTGTTTTGTTTACTTTTAATCAACTGTATGATAAAACCACCTAACACACCTAATAATACGCCAATAAAAGCGCCAGCTATGAGGGGTAAATGATAAAAATGTTGTAAGAAAAATCCAAGCGCAATCGCAAAAATTATTATAATGATAGAAAGACTGTTTTCACGTAATGTATTCATTTATTTTCACTCCTATTGATTAAATTATATCATTACTCCTAAAGAATGAAATGAGATTCTTATTAAATTTTCGATTTGAGTTGGATTGACCTGTCTCATCAAATTCATTATGATAGATGAGACGATAAGAAAAGGGTGGACATATGAAAAAAATTACAACTGGAATTTTAGTAGTTATTGTTGCAATTATTGTTCTGTCAATTCAATATATGACAGATAGTGGGCCATTTAAGGCGTCTAGCGGACAAACGAATGGAGAGACTTATAAAGTCTTGCGTGTCATAGATGGTGATACAATTATTGTGGATAAAGACGGTGAACAAACAAGGGTTCGTTTAATTGGTGTGGACACACCAGAAACAGTCAAACCTAATACACCCGTTCAACCCTATGGTAAGGCCGCTTCAAATTATACAAAACAACATTTGACTAACCAAAATGTACGTTTAGAATACGATCGTGAAGAAAAAGACCGTTATGGTAGAACTTTAGCTTATGTATGGCTTGGAAATGAAATGTATAATGAAAAGATTGTTAAAGAAGGCTTGGCACGTGCGAAGTTTTATCGTCCAAACGATAAATATCAAATTCGTATTGAGCAAGCACAAAAAGAAGCTCAAAAGCAACAAAAAAATATTTGGGAAAGATAAAAGAGACACTAGCCTATCTATTAACGAAGGCTAGTGTTTATTACTGTTAAAATGATATTTTTATTCATTTGGTTGTACGTATTCTAAAATAGCGCAAACATTATAACAACGTATTATTTTGAAGAAAAGTAATAAAGAGTAAGATACAAACCCAAATAACAAATTGGGTTATTCTTACTCTCTTTATATACATTAAATTATCGAGTTATGACTGTACGATATCTTTAATAAGGATTTCAAAATTAGCAAGAACTTCAGTCATTTTCTTTTCTTGCTCATCATTAATAGTAATGAACACCTTACGTTCATCTTCTGTTGAGCGTTCTTTACCAATGATTCCATTTTCAGTAAGAGCGGTTAATGATTTATGTATTTCCATGAGACTAAAATCGATGGATTGTTTAACTTTATGTAAGGAAATACGGCGACTTTCAGTTGTCTTAAGATGATGTAAAAACAGAATGTCATTTAATTTCAAATTATGTCGTTTTTTTAGTTCACTTATTATTTTTTTACGGTGTGACTCGTAGAAAAAAAACCTTATTAATATCTAAATCGTATTGTTTAGTCATTATTTCACTCCTTTTTTCTAATCTTTTTGAGAACCTATACTATATTATATTAAAAATTTTATACTTTTCAATGGAATACTCTTAGAAATGTGCAACAAAAACGAAAAAATTTTAATATAGCACAAAAGCAGTTTTGGTTGAATCATTTATCATTTTAACGGTATTAAAATATATAATCAATAAAATAATAAAAAATATTTAATCAAGATGAAAGGGGGTGAATTTAGAGTGGGTGTTTAAAAAGTAAATTAAAAGTCATAAAATTATAGCATTTGACTATTAAAATTATAGCTTTTATATTTTAAAAGAAATTGTTCATTGTCGTCATGATTCACTAATTTCGATGATGACATTTTGTCCCCATTTTCAAATATTTAACGAAGAATTGTATCAAAATTGAACAATTTATAGATTTCCAAGTTAACACATCTCAATACATTGCTTATTATTCTACTTTTTAATATAATGACCTATGTGATGTAAGCGGTTTCCAGAAAGGAGGGCATGAAGATGAACAATAAACCACAACATATGACAAGAGAATTAATGGATATTCTAATCGCACGTGTTCCAGAATATTTTAAATTTTATGGTGATGTTGCAACAGAATTGTTTTTAAACGATCAATTAGATATATCCAAAAAGATAGCGATTAGTGTAAAACGGCAACATTTATTAACTGTTCTTGATGCCATTCCTGAAACTTATCAAATCGAGGGAATTGATGAAAACGGTGAACGTATCCATAAAGATGAGATTGAATTAAATCAAATTTACTTCATCGCTGTTAAAAAAGGGACGCAATGTATCTTGAAAATTCGCATATATGATGTCGACGATGACCAATGGATTTTTCGTTTAGATAACCAGATTCGTATCCCGGAAAAGCACATTTATTATCACTCGTTAAAATGGAATGTCGACTTTATTAAGCCTGAAATTATTTTAATGTTTCATTTGTATGACACGATAAACGATCAACAAGTTAGGTATATTAGACATTTAATAGATCGTATGAGTTATTTCCAATTCGTCACGTTGAAGACTGTTGTAGGCGAAGAGCGTTTAAGAAAAGTGATACAAGAAAGAAGTTCAAAATAAACAGGTTGTGGGGATATCCGTTTTAAAATTTTCTATAAAGCAAATTGGAGGACCCATAAATTTGAATTTCAGACAAAACCACCCGTGTGAACGGGTGGTTTGTTTTGTTAAGTCATACGGAATATTTAATTTTTTCATTTATCACAAGTAGTTAATCATAGCATTTATCGTAGCAAACTTTGACAGCATTTTCTGCATCATCATTCGAAATACCAAACATCATAGATATTTCCGAAGAACCTTGATTAATCATTCTTAAGTTGATATTCGCATCTGCTAAAGCGGTAGTTATTTTGTTTGCCGTTCCGACAGTGGCACTCATGCCTTCTCCAACAACCATCAAAATCGCTAAATCTTGTTCAATATTAAGTTCATCAATATCACATTGTTGGCGAATGGCTTCTAGTATTTTTTGTTCCTTACCTCGTATTTGAGCAGTTCTCATGATAATACTAATATTATCGATTCCAGATGGCATGTGGTCAAAAGAAATATTATTTTCAGCTAAAATATTTAATATTTTAACTGTGAAACCAACTTGTCTATTCATTAAATATTTTTTTATGTTAATACTCGTAAATCCTTTGTCACAACTGATGCCAGCGACAACTTTTTTTCGATCAAATTCACGATCATGTAAGATAAATGTTCCTGGATCTTCTGGGTGATTTGTATTTTTAATGACGACTGGAATGCGATAACGATAAAGAGGTTGTAAAGCTTCGTCATGAAATACCCCAAAACCTGCATAAGACAATTCTCGCATTTCTCGATATGTAATTTCGTTAATAATCTCAGGTTCATGAATCACATTTGGATTGGCACGATAAATACCAGACACATCCGTAAAATTTTCATATAATTTAGCTCTTACTCCGCGTGAAATAATAGCACCTGTGATGTCTGATCCTCCCCTTGGAAAAGTGACGATATTGTCTTGTTCGGAATAGCCAAAGAAGCCAGGAATGATAATTTTATGGTTTGAATGATTTAAAGTATTGATTTTATCATAACTAGTTTCAAGTATTTGTGCGTTACCTGGTTCGTCAGTGACGATGATTCCGGCATCTTTAGGAGACATATATTTTGTTGGAAAGCCCTGTTGTGTATTATATGCTGCGATGATTTGGGCATTGAAATTTTCCCCTGAGGACTTTAATGCATCTAATAAGCGTTCAGGTTGATCTTTGAGTTCTTCAATAAGATGTTCTAATGTTCTGTCAATTTCCTCTAAAATATTGGTTTTTAAATCAAGACCCTTTATAATATCATTAAAGCGTTCTAAAATTTCGCCTTTCTTATGTGAATAATCTAAATCACTAATGACTTTTTCATACAGGCGAATTAAAAGATCGGTCGTCTTCGTATCGTTTTGATGCCTTTTACCGGGTGCAGAAACAATTACGATTTGCCTTTCATCATCACTATTTACGATATTTAACACTTTTATGATTTGTTCAGCAGTTGCAACAGAACTACCACCAAATTTGGATACTTTCATTTCATTCGACAACCTTTCTTTCATGATTAACATCATTTTTAGTATAAACTATTCTCATAGTCCAACTAAGTCTGTGTTTTCTAAATTTTTAGAACTTTACAAACTTTATTAATGCACTTATACTAAACCATATTTACATAGAATTCAACATTACAACACATATCGAAAGATTAATACGGAGGGATTTTTTATGAAACAACTGAATGTTGCATTACTAGGATTAGGCACTGTTGGCTCAGGTGTAGTCAAAATTATAGAGGAAAATCACCAACAAATTAAAGATACCATCCAAAAAGATATTCAAATCAAACATATTCTAGTAAGAGATAAAAATAAAAATCGTCCTATTAATATACAAAAATACCATCTCACAGAAAACGTAGAAGATATTTTAAACGACGCTGAAGTTGATATTGTTATCGAAGTTATGGGAGGAATTGAGCCTACTGTTGATTGGCTAAAGGCAGCATTAACACAAAACAAGCATGTTATCACAGCAAATAAAGACTTGCTCGCAGTGCATTTACGTGACCTTGAAGATTTGGCACAAACGCATGCGGTCGCTTTAAAATATGAAGCGAGTGTGGCGGGAGGAATTCCAATCGTTAATGCGATTAATAATGGTTTGAACGCGAATAACATTAGTGAATTTATGGGAATCTTTAATGGAACATCAAATTTCATATTGTCAAAAATGACTGCAGAAGGAAGTGCTTACGAGGACGCGTTACAAGAAGCACAAGATTTAGGGTTTGCTGAAGCTGATCCAACTGATGATGTTGAAGGCATTGATGCGGCCCGAAAAGTAGTGATTACATCTTATTTATCATTTAATCAGGTCATTAATTTGCAAGATGTCGAAACTGAAGGCATCTCAAATGTGACACCTCAAGATATTGAGGCAGCACGAATATTAGGATACAAGATTAAGCTTATCGGTAAGGGGAGCTATACGAATGGTCGTGTAGAAGCCTCTGTTAAACCAACCTTATTGGCTAATGAGCATCAATTAGCCTCTGTTGAAAATGAATATAATGCTATCTATGTTGTGGGCGATGCGGTAGGAGAAACGATGTTTTACGGTAAAGGTGCAGGAAGTCTTGCTACAGGTAGTGCAGTTGTCAGTGATTTACTAAATGTATCATTACAATTCGAATCAGATCTACATACATTACCACCCCATTTTGAATTGAAAACAGAACAAACAAAAGAAATGATGGATAGTAATGAACCTATTTCCATAATAGAAAAAGAAAGTTATTATGTTGTAGTAGATACACCTTCAGTTTCTTTAAAACAAATAGAATCCGTCATCAAAGGTTGCCTCCCATTCCATAAATCATTGAAAGTCGCAGAAATCAATGATCACACTGTGGCATTAATTATCGGGGGTTTAGACAGTCATCCTCAAAGCTATATTGATGCTGAGGAAGGGTATCACGTTACGAAAATTTATCCAGTTGAAGGAGCTTGATTACTATGAAAATGTGGAAAGGTTTAGTTGAAGAATACCGTTCTTTTTTACCTGTAGATGAAAATACACCACACGTGTCATTGAATGAAGGTCATACACCCTTAATCTATTGTGGCGCAATGTCTGAAATGTTAGGTATTGAATTATACGTCAAATATGAAGGGGCTAATCCGACAGGTTCATTTAAAGATCGTGGAATGGTGATGGCTGTAACAAAGGCGAAAGAACAAGGACGTAAAATTGTGATTTGTGCTTCTACCGGCAATACATCTGCTTCTGCAGCTGCATACGCTGCACGTGCAGGATTAAAATCTATTGTAGTTATTCCGGAAGGGAAAATCGCGCTAGGCAAATTGTCACAGGCGGTGATGTATGGTGCTGAAATCGTGTCCATAGAAGGAAACTTTGATGAAGCATTAGAAATTGTTAAAGAAGTTGCCCAAGATGGAGATATTGAATTAGTTAATTCTGTAAACCCTTACCGAATCGAAGGTCAAAAAACAGGGGCATTTGAAATCGTGGAGCAATTAGAGGGAGAAGCACCAGACATATTGGCGATACCCGTGGGTAATGCCGGTAATATCACAGCTTATTGGAAAGGATTCAAGGAATATCATGAGCGTGAGCAAACAGGGCTACCATACATGTACGGTTTTCAGGCTGAAGGAGCTTCACCTATTGTACAAAATAAGGTGGTTAAAAATCCTGAAACAATCGCAACGGCAATTCGTATTGGGAATCCTGCTAGTTGGGATAAAGCTATTGATGCAATAGATAGCTCGAACGGGTTAATCGATGCAGTTACAGATGATGAAATCTTAGAAGCTTATCAACTCATGACGTCAAAAGAAGGTATTTTTAGTGAACCAGCAAGCAATGCATCTATCGCAGGTTTGATAAAATTACACCGTGCAGGTAAATTGGTTAAAGGACAAAAAGTTGTAGCAGTTTTAACAGGGAACGGACTTAAAGATCCAGATACAGCGATTAATTTACTTGAAAATCCTATCCAAGCCTTGCCAAATGATAAAGCCAGTATCATTCAATATATTAAGGATGCGTTGCAATGATTAAACATAAATTAACTTTAAAGGTTCCCGCTTCAACGGCGAATCTTGGATGTGGTTTTGATTCTGTGGGTATGGCGTTAAATAAATATCTTATTATTGAGGCACAACCTATTCAAAGTAACTCTTGGAAATTTGTGCATGATGGAGCATGTTTAGAAGGTTTACCGACAGACGAATCCCATTACGTTTATAAAATTGCGCAACAAGTGGCCGAACGTTTTGATGTAAAGCTGCCTTCGTTGGAAATTAAAATGTATAGTGATATACCGCTAGCGAGAGGATTAGGGTCTTCAGCATCTGCACTTGTCGGTGCACTTTATATTGCCAATTATTTTGGGGACATTGAACTGTCTAAATATGAGTTGTTACAATTAGCTACTGAAATTGAAGGTCACCCTGATAATGTAGCGCCCACAATATATGGTGGCCTCGTGGTTGGATATCATAATGCTGAAACTTTGGGAACAGATGTCGCACACATTGATATACCAGATGTAGATTTTATTGTTACGATTCCATCCTATCCATTAGCAACAGAAAAAGCACGGAGCGTGTTACCTGAATCGATTTCACATAAAGATGCGGTTAAATTTAGTGCTATTAGTAATACGATGATCAGTGCACTCATTCAACATAATTACGAGTTAGCTGGAAAAATGATGGAGCAAGACGGGTTACATGAACAATATCGACAGCATCTACTTCCAGACTTTGAAGTGGTCAAACAGTTAGGAAAACAATTCGATGCCTATGCAACTGTCCTATCTGGAGCGGGTCCAACGATTTTAACGATGATTAAAAAAGAACAAAGTGGTCCACTCGTGCGTGCGTTACGGAAATATGTCAAAACGTGCCATTCAGAGTTAGTGACGGTAAATACTCAAGGTGTCAAATCGAAAGTTATTTTTCATTATTAAAGTAGAGATCAAGCTAGAACATCTATCAAGTGTTCTGGCTTTTTTTTCTATTTTTTAAGTTGGGAATGGTGTAATATTAAGTTGAAATGGAAGGAGCGTAATTATGAAACCAGATTTAATCATTATGGATATGGATGATACATTGATGACTTCTGAAAACATTGTATCTGAAACAACAAAAAATTATCTTATTGAGATACAAGAAGCAGGTTATTCCATTGCCCTTGCCTCTGGAAGACCTACGGAAGGTATGATTCCTGTGGCTCATACTTTAAAAATGGATCAATTTGAAAGTTATATTATGTCTTATAATGGAGCGAATACGATTGATTTAAAAACGAAAGAAGTTATCGCGAGTAAAATGATTTCCAAAGAAAGTTTTGATAAAATTGTGGATTTTTGCCGAGAAAAGGGATTATTCACTTTAACTTACCATGAAGGTCATATTGTTTATGAAGGCCAACATGAATACATGTCTATTGAATCAGAAATAACGGGGTTACCGATGAAAGAGGTCGAAGATTTAAAAGATTATATTCAGGGGCCCGTACCTAAAGCGATGGGTGTTGACTATGAGGAACATATTTCTGAGATTTTTAATACTCTCGATGGACATTTTAATGATGAGATCGCATGTACTACAAGTAAGCCATTCTTTTTAGAATTTATGAGTAGCGGTGTTTCAAAGGGTAAGGCTATTCAAGATTTAGCCAACCGCTTAAATTTAGATGTTCAAAAAATGATCGCTTTTGGAGATAGCGCAAATGATAAAGAAATGTTTGAGGTGGTTGGGACCTCTGTTGCGATGGACAATGCTATTGATTTATTAAAATCACGTGCGACGATGACGACCAAAAGTCATGATGAAGATGGTATTCCTTTTGCCTTAAAACAACTCATATAACCTATAAATTGTAAAAAACGTTAAGTGACGGCGCTGTCACTTAACGTTTTTGGTTATTTACTATTTTGCTGTATGCGTCCATTCGTGTTTCCCGCGATGACGTTTGATATGCGCGTATACTTGGTCTGCCGCGTAGTCAAGATTTGTATAAACGGTAATTGAAAAGGCCGTTTGATGCTTTTCGAAGGGTTGTTCTAAATAGAGTTCTTTTAAATGGGTATATAAATTTTCCATTTGCTCATGTGTTAAGCTCGCATATTCACGTAATGTACGTTTTGTTAATTGATGATGTTTGTCTTCAAAAGCTTGAACAACAATGACGAAGCGTTCCTCTTGCTTTAAAACATCATCAAAAAGGTTTGTTTGTCCAACCATATACGTCCACCCTTTACTGTTTGTTTACTTAATTATACATGATTTTACCTTTACTGAAAACGGCATAAAAAATCGGTAAAGCGGATAGAGGAACATCCAACTTTACCGAATTCATTTATTTATGTTGTGTATACATTTCGTGTTCTGATAAATCGATTTGATCAAGTGGAATCACTTTAGTTTTGTGTATCAATTTATGTCCGAAATACACGCCAATTAACAGAATAATAGGTAAGAAACTTTGTGCGAGTTTAGGAATATCTAACGTTAAAATGGCGTCGAAAGAACTTCCAAAAATTAAAAATGCAATAATAATCAAGACAATAATTGGACCAACTGGGAACAAGGGTGATTTATAAGGTAATAATTGATCAATATCTTTCCGTTGTGCTTTGATTGCTTTTCTCATACGTATTTGAGAAATAATACTAGAAGCCCAAACAAAAGTAATTAAAGCGCCGATAATATTTAATAACCCCATTACACTTTCGGGTTTAAAATTGGCAAATATTGTCACAGCTGTAATTAAAACAAATGTTGTTATTAATGCGTTGAGTGGTAATTTTGTTGCATGATTGATACGCCCTAAAACTTTAGGTGCAGATCCTTGTTGACTAAGTGAAAATAGCATACGACTTGTTGTAAACAAACCAGAGTTCGATGCAGATAATAAAGACGTTAATATAACAGCATTAATCACTGAAGCCGCAAAGGCAATGCCTACTTTGTCAAAAACAATTGTAAACGGACTTTGCGTAATAGAACCACTTTCATTTAATAGGGTTGGGTCAGTATAAGGAATAATAGCTGAAATGACTGCAATCGAGAGGACATAGAATAATAAAATACGCCAAAATACTTGCTTAATTGCATGTGGCATAGATTTTTTTGGATTATCTGATTCTCCAGCAGTAACGGCAACAACTTCTGTTCCTCCCACTGAGAAACCGGCGATAAGCAACACGCTTAAGAAACCTGACACGCCACCCACAAATGGTGCTTCTCCATGTGTGAAATTATCAAAGCCATAAGTGTGGCCTCCTAAAATGCCAAATATCATAAGAAGACCGAGAACGATAAATACAATGATGGTAACTACTTTAATTAAAGACAGCCAAAATTCTGCTTCTCCAAACGCTTTTACAGAGAATATATTTAATAGAAGTAAAAGACTTAAAAATATGATACTCCAAACCATAGGTGAGAAGAAACTGAATGCATCCCAATAACTTAGGACATTGGTGGCAATAATGATATCTACACTTGTCACTAGTGCCCAAATGAGCCAATAAAGCCATCCCATCGTAAAACCAAGTGATGCATCGACAAAGCGAGTGGCATAACTACTGAATGATCCAGATACAGGATAAAAAGTAGCCATTTCTCCAATCGATGACATTAAGAAATAGAGCATTGTACCGATGATTAAATAAGCTAATATTGCCCCTCCAGGTCCTGCTTGAGCAATAACCCCTCCTGTTGCAACAAATAAGCCTGTACCAATTGCGCCTCCAATAGCGAACATTGTAATATGACGCAATTGGAGTCCTCGATTTAAACTTTTTTCTTCCATAAGCATCTTCTCCCTAATCAATTGTTCTATTTATTGTACTTGCAAATACTAGGGGTTTCAATAGTATTTTATAACTTTAAAGTCCTAAAATAAAAAGAAACCGTTAAAAAAGGCGAAATAGTTCCTTTTTTTTGAATTTTTAAGTATAATTCAAAGTAAGTGACAGATTAGAATTATTATAAACAAGGAAGAAAGAAGGTTTTAACTATGAATCGAAGAGAGCCATCAAAATTAACAGGTTTATTTGGGCACCCGATTGGAGATCGTGAAAACACTGCTACAGCTGGTCCGCGTGGTCCTTTATTAATGCAAGATCCTTATTTCTTAGAGCAAATGTCACATTTTGACCGTGAAGTGATTCCTGAGCGCCGAATGCACGCGAAAGGTTCAGGTGCATTTGGTACATTTACTGTAACGAACGATATTACGCAATACACATGCGCTAAAATTTTTTCTGAGGTCGGAAAGCAAACTGAGATGTTCGCACGTTTCTCAACTGTAGCTGGAGAGCGTGGCGCAGCCGATGCAGAACGAGACATTCGTGGTTTTGCCCTCAAATTTTA
Source organism: Staphylococcus sp. 11511212 (assembly GCF_011394755.1). Classification (NCBI taxonomy): domain Bacteria; kingdom Bacillati; phylum Bacillota; class Bacilli; order Caryophanales; family Staphylococcaceae; genus Staphylococcus; species Staphylococcus sp. 11511212. The sequence goes on along the minus strand of NZ_JAANBQ010000003.1, from coordinate 471,950 downwards.
TACTGAAGAAGGTAACTGGGATTTAGTAGGTAACAACACGCCTGTATTCTTTTTCCGTGACCCGAAATTATTCGTAAGTTTAAACCGTGCTGTAAAAAGAGATCCAAGAACAAATATGAGAAGTGCCCAAAATAACTGGGATTTCTGGACATCGTTACCAGAAGCATTGCATCAAGTAACAATTTTAATGACTGATAGAGGGATTCCAAAAGATTTTAGACATATGCATGGTTTTGGTTCACATACGTATGGCATGATTAACGCAAATAATGAGCGTGTATGGGTGAAATTCCATTTCCGTACACAACAAGGCATTGAAAACTTACAGCCTGATGAAGCGGCTAAAATTGTAGGTGAAGACCGCGAATCTTCTCAAAGAGATTTGTATAATGCCATTGAAAACGGAGATTTCCCTAAATGGAAAATGTACATTCAAGTGATGACAGAAGAACAAGCTAAAAATCATAAAGATAACCCGTTTGATTTAACCAAAGTTTGGTACAAAGGGGAATACCCTTTAATCGAAGTTGGTGAGTTTGAGCTTAATCGTAACCCTGACAACTATTTCCAAGATGTTGAACAGGCTGCTTTTGCGCCAACAAATATCATTCCTGGTTTAGACTTTTCACCAGATAAAATGCTACAAGGGCGCTTATTCTCATATGGAGACGCACAACGTTATCGTTTAGGTGTAAACCACTGGCAAATTCCAGTAAACCAACCTAAAGGCGTCGGTGTAGAAAACCTTTGCCCATTCAGCCGTGATGGTCAAATGAGAATTTTAGATGGCAACCAAGGAAGTCAAACACATTATTATCCAAATAGTTATGGTACACATGAAAGTCAACCAGAATACAAACGTCCACCTCTAGAGTTAAACGGAGATGCATATGAACATAATTTCAGAGAAGATGACGATAATTACTTTGAACAACCGGGTAAATTATTCCGTTTACAATCGCCAGAACAACAAGAACGTATGTTTATCAATACAGCAAACGAAATGGACGGTACAACAGATGAAGTGAAACATCGCCACATTAGAAACTGTTACCAAGCAGATCCTAATTATGGAAAAGGTGTTGCAAAAGCACTTGGTATGCTTGATGATTTAGAGGATATCTTAAAAGGTATTCAATAGAGTTTATAAGGGGCAAGACCGGTATAGGTCTTTTGCTCCTTTTTTATTAATAAAAAAAGCTACAACTCCGACAGATTCGGGCTGTAGCTACGTCGTATTTTGATGAGTGTGTTTCGTAACTGCTAAACGTTTAGAGATTATTTTGTTTCTCTGTGTAACGTATGTTTATTTAATCTTGGGCAATATTTCATCATTTCGATACGCTCAGGATTCGTACGTTTGTTTTTCGTAGTGATGTAGTTACGGTCACCACATTCAGTACATGCTAATGTTACATTAACGCGCATAGGGTCGACCTCCTTTTAAATTGAAACTATTACGATTTGTTATTTTAGCACGTTTTTGGCCATTTGCCAATATAAATTTACTTTCTATTATAATGAAAATAATAAAACAGACTTGATTCCTAAAGAAAGGATGTGCTATCATTTAAATCGTAAATATTACGATTTGAAATCGAAGGAGAGAATATATATGGCTAAAAAATCTAAAATTGCCAAAGAACAAAAGCGTGAAGCAATGGTTGCTAAATACGCGGAGTTACGACGTGAACTAAAAGCGAAAGGAGATTATGAAGGCTTAAAAAAATTACCAAGAGATGCATCTCCAACACGTCTCACACGTAGATGTAAAGTGACAGGTCGTCCTAGAGGAGTTATGCGTAAATTTGAAATGTCTCGTATTGCATTTAGAGAACATGCACATAAAGGTCAAATTCCTGGCGTAAAAAAATCAAGTTGGTAAGCACCTTTTATTTACAATATGTCCAATAGATAGTATATTATCTTTTGGAATATTGTGAATAAGGAGATTAGACTAATGAAAATTTTTGATTACGAAGACATTCAGCTTATACCGAACAAAAGTATTGTAAAGAGTCGCTCAGAAATTGATACATCCATTCAATTTGGACCAAGACGATTTAAATTACCTGTCGTGCCTGCGAACATGCAAACGGTAATGAATGAGACCCTTGCAGAGTGGTTTGCGGCGAATGATTACTTCTATATTATGCATCGTTTTGATGAAGCTGCACGTTTACCCTTTGTAAAGAGAATGCAGGAAAAAGGCTTATTCGCATCTATTTCAGTGGGTGTTAAAGAAGGAGAATTTAAGTTCGTTGAGTCGCTAAAAGATGCTAACTTGTCTCCTGAATACATTACGATTGATATTGCACATGGTCATTCAGATCAAGTAATTGAGATGATTCAACATATCAAAAAATTACTTCCTGATGTGTTTGTTATTGCAGGTAATGTAGGGACACCTGAGGGGGTGCGTGAATTAGAAAACGCTGGCGCGGATGCAACAAAAGTAGGTATAGGGCCTGGACGTGTTTGTATAACAAAAATTAAAACAGGTTTTGGTACAGGTGGATGGCAACTTGCTGCTGTTAATCACTGTAGTAAAGCTGCACGTAAGCCTATTATCGCTGATGGAGGGATTCGAACGCATGGAGACATTGCTAAATCCGTACGATTTGGTGCTTCAATGGTGATGATTGGTTCACTTTTCGCTGCTCATGACGAATCACCTGGCGAAACTGTAGAACTCGATGGGAAGAAATATAAAGAATATTTCGGTAGTGCTTCGGAATATCAAAAGGGAGAACGTAAAAATGTAGAAGGCAAAAAAATGTTTGTCGAACATAAAGGTTCTCTTAAAGATACCCTTATCGAGATGCAAGAAGATCTACAAAGCTCAATTTCTTATGCAGGTGGCAAGGATATTGATGCTTTACGTAAAGTGGATTATGTGGTAGTGAGAAATTCAATTTTTAACGGCGATAGAGACTAAATATAGGAGTGGATTTCTATTAGATCATTTTTATCATTTCTAATCCTAGGTTGTATACTGATTCTTTCTGTACCTATACAACCCACTGAAGCGATGCATCAATTTACACGACCACTTACTGAAAAAGTAGACCATATTGTAGAAGGTAACACGTCACACACGCAATTAAAAACACCAAAGCAACAATCCTTTGCAGTACGAAATATCCAAATGAATATGACGCAAAAAGAGGTAGAAACACAACTTGGTTCCCCGGTAGATACTTTAGATAATGAGTATGGGACAAAATGGTATGTCTACCATCAAGATTACCGAGATTTTGTATTAGTAAGTTATATTGATGGTAAAGTACATGGTCTATTTAGTAATCAAAATCTTATTACTTCTAAGTCTGGAATCAAATATAATACACCTAAAGACGTTGTTCGTGAAAAACTTGGTAAACCTTTAGAGGAAATTCGAAAAGGAAATACGATATATCGTCAAAATAATGACGAATATGATGTATTTGACAAAGATAACATTTACACGACGGCATTTTATGACAAGTATAATAACAACCATTTAACGGCGCTCTTACAAGTCAGCAAAGATATGGAAAATCGCTTGCAAAATCAATATGCCGCCCCATCTACAAGTTTAGCTAAAAGCTATGAAAAGATGGACTTTTATCTTGTGAATGCGACACGTGTGCAAAATGGATTGAACACGTTAAAATCCTCTGATTCACTTTCAAATACCGCACGCAAACATAGTGAAGACATGGCTGAGCATCAATATTTTGATCATACTAACTTAAAAGGGGAGTCACCTTTTGATCGTATGAAAAATGATCATCATCAGTTCAATGCAGCTGCAGAAAATCTAGCCTACGGACAACAAAGCGCAATATTTGCCCATCAAGGATTAATGAATTCTGCAGGACATCGTAAGAATATTTTACATGGAAACGTAACGACTTTAGGCGTAGGTGTTGCTTTTAATACTAAGAAACAACCTTACTGGACAGAAAACTATACGGGTTAATGTTTAAATTTGTACGATATGGGAAATTATCAATCAAATGAGGTTGATAAGATGAAAGATGATAACCAAAAAACACAGAATATATCAGAAGTAGATGAACAAAACGAAGATATATTAGAACGCGTTAAAGAAATACTACAAAAGAAAGAAGCGTAAGGCGGTATTTCCCGCTTTGCGCTTTTTAACATAGAACCAAAAAACCACCCATTCACACGGGTGGTTTTGTTTATTTAGCAAAGGAGATGTTTTAATTAAAGTTCTCTAAATAGACCTACAACTTTTCCTAAAACAGTAACGTTTTCAAGATAAATGGGTTCTAAGCTACTATTTTCAGGTTGTAAACGATAGCGGTTTTTCTCTTTATAAAAACGTTTAACAGTCGCTTCATCATCTTCAGTCATCGCAACGATAATATCTCCATTTTCTGCTATAGTTTGACTTCTCACGATGACTTTATCACCATCTAAAATACCCGCTTCAATCATACTATCACCGACAACATTTAAAATAAAGATTTGCCCATTGTGAGTAGAGGTGAAGTGTTCTGGTAAAGGATAATATTCTTCAACATTTTCTACTGCAGTAATAGGAGTACCAGCAGTAACTTTCCCAATAACTGGAACATAAATCGTTTCTTCCATATTAACTGGGTCCCCCATAAGTTCGCTCACAATTTCAATAGCTCTAGGTTTTGTAGGGTCACGTCGAATGTATCCTTTTTCTTCAAGTCGAGATAAATGACCATGAACAGTTGAACTTGAAGCTAACCCTACAGCTTCTCCAATTTCACGAACACTTGGTGGATAACCTTTCGATTGAACAATATGCTTAATAAACTCAAATATTTCTTCTTGTCTTTTTGTTAACTCTCTCATATGTGAGCACTCCTTTGCTTGATTTATGTACATTATAGCATAGTTATCCGAACAGAACAAACATTTGTTCGTTTTAGTATTGACATAGAACATTCGTTCTGTTAAAGTGATAACACAAACAAATGTTCTAGGAGATGTTGATTATGATTAAAACTAAATTAAATGAATTATATCTATATTTATCTGTTTTTATTGCTTCTATGGTTCTCTTTTTTGTCTTTTTTATAATGGCGAGCCAAACAGCATATACAGAACAAACGTACGAAATGACAGACCATCAAATTAAATCTAACTCATCCGAACAGGTTCAAAAATACGAACAAAAAGCAAACGACCAACAGAGTGTTCTCGCAGTAAGTTTAAGATAAAATCTTTATTCAATTTGTTTAAACATCTTTGATGCACTTACTAGAATTTAGGGGGCAAGTCATATAAAAATGAGGCATGAGATTTTTGGAAAATTACGAAGGGCAATGTAACTGAGTCATAAACGGTTACATTGTCCTTTTTATATACTACGGATTAAGTCGTGGTGTTTGGTTTTATAAGGCGTTTCTGTTATATTTTGTAGAGAATAATGACGGAGGTTTACTAATATGCTGAGTCAAGATAAATTAAATCGCATCAATGCATTGGCTAAGAAAAAGAAAAATGAAGGATTGACTGAAGCTGAAGCGAAAGAACAATCAAAATTAAGAAGTGAATATTTAACGACGTTTCGTAATAGTTTCAAAGATCAAATTGAACACACGAAAGTCATTGATCCAGAAGGAAATGATGTTACACCTGATAAATTAAAAGAGATTCAAAAAAAGAACCACACGCGTGGAAAGTAAAAATCTTGTGAAATTTTAGATATTATTCACATTTATAAGGTATAATAGCTCTAGTAGCGAATAGAAAGGAAGTCATAATATGTTTGGACAAAAAGATATACATGCAGTAAATACGATACGTGCCCTCAGTATCGACGCAATTGAAAAAGCAAATTCAGGGCACCCAGGATTACCGATGGGTGCTGCGCCAATGGCATATACCCTTTGGACACAACATTTAAATTTCAATCCAAATTCTAATACGTATTTTAACCGTGATCGTTTCGTGTTGTCAGCAGGTCATGGCTCAGCTTTATTATATAGCTTACTTCACGTGTCTGGTGGTTTAGAGTTAGAAGAGCTCAAGCAATTTAGACAATGGGATTCCAAAACACCAGGTCATCCAGAATATCACCATACAAAAGGTGTAGAAATTACAACAGGACCACTTGGACAAGGTTTTGCAATGTCAGTAGGTATGGCTATGGCTGAAAAGCACTTAGCAGCAAAATTTAACAAGGAAGATATTTCTGTTGTTGACCATTATACGTATGTTTTGGCGTCTGATGGAGACCTTATGGAAGGTATCTCTCATGAAGCTGCATCCTTAGCAGGTCACCTTAAGTTAGACAAATTAATTACTTTATATGATTCGAATAATATTTCATTAGATGGTGAAACGAATAAATCATTCTCAGAAGATATTAAAAAACGATTTGAAGCATACGGTTGGAATCATATTCTTGTAAAAGATGGCAATGATATGGATGAAATTAACAAAGCCATCGAAGAAGCAAAATCTCAAAAAGGTCCTACAATTATCGAAGTTAAAACGATTATTGGTTATGGTTCTCCTAACAAATCAAACAGCAACAGTTCACATGGATCACCACTTGGCGAAGATGAGCGTGAATTAACATTTAAAAACTATGAATTAGATCCGTCACAAACTTTCCAAGTTGATGACAGTGTCTATGAAATATTTAATGAAACGATGATCCAACGTGCAGATGAACATGAAGCAGCATGGAAAAAAGATTTAGAGGCTTATACTGAAAAGTATCCTGAATTAGCTAAAGAATTCAAAACAGCAATCGCTGGTGAGTTGCCAGAAGGTTACGATAAAGAACTTCCACGTTTCGAATTAGGTCATAAAGCGGCTTCACGTGCTGATTCTGGTGAAGTGATTCAAGCATTAGCTGAAACTGTTCCTTCGTTCTTTGGCGGTTCAGCAGACTTAGCTTCATCTAATAAATCTAACGTGAAGGCAGAAGGCGATTTCTCTGCTGAAGAGGGCGCTGGCAAAAACGTATGGTTTGGTGTGCGTGAATTTGCAATGGCAGCAGCGGTTAATGGTATGGCTGCACACGGTGGTTTACACCCTTATGGAGCAACTTTCTTTGTATTTAGTGATTACCTCAAACCAGCATTAAGACTTTCTGCTATCATGGGATTACGTTCAACATTCATTTTTACACACGATTCCATTGCAGTGGGTGAAGATGGACCAACGCATGAACCTATCGAACAATTGGCAGGTCTACGTGCGATTCCAAACTTAAATGTGATTCGACCAGCTGATGGGAATGAAACACGTGTAGCTTGGAAAATCGCATTAGAATCTAATGGTACACCAACTGCATTAGTATTGACACGACAAGGTTTACCTGTTTTAGATGTTGAAGAATCTAAACTTGAGGAAGGCGTACGCAAAGGTGCCTATGTCGTTTATGAAACAGAGAAAAGTCCTGAATATGTCCTCATGGCAACAGGTTCTGAAGTGAGCTTAGTGATTGAGGTTGCTAAAGATTTAGAACAAAGAGGCAAAGGTGTACGTGTAGTATCAATGCCAAACTGGAATGCATTTGAAGCACAATCAAAAGCATATCAAGATGAAATATTATTGCCAGAAGTCTCTAAACGAGTAGCTGTTGAAATGGCTGCGACATTAGGATGGCACAAATATGTGGGTATGAACGGCCTAGTCATTGGTATTGACAGATATGGCGCAAGTGCTCCTGGTGATTTAGTTGTAGAAAAATATGGCTTTACTAAAGAAAATATTTTATCTCAAATTGAGTCACTTTAAGGCTTATTAAATATAAAGCTAATATCAAAGACCACGCTCTTGTTTAACGATTAACTTTAATATATTTATAGAAATCAAAAGTGAGAAATATAGAGATGGAATGATGTCTTACATTTGATAACATCATTCCATCTTTCTTATTTTTTAGGAAGAAATTAATATTGAAAAGCAATTTGACGAGATGCGGCTTTGTGAATATTTAGAATGACCTTGAAAACTTGTATTAATTTTAGTAAAATGCAAAAGGATAGAGAAAGTGGGTGAAATAATGGCTACATGGTTGGCAATTTTATTAATTGTACTTGCACTTATCATTGGACTTGTGGGTGGTTTCTTTCTCGCGCGTAAATATATGATGGATTATTTGAAGAAAAATCCACCTATTAATGAAGAAATGTTACGTATGATGATGATGCAAATGGGTCAAAAACCATCTCAGAAAAAGATTAACCAAATGATGACAATGATGAATAAAAATATGGATAAAAAGATTTAATATCCTTAAACGCACTAATAGCAAGGGATTCAAGAGTTTGTAAAAATTCTGAATTCCTTGCTATTTTGGTTCAGGTAACATTTTTCCTTTGATTTTTTTGAGGTTACCTGAAGTTATTTATGAGTTTGAATATGATATAATACGCATATTAAGGGTTAACTGTTAAAGGAGACGTATTCATGACGTATTTAGTACTATCTATTTTAGTCGCTTTTTTTATGGGGGCAGTGGTGATTTTTATACGTATGAAGGCGCAAAAGTATCCAGTAAATGCAAAAAAAATAATTTTACCCCCATTTTTCATGGCTACTGGTGCTTTAATGTACGTAGTCCCCTATTTTAGATTGACTGGGACAGAGATTTTAGAATCAGTGATTTTAGGAGTCATTTTCTCATCAGTGTTAATTTTAACTTCTCATTTTGAAGTCAAAGATGAACGTATATATTTAAAAAAATCAAAAGCTTTTCCAGTGATTTTAATTTCTTTACTGATTCTTAGAACGCTTTTAAAAGTCTTTATTGGAAATTCAGTTGATCCAGGTGAGTTAGCAGGGATGTTTTTCCTCTTAGCATTTAGTATGTTGGTGCCGTGGCGCATCGCTATGCTACAACGATATAACAAAATCAAACGAAATTTAGCGCAATCTTTATAATTTATGATTGCATAAGTTCATTGTGTGCCGAGCAAACTTCACAGTTGACGATGATGTTCTGTGATTCACTTTGCTCGGTTTTTGCTTGCGTATTGGAAAAAACTTTAATAAAATTTATTAGAACAAACGTTCTGGGGTGAGGATATGAAAGTAATACATACAGCTGATTGGCATTTAGGAAAAGTATTAAATGGCCAATCTTTTCTAGAAGATCAATCTTATATATTAGATGAATTTATCAAAAAAGTAGAGAAAGAATGTCCAGATGTGGTCATTATTGCAGGGGATATTTTTGATACCTCTATGCCGAGTAAACGTGCCATTACATTGATGGAGGAAACCATTGCGCAAATTAATATTGAATTGGGTATTCCTACTGTGATCATAAATGGTAATCATGATGGAAAAGCACGTTTAAGATACGGTTCCAACTGGTTTCAAAAAAATGAGTTATTTATCCGTACAGAAATTGAAGATTTTCTAAATCCTATTCAATTTGGTAACGTGCGAATATTTACAATGCCATTTTTTACACTTGCAGAAGCACGTCAATATTTAGATGTCACGCTCACGACTTACGAAGATGCTGTAGCACAATTGATTGCTATGATTAAACCAAAACTTGATGCATCATTTCATAATATTTTAGTGGGGCATTTTACAGTGTATGGTGCACCAAAAAGCGATTCTGAAAGAGAGATTACAGTGGGGACAATTGAAAGTGTCGCCCCCTCCATTTTAGAGGGATTTGATGCGGTCATGTTAGGTCATATTCATCACCCTTTCGCTTTAAATCAAAGCAATATTTATTATAGTGGTTCTTTACTACAATATTCATTTTCTGAAGTGAACCAGCCTAAAGGTTTTCGATGTTTTCAAATTTTAGATGATGAAATGACACAACGATTTATACAATTAATGCCGAAAAGAAAACTCTCTTTTGTGGAGACGTCATTTCATAATGCCATACATGGTAAATTTTCATTTGATCATCAAGAAGATTATTTTCATTTTCATTTATCTGAATTAGAGTTTGTGAAAGACCCTATGCAACAATTGAAGCAACAATTTCCGAATACGCTTGCTTTAACGCAACAAGTGAAAGAGATTTCATCACAAGAGCGCGCGACAAAGAATATAAAAAAAATGAAGCCTATGGAAATTGTGAATTCATTTTATAAAGATTTAACTGAGGAATCTCTTGATGATGTGCAAGAAAAAAACATTACATCGTTTTTGAATCATTACGGAGAGGAGCAGTAAGATGAGACCGTTATTCTTAAAACTTGAAAACTTTGGTCCTTTTTTGAATGAATCTATCGACTTTAAGCAGATTCAAACGAATCAACTATTTTTAATTAGTGGAAAAACAGGTTCTGGAAAGACAATGATTTTTGATGCGATCGTCTATGCATTGTATGGCAGAGCATCAACGACTTCTCGTGAAGTTGCTCAATTGCGTAGCCATTTTGCATCACCTGAATTGCCATTAAAAGTCACTTATGAATTTGAAATTCATCAACAACGGTATAAAGTGATACGTACGGCCGCTTTTACAAAACCGAATAAAAAAAGTGAAACAAAAGGGATTCTTGAAGTTTATCAATACAAAAATAATCAAGAGATATTGCTTGAAAGTAAAATCAATGCAGGCAATCAATTTTTACAAGAATTATTGAATCTTAAAGTGGATCAATTTAGGCAGTTATTTATCCTCCCTCAAGGTGAGTTTAAATCATTTTTAGTTTCTAAAAGTCAGGATAAACAATCGATTTTAAGAACCCTCTTTAATACAGTAATGTATGAAGATTTAAAAAATGAACTAAAAGAAAAAACGAAGTCTATTCAAAATGAAATGGATAAAACTTCAAATAAATTGGAGACATATTGGCATGATCTCTATACTTTAGAAGACGACACTTTAAATGAATATCGACACATAGATATCCATCAGCACGAAAAAATTCGTGAGGTCATTCCTATCTTTGAAGCGATTGGAGAACAAAAGATATCACGCTTATCTCAAAAGAAATTAGAACTCGAAAAACAATTAAAACATATACAGGAATGTTTGGATCAAGAAACTTTAAGACGACAACTACAACAAGAGTACAATACAGTCACACAACAATTGACTTCGTTAGAGACTGAAAAAGAACAAATACAGCAATTAGAACAAAAAATTCATATATTAAAACAAAGTCAGTTCGCATTACATACATTAAATGAGCGAGAGGAAGTAAAAAAAGAACACGCCACCAATGAATCTAGTATTAAAGCGCTTCAAAGTAAAAGTGAAGCGCTTAAAAATAAGATGAATGAACAGCAAAAGCAGCTCAAGCAGTTAGATTCACAACAAACGGAAATAGATATAAAAACACAAACACTTAAGAACACGCATTATTACTATCAGAACGAGCGTGAGATGCAAAAGGCTTTTGAAAAGCAAAATGCTTTGGGCAATAAAATTAAACAGTCACAAAAGGATTTGACTGATTTAGAACAACAATATCAACGCACGATGGAAAAATATAAAGACCAAACATTTGATTTCGAGCAAATGGATAGTCTGAAAGAGCATCATTTTAGTTTAAGAACTGAGTTAGAAAAAATCGAATTTACTGAACAACAATATCAATTGAAACTTAAACATGAAACCGAACAAAAATCACTTAAAAGTGAAATTGATGAACTGGAAATTAAGACAAAACAGCTGGAAGAGAAAAAGCATGTATTTTCTAAAACAGATCAATCCATCTTGTCACATGATAAAATGATTCAAACGTTACAATCAGAGATACAATTAGCCGAACCGTGTCCTGTTTGTGGTCAAATTGTTCATGAATTAGATGCAGTCCACCAAGTTGAACCCTTGAGGGAAAAACTAAAAGAAAATGATGGCATAGACCAGCAACTGCGTCAAATTGAAAAGCAATTAATTAAGAAGAAAGCAACGTTAGAACAAATTCAATCTCAGCTTGAAACGTTAAAAGATGTGCAAAATGTTGAATCAAAAAAGAGAGAACTAACGGTGTTAAAGAATAAATGCGAAGAACAGTTAGAAGAAATGGCGGAAGCAAAATTAAATTTTGAAAAGCTTAAAACGAAAAAGCAAGAGCAAGAAGCACAATATCAAGAATTGAAACAACACATTGAGTTGAATCAATATCAACTTGAGATGGCCATGCAAAAAGTAAAACAATTTAAAGACGATACTGATTTTGATCAGTATGATGACTTCAAATCAACTTATGAAAAAATGGAGCTAGAAGTTAACGTTTTTACAAAAACTTATGAAGAATTAAAAAATGCAGTACAAGAACTTCAGGGTCACTACAATATATTTGAAAATGATTTAAAACATCAACGAGAACGTGCGACTTCACTTCAAGCGCAAGAACAAAAATTAAATTCAACACTTCATGAAGAAATGAAAAAATTAAATATAAAGTCAGTTTCAGAATTGGAACAATTAATGACTGAAGCTCATGAAGTTCAAGCATTAGAAATGCGTGTGCAACAGTATCATCAAGCACTTCAAAAATATACTGCACAAAAAGAATCCGTATATCAAAAATTGCAAGAGCTCCCCAAACAACCACTTGAAACTTTACAAAATGAGTATACATCTGTTCAAGAAAAGCTTGCGGATGTCACACAACAATTCAATGAAACTCAATTTCAAATTCAACAAAATAAAGTTAAAACACAAAAAATTGAGCAAATATTGAATGAGATTCAACAAGCGATGTCTGAACACCGTTCACTATTCCATTTAGCAGAAGTCATTTCTGGGAAAAATCAGCAAAATTTAACATTAGAAAACTATGTGTTGATTTATTATTTAGAACATATCTTAGAATCGGCAAATAAGCGTTTACTTAATATGACAGGACAACGTTACGAGTTGGTTCGTAAAGGGGATAAAGGTAGAGGTTATAGCGGTCTTGAAATCGAAGTTTACGATTATTATTCTAATCAAACGCGACATATTACTTCTCTTTCTGGTGGGGAAACTTTTCAGGCTTCTTTAGCATTAGCATTAGGTCTTAGTGAAGTCGTTCAAAATGAACAAGGAGGGATTTCACTGGATGCAATGTTTATTGATGAAGGATTTGGTACGTTAGATCAAGAAACATTAGAAACAGCGCTAGATACATTGATACACTTACAAGCAAGTGGTCGACTAGTCGGTATTATTTCACACGTCACAGAATTAAAAAATCGTATTCCATTAATATTGGAGGTAAATTCATCTCAATATTATAGCTCAACAACTATCAAGCATAATGAGTAATATGAGTTTAAGGGATAAGAGATTCATCTCCACTTGAGACATATTAGCGCACATTAATTATATAGTTGATCATAACATTGAACTCCGCCTGTTTATAAGCGGAGTTCATTTTTCTATTCTTATGTTCATATATATACTTTCACATCATCAAATTTTTGACCTTTGACTTAGGTTATAACACTCACTGAAAAAAACATAAAAAAACTGTCGGCAAAGGTGAAGTTCTTAATATAAGAAAAAACTTCTTGAATATTTTTAGATCGTTTTATGATTTTTTATTTTGTTCACGTAATAAGTCGCGAATTTCAGTTAATAAAACTGTATTTTCTTCAATTTCTTCAACAACTTCTTTTGGTTTAACAATTGTATTCGCGATTTTAATAAAGATAAATAACGCAAAAGCAATGATAATGAAGTCGATAATAGATTGAATAAAGATACCATACTTAATACCATAAATCGTCCAATTTTTAGCGAAATCGATTTCACCAAATAAAAGACCGATGACTGGCATAATTACGTTTTCAACGAGAGAAGTGACAATCTTATTGAAAGCAGCTCCCATAACTACGGCAACAGCAAGTTCAAGCACGTTCCCTTTTAATGCAAATTCTTTAAATTCTTTTAACATGATGTTCCTCCTGTTTGTCATATTTCAATCACTTTAAAAATTATACCTCAATAACATAATATTGCAACAAGCAATTTTTTATAAAAACCTAAATAGTAATGCCACGTTGATTATGTTTTGTTGTTTTGTTATTGTATATATGACGATTGCATTTTTAGCGTTTGAGCACTTTAAATATACAGAATTAATAAAAATGCACTAATCTTTGAAAATTTAATAGAGTGAAAGGGAGTAGGTATTGATATGAATTCTTCAAATCCACAGCAAAATGGTAAGAAGTTTTCACCAGTATTTATATTTAGTTCAATTATTGTTTTTGCGATTGTATTAGTTGGGGTCCTTATACCAAAACAATTTGGAGGTATTACTTCCTCAATTACTGCTTGGATTACAAGTACATTAGGTTGGTATTATCTCATTTTGACTACGGTTATCGTATTCTTCTGTGTATTTTTAATTTTCAGTCCAATTGGTAAATTAAAACTTGGAAGACCTAATGACAAACCAGAATTCAACACGGTTTCTTGGTTTGCGATGCTCTTCAGTGCAGGGATGGGAATTGGCCTAGTTTTCTATGGTGCAGCAGAACCGATTGCGCATTTTGCTTCTCCGCCGAATGCCGATCCGAAATCGACAGAAGCTTTTACTGAATCACTGCGTTCAACATTCTTTCATTGGGGATTTCATGCTTGGGCAGTTTATGGTGTTGTCGCTTTAGCACTAGCTTATTCTCAATTTAGAAAAGGTGAACCAGGTCTCCTTTCAAAAACGTTGAGACCTATTTTAGGGGACCGTGTCGATGGGCCAATTGGTACATTGATTGATGTTTTAGCTGTTTTTGCTACAGTTGTAGGTGTCGCTGTATCACTAGGTATGGGCGCCTTACAAATTGCTGGCGGTTTACACTATTTATTTAATATTCCTAACAACATCATTACGCAATCAATTATTATTGTCGTAGTTACGATTTTATTTATTATGAGTGCATGGTCTGGTTTAAGTAAAGGTATCCAATATTTAAGTAATTTAAATATTGGTTTAGGTACAGTTTTATTAATCGCAGCATTATTTATTGGACCGACGATTTTAATTTTAAATATGTTGACCAGTTCTACAGGTAGCTTGCTCAATTCTTTCTTATTTAATAGCTTTGATGCAGCTGCAACTAACCCTCAAAAAAGAGAGTGGATGGCAAGTTGGACACTCTATTATTGGGGTTGGTGGTTAAGCTGGAGCCCATTCGTTGGTGTGTTTATCGCACGTGTATCTAAAGGGCGTTCAATTCGTGAATTTATTTCAGGGGTTTTATTAGTACCGGTGATTGTAAGTTTTATCTGGTTTAGTGTATTTGGTGTCCTAGGTATTGAGACGGCTAAAAAACATAAAGAAATTTTCGATATGTCAGTTGAAACGCAATTGTTTGGTGTATTCCATCATCTGCCTATGGGTATGGTACTCTCAATCATTGCTTTATTATTAATTGCCTCTTTCTTTATTACATCTGCAGACTCTGCAACATTTGTATTAGGAATGCAAACTACATTTGGTTCTCAAAATCCAAGCGCTTTTGTTAAAGTGACATGGGGTGTTGCACAATCACTAATTGCATTTGTTCTATTATTATCAGGTGGCGGTGATGGTGAAGCAGGTCTTACGGCACTGCAAAACGCTGCGATTATAAGTGCGTTGCCATTTTCATTTGTCGTCATTTTGATGATGATTAGTTTCTACAAAGATGCGAACAAAGAACGTAAATTCTTAGGATTAACGTTAACACCCAATAAACACCGCTTAAAAGAATATGTTGAAAATTCTCGTAATGATTACGAAGAAGAACTGATCTCAAAACGCAAGTCACTACGAGATTCTGAAAGATAATTGACTTTAAACAACTGATTACAAAGTTTATGCGCTTTGTAATCAGTTTTTTTATGCTTTATTTCACTTTAACGACGAGAGCTTATATGGAGATATAAGGTGATTGGATAAAATATACTTATTACACTCAATGTGGTTGATAATTTATACTTATAATATCTGATTCAAAAGACGAAACATTGAATTAAGGGTTTTCATAGGTAGACTGTTGTTTTCAGAGAAGGATAATTATACAATTGAAGTAACGGCATATAATAATATCAGGGGGGATATTCTATGGCTTCAAAATTAAAAGAGCAAGCTAAAAAGTCATTTCAAGTCAATGGTAAAACGTTAACTTATTACGACCTTAAATCTCTAGAAGAGCAAGGTTTAACAGAAGTAAGTCGTTTACCTTATTCAATTCGAGTACTTTTAGAATCGGTTTTACGTCAAGAAGATGGATTTGTCATTACGGATGAACACATTAAAGCTTTATCTACATTTGGCAAAGAAAATGAAAAAGGGGAAGTTCCTTTTAA
This sequence comes from Staphylococcus sp. 11511212, assembly GCF_011394755.1. Lineage (NCBI taxonomy): Bacteria > Bacillati > Bacillota > Bacilli > Caryophanales > Staphylococcaceae > Staphylococcus > Staphylococcus sp. 11511212. The sequence goes on along the minus strand of NZ_JAANBQ010000003.1, from coordinate 455,731 downwards.
ACCATCTCGTGTTATCTTACAAGACTTTACGGGTGTACCGGCAGTCGTTGACTTAGCGTCATTACGTAAAGCAATGGATGATGTGGGTGGAGACTTAACGAAAATCAATCCAGAAGTGCCCGTAGATTTAGTTATTGACCACTCTGTACAAGTGGATAGCTATGCAAATCCTGATGCACTTGAACGTAACATGAAATTAGAATTTGAAAGAAACTATGAGCGTTACCAATTTTTGAATTGGGCAACAAAAGCTTTTCAAAACTATAATGCAGTACCACCTGCAACAGGTATTGTTCACCAAGTCAACCTTGAATACTTAGCAAATGTGGTCCATGTCCGTGACATTGAGGGAGATCAAGTTGCTTTCCCAGATACACTTGTTGGTACTGACTCACATACGACAATGATTAATGGTCTTGGTGTCTTAGGCTGGGGCGTTGGCGGTATTGAAGCTGAAGCAGGTATGCTTGGTCAACCTTCATATTTCCCAATTCCAGAAGTGATTGGCGTACGTTTAACAAACGAATTACCACAAGGTTCAACAGCGACAGACCTTGCATTACGTGTGACTGAATTGTTACGTAAAAAAGGTGTTGTGGGCAAATTTGTCGAATTTTTCGGTCCAGGCGTTGAAAAATTGCCACTTGCAGACCGTGCAACGATTGCAAACATGGCGCCTGAATACGGTGCAACATGTGGTTTCTTCCCAGTTGATGATGAAACATTAAAATATTTACGCTTAACTGGACGTTCAGAAGAACAAATTGCAACAGTTGACCAATATTTAAAAGAAAATCATATGTTCTTTGATGCTTCAGCTGAACCAAATTACACTGATGTTGTTGATTTGGATTTATCTACAGTAGAAGCTTCATTATCAGGTCCAAAACGACCACAAGACCTTATCTTCTTAAGCGACATGAAAGATGCTTTCCAAAAATCAGTGACTGCACCTGCAGGCAACCACGGTCATGGACTTGATAAGAGTGAATTTGATAAAAAAGCTACAATCGAATTCAAAGATGGTCGTACAACTGAAATGAAAACAGGAGATATTGCTATTGCCGCAATCACTTCATGTACGAACACATCTAATCCATACGTCATGTTAGGTGCAGGTTTACTTGCTAAAAAAGCTGTTGAAAAAGGCTTAAAAGTTCCTGAATACGTAAAAACATCTTTAGCGCCTGGCTCAAAAGTCGTGACTGGATATTTACGTGATGCGGGCTTACAAGACTATTTAGATCAATTAGGATTTAATCTAGTAGGTTACGGCTGTACAACATGTATTGGTAACTCAGGACCATTACTTGAAGAAATTGAACGTGCAGTGGCTAAAGAAGATCTTTTAGTAACTTCTGTATTGTCAGGTAACCGTAACTTTGAAGGACGTATTCACCCATTAGTAAAAGCGAACTATCTTGCTTCACCACAACTTGTTGTAGCATACGCATTAGCTGGAACAGTGGACATCGACCTTCAAAACGAAGCACTTGGTAAAGACGCTCAAGGTAACGATGTCTACTTAAAAGACATTTGGCCTTCTATTCAAGAAGTTTCAGATGCAGTAGACAGCGTAGTTACACCGGAATTATTTAAAGAAGAGTATAAAAACGTATACGAAAATAACGAGTTGTGGAACAAAATTGAAACGACAGATCAACCTTTATATGATTTTGATCCATCATCTACGTATATTCAAAACCCTACTTTCTTCCAAGGTTTATCAAAAGAACCGGGTCAAATTGCTCCATTAAATGATTTACGCGTGATGGGTAAATTCGGTGATTCTGTAACAACAGACCATATTTCACCAGCGGGTGCTATTGGTAAAGATACACCAGCAGGTAAATATTTATTAGATAATGGCGTTTCTCCACGTGATTTCAACTCTTATGGTTCACGCCGTGGTAATCACGAAGTCATGGTTCGTGGTACTTTCGCAAACATTCGTATTAAAAACCAATTAGCTCCAGGTACAGAAGGTGGCTATACAACATACTGGCCAACAAAAGAAGTGATGTCCATTTATGATGCAGCCATGAAGTATAAAGAAGATGGCACAGGTCTAGTTGTATTAGCTGGTAACGACTATGGTATGGGCTCTTCACGTGACTGGGCAGCTAAAGGAACGAATTTATTAGGTGTAAAAACAGTCATTGCGCAAAGTTATGAACGTATTCACCGTTCAAATCTTGTGATGATGGGTGTATTACCATTACAATTCAAACAAGGGGATTCCGCTGATGCACTTGGCCTTGATGGCACAGAACATATTTCAGTTGATATTACAGAAAATATCGAACCTGGCCAAGAAGTCAAAGTTACAGCGAAAAAAGAAGACGGTCAAATTATTGAATTTAATGCACTTGCACGATTTGATTCAAAAGTTGAAATCGAATACTATCGTCATGGTGGTATCTTACAACTAGTACTTCGTAAAAAGTTAGCCAATTAATGATATAATTATGAAAAAAACGAGGGCATCTTCATGTCCTCGTCTTTTTTTGTCGCTATACATAAATTATTTTTAGTTTTCGTTGTATTTGTTTAAAATGCTATCTCATGCAGTAAAGGTTCTTAAAAGGATTCGTTGGGACTTTATGATACACTGTTATATAATGACCAAAAGAAAGAGGGACGTATCATGCTATATGCTTTAACAGAAATCGAATCAAGATATCAAGAAACAGACCAAATGGGTGTGATTTATCATGGAAATTATGCTACTTGGTTTGAAGTGGCACGTACGGATTATATTCGTAAACTAGGTTTGGATTATAGTGAAATGGAAAATGCAGGGGTTGTTTCTCCTGTGACAGAGTTAAATATTAACTATAAAAAAAGTGTTACATATCCTGAAAAAGTGATTGTCAAAACATGGGTTTCTAAATTTTCGCGATTACGTTCAAGATATCAGTATGAGATATATAATGAAAAAGGTGAAATAGTGACCACTGGCTATACAGATAATGTCATTATTACAAAAGATGGCCGTAAACCTATCCGTCTGGATAAAGCTTTTCCTAACTGGTTTGAAGTTTATCGTTCCGTGGATGAGCAAAATCAAGCTGGGGTTGAAAAAGAGCTTACATGCTAAGGACAACTTGGTAAATATGGCGGAAAATAGATGTATTTTTATCGCACGAGTTAATCAACACACGGGTTAAAAAAGAGAAGACCTGTTCAACAGTTATATATGATGTTGAACAGGTCTTTACTTATTAAAGCGTCTATTTTATGGATGGTATATTTTAATTTTCTTCAGCTTCATAAATGACTTCATCATTTTGTACATCGATTTTTAGTCGATGATCTTCAAAATACCATAGGTCTTTTTCAGCAATCATCAATTTTAAACCATCTAATGTTTCTTCGTAGCCGATTTCATCAATGTCACTAATATTTTCAATATTAAATGCCGGGCTAAAACCTTGTTTTAACTGAAATTCTCCACCATATCTTACAAAGAAATGGAGCGTTTTGCCTTCTTGAGGTAATTCTAATTCTTTTTTAAACCATTGAATTGCGTTATCTGTCATGTCTAATTGCATACATAAAACTCCTCTCGTATTTAAGGCTGATCACTTATATCAACATTTTATATGGATTTACCGTGAAAATAAATCGATATGGGTTACATCCATTTAATTTTAGGTTCAGTTCCTTTAATAATACGTTTAATATTGCTTGTATGGCGTACAATAAGCAATAAGGCGACTGCCATACTGATAAACAGTAGAATATAATCGCGGATGAAGAAAGAACCAATCACGCAACAAATACCTGCAATAATACTAGAGAGTGAGACGTATTTTGTTAAATAGAGTAATGCAAAAAATATTGAAATTAAGACTAAACATAAAATTGGATTTACACCTAGTAAGACGCCTGCACTTGTTGCTACAGCTTTCCCACCGCGGAATTTTAAATAAATTGGAAAAACATGACCCAATATCGCAAAAATACCAATTAAAACGCCGTGTATATCAACGTTAAATAGAGGGGGGAGAAATACAACAATGAAGCCTTTGAAAATATCAAAAAAAGTGACAGCGAAGCCTGCAGGTTTGCCTAGGACTCTAAAGCTATTTGTCGCCCCTGTATTCCCACTGCCGTATTGTCGTATATCTTTTTTAAAAAACAGTTTACCTATCAAATAACCACTTGGTATTGCTCCGATAAGGTAACTTAAAATAATCACTAGGAAAAGCGTCATGTATACTCACATCCTTTTAGTACCTACTACCATTTTACCCGAAATTTTGAAAAGCGTCATGTTTTTTGGTGTTACTAAATAAGTAATTTGTCCATCTCGTGTTATGAAACATAGCGTGAATTCAAATTGTGACTTGCATTTTAAAGCGATTTATATAAGAATAACTATTGTATAGTTTTATGAACGAACATATGTTTGTAGGAGGGGAATTGAGTGTCAGCGAAAACAAATCACAACTATTCTGATGATGCAATTCAAGTACTAGAGGGTCTTGAAGCAGTTCGTAAAAGACCAGGGATGTACATCGGTTCAACGGATAAGCGTGGCCTACACCATTTAGTATATGAAGTTGTAGACAACTCCATGGACGAAATTTTAAATGGCTATGGTGACGAAATTAATGTCACAATTAATGCAGATGAAAGTATTACGATTTCCGATAATGGACGAGGAATGCCAACAGGAATGCATCAATCAGGTAAACCTACAGTCGAAGTCATATTCACTGTTCTCCATGCAGGAGGTAAGTTTGGTCAAGGAGGCTATAAAACCTCTGGTGGTTTGCATGGTGTTGGTGCTTCTGTAGTGAATGCTTTAAGTGAGTGGCTCACGGTTCAAATTCATCGTGATGGAAAAATTGTTGAACAACAATTTAAACATGGGGGTATCCCGCAAACAAAACTTATTGCGAAAGGCAAAACAAAAAAAACAGGGACAACAGTCACTTTTAAACCAGACCCTGAAATCTTTAAAAATGCAACTTCATTTAATTTTGATACGTTAAGTGAACGCCTACAAGAATCAGCTTTTTTACTTAAAGGGTTAAAAATTACCTTAGAGGATCGTCGTGCTGATAAGGAACGTACTGAAGTTTATCATTATGAAGAGGGTATTAAAGAATTTGTAAAGTATGTAAATGAAGGAAAAGAAACTTTACATGATGTTGCATTTTTCCAAGGAGAATCTAACGAAATTGAAGTAGATGTTTCCTTTCAATACAATGACCAATATTCAGAAAGTATCATGAGTTTTGTCAACAACGTTAGAACTAAAGATGGCGGAACACATGAGGTTGGATTTAAAACAGCGATGACGCGTGTCTTTAACGATTATGCGCGACGCACAGGTGATTTAAAGGCAAAAGATAAAAATTTAGAAGGTAATGATATTCGTGAAGGGTTAACGGCGATTATTTCTGTTCGTATCCCAGAACATTTATTACAATTCGAAGGTCAAACCAAGTCCAAGTTAGGGACACCTGAAGCGAGAAGTGCGGTAGATTCAGTAGTTTCAGAAAAATTACCTTACTACTTAGAAGAAAAAGGGCAATTGTCTAAAGCTTTAGTCAAAAAAGCCATTAAAGCACAACAAGCAAGGGAAGCGGCACGAAAAGCACGTGAAGATGCCCGTTCAGGGAAAAAGAATAAGCGCAAAGATACCTTATTATCAGGTAAATTAACACCAGCACAAAGTAAAAATACGGATAAAAATGAATTATACCTTGTAGAGGGAGACTCTGCCGGAGGATCTGCAAAATTAGGACGTGATCGTAAGTTTCAAGCTATCTTACCTTTACGAGGAAAAGTGATTAATACTGAAAAAGCGAAACTTGAAGATATTTTTAAAAATGAAGAAATCAACACGATAATTCATACAATAGGTGCCGGTGTAGGTAATGACTTTAATATAGAGGATAGTAACTACAATCGCGTCATTATTATGACGGATGCTGATACTGATGGGGCACACATACAAGTCTTATTGTTAACGTTCTTCTTTAAATATATGCGTCCATTAGTAGCGGCGGGGCGCGTATTTATTGCCTTGCCTCCATTGTACAAGTTAGAAAAAGGTAAAAATAAAAATAAAAAAGTCGCTTACGCTTGGACAGATGAAGAGCTTGAAGATTTACAAAAAGAGTTTGGTAAAGGTTTTATTTTACAACGATACAAAGGTTTAGGTGAAATGAATCCTGATCAATTATGGGAAACGACGATGAATCCTGAAACGCGTACATTAATTCGTGTTCAAATAGAAGATGAAGTACGGTCATCTAAGCGTGTTTCTACGTTAATGGGAGATAAAGTTGCCCCACGTCGTGAGTGGATTGAACGTCATGTTCAATTTGGTATGCAAGAAGATCAAAGTATTTTAGAAAATGATGAAATTCAAATTTTAAATGATGAATCTGAAGAGGAGAATGCATAATGGCTGAAATCATCCAAAGTTTACCTTTAGAAGATGTCATTGGTGACCGCTTCGGACGTTACAGTAAATATATTATTCAAGAACGTGCTTTACCTGATGTACGCGATGGTTTAAAACCTGTTCAACGTCGAATATTATATGCGATGTATGCCAGTGGCAATACGTATGATAAAAACTTCCGTAAAAGTGCGAAAACCGTCGGGGATGTCATTGGACAATTTCATCCACACGGTGATTCATCAGTCTATGATGCCATGGTACGTTTGAGTCAAGATTGGAAATTGCGACATGTGCTCGTAGAAATGCATGGTAACAATGGGAGTATTGACAATGACCCTCCTGCTGCGATGCGTTATACAGAGGCAAAACTAAGCGTACTATCCGCACAGCTTCTACGGGACATTCATAAAGAAACGGTCGATTTCGTACCGAATTATGACGACACTGAAATGGAACCTATGGTGCTCCCAGCACGTTTTCCGAATCTACTAGTCAATGGATCTACAGGAATTTCAGCGGGGTACGCCACAGATATTCCTCCACATAATTTAGCAGAAGTAATTACTGCAACTCTAAAATATATTGACCAACCTGAAATTTCAGTCAGTCAATTAATGAAATATATCAAAGGTCCTGATTTTCCTACAGGAGGTATTATTCAAGGAATTGATGGCATTAAAAAGGCTTATGAGACGGGGAAAGGCAAAATTATTATTCGTTCAAAAACTGAAATAGAATCGTTACGGAATGGTCGCTCTCAAATTGTGGTGACTGAAATCCCTTATGAAGTCAATAAAAGTAACCTCGTTAAAAAAATTGATGAACTTCGTGCAGATAAAAAAGTTGATGGTATTGTCGAAGTGCGTGATGAAACGGATCGAAGTGGACTACGTGTTGCGATTGAGCTTAAGAAAGACGTTAACGCTACAGCGATTTTAAATTACTTATTTAAAAATACAGATTTACAAGTCGCATATAACTTCAATATGGTTGCCATCAGTGAAGGACGACCAAAATTGATGGGCATCAAACCAATGATCGATAGCTATTTAAATCATCAAATTGAAGTCGTGACACGACGCACTCAATTTGATTTAAGCCATGCGGAGGCACGGATGCATATTGTTGAAGGTTTGATCAAGGCGTTATCAATTCTTGATGAAGTCATCACAATTATTCGTAATTCTAAGAATAAAAGTGATGCTAAAAATAATCTTGTTTCTGAGTTTGACTTTACCCAAGAACAAGCAGAAGCCATTGTCATGTTACAACTTTATCGTTTGACAAACACTGATATTGTGGCTTTACAAGATGAACATAAAGAACTGGAAGCACGCATTGCAGAACTTAAACATATTTTAGATGATCATGACGCTTTACTTAGTGTGATTAAAGATGAATTGAGTGAGATCAAGTCACAATTCAAATCCCCACGTCTTTCTGTCATTGAAAAAGAAATCGCTGAAATCAAAATTGATAAAGAAGTGATAGTGCCAAGTGAGACGGTGGTCATGAGTTTAACGCGTGAAGGGTATATTAAACGGACATCATTACGCAGCTTTAATGCAAGTGGCAAAGAAGAAATTGGACTTAAAGACAAAGATGCAATACTTACGATTCAAGAAGTTAACACACAAGATACAGCTTTAGTCTTTACGAATAAAGGCCGTTATTTACTTATTTCCGTCCACAAATTACCAGATATTAAATGGAAAGATTTAGGACAGCACGTGTCTCAAATTGTCCCTATTGATGAAGATGAAACGGTGATTCAAGCCTATGTCGTGTCACAGTTCACAGATGAAGAAGCGATTGTGACAGCAACGCGAAATGGTATGATAAAAAAAAGCTTGCTTTCAGGTTTTAAATCCACACGTACGAATAAGCCACTCGTCGCATCGAAAGTGAAAGCTGGAGATGAAATTGTTTCAGTGATGAAAGTGAACGCGACGAACGATCTACAGTTGATAACTTTATTAACACATAAAGGCATGTCTTTAACATACCCACTCTCTGAGTTGCCAGATACTGGGTTACGTGCTGCAGGTGTTAAAGCGATTAATCTTAAAGATGAAGACGTTGTGATTTTAGTTGATACGGTTAATAATGAAGATACCATACTCATCGCTACGCAAAGAGGTGCTTTAAAACGTATTAAAGCCTCACTATTACAGTCTGCTAAACGTGCACAACGTGGCATGACTTTACTGAAAGAACTTAAGAAGAACCCTCATCGCGTGGTTGCGGCGCGCGTCTGTCATCCGGAAAATAATACATTTACATTATGTTCAGAAAATGAACATTATCAAGGTCAAATTAGTGATATCCACTTATCAGAGCAATATACAAATGGTAGTTTCGTTGTTGATGTAACGACGTTTGGTGAAATAAAGCATCTTGAAATCGATGCACATTTAAAAAATTGATAGTCACTTTTCTATAACAATGATAGAATGATACTAGTTGTTTTTTAAAATGAGTATATTGAAAATTTGATAAGTAAAGAGGGATTAAAGTGAAAGATTTTGATAGTTTAATTCCGGATTGGTTCAAAACAATTGTTACTGAAGGTAATGACTTAATTTGGTCCCAATATTTAATTGGTTTACTATTGACAGCTGGGCTATTTTTCTCAATTAGCTCTAAGTTTATTCAAATTAGGTGGCTGCCTGAAATGTTTAGGACCTTAACGGAGAAGCCAGAAACTTTGGATTCCGGTGAAAAAGGTATTTCTCCTTTCCAAGCTTTCGCTATTAGTGCGGGATCACGTGTAGGTACAGGAAATATTGCCGGTGTTGCGACAGCTATTGTTTTAGGAGGACCTGGTGCTGTATTTTGGATGTGGATTATTGCCATTATCGGTGCAGCAAGTGCCTTTATTGAGGCGACTTTAGCTCAAGTTTACAAAGTTCCTGATAAAGAAGGCGGTTTCCGAGGTGGACCGGCTTATTATATTACTAAAGGTTTAAATCAAAAATGGCTTGGTGTGGTATTTGCGATATTAATTACCATTACATTCGCTTTTGTTTTTAACACGGTTCAATCAAATACAATTGCAGAATCTTTAAATACGCAATACAATGTGAATCCAGTGATTACAGGTATTGTTTTAGCGGTGATTACAGCAATTATTATATTTGGTGGTGTGCGTAGTATTGCGACGCTCTCATCATTCATCGTTCCAATTATGGCGATTATTTACATTTTGATGGTATTGTTCATTTTAGTGACACATATCGATCAAATTGTGCCGATGATTATGACCATAATTAAAAGTGCTTTTGGTTTGAATCAAGCAGCAGGTGGTGCTGTTGGTTTTGCAGTCTTACAAGGTGTTAAACGTGGATTGTTCTCTAATGAAGCGGGTATGGGTTCAGCACCAAACGCGGCTGCCACTGCTGCAGTACCTCACCCAGTAAAACAAGGATTAATCCAATCTTTAGGGGTGTTCTTTGATACATTACTCGTATGTACAGCGACAGCGATTATGATTTTATTATATTCAGGCCTAGAGTTTGGTGAAGGGGCTACCCAAGGTGTAGCAGTTACACAATCCGCCCTTAACGAACATTTAGGGTCAGCAGGTGGTATTTTCTTAACTATTGCGATTACGTTATTTGCGTTTTCATCTGTAATTGGAAACTATTACTATGGTCAATCTAATATTGAATTTTTGTCTGAAAATAAGATTGTACTCTTCATCTTCCGTTGTTTTGTTGTTTTACTAGTATTTGTGGGTGCTGTTGTTAAAACTGAAACAGTTTGGGGAGCAGCCGACCTATTTATGGGAATGATGGCCATTGTGAACTTAGTGGCGATTATTGGTTTATCAAATGTAGCTTTTGCGGTTGCAAAAGACTATCAACGTCAACGTAAAGAAGGTAAACGTCCAATCTTTAGACCAGAAGAATTAGAAATTAATTTGTTTGGTATTGAATGTTGGGGAGATGCACAAAAACGATTAAAACAATATGATAAATTTTAAACATAGTGAATTGCTTTTCTATTGGGGCTAGGACATTATCTTGTTCTAGCTCCTTTTCACGTTTCTAAATCACATATCCAAAGCGCTGAATCATTTAAAAGTGGCTTTATTTATTTTTATATTCCATATATAATCATTATTAAGTGATAGAGGAGAAAAAATTATGCCATCATACTTAATCAAAAAAGTACTCAATAATAATGTCTTAATATGTGAATACCGTAAAGAAGAAGTCATTGTCATTGGCAAAGGGTTGGGCTTTAATCAAAAAGCAGGAAAGTATATTGAACCAGACAAAGTCATTGAAAAAATTTTCACTTTACAAAATAAACAAGAACAAGACCATTATAAAATGGTACTTGAACATACAGATGAAGACGTAGTTAAAGTTGTTATAGAATCTGTACAACTTATCATGGCGCACTTTGATTTGAGTCAAAATGAGTCATTTATCGTATCGCTCACAGATCATATTGTCTTTGCACTTAAGCGTTATCAACAAAACCAATTTATACAAAATCCCTTTCTAAGTGAGACGAAGTACAGTTACCCTGAAGCCTATAAAATTGCGAAGCGTGTCGTAGCGAGAATCAATTTACAGTTAAATGTTGATTTTCCAGATGATGAAGTTGGATTTATTGCTTTACATATTGCTTCACAGACGAATCAAATTGACATCGAACAAACGCAACAAGTACCAAAGTTAATTAAAACTGCAGTTAAAATAATTGAACATGATTTACAAATTAAAATTCCAGTACAATCGATTCAATATCAACGTTTTGTGAGACACATCCATTTTTTATTACAACGTGTTCGTAATGGAGAGCGTGCGCACGTCGAATTAAATTTTGAAACGTTATTGAAATCACAATATCCTTTATGCTACAATATAGCTGTTAAAATAGTAAAAATGATTCAAACACAAAGTAGCGTAGAGGTGTATCAAGCTGAAATCGCATATTTAACAATGCATATTCAACAACTTTCTACGACTTCTCAATCAAATATGTAACGTGTTACTAAGTGAGATTAGGCATGAGTTCAGATCTGTGAAAAACCATTCATAGATTTTTACTCATGCCTTTTTTGTGTTGGTATCATAAAAATTGGAGGTATTACAGTGGGAAAAAAACTATTTGGACAGTTGCAACGCATAGGTAAAGCATTAATGTTACCTGTTGCGATTCTACCTGCAGCCGGATTGCTTTTAGCATTTGGGGTCGCGCTACAAGGGGAAGCATTACAACATTATCTTCCGTTCATTCAAAATGAAGGTGTACAAAGCGTCGCCTCTATGATGACGGGGGCAGGTAGTGTTATTTTTGATAACTTGCCGATTATTTTTGCGATGGGGGTTGCCATAGGTCTTGCTGGTGGTGACGGGGTTGCAGCCATCGCAGCATTTGTTGGATTTGTGATTCTCAACAAAACGATGGGGGCCTTTTTACATGTGACACCTGAGATGGCAGGTCAAGCCGATAAAGGTTTTGCAAGTGTGCTTGGGATTCCAACGCTTCAAACAGGGGTATTTGGAGGTATTATCATTGGTGCGCTTGCGGCATGGTGTTATAACAAGTTTTATAACATTTCATTACCGACGTATCTAGGTTTCTTCGCAGGAAAACGATTTGTGCCGATTATGATGGCGACACTCTCATTTATTCTTGCGTTTCCAATGGCATTAATTTGGCCAACGATTCAAACTGGGTTGAATGCTTTTAGTTCTGGTTTATTGGATTCTAATACGGGGCTTGCCGTCTTTTTCTTTGGTTTTATTAAACGTTTATTAATTCCTTTTGGATTGCATCATATTTTCCATGCACCATTCTGGTTTGAATTTGGTTCATATACAAATGCTGCAGGAGAAATTTTCAAAGGGGACCAACGTATTTTCTTAGAACAAATTCGTGAAGGGTCTCATTTAACAGCAGGTAAATTCATGCAAGGGGAATTCCCTGTGATGATGTTTGGTTTACCAGCTGCAGCTTTAGCCATTTACCATACGGCAAAACCTGAAAATAAAAAAGTTGTTGCAGGTTTAATGATATCAGCAGGTTTAACATCATTTTTAACAGGTATTACTGAACCATTAGAATTTTCATTCTTGTTCGTTGCACCATTATTATTCTTTATTCATGCGGTACTTGATGGTTTCTCATTCGTAATTTTATATTTACTTGATTTACATTTAGGTTATACATTCTCTGGTGGTTTTATTGATTTTGTACTACTTGGAATTTTACCGAACAAAACAGCTTGGTGGCTTGTGATTCCTGTTGGTTTAGTATACGCAGTCATTTACTATACAATCTTCCGCTTCTTAATTACAAAATTCAACTTTAAAACGCCAGGCCGTGAAGATAAAAAGGCAGAAACTTCTTCAGTAGAAGCTAGTGAACTACCTTATGCCGTTCTTGAATCTATGGGAGGTCAGGAAAACATCAAACATTTAGATGCTTGTATCACTCGTTTACGTGTTGAAGTGGCAGATAAAGGTAAAGTAGATGTGGCGCGTTTGAAAGATTTAGGTGCCTCTGGTGTCTTAGAAGTCGGTAACAATATGCAAGCGATATTTGGACCGAAATCAGATCAAATTAAACATGAAATGCAACATATTATGGATGGTAAAGCAGTAAGACCGGTTTCTCTAGACGATCAGGATGATGAACCTGTCGTGGTTGAAACCACAGATTCAGCTGATGAAACCGTAACACCGAAACATACGCAGGTTGTTGCACCACTTGAAGGGACATACGTTCCACTTTCTGAAGTTCCTGATCAAGTGTTCCGTGAAAAAATGATGGGAGATGGCATTGCGATTCAACCTTCTAAAGGTGAAGTCCGTGCACCATTCAGTGGTAAAGTACAAATGTTCTTCCCAACTAAGCATGCCATTGGTCTTGTTTCAAACGAAGGTGTAGAGCTTTTAATTCATGTAGGTCTCGAAACTGTGAAATTAAATGGTGAAGGATTCACAATGCACGTTGAAGAAGGACAAACCATTCAACCAGGTGATGTTTTATTAACATTTGATTTAGACTACATTCGTGAAAATGCGAAAAGTGATATTACACCTATCATCGTGACACAAGGCAATATTCAAGAGGTTGATTTAACAGAAGGTCAATCCTTACAATTCGGTGAAAGCTTATTTAAAGCCTAATCATTCATTTCATACCTATGTACCGCGTGAGCGACTACATAGGTATTTTTGTTTCGACTTTTATTTTTGTGGTATATTGAACGATAAAATGCACATCGTTCATAACAAATCTAAGGTAAATTTAATGTTCCTGAAGCGGGTATATGTTTTAATTTATTTAAAAAAACGATACACTATAATTAATTTAAGTAAAGTAGGGTGAGGATTAGATGTCGGAACACAAACCATCTCAAGGGTTTGAACGTCAAAACCTTGATTTTCGAGAAAGTCGTTTTATGAAATTTTTTGGGGGAAAAGATTTACTTTTTGCACTAATGATTTTCATCTTATTAGGCATCGTAATTTTTATTTTTGATAAAGTGTCGTATGTCTTCCAACCATTTATTATTGTATTTAATACAATAGCTGCACCGATTATTATTGGGTTGATTTTATTCTATTTATTTAATCCGATTATCAACTTGATGGAACGTTATAATATTAAGCGGATATGGGGGATTACCATTCTGTTTGTAGGGATTGCTGGAATTATTACGATTATCGTTAATTTGTTAATTCCACTTGTTTCCATCCAATTAGATCGTCTTATTTCAAACGCACCTTTTTATATTCAAAAAGTAAGTGAGTTTGCAAATCGGGTCATGCATTTTCCATTTTTAGAAAAATATTCAACACAAATTGAAAGCACATTGACCACCCTAAAAGAGCGTTTGCCGAATATGTCTGACAATATCGCACCTAGAATTCGTACGTTTGCTGAAACATTAGTCAATGCGACCGTCGTACTCATCACAGTCCCATTTGTACTGTTCTTTATGCTCAAAGATGGCCATAAATTTAAAGGATTTATTAATAAAATTACCCCGCCTAAATTCCGTAAAGATACACATGATTTATTAGACAAAATGAGCCATCAAGTAGGATCTTATATTCAAGGCCAAATCATCGTTTCTTTTTGTATTGGATTTTTACTATTTATTGGTTATTCCATTATTGGACTTGATTATGCGCTTATATTAGCAAGTATAGCTGCAGTGACAAGTGTTGTTCCATACTTAGGACCGACAATTGCCATATCACCAGCAATTATTATCTCTATCATTACATCACCATTTATGTTGATTAAATTAATCATTGTATGGACAGCTGTACAATTTATTGAGGGGCATTTTATTTCTCCAAACGTCATGGGAAAAACTTTAAAAATTCACCCGTTAACGATTATTTTTGTATTGTTGAGTGCAGGTAACTTACTAGGAATTGTGGGTGTGATTTTAGGTATTCCAGCTTATGCCATTTTGAAAGTACTTGTATCGCATATCTTCTTATTATTTAAACGTCGTTATAATAAATTCTACGCTGATGATGCGGGACTTTATGAAATGCCTGAAGAAGAATATGCGGCGACAAAATCCAATCAAAAAACACTTTAAAGTGTTTCTATGCAAGGAACTTAAAATTAGCTTAAATATGTTGCGAGATAAGCCTATCGTACTTGTCAAACGTTAGGTTTATCCTGTAGCATGTTTAATTCAGTCAGTTTAAATATTGCAGGTATCAAAGCTTTACACCCTTTGATCCTAGTAGTATTCAATCAGTCAGAAAGGTCGTGTCGTATGTCTTTAAATAAAAATATTATGAGGTACTTAAAAATAGCATTTGTCATGGTGCTCATTGTCATCGTGACGACGGTTTTAGTGAAAGAGCTATCGCACATTGATTTTAAGAAAACATTTTTGCTCTTTAACCATATTAACCGATTTGAACTGTTAGGTTTATTCTTATTAGGGGCGTTTGCACTTTTACTGTTATCATTTTTTGATTGGGTGTTAGTGTCACGTTTTAAACTCCCAGTGTCAAAATTTAAAGCGTTACGTGTAGGCTATATTATTAATGCATTCAATAACATTATTGGTTTTGGTGGTTTTATTGGTGCAGGCGTTCGTTTATGGTTCTATAGTAACTATTCGAATGAACGTAAAAAGCTCGTGAAATTTATTTCTTACATGCTAACGTCGATGTTGACGGGGTTAAGCTTTTTATCATTGCTTATCGTGACACATATTTTAGATGTTAGCTTTTTAGAGCACACATCTATTTGGATTAAAATCCTTCTTTATATTGTTGCTTTATTGTTACCTGTCTTTATTATCGTTTCTTTAATATCACCAATTGATCAAAAAGCACGTTGGCTAGGTTCATTATTTACATTAATTTCGAGCTTAGAGTGGATTTGTGCAAGTATCGTTCTTTATTTTTCATTACATATTGTAGGGGCTAACCCATCGTTTCCTGTCGTTTTGAGCGTCTTTATCGTGGCAGCAATTTCTGGTTTAGCTTCATTTATCCCTGGTGGATTTGGGGCATTTGATTTAATTGTCCTTTTAGGTTTGAAATATGTTGGCATTTCAGAAGAAAAAATTGTGTTAGCACTGCTTGTGTATCGTTTTGCTTATTATTTCTTCCCGCTTTTCATTTCATTAATTTTGACAATATTCGAATTTGGTCCCCATGCCAAAAATTATATTTCCGATTCACGGTTTTTCGTACCTGCACGTGACGTGTCGGGATTTGTGTTCTCTTTTCAAAAAGATGCGATTAATGCCTTACCTTCTTTTATTTTGAGTATTTTAGTAGGTGTGACAAGTTTAATCTTTTTATTAGTGAATTTTGGAATTATTGTCGATGCAGCACATTCTAAACATCATTTAATATTTATTGTTTTGTATATTTTTAATGTGAGTGCAAGCTTAATTTTAATTTTAAATCTGAGAGGGATTTTTGATCGGAGTCAGCGGGCAATTTTATTTACCATTGTTGCGCTATGTATACTGATTGTGTCTAATTTCTATGTATACGGTATTTCTATTGAGTTGATTGCGGCGGCACTTATAATCGCGCCATTAATTTTCGCATACCGCAAGGCGCATGTGTTAAAACGTGCACTACGTTTAAAGACATTGATTTATATTATTGTTATCAGTGCAGTGATATTATTTGTTAACCAAGTGTTAGTGAAAGAATTTTTATTAGTGATTGATACGCAACCGCCTAAAGTAGATTATTTCATTTTGCGTTCTGCTTTTTGGCTTTCTATTATTGGAATGTCCTTAATTGTAGGAATTATCATTTATATTTTCGAACGTCATTATCGGACACCGCGAGAAAGTGTAGATTTTGAAGTGGGACAGCATATTATTAATCAATATGGCGGACATAATTTAAGCCACCTTTTATTTAGTGGCGATAAAAATATGTTTGTGAATGAAGCACAGGATGCCTTTTTAATGTATCGTTACTACCGCAATTCTTATATTGTGTTAGGAGATCCTGTCGGAAATGAAGCGCACTTTGCCTCGCTTTTAGAAAAGTTTTATGAGCATGCGACGTATTTAGGTGCCGAAGTCATATTTTACCAAGTCTCTGAAAAACATTTATCACTTTATCATGATTTTGGAAACCAATTCTTTAAATTAGGTGAAGAGGCGCTTATTGATGCACAAGCGTTCACGACCTCAGGTAAAAAACGACGTGGTTTCCGTGCGACTTTAAATAAAGTAGAGTCGATGGGATATACTTTTGAGATACTTGAGTCTCCTGTTGATGAAGCGACGTTTAAACGCTTAAAAGAAGTGAGTGACGGTTGGCTTGGTCAAGAGAAAGAATTTTATTTTTCAGTTGGAAATTTTTCACGTGAATACTTGGATGCAGCACCTATTGGCGTGTTAAAGACTGAAGAAGGGCGCATTGATGCTTTCGTTACATTAATGCCTGTAGATGGAGAAAGGGTCGTCTCTGTTGATTTAATTCGTTGGGATAAATCGATCGATGTGCCTTTTATGGATGCGTTATATTTGAATATGCTTCAATGGGCAAAAGATTCAGGATATGCTTATTTCAATATGGGTATGGCTACATTATCGAACGTTGGCCAAATGCCGTATGGACATATGCGTGAGAAGTTTGCTGGACGCTTATATGAACATTTCAATGGGCTATACAGTTTCCAAGGGCTACGTAAATATAAAAGTAAGTTTAATCCTCAATGGGAATCGCGCTTTTTAGTTTATCATCGTCGCCAAAATGTTTGGGAAAGTCTTATTAAGGTGACACGTGTCATTCGTAAAAATGCATAAATAGAAGTATGGGAGTGAGGTATTTTGTACCTCACTTCTTTTGGTATTGGAACGTGAGAAGCAGTAAAGAAGGCACATACAAATAGGCGTTGAGACTTGATATTATGTCTCGACGCCTATTTGTTAATCATGTGTATGCCGGTGCATCATAATGACTGGAGAGCTAAAAGAGAAGATTTACTTGAGTTTTCTTTACGAAATTGAGTCAGATTGATAGCGGGCGCGGTCGGCTTTTTCTTGTTGGTAACGCTCAGGGTTCTTTTTATAAAAATCTTGATGATACGCCTCTGCTTCGTAAAATTCAGAAGCGGGTAATACTTTTGTCGCAATAGCTTTATCATGATTTATGGTATGTTGAAGTGACTCAATATACGCTTCGGCAAGCGCTTTTTGGTCTTCATTCGTATAAAATATTGCTGTTTGGTATTGAGGCCCTCTATCTTGGAACTGTCCACCGGCATCGGTAGGATCAATGACGGAAAAGAAAATTTCTAATAGTTTATTGTATGAAAAGAGTGCCACATCATATTCAATGCGCACAGCCTCATAGTGCCCTGTCTCTCCTGTTTTTACTTCCTCGTATGTAGGATGTTTGGTATGACCGCCCATATAACCTGAAGTGACTTTTTCTATACCTTCATTTGTATCGAACGGTTGTACCATACACCAAAAACATCCTCCCGCAAAATAAGCCACATTGATATTCATGTCGACACCCTTTCCCCATAAATTTTAGACCTTAGTATGATTTTTAAAGTTTTTGCTTGATTTTTAAAATAATTTTATATAACGTTAATATGTATTAATTATAGTACAGACTATCCCAATTTTGAAGGTATAAGGTTGATAAGATGAGTGAAAATAATTATGAACACAGAAATCCAAAACAGCAAGTCAGACGACGTAAAAAGAGACGCATTCGCAAACTACCTTTTGTTATTTTAGCGCTAATATTGCTTTTGATTATCGCTATTGCTTTTACTATTTCGAGTTATCGTGCTGGCTTAGATGTAGCCAAAGAACATAAACAAGCACCAAAGTTACATAAATTTAATGGTGTCTCTAAAAACGATGGCAAAGCCACGGTATTAATTTTAGGATCTGACCGAGAAGATGGTGGTGTCTCCCGAACAGATTCCATTATGATTGCGCAATATGATTTCCTACATAAAGATATGAAAATTGTTTCTGTCATGCGTGATATCTACGCCGATATTCCAGGATACAATCGTTATAAAATCAATACAGCCTATTCCCTAGGTGGACCTGAATTATTACGTCAAACGCTCAAAGAGAATTTAGGCATCGAACCGGAATATTATGCCACTTTAGATTTTAAAGGGTTTGAAGCCATGATTGATGAATTAAGCCCTCAAGGTGTCCCTATTAACGTAGAAAAAGATATGTCTGCTAAAATTGGGGTCTCATTGAAAAAAGGTGAGCATCGTTTAAATGGTAAAGAATTGTTAGGCTATGCGCGTTTTCGACATGATGAAGAGGGCGATTTTGGTCGCGTAAGACGTCAACAACAAGTGATGAATGCACTTAAACAAGAATTGGTGCAACCGTCATCCGTATTTAAACTACCGAAACTTGCAGGGATTATGCGTGGGTATGTAGCTACGGACATGCCAGACTCTGCCATTTATCAAACAGGAATGAGCTTTATCGTACGTGGTGATAAAAATATTAAAACGTTAAGTGTCCCAGCGAAAGGGACTTATGAAAACGTTACGACGAGTGACGGTGGAAGTGCTTTAGGTATTGATAAAGAAGCTAATAAGAAGAAAATACAGCAGTTCTTAAATGAAGAATAAACAAAACGGGGTAGGATTTTTCCTACCCCGTTTTCAATGTTATACGTCTGATTTACGTGTTCCTCCCACACCGTAGTGTTGAGGTTTCATTTCTTCGACAATCACAGAAATGGCATCGCGTTGGGCATGAGTAGTTTTTTCAACAGCATCAGTGACTTCAGCAACAAGTGCTTTTAATTGTTCATCAGTACGACCTTCAAGTAGTTGAACAGTTACGATAGGCATGTGTGTCGCCTCCTTTATCTCAGTATAGTATTATCTTAACAGAATGTGCGTATCTTCTTAATCATTTTTTAAATTTTACATATGAGTTGCAAAGTGAATTCTATAAAAGATATGATAAAGAAAGTGTTTCAGGAGGTACTTTATGGGTTTTGAAAATATTTTAACATCATTAGGAATTAATGGGATGCATGTCTATATTCGTTTGGACCAAAAAACGTATGAGGTTTCAGATGCGATTACAGGATGTATTTACTTTAAAGCGGGAGACAGTATACAAACTGTCACACATACAGAAGTCAAACTCATTGAAAAGTATGAAAATAAGGATGAAACAAGCGAGTTTTCGCAACTTGAAAATGAATTAGATCGCTTTGTGTTAGAAGAGCGTTTCACAGTAGATAAAGCGAACCCACAACAAGTCACATTTGAGTTCAAACCAGAAGACTTGAATTTCCAATGTAAAGAGAGTCGGGTTTATTTACAAGCGCATGTCTATATTGATTTAGGTATAGATGAAGAAGTAGAAGAGTTGATTCCTTATAACAAAGCTTAAATATTATAGTTATAACAGACACAACATCTTATTAAAAAGGTGTTGTGCTTTTTTATGATTATAAGCGAACGGATTTTCTCTTTTCCTTGAAAATAGAACATATGTTCGTATATAATAGAAATATCTCAAATGATAAAAATTGGGGGCGGTAAGATGTATGATTATCATTTATTAGAAAATAGAGATATTTTATGTATAGACCAAAAGAGCTTTTTTGCAAGTGTTTCCTGTATTGAAAAAGGACTAGATCCACTTACGACAAAACTGGCTGTGGTGGCTGATACAAAACGTCAAGGATCCGTTGTACTTGCGGCGACGCCGACACTCAAAGCATTAGGAATTAAAACAGGTTCGCGATTATTTGAAATTCCTCATCGTAATGACATTTATATTATTAATCCGAGTATGAGAAAGTATCTTGAGGTCTCTCTAAAAATTTCTCAAATTGCTTTACGTTATGTGCCAGCAGAGGATTTACATCAATATAGTATCGATGAGTTTTTTATGGATGTGACGAAAAGTTATTATCGCTTTAATACGACACTTTTATCATTTTGCGAAAGACTCATCAAAGAGATTTTAGATGAGACGCACATTCATTGCGCGATAGGGATTGGCCCTAATATGCTGCTGAGTAAAGTGGCACTTGATAATGAGGCTAAACACAATGAGAACCATATCGCTGAATGGCGTTATGAAGATGTCCCAACAAAACTCTGGAAAATAGAACCCTTGCGTGATTTTTGGGGGATTAGCACACGAACAGAAAAGAAACTTAATCAACGGGGGATTTTTAATATTGGGCAACTGGCACAATATCCATATCAATATTTAAAAAGAGATTTTGGGATTATAGGCGTGGATTTACATCTGCATGCAAATGGCATTGATCAAAGTCACATTAGTGATAGTTATCGTGTTATCAATCCTTCTATTTGTAAAAGTCAGATTTTAATGAGGGATTATACTTACGAAGAAACGAAAGTCGTTATGCGTGAGTTAATTGAAGATGTGGCCAGTCGTTTGCGTGCGCGTAAGCAATTTGCAAAAACGATTCATTTCTCTTTTGGATATAAAGAAGGCGGAGGCGTCTCCAAACAGTATACATTACAAGATGCGACAAATTTAGACCGAGACATTCTTCAAACTGTGTTGCGTTTAGCTGACGACCACTGTGACACCTCCCAAATATATCGTACATTGAGTGTTTCTTTGACGCATTTTGTATCGGACAATGATCGACAGCTTAACTTATTTATCGATGAGTACCAACGTAGAAGAGAAGAAGCGTTAGCCAAAACTATTGATGCCTTACATCAAAAATATGGCAAAGGGAGCGTTTCGAAGGCAATCTCTTTTACTGAAGCGGGGACGAAACACACACGGTTAGGGTTAATGGCAGGTCACAAAATGTAGCTAAAAAGCAAATAGCTTAAGAGCCCTTCATTATAAAAATTTAAAAACTATAATTATATTATGTAAACTATTATGGGAGGATATGAAATATAAAAAGAAGTAGCTAAGGGAGGAGCGCTACTTCTTTTTATGTTAGTTAATATACGTATCGAATTGATGCGAAAGGGCAAGTCGTCCAGCATCACGATCTGAGGCAGTTTTAAAACTGACACGCAAGGCGCCATAAATATCTTCACGAACTTCTAAAATTCTCACATTACTAATAGAAATACGTTCGTGGCTTAAAATATCTAAAACTTGCGAAATTGTACCAGGTTTATCCGGAATATCAACATATAAATCGAATGAACTGTTCATTGCACCTTGGCTGCGAATAGGGAGGGCATCACGATATTGCTTAGCATTATTGAAAAAATCATAGAGCCCGTCAGAATCTTGACGCTCAAGAAGGTCGATAATTTTACTAAAATCAGACTGAAGATGCTTCATTACAGATAAAATATGTGTTCTATTTTCAATAGAGATATCTCTCCACATTTCTGGGTTACTGCTTGCAATGCGTGTAATATCTCTAAAACCACCAGCGGCAAGTTGTTTAATCCACTCTGATTCCGGTGCATAGTAAGCATTTAAATTGACGAGGCTAGAGGCCACAAAGTGGGGGACATGACTAACAATACCGGTAACGTGATCGTGTTCATCAGCCGTCATCGAAATAATATGCGCACGTGTATGTTGTAAAAGATTCTTAATTCGTTCATGCGCGACATCATTTTCAGGCATATCATGAACAAGAACATAATATGCATTTTCAAAAAGATGTTTTTTGGCATTAAGTACGCCACTTTTATGGCTCCCAGCCATGGGATGTCCGCCTATGAGATGAATATCTTGTTGAAGCAATTCACTTTCAAAAGCTTGAATAGTAGATTTAGTACTTCCTGTATCTGTGACAATTAAGCCAGGACGTGTGTTATATTGAGACATCGATGCAAGATATGACGTCGTTGTATGAACAGGTGTGGCGAAAATAATGATATCTGCTTGAGAAAGCCCATATGCATAATCAGTAGTAATCGTATCAACAATTCCCATAGAAATCGCACGTTGTAATTGATGGTGATTGGCATCATAAGCAGTGATATGGATATCTTCATAAAAATATTTAAAGTTGCTTGCTAAACTTCCTCCGATGAGTCCTAAACCTACAAAAAATATATTCGTCATAATGCACCACCTATTGTAATAATATTCAGATATTTTAACATTTTAAAGCGTTTAATTGCAATAGAAGATGTAGAAATAATCAGACAAGCGTTAAAAAAACAGATAAATAACGAATTATAAGTGAACAATTCCTAAAAAACCATGCATGAAAAGTGAGATTAATACAAAAACAATATCTCAAATTTCATCAAAAATAGTAAGTGATTTCATATAGACATACAAAATGTTTAAAGTACAATAATAAAAAATGAGGGTGAAGTCTACTCCGATATTGGCTTATTATCGCGGAATACGTTAAAATAAAATGAGATAAAAAGCATAAAAATAATCATGTCTAAAAATAATAGACATCTTTATATTTAGGTGAAAAGCTATTTATTAGGTTAGGACTATCTGACGAGCATAGAGCAACATGTACAGTTTTTTAACACCAAGATAGCAGAAATGAATAAAAGCAATCCTCTCCTTTATAAATAACAATAAAAAAAGATTTCAGAGAAATAGGAGTTAAAAAATGAAATTTACAAACTTGACGACGGCAGAATTTGGCGCATTTGCCGATTCGATGCCGTATAGCCATTTTACTCAAATGGTAGGGAATTACGAACTTAAAGTAGCAGAAGGTGTAGAGACACACCTCGTGGGGATTAAGGATAATCAAAACAATATCCTCGCCGCATGTTTATTAACTGCTACACCTGTTATGAAATTTTTTAAATATTTCTATAGTAACCGCGGACCAATTATAGATTATGAAAATAAAGAATTAGTCCACTTTTTCTACAATGAACTCGCATCATATGTAAAAAAATACAATGCATTATATTTGCGTGTTGACCCTTATTTACCGATGTTAAAACGTAACCATGATGGAGAAGTGATTGAGCGTTTTAACAATGATTGGATATTTGATAAAATGGCGGAATTAGGTTACGAACACGACGGTTTTTCAGTTGGTTTCGACCCTATAAAACAAATTCGTTTTCATTCGGTATTAGATTTAGAAGGTAAAACGGCAAAAGATGTGCTCAATAATATGGACAGTTTACGTAAAAGAAATACTAAAAAAGTTCAAAAAAATGGTGTAAAAGTCCGATTTTTAAAAGAAGATGAGCTACATATTTTTAGATCTTTTATGGAAGATACTTCTGAAGCAAAAGACTTTTTAGACCGTGAAGACGATTTTTATTATGATCGTTACAAACACTATAAAGAACGTGTGCTTGTTCCATTAGCTTATATTGACTTCAATGAATATATTGAAGAACTGAACCAAGAAGAAGCCGTATTAAGAAAAGAAATTGGAAAAGCAGAAAAAGATATAGAAAAACGTCCTGAAAACAAAAAAGCAGTGAATAAAAAACAAAATCTTGAGCAACAACTTGAGACACACTTGTCTAAAATCGAGGAAGCAAAGCGTTTACAAGCTGAACATGGGAATGAATTACCGATTTCAGCAGCTTATTTCATCATCAACCCATTCGAAGTTGTTTATTATGCTGGTGGAACGTCAAATGAGTTTCGCCATTTTGCAGGTAGCTATGCAATACAATGGGAAATGATTAATTATGCGATTGACCATGGCATCCCACGTTATAATTTTTATGGTGTCAGCGGAGATTTCTCGGAAAACGCTGAAGATGCTGGCGTAGTAAAATTCAAAAAAGGTTTTAATGCGGACGTCATTGAATACGTAGGAGATTTTATTAAACCAATAAATCAACCTATGTATCGCATTTATACACAACTCAAGAAAATAAAAGATAGAAAGTAATGTAAAAGAAGGGGATTCATTGGTATGAAATTTACAGAACTAACAGTTGAAGAATATGACCAATTTGTTCAAAATCCTGCTTTAGAAAGCCATTATTTCCAAGTTAAAGAAAATATTGGAACACGTGAAGCAGACGGGTTTCAAGTCGTATTACTCGGTATTAAAGGTGAAAACAATCAAATTCTAGCAGCAAGTCTATTTTCAAAAATCCCTACAATGGGAAGCTATGTTTATTATTCTAATCGAGGTCCAGTGATGGATTATTCTGATTTAGGTCTCGTTGATTTTTATTTGAAAGAGCTCGAAACTTATTTGCAAAAAAATAAATGTCTTTATGTAAAAATGGATCCATACTGGTTGTATCAAGTTTATGATAAAGACATTAAGCCTTTATCAGGACAAGAATCTAATGAAAAATTGGTTCAATTATTTAAATCACATGGTTATGAACATCATGGTTTCACTACAAGCTATGACACTTCAAGTCAAGTGCGCTGGATGGGAGTTTTAAATTTAAAAGATCAGACGCCCTCAACGATTAAAAAGAAATTTGATAGTCAACGCAAGCGCAATGTGAATAAAGCGATTAATTATGGTATTCGTGTTAAATTTTTACAAGAAAATGAATTTGATCAATTTTTAGAACTTTATCGTGAAACTGAAGCGCGTGCAGGATTTGTGTCTAAAACGGATGAGTACTTTAGAAATTTCATTCAAAATTATGGTAGCAAGGCGCTTGTACCTTTAGCTTACATTGATTTGGACGAGTATATTACGACGTTGCAAGAAAGCTTAAATGATAAAGAAAATCGTCGTGATCAAATGATGGCGAATGAAAACAAGTCAGATAAGCAATTGAAAAAAATTGCTGAACTCGACAAGCAAATCGATCATGATAAAAGTGAAATGCTAAAAGTAAGTGAACTTCGCAAAACAGATGGTCAAATTTTAAATCTTGCCTCAGGTGTGTATTTTGCGAACGCTTACGAAATCAATTATTTTTCAGGAGGCTCCAGTGAAAAGTACAATCACTTTATGGGACCTTATGCAATGCACTGGTATATGATTAATTATTGCTTTGAACACGGTTATGAACGTTATAATTTTTATGGCTTATCCGGAGACTTCACTGAAAATAGTGAGGATTATGGTGTTTATCGCTTTAAACGTGGATTTAACGTTCAAATTGAAGAGTTAATTGGAGATTTCTATAAACCGATTAATAAACCGAAGTATATTCTGTTTAATACTTTAAACAAGATACGCACTAAAATAAAAAAATAGCTTTAGAGATTATTTAACGGTTAGTGAAATAAGTCACTGACCGTTTTTTTTTCAAAAAACGTAATTTAAGCAGGAATAGAGAGAGAAAATGTACAGTAATGAAAATGAAGTTCTAAATCAATAGAAATTTAAAAATCAAAAATTTGAACATATTTATGTTATGTAAACCTAATAGTCTTATACTATTTCTTTAGCAAGTATTAAAATAAAAAGATACGCTAAACTCATCGGAAAATCGTCTGAGATGCGGCATCTTACAAATAAAAGTAAATAAAACACCATAAAAACCGTAGTATATGTATAGGTATATATATGAGTTTAGTACACATAAATGACGCATAATTTTTGGTTCATTAGTAAAAAGCAAATTAGTATATAAAGTGTATGTGTAATTTCGAAAAAACAAATTAGTTTACATAATATATATTATAGGAAGTTAACTATAGCGACTTACTTTGAAATCTTCTCCCTAATTAAAGCCCCGTTAGCAATGCAATGTACACATGCTAGCGAGGCTTTTGAATTTTGTTATGGTTTGTATTTTTGTTCGACACGTGATAGTTCTTTTTCATATTTTTTCTTTTGGCGTTGTTTGCGCCAAGAGCGTGTTAAATACCAAAGTATTAAACTAATGATTAAACTTAGTACAGCTACGAATGCAGCAAATCCTAATAATGGCTCATACGTAATATCATAAAAATTAGGCAAAACAAAAGCTAGACTTCCTAGAATAATAAAACTTAAGATTGCTGTGAAAAACCATTTATTTAAGACCAAGGTACAAAAAACTGTAAGCACAATCATAAACGCTATGGAAATCCATAGGTAATTTGGCATATCTAAAATGGACATTGTTTGACCCTCCTTACCATCATTTTTTCATTATACATGACTTCAAGGTACGTGTGTGCATGTGTAAACAATAGTTTTCTTATATTATAATGTATAATAGATTAAACGAGCCATAAAAGGAGGAATTTTGATGACACAAAAACTTGTTTCCCGAGATGACGTACAACCTTTAGAAACTTGGGACTTAACAGATATCTTTGAAAGTGATGAAGCCTATGAAAATGCTATCAAAAGCCTTGTTACACGTGCAAAAAATTTTCAAAATCACTTTACAAATACTTTAACTGATAAACAGTCTATTGAAACAGTCTTGGATGAATATTGTGACTTACTTATCGAGATTGATCGTGTAGGAAATTATGCACAGTTACAATATAGCGTTGATACTACAGATGCTGAAAAACAACGTCTAAGTGCCCTGTTTAGTCAAAATTATGGTGAAATAAGCAGTTGTTTAACTTTTATAGAATCAGAACTATTGCAACTTGACCCACAAATCATAAAAGACGCGATTAAGACGACAAAATATCCTTATTATTTAACAAGATTGTTGAAAAAACAACCTTATCAATTACATCCTGAAGCTGAAAAAACACTTGCTCATATGGCTCATGCGATGAATGTACCTTCAGAAATTTATGAAGTGACAAAAATGTTGGATATTGATTTTGGCCAGTTTGAAGCCAATGGACAAGTCTATAATATGGATTATACAACATTTGAAGGGATTTATGAGGACAGTACAGATAAAGAATTAAGACATCAAAGTTTTGCGCATTTTAGCCGTAAATTAAGAGAATATCAACATACTATAGCGGCTGCTTATAATGCACACGTTCAAAATGAAAAACTTGAGGCTAACTTAAGAGGATATGCGTCTGTAATTGACTTTTTATTAGAAGAACAAGATGTAACTCCTGAAATGTATCATAGACAAATTGATATCATTATGACGGAGCTCGCCCCTATTATGCGACGTTACGCGCGTCTCTTAAAGAAAGCTCACCATTTAGATGTTTTGAGATATGAAGATTTAAAAATTTCAATTGATCCTGAATATGAACCAGAGATTTCTATCCAAGAGTCTCAGGAATATATTTATAACGCCTTAGGTGTATTAGGTAAAGATTATTTAGCGATGACAGAAAAAGCGTATCGTGAGCGTTGGATTGATTTTCCACAAAACAAAGGAAAAGAAACGGGTGCTTATTGTGCAAGCCCATATTTTACACATAGTTATATTTTTATCTCTTGGACGGGTAAGATGAACGAAGTGTTCGTACTTGCGCATGAATTGGGACATGCCGGTCATTTTCATTTAGCGCAAAAACATCAAAACATATTACAATCTGAAGCCTCCATGTATTTTGTGGAAGCCCCTTCTACGATGAATGAAATGTTAATGGCGCATTACTTGTTAAAGACTAGTCCTAATAACGCACGTTTTAAACGTTGGGTGTTAAGTTCAATGATTTCACGTACGTATTATCATAATATGGTGACGCATTTACTTGAGGCGGCCTATCAGCGTGAAGTTTATTATTGTGTAGACCGCGGTGAACACTTAACTGCTGAAAAGTTAAATGCACTAAAAAAACAAGTCATTGCTACTTTTTGGGGAGATGGTGTTGAATTAACTTCAGGTGCAGAGTTAACATGGATGCGCCAACCTCACTATTATATGGGATTATACCCTTATACCTATTCAGCAGGTTTAACCATTGGGACGTTGATGGCACAACGTATTGAAAATGAAGGAGATGTAGCTGTTCAAGATTGGCTCAATGTTTTAAAATCAGGTGGCAATATGTCCCCTCTTGAATTGATTAAACAAGCTGGTATCGATATGTCTATCGATCAACCCTTAAGAGATACAATTCGATATATTGGCCAAATGGTAGATGAAATTGAACGATTAACACAAATTATTGAAAGTAATTAAAAAGATATAATTAAAGAAGCACTCAATGTGTCTAGGCGCATTGGTGCTATTTGTGTTTGACTTAAACATATAATCATTATATATTTAACATGTAAACAACACAATCAAACAAAAACGAACACGTACAATAAAGGATGATCAAAATGAAAAAAGTGCTAACTATTACCTTAAATGCATCAATTGACATTTCATATCATTTACCTAATTTAAAAATCAATACAACTAATCGTGTCTCCAATGTTTCAAAAACTGCTGGAGGCAAAGGTTTAAATGTGACACGCGTAGGTCATCAGCTAGGCTTAGACGTTACAGCAAGTGGCATAGTTGGTGGTACATCAGGCTTATTTATTAAACAACAATTAGATCGATTACATATTCCTCATCAGTTTTTAGATAGTGGATTAGAGTCTAGATTTTGTATAGCCATGATTACGGAAGAGGCGCAAACGGAAATTTTAGAAAGTGGACTTCCTTTAGATGCATCTATACAGGCACAATTTATTAATTTTTATGAAACGCTTATTCAGGATTATGACATCGTTGCTATTTCTGGCAGTATTCCCCCTGGTTTACAAACAGAAATTTATCATGAGTTAATTCAAATTGCGAAAAAACAAGATAAATTTGTCATTTTAGATGTTAATGGGAAGACCCTCGCCTCTGTTTTACAAATGGATGCTTCTGTTAAACCAGACTTGATTAAACCGAATGAAGAAGAAATAGCAGAACTAACGGGCGCGTCTCATCTTGCGTCTATAGATGCATTAAAAGATGCGTTAAAGCAACCTATTTTTGATCATTTACCCAATGTGTTTGTCACTTTAGGTAAAAACGGAGCGTTATTAAAACATAAAAATCAATTTTATCAAGTGATTATTCCAAGTATTGATGCAGTGAATGCCGTAGGTTCAGGTGACAGTTCTATTGCGGGCTTTTGTTTAGGGCTTATACAAACGAACGACATTCAAAAAGCAACGCAATATGCGATGGCAGCAGGTATGGCGAATGCTTTACAACATGAAACAGGTCACGTGGACGTTCAAGATTTTGAAAATTTGTTGCCAAAAATTTCAGTAGTGGCTTTATAAAAACTTACTTATACAAACGGAGAGGCCTGGGACATAGTCCCGGCCTCTCTGTTTATTTATGCATGATTTTCACTGTGCGCCCACCCCTTTTTAGTGAGCACAATTTTACCTGTTTCTATATTAATGAGACGTTTTTTATAAAGGTGACCAATTGCACGTTTGAAAGCACCTTTACTCATATGAAAGACTTCTTTGATGGCTTCAGGGCTAGACTTATCCCAAAATGGAAGTTCCCCATCGTATTCTACTAAAAGGCTAATAATCTTTTCGCCATCGTCATCTAAACGTTCATGAGCTAAAGGTAGAAATGACCCATTAAGCTCTCCTTTTTCATTATGACCAATGATACGTACTTCTATTAATTCTCCAAGTCTCGGTTCTTCTTTACGTTCGGATTCATGCACGAAAATTTTGTGTCCTTTTTCGGATAATAAAAAGGTGCCGACACGGAGTAAGCGATAAGGTCTCGCCTTGATGGTTTTATTTTGATATTCATCATTATGCACAGGAGTGAACATGTTTTGTACAGTGGTCTCAGAAGCTAAACGTGCAAACATTTGACGTTCACGGTCAATACGTAATGTACAAAGGACTTCATCCCCTTTTTGTGGCCATAAAGTCTTGATTTTCGGTAAGTCTTCCCAAGGGATAAGTACTTCACGAGGTAAGCCAACGTCGACACGTGCCCCATCACGATCAGTACTGATGACTTTGACAAAATCATAACGGCCTACAGTGATATCTGGCATATTTTGCGTGGCGAATAGTTCGCCTGAACGGTTTGGGAAAATAAAGAAACTGTAGGATTCCCCTATTTCTAATTCATCGTCGTCATTGATTTCAGACGGATTCAATTTTACCTTTTCTTTATTTGGTCCCTCTAAAATATAAGTAGATCCTTCTTGGGATTTTACTTCTAAAAAGTCTATTGTCCCAGCGATTTCATTTTCTTTAAAAGACATAATTTACTCCTCTAATGTTTAATGGTTCTATTATATCATGACTAGAACCTATAATCATTAAGTGTTCAATGGTACGATTCAAATCCTTCTATCGAAACGCTATAAATTATATGGTATAATGCTTCCGTTACTATTAATGTAAAAAGGAGAAAATGCATGCTACAAGTTACTGATGTAAGTTTACGTTTTGGTGATCGTAAATTATTCGAAGATGTTAATATAAAATTCACTCCTGGCAACTGTTATGGACTAATTGGTGCAAATGGTGCAGGAAAATCTACTTTTTTAAAAATTCTTTCTGGAGAGATTGATTCACAAACAGGCCACGTCTCTTTAGGAAAAGACGAACGTTTAGCCGTATTAAAACAGGACCACTTTGCCTATGAAGATGAACGTGTGTTAGATGTGGTAATTAAAGGACATGAGCGCTTATTTGAAGTAATGCAAGAAAAGGATGCCATTTACATGAAACCTGATTTTAGTGATGAAGATGGTATACGTGCGGCTGAATTAGAAGGCGAATTTGCTGAAATGAATGGTTGGAATGCAGAATCTGATGCAGCTACCCTTTTATCAGGTCTTGGTATTTCAACAGACTTGCATGATAAAAAAATGTCAGAACTTGAAAATAATCAAAAAGTAAAAGTACTCCTTGCCCAAAGTTTATTTGGTGAACCGGATGTTCTGTTACTGGATGAGCCTACCAATGGTCTTGACATCCAAGCTATCAGTTGGTTGGAAGACTTTTTAATTAATTTTGAGAATACAGTTATTGTTGTTTCGCATGACCGACATTTCTTAAACAATGTATGTACGCATATTGCAGACTTAGATTTTGGCAA
The DNA here is from genome assembly GCF_011394755.1 of Staphylococcus sp. 11511212. Classification (NCBI taxonomy): domain Bacteria; kingdom Bacillati; phylum Bacillota; class Bacilli; order Caryophanales; family Staphylococcaceae; genus Staphylococcus; species Staphylococcus sp. 11511212. Next base: position 424,035 of record NZ_JAANBQ010000003.1, on the reverse strand, counting down.
AATAAAAATTTATGTCGGTAACTATGATTTTTGGTATCAATCAAGTCAGTTGGCTCAAAAAATGGCTCAAGAACAAAATAAGAAAAAAGAAGAAAAAATTAAAGAATTGCAAGACTTCATTGCGCGATTTTCAGCAAATGCTTCAAAATCTAAACAAGCAACTAGTCGTAAAAAACAATTAGAAAAAATAGAACTTGATGATATTCAACCTTCATCTCGTCGCTATCCATTCGTGAAATTCACACCTGAACGTGAAATTGGAAATGATTTATTATTTGTTCAAAATGTCTCAAAAACAATTGATGGAGAAAAAGTGTTAGATAATATATCATTTACAATGAATCCAAATGATAAAGCCGTATTAATGGGTCAAAGTGAGATTGCTAAAACAACACTTCTTAAAATTTTAGCCGGTGAAATGGAACCAGATGAAGGTTCTGTTAAATGGGGTGTAACAACATCACAAAGTTACTTCCCTAAAGATAACTCTGAATACTTTGATAATGTAAATATGGACTTAGTTGAATGGTTACGTCAATATGCACCTGAGGATGAGCAAACGGAAACATTTTTACGTGGTTTCCTAGGCCGTATGTTATTTAGTGGCGAAGAAGTTAAGAAAAAAGCAAGTGTACTTTCAGGTGGAGAAAAAGTACGTTGTATGTTAAGTAAAATGATGCTTTCAAGTGCAAATGTCTTATTATTAGATGAGCCGACGAACCATTTAGATTTAGAAAGTATTACTTCAGTCAATGAAGGATTAAAATCTTTCAAAGGTTCCATCATCTTTACTTCACATGATTTTGAGTTTATAAATACGATTGCAAATCGAGTGATAGATTTAGATGAAAAAGGCGGACTGTCAAAAGAAATTTCATATGAACGTTATTTAGAAGAAAAAGGCTTATTAAAAACAAAATAACCCCATTATGAATTTAATGGTTAAGAGAAAAATGTTATCTCGTACTTTCGTATGGGATAACATTTTTTTACCTTTCAATTTTCAGTAAATTTCAAAAAATCCCCCTTTTCTGTTTACATGAAGAGTTGCGCTATGTATAATGAGACTCATAACAATTAAATCATTATTGATGAGGCGCATTAATCATGAGTAGCCATATCGTTTTTGTCTGCAAGCAAGATATGTCGAAAGGGTGAGATGCCGAAATAAACAGAATTTGCAGGGACTGTTTGTTGGATTCTATGGTTAAGAGCTGAGAATCTGTCATTATTTGCGGATAATGGAGTGCATCACTTGTATATAAAGACTAACAAGTTCGCACACCGAACTTGTTTTTTTGTATATTCAAGAGTATCAATCATGCATGAGTGACATGTTTCTCATCAATTAAACATTAAATTAAATGGAGTGAATGATATGACAAAATTAGCAGTTGTAGGTGCAACAGGATTAGTTGGAACAAAAATATTAGAAACAATTGAACGTAAAGAAATCCCTTTTGATGAATTGATTTTATTTTCTTCAAAACGTTCAGCAGGTCAACAAGTGTCTTTTAAAGGTAAAACCTACACTGTTCAAGAATTGACAGAAGAAGCGACTGACGGCGAATTTGATTACGTGTTAATGAGCGCTGGTGGTGGTACAAGTGAAAAATTCGCCCCTCTTTTTGAAAAACATGGTGCGCTTGTGATTGATAACTCAAGTCAATGGCGAATGACTAAAGATATTGACCTCATTGTTCCTGAAGTCAATGAGCCGACGTTTAAACGTGGTATCATTGCCAACCCTAATTGTTCAACAATACAATCAGTCGTGCCATTAAAACCCCTTCAAGATACATTCGGTTTAAAACGGGTCGCTTATACAACGTATCAAGCGGTATCAGGTTCAGGAATGCAAGGAAAGAAAGATTTAGAAGATGGCGCACATGGCGCTGAACCTAAAGCATACCCACATCCAATTTATAATAATGTGTTACCTCACATCGATGTTTTTTTAGAAAATGACTACACTAAAGAAGAACAAAAAATGATTGATGAAACACGTAAAATTTTAAACTCACCTGATTTAAAAGTGACAGCAACTTGCGTTCGCGTCCCTGTTCAAGATAGTCATAGTGTGCATATTAATGTAACGCTAGATCAACCTACGACAGTAGACCAAATTCGCGACTTGTTTGAAAAAGACGATCGCGTGGTTTTAGTGGATGATCCATCAAGCAATGCGTATCCATTAGCGATTCACTCTACTGGCAAAGATGAAGTGTTTGTGGGGCGTATACGTAAAGATGACTCTTTAGAAAATACATTTCATATTTGGTGCACGTCAGACAATCTATTAAAAGGTGCAGCTCTAAACGCTGTACAAGTGTTAGAACAAGTATTAAAACTTAGAGCGTAATTTTGAAGGGAGTCGGATATTATGACACATATTTTTGAAGGAACGGGCGTGGCATTAATTACCCCTTTTTCAAATGGTAAAGTGGATTATGAAGCGATTAAAAATCAAGTAAACTTTTTAATAGATAATGACATACAATCCATTGTGGTGAATGGCACAACGGCTGAAAATCCAACACTGACTGATGATGAAAAAGATCAAATTTTGAAAACAGTGATAGAAACTAACGCATCACGTGTGCCAATTATTGTAGGCACTGGCACAAATAATACTGACAAGTCAATACAAGCATCTTTACGCGCAAAAGCGCTCGGAGCTGACGCAATAATGCTCATTACCCCTTATTATTTGAAAACAAGTCAACGTGGCTTAATTGCGCATTTTGAATCGATTGCTAATGCGGTAGAATTACCAGTAATTTTGTATAATGTCCCTTCTCGAACAAACTCAACGATCGAAGTCGAGACGCTAGTTCATTTGAGTAAAAATCCTTATATTGTCGCACTTAAAGATGCAACAAACGATTTTGACTACTTGTCTGAAATTCAAAGTAAAATCGATACGAATACATTTGCACTTTATAGTGGCAATGACGATAACATTGTTAATTATTATGCACAAGGAGGTCACGGCGTTATTTCCGTCGTAGCAAACGTCATTCCAAAAGCATTTCAAGAAATCTATACAAATGCTAATCAACGTGAATCTCGTTTCCGTCCTATCTCAGAACTTTTAGAGGCATTGGCTATCGATATTAATCCAATACCTATTAAATATTTAGCCTCACTTGAAGGATTTGGCAAATATGAATTGCGCTTACCTCTAGTTCCATTAAATGAGTCAGAACAGCAACAATTAAAAGAAGCTTATCAACAATTCAAAGTAGGTGTTCAATCTTGAAAATTTTACTCATAGGTTATGGTGCAATGAACCAACGTGTTGCACGATTAGCAGAAGAAAAAGGACACGAAATCGTTGGTGTGATTGCGCGCCAACAAAATCAGGACCTTCCCTACCCTACTTTCACTAAAATTAGTGAAGTAGACTCTGCGGATGTCGCTATTGATTTCTCGCATCCAGACTTATTGTTACCAGTGTTAGAAGATAATTTCCAATTACCTCTAGTGATTGCGACTACTGGTGAAAAAGAACAAATTACTGACAAATTACAACAACTAAGTGAACGGATGCCTGTCTTTTTTAGCGCAAATATGAGTTATGGCGTTCATGTTCTTACAAAACTTTTAGAAGTGGCTGTCCCCCTTCTTAAAGATTATGATATTGAGCTGACGGAAGCACATCATAATAAGAAAGTTGATGCCCCGAGTGGAACGCTTGTGAAATTATATGATGTCATTAAATCATTACGTGAAAAAAGCTATCCTGTCTATCACCGTGATGAAAAGCAAGAAAAACGTGATGCTGATGAAATAGGTGTTCATGCCATTCGTGGAGGCACAATCGTTGGCGAACACGATGTATTATTTGCTGGAATTGACGAAACAATTACATTAACGCATCGGGCGCAATCGAAAGATATATTTGCAAATGGAGCGCTAGAAGCGGCAACACAATTAATTCATAAAGAAAATGGGTATTATACATTTGATAACTTATAAAGGGAGAGAATCAAAATATGGTAAAAAATTTCACAGCTGAAGAAATCATTCAATATATTAGTGATGCTAAAAAGTCGACGCCGATTAAAGTCTACATTAACGGTGAATTTAGTGAAATCACATTTCCAGATCAATTCAATGTTTTTGGTTCGGAAAACTCTAAAGTCATTTTTTGTGAAGCGGATGACTGGAAAAAATTTTATGAACAAAATCATATGCTCATCGAAGATCTAGAAATCGAAATGGATCGCAGAAATTCAGCCATCCCCTTAAAAGATTTAACAAATACTAATGCACGCATTGAACCGGGTGCTTTTATTCGTGAACATGCTGTGATTGGCGATGGTGCTGTCATTATGATGGGCGCTACTGTCAATATTGGTGCAGTGGTTGGCGAAGGTACTATGGTAGATATGAATGCCACACTTGGGGGTCGTGCCACTACTGGTAAAAATGTGCACGTTGGTGCGGGCGCAGTGTTAGCTGGAGTTATTGAACCACCAAGTGCTGAACCTGTAGTGATAGAAGATAACGTATTAATTGGTGCGAATGCGGTGATTTTAGAAGGTGTTCGTGTAGGTGAAGGTGCTATTGTAGCAGCCGGTGCTATTGTTACACAAGACGTACCTGCTGGAGCCGTTGTAGCGGGAACTCCTGCTAAAGTGATTAAACAAACTCATGAAGTTGCCGACTCAAAACGTGAGATTGTATCTGCATTGCGAAAATTAGATGACTAAAGCGAAACAAAGAAAACCATTCCAAGGTTCTACTTACTTCAGATATGTATGAAGTGAGTGATAAGAAAAGTGGTAAATAGAATAAGATAAAGCACATTGATGGGGATGAGTAGAAGCTACTGTCTAAAGACCGTGTTTGACAGAGCATTCCTCTCCCCTTTTTACATAAACAAAGAGGTGAAATTCAATGGATGAACTTCAATTTGTAACAGAACATCGTCGACATCTACATCAATATCCGGAACTAAGTTTAGAAGAATATGAAACAACAGCTTATTTAGAACGCTTTTTATCATCCCTTCAAATTCCTTACGAACGGCCATTAGAAACTGGAATTATTGGATATTTAGAAGGTGAAAGTGACGAAACTTTGGCCTTTCGTGCAGACATTGATGCCCTACCCATCCATGAGCAAAATGAGGTGGATTACCGAAGCAAATACGATAATAAAATGCATGCGTGTGGGCACGACGGGCATACAACAGCACTAATGTTATTTGCCAAACGTTGCAAAGCCCTTTTCGATAAAGGCGAACTCCCCCATAATGTAGTATTTATTTTTCAACCTGCCGAAGAATCAGGTGGAGGTGCGAACCTTCTTATAAAAGCCAATGCCCTTGCGCGTTATCAAATCAACGCTATTTACGGCGTCCATGTCATGCCATTTGTAGAAGAAGGAGCGATTGCTATAAGAAATGACGAAATTACGGCAAGCGCAACAGAGTATCGCTTTTACTTAGAAGGTCAATCGAGCCATGTGGCCAATAAAGAACAAGGACGTTCAGCTGGGGAAGCTTTACATCACGTCATAACGCAATTATCACAAATTCAACAGTATCATTTAAATGGTTTACAGCGAAATATCGTTCATATTGGTCATTTTAATGCGGGAGAAGCCATCAATACTGTCCCATCAAATGGCTACCTAGAAGGGACAATCAGAACTTATAGCATGGATGATTTAAGTATTATAAAAACGCAAATGCAAAAGATTGCAGATAGCGTTCATAGTTTGTTTGGGGTCAAATGCAAAGTAGATTTTGCAGAAGGCTATCCCCCTACGATGAATGATCCGTCATTAAAAAAATATGTGGTTGAAAGCATTGAATACAATGGGAACACCGTCATTGAAAACGAAACGCCTTATTTATTTGGAGAAGACTTTAGTTTTTACGGCCAAATTGCGCCTAGCTATTTTGTGTTTGTAGGGACTAAAAACGAATTAAAACAATATGTGAGTGGTTTACATACGCCACATCTTAACTTTGATGAACATATTTTAATTCGTATTGCTAATTATTACGAACGACTTTTATTTAATTATAATGAGGTGTGACTATGACAGCAGTTTGGCAATTAAATGAACAAGTTTTTCGACAAAATGTGAGAAATGTTGTTCAGGATAACACTGTAATGGCGGTAGTTAAAAATAATGCTTATAATTATGGTTTAACTTTTGCAGTGCGTACATTTTTAGATGAAGGTATTCATACTTTCAGTACGACGTCACTTTCAGAAGCGATTCGTATTAGAGAAATTGCCCCCCACGCCACTATTTTTCTAATGAATGTGAGTCGAGAGTTTGATTTACTACGTAAGCACAATATTCATATGACATTACCATCAAAGGAATTTTACTTTCAATATAAAAATGAACTTTATGATATTCAAGTTCACTTAGAATTTGAGAATTTATTACATCGTTCTGGATTGAAAAACTTAGAAGAAATACAAGATGTTTTGCGTGATCACGAAAAAAACCAAGATGAAAAAATGAAAATCACAGGCCTTTGGACTCATTTTGGTTATGCAGATGAATTTGATGTAAATGATTATGAAATAGAAAAAGAAGCATGGCTCAATATTGTGAGTGTGCTCACTCAAGAAGGTTATCAATTTGAATTTATACATGCGCAAAATAGTGCAAGTTATATGCGCGAAAAACAACTTTTCCCTCATCATACGCATGCACGCGTAGGTATTGCATTATACGGTTCTCGTCCTTATTCTCAAATGCCTCGTGAACATATACAACAAGCGTTAACCGTCAAAGCCAATGTTATTCAAGTACGAACAGTGAATGAAGGAGATCATTGTGGGTACAGCTTTGCTTATACTGCGCCAAAAAAGACACAGCTGGCTGTTGTTGACGTAGGGTATGGTGATGGCATTTTACGTACAAGAGCGCAACATGAAGTACTTATTCATGGTAAGCGTTACCCTATTCGCGCCCTTATGATGAGTCATATGTTTGTTGAAGTTGACGATGACGTGATGGCAAATGATGAAGTTGTGATATACAGTCCAGAACTACGCATAGATGATTATACATTTAAAGGCGTTGGAGCTAATTCGGAACAATTAAGTGCATTAAACATAGATTCTTTAATAAAGGAGTATCAATCATGACGATACAATATAATCAAAATGGAGAGTTAACACTCGGGAATACCAATTTAAAAACACTAGCGCAAAGCTTTGGCACACCTACCATTGTTTATGATGAAGAACAGATAAGACATCAAATGCGGCGCTACCATACGGCATTTAGTACAACGGGTGTCGATTATATATTATCCTACGCCTCTAAAGCATTTACATGTATACAAATGGTTAAATTAGCTGAAGAAGAAAATTTTGATTTAGATGTTGTTTCTATAGGTGAACTTTATACTGCTCTAGAAGCAGGATATGCACCTGAACGCATTCATTTTCACGGTAATAACAAAACTAAAGAAGAAATACAGTACGCATTAGAAAGTGGCATTGGCTACTTTGTAATTGATGCGTTAGATGAAATAGAATTGATTGATGAACTGGCTACTTCAACTGTAGATGTGCTCATTCGGGTAAACCCTGGAGTTGAGGCACATACCCATGAATTTATCCAGACAGGCCAAGAAAAAAGTAAATTTGGTCTTTTGATAAAACACGGATTAGCAGATAAAGCCGTACAACAAATTCAGAAGAGTGAACATTTAAATCTTAAAGGTATTCACTTTCATATTGGATCGCAAATTGAAGAAACCACAGGCATGAAAGAAACGGCGAAAATCGTTTTGACATGGCTAAAAGAAATTGATTTAAACATTGACCTGTTAAATATTGGAGGCGGATTTAGTGTTCATTATGTCGATGGAGATCGCGCTTTCAATATTGAAGAAGGTATTCCTGAAATTGTGGAGAATATAAAGTCAACTTGTACTTCATTATCTTACCCTGTTCCAACAATTAGTATTGAACCTGGCCGTTCGATAGTGGCAGAAGCAGCAGTTACTTTATATGAAGTAGGATCTATCAAAGAGATTCCAAACGTCAACAAATATGTATCTGTTGATGGTGGAATGAGTGATCATATTAGAACGGCACTTTATGATGCAAAATATCAAGTAAAACTCGTGAATAGAAATGAAGAAGCTAATGAAACGGTGACAATAGCTGGAAAACTCTGTGAATCGGGAGATATTCTCATTCATGAAGCACAGCTTCCGCAAAGTGTAAAACGTGGAGATTATTTAGCTGTTTTATCAACAGGTGCATACCACTATAGTATGGCATCAAATTATAATCAAATACAAAAACCAGCTGTATTTTTTGTTTCTAACGGCAAAGCCCGTGAAGTGATTAAACGTCAATCCCTTCGCCAACTAATTATTAACGACATTAAATAATACAATTGAATACTTCATCGTTGTCCAAAAGCATATAAGCCCCTCAACATTTTACTATAACGGGCTTATATGCTTTTTTGAAATAAAATTCGTACATTGCTTAGGTGTGCTCCCCTACTCTAAAAGAGGTTATAATTTCAAATAGACTTCAAAGAAACTGTAGATGCTTTTAAAAAGAAAAGTATTTAAAAAAAATAAAAAAACAGTGAAGCAGTCCTCACTGTTTTGTATAAGTCAATATTGCATCTATTTATTATAGTTTTACAACGTTTGCAGCTTGTGGACCGCGGTCGCCTTCAACTACTTCAAATTCAACTGATTGACCTTCTTCTAATGATTTGTAACCTTCTTGGTTGATAGCTGAGAAGTGTACGAATACGTCGTTTTCTCCTTCAACTTCGATAAATCCAAAACCTTTTTCAGCGTTAAACCATTTTACTGTACCTTGTTTCATAATCTGTGAAACCTCCAAGACTAAAATTCAATATGCGCTATTCGCATATTACAAAAAATACTATTTTTACAATGTAAACAGATAAAATATTCTTTGCAATATGGAATAATGCAATTGCTTAAAAACTATTATACGTTAACACTACACGATTTGCAATAACGAAATGAAAATTTTTAGTTTAGTCAATTAAAGGTAAATTATAATAAATTTTTTCATTGTTCAAAATGATAAAGCTATCAAATATTTGCAAATCTTCATCACAATGTTCACAGTAATTCATATCGCAATTATTATAAAAAGCATACATGTTATATTTCCCTACTATACAATTGTCATAATTCGCTTTAGCCTCTTTGATAAGTTTTTCATAATTTTTTAGAAATGAGTCATATGTGTCAAAGCAATAAGTTTCAATTATATGATTTTTCCAATCTTCAAATAACCACCAGCCCTCATAATCAGTACGTATTTTTGTTACTGTCCACATATGTAAAGCCTCCAATAATTCTAATATAGCAATTCTCAAAATAATCTTTTTTTTACCAGAATGCAAGTGAATATGTATGAATATCATAACGCTAAATGTAAATGATTGTCTATTGCCCTATTATCACGCTAAAATAGCACAACTTCCAATGAAACGCTTGAGGAATTAAAACAATAGCTACTTATGCAATACTCGACGCTTTTTCCGTAATGAAATTTTTAATCGTTAGTCAATTAAGTTTTGTTTTTATTCAAATGAGGAAGTCGTTTAACGCCGGCTAATTATTAGTTTTTTAACGAAGAAATCCGTATAATTAGAAGTAAGAGGTGGTTAATATGAAACATCAATTCATAAAAGTATATGGCCGTGTCCAAGGCGTAGGTTTTCGCTATTTTACACAAAAATTAGCACAAAAATACAACATTACAGGCTATGTTAAAAATGTTCAAGATCATGTGGAAATAGATGCTCAAGGAGAAATTGAGGATTTATCTTCATTTACTCAAGAGGTGACTCACGGGGCGTCTCCTGCATCAGAAGTCAATGATTATACTATTGAAGAGCGTGAGATTAACAAGCATTTAACGACATTTAAAACTGAATGAATATAAAAGGAAGATGACTATGAGATATCAATTTTCAAGACTTTTCGGAGGACTTGTAGGGATTCCTGTAGCAGTTATTGCTTTTTTTACAAGTATTTTAACTTTTGATATATCTTTTATTTATGACATGTTAATCGGTTCGGCAGGATTTGTATTAGGTTATATCCCTACTCAAAGATTAACATCGAAAAGCTATTTGAAAGAGTTAAAATTATCTAGAAAAGATTACAGATATATTAATCATCAAGTAAACACAGCACAAAGTAAAATAAAGCGCATATTTAAGACGTTTATAAAAGTTCGTTCAATCAATGATTTCAAATTAGTGAATGATATTTATCGTATTTCAAAAACGGTGAATATGACTGTACGTCAACGCCCTAATCAATTCTTCAATGTAGAAAGCTTTTATTATACTCATATCGATAATGCGCTCAATTTAATTGAAAGTTACACGCGTTTAGCTAAGATGCCAGTTAAATCTCAAGATGAGCGTCAGATGTTACAACAAACAAGAATTACTTTGGAAGAAGTTAGACGTACGTTAGTGGCTGATTTGAAACAGGTCAATGCACAAGACTATGAACAACTTGATACAGAGATGAGGCTAAATAAGATTTATCAAAATCGGAAAGAAATGGAGCATGAAAAATGAGAGAAAATGATTTATCAAACTCAGAGCAAAATCATCCCCTAGATTCATACTTTAACAGTTTTGAAAATGATACATTGTCACCGCATCATTCTCAAAAAGAAACTACGGGACTTGCGCAATCTAGTCAACCTAAATTCTCAAAGCAAGATCAAGAGAAAATTACAAGTTTATCTAATCAAATTAAGCCCTTAGATCATGATAGCTTATTACATTTCGGAGCCAATGCGCAATCACATCTTTCGCAATTTTCTCATCAAATGTTAAACGAAATTCAATCTAAGGACGTTGGCCCTATTGGAGATACGTTAGAAAGTTTAATGAAGAAGTTAAAAGAAGTGAATCCAGAAGAGCTATCTCAAAAAAACGATGGCATGTTAAAGAAATTATTTAAACGTTCTAAAAATTCTATGCAACAGCTTTTTTCGCGGATGCAGTCCGTCAGTGCACAAGTGGATAGAATCTCGGTTGAACTTGATAAAAATAAATCATTACTTGTTAAAGATATTAAATTGCTAGATCAACTCTATACACAAAATAAAGATTACTACGATGTCCTCAACCTTTATATTGCAGCAGCAGAACAAAAGAAACAAGAAATAGAAACTAAAGTATTGCCTGAAATGCGCACGAAGGTTCAACAAGAGGACAACCAAATGGCTGTTCAAGATGTTGCAGACATGGAACAATTTGTGGATCGTCTAGAAAAACGAATTTATGATTTACAGTTATCTCGTCAAATCACACTTCAATCTGCACCACAAATTCGTATGATCCAAAATATCAATCAAGCGCTTGCCGAAAAAATCCAAAGTTCGATTTTAACGAGTATTCCACTATGGAAAAATCAAATGGCGATTGCCCTCACATTGCAACGACAAAATAAAGCGGCTATCGCTCAAAAACAGGTGACAGATACCACAAATGAAATTTTAATTCGAAATTCTGAAATGCTTCGTCAAAATGCAAGAATGACAGCAGAAGAAAATGAACGTGGCATTGTCGACATTGAAACACTAAAAACAACACAAGATAATATTATTCAAACGATTGAAGAAACTTTACAAATTCAAGCAGAAGGTCGACAAAAACGAATGCAAGCTGAAAAAGACTTGCAACAATTGGAATCAAATCTTCGTCGCCGTTTAAGTGATGCAGAACATCAGCGTAACCAAACGGACTTATATAGATAGAGCATTTTAGAGATTGAGTTTCTAATTAGCGGAAAATAGCATCAATGGTTTGAAATTGAATGTTTTACGCCCTACTTTAATGTTTTTATAGAGAATAAAAATCCCCATTTTCCAACGAAATGGGGATTTTTGTATCTATTCTTTTTCGTAGACGATGACTTTTGATTTTTTGACAAAAGCACCAATAACATAAGCAATAATTAATGTAACAATCATGATTGGAAACCATTCAAGTGCAAATTGGTGTAATGGCAATTTGCTGATAAAACCAAAGTTTGCCCATCCATTAGTATGCATCACACTTAAAATAGATTCAATTGATACAATGACTACAGTGATTTGCTGTGTAATACGACGTGTTGGAATAAAACGCGCGATTAATATAAGCAAAACTGTAGTAATAGCGACTGGATACACAATTGAAAGAACAGGGACAGATAATTGAATCACTGCATTGAGTCCTAGATTTGATAAGAATAAGCTAATTAATATAAAAATAATCACGAAAATTTTATATGAAACTTTAGGGAATAAACTATGGAAATATTCACTTACGGAAACGACTAATCCACAAGCTGTTGTTAAACAAGCCAGTGCCACAATAATACCTAGTAAATATTTACCAAATGCGCCATAACCAGTATTGGCCATTGTGACAAGTAAATGTGCACCAATATTTTGATTGTTGGCTACCAATTTATTCATTGTTGCTTCAGATAAAATAATATGGTTACCGATAAATCCTAATGAAATATAAATGATGGCTAATGCAAAAGCAGCGATTAAGCCAGCAAGTGCAGTTTGTTTAAAAATTTGGTTGGCATGTTTAACCCCTGTAGCTTTTATCGCATTAATCACAATCATCGAGAATGCGATGGCCGCAATGGCATCCATCGTTAAATAGCCTTCAGTAAACCCTTTAGAAAAACCTGCTAAATTTGATGAATAAATTTTTGGATCTGCCTGATTTTGAGGGCCGCCCCCGAAATCGATGAATCCTTTTACAATCATTGCTAAAATTGTAATCAGTAATAATGGTGTGAGAATTGCACCGATACGATCTACAATTTTACCTGGGTTTAAACACAAGTAAAGTACAAGTGCAAAATAGATAACTGTAAAAATAAATAAAGCAATTGGATTACTCGTCCCAATAATCGGTGTAATTGTCATCTCAAATGATGTTGATGCAGTACGAGGAATCGCAAAAAGCGGTCCAATCGTCAAATATATAGCGACTAAGAAAATCACTGAGAATGCAGGGTGTATTTTGTTGATTGCACCTATATAACCTTGTTTATCAATTGCCCCAACTACAATACCTAATAGTGGTAATCCTATTCCAGTTAAAACAAATGCTATAATGGAGGGCCAAAAGTATTGACCACTCGAAAGACCTAAATTTGGTGGAAAAATTAAGTTACCCGCTCCAAAGAAAATGGCGAATAACATAAACCCAATGACAAGTGTATTTTTGTTCATATTGCTGCTCCTTCAATCCAACTTTTGAAATTTATGCTTCATTCTATCACATAAAAATTATAACGTCTATAAAAATTCTGAAAATTAGAAAATATTTTCGCCATTTTGAGCTTTAATGCGCTAAAATGATTTCAGTAATAGTTTTTTAAGCAATGGAGACAGTAAACTTGGTAAGTTTTCCACCCCTTCTACAAATATTGCAAAAGCGCCATATATATTATGAATGGTTTGCTCAGTTGCTTCAGTGATAGGGTCTTGGCTCAAAAAGACATTAAATATTTCTATCCCTAGCTTACGACTGTTCTCAACTGCCTCATAGGTATCTAAAATACCATCTTGACTATAATTAAAGGCAGAAGGTTCACCATCTGAAAAAACAATTAAAAACTTCTGCTTTTCAGAGCGCGATAACAATCTTTCGCTTGCAATTCTGATTGCGACACCATCACGATTATCGTCTTGTGGACGTAAAGTCATAATACGCGGGGCTTCGCTGGGATAAATGGATTGATGATACTGTATGATTTCATCGATGATATTTGGTTGATGCGTTTCATCAGCATCAAAAGCATCTTCGTTAAAAGCGAGTATTTCGTGGCGAACGTTCAATGCTTTCAATGTTTCATGGAATAAGACAACACCTTTAATTGTTTCATCCATTTTATCGTACATACTTGCTGAAGCATCTATCAATAGCGTAAATGTCGCATCAAAACTTTGACTTAAATCTGCCTTTTTATAAAAGACTTTGTATTGATCATCAACAAACCAATTAATTAAGTTTTTTTGCAAGCGCCCTTTCATTAAGTTAACACGTTTATCTTGATATTCACGGTCAATTGTTTTTTTAATGATTTCGATTAAATCACGTGTTTCATATTGGACGGATTGTTGGACTTGCTTATAGGCATCAAAATGTTCGGGTTGTATCTCTGGCTGATGCCAACGTATATCGACATACTGATTAATGCCGTTTAGTGCTAATAATGGATATCGACCATACTGTGAACCGCCTTCTTCGCTATCAAGTACATCGTTTGAACCTTGGCCTTTTTTGGAAGACACATTTGTCATGTCGTCTGTACTGTCCCCTTCTCTTGCAGTCTCGTTATCATTTAATACGTCGCTATTTTGACCTTCATGTAACTCCATTTCTAAATAAGCGCCACCAGAAGTTTCACTATCAGCTGATTTAGTTTCAACAGATTCTGTTTCTACTTCGTCAGACTCATCAGTACCTCCATCAACATTAGCAGCATCCATGCGTTTAATATCGTCCAACGTATAATCACTAAGGACTTCATACACTTTTCGAGGGATATGATAATATTCATTTAGCATATCCTCATTGAGCCATTGATCAACTTGAAACATAATCCGTTGCGTAAGATACATCGCATCTTCACTACTCTGAAGATTAAAAAAGTCAGGCAAGTACTGATACATATGTTCCAAAATCCCTGATAAATCATCGTGAACAAAAGGCACATCATAAAAGTTTTCGTTTAAAAAAGCCTGTTCTAAATTTAAAAAAAGAAGATCTGTATACATCGTTTTTGTACGATAAACATTAATTTGTGTCTGACAATATTGAAGACGAATTTCACGTCGCATTTTAATCATTTTAGAGGTGCGTGGTCTTTGGTTTTCAATAATATTTAAAATACGCATTTCTTCAATGAGTTTGAATAATTGTCGGTAGAATTTTGGGTGTTCGAAACCTTCATCATTGTTAAGGATTTCATTGACGATTTGAGGCGACATATTAAAGTAACTATATGTTGCAAGTAAGACATCTGTTTTTAATCCTGTTTTTTCAATGTGTTCAGGTCGATGAGACCAAAATGAACTACAGATCACTTCATTTTGAAGTGCATCATAGTATGGAAATTTATGAATTTTTACTTGTGTAGCTGAATTTTTTAATAATAAACGGGATAAATCTTGTAGCATCATGACTTTCATAGCATCTAACTGTTCATCATTAAATAAGATAAAACGATCACTCATGTAATCACCTTCTAAAAGTTTAATTCTACGGCATTTTGAACAGCTTGTTGTTCTCTTTCATCTTCCAATTTATCAACGATTGTTCTTTGAATCGCCCTTTCAATTGGAATTACAGTTGCAAGGTCACTCAAGTCTAATAATGCACGAATACTTGCTGCTTCTTCTGACAATTGTCCTTGTTTAGTCATCGTTCTCAAGTCTTCATTAAATTTGATAATTTGATGTATCAATTGAGAATCTTTAAGTAAACTTTGCTCACGAATAACATCGTGCAATGTCTCTCCATCAATATAATCCACGTTAATCACAACAAAACGGTTCTTTAATGCTTCATTCATCGGCAATGTTCCAACGTAACCTTCATTGATTGCTGCAATGACTTTAAAGCCTTCAGCAGCATGGATAACCTCTCCAGTAAATGGATTTGTCAATTGACGTCTATAATCTAAAACGCCATTTAAAATAGGGAGTGTTTCTGGTTTAGCCATATTGATTTCATCAATGTATAAAATATGACCTTCTTTCATTGCTTTAATGACGGGTCCATCTATAAAAACAATTTCCTGATGCCCGTTTTCACTTGTTTTTATTGTTTTAAATCCAAGCAGACTTTCGGCATCCAAATCAACGGAACAGTTCACTTGATGCATAGGTATATTCAAAGTTTGACTTAAAGTTTCGGCAAGTTTTGTTTTGCCAGAACCTGTAGGCCCTTTTAGTAAAATATTTTTGTTTAATTCAAATAATTTAGCAGCGTCCCCAAAAATGTTTTCGTCTGAGTTTATATATCCCTTAAATTGTTGTGTCACTTTCATTCACCTTTCCTTACAAGAAAAAAGACGTGAGTACAAATGTACTCCCGCTTTTGATTTTTCATTATTTTACTTCTTCAAAATAGTCTTTATAGTAGCCACCGACGAGACCGGAATTATCTATAATTTGATAATACTCTTCTGTTTCATTAACCACATCATATACTTTTCCAACAGTTAACATATCACTGACTGTGAATTTTTTTGCATCCGTGTGGACAACTTTCACCTGTTTAATAGGTGTATTATTTTTCCATGTTTGATGTAACATACGCATCACCTTTCAATTATTCATCTAATGTTAAAATAAACGAAATACCACTCACATCACTGATACGGAGAGCACGTGTTTTCGCTTGTTCATTTTTTAATTGTTGATACGGAAGTTCATTCATCTCAAGTTGTTGCAAAGCATTTTCAAATTGCGTTGCATCTTTAGCAGTGAACTCGATTTGTTCTACAATCCCTACTTCAGGAAATTGAATTGGTACAGAAGGTTCATAAAGATGAATTTCAGAACCTAAGCCTCCATTGTCTTTATGTAGAACAATGACCTTCGTTTGACCATCATTTATAGTGTATTCACCCAGAGGTTCAAAATCAAACACTTTTGTTAAAAGTGAGTAAGTAATCATCATCTCATTTGTTTTTAAAATAACCGGCCCTAAGCCTTGAATTTGATGTAGTGGATTAACGGTACTGTTTTCAACAGGGACACCAAGACCGATACCTGTGTTATGTTCATTTGAAAAGATAGAAAATTTTTGATGCATTTCATCTTTAAAATCGATATATACATGACCATTTAATTGACTTGGCTGAGAAGTTGGGATGTTGGCTTCGTTCAAGATAGAAGTATATGTTTGTATGCCTTCATCAGAAGGTGTTCTTAAACCTATAGCATCAAAATGCTGATATTGTTCAGCTAATCCTCCAGGTATTTCGACAAACTGAATACGTGTCCCAGGCGAAAGAAGAGCATCGCCAAATTGAACGGCTCCTTCGCGTTTTTCAAAATGTAGTCCTAACTTTTGATGAAATAATTGGATTGTTTGATTTAAATTTTGAGTTGCTAGAGTTATACTTCGAATACCCGTCATGATACGACCTCCACTGACCTCTAATTAAAGTGAGTATATGCTTTAGTTTAACATAAAGAACGAGGATTGTTGAGTTTACAGATTAAAACTTAATAAAGAAAACGATTATCTGTGAATTAGCACTCGCTTTTATAAGAAATGGAGATATAAATGATCTATATAATAATATATGTGAATGCTTAGCCATAACAAATGATAGCTAGAAAAATTTACTATAGCTCCTCAAATAGATCCCATATTAAATAGCCCCCACCTAACAGCTCGCTAGGTGGAGGCTAATTTAAAAATAGATATTAAGATTCTAATAGTAAATCTTCAGGGTTCTCGATTAACTCTTTAATCGTTTTTAAGAAACCAACAGCTTCTTTACCGTCGATAATACGGTGATCATAGCTTAATGCAAGATACATCATTGGTCGGTTTTCAATTTTATCGCCATCAACAGCAATAGGTCTTGTGATGATTGAGTGCATACCTAAGATGGCAGCTTGGTTACCATTTATAATTGGTGTTGACATCATAGAACCAAAAATACCACCGTTTGTAATTGTAAACGAACCGTTCATCATATCATCTAAAGAGAGCTTGTTATCACGTGCTTTGGCAGCTAAGTTCGCAATTTCTTCTTCAATTTCGGCAAAATTTTTCTTATCACAATCGCGTACATTCGGTACTAATAATCCACCTGGTGTCGAAACTGCCACACCAATATCATAAAATTGTTTAGTAACCATATAGTCACCGTCGATTTCAGCATTGACTTCTGGATATTTTTTCAATGCTGCTACAGCGGCTTTAGTGAAGAAAGACATAAAGCCTAATTTAGTACCATTATGATCTTCCATAAATTTTTCTTTTTTACGTTTTCGTAAGTTCATGACATTCGTCATGTCGACTTCGTTGAACGTTGTCAACATTGCAGTGTTATTACTTACTTCGAGTAATTTTTTTGCTGCAGTTTGTTTTCTGCGACTCATTTTCTCACGAATGACAGGTTTAGATGGTGTTGCCGATTTTTGTGGTTTTGTATCTTGATTAGAAGAAGATGTGTTTGATGAAGCGCTTTTAGCTTGTTGGCCGCGTTCAACATCTTCTTTTCGCACAATACTTTGAACTTCATTTAAACTTACACCTTTTTCTCGAGCGGCACGACGTGCTGAAGGTGTCGCATTGATACGGTCGTTAGAGGAAGTTTCCTCTTTTTGAGTAGGTTGATCTTTTGATTGATTATCTTGTTGTTCTTTTGACGCAGTCTCTTCAGATTTTTTGGAATCGTCGTCTGATGATGTAGATTGTTCTGAACTTGCATTACCACTACCTTCACCAACAACAGCAATCGCTTGACCTACTTCAACTGTGTCCCCTTCTTCAGCAAGTAATTCTTGTAACGTACCTGCTTCTTCTGAAACAACTTCAACATTGACTTTGTCTGTTTCTAATTCGAGAATGGCTTCACCTTTCTCTACAGTGTCGCCAACTTTTTTTAACCATTCAGCTATGGTACCTTCTGTAATTGATTCAGCTAATTCTGGAACTTTAACCTCTGCCATTTTTATATGCCCCCTAAATATTTAAACTATTTTCAATAATAATATTTTGAACGAGTTTGTGTATTTCTCCATCACCCTCTGAAGGCGCTGCACGATGTTTACGGCCTTCATAATGTAGTGGAAGATCTTTACCAAGGAAGCGTGTAAGGATTGGATATAAATAGTGCCATGCCCCTTGGTTTTGAGGTTCTTCCTGAACCCAAGTCACGGATTCTAAGCCTTTAATTGATTGCAATAACTCAGCTATTTCATCTTCTGGGAATGGGTATAATCGTTCGATAGCGACTAATAGAATTTCTGAGTTAGGTTCTTTTTGAAGTCGTTCTTTAAGGTCGATAAACATTTTACCTGTTGCTAAAATAACTTTTTTCACCTTAGAAGCATCGTAGTCTTCTACTAAAATTGGTTCAAAACCACCTTGTGTAAATTCGCTAATTGGTTTAGCAACTGTTTTATTACGTAATAGGCCTTTAGGTGACATGATAACCAATGGTCGCATTGCCTCAGTATTTAAACTTGCTGCTTGAGCGCGTAAAAGATGGAAATAGTTACTTGAGCTTGATAAGTTACAAACCGTCATATTATTTTCAGCTGCGAGTTGTAAAAAGCGCTCGAGTCTCGCAGATGAATGTTCTGGTCCTTGACCTTCAAAAGCGTGAGGTAAAAAGAATGTTAAACCTGAACGTTCACCCCACTTGGCATTGCCAGAGAAAATAAAATTGTCAAAGTAAATTTGAGCCATATTCGAGAAGTCCCCAAATTGTGCCTCCCAAATATTAAATGAAGCTGGATGTTCCACATTATAACCATATTCAAAGCCAACGACAGCAGCTTCTGAAAGCGGTGAATTATGAATATCAAATGTCGCTTTTTGTTGAGGAACATGTTGCAATGGAATGAAAACATCTCCATTTTCTTGGTCGTGTAGGACCGCGTGACGATGACTAAAAGTTCCTCGCTCGCTATCTTGTCCAGTCATACGGATAGGTGTACCTTCTTGCATCACTGTTGCAAATGCAAGTTGTTCTGCATGCGCCCAGTCCACTAATCCATCTTCACTTTCAAAAGGACTGCGACGTTGCTCTAAAATACGATTTAATTTTTTAAATACGTTAAATCCTTCTGGATAGTTGAGCATCGCCTCATTGATTTCTTTGAGACGTTCTAAGGACAATTCACTTTCATTACTTTGAAGAGGTTTAGAAATTCCTTCAGGTATCTCCATTTCTGTGTTGTCGTTTTTATCGTTTTTATCGATAGAATCATGCGCTTGACGCATTTCTTTTTGAACATTTGAAATAACTTCATCCATCTCTTCTTTATTAATGATGCCCTCTTCAATCAATTTATTACCATAAATAATTTCAACAGTGTCATGTTTTTTTATGTTTTTGTATGGTAATGGATTCGTTAAAGTCGGCTCATCCATCTCATTATGACCAAATCGACGATAACCTACTAAATCAATGACAACATCTTTATTAAAGGTCTTTCTAAATTCCATAGCAATATCAATAGCTTCGATAGTTGCTTCAACATCATCAGCATTTACGTGCATAATAGGCACATCGTAACCTTTGGCAACATCAGTCGCATAAGTTGTTGAGCGCCCATCAATGGGTTCTGTTGTAAATCCGATACGATTATTTGTAATGATGTGTAAAGTTCCACCTGTAGAATATCCTTTCAAACTACCAAGGTTCATTGTTTCAAAGTTAACCCCTTGGCCAGGATATGCTGCATCCCCATGAATAATGATTGGCATACCGTTATTAAAGTTTGTCTCAACTTGACCTGCTTGATCTGTGAGGTCTTGTGATGCGCGAGTACGTCCTGTCACAACAGGAGCTACGACTTCAAGATGGCTCGGGTTATTTGCTAAAACAATTCGTTGTTCATGACCGTGGTCATTAATTGTTTTCACACCACCAAGATGATATTTAACATCGCTTGTCCAACCTGAAGTGAGTTCTAAACTTCCATCTTCAGGTAAAAACTTCATTGGGTCGGTATGCATAAACTCGGAAAGCATCATAGCATAAGGCTTTTTAAGGATATGTGTGAGTACATTTAAACGTCCTCTGTGTGCCATACCGATTTGGATATTTGTAATATTTACTTCAGATGCACGTTTAATTGTGTGTGAAAGCATAGGCACTAATGCGTCTACACCTTCTATTGAGAAACGTTTCGCTCCTACAAAGTTTTTGTGGAGATATTTTTCAAATCCCTCTACACGTGCGAGTTGTTTGAACAATGCTTTTTTCTCTTCGGTGTTCAGGCTTGCTTTATATGGGGTTTCAATTCGACGTTTAAGCCACACACGTTCTTTATTGTTATTTATATGTGTGTATTCAAAGGCGATAGGTCCTTTATATCGTTTTTCCATTCTTAAAATCGCTTCATACGCATTGTCATAGATATCTTTAAAATGTTCAGAAACAATGTCGGCAGATATATCTTCGAGCGTCTGCCTGTCTAAATCGAAATCCTCAATTGTGAGTTTAGGTAAATGTTTACGTTCGGGCTTATTGACAGGATAAATATCTGCTTGTAAATGCCCGTATTGTCTAATATTATCAATCAACCGCATAACACGTTTAATTGTGCTATCTCCTGAGCTTGATTGACGTGATGTGTTTGATAAGGTTGCTTCGCCATCTTTGATTGTGCTAAAGAGCACTTGTAAATCTTCAGTGACTGAACTTGGATCTTCTAAAAACTGATCATAGAGTTCTAACATTAATCCTAGATTCGCTCCGAAGTTTACAGGTGCCTCTGTCACCTGTTTATCGTTCTTCATAATCCACCCTCCACAGAATAAATAAAACCGCTTACAGGATAATCATAGCATTAATTTGTGAACATTTAAAGGCAAAATAGGGGGTAAATTCTAGTTCTGACTTGCATTGAAGCTAATTGTGAATGTTGTAAATTTACCTACTTCGCTTTTAACCGAAATATGACCTTGATATAACTTGACAATTTTTTCAGCTATTGATAGGCCTAAACCATTTCCTCCTTGATGACGTGAGCGAGATTTGTCGACGCGATAAAAACGATCAAATATATAATTAATATCTTCTTGAGGAATTCCCATTCCATGATCTGTAATTTCAATAATGACTTGATTATTAATGTACTTTGTTGTGATATCAATTTTCTTTCTTTGTGTGTCATATTTAATGGCATTATCAAAAAATATTAAAAGAATTTGTTCAAAATGAAAGGCATTGATATTTAAAAATATAAAATCTTGATTTGTATTGAATGTAAAAGTGTAGGAGTCATGAATTTTTGTAATTGCTCTAATACGTGTTTTAATTTCTTCATTAATGTCCACTTTTTCCACTTGATTTTCAGCATGTCGCATATCATTTTTAGTAAGCATCAATAATTCTTCAACGAGTTTTGAAATACGATTCATTTCTTCTATTGAAATCGATAATGATTCTTCTAATATCTCAGGGTCTTTCTTACCCCATCGTTTAATCAAACTAAGATGTCCTTGAATAATTTGTAGTGGTGTTCTTAATTCATGTGAAGCATCTTCAACAAATTGACGTTGTTGGTTAAATGAATCTTCAAGTTTAATCATCATGCTATTAAAAGTGTCTATTAATGCATCGGTTTCTTCATAATTTGTTGGA
Source organism: Staphylococcus sp. 11511212 (assembly GCF_011394755.1). Lineage (NCBI taxonomy): Bacteria > Bacillati > Bacillota > Bacilli > Caryophanales > Staphylococcaceae > Staphylococcus > Staphylococcus sp. 11511212. The sequence continues at coordinate 401,651 of NZ_JAANBQ010000003.1, read as the reverse complement.
ACTGATAGTTTTTCTTGAAATCCATCGCGTCGAATTTGTGTCATTTTCTCTGTAATAATATTGATAGGCTTTGTAATTTGTGCAGAAAATATGTAGCTAATAATTGCTGTAACGAACAACGCGATAAGCCCAAAAATCAATGCTAAATACGTGATAAATCTTAGTAAATCATCATAAACTTTTAATGAATGGACTACTGTCACATACCCTTTAAAGTAAGAAGTATCCACCGGTGTGCTTACCACAATGAATGAGCCTTCTTTATTTTTAATTATAGTGATATTTCGCGTGTTGATAGCATGAAATTCTGGTGAAAAACGTATATCTGATGTGTTAGAGTTTTCGAAAATTTTTCGATGGTAACTATCATGCAAAATCACTTTTTGATAACTATTTGTAACGGAATTAAATTCGATTGTTGTAATACGTTGAATAGGTTTAGTTTCTAAAAGGTTATAAATATCATCAACACTTCGTTCAGCTTTTTCTAATTCATGTTGCTTTAATAAGCTGCTAATGGCGTAAATAATTAATAAACAAAATACAAAAATAATTAAAAAGTGATAATCGTCGTAACAAGCGTCCATTTTGTTTTCAAAGTGGATTGTTTCATTGTCTAATCACATATCCTACGCCTCGTACAGTTTCAATGAGTTTTTGCTTGCCTATAGGTTTTAATTTATTTCTCAAATAACGAATATAGACGTCTACCACGTTTGTCTCAACAGCAGATTCGTATCCCCAAACGTGGTCTAGAATTTGTTCACGTTGTAAAACATGATTTTTGTTTTCTGCTAATACGAGTAATAAATCAAACTCTGTTTTTGTGAGCTCTATATTTTGAGACTCAAACGAGACACTGAATGCATGTTTATCAATGATTAAACCATCGATATTAATAATATCTGTATTAGAATGGCTTTCTTCACCATATCTACGTACAAGTGCACGCATTCTGGCTAATAATTCTTCTATTTCAAAAGGTTTAACAATATAGTCATCTGCACCATTGTCCAAGCCGACGACTTTATCATAAATTTCCCCTTTTGCTGTAATCATGATAATGGGCGTATCTTTTTGGGTTCTGATACGTTGACACACTTCAAGGCCGTCCATTTCTGGAAGCATTAGATCGAGTAAAATGATGTCATAATATTGTTGTAATGCTTTATTAAGTCCAGAAAGACCATCATAAGTAATGTCCACGTCATACTGTTCATGTTTTAATTCCAATTCGATGAAACGAGCTAAATTTTGTTCGTCTTCAATAATTAATACTTTTTTCATGATGTCACCTCTTCTTAATCATAGGGTAAAAAGCACAGAGATTAAAGTTTTTCAAAAAATTTTACAGTTTTAATTGACAATCATTCTCAGTAAGGTATAATGTAATTGAAAATGATTATCAATCGCAACGACCCCCCCACTACAATTCGTTCTTTTGATTGAGTCATTTTCAAGTACTATCCCCTTTTATATGCCCGTATAAAAAATAGTCGTTTTGATTAAACGTTAAATTAAAACTGTCACACGAAGGTGTGGCAGTTTTTTTATCTACTCTTATTTAACCCATAAACGTGAAGATATAAATAACGATGAAGGTCATCTAAAATAGATTGTTCCTTCATCGTCTCGAAAAGTATTATAGTTTTAAGGGTTTTCTTAACATTAATTGTGTAAGGAGTATACAGAAAATGCCCCCAATAATTCCAGCAATGATATCAGTTGGATAATGGACACCTAAATAGACACGTGAAGTTGAAATTAACAATATCATTAAAGCACAAAGTGCAATGACGACACCTTTAGATTTACCTTTCAGAATTCTGTGGCTCACGTAAATCAAACTACCGAAGAAAGCTGTTGACCCCATCGCATGGCCACTTGGAAAACTAAATCCAGATATATCGATCAGTCTTAAAATAGTTGGACGTTCCCTATCAAATATATTTTTGAGGATTGGATTTGTTGCTCCTGAAACCATCATTGTTAAAGCGAAAAATAACGCTTCGATTTTATATTTATAAAACATTAATAGCGCGACTGTTAACAGCGAGAGACACATCATTGCCCATACTTCACCGATTTGTGTTGCTCCAAAGAAAATAGAAGTAGAGATAAAACTTTCGGAGGAATAAATAAATTCGTATACTTCTGTGTCAATCCACTTTCCTAACCTTGATTCATGGAACATTGCGATAACCGCAAAAATTAATGCAAATACAATAAGCAATGAGATGCGTTTCCAATGGTTCATACATTTATCCCTCCTTATGATTTAGCGTCTTGAATGATTTTATTGAGCAATTGTTCTTTCGTTAGGCTCTCTTTAAAATTATCCATGTTGTGAATAATTTGCGTGCGCGTATTTTCAATTTTTTCTAATGCCGGATATAAAGTTTCAGCATTTAATTCAGATTCATCGATCATAGAGGCATAGCCTTGTTTTTCAAAGTATTTTGCATTATCAATTTGGTCCCCTCGGGATTGGTCTAATCCAAGTGGAATAAGCAACATTGGGATTTTTAAAGTTAAAAATTCATAAATTGCATTCGATCCTGCACGTGAAATAACTGTATCTGTAATCGCTAAAATGTCAGTTAAATCTTCTTTTAAAAATTCAAATTGAACATATCCTGGTTTTTGAATTGAAGCATCTTTAAGATTCTTGCCAGTGAGATGTACAATTTGGTAAGTAGTAAGGAGTCGCTCTAATTGACGGCGTATAGCTTCATTAATCTTTTGACTCCCCATACTTCCTCCCATAACGAGCAGTACTTTTTTATTGGCATCAAAACCTGTTAATTGATAACCACGTTCAGGGCTACCATTTTTTAAATCTTCACGAATAGTTGCTCCAACAAAATCTGCACGTCCTTCAGGCACATATTTTAAAGTTTCTTCAAATGTGACATACATTTTTTTTGCAAATTTCATACTTATTTTATTCGCTAAACCAGGCGTTAAATCTGATTCATGAATAATTGTAGGTATATTTAAAGATTTTGCTGCTAATACCACTGGAACTGATACAAAGCCTCCTTTAGAGAAGACGATATCAGGTTTTTCCTTTTTGAGAATACGTCTTGCATCGTTAATACCCTTGAGGACTTTGAAAATATCTTTAGCGTTTTCAAAAGAGAGGTATCTTCTTAATTTTCCGCTCGATATCGCAAAATAAGGCGTATTCGGAAGTTGAGATGTAATCATTTCTCGTTCTATCCCGGTTTTTGAACCTATATAAAATGTTTCATATCCAGAAGCTTTAGCTGTAGGGATAAGACTTAAATTAACTGAGACGTGACCGACTGTACCGCCTCCAGTAAATGCTATTTTTACCATATTAACCCTCTATTCGTTCAAATTTTTGTAGTAAGCATAAAATGGTTCACCTTTATCAAAAGGAAATTTATTACTGGTCATTTCGCCTGTCATGATAAAGCCATTTTTTTGGAATAATTTCTGAGCTCTTTCATTTAATGAAAAAGTATCTGTAAGTAATATATCTACGTCATGTTGACGCGCTAAGTTTTCAGCAAAATCCATCATACGTTGTGCACTCCCTTTATATTTAGGAGAAGCCACCAGTCGATGAATCACATAAGCATTTGAAATGTCACTTGGCCATTGAATACTATTGTACCAATCTGGTGCTTTTTGATCGATGACGATAAACCCCTTAATTGTCTTGTCTTCATCAATAACATACATACTATTTGCTTCAATATCACGTTCAAAATGTGTTTTTAAAGGGTAGAGATGATCCCATTGTGGGTTTTGATCTTCTAACATGAGAACTTTGGCTTCTTCAGTTAACGTTTCTATAATATCGATTTCAGCGTAAGTAGCAAGTCGTATCATCATTTATGCTCCTTTAATTTTTGAATCGTTTTTTCTAACATCGGATCTTCTTTTGAAGCTTTTTCAACTAATAATTCAGTAAATTTTTGATTGGTTTGCTTATCAAATTCTCCTGTGATATTAAGGTCATGTGTACTTTGGAATTTTTTAATGGTTTCTTGTAATCTTGAATCAAATTGTTCATTTTGTGTGCCAGATGAATAACCTAAAGCATCTAAGCCGATTTTAATAGATTTCACATGAGTGTTCGTATCACCCATTTTAAATGTTTGATCTGATGGAATGACATTTAAATTTTCAAAATCAGCGCCAGCGACTTTGACGTCTGGCTGGATACCTTTGCCATGGATGTATTGTTTGTTAGGTGTTAACCATTTCATTTCAGTAAATTTTAAAATTGACCCATCTTCAAGTTCGCGTGTCGTTTGTACAATGCCTTTACCAAAGGTTTTTGTTCCATATATTTTAGCAATTTTATGATCTTTCATCGCACCCGTAAAAATTTCAGATGCACTTGCTGAACCCTCATTGACTAATACAGAAATGTTTAAATCATTTACATTTTTTAAGGGTTCATTTGAAGTTTTAACGGCTTCAGTTTGTTTTCCTTTTTCTAAATAAAGAACGGGTTCATCTTTTTTTAGAAAAATATTGGACATTTTAACAGCTTCATCCAATAGGCCTCCAGGATTATTTCTTAAATCTATCAAGATATTTTTTGCGCCAGATTGCTGTGCTTTTTGGATGGCTGATTTTAATTCACCGGAAGTTCCTTCTTGGAATTTGTTGACTTTAAACACAGTGACATTGCCCTTTTTCTCGACTTCGACACTTTTGACATGAATTGTATCACGTTCTACTGTAAAATCTTTTGATTCAGAGCCACGTTGAATCGTAAGGGTAACTTTCGTTCCTTTTTTACCGCGAATTTGAGGAATAATCTCGTTTAAAGTTTTTCCTTTTACAGGTTTCCCATTCACTGCTTTTAATATGTCTTTAGGTTTTAGTCCAGCTTTTTCTGCAGGTGATGCTTTCATTGGACTCGTAATCATAATTTGATTCCCTTTTTGTTGCATCTCTGCACCAATCCCTACAAAATCACCTGTGACGTCTTCATTAAAAGCTGTTGTTTTATCTTTTGAAATGTATTCTGTATATGGGTCTTTTAACCCTTTTGTCATACCATTAATCGCATTTTCTAATAATTTATCTTTATTTGGTGTTTGATAATAATCATTGGCGAGCGTTTCATAGACTTTACTTAATTTTTCGCTATTGGCACTTACTTGTTGATTTTGAGACTTTTGATGCCATAAATAAATACCGCCAAAAATGAGTAGTGCTGTTAAAATAAAAGTTAATACAATTCCCATAATAAAATGGGATAAGGATACGTATTTTTTTTCTTTTGAATGTGTTTTCTCTTTTGGAGGCAACATTAAAACACCCCTTTATTTTATATGTAAAAGAAAAGGAGTGAGCGTGAAATCAATCATCTAAGGATTTGATTTCTTCGTCTCACTCCTCAAATTTAGACTTGAAATGATATCAATTGGCATCCATATATCTTCATCTCTAGGGCAATTTTAAAATTGAAGCCACTCTTTATATTCGTCAAACAAACCATCAAAAATCGACATGGATAACGTATAATTGCCTTCAGTTTCAATATATTCAGATAAGACATTAAAATCATTTTCATGTTTAGGAAAGTCTAAATCTTGGTACGCCATTTCAGCAAAGGCACCTTCGTCATTTGGTCGTCCTCTAACGGTGAGGAGGAAATGATAAAAAGAAGCATCTTTCATTATTTCACCGTTACGTCAATTACTTTAGTTTCACCTTTTGTTAAAGTTGTCGCATCCAAAATTTCAAGATGCTCTGTTTGATCTGTATTTGTAATAATGACAGGTGAAATTGTTGATTTAGCATGTTCATCGATATAATTCATATCGAATTCTACTAATTTATCACCCACGTTCACGTGGTCACCACTTTCCACAAAAGTTTTAAATCCTTCACCATTAAGTTGAACAGTATCTAAACCGATGTGTACTAAAACTTCGATGCCATTGTCTGCTTTAAGACCAATCGCATGTTTTGTTGGGAAAACATTGTCTACAACACCTGAAATAGGTGAAACAACAATTCCCTCAGATGGTTTTACACCGAATCCTTCGCCCATCATCTTTTGTGCAAATACAGGATCGGGAATATCTTCAATTTTGACGTAATTTCCACTTATCGGTGTAAACACTTCAACCTCTTTACTCGCTTCATTACCTTTTCCAAATAATTTCTTAAACATCCTTCATCGCTCCTTTATTGTTCAAAATGCTGAATTAAATCTCCGTAACCAAGTTCTTCAAGTTTGTCATATGGGATAAATTGGATGGCCGCTGAATTAATACAATAGCGTAATCCCCCACGTTCACGGGGTCCATCATTAAAGACATGACCAAGATGACTATTACTTGTTTCTGAACGCACTTCTGTACGAATCATTCCAAACGATTTATCAATAAGTTCAATAATATCTTCGTCATCAATTGCTTTTGAAAAGCTAGGCCATCCGCAATTCGATTCGAATTTATCCTCTGATGTAAATAGAGGTTTACCTGAGATTTTATCAACATAGATACCCTTATCATAATGATTCCAATATTCATTTTCAAATGGAGGTTCTGTTCCATCTTGTTGGGTTACTAAATATTCTAAATCTGTTAAATCTTTTTTATCTTTTTTAATCATTTTGATCACTCCAATGTCGATCTATAAAAGCTTTTCGCCCAGAACCAAGCTGATACTGTGCATAATGCATTGGGTTTTTACGGTAGTAATTTTGATGATATTCTTCTGCTGGATAAAAGTTTTGATAAGGTTCAACAGGTGTAATGACCGGTTGATTAAATATTTTGGCTTCATTTAAAGCTTTAATCTTATCAAGCGCTTGAGATTTTTGTGCTTCATCATGGTAAAAAATAACCGGACGGTAATGTTCACCTCTATCAAAAAATTGACCTCCATTGTCAGTTGGATCAAATGTTTTAAAGTAAACATCCAATAAGTCTTTATAACTTATGATTTCAGGGTCAAAGTCGATTTGTACGGCTTCTACATGACCAGTTGTATCTGAACAAACTTGTTCATAAGTCGGGTTTTCAACATGTCCCCCGCTATACCCTGAAACCACAGAGTGGACCCCGTCGTAAGTATCAAAAGGCTTAACTAGACACCAAAAACATCCTCCAGCGAATGTTGCAATCGCCATAACATTACCTCGCTTTAATTAATTTTGTTCCTTTAAAACAACAAGTCCAATGGCACCTGTGCCTGTATGCGTTGAAATCACAGGTGTTGTGAAACTTGTATGGAAATTCGAAAAACTAAAAGTCTCATCTAATTTTTCTTTAACTTTGTCTAAAAAATCCACAGCATTCGCATGAGAAATAGCAACAGATTTTATTTTATCATTTCCTAAAAAGGATGCTAAATCTTTAGCGATATATTTAGCACAAGCGCCTTGAGTTCTCGAACTGTGAACCAATTCTAAATTACCATCGTTTAAAACGCCAATTGGTTTGATTTTCATGAGATTGCCGAGCATCCCTTTTGTTTTGCTAATTCGTCCACCTTTGATAAGACGATCTAACTTGCCTATCACAACATAAAGCATAATATTCTTTTGCAATTGTTGAATTTTATCCAAAATAACTTCAGTCGATAATCCTTCATTTAGCCATTCGACGATATGTTGGATTTGATAGCCTAAGCCATAGGCAATTGATTTTGAGTCAATAACAGTCACTTTGCCGTCTACCATTTCGCTAGCTTGAACGGCAGTTTGGTACGTTCCACTTAGTCCAGAAGATAAATGGATACTAATGACTTCAGCGCCATCTTTAGTCAACGTTTCATACGTTTCAACAAATTGTCCTAATGGGGGTTGACTTGTTTTTAAATCATTCTCATCATTATCTAAAAATTGAATAAATTCTTCTGAGGAAATTTCCTCTTGATCGATATAGGATTTTCCATTCACTGTGACACTTAGCGGAACAATATGAATATTATTCTCTGCCAAGTATGTTTGATCTAAATCTGATGTTGAATCAGTTACTATAATACGTTGCATGTGTGTGACCTCCAAGATTACTTCCGAATTAAATGTAAAAATGTATGCGGATATTTATTTTTTTCATCGATTTCGCCTTCGACAGCAGATTCGACTTCCCAATCTTCAAATGAATAAGGTGGAAAGAAGGTGTCGGCTTGGAAAGTTTCATCAATGACAGTAATGTACATGTCATCTACTTTATCTATAAACATCTCAAATAAAGATTGACCACCAAAAATGAACACATGGCCTTCTAATTTTTCAATGTCATTTACGTCATGAATGACATCAACGCCTTCAGCTTTGAAATCTTTGTTTCGTGTAAGGACTACATTTCTGCGATTAGGCAATGGTTTTCCGATAGATTCATAAGTTGACCGTCCCATCACTAATGTATTGCCAGTAGATAGTTTTTTAACAAATTTTAAATCATTAGGTAGATGCCATGGGAGTTGATTATTAAATCCAATCCCTCTTTGTTTATCATGTGCAACTAGGATTGATAAAGTCATACGCCTCACTCCTATACTTTATTTCCTTATTAATTAAAATAAACTTGTTTTTACATTATGATTATACAGCAATAGGTGCTTTTATCATGGGATGACTTTGATAATTAATGATTTCTAAATCCTCGTATTCAATGTCAAATATAGACTTATCTGTGTTTATTTTTAACGTTGGCGGTTGATAGCTCGTACGTGATAATTGCGTTTTTACTGCATTAATATGATTACTGTAAATATGTGCATCTCCAAATGTATGAATGAATTCCCCAACCTCTAAGCCACATTCTTTTGCAATTAAGTGTGTAAGTAAGCTATAGCTTGCGATATTAAAAGGAACACCTAGAAATATGTCTGCACTTCTTTGGTAAAGTTGACAACTTAACGTATTATCTTGGACATAAAATTGAAAAAGTGTGTGACAAGGGGGTAATGCCATTGAATCAATTTCGGCGGGATTCCATGCACTTACAATGTGTCGTCGAGAATTAGGATTTGTTTTAATCCCCTCAATAAGATTTTTCAATTGATCAATACGTTGACCGTTGGGGCCATTCCAATTTCTCCATTGCTTACCATATACATTCCCTAAATCTCCGTATTTTTGCATAAAGTCATCGTCATTTAAGATTTTTTGTTTAAACTCGGACATTTCTGCTTGATAGACTTCGTTGAAATTAGAATCTTTTAGTGCACGGTGTCCGAAATCTGTCATATCAGGACCAGTATATTCCTCGGATTGTACATATTTTTCAAAGGCCCACTCATTCCAAATATTGTTGTTATACTGAAGCAAATAGCGTAAATTAGTATCTCCTCGTATAAACCATATCAATTCAGTTGCTATTAATTTGAATGAAACTTTCTTAGTTGTTAATAACGGGAATCCTTCTTTTAAATTAAATCGTAACTGGTGCCCAAATTTTGAAAGTGTGCCAGTCTTTGTACGATCATCTTTAGATAGACCCGCATTTAAAATATCTTCACATAAAGAATGATATGCTTGATCGAATGGATTCATCGTCGTCACCTCTTTCATTTATAAACAATCATAAATTATTTAGTTCTTATTATAAATTAAAAAGTGAGATAAGGCTTGGATTTTGATGCCGTCACTCACTTTTCTTGATAAATAGTAAAACTTTATAAGAGTAAAACCAATGAAATTTTGATTGAGCACACATCTAAGTACTCAATTTTGTGTCTTGTGTGCTTTTTTAATAGCTATCTGCGCTTAAGCATCACAATGCGTATCAAACGCATCTTTGATATCCATGGCAATGTCATTGATATCTCTGCCTTCGATATGTTCACGAGGGATAAAATGGACTAATTGGTTGCCTTTAAATAAGGCATATGATGGGCTAGAAGGGACTTGTTGAATATAGTCACGCATCTTAGCTGTCGCTTCTTTGTCTTGGCCTGCAAATACAGTGACTTTGTGCGTAGGCTTTTTCTCGTTTTGTTCCGCAACGGCAACAGCCGCAGGGCGAGCAAGACCAGCAGCACAGCCACATGTAGAATTAATGACAACGAATGTCGTTTCATCTTCATTGACAGTGTTCATATAGTCCTCCACGGCTTGATCGGATTCAAGACTTTTAAACCCATTATCTGTTAATTCTGAGCGCATTTGTGTCGCAAGTTCTTTCATATATGCATCATAAGCATTCATAAAATAACATCTCCCAATTTATTTATTATTGCGATTAGCAATTTGTTTCCACACACTTCCGAGTGCTTCCTCACCATTCTCGATTCTTGCAATAGCCATTTCAATTTGGAGCTTTACCTCGTAGGCTTCATCATTTTGATGTGCTTTTAAACTTGGTAATTGTTCAACGCCACCTTCATCGAAAATAAACATCGCAGCACGCCAACGTACAATCTTTTGTGAATCGGAGAGTGCTTTTTCCATCTCAGGTAAAGCCTCTTTAAAACCTAAATCACTAAGACCATCTCCTGCAGTTCGTCTTACTGCCGGACTTTTATCATTTAAACCTTCATAGAGATAAGGTAGCGTATTTTTATCTTCTATCATACTTAATAAAACAACAGCTTCACGTCTCAAAGGTACCTTTTCTTCGTGTAATGCCGCTTGTAATAGTGGATAGTCTTCCTGAGTAGGTGTAGGAAATGATTTCAACATACGTAACCGTGATTTCCAGTCTGTAGTATGTTGATACGTCTCTAGTGTAACATGTTTATATTCTTTTTGAGGTACGAATGTTTCTGTTGCTTGTGCAGCTTTTACATATTCATCTAAAACATCATCTGGGTATAAAGCGAGAACTTCTGATTCAACTTCTTTCATAACCTCTTCCATGTTTCCGTAACGAATTCCGAGTGCGTCCCATTTACGCAAAAATACAACATTATCCTCTGGTTTTTGGGATGTATTCATCGCTTGAATAAAGTTATCAGGGAGCTGTTGCCGTAATTCTTGTTGTCCTGAGGTCAATTTGATTTGATAAGGAATATTTTTAAATTTGAGTAATTCTACTTTAATTTCACCAAAATGAATATCAGGTTCAGGTGTTGTAGATGTCTCTGAATTTTCACCGTTAATGACTTCAGTGACTTTTGGCAAAATTTTTTCCCAATCTGCTTTAGGCATTTTATCAACAGCAATAAAATCTAGAACATGGAAAACTGATTTAACCTCATCAATTTCTAAAATTTGATTTATAAATGCAGGTTGGCCCTCTTTTACCTCTGTATATGTTTTAGATTTTTGATCTTCACGTTTTTGCGATAAAACAATTTTCATTGTATTCGGACTTGGTGTTGGTTCTACTTTAACAATTTCCATGATACGCCTCCTATTGTAATTCGTTCCCTAATTGTTGTATTTGTTTGCCAACAGAACATTCACTAATACAGAAATGATGTGCTTGGGTCTTATTTTGAGATTTACGAATATGCGTTTTAATCATACAATGCTCACAATATTGATTCATCAGTTGATCAATCTGCGAAATGGCTCTTTTTTTGGATTCCGTAATCACACCCACCGCTCCTTTAAAAATATAGCGCAATACAATAAACATTATCCTAACATGTAATTTCAATTCTATGAAGTCAAAGGTTTTAAGAACGTCCTTTCCATATATAAACCTATGATTTACGTCAAACACTATTGAAATTTTGACGATTTTTCCTTAATATAAATAAGTTGACATGTCACACAAAACGACATTCAAAATCTAAAAAGCGGTTTCTAAACACCCGCTTTATCAAAATTTAGGAGGTAGGAAATGTTTAACGAATGGTTAGGCCTTATCGCATTTTTAACAACTTTTTTACTTATGGTCTTAATGTTTCGGGTATTTGGCCCTCAAGGATTAATAGTCTGGGTAGCGATTGGTACCATTATTGCGAATATTCAAGTTTTAAAAACAGTCGATTTATTGTCCATTTCAGCTACATTAGGAAATGTTATGTTTGCATCTATTTATTTAGCGACCGATATCTTAAATGATATTTATGGACGCAAAATAGCGAAACGGGCTGTATGGATGGGCTTCTTCTCAACAATAGTGATGATCATTTTGATGCAGATTTCTTTAACATTCCAACCGAGTGAAGCGGATATCTCACAACACGCTTTAGATACAATTTTTGGTTTAGTCCCAAGAATTGCGCTAGCCTCTATCATCGCCTATATTATCGGTCAATATGTAGACGTATTTATTTTTAGCTGTATAAAGCGGATTTTCAGTTCTGATAAAACGTTTTTCATTCGTGCCTATGGGAGCACAATGTTAAGTTCGATTATTGATACAGGTCTGTTTGTGATGATTGCATTTTTTGGGGGTCCCTTACCTAATGATGTCGTATTTGAAATTTTTGTAACGACGTATGTACTAAAATTAATCTCTACGATTTTTAATGTCCCTTTTGGATATTGGGCAAAACATCTTTATAGAAAAGGCAAAATTAAATCAATACTACAAGAAGACACTCGATAATTTCAGAAGAAGATATGTTTGAATTTAATATATTATAAATTAAATTATGGAGTATCACGCTAACTTTTTTGTAGATTAAGATTGAGACATAACGTACACTTTAAATTAGAAAGCCATTAACATTGATTTTCCGATAAATGTTAATGGCTATTTTTAATCACATGTTATAATAACAAAGAGGTGTTTAAAATGGCCAAAATTTATTTTGATGCTGCGACAAAAGGAAATCCAGGGATGAGTACATATGGCGTAGTCATCGTTGACGAACAGCAAAGATTTCAGTATTCCGATGTGATTGGCGAAAAAGAAAATCATGAGGCAGAATGGGAAGCCCTATTGGTCGCATTAAACCAAGCGGCTCGTCTGAATATAACGAATGCATTAATTTATACCGACTCAAAACTCATAGAAGATGCGGTACAACGTAAATTTGTAAAAAATATAAAATATAAAAACTACTTAAACCAATATCTCAAAATATCTCAACAATTTGAGCTATGCTTTGTAAAATGGGTCCCAAGGGAGCAAAATAAAGAAGCTAATATGCTTGCTCAAACAAAATTACATCAATATTCAAAACAAAATAAAATCCAAAAGAAGAAACGTTTCACATGAATTAGGCAAGTTCATGTGAAACGTTGTTTTATTGATATAAAGATTTTATATATTTGTAAGAAACTTTCAGTTCATGTGCCGCGCAAATTTGTAACGCTTTTTCAATGTCATGATGATAACGGGTATGTTGTTCAAGTTCATCATAATCGAGAGGAACATTCACTTCAATTCTGGCCAATTGTTTAGAAAGTTTTAAATCCTCGATATGACTAGAAATTTTCTTTTGTTGGCCCGGTGTCAGTTCTGATAGATTTTCGAGAACATGCTCGACTGAACCATACTGTTGAATTAATTTAATGGCTGTTTTCTCCCCTATGCCTTTTACCCCTGGGTAGCCATCTGCTGTATCTCCCATAAACGCTTTGATGTCTACAAGTTGATGGGGTTGAAGTTGATATTGATTGTAAAATACATCATGCGTGTATTTGAGGTACTCTGTAAAGCCTTTCTTAATCAACCATACTTCAACTTGGTCTGAAACACATTGAAGTAAATCTCGATCACCTGTAATGATAATAACTTTTGCGTCGTCTTCTTGCGTATAATGACGAGCCATTGTTCCCATGACATCATCTGCTTCAAAATTCAAAATGCCAATATTGTGGAATTCGAGTGCTTCTGAAATTTGTTTAACATGATCGAATTGAGGTTTAAGTTCCTCTGGAGGCTCCGGACGATTGTTTTTATAATCCTCAAAAAGTTCATTGCGGAACGTAGATTTCCCCATATCCCAACAAATTGCGATATGTGTAGGTTGTGCTAATTGAATCGCTGTATAAACATGGCGTACAAATCCTTGTGTCCCATTTGTAGGTGTTCCTTCAGAATTTCTCATATACTGTTTGTGCACACTTGTGGCGTAAAAATGTCTGAATAAAAGTGCCATGCCATCAATTAATAAGATTTTTTTGTTCATAAAGTGTCTTCCTCGATTTCTAAAATGGTCTTTAATTTAGGAGTAGTAACTTTTAATTGTTGTACTAGAGCATTATCAATTTTGAATGATAAAACTTCTTGAATTTCTTTTTGTGCTAATTCTTCAAGATGGGCGATATAGTTGTTAGCTTGTGTATTTAATGTTTCAATTAATCCCATTAACGCTGTATTTAAAGCGTTTAATGGCTGTTGCAATTGTTCTATCGTCTGATCCTTTATTGCCTCTTGAATTTCTTTTTGTGATTGTATTTGGATAATTCTTTTTTTAGTTAACTGCTTAGGTAAAGCGTTGACAAAAGACTCCAAGTCTATTTTAAGAAAGGCTGTTTCAAGTTGATCAAGTTGAAATGATGCCTCATCTTGAATCAGAACATGATGTTCTTGAAGTGTCTTTAAAGTTGGAACAAGTTGGTGGTTCAATTGCTCCGTATAGAATTTTTTTATGCGTTCAACAAGTAATGTTTGTTCCAAATACAGTTTTTGTTGAATTTGATCTAAATATATTTTTGAAGCAGTGACTTTTTCTTTTTTAAAATCATCCGTGTTCGTCATATGACCATTAAATACAGATTTAACATCATCCAACAATTGTATATTCAAACGTTGCTCTAAATGGTACATTTGGTCTTCGATTTCATTATGAGTTTTTTGAGACGTCGTGGTGATCACTTTCTCTTCAAAAACGTGAGGTGTAGAAAGCGCTTTTAACTGTTGATGTTGTTTTTCAATACGTGAAGCATTGCTTTCAAAGTCATGAATTGTCGTCATGAAAGACTGATACATGTAATAGAATTGACGTTCGATATTAGATGCTAATACGGATTTGGACTCGACTTCACTAAACTGCTGGATGGATTTCTTCAATAACTCAACGCCTTCATCCCCGTCTAATAAAGCATTTCGACTTGAAACGCCAAAAATTTCTGGCGTCATTCCTACGTCGTTCAAGGCATGCGTCACATAATCAAGTACTGCTTTTTTATCCGCTTCATTTTCTGCTAAATCAGTGGCGTTAACGATCATTTTGAAGGATTGATTTTCCATAAGTTGATTCATGTCCTTCATATGTTGTATGAAAGCTTTATCATTGTCTGTGAAGGAATGATTGAAGTAGCTCACGTATAGAATTAAATCTGACGTTGTTAATATTTTTTCAGTTTCATTAGTATGACGCTGATTATTGGAATGTAATCCAAGGGAATCGACAATAATTTTATCTTTAAGCCACGCTAACGGTAACTGAATATGCACAGTATTTACAAAAGTTGCAAATTGATCTTCGGCACTCCATTTTTTAATCTCTTCTTTAGCAATTTCCATCGTATAGCTATGTTGTGTTAAGGATTCATATAAAGCGTAGTTATTTTCAACTGCTTGAATAAACGCTAAACGATTTTTATCTATTTGGGCTTTAAGTTTCTGCTTGTCTGCTTCTAAAAAGGAACTCATAGAATCAAATTGAAAACCCACAAGTTCTGTCACATGGTTAATCTCTTCTAAAAGGGCTTCTTTCGTTTTAAAGGTAATGGTATTCTTATTCCCGTAAGAAATCTCTGTTGTTGCAGCTGTCGTTGGATTAGGAGAACTCACTAAATACGGTCCTCCAAGTAATGCATTAATGAGACTACTCTTACCGGCACTAAATGTACCAAACACCCCAATTTTGATGATTTGATGGTCCATTCGATCTAATGTACGACGAATATTTTGAAGGGTTGATTGGAATAAAGGCACATCTTCAAGTACACTTAGAGCGGTTTCAAACTTTTGCGTTCGTGACGTCGTTGAAGTTGTGACTGTTGAAGCTTCCAGCTGCTTGTTGTTCTGAGGTGTTTCACTTTGATTAGGTGTGTATTCAATCCGCGTTCTGTCAATGAGTTTATCTAAGGAATCGTCAATATGAATATAATAATGTCGATAATTTTTTGTATCTAAAGAATGTTTTAAATCTCGTAACTTGATATACGTCTCATAATCCGTACGTTCAGGCAACGCTGTGTGTGACGACTCAGGAACTTCAACAGAAGCGACAATCTCTTGATCAAGTGGTTCAGAAGATTGAAGGATGTACTGCCGTATACGTTTTAATAAATCATCAGCAAAGGTAAGCACGTATTGGTTAGTAATCTGTATTTGTTCTTGATAAAGATCTGTCACTATTGTTTCAGAAAGTTGGAAGTCTTGATTGACAATCCGTTTATTTAATTCTTCATTTGTGATAAAACGCGTTAAATAGGACATATCTTCTCGCATAGGTTTAGCGATTTCTTGAGTCACTTTAGTTTGTAAGACACTCATTAAAGCATGAAGACGTGCGGCACGGGCTTCGTCGATTTTTTTCTGCTTTTGAAAAAAGCCGCCCACTTTGAAATCTTTGGTCATACTTTCCAAATAATCTCGGATATGTTCTCGTGTATCGTGCGTCATGACATAAGCGTTATCAATAATATTTTTTCGCTTCGTTGATAAATCTGATTTGAGTTCTTCAGGGTGACTTAGAAGTTGAGATTCTTGGTTTACTGATTCATTTTGCAAGTATGTTTCATAAGCAGTGTCAAATGATGCCGCTTCAACCTCTAAACGTTCGAGACAGTCCTCCATTTGCTGTTCTAAATACGCTGCTTGAGTTTCAGTGATATACTGCGTCATCCGACTGACATAATTTTCAATCGGTTCACGATGCATATCTTGATGATGGATAAAAGCTTTTAAAGCATCGAACTGATTTTCTGGGTGCTCATATTTAGTAATGTAAAAGGTGTCGACAAGGTTGATATCCCATTCTGAAATAGATTTTTCAACGCGGGACTTAAACGTTTCAAACGTAATTTCAGACTCTTGATGCTTATCTATTTGATTCACTACAAAAACGACAGGAATATTTGCATGATTGAGACGTTTCATAAACTGAAAATTCAACGCTGATTGTACGTGATTGTAGTCCACTGTATAAAAAACGATATTACTCGTATATAAAAAGCTTTCTGTACTCATACTATGAGATTGCACATTAGAATCTACACCTGGAGTATCTTGAAAAGTAAACCCTTTACGATAATCGTTAGACTTAAAACGAATATCAATCGATTCGACATGATAATTTTCTTGGTTCATCTGTTTAACTTCATCGTAGGTTTCAAGATGCGTATACTTTTGTCCTTCGATATTGGCTGTAATACCTGTATCGTCAGAAACCGTGACCAGGGCAGTATTACTTGTTGTAGGTACGGGAGAACTTGGTAAAATATCTTGACCGATTAAACGATTTATCACAGTAGACTTTCCAGCAGAAAAATGCCCTACAAATGTCATCGTATAATGTTCTAAATAGACCTTTTTAATCATTTGATTAATGGTATGTACGAAGGAGGCATGGTCTGATTTTTCTACCTCTTTTTTAAGTTTATATAGAATATCCAATTGTGCTTGATTATGCATGATTGACTCCCCTTGTTTGAATGGTTCTATATTATTGTAATATAAGTCCGACAAAGTAAAAACAAAAACTCCTTACGCAATAAAAATAACGCTCAAAAATTAAAAAAACGGGGTGGCACATCTTACTGCCGTCCCGTCATAAGAAACGTCACTATTCTTGATATTTTAAGGGTTTTGGACGTCTCTTTATTTTTATAATTTGAGAAATGATATAAACCAATATTCCTAACCAAATAAAGCTAAAAGTAATGAATTGGTCTGTATTAAAAGGTTCTTTGAAAATAAAAATCCCTAATAAAAAAATTAAAGTGGGTCCTATGTATTGAATAAAACCTATGAGTGATAGAGGAATACGAACGGCCCCAGCAGAAAATGCTAACAAAGGAACAGCAGTCACGATGCCTGAGAAAAGTAACCAAAATGATGACCAGTTAAAGCCAATGCTTAAGCTATGTTGCGTTAACATAAAGATGAAATATAAAATGGCCATAGGCGCTGTGACAATGGTTTCAATCGCAATACTACTCATCGCATTAAGAGGCACGAGTTTTTTCAAAAGTCCGTAAATCCCGAATGAAAACGCGAGTAATAATGAAACAAAAGGAAATTCTCCTATTTTTAAAGTCATATACAACACACCTATGGCTGCTAAAAGGATAGCTACCCACTCTAAGGGGTTAAATCGTTCCTTAAAGAAGATCATGGCGAGTAAAATACTAATGAGAGGATTGATATAATAACCTAAGCTCGTTTGTAACACATACCCTGCTTCTATCGCATAAATAAACGTCCCCCAGTTTAAAGTCACCACATAACCAGCAATAATAATTATCCATAGTTTTTTAGGAGAAGATACAAGTTGCTGTAAATCACTCTTAAATACAGACCATTTTTTCATTAAGGGCAATAATATCATCATAAAAACAAGTGAAAGAATGATTCTAAACATGAGCGTTTCTGTCGCATCAATGCCTTTAATGAGCGCCCAGTAGAGAGGCAAAATTCCCCACATGAAATAGGCTGAAAACGCAAATAAAATCCCCTTTTTAAAGTTTGTTTCTTGCATAAGCAGTAACCGCCCTTTCAAATAATATTTATATGACGTGTGAAACTGAACTTAATTTTTTGGGGCCCAATATTGATAATAAGTTGTCTCAATATAACCGTTAAAAAGTTTACGACGTTTTGTCGCTTTCCGGTTTACGAGATATTCAAATTCTTTATGACTCGTCATAATATATAATGAGAGTTGTGGATGTTTATGCAATAAAGTACCTAGATATTTGTACATTTCTTCTACCTCATCACGATCTCCAATACGTTCTCCATAAGGTGGGTTGCCAATAATTCCGATAGGCCCTTCATGAGAGAGCGTCAAAGTATTCACATCTTTAACACTAAATTGAATAATGTCCCCCATCCCTACCTCATCTGCGTTGGCTTTAGCGATCTCCACCATGTTGGCATCTATGTCTGAAGCATAAATTTCAATTTCTTTATCGTAGTTTGCGGCTTCATCAGCTTCAGCTCTTAAAGTATCGTATAAATCATCAGGCATAAACTCCCATGATTCCGAAACGAAACTACGATTAAATCCTGGGGCGATATTTTGAGCAATCATACAAGCTTCTATTGCGATAGTCCCTGAACCGCAAAATGGATCAATTAAAGGTGTATCGCCTGTCCAATTTGCAAGTTTAACAAGTGCTGCTGCTAATGTTTCTTTAATAGGTGCTTCGCCTTGTTTCAAACGATAACCGCGTTTGTTTAAGCCCGAACCTGAGGTATCAATTGTGAGTAAAACTTGATCTTTTAAAATATTGACTTCGATAGGATAAGTGGCGCCGGATTCTTCTAGCCATCCTGGAACATGATAGGCTTTTTTTAATCGTTCAACGATGGCTTTTTTAGTAATCGCTTGGACATCCGGGACGCTAAATAATTTTGATTTTAAACTCCGCCCTTGTACCGGGAATTTACCATCCTCACTAATTAATGTTTCCCACGGAAGTGCTTTCGTTTTTTCAAATAATTCATCGAACGTATAGGCTTCGAATTGACCAACAACGATTTTGACACGGTCTGCCGTTCTTAGCCATAAGTTGGCTTTCACAATCGCACTTTCATCCCCTTCGAAATAAATCCGCCCATTTTCTGTTCTCGTATCATAACCTAGTTCTTGGATTTCTTTTGCAACAATCCCTTCTAATCCCATAGGACAGACTGCTAATAATTGGTACATATTGAACCTCCTCATAATTGCTATTAATATCAGTTAAATTGTTGATGGCGAAGTATAGCTTAATAGATATCATTTTCTATAGAAGCGGAAAATGAAATTTTATATTATTAATGATTTGTGTCTACTCCTATTAAGTATGGCACAAAAATGATGGGGCTGGAACAAGAATTGTCCCAGCCCCTGACTAGTTGTGATATTTCTATAAGCCATGTTCTGTGCCATTGTACTCATCGTGTGCACTAGTTACACTGGTACGCCGGTCGTAATCATCTGTCTAAAAAGTGTATTTCACCTTTTCTCATCTATGCGTTCATTTCCGCTAGACAAGTGCTCCTACCAAATTTGGATTGCTCACTCGAGGGGTTTACCGCGTTCCACCTTCGTTATTTCTAACAGAAGCTACGTCACTGTGGCACTTTAAAACTATTGTAACCTTATCTTACGACTTAGGTTAGGTCATTGCCGTCAATATTACTATTGCCTTGACTTATGGTTTCATCAAGCACGAACACTACAATCATCTCAGATTGTGTGAGCATGGACTTTCCTCTATATTATCTATAGCGATTACGCAAAATATCACTCAAAAAATTATATCATTTTGTTTTGTAAATGCAATTGTTATTTGCCAAATACTGCTTTTTCAAGGTTAGAAATACGTTTTAAAATATCTACGTTACTGTTTTGGTTTGAACTTTGACTTGCAAAGCTTTTGTTATCATGTGAACGACCAGATGCCACACGAATCCGTAAATCTTCAATTTCTTTTTTTAATTTGTTATTTTGTTCTGATAACTTAATAACTTCGCTGTTTAAATCAGCCATTTTTTGATAATCCGCGATAATATCGTCTAAAAATGCATCAACCTCTTCAGGACGATACCCACGCACCATCGTCTTTTCAAAATCTTTTTCATAAATATCTTTCGCAGATAGCTTTAAAGAAACATCTGACATGATTTCTCCACCTCATTAGATTCAATTTTCTTCAGTCCATTGTAAATCATTGATAAAGCTTGTAATTTCGTCAAACGTCACAATATCACAAGTATAGTTTGTTTTTTCTGTAAAATCAACTAACTTATGTTTGAAAAACTTAGGGCTCGCCTCCTGTTCTTCGTCATAGATTAAAACGGTTAAATCGGTATGATCTAACATAAATTGATCCGCAGCTTGAAATTGATGGGGTCCTTCGTAAGGTCTGTTGTATACGCTGTTGACGTAATCAGCGGCACTGACCATTTTTTGATAACGAAGTTGGTTAAATTCATTCCATCGTTCAGTATGATTTTCAAAAGGCGTTATCACGCCAAGTTTTAAATTTGGATAACTTGATTTTAGTTCAATCACACACTCTGCAGCCCATAATTCAATACCCAATTGACCTTGGACTAACACCCACTCTAACCCTTCTTCGATATAACTGATAAGTTTATTTGTGATGAATTTTTTTAGATAAGTGACTTCCTTTACGTCTTCTTTAAAAATATTAAGTTCATAGGATTTATACCCTGTAATATACATTGTTTTATACATGGGGAAGTCCACCCTTTGGTTGAATGTATGTTAAATCGTGATGAATGACTTTCATTTTTTCAAGAAATAATTTTTTGCTTGTAGACAGATAGTGGCATTCAACTGAAACTTCTTCTATGAGTTTAATTAATTGTTGTAATTTGTGGTCATTAAAATAAGGGAGTGCACAAATTTGAGATTGTTTGTCATGTAAATAAAGCATCATCTCATCTACATGATGAACAAAAGGTTCAATTTCATCGTGAAAATCAAAAACTCGCCCTTCTTTTGCCAAGTTGAAACGATGAAAAATTTGTTCATTGAGATCTAAAAGTGAGTTTGGCATGTAATCCCTCCTCTTTAAAAGTTAATATCTTCTAAAAATAATCTCGCTTCAAAAAAACAGTTATAGTATAGCAATGTGAATATGACTAAATTCACCCAATATTTTATCAGTTGTATTAGAAAAAGTACTCATTTTTTTATCATCACAAAGATAAGGTTTCCTCCTCTATGATGAATGCGTAGCAGTATACGCTTTTCAATGTTTTTATCCATTTTTCAACATTCAATATGGGTAACGCATTAATAGCATTTATGATACAATAATAGCAGTTTATGAAACTTGTTCTAAGTTTCATAAAACCCTTTGTCTATTTACCTAAGTGTGACATATGCTTCTCTACTTACTTGAGTATCATAAACCTAATTATTTTAAAAATGAATTGATTTTAACGTCCAATTCTAAGCGAAGTCAGAGGTTTATTGATAAAGCGATAAAGTGTCCACTTCAAATAGCATCCAAAAGGAATAAGGTTTATTTATAAACCTAGTAAATTTTTTAGAATTTAGGTGTCGTGATGAATTATCCTAACGGTAAGCCTTTTAAGCCAAATCAGACTAAGGGCGGAATGAATTACAATCAAAAACATAGTAATATTGACTACGGCGGTCGTGGGATGTCATTAGAAAATGACATCGAACGCAGCAATCAATTTTATTTAAGAAATCAGCGGGCGGTCATTCATAAGAAACCGACGCCTATACAAGTAGTTCATGTTGATTATCCGAAACGAAGTCAGGCTGTGATTAAAGAGGCTTATTTCAGAACGCCTTCGACAACCGATTATAATGGTATCTACAATGGGTTGTATATCGATTTTGAAGCGAAAGAAACGAAAAACAAAACCTCATTTCCTTTACAAAACATACACGCACATCAAGTCAAACATATGGAACAAGTTTTATTGCAAGGTGCTATTGTTTTTTTTATTATTCGTTTTAAAATGTTAGATGAGGTATACCTATTACCATTTAAACACTTTTTGCCATTCTGGAATAGATGTCAACAAGGTGGAAAAAAATCAATTTCGGTTGATGAAATTCAAGAAAATAGTTACTATATTCCTTATCAATATCAACCTAGATTAAATTACCTCGATGCCGTTGATAAGTTGATATTAGATGAAAGTGAGGACCGCGTATGACGGAAAAGAAAAGGACTTCTAACAGTTCATCTCAGAAGTCCGGTCAAAAAAAGAATAAGAACATCAAGCGTACGATTATTAAAGTGCTAAGTTTTATCGTACTTGCTGGAGTAATCTTAGGTTTACTTGGCATTTTGCTATTTGCCTATTATGCATGGAAAGCACCTGCTTTTAACGAAGCAAAACTTCAAGATCCTGCTCCTGCTGAAATTTACGATAAAGACGGACAATTAGTGAAAAAGCTTGATAATGGTGCACGGCGTGAACATGTGGATTTAAAAGATGTACCTCAACAAATGAAAGATGCCGTTTTAGCGACTGAGGACAATCGTTTTTATGATCACGGTGCGCTAGATTATAAACGTTTATTTGGGGCTGTTTTGAAAAACTTCACTGGTGGATTTGGTGCGCAAGGGGCATCTACGTTAACACAACAAGTTGTTAAACGTACGTTCCTAACCGATCAAAAATCTATCGAGCGTAAAGCGCAAGAAGCTTATTTATCCTATCGCTTAGAACAAGAATATTCAAAAGATGAAATATTCCAAATGTACTTGAATAAAATTTATTATTCAGATGGCGTATATGGGATTAAAGCAGCAGCTAAGTACTACTTTAATAAAGATATTAAAGACTTGAATCTAGCAGAGTCTGCTTATCTTGCGGGATTACCTCAAGTTCCAAACACTTATAACATTTATGATCATCCTGAACAAGCTGAGCAACGTAAAGATACGGTATTATACTTGATGGCTTATCATAACCGTATAACGGAAAAACAAAAAGAAGAAGCTCAAAATACACCGATTACCGAAAACTTAGTTCAACGTTCAGCGAGTGAACGTGAAGTAAAACCTGATGATTCAACAAAACAATATGATTCGTATGTTAACTTCGTAAAACAAGAATTGATGGCAAATCCAGAGTTTAAAAATGAAAATCTTTCAGACCTCTTAAATAGCGGTATTAAGATTTACACGAACATGGATAAAAACGCCCAAGATACGCTACAAGATCGTGTCAATAATGGTGGGTTTTATAAAAATGAAGACCAACAAGTAGGTGCAACAATTGTAGATAGTAAAACGGGTGGCCTAGCAGCAATTTCTGGTGGTAGAAATTATGAAGATGTCGTTGAACGTAACCAAGCAACGGATTTACATCCAACAGGTTCAACATTAAAACCATTCTTAGCTTATGCGCCAGCGATTGAAAATCTTCAATGGGCAACGAATCATGCATTACAAGATGAAGCAGCTTACAATGTTGATGGTGGTACATTTAGAAACTATGACCAAAAGAGTCATGGTACAGTCGCAATGTATGATGCTCTGCGTCAAAGTTTTAACATTCCTGCCCTAAAGACTTGGCAACAAGTTAAAGAACAAGCAGGTAGTGATGCACCGACTGATTTTGCTAAAAAAGTTGGTCTTGAATACGAAAATACAAATATTGGACCTTCTGAAGTACTAGGTGGCTCTTCTTCAGAATTCTCCCCTACTCAGCTTGCATCGGCCTATGCATCGTTTGCAAATGGTGGAGAATATAATAAAGCACATGCTATTAAGCGTGTAGAAGAAGGCAACGGTAATACAATTGAATTTGATCATACAAGTCACAAAGCAATGCAAGATTACACAGCTTATATGATTACAGATATTCTTAAAGGAACATTTAAACCTTATGGATCGGCTTATGGTAATAATCCAGGATTTAATGTTGCAGCTAAAACAGGTACAGGTACTTATGGTTCAGAAATTTACCAACAATATAACTTACCTGACTCAGCTGCCAAAGATGTTTGGATTGCAGGTTACTCACCGAAATATACAATGTCAGTTTGGATGGGCTTTAACCAAGTAAAACCTTATGGTACAAACTCATTTGTCGGTAGCAGTGAGCAAAAATTACCTCAAGAGTTATTTAGAGAGGTCATGTCAAGCATCCACCCACCAGGATACAATGAAGATTTCCAACGTCCTGATTCTGTTGGTGGAAGCGACAAGAGCTTATATGTCGCAAATTCGCCAGATAACAATACAACTAGTAACTTCACTGAAAGTAGTGGCGGTACAAATGCTGGTGGCGGTACAACAAGCTCAAGTGGCACAACAAATAATAGCGCTTCGCAACAAACAAATACAGCCGGCCCAACTGGTTTCATTAGAAACTTCTTCGGCTTCTAATTAAAAAAACACCCTGACGCAAAATTGCGTCAGGGTGTTTTTTTTATATGAACATTAACAGATAAAATTCACGTACCTAGAGAGGCAGTGTAATTGCTTTAATTGTTATTAATAGCTACTCCAAATTTGAAGTCTCTGAAGTAGTATTATTTGTGTCGTTTTTCATTTGAAAACGCACACGATAAGCAGCGTGCATTTTGATAAGCTCTTGTTTGAGTGTCTTCATTTGTTGATAGCCCATATAATGATGTTTTCTTTGTTGTATATAAGATAATCGATCTTCAATGTTTATCGGATGAATTTTTAAAGGTTGATTTTCTATTTGTTTGATAGCATCGATATCATTGATGGTTGTAAAATAATCTATAAGCAATTCATAATATTGATCGAGTAAATCAAATGAGGGGGCTTTACCGACTTGTCGTTTCTTTGCCAATGCGTCTAATTGTTCTTCGAGAACCTCAAATTGCTTAGGATTGCTCATGATGACAGACCTCTTGTCGCTCTTAAAATAGATTTGTATCTTTTTTGACCTTCACGACAATCATCAAAAAGCGGACACTCTCCACATTTAGGTTTGCGTGCTTGACAATGATAACGTCCAAAGAAAATAAGTTGGTGGTGACTTTTAGTCCAGCGATCTTTTGGAATAATTGAGGTTAATCTACGTTCAACTTCACTTACACTATCATTCCAACGGCATATTCCTAAACGTTTTGATACACGCTCAACATGTGTATCGACTGCTAGTGCTGGTTCACCAAAACCGACACTCATCACGACATTAGCTGTTTTGCGACCCACACCCGCCAAGCTTTCTAGCTCAGCATGTGTATGTGGCACTTCACCGTCAAATTTATCAATCAGTGATTGCGATAACTTCTGAATATTTTTGGCTTTGTTGCGATATAAGCCGATGCTTCGAATATCATTTTCTAACTCATTGTGGTCAACTTGAAGATAATCTTCAGGTGTATGATATTTTTCAAATAAATTTTTTGTAACTCTATTCACTGCATTGTCTGTGCATTGGGCAGACAATAAGACCGCAATAGTTAATTCGAATGGATTTTTATGATTTAGTTCACATTCGGCATCAGGAAACATTTTATCAATAGTATCAATCATTTCTAAAGCTTTTTTCTTACTTACCATTTGGCGACTCCCCATTTAACCAATCAAACTTAGGGAAATTTTCTATTTTTTTAGGTCCCTGTTGAGATTGTTTTTTAAATTTTGCCCGTATCGGTTTCGTATCTGCAACTGTTGAAACATGATTTTTTTGCCAATTTAGCAATATACGATCGATATATTTGAGACTTAGTTTGTTATGACTCAATGCTTCATCAACAGCTGTCTCGATTAGATCAATTGGATATTGGTCAACATCTAACCATTGTGTTAACGTCTCAATTTCAAGTGGTGACAATGCACGTCCAAAAGCAGATTCAACTTTTGAAAAAAGTGCTTTAAACTGAGAGGCTTCATGCGCTTTTTCTTGTTGTTGCTCTTCTTTATTGAGCAATTGTGCGAATTGATGAAAAAAGCCATCTAAATTGATGAATTCGGAAAACTTACCTTCTGCATTTTTTTCCACTGTCATTGATAATAAATCAAGTCGAATTAATTTTTGAATAATCATCGTGACTTCAGTCTCTTGCATGGTTGTCCCCTGTTTTAATATATCTATTGAAGGTTGTAAGTTAGATATTTCATAAGCATGCAAAATCTTAATCAAAATTATCAAATCTGCCTCATTTAATCCAAGCGAATGATAGTGATTTAACAATTCATATCGAATGACAACTGGGCGGATTTGAAGCTCTCTTGCATTCATTTCGTCACCTTCTTTCAATGTTGATATAAAAAGACCAAGCTCAATTTGAATGGAATGAGACTTGGTCTAAAAGTCAATCAATTTCTAAGGATATAAACGGTTTAATAAACGTGGGAATGGTGATGTTTCACGAACATGTTCTACGCCAGAAATCCATGCGACTGTTCGCTCCAATCCAAGTCCGAAACCACTGTGTGGTACAGAACCATATTTTCGTAGATCAAGATAATATTGATAACTTTCAGTATCTAACTGATGTTCATCAATACGTTGTTCTAATAAATTCAAATCATTAATACGTTCTGACCCACCAATAATTTCACCGTAGCCTTCAGGTGCTATTAAATCCGCACATAAGACTGTATCTTCATTTTCAGGATTAGGTTGCATGTAGAACGGTTTGATTTTTGTTGGATAGTTGACAATAAATACAGGGAGGTCATAATGATTTGCAATCGCTGTTTCATGAGGGGCTCCAAAATCATCGCCCCATTCAATATCATCAAATCCTTCTTTGTGTAAAAAGTCGATGGCATCATCATAGGAAATTCTTGGGAATGGTGCGTTGACTTTTTCTAATTTTGAAGTGTCACGTTCTAATGTTTTAAGTTCAATAGCGCAATTTTTTAGTACAGATTGCACAACATAAGAAACATATTGTTCTTGAACTTGTAAACTTTCTTCATGTGTCGTAAAAGCCATTTCAGGTTCAATCATCCAAAACTCAATTAAATGACGACGTGTTTTAGATTTTTCTGCACGGAAAGTAGGACCAAATGAGAATACTTTACCATATGCCATTGCCGCAGCTTCCATATAAAGTTGTCCACTTTGTGATAAAAATGCATCTTCATCGAAATATTTAGTATGGAATAGTTCACTTGTCCCTTCAGGTGCACTCGCCGTTAATATCGGAGGATCAATCTTTGTAAAACCATTGTTATTAAAAAATTCATAAGTTGCACGAATAATTTCGTTACGAATTTTCATTACGGCATGCTGTTTTTTTGAACGCAACCATAAATGGCGATGGTCCATTAAAAATTCTGTGCCATGGTTTTTAGGAGTAATGGGATAATCGTGTGCTTCATGTATCGTTTCGATCGATTTAACTTGCATCTCATAACCTAAATCCGAACGTTGATCCTCAGTAATTTCACCTGTAATGTAGAGGGACGTTTCTTGCGTTAATGATTTAGCAAGTTGGAACGTTTCTTCATCTACTGCTGCTTTAACGACAACACCTTGCATGAAACCTGTTCCATCACGCAATTGTAAGAAAGCGATTTTACCACTAGAGCGTTTATTAGCGAGCCACGCTCCAATTGTCACTTCTTGACCTATAAAATTTTTAGCTTCTTTAATCGTTGTTTTCATAACCAGTCTCCTATAACATTTTTACTCTTTATTATTTTATCAAAACTTAGCTTGGACTTCTACATTCATAAGATTTGTAAGGAAGTTGTTAAATTTAGTCTTTTTTTGAATTCAATTTATTTAATAATGCATCAAATTGCTTGATATTCCCTTCATAACGTTGAAATGGTTCAATTGCATCATTAAAGAAATGTCTATAATGTTGATGAATCAGTCGATTGTCAAATGAAACAACGATACCTTCATCATTTTCATTACGCAACAGTCGTCCTAATCCTTGCTTAAATCGTGACACAGCTTCAGGCAAAATGTAATCTTTAAAAATATTGTCAAACTCATCTTTAAGTAGCACAGGTTTTGCATGATATTGACTCATAAAAGGCAATTTAGTAATCATGACACATTTGATACCTGTCGCTTGATAATCAAATCCTTCAAAAAACATAGATGTTCCAAGCAGGATAGCTTTGTCAAAATGATTGAACTGCTGCACAATTTTAACATTTTGGCTAGGTTGTTGTGATAATATGACATAATCTTCAAGCGATTCCAAGTCTTGTAAATAAGCCATGACCTCGTTTAACATTTTATAACTCGTAAATAAAACAAGGCACTTCCCTTGCACGACATTTGCATAGTCAATGATATAAGAAACGATAGACTGTACGTAATCGTCATGAGACTGATAATCGTATCGCTCAATATCAGTCGGAATAAATAAATGACCTTTTGAATATTGGGAGTTGGATGATTTCATGATGAACGATTTAAAATTTTCGTCATTGAACCACTTTTTATAAGTGTCAAACGAACCATTAAAAGTCAACGTACCCGATACAAATGTAACTGAATCAAATTTCTTAAGTACTTTTTCAGTTAACGTCGTCTTAATTTTATTTTCTTTAATATGAATTTTAAGTGTTGACTTTTGATGAGTATTTTTCAATGAAATATAAAATGGTTCATCTTGATTAAGGGCGCTTTCAAAACGTTTCATTAAATCACGTACATATAATAAGTGTTTACGTATCGTTTTAACTGTTATGTGCTTCATGTTATTAAAGTTTTCAAGTGTTTGATTGATTTGATGAATGAGTCGATTTAAAGGTTGTTTAATGTGTTGTGACTCAATTTCATAAACATAAAATGTTTTTGTGCTTTCATCTTCGTAAATCTTTGATTGGTGTGATTGTTCAAATAACACATCGAAGAGATATTCATTGTCAGCATGAATCTGATCAACATCTTGTTTTATACTAAATATATCAATCGGAGGTATATCTAATTTCTGAGCTTTACGCGTGTTTTCTAAGAAGTATAATTGGCGTAATAATTTTTCCTTTTCAGATTTGCCAATTAAACCAAGTTGATACTTGATATCCGCATAGTCGACTTCTTTTATTGATTTTTCAAAAGCATAATCAGGCAGGCGATGTGCTTCATCAATAATACAGTGATTAAAAAGTTGATAGATGGTGTCATCAGGTGAAGAATACATTAAGTGTGCATGATTCGTCACTCCAATTTGAATACGGCGTGCATTTTGTTTGATATAGTGATAGTAATGAACATCATTTTTATAAGGAACATAAGTTTCAACCTTCTGATGAAAATACATTTTTTGGGCACCACGTAAATTAAGTTCCTGAATATCACCTGTTTCCGTATGAAGTAACCAGATGAGCAATTGCATTTTTAATAAATTAACTTCATAGTTAGATGTTTTTTCATCGATGATTTGGCGTACAAGACCTAACGAAATATAATCTTGTTTGCTTTTAATCATGCGTGCATGAATCTGTGTATCTAAAGCACGATTGATGACAGGAATGTCATGAGTCAGTAACTGATTTTGAAGTAGTTTCGTATTCGTGGAAATCATAACATGTTCTCCTGTTTCAATATGAAACATCAATGCAGCGATGAGATAGGCAAGTGATTTACCACTTCCAGTATCTGCCTCAATTAAAGTTTTCTCATTATGCATTATTTGATTAAAAATGGTTTCAGCCATATAAAGTTGAGTTTCTCGATATTGGTACCCTGCATGATTTACAATGGTTTGATAGAGGTCTTTAATATTTCCTTCAAAATGAAAATGTGTCTCCTTTAAATCAGGAATAGGTTTATAGTAAATATGACAGAATTGAGTATATAAATTTTGTTCGGTCTGTTTTGGAGCAGTACGGACTAATTCAAAGAAATAATAATCTAATTGATATTTTAGATGCTTGCTCAAAAAATAGAGTTGTTTAATAGTTTCAATAGGTAGTTTTTCAAAACGTTTAAAGGCTTTGATCATGAGTAAAGCTGTTGCACGTGCATCTTCATCTGCTCGATGTGCTTGTCCAAGTGAAATTCCCAAAGCGTCTGCCAACTCACCTAATTGATAACTTTTCTCCATAGGAAAGGCAATTTTAAATAATTCAAGTGTGTCAATCGTTTGTGCTGGCGCATAGTGAATATGACAACGTTTAAATGCGTGTTGAAGAAAATTTAAATCAAAATTCACGTTATGTGCGACGAAAATACAATTTTGCAATTTGTTATAAATTTCTTGAGCGATTGAGTTGAAATAAGGGGCTTGAGCCAACATATCTTTTTCAATAGAAGTCAATGCTTGTATAAAAGTAGGGATTTCTAAATCAGTTTTAACCATTGAATGATATTGATCTACAATTTGATTGTTTTCGACAAATGAAATGCCAATTTGAATAATTTCATCGTAGTCAACCTGATTCCCCGTTGTTTCAAGGTCAACAACGGCATATCGAGACATATTGTCCCCTCCTTTCTATCTATAAATCTATATCCGCACTCATTAAACGATGAATCGTACCTGATTCATCGACCACATGCAAAAATCCCAAATCATCAATTTCGATGACTTTTCCATAAAACTGACGTGTTCCTTCAGTAAACCGTAATCTACGGTTCCAAATGTTTGAAGCGGCAATATATTCTTGTTTAATAGATGTAAATGGTTTTGATAAAAATTGGCTATATCGTTGTTGTATATGAGACATTAAAGTCTTTAAAAAAGCGTATCGATTTATTGATTGGCTGTTTTGAAGTGAAATGCTAGTCGCGATTTTTCTCACCTCTGGATTCCAATCGGTCTCGTCTTGATTGATATTAATTCCAATCCCACAAATGACGGCTTCTATACGATCTGCGTTAGCAACCATTTCAGTTAAAAACCCACAAATTTTTTTCTCACCGATGTAAATGTCATTAGGCCATTTGATTTTTACATCTTGCTCAACATACTCTTGAATAGCATCACGGATGGCCAGTGAAATAAATAAATTAAATGTCGTGAGCATTGCATAAGAGATATCAGGACGTAGGACAAGGGACATCCACAACCCTTTACCTTTTGAAGATTGCCAAGGTCTTTTAAAACGCCCTCTTCCCTCAGTTTGTTCATCACTGATAATAAGCATCGCTTCATCATGCTCAACCAGTAGATGCTTTGCTTCTAATTGCGTGGATCCCACACTGTCATATGTATAGACGGATTCAAAAAGCGTAGGATATTCTATCATTGAGTGAATAATACTTGCATGCCATTGTTGAGGAAACTCATTTAAACGATGACCTTTATTATGAACTGAATCTATTGAGATAGACTCGGATTTCAATTGATCTATCACTTTTTTTACAGTCATCCGTGAAATATGTAGTTGTTCTGCAATCGCTTGTCCGGAAATATAGTTCGGACGCGCATCTGCAATTAATTTTAAAATTTGATCTCTATACTTTGACATTTTGCTTCACCCATTCTACAATATCTGTTCGACTATTTTTTACTTTTTTCAACACGATGGCACATTCAATTTCTCTTAATGCATGTTTAATCCAAGGACCACTAGGTTGATCGAGGACCTCCATTAAAACTTTACCATTCATATTTACTTCTTTTCTATTATGAATGGATAGCTGTTGATAAATCTCTTGAATGATTTTTGGATTGAATATTAAAGGATTCGCGATTTGAATCTCATGCGCCTCTAATAGTGGTTTTAAATAAAAGATATCCGAAGCTATATTTTCACCGTAATCGTAAACCCATATTTGTAATTCTTCTTTAGACTGAATTTGTTGGAGACGCAGGATTGCACTTGCCAAGTGTTCAGCTTCTTTTAAAGTTTGATTACTCAATTTTAAACGTTTAATCCCCTCTTTTTGGCCTTCAAATAAATGTAAAAAGGCTAAAAATTGCGATAAAGAGAGCGCTATATTTAAATGTATATGCTGCCAATTAAACATTTTTAAATAAGGAATGTGGGCCATGATTTTTAAATCAACCATTGCTTTAAATGCTTTCTCAATGCCCCGTCCCAATAATAACTTTTCGAGCTCAGTCATAATTCGTTCGATTGATAAATAATGAATATCTTCTACACATGCAGACATTGCTACGTAGGTTTTTTCTTCTATATCAAAATTCAACTGAGATTGAAAACGAAGACCTCTTATAATACGTAAGGCATCTTCAGTGAAACGTGCTTGTGGATTGCCTACTGTACGTATACAGTGATGGTTTAAATCATTACAGCCATCAAAATAATCATACAATTTAAAGTTTGTATCCATTGCCATAGCATTAATAGTAAAATCTCGACGTGCGACATCTTCATATAATGAGCGTACAAATTGAACGTCGGTTGGACGCCGATGATCTTCATAACGACCTTCCGTTCGAAAAGTAGTAACTTCATAATTGTTTTTTTTCCATACGACATTAATAGTTCCGTGGGCTTTACCTACCGGAATAGTATGTTCAAATATAGCCTCTATTTCATCAGGTGTCGCACTGGTAGCGATATCGACATCATTTATCGTACGATTGAGATAAAAATCACGTACGGCTCCACCTACAAAATAGGCTTCAAAACCATGTTGTTGAATATGTTTCATCAATGGGATGGCCGCATTAAAAGCTGCTTTAGACATGAACCTTTGAGTCTCCTAACATTTGTTGATAGTAATATTCATATTGATCTGCAATCTTTTTAGAATTAAATCTTTCTTGGATGTCTAGTAACATTTTTGTCTGCATTTGTTGGTATTTTGTTGGATTTTGAAGTATAGATACCGCATATTGGGCAGCAGTCTCAGCATCTCCAATATCTACAAGAAATCCAGTTTCTTCATGTTTAATGACTTCTTGGATTCCTCCTGCCCGAGTGCCAATAGGTAGAACGCCTGTGTGCATCGCTTCTAGCAATGTAAGTCCAAAACTTTCTTTCTCGCTCATGAGCAAAAGTAAATCTGAAATTTGATAAAAGTTACTCATGCAATCTTGCTTACCTAGAAATAAGACATCCTCACTTAATTGAAGAGACTTTACACGTTGTCGCATGTCTAACAACTCAGGCCCATCCCCTATAAGTAATAACTTTGCTTTCATCTTTTGACGTATAAGATGAAAGGTGTCAATCACTGTATCAATACGTTTTACTTTTCTAAAATTAGAAACATGAATAACCACTTTTTCATCCTCTGCAATGCCATAACTCGTACGTAATTTTGGCTGACGTCCTTGAGGAAAATCTTTTTCCTTTACAAAATTATAGATAGGAATGATTTCCTTTTCAGGTTGTATAATTTCGTAAGTTTCCTCTTTAAGTGACTGACTTACACTTGTGACGATATCACTTTTTTCAATGCCAAATTTTATTGCATTTTGTAACGCGTGGTCATAACCTAATACCGTAATATCTGTTCCATGTAGCGTGGTCATAATTTTTATATTTTTTCCAGACATTTGACGTGCCAGAATACCACAAATTGCATGTGGAATTGCATAATGCATATGTAATACATCTAAGTCGTATTCATTAATTACATTTGCAATTTTTGTACTTAAAGAAATATCGTATGGCGGATATTGAAACACGGCATACTGATTAATATCGACTTGATGAAATGTGATATTTGGAACAGGCTTTTTTAAACGAAATGGCATATTTGAAGTAATAAAATGTACTTCATGTCCACGCTCAGCCATAAGTATCCCTAATTCTGTGGCAATAATTCCTGAACCACCTGCTGAGGGATAACATGTGATTCCTATTTTCACAACCGATCACTCCTTTTTATTTACGTTCAAAGCGATGTTGATCTCGGTGATTAAATTTTTCCATTGTTTGATTAAAACTTTCGGTCATATCTATATTTAATGAATTGGCTAAACAAAGTAAGACAAATAAATTGTCACCAAGTTCAGCTTCAATTGTGTTAGGTTCTTCTGTAGATTTTTTTTGTTTTTCACCGTGATAATGGTTGATTTCTCTAGCAAGTTCTCCTACCTCTTCTGTAAGACGTGCTAAATTTGCAAGAGGTGAGAAATAGCCGGCTTTAAATTGTGAAATATAGTTATCTACTTCTTGTTGCATCATTTGCATAGATTTTTCCATAAAACTCACCCTTTCGTATCTTATTCTTTATCTTACATGATTGAGCTATATATCGGCAATGTATCAACCCACTTTAGAAAGAATTTTAGCCAAACAAAAACACCCCTCTTATCATGGGATAAGAACGGGTGTTGAATGCTTATGACTATTCTTCAGAACGTGCAATGAGAATTAATCGTACTAATTCAGCAACCGCAACGGCAGTAGCTGCAACGTACGTCATTGCTGCAGCACGTAGTACGCGTCCTGCATGTTTATATTCTTTTTCATCAACAATATTCAAATGTTGGATTTGTCTCATGGCACGCTTACTTGCATCAAATTCGACTGGCAATGTGACAATTGAGAATAGCACTGCAAATGCCATAAAGAAAATACCAATCCATAATAAAGTTGAACCAAATGCGATATGCAACATTGTAAGAATAAAGCCTGCTGTGATTAATAAGTAGGATAAAGAGCTACCTAAATTCGCTACAGGAACTAATGCAGAACGGAAACGTAAGAAGAAATAACCTTCGTAATGCTGAATCGCATGTCCGACTTCGTGAGCAGCAATCGCTGTACCTGCTACACTAGGACGATTATAATTTGAAGGTGATAATACAACGACCTTTTTACTAGGATCGTAATGATCTGTTAAAAAGCCTTCCCCTTCTTTTACATCAACGTCGTAAATGCCATTTGAATGTAAAATTTCTAAAGCAACTTCTCGTCCCGTCTTGCCACTCGTTGATCTAACTTGAGAGTATTTTTCATAGTTAGATTTTACTTTGTGTTGCGCATACATTGGGAGGATCATAAGTATTACAAAATAAATGATTAAAGACATAAAAGACATTATGCTCACTCCTTTAATTATATTGTAAGTGGTTGATTAATAATGGTCAAACTTTTTATCCTCTCGTATCCGAAAGATATATAAAATAACAATAAAAGGAATCGCGCTAAGCCAAAAAGCAATATAGCCAATTATGGATTCATAATGAATGAGCGACCCGTATACAGGATATTGGTGAAACACATAATCAATCACATCATTATGAAAAATCCATATTAAAGTGATTGTTAGACTGAGTGTTGTAACGGTCAAACGAGGTAAAAATAAAATAGCTTGTATAGCCATAACGGCATGTGAAAAAATCAGCATGATTCCCGTAATATAAACTGTGTCGTCATGAATAAACATAAATATATTCATAATTACAGCCCAAACCCCGTATTTGATCAAAGTAACAAAAGCAAGTGTATCGATAATCGCATTTCTTTTGTTAAACAGCATTAAAAAGATGCTAATAGTCAAAAATAATGAAGCGGTTGGGCTGTCTGGAATAAAAATCCAAAAATACCATTCAGATCTCATTAACTGTGGTAAATACCAAATATATCCATAAATTGTTCCAAGTAAGTTACATAGGAGCAAAAGCCATAAAATAAATCGGTTGTATATGATAGTTTGATGTATTGTTGACCAATTCATGCTTTCACTCCTCATAGAATTTATAACGGCGCAATTTTAGAACGCTAAGCAAATGCGTGTACCATTTAAATGCATCAGGATTTTTAACACGTAGACTTAAATCGATTTGAGACTCCAATAAATGCATTAAATGTTGGTATGTGGTTGAGTTTAAATGGATGCGTTTTAAGTCATAAATATAAGATTCATCCACGTGATGACTGAATAATTGATGCAAAATGATAAAATCAAGTCGCGTATCACGATAATCGGGATGTGAAAAATGGATTTTGATGTCAAGTTGATCAATGTCTTCAACAATTAATGTAAAAATTTTATTCGTATTAATGTATATATTTTGATTAAAAGTGAGACGTACTGCATCTTGTTGACTATTTTCTACTGATATTTCAAGTGTCGTATGTTGTGGATTAATTTCATCAACAAATTTTACGAATTTGACATGGGAGTCATTTGCTTTGAGGTAGTTTAAAATCCAAACAGTAATACGTGATTTAAATTGATATTGAAATAACAGATAGTCCATAAAATGTTGTTTATCTTTATTTATAGGTACCTCAAACATTGCTGGTCCCCTTAGTTTAATCTATCGTATTCATCTTGCCATTTCTCTTGATTGGGTTCTTTTTGAATCAAGAGGTCCAAAATTGTTTTAGCATGCGCTATTTGGCTAATTTCAATGAGATATTCATAATAATCTTTTAAGAAGTCTACATTGTCTTTTAGAGATGTATAGGCAATATCATAAAAATGCTGTGCTTCTTTATCACGCTCTTCTTGTCCTAAGGCATATGCCAGTTGCCAAATGAATACGGGATCCATATCTTCCTCATTCACAAATTGTACCAACTCAATTAGGGCTTCATAGTCTTCTTCATGACGATATAAATCTGCTAACATGAGTAAAGGTTCTTGATAGCTTGGGTCGACTTCGAGCGCTTGTTTTAACAATGAAACAGCTTCATTTTGGTCTCCGTGTTCAATTTTAAGCGCCCCGGTACTGAACATTAATTCTTTATAATATTGATTTAAACGTAAACCTTCATCACCAATTTCTATTGCGTCTGCGAACATTTTTTCATTTTCGTAAAGTTGTTGCAAATAGTAGTAGGCTTGTATAAAGTCAGGATCCTTATTTAAGAGTGTTTTTGTTATTTTTATGGCTTCTTGTGTACGATCATTTTTTTCGTAAGCAACAGCCTTTTTTAAATAATCTTCAGGAACCAATTCCTGCTCGTTTATTTCATCATACCATTTTAAAGCATCTTGATAATTTCCACTTTGAAGGCTACTATCGGCAAGACGTGAAAATAGATTAATACCATTGACTTCATACTCTCCGCTCTCTAACACAGTATCGTATTCACGAGAAGCACGTAAGTATTGACCATCAAAATATAACAATTCAGCAAGCGCAAAATGAATGATG
This sequence comes from Staphylococcus sp. 11511212, assembly GCF_011394755.1. NCBI lineage: Bacteria > Bacillati > Bacillota > Bacilli > Caryophanales > Staphylococcaceae > Staphylococcus > Staphylococcus sp. 11511212. The sequence continues at coordinate 364,229 of NZ_JAANBQ010000003.1, read as the reverse complement.
GGGTCATTAGGTTGAATTTCAAGAGCTGCTTCTAATTTATCGATTGCCACTTCAAGCATGTTAATTTGTTGATATAAATCTGCTTCAAGCATCAATTTTTCTGGGGTTTCTGGCACTTCATTTAAATATTCTAAAGCTTCATCAATATGGTTTTCAGTCACAAGCCCTTCTATAAAGTAAATGAGAACTTCGCCTTCATTTGGATACTTGTGGTATAACGTGCGAAACACCTCAAGCCCTTGAGGTGTTAATCCATATTGGTATAAAGTTTCGCCAAGCGCAAACAACCCTTCGTCATCATCAGATTGTTGTGCTTCTTGAACACGTGAATCGAGGCCATCTAATTTTTGTAAGTTGATATCATCTATAAGTTTATAGATATCTTGCATATTATCCCTCATTCTCTAATTGTTTTAAGATTGGTAAGAACCCTGGGAAAGAAACATTTACGCTATCAAAACGTTGAATTTGAATGTCTTCCTTCGTTAATAACGAGGCAATCGCCAACATCATGCCTATACGATGATCTGTATGGCTATCTACAACTTGGGGTGTGGTAAGTTGAGAAGGATAAATAATCATTCCATCCGCTGTAGGTTCAAGTTGAAACCCAAGACGATTCAATTCATTAACTGTAGTATCAATGCGGTTTGTTTCTTTTACCTTTAATTCTTCAGCATCTTTAATGATACTTGAACCTGTTGCTTGTGTACAGAGTAATGCAATGACAGGAAGTTCATCAATACAACGTGGAATGAGTTGACCACTTATTTCAATCGGCTTTAAATGTTCAGTATATCTTACATGTAATGTTGCAGTAGGTTCAGGGGTATCGGTTAAATTCAGAATTTCTAAATGTCCGCTCATTTTTTTAACGATTTCTATAATGCCATCTCTCGTTTCATTCATTCCAACGTGATGAATATAAATATCACTGCCAGGTGTAATAAGTGCTGCAACAATAAAGAAGGCAGCAGAAGAGATATCACCAGGAACATCAAAATTATTAGGTGACAAGTGTTGGATACTTTTTCCCGGTAAAGTTATTGTTTGGTTAGAAGTTCCAGTAGGAATGCCAAAATGTTGAAACATTGTTTCTGTATGATTCCTAGAAATATCAATCTCTTCAATTGTGGTTAAATCAGGTGCAAATAAACCCGCAAATAATAAAGCACTTTTTACTTGAGCGCTAGCAACAGGCATTTTATAGTGTAATCCTCTAACATTTCCTCTACTTATAATGAGGGGCGTATAGTTATTCTCTATACCTCGTATCTGTACACCCATTTTTTGAAGCGGATCAATAATGCGCTTCATGGGCCTTTTACCTATTGACGCATCTCCAGCTAAAACACTTTCAATCCCAAGTCCTCCTAATAAACCAGCCATAAGCCGAGTTGTGGTACCTGAATTCCCCGTATAAAGGACTTGATGTGGAGTTGTGAAATGTTCGTATCCTGGTGAGTTGATTTCAATTTGATTTTCTGAAAATGTCATTTGAACGCCTAAAGTTTGAAAAATGTTGGCTGTTCTCATACAATCCTCTCCTAAAAGAGGACCTGTAATGATAGACTTTCCTTGAGCAAGTGAAGCCAACATGATGGCACGATGCGTCATAGATTTATCACCCGGGATTGTTATTTCCCCTTTAAGGGGTCCGTTGGATGAAATAGTTTCCATTTATATCACCTCTTGATGTAATGCAACCATTTGATTAAATGATTGTTTTAAAATGGATTTTGGAATATGTTGCACAGTGGGTTGTCCAAAATCTTTTAATAGTACCATTTGTACGCCTGTCGCATCATTTTTTTTATCTGACAACATGTATTCATAGAGCTGTTCAAAATTAAAGTCATCAATGATGGATAGCGGATAATGGAGTTCTTTTAAATACTGATAAAATGATGTTGTTGAATATTGCGTTTTTAAGATTAAATTAGAAACAAAATATTGAAATAAAATACCTAACATCACAGCATGACCGTGCGCTAAGTGATGTTGGTATTCAATCGCGTGGCCAAAAGTATGACCTAAATTTAAAAATTTGCGTTGTCCTTGTTCCTTCTCGTCTGCGAGTACAATATTTAATTTAGTTTCTATGCCATCGACAATGACGGTCTCTATATTTTTTAACTTGAGCAATGTTTGCACGTTAGGATACATCTGTTCAAGCTGATTGACAGCTTTTTTAGAATTGAGAAGTGTGTGTTTATAAACTTCTGCGTAGCCACTTAAAATCTCTGTTTGAGGTAAAGTAGTTAAAAAATCTAAGTCATAAATAACCGCTTTAGGTCTGTAAAAAGCGCCTATTAAATTTTTACCTTGAGGCGAATTAATACCTACTTTTCCGCCAATGCTAGAATCATGAGCTAATAGTGTGGTTGGAACTTGAATAAAGTCAACCCCACGTAATAACGTGGCGGCTAAAAATCCAACAAAATCTCCCGTAGCTCCCCCACCAATAGCAACAAGACATGTTTGTCGTGTAGGTTTGAATGATAGAATTTGCCCCATATATTGCTCATAATATTGTATATATTTCACTTGCTCACCAGAGGGGATTATGATTAAAGTGTGTTTCGGTTTGATTTGATGTTGCACATCTGGCCAACATTTGGCAACGTGTTCATCTATAAGAATGAATATTTGCTCATAATCTGACAAGTAGTCATTGAGATGTTGAATGGCCCCATTTTCTACTATTATAGGATAGTTATCGTGAGGGTAACGTGTGTGTAATTGCATAGAAATCTCCTTTTAATAAGTGATGTTTCGTAAGCGACGCGTGTCTACCTGGTTTTTCAATTTCTCAATATCATTAGATTCGAATTCTTCTAAAAGCGCTTTGGCAATTTCGAAAGCAACGGCATGTTCACAAACAATACTCGCCGCTGGCACTGCGCAACTATCTGAACGCTCAATCGTCGCTTTAAAAGGTTCTTTTGTTTTGATATCCACAGAAGCAAGTGGTTTGTATAAAGTTGGAATTGGTTTCATTACTCCATTTACAACGATAGGCATTCCATTCGACATGCCCCCTTCTAAACCTCCTAAATGGTTGCTTGCACGGTAGTATCCTCTTGTTTCATCATACATAATTGGGTCTTGAACTTGTGAACCAAGTAAAGCTCCCGCTTGAAAGCCTACACCAAAGCTGACACCCTTAAAAGCATTTATGCCGACAACGCTTTGGGCGATGCGTCCATCTAATTTACGATCATAGTGGACATAACTTCCCACACCGACAGGCATGTGATTTACAATGACCTGAACAACTCCACCGATAGAGTCGCCGTCTTTTTTAGCTTGATCTATTTTATCGCGGATGGACTGTGCAATACTTTCATCCACCACGCGAACATCATTGGCATCTTCGGACTTTTTAATCGTATCAATGTCGTATTCACCTTCATCTTTAATGCCACCAATTTCTACGACACGGCTAAAGAGTTCGATACCTAATTGTGCGAGAAGACTTTTACAAATTGCACCAACAGCAACTCGCGCTGCAGTTTCACGTGCAGAAGAACGCTCTAAGACATTGCGAAGGTCTTGATGATTATATTTCATACCGCCCACTAAGTCCGCATGACCAGGCCGTGGCTTTGTAATGACACGCTTCATATTTTCTTGTTCTTCTTCAGTTATAGGTTCAGCTCCCATAATCTTCTGCCAATGTTTAAAATCATCATTTTTAACAATCACTGTTACAGGGCTACCTAATGTATATCCGTGTCGAACACCAGAAACAATTTCTACGGTATCTTTTTCAATTTGCATACGTCGACCCCGACCATAACCCCCTTGACGTTTGAACATTTCTTTATTGATTTGATCGATATCTATTTTCATATTTGCAGGCAATCCTTCAATAATCACTGTTAATTGAGGGCCATGTGATTCGCCGGCAGTTAAAAATCTCATAACGGGCAACTCCTTTTATTAATTCATTATTTTTAGACTAACATAGCGTATTGTGTCATCAAAGATTTAAATTAAATATGTTGTTTATCATAGCACAAAATATCGTTTAAATTAACAGAAAAATAAGAAAAAGTTTAACGCTTTTAATAACTAAAGTGTTTTGATAGATAAAAGAGCTGAAACGGCATATTGTTTCAACTCTTTTATCTCGTTTTTTCTATTCGTATAACCAAACTTCATCTGGTGATTGGTAACTACTGATTTCTTCTGGCTTAAACCATAAGTTGATTTCTCTTTCTGCTGATTCGACTGAGTCAGAACCGTGTACAACATTGCGTCCGACTGTTAGACCTAAATCCCCACGGATAGAGCCTGGTGTAGCTTCTGAAGGATTTGTAGAGCCAATAATATGACGGGAAACAGCCACCGCATCTTCCCCTTCTACGACCATTGCAAATACAGGTGCAGAAGTAATAAATGAAATTAACTTAGAATAAAAAGGTTTGCTTTTATGTTCACCATAATGTTCTTCCGCTAACTCTTGAGGCACAGTCATTAATTTAGCACCAACTAATTTTAACCCTTTTTGTTCAAGACGTTGAACAATTTCACCGATTAATTTTCTTTGTACAGCATCTGGTTTAATCATTACGAATGTTTTTTCCATTGTGAGGATCCCCCTGTGTTTATGTATAGATTACAAGAATATCCTACCATGTAAATAAAGCGCTTTCAATCGTTTTATATATTATGACATACGATTTTTAAGCTTAGAAATCAATTTTTTAAACACAGGTTTTGCATCATTGTCGGGTAATGTTGCTAATAAATCATTCGCTTTTTGCAAATAGCGCTCACTAATTTGTTGAGAAATCTTAATCGATTCTGAGTTTCGAATTTGTTCCACACATAATTCAAAAGCATCTTGAGGCGCATTTGCGTTTAATGATTCAATGCGTGCTTTCAACTGAGGATCTCGTTTCATTTCGAGCAATGTTGGCAACGTCATATGTCCATTTCTCAAATCACTTCCGACAGGTTTACCCAATTTTTTCTCGGAACTCGTAAAGTCTAGAATGTCATCAATGATTTGAAAACTCATACCAATATTATAGCCAATGTTTCTCATTGTTTTTACCGTTTGAGCATTAGCCCCACCACTCATCGCTCCTACTTCAGTTGCTAATTGAATGAGCAATGCCGTTTTACGTTTAATGCGACGCAAGTAATTTGTAATTGATTGGTTTGCACGAAACTGGTCTTGAAATTGAAATAATTCTCCGCGACACACTTCTACGATAGCTTTTGATAATGTTTGATGAATATGAGGGTTTTCTATCGGAGACAAATGTTCTAAAGCACGTGCAAGTAAAAAATTTCCCGTTAAAATGGCTGTAGATTGATTCCACTCTTTTTCAATTGTCGTTTTGCCCCGTCGTTTATCACTAAAGTCGATTACATCATCATGAACCAATGTCGCCATATGAATTAATTCTAATGCAACGGCTACGCGATAAGTATCTTCTGTGGCGTGCTGATTACTCAAATAACTACTGAGAATTACGAATAGAGGACGTACACGTTTGCCACCGGATGATAATAAATGTTCTGCTGCTTTTTGCAACGTCATATCTTCGCATTGCATCTGATGCGCTAAGTTTTTTTCTATATATTTTAGTTCTCGATTCATATAAATTTTCGACATGGTCCTCACCTTTAATTATTTTGTTTTAGGTTTATGAGCTAAATGCATCGCCGCCACACCACCTGTAAAGCGACGTACTTTTACATTTTCAAATGATACTGATTCAAATAACCCTTTCAATGTTTCGCTATCTGGGAAATCAAACGCCGATTGTTGAAGCCATTCGTATTCTTGTTTTGATTTTGCGAAAATCTTTCCGAATAACGGCATTATAAATTTAAAGTAAAGTTGATAACCTTGCTTAAAAATAGGAGCCGTGGGTTGACTAGTTTCTAAACAAACAGCTGTTCCACCGGGCTTAAGTACACGATACATTTCTGCAAGAGCTTTCGTATAATCTGGAATATTACGAAGTCCGAAGCCAATTGTTACATAATCAAAACTGTCATCTTCAAATGGGAGATCCATAGCATCACCTTGAATGAGGCGTATATTAGACATGTTTTCTGTTTTAGTTTCTCCTACTTTTAACATATTTTCACTAAAATCTATTCCCGCGACTTCACCATTAGGACCTACTGCTTTACTTAATGCGATTGTCCAGTCAGCCGTCCCACAACAGACATCTAATGCTTGAGATCCTGGACGTACATTCATTTCTTTCATGACTTTTTTACGCCATACTTTATGTTGCTCAAAGCTAATGATATTATTCAATTTATCATACTTGCCTGAAATATTTTGAAAGACCTCATGTACTTTTTGTTTATCTGCTTGATTATTCATTAAAACCGACTCCAGTATATTTGTATTTTGAGTGTATCACATCAATCAATTGATTAATTTGGGTTTCATTTAAAAAGTTAAGATATGTCAATTGATCAACGGCTAAATGTGCAATAATACGTTGATGATTCTCTTCTTTTAGTGTATTTAATTGATATATATTCAATAGTGTATCGATTAAACCAAATTCAACCGCTAACACAGTTTCTAAAAGTTGATGTTGTGATAGAGATTGATGTTCATTTTGAAGGTATGACTTCTGTGCATTAATTTTGATAATTGCCTCACTCATATGCTTTTGAAAAGTGGTGGATTGTATTTGTGAAATAAGGTAGTAATAATGCGCGCTATACAAATCTCCTATTAAAATGGCATCTCGTTCAAACCGGTAAAAGCTGATTCGATCGAGATGATTCATCGCAGTATTAATAGAGAGCACAGCAACTTTTGATAATGTAGGTATTTCTAATGAATCTAAAATTTCGCTTAATGCACGATTAACAAAGACATTTTTTGGTTTATGTATATGAATTAATGTTTTATTCATCTGTTTTTCTAATAGTTCAAAGGTTTTACTCATGGTCACACCTCAATTTTTAATCACTTACTATCTTAACATTATCGGTTTGAAAATTAAATCTGAATTGTTTTGAAATCTTCACGATATTTATAAGTATATGCAAAATGATAACGTTTCAAAAGTAATGTAGCTTATAGCGTACATTTGATAATGTGGTGATAAGAAATTTCATTGAAATATGAAGCATGAGAAAACTGAATTGCAGAATATTTTAGATTTAGTATAAAGAGGATTATAAAAAAATAAAAAAAGCCCTAATTACAGGGCTTTCTAAGTAAATAATTGAATTATTTCACTGCATCTTTTAAAGCTTTACCTGCTTTGAAAGCTGGAACTTTGCTTGCAGGGATATCAATTTCTTTACCTGTTTGAGGGTTACGTCCTTTACGTGCAGCACGTTCACGTACCTCAAAGTTACCGAAACCGATTAATTGTACTTTGTCACCTTTTGCTAGTGATTTTTGAATTGATTCGAAAACGGCATCAACAGCTTGACCAGCTTCCTTTTTAGTTAAGTCAGCTTGCTCAGCTACAGCGTTGATTAAGTCTGTTTTGTTCATGTCAATTCACCTCCTAAAGGTTTATGTAATGATAATTCAATTATCATTATGGTATGACTTTAACACAAGCAATAGCGGTACTGCAACGATTTATACAAGAAAAACGCTGATTTAATGCGATTTTGTTAAATTATAGCTCGAATTTAACAAATAACACGATTATTTGCATGTGAAAGTCATTAAAATTGTCTTTGAAGACATGTTGCGCTTTGTTACGCGTTTTTATAGTACCCTTAAGAAAGGAGCAATAAACCCATAAATTAGAAAGAAAATGTCATATTCGTGACTTATTCTGACTTTTTATTTCGACCCATCAAGATTTTTAATTCTTCTTCGACGGGTTGATCCTCAAATAAGACTCTATAAAGCGCTTCTGTAATTGGCATTTCTACACCTTGTTGTTTTGCCAAATTATGAACGGATTGTGTCGTATAAACGCCTTCAGCCACCATATTCATTTCGTTTAAAATTTCATCTAGTTTTTGACCCTGTCCTAGTTTATAGCCTAATGAGAAATTTCTTGAATGCGTTGAAGTACAAGTCACGATTAAATCACCGATACCGCCTAAACCTTGGAATGTTAAAGGGTCAGCACCAAGTTGGACACCTAAGCGTGTGATTTCTGCAAGGCCTCGTGTCATTAATGCGGCTTTAGCATTATCACCATAGCCCATTCCTGAAACGACACCACTTGCAATGGCAATGATGTTTTTCAATGCGCCCCCTAATTCTACGCCTACAAGGTCGTCGTTAGTATAAACACGAAGGTAGTCTGTCATAAAAAGGTCTTGTATTAATTGGCGTATTTCTGAATTGTTAGATGCTGCTGCAACTGTCGTTGGTTGCTTAACAACAACTTCCTCAGCGTGACTCGGACCTGATAAAACACCTATTCCAGCATTAAATTCAGGAGAAATGCTATCTTCAAGCATTTCAGAAACCCGTTTGAAGGTTTCGTTTTCTATTCCTTTAGTGACATGTATCAATGTTTTTTTCGAATTTAATTTTGCATTGACACGTCCCATCACTTCTCGAATTGCTTTCGTAGGTAATGCGATGATAAAAATATCTGAATGTTGAATCGCACGATCTAAATCAGTCGTTGCTTGAATCGTTTGATCTAACTTCGCTTCTTTTAAATAATTCTTATTTGTATGTTGTGTATTAATTTCAGAGATGGTTGTCTCATTTTTCCCCCACATTAAAACATGGTGACCATTTTCAGCAAGAACATTGGCAAGTGCGCTACCAAAGCTTCCCGTACCGAATACAGTTATATTGGTCATTTTAATCCCTCCGAGTTTAATTTCTTTTACGCGCGATAATATGAACAGGTGTCCCCTCAAAACCAAAGGCGTGACGTATTTGGTTTTCTAAATAACGTTTATAAGAAAAGTGCAATAGTTCTACATCATTGACAAAAACAACAAATGTTGGTGGTTCAATGGCAACTTGTGTTGCATAGAACACATTTAGGCGACGCCCTTTATCAGTTGGTGTTGGATTCAAAGATATTGCATCAGTTATGACTTCATTTAATGTAGAACTTTGTACACGTTTTTTATGGTTTTCACTGGCTTCATTAATTAATGGGAATAAGGTTTGTAAACGTGCACTTTCTTTCGCAGAAACAAATGCGATTTGAGCATAGTCCAAAAACTGGAAGTTCTGACGAATATCGTCCATAAACTTTTTCATTGTTTTGCTATCTTTTTCAACTGTATCCCATTTGTTGACTACAATGACAATGGCTTTTCCTTCTTCGTGAGCGTATCCCGCCACACGCTTATCTTGTTCAATAATCCCCGTTTCAGCATCAATAACAACGAGTACAACATTTGAACGTTCAATTGCTTTGAGAGCGCGTAAAACAGAATACTTTTCTGTGGATTCGTATACTTTCCCTTTCTTACGCATACCCGCTGTATCTATAAGTACATATTTTTGGTCATCAAAAGTATATTCTGTATCAATAGCATCACGAGTGGTACCTGCAACATTGGAAACAATGACCCGTTCTTCACCTAAAATGGCATTAACCAAGCTTGATTTTCCAACATTTGGGCGACCAATGAGAGATAAACGAATCGTATCATCATCATAATCGTCATCGACTATGTCTTTAAAATGACTGGCAACAGCGTCAAGCAAATCCCCTAGTCCTAAGCCATGGGAACCCGATAAAGGATAAGGTTCACCAAATCCTAGCGCATAAAAATCGTATATATCGTTTCTCATTTCTGGGTTATCTACCTTATTAACTGCGAGAACGACAGGTTTTTTAGATTTATATAAAATTTGGGCAACCATTTCATCACTTTGTGTTAATCCTTCACGAACGTTTACCATAAAAATAATAACGTCCGCTTCTTCAATGGCTAATTCGGCTTGCGCTCTAATTTGCGTTTGAAATGGCGCATCACCGATTTCAATGCCCCCCGTGTCGATAATATTAAATTCATGTGTCAGCCAATCGCCACTAGAATAAATTCTATCACGTGTAACGCCTGGAGTGTCTTCAACAATAGAGACACGTTCACCAACGATACGATTAAAAATTGTTGATTTCCCGACATTAGGTCTCCCTACAATTGCTACAACAGGTTTCGTCATGAGTGTTCTTCCTCTCTTTAATTATCTTCATTATTTTAGCACATGGTCCTACTTTTCAAAAGATAGAATAAAAGAAAGTCATCTTCTAAGAATAAGGTATTTCACTTTAAATAGGAATGAACGCATTGATTATGAAAGTGACGTTTATATGGAAAAGTCACTTAGCGTTCGGTTGTTTGAACTTTCGGTATTATAAGAAAATGTGCGTATGTAATATAATTTACATACAATTATATCATGCCAGTAAACTTTATAGACAATAAAAAAGGAGCGAGATATGCATATATCCCGCTACCTTCATTTTAAAACTATAAATTTAAGTCTTTTAATTTATCTCCGAAAACATCCCCAAGTGTTGGGTTATTTTCATTTTCATCATCGTTTTGATGTGTATATTGTTGTGTCGTTTCTTCTGAAGCTTCATTTTTTTCTTCTTCTGGTAAAGCTGCTTTAATTGATAGTGAAATACGTTCTTCATCAGGGTTAATGCCTAAAATTTTCACTTTAACTTCTTGACCAGGTTCTAACACTTCGTTTGGTGTGCCAATATGTTTATGACTAATTTCAGAGATATGAACTAAGCCTTGTAACCCTTTATCGATCTCAACAAATGCACCAAAGCTTGCCAATCTCATTACCTTACCATCAACGATATCGCCTTCGTTGTATTTCTCTTGAATCGTTTCAAAAGGACTTGGTAACGTATCTTTAATAGAAAGTGAGATGCGTTCAGAGTCTTGTTCGACAGAACGTACTTTTACTTTAACCGTTTCACCAATAGATACTACTTCTTCAGGTGATTTTACATGTTCATGAGATAACTCAGATACGTGTACTAAACCATCTACGCCACCAAGATCAATAAATGCACCAAAATTAGTTAAACGTGCAACTTTACCTTCGATTACGTCGCCAGCTTTAATAGATTTTAACAGTTCTTCTTTTTTCTTTACGTTTTCTTCTGCTTCTACAGCTTTACGGCTTAAGATGACACGATGATTTGATGGATCAAGTTCTTCAACTTTAAGTTCAAGCACTTTTCCTTCATAATCTGAGAAATCTTCAATGAAATCAGTAGAAATGAGCGATGCCGGAATGAAACCTCTTTGTCCTACGTCAACAACTAAGCCACCTTTTACAACTTCAGTCACTTTAGCTTCGATTGTTTCGTTGTTATCTAATTTTTCTTGAAGAAATTCATAAGATTTCTCTTCTTCTAATTGTCTTTTTGAGAGAATGTAACTACCTGATTCATTTTCTTCATCGATTTCAATTTTAGTTACATAAGCTCCAATTTCATCTCCGACTTTTACAACTTCATCTGCATTTTCAATGTGGTGTGTAGACAATTGGCTAATCGGAATAATACCATTGTATTTACCACCATTTACATGTACTACGACATGCTTGTCTTCAATTTGTTGTACTTCTCCAGTAATTTTGTCGCCTTCTTTAATGTCATTAATCATTGATTCATTGAATTCTTCAGTCATCATGAATGCCTCCTTATACTACTACATAATACTAACATCTTACAAAAGTGTAAAATTGTCAAGAAATTTAGATTTGTTAGAAATAAGCGTTTTATCATTACAAATAGAGTAAATTTTGTTTTAATGAGGAATTTGAACGGTGTTTTTTACAATTTTTTCAACATTAATGAATCATAAAATTTTTTTCTGTGCAATATTAACGAAATCGTTAAATCATAGCGCACTTTTCAGTTATGCTTGGCTAATGGCTTTGTTAGCGAGTGAAATGATTTGTTCAGTAACTTCTTCGATGGAAAGCCCTGTTGTGTCAATTTCGATAGCGTCATCTGCTTTTCTCAAAGGAGAAATGTCACGGTTCATATCATATGCATCTCGTTCAGCAATATCTTTGACAAGTTGATCGTAAGTAGATTCGATGCCTCTCAGTTCATTATCTTTTAAACGACGCATTGCACGCTCCTCTACTGATGCGACCATGTAAATTTTTAATTCCGCATTAGGTAATACTGTCGTTCCGATATCTCGACCATCCATAACGATACCTTTTTTAATGGCTAAACGTTGCTGTGATTTGACTAAAAATTGACGCACTTCTTCTTGGGAAGAAACATATGAAACATTTTGAGTGACATCATTCTCCCTCAAATAATCAGTCACATCTTCATTTTGAAGAAAAACGCGTTGACCTTTTTGATCGTCATATTTTAATTCGATTTGAATATTTGCCATCATGTCACTAAAATTAGTGAAAGTTGATTGGTGATTTAAGTAATGATAGGTAATGGCGCGATACATGGCACCTGTATCGACATATATCATTCCTAATTTTGCAGCAACACGTTTTGCAATCGTGCTTTTACCAGCTGCTGCAGGGCCATCTAATGCAATATTTATAGCTGTCATTGAATACCTTCCTTGTTGTTTAGTTAATAATATTTTATCATAATATCGTACGTTTTATCGAGGAGGAAACATATGAAATCATTATTAGTCATACATACTGGTGGCACTATTAGTATGTCAGAAGATGAATCTAATCGTGTTTTAACAAATGATGAAAACCCAATAGCACAACATCAAAGTTTAATAAAAAAATACGCCCACATTGAAGAGGTCATGCCATTTAATGTCCCTTCGCCTCACATTACATTGTCACATGTTAAAGAATTGATATCTATTCTTGAACATGAAGAACAAAATTCTAATTATGATGGATATGTGATTACGCATGGGACAGATACATTAGAAGAAACTGCATATTTGTTAGATTTAACCGTCGAAACCTCGAAACCTATCATTCTCACCGGGGCAATGCGCTCTTCAAATGAAATAGGTTCGGATGGTCTATATAATTTTATTTCAGCAATTCGCGTCGCTATTCATGACGATTCACAGCATAAGGGTGTAATGGTTGTTTTTAACGATGAAATTCATACCGCACGCAATGTGACAAAAACACATACCTCTAATACAAATACATTTCAAAGTCCTAATCACGGACCCTTAGGAGTGATTACAAAATCAGGTGTTCTATTTCACCATAGACCCTACCGCCAAACTGTTTTTCCTAATATAAATGTTTCTTTAAATGTACCACTTATAAAAGCACATATGGGATTAGGCAGTGAAATGCTCACGTATTATGCTAATACAGGAGTAGATGGTATCGTCATAGAAGCCTTAGGCCAAGGAAATCTTCCCCCTACTGCAATGGAGGGACTTGAGGCTTGTTTAGCACAAAATATTCCTATTGTGCTTGTTTCTCGTTCGTTTAATGGCATCGTGAGTGCCGTTTATGCTTACGAAGGTGGCGGACACCAACTTAGTGAAAAAGGCGTCATTTTTTCAAATGGACTTAATGGACAAAAAGCGAGATTAAAATTATTAGTCGCTTTGAGTAACAAGTTTAATAAAGCACATATCAAAACTTATTTTAACTATTAAAAAAGTGGGAAAGACTTTATAAGTCCAACCCACAATAAAATAAGTTTCAATAGACACGTCTTAATAAAAATCATAGCAATCCGGTTTCCTCAAATTTATAAGCGGTTTTTGTTCCGTTTAGATATAGGATGATGACAACGAAATGCAAATCGTTTCTGTCATTGTCCTATTATTTTATGATTCTAACGGGGCTTGCTTTTTAGATAAAATATCATGTGCGATATAATTGGCATGATACTTGCCATTTTCAATAAAAATTGTATTAGCATCATTACCAGCAGCAATGACACCTGCAATATAGCAATTAGGAACATTTGTTTCGTAAGTATCTTTATTATAAACCGGTGCTGTTCCAAATTCGTTTGTGTGCGTGTGAATACCAATGGATTCCAAAAATTCATAATCAGGATGATAGCCAATCATTGCAAAGACGTAATCATTTTGTATCGTTGTTTCGATACCTTTTGTTTCAAATGTTACAGTATCTTCAGTGATTTTTGTAACGTTACTATTAAAATGCATTTTTACATTCCCTCTTCTAACTAACGAATCAAAATTAGGCAAGATCCATGGTTTAATAGATGGAGAATAATTGTCACCACGGTAAATTACAGTGACTCGAGCGCCGGCTTTTTCTAATTCAATTGCAGCGTCTACTGCTGAATTTTTTCCTCCAATAATCACGATATCTTGATCGAAATAGGGATGAGCTTCTTTAAAATAGTGCATCACTTTAGGTAAAGTTGCTCCGTCCACTTCTAATGTATTATGTTGGCCATAATACCCTGTTGCAACCGTTAAGAAACGGCATTGGTAAACGTCTTTAGTTGTTGTAATTGTAAAGTGGTCTTCAATTTGACGCACAGTAAGCACTTCTTCAAAAGCATTTATTCGAAGTTGGTGATGTTTCACTACTTCACGATAATAAACAAGTGCTTGATTTCTACGTGGTTTTAAATCTTCGACAATAAAAGGGACATCGCCAATACTTAATTTGTCACTTGAAGAAAAGAACGTTTGATGTGTAGGATAATGGTAAAGAGCATTCACAACGTTCCCTTTTTCAATGATTAATGTTTCAATCCCTTTTTTCTTTTGTTCAATAGCTGCACTTAACCCACACGGTCCGCCACCTATGATAATACTTTCGACTTTAATCATATTTTGCATCCTCTCTCAAGTTATCATTTTTAAGAAATAACGAACCTATTTCTTTTATTCATTTGTTGATAACTTCATTCGTTTTCATCCATGAATTATTATAGCAATTTCATAATGAGAACTAAATGGAAATGTTTATGATTAAACAGTTAATATTAGTACTTAGGCGTACAGTTTTGTGACATACTATTTTCTATTAACTCTACAGAAATCAATTATATGTAAAAAGAGGAGTGACATATGTTTGTCTACTCCTCTTTTCTTAAAACAGTTCCTTATGGAATAATTAATTGTTGACCATTATTAATATTGTTACCTGAAATGCCATTAGCTCTTCTAATTTTCTCAACATTTTCAGGAGAACCACTACCATAATAACGTATTGCAATTCGATATAAGTTTTCATTACCTGTTACAGTATGAGATTGTGCGTTATTATTTGATGCGCTATTTTGATTTTGTTGGTTTGTATTTGATGGGGTCTGTTGATTTGAATTTGTTTGAGCTTGCGAATTAGGGTCTTGTTGTGTTTGGTTTTGTTGTTGGTTTAAGTCACTTTGTGTAGTGTCTTGATTGCTTTGTTCTGAAGAAGATTCGCTAGATGCCCCCGGTGTTTCATTTGAATTTGTTTCTTCAGTTGTTTCTTCAGTAGATTTTTCTTTATCTTTGTTTGCTTTATCGTTTTCGGCTTTATCTTTAGACGCATTATCATTTTTAGCAACTTCAGTTTGGTTATCTTTATTATTATGATTTTCATCATTATTTTGATTGAATAAATACATTCCACCGAAAATTGCTAAAGCCCCTAAGAGCAATAAGGCGGCTAAAAGTGGCAATAATCTTTTTAGACAGCCACCTTTTTTTCTTTTGTTATTTGGAGGTGTATGCGCAGTTTGCGTACTTGCACTCGCCCCAGCAGCGCCAGCACCAGCTCCTGTTGCTGCATTTCGATTCGTTTTACGAGGTTGTTGATTTTTTTCTTGTTGATTTTTTTCATTATGTTGTTTTGCAGCATGAGCGCCCGCGGCTCCTGCACCCGCAGCACCAATAGCTCCAGCGCCCATGGCAGCTTTTTTATTTCGTGAATGACGTTCATCTTCATGCGTAGGACGCTTTCTATCATTTGGTTGTTGAGGTCGTTGGTGTTGAGGTCGTTGGTGTTGAGATTCACCACGCGTTTCTGCAGCTCCCACGGCGCCTGAAGTGGTTTTATTATTGTTAGGGATCTTATCATTTTGTTGAGGCGCGTGATTTTGCTTCTCGTTCTTGTCGCTTAATGGTTCACGTTGCTTTTTATCGTGTTCATGTTTTGCAACTGCACCTGCCACCCCAGCTGCCCCAGCCGCTCCAGCTGCGGCTTTTTTATTGAATTTAGTATGACGTTGATCAGGTCGCGTGTTTCCAGGTTGTTGGCGATGATTTTGATCAATCTTTTTAGATTCATGGTCAAGGCGTTGAGACGCATTGGGTTCGTTCGTATGAGGATGTGTTTCGTTTTCACGATGATTGATTTGATTACCGCCCGCAATTGGTCCAACTTTTTTATGTTGTTGCTCTTGAGAATAACTATTGTTATTGCTACGCGTATGGTTTACATCTTTTTCTGAAGATTTTTTGAATTGGCCATGAGGTTCTTGTTTAGCTCTATCTTCTCTGCTTACATTGTTGATATTTGAACGATGTACATCCTTTCCTTTTTCAGGATTGTGAATGTCACGGCGTTGGTCTCTTTGTTGTTCTGATTTAAGTTCACGGTTGTTGGAGTGATTTTCTTTAGGTTGATTTTGAATTTCATGAGGATGCTCTTTAGCATAATCTCTAATTTTTTCACCTTGGTCGTTTGTACGTGCTGGTTCCGCAGAATCCTCGCGATGAGAAGTGTCTTGTTGTTTATTAACAAATCCACCTAAAAGACCCGGACGTTTTTCAGAATGGCTATTGTGTGAATTTTCTTGAACGTGCTCTTGAGCTTGATAATCATCTGAATTTAAATCACGTTTACGGTGACGACGTGATGCGTTTCTTGGAGGGAAATGTTGTTGTTCATCTCTAATATCAAATGAAGTTTCTTCATTTTCGCTTTGATCATTGAATTCGTTTGTATGATCTGGTTTGATTTCTTGGCGATTGCGTTCGAAATCGTCTTTAAAATTATCTTTTGACACTATGTTCACCCTTTCTATTACTGTATATATATAGCTTATCTGGCTCTATTTAAAACATTTTTTTTACATAAACAGGAAGATTTTGCTAATTTTAAATATATACAGTGTTCTATGCCCTATTCATCGCATTGATATCTTTAATTATAGCGATACCAAAATTCCTATGTAAAGCGATTTTCAGTTATTCTAATAAATTTTCTAACTTTTCAACATAGTTTAGTCGACGTTTTACTTTTTTACTATTTTTTTCACTAATAGATTCGATATTATTACAGTTATCACAGCAATGATCCGCTTGTGTGGATGCTGTAACAAAATAGCGTAATATGACTTCACGTCTACATTGCTTCGTCATAATAAAGTGCATCATATAACGATAGGCTCTTTGTTTCAACTCAGTTTGTTTTAAGAAAATTTGTTTAAGTGACTTAACTGAATAGCGTTGGCTTAATGTATTTAAAATATCGATTTTAACATCATCAATAAGTTGAGATTGTTCATAGAGTGTAATATCCCTCACTTCAATTGTATGGCTTAGCATTAAATTTTCCATTAAAAATTGATCTTCTGGGTGATAAAGTAAAATCGCCTGACTTTTTTGACCATCTCGCCCTGCTCTCCCAATCTCTTGAATGTAATTGGAAGGACTATATGGTGCATGAAAATGTACGATTGAGCGAATGTTAGGTTTATTGATCCCCATCCCAAATGCACTCGTAGCCACGATAATTTTAATATCATCATTTAAAAATTGTTGTTGAACAGTTTGTCGCTCTTGATAAGTTAAATCACCGTGATATAGACCTGTTAAATGTCCCTTTTCATAAATGACTTCTGCTAGTGACAAGCCTACTTTTTTAGAGGACACGTAGATAATCGTCGGACCACTATCGTCAATAAATCGCAAAAGCCAATCCACCTTTTCTTCATAGCTATCAAAAAATTTAACATTTAAAGAGATATTTGGTCGATTCACTGTTGTTTGAAAAACTTTAAAGGTTTGGTTTGTCGCCAATTCTATATCTTTATGAAGCTGCGGAGTCGCTGTGGCAGTTAATGCTAAAATTTTTGCTTGTTTGAAAAAGCTTGTGATTTTACCAATCAAGGCATAATGAGGTCTAAAATCAAATCCCCATTCAGATAAACAATGGGCTTCATCTAAAACAATGAGCCCTAAGGGAATATTTTTAAAACGTTTAAAGTGATGGGGTTGCAGAATGAATTCTGGACTGACAAAAATAAAGCGCGCTGTATGTAAATGTGCGTAAGCATAACGTTTTTCGTGGTCCTCCATGCCTGAATGAATGGCAACCACTTGATGCTCTCCATGCATTTTCATTTGCATTACTTGATCATCCATCAAAGAAATCAATGGAGAAATTACTAATGTTGGTTTTTTGAAGATATAAGTGGGAAGTTGATAGCATAAACTTTTTCCACTTCCTGTGGGTAGAACGCCTAAAGTATGATTTCCTTGCAAAATGCTCGTGATAATTTCTTCTTGTCCTTTTTTAAAAGTGTCAAATCCAAATTTTTCTTTTAGTGCTTTTTTAAGCATGTAATACTCCTTTTGTGATACAGATGATGATGAGTTTAATTTCAAAATAAGTAAACATATCAAATTCATTTTTATAAAATTTTAAACGTTGTTTAGGAAATCGCTCATAATATTTTGCAAAGCTTTGAATTTGTTGAGTTTCGTTAATAAGTAACCGATAATCTTCAAGATAGTCATTAATAAATAAGTCGATGATGTGATCGTAGACTGTATTCACAGAAATACGATTCTTTTGTGATATTGATTCAATCGAGTGACCTTCTTTGATAAGTAAAAATGTACGATAGACAGCTTGAGATACTTTTAAAGTGGTTCGACATTGAGTTAAAATGGGAAACTCCTCTGTCTCTCCAAGTAGCGAATGTAAATAATACAAATCTTTATAAATTAAAACTGTGAGCGCTTCAGGATGTACTTTTTCGATGAGTGCGACTTGATGTGCTGTATACATCCCTTCCTCATAACCGGTTAAAAAATAATGAATGACAGATTGAGGCTGTTGCTGATTTAATTTTTTAAAAAGGTGATGGATTTCACGATATACATTTTCTTCAAGATGTTGATGTTTGATTTGATGGTACACTTGTTTAACTTTTAAATGTGTGTCAATTTGAGAAGAAACCGGCATAAATGAAGTCGATTGATGTTTCAAATGTGAAAGGGTTTGTATTAATAGCTGTATGTTCTCAAAAGTTTGGTTGAGTGTCTGAAAAGTCGCTTGATTATTTGTGGGTATGCGTAAATCATTTGGCTCATGCGTAATGTAAGTTAAAAATGTTTCCCAACTCAAATTTTTTTGTATGCCAAATAACGTAAATAGATTTAGTGATACCGCATCAAAAAAGGTTTGATGAGATTTTTTACCTGTGATAATATTATATATGCTTTTTTCTGTTTTATAAGGAGAGGCTTGATGATAAGCGAATTGAATTAATGTTTTCATTGAGATAACCTCATTCTTTAGACGAAAATATTGAAAATTATTTTACACCCATCTAAAATAAAATTATAATGTGAATGTGGTACTTTGAAAAGGGAGGCGAAAAAATTGGCTAAATACACAATCGTTGATATGGATACGTGTATCGCATGTGGAGCGTGTGGTGCAGCAGCGCCTGACATTTATGATTACGATGATGAAGGTATCGCATACGTCATTCTTGACGACAACCAAGGGACGAAAGCAGTACCAGAAGAACTATATGAGGATCTTGAAGATGCATTTGAAGGCTGCCCTACTGATTCTATTAAAGTAGAAGAAGAATCTTTTGATGGCGATGCACTTAAATTTGAATAAAGATATACAAGATGTTCAATAAATAGATGTAAAAACACTCGGTGATGTTCAATAACATACCGAGTGTTTTTTGCTATGATTTTAAATGCAGTGCATTTTTAATTCTTGGGAATAAAAGTAAAAAGATGATAGCAATGAGCACCCCTTTAATAAGATTAAATGGAATAATCCCTGCTGTCACGATAACTTTTAAATTATTGACTACATCTGAAAGGTTCATAATCATGCCATAAAGAGGCAATAATATGAAATAATTCAAGATACTTAACACAAGCGTCATCACAATTGTTGCCACCGCTAAACCAACGATTAAAGCAGTTTGTGTTCTACGCTTCCGATAGAAAAAGTAACTGGTTAATAAAAAACTACTTCCTGCTAAAAAGTTAGCGATTGGCCCCACTGGATCACTCATATTAAAAAAGAAATTGAGTATATTTTTAATTAACTCAACCATAATGCCAGCAATAGGACCAAAGCTAAATGTAGCGATGAGTGCTGGCACATCACTAAAATCCACCGTTAAATATGGTGGTAAAAATGGTAAAGGAAATTTTAGGAACATTAATACAAATGCGATACCACTTAACATCCCAACCAAAATAATTCGGCGTGTTTGACGTTGCTTCATAATAGACCTCCTTGTCTATTCATCTAATATGGAGGTAGAATTGTATGATTTGATAAAATAACTATTATTTGTGTGAAATATTTTACATCTATCCCTTAATATCAATCATTTTGAAAATGAACCCTATTTACTAGACGAATTGTATATGAGTTAGATTATAATACTTTTTCATTTGTGACAATAGAAATTGTTTAGAAAGTATTTACCAAGATTATCAAAAGAGGGCCATATTAATCTAGAGAAATACGCGAAAAATGATGTCGTACGTGAATCAAAGAAGGTGTATCTCACTATTTATCTATGTGTTTTTGTATAGTCGTTTTACATCTATTTGGGCAATTTAATAGTGAATTTGGTTCCAACATTAACCGTACTGTCTACTGAAATATGCCCCCCATGTGCATCGACAATCATACGTGTAATAAAGAGGCCTAACCCAGTCCCCTGTTTTCCACGTTTTCTTGAGGCGTCCACTTTATAAAAACGGTCAAACACATTTTCTAAATGTTCTGGAGCGATGCCTACACCAGTGTCAGAAACTGTAAGAATATCTTCTGTTTCCGATTCATAAGCCGAAATTGTAATGACATCACCTGGTTTTGTATGTCGCGCTGCATTATCGACAAGATTGGTTAACACTTGTTCCATTCTATCGAAATCATAATGCCAGAACTTTTCCATTATCATTTTATCTTCAATTTTAAGTGATAAACCGAGCTCTGAAAGTTCTTGTTTATATTTTGCTGACATTTTGTTAACTAATTCCATCATGGGTTGTTCTTCTTTATAAACGGTAATACCTTCAGCATCCATTCTCGCGACGTTTAACAATTCATTTACCAGACGAGACAGACGTTTAGATTCGTCCAATACAATATTGAGAAACTCCTTGATTTCACTTGGTTCAGTCACTACACCATCTACAATAGATTCTGTGTAACCTTGTAATAATGAAATCGGTGTTCGTAACTCATGAGAGACACTGGCAATAAAGTCTTTTTTCACTTGATCCATATGATGTTCATTTGTCATATCCCGCATAACAACTACAAGGCCACTCTCACCAGTAGGTTGAATGCGTTCAATATAGCTCATAATAATGACGTAATAACGTTTATTTATTTCGTATTCTTCATATTCTGTTCGCTTCGTTTGAAATGTTTGATTGACTTGGGCATCGTACTTGTGTTGAAGTGTTTCTGACATCTCATTTAATAATTTTGTCGCTAGTTGATTAGATAAAATCGTTTCACGACGATGATTTATCCCAATAACCCCTTCAACCATTGCATCTATTAAAGTGTCACGAATATTTTTAGATGTTGTTATAGCATTAATATGTGATTGAATACTACGACTCATTTTGTTAAATGTCATGGCCAATGCACCAATTTCATCACGGGTTTGGACAGGAACGCGTTTGGCATAATTTCCTCTTGCTACTTCACTCGCTTGCGTTTTAAGTTGACGTAATGGGTTGGTAATTCTAGTAGAGAGAAAGAATGCAAATACAGTTGTAATGCCAAGAAAAATGAGGGCTGTGATTAAAATAATGATTGTAATCACATTATTCGTATCTTCAATACTTTTTAAATCTTGATAAATAAAAACGGCTGATGGCTGACCTTTGTATGCTTTTGATGGATATCCGAGCAGTACAAAGGTACGATCGATACCATTAACATTGACCGTGATATGTTGTAGTTCTGATTTTTGACTTTGTAATACTTTATCAAAAGCTTTATTTTCTTTAATTTCTTCAAGCATTTTTTCTTTAATAGAGTTTTGATGACCATGATTTACAAAATCAGGAACAATAATCATCCCTTTGTTTTTTTCGAGCATTGCATCACTAAGACGTATAGCGCTTTGTCGATCGTTACTTTCATCTAAAACATGATTAATACTTTTAGCGTTTTCAAAAAGGGTTTGTTCCGTTTGTTGCGTGAAGTAATATTGCATAAAGGTGATGAGGGCTGCACTTAATAAAATTAAAACTGTCGTTACTATTAATAAAATAGTTAACCACAGTTTTATTACGACGCTATTCAGGCGTTTCATTTTGCTCGTTTAATTCGAATTTGTAACCAACGCCCCATACGGTTTGAATCATTTGTGCAGCATCACTAGACACACGATTTAACTTTTCACGCAATCGTTTAACATGTGTATCAACAGTTCTTAAATCACCATAAAACTCATAGTGCCAAACTTCTTTTAAAAGTTGCTCACGGTCAAAAACTTTATTTGGTGTTTTAGCAAGATAAATTAAAAGTTCATATTCTTTTGGCGTTAAGTTTACTGGAGTATCATCTGCTAAAACTTTATGTGCATCATTATCGATAACTAAATGTTTAAAAGAAATGACATCACGTGCATGTGGTTCATTATGTTCAGTGATGTGTGCTTGTGTACGACGTAGTAGCGCTTTAACTCTGAGAACTACTTCACGTGGTGAAAAAGGTTTGACGATATAATCGTCTGCCCCAGACTCAAAGCCTTCGACACGGTTATTTTCTTCACCTTTTGCAGTTAACATAATGATAGGTGTTTCTTTAGATTCACGTAACGTTGTGGCGACTTCAATACCATCAAGTTTAGGTAACATTAAATCTAATAAAATGCAGGCGTAATCATGAGTTTGAGCTAAATGGAGTGCTTCTTCTCCATCTGTAGCTTCAATTACACCATAGCCTTCTCTTTCAAGATATATTTTTAATAACTTTCTGATACGTTCTTCATCGTCCACGACTAAAATTTCGTTAGTCATTGTGTAATACCTCCCACACTTAGTGACAATTCATTGATATGCCTAGTATAGCATAACGAATGTTTAATAGATAATTTATACATTATAACTGAAGGACTTACTTTCTCATCAGTTCCATAAAACTCCTGATTAGGAGTGAGTAACTATAAGTGATGTTCTAAACGCTAAACTTTATTTTGTAGCTCCTTGAGTCGCGAGTTGACGTAAAGTTTTCACTTCATGTGGGGATAACACACGCCCTTCACCAGCACCTAGACCCTTTAAATCTAAAGGTCCGAATGATACACGCGAAAGTTTAGTCACTTTAAAGCCAAAATGTTCAAACATTCGACGTACTTGTCTGTTTCTACCTTCAGTTATTGTGATTTCAATTAATGAAGTGTTTTTTGTTTTATCTTGTTTTTTAACTTTTACTTTCGCCGGGTGAGTCATGCCATCTTCAAGTTCAATCCCATGTTCAAGTGCTTTCACCTGTTCTCGTAAAATATACCCCTCAATTTTGGCAATATATGTTTTTGGGATTTTGTATCTTGGATGGGTCATTAAATTAGTAAATTCACCATCATTAGTTAAAAGTAATAATCCTGAAGTGTCATAATCAAGACGACCGACTGGATAAATACGCGTTTCTAAATCATCAAAATAATCAGTGACAACAGTTCTGCCCCGGTCGTCAGAAACACTCGTAATGACCTGTGCGGGTTTATAAAATAAAATGTATAATTTATCTTCAAGTTCTAAAGGTATCCCCTCCACGCTCACTTGATCTGAGGGTCCTACTTTTGTGCCTAATTCTGTGACAACTTTTCCATTGACTGAAACTTTACCTTCAGTAATTAAGGTTTCTGCCTTTCTTCTAGAAGTATAGCCACTATTTGCAATTCTTTTTTGTAATCGTTCAAATTGTTGTGTCATTCTGCTGCCCCTTTCTGGTTTACAAGTTCGCTAAAGAAGCTTTCGATTTCTTCTTCATCTTCATCTGTCGTCGGCAAATCTTCCAATGATGTCAATCCAAAGACATTTAAAAATAAATCTGTAGTATAAAGGTGTTGACCTCTTGTGTCCGCTTGCTGTTTCGGTTCAACTAAGCCCTTTGCAATCAATGTTTTTACGGGGCCATCTGAATTTATTCCCCGAATCATTTCTATATCACTACGTGTCATAGGTTGGTTATAAGCAATGATTGCAAGGACTTCCATCGCAGCTTGTGATAATTTGGTTGCACCTTTATGGACAATCAATGTCTCAATATAGGATTCTACATCTTCTGTGGTGGTTAAAACCAATGTGTTGCCGAATTGTTGTAATAATAAGCCATCGATTTGAAACGTTTCTAATAGTGTACTAAACGTATCTTCATCCACATTTAAAATGTCTTTGAGTTGATTTCTCTCAATACCTTCTTCTCCTACAGTGTATAAAATGGCTGTCATGATAGCATTAAGGTTGGATGTCATAATTAACCCCTTTCGTAATATCGAAGTTGTGAAAGGCTTTAGTCTGTTGGATTTGAATCATGCCAGTTTTGGCCATTTCGAGCAATGCAAGAAAATGTGTGACTACATGTTCAATTGTTTCATTAAAATTAAATAAATCGAAAAATGTAATTGAAGATCGATGTTGTAACTTTGAATAAATATGCTGAGTCGATTGTTGAATGGTATAAGTCTCTTTTTTGATTTGAACTTGTTTTGGCTTCTTTAATGCCACACGTGTTTTCATTTTTTGATAAGCAACGATTAATTCCGTTAAATCAATAGTTGTGTTATCAGACATTTTTTCAGATTTTTCATAATGAGACAAATCTGTAGGCGTTTTCGTATAAAAGTGTGCGCGTTTCTCTTTTTTTTCATTGAGTAAGACGGCACAGGCTTTAAAGTTTTGATACTCAATCAATTTTTCAACTAATTCATCACGAGGATCCTCTTCCTCAAAATCTGATTGATTTTTATCTGGCAGTAACATACGACTTTTAATCATTAAAAGTTCTGAAGCGACGACTAAATACTCGCTTGCCAAATTAATTTCAAGTTTATTCATCGCATGAATATATTGCATATATTGTTCTGTGAGCGCCTTCATTGGAATATCATAAATATCAATCTCGAATTCTTTAATTAAATGTAATAGCAAATCCAAAGGGCCATTAAAGGCGTCTAATTTCACCTCGTACATGAATTTTTGCCTCATTTCTATTGCAAGTTGGATGCATTGTATCCTAAAGTATTATAGCATGTTTACATGTAACAATAAATTTTGAGGTGAAACAATTGCAAAAGCAATTCGTCGATTTTTATGTACAATTTCATCAGCAACAGCATTATTTTCTATGTCATGATATTTTAGAAGAAGTGTGGAAGTCACAAAAAAAATATTGTAAAAAGGACCCTATTGTAGCCTTAATTCTAATTGCGACAGGATGTTATCATTACCGTAGAGAAAACTTTAATGGTGCGTATCGTTCGTTTCAAAAAGCCTTGCATTTAATACAACAACATCGCGCAGAAACATTTAGGCAACTAGGGGTTCACCAAGATCAATTGCAACAATTAATCGCTCGCATGGTAGAAAACACAGCTCAAAAACGCCCTTTTGCACCTTTGATGTTACCCCTCACAAAAGAGATGACAGAGGCTATTTTAAAATATGAGCCAAACTACAATCCAACTACAACCGTTGTTACAACTCCCCTCATACTCAACCATCATAAATTACGTGATCGCACTGAGGTCGTTCATGCAAGACAATTAGCGCAAAAAAATAAAAAACGTTAGCTTATAAATTAAGTTAACGTTTTATGCACGTGGATGATACTGTTGATACATCTTTCTAATTTGAGTTTTAGACACGTGTGTATACAATTGTGTTGTCGAAATATCGGAATGCCCGAGCATTTCTTGAACAGCACGTAAATCAGCACCATTTTCTAGTAAATGCGTTGCAAAGGAATGTCGTAATGTATGGGGAGTCAGTCGTTTTTGAATACCTGCTTTCGCCCCAGTTTGTTTTATAATTTTCCAGATGCCTTGCCGCGTCAACGGTTTTCCTTGCATATTTAAAAATAAAGTATGTGTAACTTGCTTTTTTAAAAGTTGAGGCCTTACGTTCTCTATATATGTTTTTAAAAGCTCAATCACTGTTTCTCCTAGCGGAATGATACGCTCCTTATTACCTTTACCAAATACCTTAACAAAACCCATTAAAAGATTGACGTCTTCTACTTCAATATTTATAAGCTCTGATACGCGAATACCAGTAGCGTATAGCAACTCTAGCATTGTTCTATCACGATAACCATTATTTTTAGAAGTTTCAGGTGTCGTTAACAAAAGATCGATTTCATCAATGGATAATACATCGGGTAATTTACGTTCATACTTTGGTGTTTCGATTAAAACTGTTGGATCTTTTGCAGCATACTTTTCTCGCAAAGCAAACTGATGAAAGCTACGAATGGTAGATGTAAATCGTGCGATGGATTTCGTAGAACGCCCTTCATCATGCAAAACACCAAACCATTGCTGAACGATTTGGCGATCAATAAAGTCAAGATTTGATATTTTTTGAGCCGCTAAATAATTTAGATAATGATTTAAATCTCTACGATAAGCCGCAATAGTATTTTCTGATAATCCTTTTTCAATTTGAATAAATCTTAAATATTCATCAACAACGTCTTGCATAAAAAATCACCTACTTATCATCGCTTAGTTTCAAGTGATTTATTTCGTTTTTCCTTTTTTCTGACACGTTTCACAAATGCCATGAAAAGTAAGCCGATGATCTAATATTTTAAAGTTAAATTCCTTTTCAACACGTTCTTCGACTTGCGGTAATAAATCTTCGTCAATTTCATCCACACGTCCACATTCCATACAAACTAAATGATGATGAAAATGTTCAGACCCTTCTTTACGCAAGTCAAAGCGAGCCACACCATCGCCGAAACTGACTTTATCAACGACTTTTAAATCGGCTAAAAGCTCAAGTGTACGGTAAACGGTTGCAAGACCAATTTCAGGTGCTTTTTCTTTTACTTTTAAATAGACGTCTTCAGCACTTAAATGGTCTGCTTCATTTTCGATTAAAACTCTTACTGTTGCTTCTCTTTGTGGTGTAAGTTTGTATGAAGATTGTTGTAATTGTTGCTTCACGCGATTTAAACGATCTTCCACGGAAGCTTCACCCCTCTACTGAAATTTAAAATCATTATTAAGTACATGAATTACTTGTATTAAATTACCAGTAATTGAGAAAAAAAGCAACCCAAAAAGCTGTTTATTTAGAATGATTATAATTTGATAATAGATACTGGAAAGCGATAAGTGTTTTTGCATCACTAATAGATCGAGCGTTTACAGCTTTTTCAATATCTTCCATTGTGTAATTGATATTCTCAACAAACTCATCTTCATCTAGTTTCATATTGCCTTTTTTTAAGTTATCAGCGAAATAAATAGAAATCAATTCATTACAAAAGCCAGGAGAACCATAGACCTCACCTATAAGTGTTAATGAATCTGCAATATAGCCTGTTTCTTCTTCTAACTCACGCTTTGCCGCACTCTCTCTGTCTTCACCAGGTTCCAGCTTTCCTGCTGGGATTTCTAACAGTTCTTTTTCCATAGCTTTACGATATTGTTTCACTAACAATACGTTATTTTCAGGTGTGACTGCGCAAATCGCAACTGCCCCATTGTGCTTTACAATCTCTCGATAAGAGGTTTGTTGGTCTGGTAATTCAACGAAGTGTTTTTCAACATCAATGACTTTACCTTTATATATTGTTTCTTTAGATAATGTTTTTTCCTCAAATTTCATAATAGACCTCTCCTTTTCAATTATCCCGTGGTTTTGCTATGATGAATATGATTAAATTTTAACGAAAGGTGTGGTCCTATGCAAAAGAATACTTTAAAAAGCGGGCTTGAATTATCTGAGATAGGTCTTGGTTGTATGAGCCTAGGTACAGACTTTCAGAAAGCACAATCGATAATTGAAACAGCTTTAGAGTCTGGCATCACCTATTTTGACACTGCTGATATATATGATAAAGGTGTCAACGAAGAAATTGTTGGAAAGGCTTTAAAACCTTATCAAAATCGTGAGGATATCATCATCGGAACGAAAGTAGGTAATCATTTAAAGGACAACGGCGAAACGTTTTGGGATCCTTCAAAAAAATATATAAAAGAGAATATTAAGCATTCTTTAAAGCGATTAAATTTAGAGTATTTAGATTTGTATATGTTGCATGGAGGAACGATTGATGATCCGCTTGAGGAAACAATCAGTGCGTTTGATGAACTTAAACAAGAAGGACTAGTCAAAGCTTACGGTATTTCGTCAATTCGTCCAAATGTCATTCGATATTATTTGGAGCACAGTCAAATTGAAACAATTATGTCGCAATTTAGTTTAATTGATAATCGTCCTGAGGCCCTTCTAAAAGAAATCAGTGAAAAACAAGTTAAAGTTTTAGCGCGAGGTCCTGTTTTCAAAGGGTTACTTACTCAAAATTATCAAGAAGCACTTCATCATAAATTTAATGAGGGCATTTTCGAATACACATATGAAGAACTTAAAGAAACCATTCAGGCACTCTATGAACTTGAACCCCAACTTGCTGCTTTATCATTCAACTATCTGAAATCATTTGATGTATTAGGAGCCGTTATTACTGGAGCAAGTTCGCCTGAACAAATTAAAGAAAATGTTCAACAAATGGCTACCCCTATTTCTACAAAAACATCAGAAGAAGCACGACAACTGGTGAAAAATCTTGAATACCAACAACATACCATCTAAAAAAGATGGGGATATGAATGAGTTTTTATTGTTAAAAAAGTTTGCCATCAAAATTTATCTGAGTGTAAATTTTGATGGCTTTCTACTTATTGAATAATATTCTGCAATGATTCATAAACTAAACGTAGTCCATCATTTTATCTATAATTAAACTATATTTGGTTATCAGAAAAATAATAGACAATGTGTTTAATTAGTAAATCGTAATGACGCAAATTTTTATATTCTTGATGACGAAACTTTTCGTTGCTTACTCTATTTTTACGTGTAGGCAACATTTTTTGTGTTAATATAAACTTAGACTATTGATATAGGAAGTGAAATGCAGATGAAAATTGTTTTTTATGGCGCTGGAAACATGGCTAATGCGATTTTTAAGGGGATAATCAGTTCAAAAATTATTCCAGCAGAAAACATTTATCTCACCAATCGTTCCAATCAACAAATGTTAGAAGATTATCACCGTGAATTGGGCGTGCAATATAGCTACGATGATGAAGTTTTATTGAAAGATGCGGATTATGTTTTTCTTGGTTCAAAACCGCATGATTTTGACCAATTAGCGGAAAGAATTCAAAATCATATTGATGATAAAAATAAATTTATCTCTATTATGGCGGGATTACCTATCAGCTATTTAAGAGAGAAGCTGAATCCGGACAATCCCATTGCACGTATTATGCCGAACACAAATGCACAAGTAGGTCATTCAGTGACAGGTGTTAGTTTTTCACGTAATTTTGGTCCACGTTCTAAAGATGAAGTGTTGTCACTGATAAATGCATTTGGTTCTGCAATTGAAGTTAAAGAAGACCATTTACATCAAGTCACTGCAATTACTGGAAGCGGTCCTGCATTTTTATATCATGTATTTGAAAAGTATGTGAACGCAGGAACTAAGTTGGGTTTGGAAAAATCAGAAGTGGAAGAATCTATTCGTGAACTTATTATTGGTACTGGAAAAATGATTGAGCGTTCAGATTTGAGTTTAGAGCAACTTCGTAAGAATATTACGTCTAAAGGTGGTACCACTCAAGCAGGTTTGAATAAATTATCGGATTATGACATAGAAGGTATTTTTGAAGACTGTTTAAATGCGGCAGTGAATCGAAGTGTCGAGCTTTCAATGCAAGAAGATAATGACTAATCGTCGAGAAATATTTTAAAAGAGTGTCATAATTGCAATGTATTTTCTATGTGTATAATGCATTGCAGTTATGACACTCTCTTAACCTTTAAAAAGTGTAAGCATCGTAATCTTTAACAAACTGGAACGATAAAGATGTTTGTTCTTTAAGTTGTTCTTCAATTTTTCGAATGTCTTCAAGTGTATATCGATTACTTAAATGTGTAAGAAGACCATGCTTCACATGCGCTTGTTCTAACAAAGTTAGCACGTCATCGATATGACTATGATGGTAACTATTTGCACGCGACTTATCTCCTTCTATATATGTAGATTCATGTACAATGACATCGGCATTATGAGCAATTTTAAGTTGATTGTCACATGGTTTAGTATCACCAAAAATACCAACAATGGGTCCTTGTTTTTCAGGCCCTTTAAATGGCGATGCATCAAATATTTGACCGTTAAATTCAAAAGTATCTTGAGTTTTAATTTGTTGATAAATTGGTCCAGGTGGGATGCCTATTGATTGAAGTTGAGCGACATCTAGTTTTCCAGGTGTACTTGGTGCTTCGATTCGATAACCGAAGCAAGGAATGCCGTGATTCAATGGCATCGCTTTTACTTGAAATTGATTAAATGATAAATCAATTTGTTGATTAAGTTCAATAATATGTAAAGGATAATTTAAATGTGAATGTGTTAAAGTCATTGTGTTCTCGATAAAAGCTTTTATACCGACGGGTCCAACGACGGTAAGTGCTTTAGATTCTCCACCTTGAAAAGATCGACTAGATAAAACACCTGGTAACCCAAGCACATGATCCCCATGCATATGTGTGATGAAAATATGACTAACTTTACCTAGTTTTATTGAATGATGTAGAATTTGATGTTGAGTAGCCTCACCGACATCGAACAACCAAATATCTTTGGCATAGGGTTCGAGTGATAAAGCAATGGATTGCGTATGACGTTCTTTTGTCGGCAATCCAGCACTAGTTCCAAAAAACGTGATTTCCATGGCGTGAGCCTCCTTAGCGTTATAGTATCATAAAAATGTCGCTAAGCGGGACAGAATTTATGACAATATCTATATTAAAAATGCAGATTGTATGACCTAAATGAGAGGAATGTTTTATAATAACAAATATGATATAAAATAAGAATTGAGGTTTTGA
Source organism: Staphylococcus sp. 11511212 (assembly GCF_011394755.1). Taxonomy (NCBI): domain Bacteria; kingdom Bacillati; phylum Bacillota; class Bacilli; order Caryophanales; family Staphylococcaceae; genus Staphylococcus; species Staphylococcus sp. 11511212. The sequence goes on along the minus strand of NZ_JAANBQ010000003.1, from coordinate 332,984 downwards.
ATCTTGAATAAATCTAAAAAGCAAATTCCAGCATTGATTACCATCTTTGGGGCAACGGGCGATTTAAGTCACCGAAAATTATTCCCTTCCCTATTTCATTTATTCCAACAAGACAACTTAGACGATCGTATCGCAGTTATTGGTATCGGACGTCGTCAGTTGACGAATGATGATTTTAGAGCACAAGTAAAAGCTTCGATTCAAGCCCACGTCCAAGATACGAAACATTTAGATAAATTTATGCAACACATTTTTTATCAACCACACGATGTCAACGATGAAGCAAGTTATGCAGATTTACTGCAATTGAGTGAATCTTTAGATCAAGAGTTTTCACTTGAGGGTAACCGTTTATTTTATCTTGCCATGGCACCTCAATTTTTTGGAACAGTGACAGATTATCTAAAATCTTCAGGCCTTACACATACAAAAGGATTTAAACGTCTCGTGATTGAAAAGCCTTTTGGTAGTGACTTAAAATCAGCCGAAGAGTTAAATCAACAAATCCGTCGTTCATTTAAAGAAGAAGAAATTTTCCGTATCGATCACTATTTAGGTAAAGACATGGTTCAAAATATTGAGGTGTTACGTTTTAGTAATGCCATGTTCGAACCTTTATGGAATAATAAATATATTTCTAATATTCAAGTAACCTCCTCTGAAATTTTAGGGGTTGAAGATCGCGGGGGTTATTATGAATCCAGTGGTGCCTTAAAAGATATGGTACAAAACCATATGTTACAGATGGTTGCTCTACTCGCCATGGAACCTCCAATTAGTTTACACAGTGATGATATACGCTCTGAAAAAGTGAAAGTATTAAAATCTTTACGTATCCTACCTACAGAAGAAGTAAGACATCAATTTGTACGTGGGCAATATGATACTGGCGAAATTGAAGGTCAAAAAGTTAAAGCTTATCGTGATGAAGATAAAGTGGCTTCAGATTCAGTTACGCCCACATTTGTTTCTGGAAAGGTCATGATTGATAACTTTAGATGGGCGGGTATTCCATTTTATATTCGTACAGGAAAACGTATGAAACGTAAATCTATTCAAGTTGTCGTCGAATTTAAGGAAGTCCCAATGAATCTGTACTATGAAAGAGATAAACATTTAGATTCTAATTTACTTGTGATAAATATCCAACCTAATGAAGGTGTATCTATACATTTAAATGGAAAAAAATATGTACAAGGAATTGAAACTGAACCTGTTCAACTGTCATATGCAATGAGTGCTCAAGATAAGATGAACACAGTGGATGCTTATGAAAACTTATTATATGATGCATTGAATGGTGATGCGACGAACTTTACACATTGGGAAGAATTAAAATCAACATGGAAATTTGTGGATTCTATTTCTGAAGCATGGTCAAAATTTGAACCAGAATTCCCTAACTATAAAGCAGGTACCAATGGACCATTAGAGAGTGACTTACTATTAAGTAGAGATGGTTTCAAATGGTGGGACGATATCCAATAATATATAACGAGCCAAGTATTTTTTTGATGATACTTGGCTCTTTTTGATTTATAATATATGATTAAGGAATGCTTTTCGTTAATGCAATTTAGGAGTGACCATTTTGGACGTTATCAAACAAATACAGCAAGCGATTGTTTATATTGAGGATCATTTATACGATACATATGATCTACAAGAGTTAAGTGATTACGTTGAAATGTCACCTTATCACTTATCACAAACATTTTTAATGATTGTTGGACTATCCCCTCACGCTTATTATACTGCTCGACGTTTAACATTAGCAGCACGCGAATTAAAACAGGGTAATACTAGATTAATTGATATTGCTAAGCGCTATCACTATGATGATGTTAATGCGTTTGCACATGATTTTAGTGACTATCACGGGGTTTCACCCTTACAAGTTAAAACCAAATCTGAACAATTGAATATGCAATCGCAAATATATTTAAAGTTGACAACAACGACAAAAGAAGCCCCTGCTTATCGACTTGAAGATGTTGGAGATTTTGCCATGGTGGGATATTCACGATTCATTTCTTCTAATGCACTTGAAAACCCATTTATTGTGCCTGACTTTTTAGATGATTTAAAATCGGATGGCCGTATAGAAGAAATGATAAAGTACAACGATTGTAGTCCACACGAGTTATTCGTAGTGAGATGTCCTCTCGAACAGGGCATGGAAATTTTTGTTGGCGTCCCGAGTGAGCGCATGCCCTCCCATTTAGAGTATCGTTATTTAGACCGAAAGCAATATGCGCTATTTAATCTACAGGGTGAGCTCGACTATGTCGTTTCTGAAGCGTGGCATTATATTGAGACAACGTTACAATTTTCAATTCCTTACGAAAAAAATACGTTATATCTAGAAATTTATCCATTCAACTTTTCTTTTGACGATGCATTAACTAAAATCCAACTCGCTATCCCTTTTGAACAAGAAAACATTTAAAAACCAAGGTTGCTTTAAAAGCCACCTTGGTTTTTTGGGTTCTATACTTCTAACGGTTGATCACTCTATCACTGACCGTGATTTTTAAAATGCACTTCACCAATGGATATTGACGAAGTGCATTTAATTTTATGAGGATTATTCAGTCCATTGTGTATGGAAAACGCCTGATTTATCTTTACGCTCATACGTGTGTGCCCCAAAATAGTCACGTTGAGCTTGAATTAAGTTCGCTGGTAAATCAGCAGTACGATAACTATCAAAATAGTTAATGCTTGCTGCGAATCCTGGTACCGCAATGCCATTTTGTACGCCAGTCGCGACAACTTCACGTAATGCATGTTGGTATTCATTGACAATCTCTTTAAAGTAATCGTCTAATAATAAATTTTCAAGTTTATTGTTTTTATCATAAGCATCTTTAATTTTTTGGAGGAATTGTGCACGAATAATACAACCTGCTCTCCAAATCATTGCTAATTCGCCTAATTGTAAATTCCAATCATTTTCATCACTTGCTGCTTTCATTTGATCAAAACCTTGTGCATATGAGCAGATTTTACTCATATATAACGCACGACGAATTTGTTCTAAAAATGCGTCTTTGTCCCCTTTAAATGTAGCAGAGGGACCTGTTAAATGTTTAGAGGCATTGACACGTTGATCTTTAATTGAAGAAATAAAGCGAGCAAATACGGATTCGGTAATAATCGTTAATGGTGCGCCTAATTCTAATGCGTTGATAGAAGTCCATTTACCAGTCCCTTTTTGTCCTGCTTTATCCATGATTTTTTCGACAAGTGGTTCTCCTGATTCATCTAATTTCGTGAAGATTTCCCCAGTAATTTCGATGAGATAACTTTCAAGCTCTCCCGTATTCCATGATTTAAACGTTTCAGAAATTTCTTCATGGGACATACCTAGAAGTTGTTTCATCATGAAATAACTTTCAGCAATTAATTGCATATCCGCATATTCAATACCATTATGAACCATCTTAACGTAATGACCTGCTCCATTTGGACCAATATATGTTACACAAGGCGTTCCATCGTCAGCTTTAGCAGCAATGGCCTCAAAAATATGTGAAACTTTATCGTAGGCTTCACGCTGTCCACCTGGCATCATAGAAGGGCCTGTTAATGCGCCTACTTCCCCACCTGAAACTCCAGTACCAATGAAATTAATACCGCTTTGAGCTAATGCTTGATTACGACGCATTGTATCTAAATAATTTGTATTACCACCATCAATTAAGATATCGTCATTATCAAGTAATGGTAAAAGACTTTCAATAGTTTTGTCAGTCGCTGCGCCTGCTTTAACCATAAGTAAAATTTTACGTGGTTTTTCTAAAGAATTTACGAACTCTTCTAAAGAATATGTTGGAACAATATTTTTACCTTCTGATTCTGCGACCATGATGTCTGTTTTTTCGGATGAGCGGTTAAATACTGAAACTGTATAGCCACGAGATTCAATATTCCATGCTAGGTTTTTACCCATTACCGCAAGTCCTACTACACCAATTTGTTGTGTCATTATAATTACCTCTCTTAATCTAAACTCTCTTAATATCAATTACGCACTCATTGTACCACATTCTACAAGTATAAACACTTGAGGGATTTCATTAAGCGCTTTCAATAATTTTTAATAGGTATTTCGTTAAATCGATTAAAGATTTTTGTGAAATTCGTTCATCAGTTGTATGAATAAATTCATAACCGACACCTAAAATTATAGTTGGGATTCCTAGCCCATTGATAATGTTGCCATCAGATCCGCCACCACCTATAGTTGTATTAGCATTAAATCCGAGTGAAAGTGATGCAGATTGTGCGATTTGGTAAACTTTTTCACGCTCATCAATTTTAAATCCAGGATAGGCAATCTCTGATGTAACCTCTGCATGAGATTGAAATTGTTCGGCAGTTTGAATAAAAGTCTCTTTCATATGACGGGTTTGAGCCTCTATTTTTGCTTTATCATGGGAGCGAGCCTCAGCCCAAATATTGACGAGGTCAGTCACGACGTTTGTTGGGCCTCCTCCATTAAAAGAACCTATATTGGCGGTAGTTTCTTCATCAATTTGACCTAATTTCATTTGGCTAATGGCCTTTGCAGCAATATTAATTGCGCTTATCCCTTCTTCAGGTGTGCTCGCATGTGCTTTTTTACCTTTAATTTGCGCATGCATTTTCATTTGGTAAGGCGCGCCAATTGTAATGTCGCCTACAGGAACAGAAGCATCAATAGCAAATCCGTAGTCGGCATCTAAAAGTGAAGCGTCTAATGCTTTGGCCCCCACAAGCCCGGATTCTTCACCTACTGTGATTACAAATTGAAGTTGACCATGTGGGAGATTATTTTCTTTTATAAGTGTCAAAACTTCTAAAATCACGGCTAAGCCTGCTTTATCATCTGCACCTAGTACAGTGGTACCATCAGAGTATATATAACCGTCATCTTTAATAATAGGTTGAATATTTTGACCTGGTTCAACGGTATCCATATGAGAGGTGAAATATATTTTATCGTGTCCATCCTCATTCGCTTTTAAAGTACAAATTAGATTGTTAGCACCAAAGTTTGTGAGTGCTTTAGCATTGTCTTCTTTAACCTCTAAACCTAAAGATAAAAATTTATCTTTTAAAATAGGTTGAATTTTTTCTTCGTGACCGGTTTCAGAATCGATTTTCACGAGTTCAATAAATGTTTGTACTAATCGTTCTTGATTAATCATGTTCTCACCTTCCCAAATTCGTATAATTATATTTTAAGGTATTTATAAAACATTTCAAATGCTAAAGTTGTGATTATCTTGTAAAAATAAAGTTGTGGTGCATGAAACACAATGTTATAATTTGCTTTAACTGTATATAAATACAATGAGTCATTTTATGAGTTGGAGGCGTCAATTGTGTTAAACCAAAAGGTAAGAAAAATCTTAGTTATTGTGATGCTTGTTGCTATCATCGTTTCATTGATACTCACAGGTATAGCACCTATTTTAAGTATGTAGTTTAATAAACCCCTTCACGTGATTGAATCAAACGTGAAGGGGTTTATAATTTTATACTTCATGATGCATTTTTAAATTTCCGAATTTTGACTTAATGGTTAAATATTCTTCGGTATCATATAGTATTTGAATCATACTTGAACGTGTATGAAGCGCTTCATGAGTTGTTGGTAAAGGTTCTTGATCAATTTCTAGTCGAACTTGGTATACCAAATATAATCGCTGTGCTGTGTAATTGTTTTCATTAACGTTTTCAGCCATTTCTCTAAAAACTTCTGCTACTCGACTGGAGATAGGATCATCTGCATCGATATGATGAATATGATGATTAATGCGTTTTAAAATTTCAACTTGATCCTCTCGCATATCGAAGTAATGATAATAGCTATTTTCATTACGAACAAAATGATTTTTGACATCTCTAAATGCGATTGATTTTGCTTTTTGAATAGACTGATTAAGTGGATGAAAAGATATTTCTAACTTATTATCATGAGTATCGCAAGCATGACTAAATTGATAAAAAATAGATTTTATTTGTGATTCAATATCATACTTATATTTTTGTAAATCTCTATCTAAGCTTGGCATTATTGCATTCATTAAAAAAGCAATGGACAAGCCAACAATAATGAGTAATATCTCATTGATGACTAGGGATAGATTAATATGTGTGGCATTGAAAAAGTGTAGTAGGATGACTATACTTGTGACCACACCCTCTTGCATATTAATAACAACGGTAAGTGGAATAAATAATAAAACGATTAAACCTAAGACGAGTGCGTGTTGTCCTAAAATCGGAAAAATGAGTGCACCAAAGGCAATGGCAATTAAACAAGAAACAAAACGCGAAACAATAGCATTAACAGAATGCATTTTCGTATCTTTAATACATAATACAACTAAAATGGCACTAGAGGCATAATTATCTAAACCTAAGAGTTTAGCAACAATGACGCCTAGTGCCATACCGACCGCAGTTTTAATCGTTCTAAATCCTATTCTATAGGGATTTAAACGTAACATTTAACGGCTCCTTACTTTTCTTCACAATATTTGTCAAATAAACGTTGTAATTGATTGATGACATCCATTGTATCGTGTCCTTCGATTTGATGACGTTCAATCATTTCTGTGATTTTACCATCTTTCATGAGTGCAAACGAAGGGCTTGAAGGTGCGTAACCTTCAAAGTAATCACGAGCGCGTTGAGTAGCTTCTTTATCTTGACCAGCAAATACAGTTACAAGTCGATCTGGAAGTACATCGTAATGAAGCGCATGTGCTGCAGCTGGACGTGCAATTCCTCCAGCACAACCACAAACGGAATTAATCATCACAAGTGTTGTTCCTTCTTTTGAAAATACACTATTTACTTCTTCTTCAGTAGTGAGTTGTTCATAACCAGCAATATCCATATCTTTACGTGCTTGCTTCACAACATCATTCATATATAAATCAAAGTTTAAATCCATTTGACCAACCTCCTAAGATAGTTTTATTTTACTAGAGGCTTTACATCAATTCAATATATCGATATTAATAAATTTGTGTACTATCAATCGTATAGCGTTCAATACGTGATTTTACTTTGTTTAAAAATTGTCCTGCTTGTAAACCATCAAGAATTCGATGGTCGATGGATAAGCATAGATTTACCATATGACGAATAGCGATCATATCATCAATTACAACTGGTCGCTTCACGATGGATTCAACTTGTAAAATAGCAGCTTGAGGGTGATTAATAATGCCCATAGAGCTTACAGAGCCAAAACTACCTGTATTATTAACAGTAAATGTCCCCCCTTGCATATCCGCATTGGTTAATTGATTTTGACGTGCTTTTTTAGCAAGTGTTGCGATTTCTTTTGCAATACCTTTTATTGATTTTTCGTCGGCATTTTTAATTACAGGGACAAATAGTTTGTCCTCCGCAGCGACAGCTATAGATAAGTTAATATCTTTATGTACATGTATTTCGTTATTTTTCCAAGAACTGTTTAACATTGGAAATTCATGCAACGTTTCTGCAACGGCTTTTACAAAAAACGCAAAAAATGTAAGATTATATCCTTCTTTAGCTTTAAATTGATCTTTATAGTGTTGTCGTGTTTTTACAAGTTCAGTCGCATCAACTTCAATTTTCATCCAGGCATGCGGAATTTCATGAACGCTTTGAACCATTTTTTGCGCAATTTGCTGTCTTACGCCTTTGACTGGAATCATGGAAGTTAATTCATTTGAAGATGAAACTTCATTATCAATGGCTTTTAACGGGGCAACTGATTCTGAATTTTGATGACTTGAGGCCTGTAAGTGTTCTTTCCCTGATTGAATAAAAGCTTCAATATCTTTTTTTGTCACACGCCCTTCAAAACCTGTTCCCGGAACTTCTTCTAAATTAATTTGATGTTGGGACGCAATTTTAAATACCACGGGTGAATAGCGTCCGTTATTTTTAGACCCTTCAGTTGTGTGGGTGTTAAGTGAATGCTGTCCATTTTTTGTAGAAGCATTTTCATTATTGGATTTCTCATTGTCATCAGTGTCTAATGTAGGCGAAGCACCTTCTTCTACCTCCATTTCGCATATTACTGTACCTATTGAAATCGTTTCACCCGTTTCAACATGGATTTTAGTAATTTTACCTGAAAAAGAGGAAGGGACTTCGGCTGTCACTTTATCTGTAATCACTTCACATAATGGATCGTACTCTTCAACAGTATCTCCGACTTGAACTAGCCATTGCTCAATCGTCCCTTCATGAACGCTTTCACCTAATTTCGGCATTTTAATTTCCATAGTAGGCCTCCTTAAAATGTTGCGAGTTCACGCATTTTATTTTTAATTTTTTCAGGATTTATCATAAACTCATCTTCAAGAGGTGGTGCAAATGGCATGGCAGGCACATCAGGGCCAGCTAATCTCATAATAGGCGCATCCAAATCAAACAAACAATGTTCTGCAATGATGGCGGCTACTTCTGACATGATACTACCCTCTTTATTATCCTCAGTGATTAATAAACACTTCCCTGTTTTTTTCGCACGTTCAATGATTGTTTCTTTATCTAATGGATAGACGGTTCTTAAATCTACAACCTCAACATCAAACCCTTCCTCAGCCAATAAATCTGCAGCCTGAAGTGAATAATTCACTGCTAAACCATAAGTGAAAACAGTAATGTCATTTCCTTCACGTTTGACGTCGGCTTTATATAACGGAACTGTATAATACTCTTCTGGCACGTCTTCTTTTAATAAACGGTAGGCTTTTTTATGTTCAAAGAAAAGCACTGGATCATTAGATTGAATAGACGCAAGCAATAATCCCTTTGCATCATATGGCGTAGATGGGATAACGACAGTCAATCCAGGTGTTGAAGCAAAAACACTTTCAATACTCTGAGAATGATACAATGCACCATGAATCCCACCACCAAAAGGCGCACGAATAGTAAGGGGAACTTGCCAATCGTTGTTTGAACGATAGCGCATTTTTGCAGCTTCACTCATAATTTGGTTTGTCGCCGGCAAAATATATTCGGCAAACTGAATTTCTGCTATAGGTCTTTTTCCCATCATTGCCGCACCAATCGCTGAACCTACGATATTTGATTCTGCTAAAGGCGTATCTAAAACACGGTACAAGCCATACTTTTGTTGTAGGCCAGCTGTGACACCAAAAACGCCACCTTTTTTCCCGACATCTTCACCTAAAATAAAGGTTTGATCATCTTTTTCAAGCGCTAAATCCAGTGCATTTTTAATCGCTTCTAAATAAGTTAATTTAGGCATTTTTTTCACCCTCCTGATCATAAACATGAGTATACGTTTCTGAAGGATCAGGATAAGGTGATGCTTCAGCTTGTTTAGTGGCTTCATGTACATGTTGTTTATTTTCTTTCTCTATTTCTTCAAACCAAGCGGTATCTATTTTAACTTCCTCAATTAAATATTTTTTAAATTGAGCGTTACAGTCGTTGCTTTTATCTTCTGTTTTTTCTTCATTTGTGCGATAACGATCATCGTCATCTGATGAATGTGCAGTTAATCTCGTACACATGGCTTCTATTAATGTGCTTCCTTCACCATTCACCCCACGTTCACGTGCTTTTTTCACCGCTTGATATACAGCTATAGGGTCGTTACCATCTACTGTCTCACCAAACATACCATACCCTTTCGCTCGGTCTGACAAGTATTCAGCACCATATTGTAACTCTTTCGAGACTGAGATAGCGTATTTATTATTTTCAATCAGACAAATGAAAGGTAAATCATGAACTCCCGCGAAATTAAGACCTTCATGAAAATCTCCTTGATTCGAACTTCCTTCCCCAAGTGTAACAAATGCGATATTTGATTTACGATCCATTTTAAGCGATAATGCTGCTCCTACCGCATGCAAAATTTGCGTGGCTACTGATGAACCTTGAGACATTATACCTACTTCTTTTTTACTGAAATGAGACGGCATTTGTTTCCCACCTGAACTGATATCATCACGTTTTCCAAAAGCTGAGTACATTGTCTCTAAAGGCGTCATTCCTAAATAAGTCACGAATGCGAGGTCCCTGTAATATGGTGCACTAATATCCCCTTTTTGTAACGCATATGCTGCACCTATTTGTGTGGCTTCTTGGCCTTGACAACTAATCACAAACGGAATTTTTCCAGCACGGTTTAATAACCACATGCGTTCATCTAATTTGCGGCCTAAATCCATGGCTACATAAATATTTTTTAAATCTTCGACTGTGAGATGGGCTTCTCTATAATCTTTCATTGCCTTCTCCTCCTCAAGGTTCCTAAATATGAATGGATTGATTTTCTGATTTTAATCCCAATTCCATTAAAAGTTCTGATATTGACGGATGCGCATGAACCGTACTTCCGAGTTCTATGGCAGACCCATCCATAAATTTTAATAAGCTGAGTTCATTGATAAGTTCAGTGACATGTGGTCCAACGAGAGAAGCACCTAAAAATGTATTTGAGGTTTTCTCAAATACAAGTTCTGCAAAACCTTGGGGTTGATCCAAAGATTCAATTAACGCTTTACCATTCGCTTTAAACGGAGCTTTTACCACAGATGTTTCAATTCCTTTCGCTTTTGCATCTTTCGCTGTCATTCCAATTGAAGCCACTTCTGGTTGTGTATAAATACACCGTGGCATTTGGTGATAATCTATCGCTAAAGGTTGTGCGTTAAACATATGTTCAACTGCAATAATCCCTTCTTTAGCCCCTACATGCGCTAATTGCAATTGCCCAATAACGTCTCCAGCAGCATAAATATGAGCATCAGCCGTTTGCATAAATTCGTTTGTTTGAATTGTTTTACGGTTTGATAATTCAACTTTCGTATTATTTAAACCAATATGATCTGTATTCGCTTCACGGCCAACAGCGACTAAAACTTTCTCGACAGTTAAAGGCTCATCGAGATTAAATGTAATGCTATCATTTGAACGTTGTATCATTTCTTCTGTGATTGCAGTATTTTCTAAAATGGTAATGCCTTCTTTTGTTAAGTTTTGCTTCATCAAACGGCTCACCTGTTCACTTTCATGTATCAGTATGCGCTCAGAAGCTTCTACTATAGTGACTTTTACGCCCAGAACGTTTAAGAGATGTGCAAACTCTAACCCAATAACACCTCCTCCGATAATCAGTATACTTTCAGGTGAGTTTGTGAGTTTCATCATATCATCACTATTTAAAACCGTATGATGATCAAAGGGTATCATAGGAAGTTCTATAGGGTGTGACCCTGTAGCAATAAGAACATAATCATTTGGCAATAACTCTGATTCTCCCGATGCGTATTCTACAGATACTGTGCCGCTTTGAGGGGAAAAGATAGATGCCCCTAATAAGCAGCCTTTACCATTAAATACATCAATTTTATTTTGCATTATTAAATGCTCAACGCCTTGATGCATTTGATGAACGATTTTATCTTTCCGCTTAAGTATAGATTCAAAATGGAAAGTAGGTTCATTTACTTCAATACCGTATTGACTAGCTTGTTGTATATAATGATATATTTCTGCAGATTTTAAAAATGATTTTGTAGGGATACATCCACGGTGTAAGCAAGTGCCTCCTAGTTTTTCTTCTTCCACAAGTGCTACTGTTTTTCCGAGTTGACTCGCTCGGATGGCGGCAGAATAGCCAGCGATACCTCCGCCTAATACAACTAAATCATATTTTTCTTTTGTCATTTATGATTCTCCTAACTATACCTATTTATAGGAATGATACCATTTAAAGCATGTTGCGCATTTTCAGCGAGGGCTTGCATTTCAAATTCTCCTGGATAAACACTGATTGAGGCAATCCACTCTATGTAGGGTCTTAACAATTGAATAAACGTATTACTATAGCTCATACCACCAGTAAAGATGATTTGGTCTACATTTCCTTGTAATAAAGTGGCCCGCTCACCAATTGTCTTTACAATTTGAATGGCAAACGTATCTATGATTAATTTTATTTTAGGATTGGCCTCATAATTTGCCATTATCCATTTAAAATCTGTCGATCCAGTATACATTTGTAACCCTGAATTTGAAGCAAAACGTTTTTTCATCTCGTTATTGCTCAATTGATAGTTTTTTTGATAATCGATGAGCGCATCATTCGGTAGAGTTCCCGAACGATTTAAAGCCATAGGGCCTTCTCCATAAAGTGCTTCATTCACATCAATGACTTTTCCATTTTTATGGGCCGCGACGCTGACACCCCCACCCATATGTATCACAATTAAATTTAATTGTTCATAGTTTTTGTGTATTTCTTCTGCGTATTTTTTAGCAACCGCTTTTTGGTTGAGTGCATGAAAGATACTTTTTCTTTGAATTTCAGGAAAACCTGTGAATCTAACTTCAGGAATGAGTTCATCAACGACGACAGGATCTGAAATAAAGACAGGAAGGTGAAACTGTTCGCCTATTTCATAACCAAGGACTGCACTTAAATTTGAGGCATGGACGCCATATTTAATTGTCTTTAAATCTTTGTATATTTCCTCATTAACTTTGTATGTTCCACCGGGGATAGGTTTGAGTAAACCACCCCTACATGCTATAGCATCAATGGTTGACATGGATATTTCATTTTGTGATAACCATTGCATCATAGCTTCACGTCTAGGTTTTTTTTGATCCATTATATTTAAAATTGTTATTTCAGAATCATGAACGATATTCGTACCCACAACTTCGGTATCGTCTTCGTAAAGGGCAAGTTTACTTGACGTACTTCCTAAATTAAAAACAAGTATGCGGCTCATAAAATCCTCTCTTTCTAAAGTTATTTTCAAAGATGTTTGAGATTCGAACCTTACATTATGATAAAGCTTTTAAAGCGAGCAAAACTGAATTGACTTTATTTGAGACAGAGTCTGCGCGTGAAGTCAAAATGATTGGATAAGGTGCCCCAATAATCAAGCTTGCCACTCGTGCACGACCAAAATATGTGAGTGATTTATATAATACATTGCCTACATCAATTTGTGGGACGATTAAGGCATCGGCATCTCCAGCTACTGGTGAATCAATACCTTTTAATATTGCACTTTGTTTGTTAATTGCGTTGTCAAATGCTAATGGACCTTCCACTTGAATCTCATCATTTTCCCTAGAGAATATTTGTTTAAGTTCCACTGCTTGAGTTGAAGATGGGATTTTGGAACTAGCTGTCTCCACTGAAGACAACATGGCGACCTTTAATTTTTGGTAACCTAGTTGTGTGGCAAAGTGCTTAATGTTCTTTATTATTTTTTGATGTTCTTCTACTGTAGGTTGCACATTTAAGGCAACATCTGATATAAATAACAGTTTATGATAGTCAGGTATCTCACAACACGCAAGGTGATTCATGAAAAAAGGAATTTTCATAGTTTGGTTTAAATGTTTTAAAACCGCTGATAATAATTCCGCAGTTGAAATCAAACCTTTCATCAGTATGTCTATACGCTGATTATCCAAGTCTTGCAAACATTGCGCAATTGCCTCATGCACACTATCAAACGTATGAATATGAATGCGTTCTAACAGTGCGGCAGGCATTTCATAGGAGCGAATCAGTTCGGAAACATCTTGATGATTATAAAGTGAAAATGATGCATTGGTTTGAGTTAATATCTCTCGTATAACTTGAATTGACGATTCGTTAATGGCATTAATCATCGCAATATGTCCTGTGAAGTTCTGTTTATGTTGAAATAACAAGTTAAAATCCAACTGGCTACACCTCTTTAATGTTGATTTTGTTCAATCATTTCCTTGGCATTTTGTAAAGTCAATTTTGTAACTGTCGCTCCTGAGATCATCCGTGCCACCTCTTGAACGCGTTCCTCTCCACTGAGTTCTTGAACTTGTGTTGTCGTACGATCATCTTTTTCATGTTTTGAAATATACAAGTGATGATCGCTCATTGATGCAACTTGAGGTAAATGCGAAATACAGATGACTTGTATAACGGACGCGATTTGTTTCATTTTTTCAGCCATTTTTTGTGCCGCTTGACCTGAAACGCCGGAATCGACTTCATCAAATAAAATAGCAGTTTGACCTCGGGCATTTACGAAAATACTTTTTAAAGCTAACATAATTCGTGAAAGTTCCCCTCCACTCGCAATTTTATTTAAACTTTTGAGTGGTTCTCCTTTATTTGGGCTAATTAAAAATTCAACCCGTTCTAAACCATCTTGTTGTGGTGCATCATAGCGGGTAAAAGCGATTTCTAAGTTTGCGTCTTTCATTTGTAGGTTTTGAATTTCTTCTACAATGTGGTCACGTAATGTGCGCGCAACAATACGCCGTTCTTTAGATAAGACTTCGCCATCTTTTTGAAGTTGTTGTTTGAGGTCACTAATTTCACTTCTTAATTGGGATGTGCTTTCTTCATAGTTCTCTATTTTATTGATTTCGTCTTCAATTTTGTCTGTATATTTAATAAGCTCCGGAATATCTTTTCCATATTTACGTTTTAAATTATTAAGAAGATTCATTCTTGATTCTAATTCGTTCAAATATTGTTCATCAAAATCTGTTTGATTTATTTCATCATAGATTTGATGTTTTGCATCTTCTAATGTGTAATAAAACTGATCTACATCTTCTTTTAATTTTTGGTAAGTTTCGGGCAAAATTTGATCAATAATTTGTAATTGGCTATTTAATTCATATAGTCGATCGGTAATCGCATGTTCGTCAGTTAAAGTAGCATAGGCCGCATTTAGTGCATGACTCAAATTTTCAGAGTTCTGAATTCGTTTAATATCGATTTCAAGTTGCTCTATTTCTCCTTCTTGTAGGTGCGCTTCTTTAAGCTCATCATGCTGAAATTTCATTAAGTCTAAACGCTGTAACAGAGCTTGATCGGCTGATTCTAATTCTTCAAGTTCTTTTACTTTTTCTTTATGTTGTGAATAAGTATTTTCGTAGTTATCAAGTGCTTGTTGATAGCGACCTTCTGCATAACGGTCTAATAACTCTATATGATATTTTTGCTTTAATAAGGATTGTGTTTCATGTTGACCGTGAATGTCAAGCAATTGTTGCATCACTTTTCTTAAGTCCTGGAGCGTGACTGTTGTGTTATTGATACGGCACATACTTTTTCCAGAATTGAAAATTTCGCGTTTGACAATGAGAAAGTCTTCGGATAAATCAATTCCAATTTGTTCTAAAACAATATAGGCTTCTTTTGCATGGTCGATATCAAAAATGCCTTCAATTATCGCCTTTTTTTCTCCGTGTCTTACAAAATCTGATGAAGCACGCATCCCAATTAATTGACCTATTGCATCGATGATGATAGATTTACCAGCTCCTGTTTCACCACTTAAAACGGTTAAACCTTCACCAAATTGAATTTCAAGTTCGTCAATAATTGCAAATTGTTTAATGGATAGACTTTGTAACATAGCATCGCTTCCTTATAACATATTAAAAATACGTGTTTTAATTTCATCAGCGTCCTGTGATGTACGGCAAATAATCAGACACGTATCATCGCCACAAATCGTTCCAAGAACTTCATCCCAGTCGATTTGATCTAAGATAGCTCCAATAGATTGGGCGTTTCCTGGTAAGGTTTTTAAGACTAACAAATTATCTGTGCCATCAATTTTCACAAAAGAATCCATGAGATAACGGCCTAATTTTTCTAATGGATGATAGCGTCGATCATTAGGTAAACTGTACACATATTGACCTGTTGGCGCGGGTACTTTTATGAGTTGAAGCTCTTTAATATCCCTAGAAACTGTGGCTTGTGTGACATTCATTTCATAATCATTTAAGCGCTTGACTAATTCATCTTGTGTTTCAATTTGTTCATTAGAAATAATTTCTCTGATTTTTATATGTCTAACAGATTTTTTAGGCATAATAGACACCTCGTAACGAATATTTATACATTGATTTTACCATACAATCATTTAATAACCTAGTTAGGACCTATTTCCTAAAGAGCAATAACCTATTCATTTATTGTATAAAAATGTTGCCAATTCACTATAAATGATACAAATAAAGTAAAAAACCCTTCAAAGTAACTTGTTTTTTTACTTTGAAGGGAAGATATTTTTTTATTGTGAATTAGATTTTTTACGGTCGACCAACTTTTTTGCTTCTTGCGCGATAGGTTTTGCGGTTAAATTCAAATCTTCTAAAATTTGATCAACATTTCCATGTTCAATGTATTCATCTTCAATACCAATACGCTTTATTAAATTCGTATAGCCATGTTCCATGAAAAATGTTGCAATTTGACTACCTAACCCGCCATTGAGCATTCCTTCTTCAGCTATAAGCACGGGTTGATTTGAACGACCCACTTCATGTAATTTTTTGATATCCATAGGTTTAATGAAGCGCGCATTCAGAACGGTTGCAGAGATATCCTCTTTCGTTAACAATTCAGCAGCTTCAATAATTGTATGAACAGTAGGTCCGTAACTAATCAAAGTGACATCTTGGCCAGTGGATAACTGTTCCCAAGTCCCTAATTCAATTAAGCTTTTTTTCTTATTTAAAGGGACACCATAACCGTTACCTCTTGGGTAGCGGATAGCAAAGGGACCTTGTGAATGTTGCATTGCAGTGTAAACTAAATCGCGTGCCTCATTTTCATCTTTAGGCATAGTTACCGTCATATTAGGAAATTGAGTTAAAAATCCCACATCAAATACCCCTTGATGCGTTTCACCGTCAGCCCCCACTAATCCTGAACGGTCAATGCCAAATATAACGTTAAGTTTTTGACGATCCACATCGTGAAGGACTTGATCATACGCCCGTTGTAAAAATGTTGAATAGATAGCAACATAAGGTCTGAATCCTTCTACTGCTAATCCAGCAGCCATCGTTACTGCATGTTGTTCAGCAATCCCAACATCAAAAAATTGCTCCGGAAGCTCAGATTGGAATTTTGTAAGTTTAGAACCGACAGGCATCGCGGGTGTAATTGCGACAACACGCTTATCTTGTTTAGCATAAGATAGAATTTCATCACTCATAAATTGACTCCAAGAAGGACCCGTTGGTTGGCCTTTAATTTGTTCGCCGGTTTCTAATTTGTAAGGTCCTAATCCATGCCATGTCCCGATTTTATCATTTTCAGCAGGTTGATAACCTTTTCCTTTTTTGGTCACCACATGTATGAGCACAGGTTTATTGATAGAATCTGCAGTTTGAAGGGCATTTTCAAGTTCTTCGTAATTGTGACCATCTACTGGTCCAATGTATCGAATACCAAGTTCTTCAAAAAAGGCACCGTCTACAACAAGATATTTTAAACTATCTTTTATACGATCAGCAGATTCACGGATTCTGCTTCCTCCGGGTAGACGACTTAATACTGTTTCAGCATCAAGTTTGAGCTTGTTATAACCTTGATTCATCCGAATACGACCTAACATATTATGCATCGCGCCAACATTTGGTGCGATACTCATTTCATTATCGTTTAAGATAATAGTCATATTTGTGCGGTCATGACCGATATTGTTAAGTGCTTCCAATGCCATACCACCTGTAAGCGCGCCATCTCCTATAACAGGTATCACATGGTGATTTTGATTCATGATATCACGCGCTTTTGCCATACCCATGGCAGCAGAAAGCGAAGTGGAACTATGTCCCGCTTCCCACACATCGTGTTCTGACTCTCTGAGTTTCGGAAAACCACAGAGTCCTTTATATTGACGTAAAGTGTCGAATTGATGTCCTCTACCAGTTAAAATTTTATGTATATAACTTTGATGTCCTACATCCCAAAGAATTTTATCTTGTGGGCTATTATAATGCTTGTGAAGTGCAATGGTTAGCTCAACGACGCCAAGGTTAGCACCAATGTGCCCCCCTGTTTTTGAGCATGTTTGTATTAGGAATTGCCGTATCTCTTCACTTAAAGCTTCTAATTCTTTCACACTCAAATTTTTTAAAAATGAGGGATCTTTAATTTCACGTACATCCATTTTTATCACCCTAAATCATTGTATCATCAACGTATTTATTTTTGACGCTGATAAAATAATTTTAATAGTTCGTTTAAATTTGTAGTATCATAATCTTTTAATAAAGTATTTAAAATTTCAGTTGCCTTAGATACATGTGACGAGAGTTGTTTCTCTGCACCTGCCTCACCTAGCAATGAAACGTAAGTACTTTTATCATTAAGAATATCACTTCCTACAGGTTTACCCAATTTTTCTTGATCACCATTGACATCTAGCAAATCATCTTTAATTTGAAAAATGATACCCAATTGTTCTGCAAAGTTTGAAAGTAAATTTTTGACATGTGAAGGTGCTTCGGAGATGATTGTTGCACTTTCAATTGCAAAATGAATTAAAGCCCCTGTTTTGTGGCTATGAATGGTCTCTAATTGATGGAGTTGTAGTTTTTCTCCCTCGCTTTGCATATCTAATGTTTGACCGCCTACCATTCCTAAATGCCCGCTAGCCGTAGATAGTAAATGAATGATTTCTATTTGTATATGTGGTGGCAAAGATTGAGGTTTAGAAATAAGTTCGAAGGCTTTAGTGAGTAAAGCATCTCCCGCTAAAATAGCCAACCACTCCCCATATTTTTTATGGTTCGTCGGTTTTCCACGTCTATAGTCGTCATTATCCATGACTGGTAAATCATCATGAATCAATGAATACGTATGAATCATTTCTAGTGCAATGGCTGTAGTCATACCACTTTGGTAGCTCTTCTCAGATAACATGTCTAACGTGGATAGCAATAATAACGGACGTATACGTTTGCCACCAGCTTCTAGAGAATAGCGCATACTTTCTTCTAATTTTGTTTGTAGTGGAGAAGATGTCACACTATTATTAAGTGCTACGTTGAAATCAGTTAAAATTTTATTCAACTTCGGATTCATCATTAGAAACCGCCTCATTTTCCATTAATTTTGCTACTTTTTCTTCAGCTTCTTTTAATGTCTTTTCACAAGACTTTGATAATGCCATCCCTTTTTGATATAATTCCATGCTTTCTTCTAAAGAGATACTATCATTATCTAGTTTATTAACAATTGTTTCGAGTTCTTTCATCATTTCTTCAAAATTTTTATTTTCTGTCGCCATTTTTACACCTTACCTTTGTAATAGTTGCTTCTACATGTCCATCTTTCATCATAATTTCAATATCATCCCCGTTTTTAAGAGCTTTTGGGCTAGAAACAATTTCATTATCCTTTTTTACTATGGAGTATCCGCGTAACATGATTTGCGTTGGACTCAGATTGTTTAAGCTTTCAATTTTTTGAATCAATTGTTGTTCTTTATTTCTTAAAGTTGAACTTGTTAACTTTATAAGTTGGGAGGCTAATTGATGTTGGTGCTCTTGTTGTCTTATTATATTTTGATGAAAATGTTTAAGATGAAAGTTTTGTTGTAATATTGTTAATCGTTGTTGTTCACTTAACAATTTTTGTTTCATCGTTTCATGTAGAATACGATCTAAATCATCTCGTTTTTGAATGTGTTGGTCGTATAAAAGTGTAGGTTGTTTAAATTTATAATAAGACGTATATTGATTGATATATTGCCGTGCATGTTTAAGATACTGTTTAATAAAGCGGGTCATGAAGACACGACTTTGTTGAATCATTTGAAGTAAGTCATTTTGATCTGGTGTCGCAATCATAGCGGCTTGAGTTGGGGTTGCAGCACGAATGTCAGCGACGTAATCACTTAACGTTGTATCAGTTTCATGTCCTACAGCCGAGATGACAGGAGTCTGACATTGATATATGGCTTTGACGACCTCTTCTTCGTTAAAATTCCATAAATCTTCAATAGAACCTCCACCACGACCAAGGATGATGGTATCTACATTTAAACTATCAGCATATTTGAGCTTTTCAATGATATCCGCCTTTGCGGCTTCACCTTGGACGAGCGTACTAATTTTAATTTGTTCAGCAAGTGGATATCTGGAAGTTAGTGTATTTTGGATATCTCGAATGGCAGCACCGGTTTGCGCAGTCAGAATAGCAATTCTTGAAGGGTATTTAGGAATTGCTTTTTTATGTTCCTCATTAAAATACCCCTCTTTTGCTAATTTACTTTTTAATTGTTCATATTTTTGATAGAGATTGCCGATACCGTCTAATTGCATAGTGTTAACATAAATTTGATAAGTGCCTCTTCGTTCATAGACAGACACACGCGCTTCCACTAAAACTTGGTCCCCTTCTTTTGGATCAAAATCAAGATGTTGGGCTTGAGCTTTAAACATCATGGCATTTATCAAGCTATTTTCATCTTTAATAGCAAAATAAAGGTGACCACTACTATGCTTTTTAAAGTTTGAAAGTTCCCCTTTGATAAGCACTGCTTGTAAGTGTGGATCCTTATCGAATTTATATTTTATATACTTTGTTAATGCAGAGACAGTTAAATAAGTAGTCATAGTATCACTCAATCTTTATTTAAATTACTTAATACGCCATTGATAAATCGATAATGATCATCGTCGCTAAATTGTTTGGCTAATTCTATCGCTTCGTTCATAATCACTTTTTTAGGTGTGTCGCTGTGTAACATCTCAAATGTTGCCATTCTCAAAATAATTCGATCTGTTTTTAATAGACGAGGAATTGACCAACCTTTTAAATGAGGTGCAATCGTTTCGTCAATTACAGATTCATGATCTTTCACCCCAGAAACGAGCCAGTAAATAAAGTCAAAATCAAGATTAGGATCTTCATCTTTAATAAAATGAATCGCCTCGTCAATTGTTAACTCTGAATTTTTAGTTTCCAATTGGAATAAGGTTTGGAACGCTTGACTTCTAGCTTGTTTTCTACTCATTACATCTTCTCCGTTTCATCATTAATGTTGCCCATTTTCGTTCATTTCTAAATGTGTAATATGCACATTGATTTGTTTTGGGGTTAACGCAGTCATATTTTTTATTGCGCTATGGATGGCTTCTTGAATTCTTAACGCTGTTGCAGAAATTTTTGAACCATACTTTAGTGCACAATACACGTTAAGATAGATTTCATTATCGATGATTTCAACTTTAACGCCTTTACTTAAATTTTTTACACCTAATCTTTCCAAAGTTTGGTTTCTCATGTCAGTAAAAACACCTTGTACGCCTTCAACTTCTGAAACAGCGATACTGGCAATTACTGAAATGACTTCAGGTACAATTTCGACTGTTCCAAGATTTGGATTGAAATTTCCAACAGATTTAGCCATATTGCTTCGCCTCCATATTAAATTATCCTTCTTCGTTCATAATATCGTAAATCTCTAAAAATTTGGTACTAAAAAATCCTTCTCTAAATACTGGATGACCTAACAAACGTATATGGAATGGAATGGTTGTATCAATGCCCATGACGACAAATTCATTCAACGCACGTAATCCTGTCATTATAGCTTCATCCCTTGAAGGTTGGTGAACAATCAATTTTGCTACCATAGAATCATAGTAAGGAGGAATCATGTAATTATTGTAACAAGCTGATTCTATACGTACACCGTATCCGCCAGGTGTTAAATATTGAGTGATTTTTCCAGGAGATGGCATAAAGTTTTTATAAGGATTCTCAGCGTTTATCCTAAATTCTATCGCATGACCATTGATTTGAATATCTTCTTGAGTATAAGGGAGCTTTTCTCCCATAGCTACTTTGATTTGTAATTTAACTAAATCTACCCCCGTCACCATTTCTGTGACTGGATGCTCAACTTGAATTCGAGTATTCATTTCCATGAAATAAAATTTATCCTCATCTAGGTCATAAATGAATTCAATTGTTCCTGCATTATAATACTCAACAGCTTTTGCTGCCCGAACAGCTGCTTCGCCCATTTCCTGGCGCATCTTTTCTGAGAGAATAGGTGAAGGCGCTTCTTCGACAAGCTTTTGCATTCGGCGCTGTATCGTACAATCACGTTCACCGAGGTGAATGACATTACCATGTTCATCTCCCATGATTTGAATTTCAATATGGCGAAAATTTTCAATGAATTTTTCTAAGTAAAGTCCCCCGTTACCAAACGCTGTTTCAGCCTCTTGTTGTGTCATTTTATATCCATTAACGAGCTCATCTTCATTTCGCGCGATTCGTATCCCTTTACCACCGCCCCCGGCAGTTGCTTTTATAATGACTGGATAGCCAATAGTGTTAGCTGTTTCGATGGCTTGCTCAATACTCTCAACAAGTCCTTCACTGCCTGGAACAACAGGTACATTTGCACGTTTCATTTCTTCTTTAGCAATATCTTTAATCCCCATTTTTTGAATGGAATTATAACTAGGACCAATAAATTTTAATTGTACAGCTTCACATAATTCAGCGAAGTCCCCATTTTCTGCTAAAAATCCGTAACCCGGATGTATGCCATCACAACCTGTAGAAGTGGCAATAGATAATATATTTGGAATGTTTAAATATGAATCTTTTGATTGCTTAGGCCCCACACAGTATGCTTCATCGGCTAGTTGAGTATGTAAAGCGTCTTTATCGCCTTCTGAATATATTGCCACTGTTTGAATTCCTAATTCATGGCATGCACGAATAATGCGCACTGCAATCTCGCCACGGTTCGCAATAAGTATTTTTTTCATATTATTTCACCTTAAACAATGCTTGGCCATACTCAACCATTTGTCCATCTTCTACAAGAATTTCAACGATTTCACCTGAAACTTCTGCTTGAATTTCATTGAAAAGTTTCATTGCTTCTAAAATACATACTGTTGTATTTGCAGAAACTTGGTCTCCAACTTGTACATATGGATTTTCTTCTGGTGAAGGAGATTTATAAAAAGTCCCTACCATAGGAGCTGTAATTGTTTGTAAATTATCATCTTGTTTTACTTCATTATTCGAAACATCAGATTGTACCACTTGAGGTTCAGCGCTAGCAGGTGCAATGTTTGTCGGTGCAACTGCTGTAACTTGTTGTGTCACCAATTCTTTTTCTTTTTTCAGATTAACAACTGTCCCTTTATCCTCAATATTAATTTCAGTTAAATTAGAGTCACTTAAAATTTCAATTAACTCTTTAATCTCTTTAAAATTCATAATGTTTCTCCCTTATGATTGAATTATTTCTATCATACTATTTTACTTGAGGAAATGGACCAATTCAAGCAAATACCAGTGGATGATACAGTAAAACGGGGTTGGCACATCCATTCATGTCCAACCCCAAATTGATTATTTTATTACAACTAACTTATTAATGCTTAATTATTCTACATTGAATAAAGATAAAAACGCTCTTATTAATGAGAAAATTATGCACGTGATACATAACTACCGTCAGTAGTGTTAATCACTAACGTATCACCTTCGTTTACGAATAACGGCACATTTAGTGTGTAACCAGTTTCAACTGTCGCTGATTTAGTAGCACCAGTTGCTGTATCACCTTTAATACCAGGTTCTGTTTCAGTCACTTGAAGTTCAACAGTTTTTGGGAGTTCTACTCCAATTGTTTCACCTTCGTATGTTTGAATTTGAACATCCATATTTGCTTTAAGGAATTTTAATTCATGTTCTAAATAAGCTGTTGTTAATTCAGTTTGCTCAAAAGATTCATTATCCATAAATACATGGTTGTCCCCGTCAGCATATAAATATTGCATACGACGATTTTCAATCATAGCAGGTTCTACCTTTTCACCTGCACGAAAAGTTTTTTCTTGGATAGCACCCGTACGTAAATTACGTAATTTAGATCTTACGAATGCAGATCCTTTTCCTGGTTTAACGTGTTGAAATTCAATTACTTTCCAAATCCCGTTATCAACTGAAATTGTTAAACCTGTTTTGAAATCATTTACAGAAATCATGCATTTTCCTCCTCAAGTATCACTCTCTTATAAAATAATAAGGTCTTTTGTTGAATTAGTAAAGCGTCGACCTCCATTTTCAGTAATTAAAATGTCATCTTCTATTCTGACTCCGCCTACACCTTCCACGTAAATCCCCGGTTCAATTGTGACAACATGGTTAGGCTCCAGTACTTGATGCGATTTTTGAGATAGGTTTGGCATTTCATGTACATTGAGCCCTACGCCATGACCTAGAGAATGACCGAAATTTGAACCATATCCAGCGTCCTCTATTATTTTTCTAGCAATAGAATCTATTTCTTTACCTGTCATGCCAGGGCGAATTTGAGCTACAGCTGTTTCTTGACTTTTTAACACAATTTCATAAATTTCTTTCATTTTAGCACTTGGCTCACCTACAGCAAATGTGCGCGTGATATCAGAAGCATAACCATCATAATAAGCGCCAAAGTCTAAAGTGACCATATCGCCTTTTTCAATAACTTTATCAGTGGCAATCCCATGTGGTAATGCGCCCCGATAGCCTGAAGCAACAATCGTATCAAATGATGTTTTTTCAGAGCCTAAGTGTAACATTTTACTTTCTAAATGGGCCTTAACCTCTTTTTCAGTCATGCCTGGTTCGACAATTTTTAATATGTAGTGGTATGCATCATCAACAATTTTTGCGGCTTTATCAATGGATTGAATTTCGTTATCGTCTTTGACCATGCGAATTTTTTCGATTTCGTCTCCTAAAGTAATAAGGTCATGGCGCCCTCTATTTAAATTTAAAAATGTATCATAAGAAACGAGATGACTCTCAAAACCAATGTTTGACAAATGAGATGTTTTAAATTGCTCAACCATCTCATCTAATAAAGGTTTTGTATGTTGAATAATTTGAAAATCAGGTGCTTGTTTTGTTGCTTGTTCTATATATCTAAAATCTGTCAAAAGAATATTTTTATCTTTAGTGATTAACAATCCACCACTAGAGCCAGTAAACCCTGAAAGGTATCGACGATTGAAGTCTGTTAAAATCACAATACCATCAAGTTGTTTTTTTTCTAACAATGCTTTGACTTTTTTGAGTCTTATATTCATAAAATTTGCCCCCTTATTTATTTGTGATTACTTCTATGATACCGTAAAATAAATACTTGTATAGTGAAAAACTTTGGATTAGGAGTCAGTTATGAAAAAGGTAGCAAGTCTATTTCTCGTATCTTCAATTTTATTAACAGCCTGTGGGAGTCAAAATTTATTGCCTTTAGAAGAAAAAAGTACTAAATTAAGCGATAAAAATCATGATCTCAAACTAGAAAACCAAGAAATTAAGAATGAAAATGCGCAAAAGCAAAAACAATTGGAAGCATTGGATAAAGATAATCAAAATAAAAGGCAAGCGAAAAAGAATCAAACCATGTCTGATTATTTAAAAGTTTCCTCTGATTATTATAATGAACTCACTCACTTGATTAATGAATATCAAAAGATTGATAAAGAAGTACTCAAAAACAAGAAAAATAATGATGTAAATGACCAATTGGATGCTATTATCAGTGACCATGAAGAGGCTGTTTCGACCTATAAAGACAACATAGATTCCTCAGAAATCAAAAAGAACAGTGAAATTAAAAAACAAGACAAGGAGGTCCAAAAACTACAACAACAAATTAAGTCATCTTTCAATGACATTAAAAAAGGATACGATAAAAAAGATCTTAAACAAATTAATAAAGGAAGACAGGAACTCGTTAATTTGGAAGTCAACGTAAATTCAACTGAGAATCAGTAAAGGAGAAAATCATGAAAGCATTACAGAATATATTTTTTGGGATTATTATAGCTGTTGCTATTATAGGGCTATTATTTAACTTAGACGCTGTTTTGTTTAGTTTGGTGAACACCCTTATAGTGGTAATTATATTTTTAGGGATTATTTTTTTGATTTATTTCTTTTTCTTTTTAACACCGGATCAACGAAAATATAAAAAAGCCGTATGGAAAAATAAAATACGACGTCGACGTTAATAAAAAAGGCACTGTATCTCTTTGATTGAGACAAACAGTGCTTTTTTGTTTATTTACGATATAAAAATTCTTTAGAACGATATTTTTCACATAGTTCTTCCACTTCTTGTAATTGTGCCTCTGAAAGTTCTAAAGGTTTAAATTCAATATCTAACCCTTTTTTAAAACCCTCATAAAAGGCATGCTCCATTTCTTCTAAACTTACTTTTTTATCAGAAAGGTCATTAATGGCAATCGCTTTATCTACAAAAGCCTCTTTCATTTTATCTTTTAGTCGCGTATTTTTAAAGATAAACATATCAAATAAATCATCGATATCAACATCTTGTAGAATAGAGCCATGTTGTAGGATGACACCTTTTTGGCGAGTCTGAGCACTTCCAGCAATTTTCTTACCTTCGACGACCAACTCATACCAACTTGGTGCATCAAAACAAACAGAGCTTCTCGGTTGTTTCAATTTTTCACGCTCTTCCTTTGAACGTGGTACTGAAAAATAAGCATCGAAGCCTAGAAGTTTGAACCCTTCTAGTAAACCGGTAGATATGATTCTATAAGCCTCAGTAACCGTCTTAGGCATAGCTGGATGTGATTCTGGAACAATAACACTATAAGTGAGTTCTTTGTCATGAAGGACACCACGCCCCCCGGTTTGTCTACGAACTAAGCCGTACCCCTTTTCTTCTACTTTGGCAATGTCGATTTCTTTTTCAAGACGTTGAAAATATCCTATGGATAACGTTGGTGGATTCCATGTATAGAAGCGGATGACCGGATCTATTTCACCTCGTGAAACGAAATTTAATAATGCCTCATCAAAAGCCATATTATAATATGGATCACGTTTCCCTGTATTAATAAAATGCCATGTTTCAGTCATGTGAAAAACTCCCTCATTGTCTAAAAATTTAAAGAGATCCTTAAAATTGAATCTGTTTAAAAGTAATTGATTTATCGTTAAAAAATTTTGATAAATTTGCATATCACCTTTATAATAATAATATCGGTAATTTAGGGAGGATGCAAGATGAGCAACGTTATGATAATCGCTATAATTGTTCTTGTAGCTGTCATTGCATGGATGCTTCTAAACTTTTTCTTAAACAAAAAAGCAGTGACAGAACTTAATCAAGAAGATTTCCAGCAAGGGCTACGTAAAGCGCAAGTGATTGATTTAAGAGAAAAAGCAGATTATGATTATGGCCATATCAATGGCGCACGTAATATTCCAATGACGATGTTTCGACAAAGATATCAAGGGTTACGTAAAGACCAGCCAATTTATTTAATCGATGCGAATGGGATAGCCAGCTATAGAGCCGCACGTACGTTGAAGAAAAAAGGATATAAAGAGTTATATATGCTTAAAGGCGGCTATAAAAAGTGGACAGGAAAGATTAAATCTAAAAAATAAGAGGTTCCTTGAAACAAACTTTTACTAAAACCTTTATAGCATCTAAATAGACGTACTTTTATGGGGATTGGATGATTGGCATCCATCCCTTTTTTGTGGTCTTATACATAAAAATGCCTAGGCAAAGGAGCCTAGGCATTTTTAATACATATATCACTATTCTTTTTCTGCTTTGAGTCCTTCAAATTTAAGGATTGGTTTACGTGCAGCAGTTGTTTCATCGAGACGATCAATAATTGTTGTGTGTGGTGCTTCTAAAACTTTATCAGGGTCTTCTTCCGCTTCTTTAGCAATTTGCAATAACGCATCGCAGAAATAATCTAGAGTTTCTTTAGATTCTGTTTCTGTTGGTTCAATCATCATACCTTCCTCAACATTTAATGGGAAGTAGACTGTTGGTGGGTGAACACCAAAATCAAGAAGACGTTTAGCCATATCTAAAGTACGGACACCAAGTTTTTTCTGTTTCGTTCCACTAAGTACAAATTCATGTTTACAGTATTGATCAAATGGAATGACAAATGTGTCTTTTAAGCGTGCTTTAATGTAGTTGGCATTAAGTACTGCCGCTTCTGACACTTCTTTAAGACCTTTATATCCCATTGTACGGATATAAGTGTAAGCACGAAGATAAATACCAAAGTTACCATAGAACGGTTTAACACGTCCGATAGAATACTCGATATCATTATCATAAACAAAACGGTCTCCATTTTTCACAACAAGAGGTTTCGGTAAGAATTGACGTAATTCTTTTTTCACACCGATTGGACCTGAACCA
Source organism: Staphylococcus sp. 11511212 (assembly GCF_011394755.1). NCBI lineage: Bacteria > Bacillati > Bacillota > Bacilli > Caryophanales > Staphylococcaceae > Staphylococcus > Staphylococcus sp. 11511212. The sequence goes on along the minus strand of NZ_JAANBQ010000003.1, from coordinate 304,935 downwards.
GGACCGCCACCGCCATGTGGACCTGTGAATGTTTTATGAAGATTTAAATGAACCGCATCAAATCCCATATCTCCAGGACGTACTTTATCCATAATCGCATTTAAGTTTGCGCCATCATAGTATAAAAGACCGCCAGCTTCGTGTACAATATCACGAATTTCCATAATGTTAGTTTCGAAAATACCTAAAGTATTAGGGTTTGTTAACATGATGGCTGCAGTTTTATCACCTACTAATTCTTTAAGGTGATCGATATCTACTTCGCCTTTTTCATTAGATTTAACCGTTACCGATTTGAAGCCAGCAAAGTGAGCAGAAGCTGGGTTCGTACCATGTGCTGAGTCAGGTACGATAACTTCATCACGTTGCGTATCACCATTTTTAAGGTGATAAGCTTTAAATACCATAAGTGCTGTCCATTCACCATGTGCCCCTGCAGCAGGTTGAAGCGTAATTTCATCCATACCTGTAATTTCTTTTAATTCTTCTTGTAAACTATAAATGATTTCTAATGAACCTTGAATTTGATCAACATCTTGTAATGGATGAGCTTCAGCAAAACCACCGATTCTAGCTACTTTTTCGTTGACTTTAGGATTGTATTTCATTGTACAAGAACCTAAAGGATAAAAACCAGTATCGACACCGAAGTTTTTATTAGAAAGTTCAGTGTAGTGACGTACTAAGTCAAGTTCTGCCACTTCTGGGAATTCAGCTTTGCTTTTACGAATAAATTTATCATCTAATATTTTTTCTGCGACCCCGTTGTCAATTTCTTTTGGTGGTAATGAATATGCAAATCTACCTTCTTTAGAGCGTTCAAAAATTAATGGACTTGATTTACTTACCATTAAGCTCACCTGCTTTCTTCACGAATGTATCAATTTCGTCTTTAGTACGAAGTTCTGTAACTGCAACTAACATATGATTTTTGAATTGGTCATCTACAGCACCTAAATCAAAGCCACCAATAAAACCTTCATCTAATAATTTCTTATTGATTTCTTCGATTGAAGAGTCAAATTTGACAACGAACTCATTATAAGAAGTTCCCTCTAAAACTTCAAAACCATTAGATTTAAATTGTTCTTTAGCATAGTTGGCGTTTTCGATGTTTTGGATTGCGATATCTTGGAGTCCTTGTTTACCTAAGGCAGACATTGCAATAGATGATGCCAATGCATTAAGTGCTTGGTTTGAACAAATATTTGATGTCGCAGTTTCACGACGAATGTGTTGTTCGCGTGCTTGTAATGTTAATACAAATCCTCTATTTCCGTGATCATCTTGAGTTTGACCTACTAAACGACCTGGAATTTTACGCATTAACTTTTTAGTTGTTGCAAAGTAACCACAGTGTGGTCCACCAAATTGTGATGGAATACCAAATACTTGAGTATCACCAACTACAATATCAGCACCAAATTCACCAGGAGGTGTTAATAATCCAAGTGCTAAAGGATTTGCATAGACAATAAATAAGGCTTTTGTACCTTCAATGAAAGATTTGATTTTTTCTAAGTCTTCAATAGATCCATAGAAGTTTGGATATTGAACTGCAACTGCTGCAGTATCATCATCAATGACTTCTTCCAATTTAGCAAGATCAGTAATTGTACCATCTAAATCAACTTCTACAACTTCGTATTGCTCACGACTTTGTGAATAAGTGTGAAGTACTTGAAGGGCTTGATAGTGCATTCCTTTAGAAACAACAAGTTTTCTTTTTTTAGTTTTGTCCCATGCGAGGATACATGCTTCTGCGAAACTTGTAATACCATCATACATAGATGAGTTCGCAACATCCATTCCTGTTAGTTCACAAATCATTGTTTGGAATTCGAAAATCGCTTGTAATTCACCTTGTGAAATTTCAGGTTGGTAAGGTGTGTATGCAGTGTAGAACTCAGAACGAGAAATCATTGCGTCCACAACTGATGGCGTATAGTGGTCATAAACCCCAGCCCCAAGGAAACTCGCATGTGTTTCTTTTGTTATATTTTTGCTAGCTACTCTATTTAATCTTTTTAATAGTTGCGTTTCAGCCTCTGCATCTGCAATGTTTAAATCTCTATCTAAGTAAACATTTTCAGGAACGTCTCCAAAAAGTTCAGCGATTGAGCTAACACCAATAGTGTCTAGCATTTCTTTTTGGTCTTTCTCTGTTAATGGAATATAACGATGACTCAATTTGTCCACCCCTTATTTTTTAATTTGATTTTTCTTAACGATCTGTGCTTTAACTTGACGTTTACGCACTTGAATGACAACTTCTTTGCCCATTTCAAACTCATTACGGTCAATAATACCTAAACCGATAGAATTACCTGTGGATGGTGATTGTGTACCAGAAGTTACAACGCCAATTTCTTTGCCTTCTGTATTTAAAATTGTATAACCTGTACGAGGAATACCTTTATCAATCATTTTTAGACCTACAGTACGGCGAGGCGCTCCATTTTCTTTTTGCTCTTTTAATACGGATTTACCAATAAAGTCAGCATCAATAAGTGGTTTAACGGCAAACGCAATACCACCTTCATATGGCGTGATTTCTTCAGTTAAATCTTGGCCATGTAATGGTAAACCAGCTTCAAGTCGCAATGTATCACGTGCACCTAATCCACATGGAGTTACGTCTTCTTTTAATAATTCGTCCCAAATTGTTGTTGTGTCCTCTGAGTTACAATATATTTCAAAACCATCTTCACCTGTATAACCAGATTGAGAAAGAATGACATTTTTACCAAATAGTTCAACGTTCTGTTTGAATTCAAACATTTTCATTTGACTTACATCTTCTGAAACGTGCTTTTGAATAATGTCACGGGCATTAGGACCTTGTATAGCAAGTTGACCATATTCCTCTGATACATTTTTAACTGTCACATCAAAATCATTTGACTGTTTTTGAATCCAATTAAAGTCTTTCTCAGTATTTGCTGCGTTCACAACAAGTAAATATCTTTTATCATCTAATTTGTAAGTAACTAGGTCATCGATAACGCCACCTTTTTCATTACAAAGTGTCGTATAATGTGCGTTTTCAGTAGTAAGCAAAGTTGTATCGTTCGTTAAAACGTATTGAACTAAGTCATCTGCTTGTGCACCCTCTACTAAAATTTCCCCCATATGACTTACATCAAATAAGCCTGCTTTAGTACGGACAGCATTATGTTCTTCTTTGATACTTGTGAATTGGACTGGCATAGCCCAACCACCAAATTCTACAATTTTCGCACCTGCATCAACGTAATGTTGATATAATGGTGTTTGTTTTAAATTTTCCACCATGTAACATCCTCCTCTTAATAATGAAAAACAGGGAAGTATTGATACTTCCCTGTTGCGATACCTTCAGGAATGCGTCACAATATTATCCTTTTGCCTGAGAGATTCATAATTTAAATTACTTGCTCCTTCGGCGATGGATTTAACCATTCTCTCTAATATTGATCATTCGCAAATAGTGCCTTTTTAATTTCATCAAGAACAATACTTAATGATTTATCAGTATTCACCTTGATGAATGCGATTTCATTATATCTTGAAATACGACTTAAATACAAGTTTTTTAAACTCGAAAATGATTTGGCGTGAGCATTTGGTCGATTACTATCATTATGTACGCGATTATATAGAGTTTGGAATGGCGCATCTAGCCATATTATTGTGATTTCTTTACTTTTTAGCAATTGAAAACTCTTTTTAAATTCTACAATTCCTCCACCAGTGGCAATGATTTTGGCTGAGGTTAGTTGTTTTTTTAATTGATTATATTCACGTTTACGAAAACCCTCTTCTCCAAATGTTTCAAATATTTGAGGGATAGTTTTTTGTTCGTGTTGAACTATCACTGCATCTAAGTCAACGAAATCTAATTGAAGATCACGTGCGAGCATCTGTCCAATAGTTGTTTTCCCTGAGCCCATAAATCCGATTAGAAGAATGGGGTGACGGTTATTCATCATTTGTGGTTTTCCTTTCCTCTAAAATTTTATTCATTGCATTGTCATATACGTAATTTAATGCATCCAATGATTTTAATTTTAGACTATATACCGACAAATAAAAAGAAGTAAACAGTAAGTATATACTAAAAATGGCAAATACGAGTGGCAATGTAAAACCTTGTTTAGAAGAGAACTTCATGAGATCTCCACTCCTTACCAACTTTATATTTAATATTCATGAGGAGATGATGTTTATATACTTTTTTGAATTTGGCTTCAGACACTTGATGTAAAACAGTAATATTACCTTTACCATTCACTGTTTTTATTAATTTTTGATTATCATAAGCGTATGTGATGGTTTCGTGTTGTAATGGCAATGTAATTTTATGATGTTCAACTTTTATTTGAGATAATTGTGCTTTACCAATAGAATCACTTAATTCTTTGACCATTAATTCAAATGTATAAGTATCATCGTAAATAACAAGCGATTTAAATTGTATTAATACGTAAAATAAAATAGGAATGATAGCAATAAGTATAGATTGAATCATGAAACCTATTGTAGTTTCAATGAGTGTGAATCCCTTTTTTTGAGCGACAATATTTTTGATTGTTTTCTTTATCTTGAATACAGAGTTGCTGCTTTGTTGAATAAACTTCATATTTTGAAAATTGTTGCCTTTCTTTAGGAATGTTAACCTTAATAACATTAAAAAGTGTTCTTTTTAATTCAAGCTCTTGTTTGGTCAAGATATAAGTACTTTCTAATTGATGTATCAATGGAATAAATGAAAAACAAATAATTGTAATAATCATTAAACTAAAAAGTGATTCAAGGTAAATATATCCATTGTTTAGTTTTCTAAAGATACACGATACCTCCCTTGTTCAATGTGGAAAATGAGTTTAAACTTCTGCTGGTGATATAAGAACTTTAAAGTTCCAAACTTTGTAATGTGTCCATGAGTATTAAATTGAATGTAATCAAGGTTCGATGAATTTAATAAAATGAGTGGTGACAATGAATCATAAAAAGGTTTTTCATTTCCTATTTGTATTTTAATGTCATTATGGTACGGACGAAATACAAGTAATACGGGTTGTTTGTGTTTAATAGCTAGAGACTGATAGTAATCAATTTCACTTGTGAGCTTAGCTACTTGTGTTTCTAAATCAAATGTAGGAATGAGGGATTGCTGATTTGTAACAGTTAAAAACAAAGTTAAAGAAATAATCGTAAGAACCAATAAAAATTCTATTAAAGTAAATCCTTCTTTATGAAACAACGGCTTCTCCGCCACGTAATATGATGGTGTCTCCATTTTTGCATGATTTTTGATTTTCTTTGATATAACCTTCTTGAACAAGTTCGTCGATTGTTGAAGGTTTTCGATTAAATTTCAAAGTATATGCTTCAATTTGACTTTCGACTAATTTAAGTTGTGCTGAACAACCTGTTTTTTGAATATGTTCTGATTGTTTAGCAATATTAGGAATAATTAGTATTAAAAGTACACTTATAATTAACAAAACTAAAAGCATTTCAATTAACGTAAACCCCTTGTTTTCTTTTAACTTTTTAAATAATTTCATCATAATTTCTCCTTTTACTTTTCAATTGTTTGAATCATTTCAAAAATCGGTAACATCATTACTAAATAAACTGAAAGAATAAGACATCCAATTAAAACAAACATAATGGGTTGGATAAAGCTAATATGCTTTCTAATATATTCTTGAATATGATCAAGTAAAAATTGAGAATATATTATTAATTCAATATCCAATTTGTCCCTTTTCTCACCTTGCTCGATATAATCGATAAATCTAGGTTCAAAACATGAGAATTGACGCATAATATCAGTAAACTGTTTCCCTTCATTAAGTTCATCTCGTAGTGTGACTCCAAGGTATTGTAAAAAAAGGCTTTCTTTTTGTTTCATATAAATGTGAACGATATCGTTAAGTGATATTCCATTTTTAAAAAATAAAGCAAATTGGTTAGTGATTTGGTAAGTGATGTAAAGACGATAATAGCTTTTCAATATGGGCAAATGAGATAAAATTTTGATTTGCCGAGACATGGATTGTCGGTTTAACCATTTCTTAAATAAGTAATAAAACAAAAGGCAAATAATTAAAGTTATGAGGAAAATATATGGAAAATAGGCAATAAAACGTTGTAGCATATGTTGCAACGGATTTTCTTTGATGTCCATAGACTGGTACATCGATTGAAATTCAGGCATCACAGTATGATTTAAAATAATAATTAAAAAGATAAAAATGAGTAATAACAATAAAGGATACTGAATACTTTTATAAAATTGGGAAACTAATTTTTGATTTTGCTTGTAGAAAATGTGACATTGTTTTAACGTACTTGGAAGGGTACTGTACCTTTCTGCAAAATACAGCTGCATGAGGATAGTGTTAGGAAATTTTAAGAATTTCAGAAGTTCATAGCATGTACTTCCATTCTTAAGCATTAGTGTGAAGCTATTTACAAGTGTTTTATCTTTTACATTTAATTGTTTGAATAGAAAAGTCATGGCTTCTACAAGGGTAAATCCATGAGATAATAATGCGTGCAAGCGAATCATTAGAGTTAAATGCTGTTTTTTTAGTAAGTACATTTGATATTTATTTTTTATACTTTCGTAAAGTTTGTTCATCAATCTCCCCTTCCTTTTGTAAGTCATAAAGTTTTTCACTTAAACTTTTAAATGAATCTGGCAATGTAAAATTGTGGTTTAGAAAGTATTGAATGTCTAAACTTGTCATGGTTTCATAGACTAATCTTCTATCGTTGTTTTTAGTTGTGATTAGTCTTTGATTAACGATCATATTTAATGATTGTATTAAATCTTGTTTGGTAATGCCCATTTCAATGAGTCTTAATAAGACACCTTGACAATCATTCGCATGAATCGTTGACAAGACGAGATGTCCACTTAAACTTGCTTGCGTCACTTCTTTGGCAATTTGTTTGTCTCGTATCTCCCCGATTAATATAACATCAGGATCACAACGTAAAATAGCTTTAAGAGAACTACCATATGTGATGTCTGCTTTTTCATTTACAGAAATTTGAGTAATGCCATTAACGAGCTGCTCTACAGGGTCTTCTATAGTAATAATATTTAAATTTAATATTTCTTTAGCATAAACGACCATTTGATACATGAGTGTACTTTTACCAGCTCCTGTTGGGCCACTAAATAAGATGAGTCCTTGTTTTTTCTCCATTATTTTACGAATGTCGTTAGTGGTTTGAAGTTTGTCTGTCTGAAATATTTGCGGCGTTATTCTTATTACACAACTTTCAGTGCCCAAGTTTAGTGGTAATGTAGAAACACGCAAATAATACAGTTCTTGGTACTCATAGATGTATCGCCCACTTTGAGCTCTATGGCGTGAAGAAACATCTAAACCTGATTTGAACTTGAGTAAAGTTAAAATTCTTTGGTATGTCTCTAGATTCAGAGTGTCAAATGTCTTTAAGTTATCTTTTATTCTCAATTTTACATCAACTTGGGAAGCGGTTGGAATAAAGTGGACATCTGAAGCGTCATGGGTTATGGCATACTGTAATACATGGTCTAATAATAACTGCATAAAAAATCACCCCTTACATTGATATACACGTAAGAGGTGTGGGAATTTCTTTTTAACCATTTAAATATGGATTAAAATATTCATTTTCAATTGTCGTGCTTGCACCATGGCCTGGATAAATAGGCATTGTTTCGTCTAGTTCGAAAAGTTTTTCTTTAATAGAGTCGACTAAAGTTTCATAGTCACCTTGATATAAATCTGTACGTCCAATACCATTATTAAATAATGTATCCCCTACAACAGCAAAATCCTTAAAGACATACGAGAGACTACCAGGTGAATGACCAGGTGTAAATAAAACATCTATATCAAAACCATGTAAAGCTATTTTGCCTTCAGATATTGTTTTTGGTGATGCTTTACTTGTAATAATTGGAAGTCCCATTTCTTTGAATTTTGCTGACCCATTTTTTTCAGGGTTTTGAAGAAAATCAATTTCATTTTCGTGCATATAGACTGGAACATCATATTCCGCTAATATATCATCTAATGCGGCAATATGATCAAAATGTGCATGAGTAAGTAAAATAGCAACTAAGGGCTTATTTAGTTCTTTAATTTTATTAATGATTTTATGAGATTCGCCTGCTGGGTCAATTAAAAGAAGTGACGAATCATTCGTAACAAAATAAGTATTAGTACTCACAAAACCTAATGGTAAATATGAGATCTCCATCTTACATTCCCCTTTATGATAAATGTTTTTGAACAGATTTTAATTTGTCATTCATTTTCCGCTTTTTGTCTCTTCGATCATCAATACGAATATTTGTACATACACGATCTAATCCTTTATTAAATGGAAGTTCGTGTATCGTTTTAACAACCTCTAGTAAATCTTCTAAATCCCCTTCTATTAAGGTGTTCATCGGTGTAAGTTGATAATCGATTTTTCCCTGTTGTTTGAATTTTTCAAGTTCAACTTGAATTTCCGCAATGTATTTACTTACACTAGGTCCATTTGTACCTACAGGTATTACTACAACATCAACAATAGCCAATTAAATACGCTCCTTTTCAATAACATAAGTTTTAATTAATCCGGCAGCTCCTGTAATACCGGCATCGTTTCCAAGTTTCGCTCTTACGATTTCTGTATTTTCTTGGGCGGGTGTGAAAGTAAGGTGTCGATATTCTGTTTTGATATTTTCAATTAAAATGTCACCCGCTTCTGACATGCCCCCACCTAAAATAATATACCTTGGGTTTGTTGTCACACTTATAATACTTGCTAAATAAGCAATATGCTGGGCGACACGTTCAGTAATAAATATACAGAACTGATCACCGGCCTTAGCTGCATCGAATACAGCTTTAGCTGTGACTCTATTTTCTTTAATTAAAGGTAATATAGAGGATTTAAAAGTTAATTTAGGATAATAAAAGTTAACTAAATTAACGACACCTGTTGCAGAGGCGACAGTTTCAATACAGCCAGATTTGCCACAATTACACTGAAAACGTTGATCATGGTCGACACGTATGTGTCCTAGTTCAGCACCAGAACCATTGTGACCGTGGACAATTTCTCCATTTGAGATGATGCCCCCACCTAAACCTGTACCCAAAGTTATGGCAACCACATCATCGGCTTGATTACCTGCCCCATTGTGTTTTTCACCTAGCGCTGCAACATTTGCATCATTATCGACATAGACGGGAAAACCTACAAATTCAGAAAGTATTGCCTTAACATTGACTTTACTTGGCCAATTTAAATTTACTGCACCATGGATAATTCCTGTTTCAAATTCAACTGGGCCCGGGATACCAATCCCTAAACCAATCACTCGGCTCATATCCAAGTGCATGTCTTTACATTTTTTTACGAAAGCCGTATAAATTTGTTCAAGAAGAACTCGTCCGCTCGGATCTGATATATCTGTCTCTATTGACCATTTTGCTATACGTTCGAGTTGATCATTAAAGATACCAAGTTTACAAGTTGTGCCACCAACATCGGCAGCTAAAATTAAATCTTTTTTCATCCGCGTTTCATCCTTCTTTGATTAATTAACAATTTTGATTGTATGAACGTTTCGTTATTGATTAGTTCATGTTTATAAAGCGTTCTGATCTCTTGCTCTATCATTTCTAGCATATCATCTTCATTGTCAAAGTAAATAATGAAGCCGAATTGTTTTAATAATTGTAAAACATCATAAAATGTTTTGAGATTGGTCTGCATGTTAATCATCCAGTTCTTTTTTTAAATTGATAGCGTTTTTATTTTGAGGATTACTATTTAAAGCTTGTTTGACAAATTTTTTGGCACTTTTATTATCGCCGAGTGAACGGTTAGCTATGGCCATTTGGTAATTCAGAGGGACAGATTTTGGGAATATTCGTAATCCTCTTTCCCATTCAGCCATCGCTTCTGCTTTTGAATCTTTAGCCGCTATAACTAATCCTGAAAGGTAATAAGTTTCATCGTCAGCATAGCCTTTATCCATTGTTTCACGAATCATATGTTTCGCTTCTGATAATTCACCATTATTCATTTCGTTCTGTACTATTTTATTATAAATGTTAATATCATCGATTAAAAAAATACGAATTAACAGGCCAACAACTAGGATACCTAAGATGATTAAAAGAATTTTAAACCCCTTTTTATATGTTTTGTAGTAATATCCTATGTAAACGATGAAACCTCCGGCAAAGAGACCAGTAAGATGAGCAATAATATTTACGTTGCGCATAAATAGCGTAATAACCGCCATTATAATCGCAGCAACTATTATCTGTAACATCATTTTTTGTGTGAATTTTTGACTTATGAGCATCATAGCGATTAGTGCGCCTAATAGACCAAATATTGCGCCACTCGCCCCTAAAGAGAAACTTGAATTGATAAACGCAAGTGAAAAGAGGTTTCCCATTACGCCGGCAAAAAGATAAACGACGAGTGTTCGCCAGTGGCCAATAAAGGATTCAACAAGTTTACCAAAAATAAAAAGCGAAAGCATGTTAAACAGTAAATGCTCAAAATTCAAATGTAAAAATAGAGAAGTAATTAATCTATAAATTTCGCCATGTACAAAATTAAAATGTGAAAGCGCACCTAAACTGATGATTTCTAAATCAGTTTTATGTGGGACAAATAATAATATACATAGCCAAATAAGGACATTTATCGCAATTAAACTATAAGTCATAGGTGCGAACCGGTACATGGCATGTTCAATTGGATTTTGATTCAGTGTGCGTTGTTTAAAATATGTGAGTGGTTTTGTATCCTTAGAACGCAATTCTCTATTTAACAAAGGATGTTTATTAAGTTGTAACAATTCCTTTTTGGATTTTATTTGATGAAATTGTATTTTTACAGGATGGTGCGTGTGAAAAGCGCTGATATCCATTTCCTTTTCATTTAGTAAATAGACATCATATTTTCGGACTTTAAACGTTAAAAAATGATCGATGTCATGCTGATGTTCTTTTAGTCTTTCATAAGTAAACTTTAATTCTTGAGTCGTAAAATCATCATATTTAAAAATGACAATGTGACCTCTTTTGTGATGTGCTAACCACACTTCGTTTTTCTCTTTATCATAATGAACACATTGATAATGTAAATATTTTATCCATAGATAGGCAGCTTTCCACTGATATTTTTCTTCTAACATATACGGCCTCCGTTGTGCTATGTTTTTGCAATGATTAATTCTTGTACCGGATAGTCATGGGGTTCTACAGGTAATTGATCGGATAATTGGATATCATATATTAAACTTATCGTTGAAGGCTGATATTTAGAAAGAAACTGATCGAAATAACCGCCACCGTAACCAATACGATAACCAGCATGATTGAATACAACTCCAGGTACAATGACTAAATCTAATTCATTATGAATTAATGTATCTGCATTAACGTATCGAATAGATTTTTCATCTAGTTCCACTTGGTCAAGTTTTTCAAGTTGTTGAAACTGCATAATATGCGCATCATAATTCGTAGAAGGTACAAAAACTGATTTATTTTGCTCAAGGGCGTATTTAATTATCGAATCTGTTTCAACCTCATGAGGCATAGATAAAACAACCCCAATATTTTGAGCATTTTTAAATTTGTCATGTTCAATGAGTTGCTGAAACAAAAAGGAATCTGCTTTTGATTTAACGTTTTTATTAAGTCCTCGCATCAAAGCAAGCGTTGATTTTCGCATTTCTTTTTTACTCATATTTTGTCCCTCCTCTAGTATATATGTATATTATAGCGTGCCCTATTTACAATGTCATGAAAAGACAGTTAAAAAATATGAGGAGGATGAAGTCACGAGACATTTTTAAAACAACAGTATTTTGTAGCCTTCAAATATAGTACAAAACACTTAAAAAAATAGCTAGAACACAAGGTGTTCTAGCCCAAGAATAAATTATTTAGTTTCACGATGTAATGTATGTTTGTTTTCGCGAGCACAGAATTTTTTCATTTCAATACGTTCTGGATTTGTTCGTTTGTTTTTAGTTGAAATGTAGTTACGATCTCCACATTCTGTACAAGCAAGAGTTACGTTGACACGCATATAAACCCTCCTCATCTTTCTTAAAATACGACTTTATTATCATACCATCTTCGAACTTAAATGGGAAGAGTTAATTGTCATATGATTCGTAACGTTCACCAGTAATAAAATAATAAATATGTTCGGCGATGTTAACAATATGGTCACCAATACGTTCTAAATATCTAGCGACTAAATGTGCTTGTCCTGCCACAAAGGGATCGTTATCGATTAAGTATGATGAGTTGACAATTTGTTTGTACAAATCATCGATATCCTTATCTCGTTCGATAATTTCTTTCACTAAATCTAAATCATCATCTTTTGCCGCATCATTCAAATCTTTAAGCATCAATAAGGCTAGTCGGCCCATGGCTTCTAATCTCATAACGAGATACTTGTCTGAAAATTTAACACGTGTACGGATTTTGGCAATATTTGCGGCGTTGTCACCCATTCTTTCAAACTCTGAAGCAATTTTTAACGCTGACATCATTAAACGTAAATCTTTCGCCATTGGCTGTTGTTTCGTAATCAACATGACTACTTTTTCATTAACATCATATTCAAGTTTATTAATTTCAGTATCATTTTTTATGATTTTTCTTGCATGTGTGACTTGGCTATCTGTTAGAACACGAATAGATTGATCTATCATTGAATAAGTGCGAAGACCCAGTGTGCGAATATCTTTAAATAACTCGTTTAACTGTCCTTCATAGCGTTTTCTAATGACCATAGGCTTATCCAAATCTTCCTGAAATATAATCTTCAGTTTGTTTATCTGAAGGGTTTGAAAAGATTTTATCAGTATCATCGTATTCATTTACATAGCCATTTAAGAAAAATGCAGTTTTATCTGAAACACGCGCAGCTTGTTGCATGTTGTGCGTCACAATAATGATAGAATAATCCTTTTTAAGGTCTTGTACTAATTCCTCTACACGTAATGTAGAAATAGGGTCAAGCGCTGAAGTAGGTTCATCCATCAAAATAACATCTGGTTCAATTGCTAAACAACGTGCGATACATACGCGTTGTTGTTGACCGCCTGATAAACCATAGGCGTTTTGGTCTAAACGGTCTTTTAATTCATCCCAAATCGCAGCTCCGCGCAAAGATTTTTCAACAATTTCATCTAATATTTTTTTATCTTTAATTCCGTGAATGCGTGGACCATAAGTAATATTATCGTAAATGGATTTAGGAAATGGATTCGGTTGTTGGAAAACCATACCGACATTTGTACGTAATTTTTCTACAGGATAACTTTTATCAAAAATATTTTGATCGCGATATAAGATTTTTCCTGAAGTTTTTACTGTTGGCACAAGTTCCACCATACGATTTAAAGCTTTTACATATGTGGACTTCCCAGAACCCGATGGCCCAATGATTGCAGTGACATTTTTTTCTAAAATATCAAGGTTAACATTTTTAAGAGAATGTTGTTCGCCGTACCATAAGTCTAAATTTTGTGTAGAATATACGACACGTCTTTCACGATCACTTAATGTCTCATGTTTTTCGGTTTGATCTTTTGCAATAAACGGTTGTTTCTCATGACTATCGTTTACTTTTTCTGTATGTTTTTCAAGTTCTTTTATGTTATTCATAGAAAACCCTCTTTTCAATCTATACGTTATAGATTAATATTTCTTTGAAAATTTATTTCTAATGATTACAGCTATAGTATTCAAAATCAACAAAATAATAAGCAATACTATAATCGCTGCTGATGACAAGGCTTGGAAATCTAATCCAGGTTTACGTGCCCAATCATAAATTTGTAATGGTAAAGTTTGAAATGAATCTAAGATACTGTTTGGCGTACGTAATAATATCGTTGGAATACCAATAGCAACAAGCGGTGCAGTTTCACCAATTGCACGTGAAATTGCTAAAATAACACCTGTTACTATACCAGGTATCGCCGCCGGTAAAACAACATTTTTGATGGTTTGCCACTTGTTAGCGCCTAGACCGTAAGAAGCTTCTTTAACGGAATTTGGAACAGCACGGATGGCCTCTTGGCTAGCTACGATAATGACCGGCAGAATTAATAAGGCAAGCGTTAGTGCAGCTGCAATAACAGAGTTTCCTAATTTTAGTAAGGCCACAAATATTGTAGCGCCTAGTAAACCATATACTATCGAAGGAACAGAAGCTAAATTCGAAATGTTTATTTTTACGAATTTAGTAAAAGCGTTATCCTTAGCATACTCTTCTAAGTAAATCGCACTACCGACACCAAGGACTAAGGCTATAGGAATCAACGTCATCATTAGCCACAGTGTACCAATTAATGCCCCTTTAACACCTGCTGTACTTGCTGATGAACTAGAGAAATTTGTGAAAAAGTCAGCTGACATTACAGGAAGCCCTTTTCTTAAAATATCTATAATGAGAATCGCTAAAATGATTAATCCAATTAATGTACATGCGAAGAATAAAGCTTTGAAAATTTTGTTTTTCGACATACGACCAGAGAGCTTTTTCTCTACAGCAGATTGATCTATTAAACTCATTTTAATACTCCTCTCTGAAACGCTTCGTAATCCATTGTGAAATAAAGTTCATAATTAAGGTGAAAATGAATAATGTGAATCCAACCGCATAAATACTGTAATAAAGGTCAGATCCGTTTGTCGCATCACCTTGAGAAACTTGTACGATATAAGCTGTCATTGTTTGAATAGAATGCGTTAAATTTAAATCAAACGTCGGGCTAGAACCTGCAGCTAAAGATACAATCATTGTCTCACCTATCGCACGTGAAATTGCGAGTACAATAGAAGCCATAATACCTGAAGTAGCTGCTGGTATAATTACTTTTGTAATCATTTCAAGTTTGGTTGAACCTAAACCTAAAGCTCCTTCACGTATTTTATTTGGAACGGAAGACATGGCATCTTCACTCATACTAGCAATCATTGGAATAATCATGACGCCAACGACTAATCCAGGACTAATAGCGTTAAAACTAGAAATACTTGGAAAAATAGCTCTTAAAATAGGTGTAACTAATGTTAAGGCAAAGAAACCATAAACAATAGTTGGGATACCAGCTAATACCTCTAATATCGGTTTAATGATTTTTTTTGTACGTTTAGATGCATATTCACTTAAGTAGATGGCTGCACCTAACCCAACAGGTACTGCAAATATTGTAGCGATAAGTGTAATTTTTAAAGTACCTAAAATTAAAGCCCAAATTCCATATTTTGGATTTGCACTAAATGGATTCCAGTCTGTTTCTAAAAAGAACTTTGACATGGGCACTCTTGTGAAAAACGTAATAGTTTCAGTTAACAAGGTAATGACAATACCAATAGTTGTCAAAATGGAAATAGCGGCAATAGTCGCTAAAATAATCGGCATAATTTTATCACTTTTTGACGATCCCACTTTACTTTTGTTATGGATCATTTCACGAACGTTATGCTGTGATTTCATACATGTTTGCTCCTTTACTTAAAAAAGGGACTTAGAAATTCAAGTCCCTTTTGATTCCCTTTAATACTCAATTGTTGCCTAATTACTTCTCACTTTTACCAGTTAATTTTTCTAATTTTGAAAGTTGATCTTTATAATCTTTTTCAGGAAGTGCGACATAATCAACACCTTTAGCTTCTGCTGCTTTACCTTTATCTTCTAAAGTAAATTTCATAAATTCAGCGAAAGCTTTGTTATCTTTAAGTTTTTGGTTGTTTGCATAGATGAATAATGGACGACTTAAAGCGTATGAACCATCTTGAATTGTTTTGTGATCAGGCTCGATAGCTTTGCCATCTTCACCTTTAATCTTAACTGCTTTTAAGTTATCTTGGTTTTCTTTGTAGAAGTTGTAAGCAAAGAATCCAATACCTTCTTTGTTATCTTGAACTGATTTTACAATAACATCAGTATTTTGGTTTTTCTCAGCTTTGATGTCTTGTTTGTTCATAACTTCTTCACTAAAGAAATCATAAGTTCCGTGTGATTGGTCAGGTGAGAAAGCTTTAATTGGTTTTTTAGGATATTTAGGATTGATATCAGACCAATTTTTAGCTTGACCAGAGTAGATTTTCTTTAAATCATCAAGTGTAAGTTCTTTGACAAAGTCATTGTCTTTATTAACGGCAATTGTTAATCCATCTTTAGCGATTTCAAATTCAGTATATTTAATGTTTTTACTTTCAAGTTGTTGTTTTTCTTCATCTTTGATTGGACGAGAGGCATTTGAGAAATCTGTTTTACCTGCAATAAATTGTTTGAACCCGTCCCCTGTACCAGAAGTTACGTTTTCTACTGTTGCTTTACTATGATTTTTAGAAAATTCCTCATTTAATTTTTCAATTATTGGTGCAACGGTTGAAGAACCATTCCCTTTTACAGTTCCTTCTACATTTGAGTTTTCACTTTTTTTGTCGCCACCGTTATCACTATTTTGTTGACTAGCGCCACCACATGCACCTAATAATAATGATGCACTAACAACTGTAGTACCAAGTACTTGCCATTTCTTCATTGAAACATCCTCCTAGTAATTGAAATCACTACTTTTGATTACATACTTAGCATACAAACTAATTGTTAACTATCGATAAAGTGATTGTAAATTTTGTGTTAATATTAAGAAATTGTGGAGAAGTACACAGAAAATATAAAAAGAGCGGCGGAAATATGATAATTTCTGCCACTCTCTTAGTTAATGTGCCATTTTTATAAAATAGCGATTATTTGAATATAATTGTTCATATTGTTCCATTGAAATTAGGTTTCAACCAATGGTAATGCTTTAACTAAAGAAGTAATTAATCACATCTCTACCTAAATCCCCGCCATTTAGCCAAGGTTCAGGTACAGGTTGATTTGTATAGACGATTGAAAATGATAACTTCGGATCGTCAGCTGGCGCATAACCTACATACGTGGAATTAACTCTCGGTTCACCATCTTGGAAAACTTCTGCCGTTCCAGTTTTACCTGCAGAGCGAACTTTAGTATTACTAAAACTTGCATATCCTGTGCCTTTTTCTTTATTAAAGGCCATATCAAATCCTTTTTGAACTTCCTTGATTTCTTCTGGTGTATTATTCACATGATTGAGCACGCGTCCCTGAATACTTTTCTTAACCGGTCCGAGTTGATCATCACGTGTCGCTTGTCGAATTTCTTTAGCGATATGAGGTTGAATTCTTACCCCGTCATTTGCAATTGTTGAGACATATTGTGCAAGTTGTAAGGGTGAGTACGTGTCATATTGACCAATTGCTAGGTCTAAATAATTACCAGGATTATCTTTTAAAGGTTCGATTTGTCCAGTGACTTCATTTGGTAAATCAATACCTGTTTTTACGCCTAAACCGACTTGGTTCAGTCCTTTACGTAATTTTTGGCCAGGCACACTTACATCACTCGGCAAAGGCATATTATTAGAATAATCTAAACCCGCCATTTTGAGTGCAGTTTTAAACATATAAACGTTGGATGAATGCATCAAGGCCTCACTATCATTAATACGAACTTGACCATCCTTATTAAAATATGAACGTTTTGTACCTCCATCTTGGAAATGCAAGGGTTCATCTATCATTTCTTGGCCAACTTGAATGGCTTTATTTTGATAACCCGCTAAGAGCGTTCCGCCTTTGACTGAAGATCCAACTGCATATTGTGTAGTGAAATTACCAATATCGAAATCTGTTAAGTTACCATTTTTATTAATTTTTTTACCTACCATTGCAAGAATATCACCAGATTTAGGATCTTGAACAACCATCATTGCGCTGTCCATATCTTTCGCACCTTCTGAACGCAATTTTGCAATTTGTTTTTCTAAATAAGATTCTGCTTTTTGTTGCAATTCAATATCAATTGTAAGTACAAGATCATCACCGCGAGAACCTTCATTGATAACTTTTGAATCTATGATTTCACCAGATTTATCAGTGGTATATTGAATTTCTTTCTTTTCACCACGTAGTACACTCTCATATTGTTGTTCGAGATAAGATTTTCCAACACGGTCATTACGGGAATAACCTTTAGATAAATAATCATCAGTTAACTCTTTTGGAAGCCCTTCTTCAGATGTAGAAACTTGACCTAAAACGCCCTTCAATGTACTACCATAAGGGTATTTTCGATCCCAGTCCATGCTCGTATTGATACCCGGCATATCTGAAAGTTGTTGAGAAACAGCCGCATATTCTTCATCTGTGACGCCCTCTTTTTTAATTGTCCTTGGACTTAAAGTAGTACCTTGAGACATTTCGCGGTAAATTGCTAATACTTGTAAATCTTTTTTAGTGAGTTGATTGATATCTTTATCACTGATTTTGTCTCGTAAGGATTGATCAAATTGTTCTTGTGAGATATCTCCATTTTCGACTAAAGCCTGTTCCTTTTTCATAAGTTGTTTCACTTTTTCAGGGTATTTTTGAATCCAAAAGTCTTTTTTATCACGAGTTGTAATTGAATCTGTGTCCATCGTTATAATATTTGAAAGTTTTTTTGCGGTAGTTAAAATTTCTTTTTGACTTGTATTTTTACCACGTGTGTATGTAATCGCTTTTTTTGAAGCATTATCTACAATAACATTTCCATTTCTATCTAAAATTCTTCCTCTTGGTGCTGATTCATTGACTGTGACATTGTCACTTTCTCGAATCATTTGATTAAAATGAGCACCCTGCGCGATTTGCAAATAACCTAATCTTAAGACTATTAATACAAAAGCTAGTACAATGACAATAAAGATGAAGTTAATACGAAGATTCATCGTCTGCCGCATTTTTTCATCGTTTGTTTTTTCTTTTAATCGTTTAAGCAACTCAACCGACCTCTATTCCATCATTCTATTAAAAATGATATATGAAAATGGCTTTGATTGCTAATGTTTTATGTCATTTGTTCGTAGAAAATCGCTAAACAATATTGACCTCTCTCTAAGTCAAAGTATTTAAAATAAAATCGTTATCTCTTATAGTATTATTTATTCATGACGCAAAAAAGGCTAAAGACATAGTGTCTTTAGCCTAAAACAACAGTAAGTTTATTATTTTGCTGCGTTATATAATTCGTCAACTTTTTCCCAATTGACTACATTCCAGAAAGCGCTAATGTAGTCTGGACGTTTGTTTTGATATTTAAGATAATAAGCATGTTCCCAAACGTCTAATCCTAAGATAGGAGTTTTACCTTCAGAAATTGGGTTGTCTTGGTTTGGTGTAGTAACGATTTCTAATTGACCATTATTTACAACGAGCCATGCCCAACCAGAACCAAAACGAGCTGCTGCTTTGTCTGCAAATTCTTTTTTGAAATCATCTAAAGAGCCCCATTGCTCTTTAATTTTATCTACGACTTCACCTTTTTCTTCTGATTGTGGTGAAAGTAATTGCCAGAATAAAGAGTGGTTTAAGTGACCGCCACCATTATTACGTACAGGAGTTTGTTTATCTTCTGGTACGCTATTTAAGTTAGCAATAATTTCTTCGATTGATTTGTTCTCTAAATCAGTACCTTTAACTGCATCGTTTAACTTAGTCACGTATGTGTTATGGTGTTTACTATGATGGATTTCCATCGTTTCTTTATCAATATGAGGTTCTAATGCATCATATGCATAAGGTAATTTTGGTAATTCAAAAGCCATAAATAATCATCCTCCTAAAATATGTTCAACATTATTGTAGCAACTTCGCTCGCTTAACTACAATGAATATGCTTAATAACTTCTTAAAGTTGTATCTAATTTATTTTATTGCCTTTTCTGTTATGCTTAAACATAAAATTTTTTATCGATAAATAAAGCAATGTGCCATTTTTATAAGATATAGGAAGCTTTTCTCAATAATTGTTTTAAATGTAGTGTGATTGTTTTGAATAACCGTAACTTGGTATTGTATAATAGATTTAACATTGAAACACATGATGGAACGTGCGTTTTCAATTAAATTTAGAATTTAAAGGAGTTTCTATTCATGTCTGAAATTACACATCGTAAAAATACACGACCTGTAAAAGTGGGCAACTTAACTATCGGTGGATCTGATGAAGTTGTAATCCAAAGTATGACGACAACGAAAACACATGATGTTGAGGCAACAGTGGCTGAAATTAAACGTTTAGAGGAAGCGGGTTGCCAAATTGTACGTGTGGCATGTCCTAACGAAGAAGACGCACATGCAATTAAAGATATAAAAGCACAGATAAATATTCCGTTAGTTGTTGATATACACTTTAACTATAAACTTGCACTCATTGCAATTGAAAATGGTGCTGATAAAATTCGTATTAATCCAGGTAACATAGGTCGTCGTGAAAAAGTAGAAGCTGTAGTAGAAGCATGTAAAGCTAAAGGTATCCCTATTCGTATTGGTGTGAATGCGGGATCATTAGAAAAACATATTTTGAAAAAGTATGGCTACCCTACTGCTGACGGCATGGTGGAAAGTGCATTACATCATATTAAAATACTTGAGGACTTAGATTTTCACGATATTATCGTTTCTATGAAAGCAAGTGATGTCAATTTAGCCATTGAGGCATACACAAAAGCGGCTAAAGCGTTTGACTATCCATTACATCTAGGAATCACAGAAAGTGGTACTTTATTCAATGGAACTGTTAAATCATCAGCAGGTTTAGGTGCAATTCTTGCATTAGGTATAGGAAATACTTGCCGTATCTCATTATCTGCTGATCCAGTAGAAGAAGTAAAAGTGGCGAAAGCTCTTTTAAAATCGTTCGGTTTAGCAAGTAATGCTGCAACGTTAATTGCTTGTCCAACATGTGGACGTATTGAAATTGACCTGATTTCTATTGCAAATGAGGTAGAGGATTATATTGAAAAATTAAAAGTACCGTTAAAAGTTGCGGTATTAGGTTGTGCAGTAAATGGACCTGGTGAAGCACGTGAAGCTGATATTGGTATTGCAGGTGCACGTGGTGAAGGTTTGCTATTTATGAAAGGAAAAACAGTCCGTAAAGTTCCTGAAGAATCCATGGTTGATGAACTAAAAATGGAAATAGATAAACTTGCAGCTGAGTGGGAAAAAAATAAAGAAGAAGCAACGTCATAATAAAAAAGCTACCATAAAGGGTAGCTTTTTTATTATGCTTTACACTTTTCACAAACGCCGTATACTTCAAGTTTATGCATTTCAATCTCTACATCAGGCAATGCTTTTTTAACTTCAGTCATTGGACAATAATCGATAACTTTAGTATCTCCACAGGAAGTACAAATAAAATGGTGATGATGATGTGATGTACAAGCGATTCGAAACTTCATTTCACCGTCCAATTCTGTACTCTCAATAATACCGAGTGTTTTGAATAAGTGGAGATTTCTATATATCGTATCGAATGAAATACCTGGATAATTTTCATTCATCAATTGTTGAACATGTTTAGCATTAATATATTTATCTTCCTGAATAAAAATGTTAATCATGTCTTTACGTTTGTCCGTATATTTATGTCCTTGTTCTTTAAGAATATGAATCGCTTCTTGTGTCTTCAATTAATATTCACTCCTTTTAACTGCCCCTTTAGTTACTTTTTGCAAAAGAAATGTTAATCCCAATAAAAGAATTAATATCACGACAATAACTCCGCCTGGAGATATATCTAAATAAAATGCTGTAATAAGTCCTGCAATAACAGAAAATTCACCAATGACAATACTCATAATAATAAATTGTTTAAAGCCTTTTGACCAACGCATTGCAATGGCTACAGGGAGTGTAATTAATGCACTCACTAGTAAAACCCCAATAACCCTCATAGATGCAGAAATCACTAGTGCAACAATGATAATAAATAAAAATGAAATCCATTTTGGAATG
Organism: Staphylococcus sp. 11511212; assembly: GCF_011394755.1. Taxonomy (NCBI): domain Bacteria; kingdom Bacillati; phylum Bacillota; class Bacilli; order Caryophanales; family Staphylococcaceae; genus Staphylococcus; species Staphylococcus sp. 11511212. Next base: position 283,009 of record NZ_JAANBQ010000003.1, on the reverse strand, counting down.
CCTATCACTTTACTGTATTCAGCATCAAACGAAAGTATAAATAATTCTTTGTAAAACAGTAAAATAAAAGCAAGGACAAGTATGGAAATAATCGTAATAGTCACTAAATCACTAAATGAAACTGCGCTGATTGAACCAAATAGTAACCCTACTAATTCTTGGTTAAAGCCATCTGCTAAAGAGATAAAAATGGCACTTAATCCTATACCAGAACTCATCAAAATAGGTATTGCAATTTCTTGATAATTACTATACGAAGTTCTTAATTTTTCAATAAGTAATGCACCTACGATAGCAAAAAGGATACCTGTCCATATCGGATTCACAAAAGCAAAGGCTGATGAGGCACTGACTATAAACATACCAAATGAAATCCCACTTAACGTCACATGACTTAATGCGTCAGCAATAAGTGAGAGTCTCCTCACAACTATAAAAGTTCCTATAAGCGGTGCAATCAGTCCTATGAGAAGACCACTAATAAAACTATATCTTATAAATTCAAAATTCAAAATTGCATCTATCATTTACAGCACACCCTATCATGTTGATGGTCAACGAACTTTATAGGATGACCATAAATTTTTGAAATTTGTACTTCATCTAAGGATTTAAATTCATAGATACTCCCATGAAAATGAAGATGTTTATTTAAGCATGCGACTTCGGTTGCCGTATCTGCCACCACACCTATATCATGCGTGACGAGTATAATCGTGACCCCTTCTCTTTTTAAATTTTCCAATGTTTCATAAAACTCACCAACATGCTTTGCATCAATTCCATTTGTCGGCTCATCTAGTATTAAAACGGAGGGATCAGAAACGAGTGCCCTTGCAATAAGTACGCGTTGTTGTTGTCCTCCAGATAATTCCGAAACATTTTTATGTTTTAAGTCCTTAATATTTAATCGTTGTAAAACTTGATCTACTTTAATATTGTCAGATGAATTAAACCACTTGAATAGACGTTTTTTTCGAGTTAATCCACTTAAAATAACTTCCTTAACCGTAGCCGGAAATCCAGCAGTGACTGAGGAAGCTTTTTGAGAAACATAACTAATTTTGTCTGTTGTTAATTTTTTATGATAAGTTAAACCATCGATATAAATTTCACCACTTTGAATGGGTAAAAGACCTAAAATCAACTTTAATAATGTAGATTTCCCTGCCCCATTAGGACCAACAATAGCTAAAAACTCACCTTTATTAATTTTAATGTTGATATTTTCGAGTACCTTTTTATGGTCATAATAAAAATCAATATCTTTTAACTCAAAAATTGGTTGATTCATCTTCTCACCTCAACATCATATAATACCTCTTAATGAAAGTAATGTAAATAGTAATGTTTACGAAAAATAATAGAATAGCGATCTTTGTAACAAAAAACACCATACAAGCGTCATTGCTTGTACGGTGATATCTTGTCCTATAAAGAAACAATTTTGTTTTTCATTTCTGGATCGAATTTTTCATTTCTAAAAGCTTCAATTTCAAATTTGTAAGGTGGCTTTTTATTTTTCTTATCTTCGCCAACATAAGGAGTTTCTAAAATTTTAGGTATATTTTCAAATTGAGGATGATGAACCACATAGTTTAAAGCATCGAAACCGATATGGCCAAAACCTATATTTTCATGACGGTCTTTATGTGCTTCACGTGGGTTTTTACTGTCATTAACATGAACAACTTTAATACGATCTACACCAATGATTTTGTCAAATTCATTGAGAACCCCATCGAAGTCGTTGACGACATCATATCCAGCATCATGAATATGGCAAGTATCTAAACAAATAGAAAGTCGTTCATTATGTGTGACACCGTCGATAATTTGAGCGATTTCTTCAAATGTTCGCCCTATTTCAGATCCTTTACCTGCCATTGTTTCAAGTGCAATACGCACATCATTATTATTTGTTAAAACTTCATTGAGGCCTTCAATAATGCGTTTAATGCCTACATCAGCTCCTGCGCCAACATGGCTACCAGGGTGAAGAACGATATCCTTCGCACCAATTGCTTCTGTACGTTCGATTTCATTTTGTAAAAAATTAACACCTAATTCAAAGACTTCAGGTTTATTTGTATTTGCTATGTTGATGATATAAGGTGCGTGAACGACAATATTTGAAAGTCCATATTCTTTCATAGCAGCGTGACCAGCTTCGATATTTAAATCTTCAATAGCTTTTCTTCGCGTATTTTGAGGCGCCCCTGTATAAATCATAAAAGTAGATGCGCCGTATTGATGTGCCTCTTCTGCAGAGGCTAACAACATTTTTTTACCACTCATTGAAACATGTGAGCCTATTAACATGTGAATCCAACCTTTATTTTTTATTTTTTCGATCAAGACGTTTTTTACGTCTACTATGCTGACGTTTTTCTTGTCTTTTTAAGTTTTCAACTTCTTGTTTAAATTTCTTTTTGTAGCCAGGTTTAACTTTTTTCTTGTTATTTCGTTTTATTTTATTCTTTACTTGTTGGGTAATGTGGTCATCTTGTTTTTGACGTAATTTTCTCGTATTGTGCGCTTTAATTGGACGTAATTCACCGTTTTTGATGTCAACATTTTCAAAGTGATACCCTTTTTGTTCTATTTGTTGAATGAGATATTCTTCATCAGGCTTATATAAGGTAATAGCAATACCCTTATAATTCCCTCTACCTGTACGGCCAACGCGGTGTGTAAAGAAATCTATATCTAATGGCACATCGTAGTTAATGACATGACTCACCCCTTCAATATCAATACCACGTGACGCTAAATCACTGGCGATAACATATTGAAAGTCTAAATTACGGATGCGTTTCATTTGTTGTTTACGTTCACGAGGTGATAAGCCCCCATGAATCATACCGACTTGAATCCCTTTTTGATTCAAATTCTCTGCTAAATCATTCGCATTTTCACGGCTATTACAGAAAATAATACCTAGATAAGGATTAATTGTGTCGATAAGTTCAATCGTCTTTTCTAATTTGTTCGTACCTCGCGTTGGAATTAAATAAAATGTAATGTTTTTTTTGTTTTTCTGCTCTGCTTTTACTTCGACAAACTCCGGGTTCTCTAAATATTTATTTAAGAAAGGATGTAATGATTTTGGAATGGTTGCACTAAATACAGCCATTTTAGCTTCAGAATCTAATCGAGAAGCAATTTGATCAACTTCTTGTATTAAACCTAAATCAATCATTAAATCCGCTTCGTCTATGACAAGTTGTTGTGCGAGATGTACATGTAAAGCCCCTATTTTAGATAAATCGTTAATACGTGTAGGGGTACCAATAACAACTTGAGGTTGTTGCGTCGTTTTTTGTTTGTCTTTTTCGAAGTCTGTGCCTCCAATGAAAAGACTCACCTTCACACCTTGTTTATGAGAGGCAAGTTGCAGTGCTGCATGGTAAAGTTGAGTTGCTAATTCTCTAGTTGGTGCGAGAATAACTGCTTGAGGTTCTGTAATTTGAGTATCTAATAATTGGAATATAGGTAGTAAAAAAGAGTGAGATTTACCTGTTCCAGTTTGTGATTGACCAATTAAATTGACGCGTTTTAATAATTTAGGAATAACACGTTGTTGTACGTCTGTCGGTTGTTTAAAGTTTAATTCATCAATGGCTGAAATTAAACTCAGGTCAAAATTAAAATGACCAAATGGATGCTTAGGCATGAATGGCCCTCCTTAATATATCGTCTCTATATTATATAGGAATTTCACGTGATTGAAAACTAGTGCTGTCAAAACTGAAAAATTGAGAAATTTTGATTAGATTTTGTTTGAACTCCCCTACTTGTTTAGTTTCCTTCAGGTCATGAAGTTGTTATAATATACCATTGAAGGAGGGTCCGTTATATTATGGAAATTATAAAAATTACCCCGAGAGGTTATTGTTATGGTGTCGTCGATGCAATGGTGATTGCACGTAATGCCTCTTTAGATCCGAATTTACCAAGACCCATATATATTTTAGGAATGATTGTCCATAATAAACATGTGACAGATGCATTCGAATCAGACGGTATAATCACATTAGATGGTCCAAACCGCTTAGAAATATTAAATCAAATTGATCAAGGGACTGTTATTTTTACAGCACATGGTGTTTCCCCTGAAGTGAAACGTCGCGCAAAAGAAAAAGGATTAACATGTATTGATGCAACATGCCCAGATGTGGAAAATACACATGCATTAATCAGAGAAAAGAAATCAGAAGGCTATCATGTGATATATATTGGGAAAAAAGGACATCCTGAACCGGAGGGCGCTGTTGGAGTTGCCCCTGACGTTGTCCATTTGGTTGAAACAAAAGATGATGTGGCAGCCTTGCCTGAATCACTTGAACAATATCCACTGATTGTTACGAACCAAACCACAATGTCCCAATGGGATGTGATGCATTTAATGGAAGAGTTGCAAGAAAAATATCCACATATTGAGCAACATAAAGAAATTTGCCAAGCAACACAAGTTCGTCAAGAAGCGGTGGCTAATCAAGCTGGCAGTGCTGATTTACTCATCGTTGTTGGAGACCCGAAAAGTAATAATTCCAATAGACTGGCACAAGTGTCAAAAGATATTGCGCACACTAATTCCTATAGAATTGCCGATTTATCACAATTACAGCTTGAATGGCTAGATGGAGTTGAAACTGTCGCTGTCACTGCGGGTGCTTCTACGCCAACACCTATTGTAAAAGAAGTGATTAACTTCTTAAAAAATTATGATCCTGGAAATCCAGAAACACATCAAGTTCAGTCGCATGTCCCTGTTGAAAAAATCTTACCTAAAATTAAGCAAGCCAAACCTGTTAAAATTATGGAGTAAAAAACACGCCCTTTTGTTAAGGCGTGTTTTTTTATCGCTACACGAGATTGATTTTTATAAATGTAGAGTAAATATTGTAAGATTCAAAATAAGATACATGGAAAGGTTAATATAATAGTGAATCGTATAAGAAATTTGATGAAATTAATAATAAAGGAATGGATCTGTATGTGTTTCAGATGGAATGATTTTAAAACTTTTGTCGGCTTTTAACCATTCGGATAACAAGTTTACTAATCCTTCTTTCATGACGTGTTCGCTATAATGATTAATATCAATTAAATTGACACCTGCAATTTTGGCGTCTAATGCTTCATGATGCTTAATATCACCTGTAATAAAAACATCAGCACCCTTTTCAAAAGCGAGTTGTTCATATCCGATTCCGGCCCCACCAATAATAGCTACCGTATTAATTTCTGTTTCAGAATCGCCGATGAATCGAATACTTGGCATATTTAATGTTGTTTTTAAATGATTAATAAAAGATTCTACTGAATACGATTTTTCAAGTTTGCCTATCATACCAAGCCCTTGATTTAAATTTTTAGTTAACGGTATAAAATCATAAACGGGTGTTTCATAAGGATGCGCTTCATGAATTAGCGCGCGCGCTTTTTCTTTTTGAAACGATTCTATCATGAATTCTATTTTTACTTCTGTAACATTTTCTACTTCTCCTAATGAACCAATTGTTGGTTTTGCTTCGCCCACAGGTTTAAATTGGCCTGTTCCTTTTGAACTAAAAAAGGCATATTCGTAATTGCCCTCTTTGGCAAGACCTGCACGACTCATAGCATCTTTAAATGATGTGGCATGTGTTTCGGGAATAAACACTTGGACTTTGTAATATGTTGTTTGATTTTGTTCTAATATATTAGGCGCATCAATACCGATACGCTCTGCTAACATTGCATTTACACCTTTAGGGTGAACGTCAAGATTTGTATGGAGTGCTATCAAATTGATGTTATTTTGGATGAGCTTATATAAAATAGATCCGTAGCCTTTATCATCAACGATTCGCTTCATCCCTTTAAAAATTAATGGATGATGCGCAATAATTGTATTGCACCCTTTATCCATCGCTTCCAGGACAACTTCGTAAGTACAGTCCAATGTTGTAATTATGCCAGAAACCTCGTTATCAGGATTTCCGATTAAGAGTCCAACATTATCCCAGTTTTCAGCAGACTGGAATGGGACTTTTTCGTCAAGAAGAGACAATAACGTTTTTACATTCATTGATTTAACACCTCTTTAATCAACAATTGTTGTTGTGTAATTTCATTAAATCGAATTTGATGTTTTTCAGGATTTAAATGTTGTTTGATTTCATCTAATGCTTCTAATTCTCTTTCCCATTTTTCGATAAATAATTCATTAATAAGTGTATGAAGAAATGGCCCAAATTTAAAATCCTTTTCAGATAAATTCATTGTGCCTTTTTCAGCGACAATAATTTCGTATATATGCGCACGTTCTTTAATTAGTGTTTCTGTTACGATTTTATAGTTATGGTCTTGTAAAAAGCGGCGGATGGGTTCAGATTGAATGTTTGATTGTAGAATTAATCTTGGATAATTTGGAATATGTTGAAAACCATTTTTCAAAATACGTGTAATTAATGGTCCCCCCATCCCACAAATAGTGACTGTATCCACGTGATCATCATGATTCAAAATCGTTAAACCGTCGCCAAGTCGTACATTTATTTTTGATGACAGACCATGCTCTGCGACACTTTTTTGAGTTGCAGTAAAAGGTCCTTTAATGACTTCTCCAGCAATAGCTTCCTCAATTTGACCACTTTGAATTGCATAAATGGGTAAGTATGCATGGTCAGAACCAATATCGGCTAACTTTTTTCCTTTTATGTATTCACTTACTTTTAATAAACGACGATTGATTGGTATCATTACATTGCTCCTTTAAAAAAATAAAGAGAGTAAAACAGCCATCAAGTATAGTTACATATTTGATATGCTGAATCCTCCCTTATTATATCCTATTCAATTAGTACTTACGACGTCATCACTCATTTAAAATTGATGTTAATGCCTTATAGTTCACTTCTTGTTTTAATCCATGAAGTCTTTTAGACGTTTGCTTCTACTTGGGTGTCTTAGTTTACGTAATGCTTTTGCTTCGATTTGGCGGATACGTTCACGCGTCACGCCAAACACTTTACCTACTTCTTCAAGTGTACGTGTTCTACCATCATCTAATCCGAAACGAAGACGTAAAACGTTCTCTTCTCTATCAGTTAAGGTATCTAATACGTCCTCCAGTTGTTCTTTTAATAACTCATAAGCCGCGTGGTCAGAAGGACTCTGAGCTTCTTGGTCCTCAATAAAGTCACCTAAATGACTATCATCCTCTTCACCAATCGGTGTTTCAAGAGAAACAGGTTCTTGTGCGATTTTAAGAATTTCACGTACTTTTTCTGGTGGTAAGTCCATTTCTTCACCAATTTCTTCAGGTGCAGGGTCACGACCTAAGTCTTGTAATAGTTGACGTTGTACACGAATTAATTTATTAATTGTTTCAACCATGTGTACGGGAATTCGAATTGTACGCGCTTGGTCTGCAATGGCTCGTGTAATGGCTTGTCTAATCCACCATGTCGCATACGTAGAGAATTTGAATCCTTTACTAAAATCGAACTTTTCAACTGCTTTAATAAGACCCATATTCCCTTCTTGAATAAGGTCAAGGAAAAGCATACCTCGGCCAACATAACGTTTCGCAATACTTACAACCAGACGTAAATTCGCTTCAGCTAGACGGGCTTTTGCCACTTCATCCCCTTGTTCAATTCTTTTGGCAAGTTCAATTTCTTCTTGTGCACTTAATAAATCTACACGCCCAATTTCTTTCAAATACATACGTACAGGGTCATTTATTTTTACACCTGGAGGCGCACTTAAATCATTAGGATTCAATTTATCATCTGTGTCAGAACTGTCTTTTTCGTTGACAAGTTGAATATCATTATCGTTAATCATATCGAAAAATTCATCCATTTGATCTGAATCCATATCGAAGTTTTGCAATTTGTCTGCAACTTCTTCATGACTAAGGTGACCTTCTTTTTTCCCTTTTTCAATAAGTTGTTTTTTAACATCTTCTAACGTTAAAGTCGGATCGATGGTCTCTTTTTTGATTACTTTTACCTGATTATCTGACATACAAAGGCCTCCCGATATTAATCTTGACGCTTCAATCTATTTCTGTTTTTATTCACTATCATCTCTAAATAATATTTCTGAGATTCTAAATCTTTATTACGTGTTGCTTCTCGTAATTTCTCATGAAGTGATTCAAGAGAGTCTGAGTGTCTATGTTCGGTCATTACACGTATATAATCATTCATTTCATTCTCATATGGTTCATGGTTAAGCGGATAATCTACTAAATATATCAACGCTTCTTTAATTTCATTCTGATTAATATAGGTAATACACTCACTTATTTCAAATTGTTCATGACTTGAATAAAAGTCTCGTAAAACATTAAATATACGTTTAAAATACTCATTTGTAAAGTCAGTTTCTTCAATATTTTTATAAAAACTTAAAAAAACATCTTTATCATTTATGAAATGTTTTAAAACGGCTCTTTCAGCAACCGCATTTTTATTTAAACGAACGGATTGTTTTTGGGTGGGTTGCACAAATGATGAAGATTGAGAAGATTTAGGCAAAACCTTTTCTACTTCATTATTTAGACTATCTGAAGAAATTTTAAACAATCTCGATGCATCTTGAATCACTTTTTGTTTAATAATTTGCGATTGTATTAAACTAGCATCTGTAATAAATGACTTGTAATACTTCTCATAAGCCAAATCATTGCTTTCTATTTGTTCTTGATTGAGTAGTAGTTTGTATAGTACAAATGCTTTCTTTTCTGTATTTACAAAATCTAAGAAGGATTGTTTGCCATGTTTTACGATATATTCATCTGGATCCATATTTTTAGGTAATTGAACGACGAATACATCAATTTTTTGTTCTAATAATGCTTGACCTGTTTTCAAAGTCGCTAGCGTACCGGCGTTATCTCCATCAAATAGAAGTGTGACATGATTACACAATTTTTTTATAAAATGTATATGTTCATCTGATAGTTGCGTCCCCATACTTGCCACAACGTTTAGTAAACCTGCGTCACTCGCTTTAATGACATCCATAAAACCTTCTAATAGAATCATTTCATCATTTGAACGAATCGTTTTACGCGCGCGATCCAAATTATAAAGAAGTTTACGTTTTTGGAAAATGGGCGATTCAGGACTATTTAAGTACTTAGGTTCTTGATTTTTATACGTACGTCCTGAATACCCCACTATTCGCCCTTGCGCATTGGCTAATGGAAACATGATACGATCTCTAAAACGATCATAATACGTAAAATTTGTTTCATTTCTAGATAATATGCCTGCTTCATAAGCGAGATGTAACTCAAAACCTTTTTTTTCGAACAAATCAGTCGCGAAATGAGATGAATCTGGAGATAAGCCAATCTTTCTTTCTTTAATCATGTCGTCAGTGAAGCCGCGTTCATATAAATAATTTAGTGCTTTTTCACCTTCTACAGTTTTCGTAAGAATATAATGATAATAATCCACAAGTGCTTCATGCATTTGAATCATTTGTAAATCATCAGACGCCACTTGTTGGTGGGACGTTTCATCTCCTACATCGACTTTAATGTTAATTCGGTCACCTAGCTGTTTTACTGCATCAGTAAAAGACACGTTTTCAATTTCTTGGATAAATTGAAAAATATTACCGCCCTTTTTGCAACCAAAACAATGACAAATTTGCTTGTCCTCTGAGACTGTAAAAGATGGTGTTTTTTCATCATGAAAAGGACACAACCCAATATAATTGCGCCCTCTTTTTTCAAGTTTGACGTATTCACTCACGACATCTAATATATCTGTATTTTCTTTAATTTGATCAATGGTAGATTGTGGAATTCTCAAAATATATCACCTTAATCGTTTTATGAATAGCGATAATTCAGTTTATGGCAGTCTTTTAATTATATTCTAATTTAGTTTGAAAAGAAATTATTATGCTCAATAATTTGAATAATATTGTTTGCTGTTTCTTCAATAGCTTTATTGGAAACATCTAGTACAGGACACCCGATTTTTTCTACAATTTTATTAAAGTATTCTAATTCTTCCTCAATTCTTGTATCTGTAGCATAACGTGCGGAATCTGAAAGACCTAACTGTTTTAAGCGTTCTTTACGAATCGCATTTAATTTTTCAGCTGTAATTTTTAAGGCGATGCATTTTTTAGGATCGATTTCAAACAACATTTCCGGTGGATTCACTTCTGGGACGATAGGTACATTCATAACTTTATATCGTTTGTGTGCTAAATATTGTGAAATAGGCGTTTTTGATGTTCTGGAAACACCTATAAGTACAATATCTGCCTTAGGTAAGCCTTTTGGATCTTTGCCATCGTCATATTTCACCGCAAATTCCATTGCTTCAATCTTTTTAAAATAATCTTCATCTAATTTGTGAACGATACCTGGTTCGTTAATCGGTTGTTGTTGAAACGTTTCTTCCATCATGCTCATAATTGGGCCCATGATATCAACAGATTTTAAACGATTTTCAATGATTAGCGTCGCCATATAATCTCTTATATCTGGACGAACCAATGTATAAATAATCATAGCATTGTTTTCTTTAGCCAATTGGATAATTTCATCAATGTTTTGTTTGGTTTCAATATATGGGTATCGAATAACATCTGCCTTACTTTCCACGTTTTTAAACTGGGATATACAGGCTTTTGCGACAAGTTCCGCTGTTTCACCTACGGAGTCTGAAGCAATGATAATTTTCACTTTCGTCATAAGTCGTTGAACCTCCTATTGATCAAATAAAGACACAAACAATTTTGTAATAGTTGTTTTTGAAATACGGCCTGTCACAGCATATTTGCCATCCCCTTTAGATCTAACTATTGGAATGGAATCAATTTCTTTAGAAATCATTTGTCGGGCGGCATACAATAAAAGATCATTTTCTTCTAATAAGACGATATTAGGCATTCTCGTCATAATGATTTGTACAGGCATATTATGAATGTCTTGACCTGCCATCGAAGCACGTAACAAATCTTTTCTTGAGCACACTCCTACTAAATCATTTTCTTCGTTTACAATAAATAATGTTCCCACATCTTCTATAAAAATGGCACAAATTGCATCATATACAGTGACATCGCTTTTTAAAATGACAGGATGAGACTGATAATCTTTTACGATATAATGTTTAAGTTGTTCAGTAAGTAGTTGAGAGCTGGATTTTCCTGAATAAAAATATCCTACCCTCGGTCTCGCTTCTAAATAACCTGCCATGGTTAAAATTGCTAAATCAGGTCTTAAAGTCGCTCGAGTTAAATTGAGCTGATCGGCTATTTTTTCACCTGTAATAGGACCAGAATTTTTTACAATATCTACAATTTGTTGTTGACGTTTACTCAGTTCTATATTGATCTCTGCTCATTTAAAACCCTCTGGTTATGCTAATTAAATAGCAGAAATGCCTCCTTTGAGATACTAGCATCATATTTATTTTCATATGCAACGTTTTGATTTGATGAAGTATACAAATCAGTAAGTTATCAATACGACTTTCATAAAAACATACATTTAATATTATAACGGTTTATCTACCACTAGACAATTATGTTTTGCTTGCGATTCTTTTAACTATACTTTAAAATTAAATCAAAGCGAGTTAAGGATAGTGAAAGCTTAACAACTAAAATGGCTTAATGATTAATCTGAATAAAAGTGAGTGGACACACTAATTTGGGTGGAACCGCGGATTAACTATATTAATTCGTCCCAAGGCAAAGTATTTTCTTTGGCTTGGGGCTTTTTATATTTTTTAAGGAGTGTTTGATGATGGAAAAAAATATGGATCAAATTGTTCAACTCGCAAAACATAGAGGTTTTGTTTTTCCAGGTAGTGAAATTTATGGTGGTTTAGCTAATACTTGGGATTACGGCCCATTAGGTGTTGAGTTGAAAAACAATGTTAAAAAAGCATGGTGGAAAAAATTCATTACCCAATCCCCATATAATGTCGGTTTAGATGCTGCTATTTTAATGAACCCTAAAACATGGGAAGCTTCTGGACATTTAGGAAACTTTAATGATCCTATGATTGATAACAAAGACAGTAAGATTCGTTACCGTGCCGATAAACTTATTGAAGATTACATGCTAAATGAAAAAGGTGATGAAAACTTTATTGCCGACGGACTTAGTTTTGATGAAATGAAACGCATTATTGATGAAGAAGGTATTACTTGTCCGGTGAGCGGCACTGCAAATTGGACAGACATTCGTCAATTTAATTTAATGTTTAAAACATTCCAAGGGGTTACTGAAGATTCAACAAATGAAATCTTTTTACGTCCTGAAACTGCACAAGGTATATTTGTAAATTATAAAAATGTTCAACGTTCTATGCGTAAAAAGTTACCTTTTGGTATCGGCCAAATCGGTAAATCATTCCGTAATGAGATTACACCAGGTAACTTTATTTTCCGTACACGAGAGTTCGAACAAATGGAACTAGAATTCTTCTGTAAGCCAGGTACAGAAATTGAATGGCAATCTTATTGGAAAGAGTATGCTGCAAAATGGTTAACGGACTTAGGTTTAAATAAAGATAATACGCGTTTACGTGACCATGACGAAGACGAACTTTCACACTATTCAAATGCAACAACGGATATTGAGTATAAATTCCCATTTGGTTGGGGAGAACTATGGGGAATTGCAAGTCGTACAGATTATGACTTAAAACAACATAGTGAACACTCAGGTGAAGACTTTAAATATCACGATCCTGAAACTAATGAAAAATACATTCCATACTGTATTGAGCCATCATTAGGTGCTGATCGTGTAACACTCGCATTCTTATGTGATGCATACGAAGAAGAAGGTGTTGAAGGAAGCAAGGATGCGCGTACAGTATTACATTTCCATCCAGCTTTAGCGCCATATAAAGCAGCGGTATTACCTTTGAGTAAAAAATTATCAAAAGAAGCATTAAAAGTGTATGAACAATTAAGCGAAGACTTTGTTGTAGACTTTGACGAATCACAATCGATTGGTAAGCGTTATCGCCGTCAAGATGAAATTGGTACACCATATTGTATTACATTTGATTTTGATTCTTTAGAAGATAATCAAGTCACTGTACGTGACCGTGACACAATGGAACAGGTCCGTATGTCCATTAATGAACTTAATGACTTCTTAGCTGAAAAAGTTAAATTCTAAATTGAGATAATTGAAACATAGCACCCTTCTATAATTTAGAAGCCATCAAAATTTATCTGAGAATAAATTTTGATGGCTATTTTAATTTACTAATGGTCATTGGAAGAAGCATCTATGTGCGTTCTTTTTAATTGGTTAATGAGACGTTGGCTTTTAAAGTACATGCCTATATATTCTTTATAGATTAAGAGTATAAAAGATGACATTTCATCAATGATATTTTGATGAACGTGGAGTTCATTAATTTTAGATAAAGGCAGCGTTTGAAGTAAATGTGTAATGTAAATCATTTTATTTGAGAGGGGTAAAGCGTGTTCATCTAGATGTCTTTTTTGGTCGGAGAGAACACCGTTATATTTAAAACTATAAGCTGAGAAATATTTGGCTTCAGTTGAGTGAGATAACACGCAATGGTCAAGTGCAATTGTTACCCCATAACGTGGTAAACACTTTAACATAACAATGTTCGCTATGAGTTGCGGTGAGATGCCATTGTTTATTCGTTGAATTGCGAATGTTAGTAATTGATAATTTGCTTGATTGACCTCATCATTTTCCATTGAGCGTTCAATCGTTTCTAAACAAAGACTCGCATAACTATTCGTAAATATATCTACCCTCATATTGTAATTCAAATGAATCACATCAATTGAATTTAACGTCCCCATCCCACGAAATTTATTAAATATAAACAGTGCTTCCACAAAGGGTTGTGTCGTAGCTTGAACCCCTGATTTAATTTTTTTGGCACGTCTTACCATAATCGGGATTTTGGCGCCATGCTCATTTAAAATCGTGATGATACGATCGGATTCTCCGTAATCGACTGCTTTAATAATGATGCCTTTTTGTTTAACGAGCATGCCTTCACCACCCTAACTCCTATTATTCATCTTCAACATATCCCATTTGTTTAATAAAACTAGATTTGTTTCTCCAATCTTTTTGTACTTTTACCCATAAATCTAAATAGACTTTTGAGCCTAATAAATGTTCAATATCTCTACGCGCTCTTTGTCCTATCGTTTTAAGTTTTTTTCCACCTTTACCAATCACGATCCCTTTTTGCGAGTCTCTTTCAACGTAAATAGTGGCTTCTACACGGACACGATCTTCAGATTCTTGAATCATTCTTTCCACATTAACACCAATAGAATGTGGTATTTCTTCAGTCGTTGTTTCGAGAATTTTTTCACGGATTAATTCACTTACAACAAACTGTTCAGGGTGATCAGAGATTTGACCATCTGGATAATATTGAGGGCCTTCCGGTAAATAAGTTTTAAGAACACTGATAAAATGATCAATATTAAGACCCTCGAGAGCAGAAATTGGAATAATCTCTGTAAAATCCATATATTTTTGGTAAGCTTCAATTTTTGGCATTAAAGCATCTGGATGCACTAAATCTATCTTATTTAAAACTAAGAAGACTGGTGTTTTAACTGTTTTTAACATTTCCATAATGTATTCATCGCCACGACCGATATCTTCATTCACATTGACCATAAACATGACTGCATCAATTTCGGACAGTGTGTTTTTAGCAACTTTCATCATATAATCGCCTAATTTATGTTTAGGTTTGTGAATACCTGGCGTGTCTAAAAATATGATTTGAGCATCATTTGTTGTCATCACGCCTTGGATTTTATTACGTGTAGTCTGGGCTTTATCGGACATTATAGCGATTTTATGTCCGATAACTCGGTTAACAAATGTCGATTTACCCACATTTGGACGACCAATGATAGTTACAAATCCTGACTTGTATTCGTTCATGTTATTTTAAATCCTTTCCTGAAAAGCCTAATGGTAATAATTCTGCAACAGTTAACATTTTCATGTTACCTGTCTGGTTCGTCATATAAACGGGCATATCATCATCACACAACTCTTTAAGTACTTGTCGACATGAACCACAAGGTGAAGAAACCTCTGGACTATCAACAGTGACAGTGATAGATTCAAAGTCTCCTGGACGATAACCTTGTGCTATCGCAGAGACAAGTGCTGAACGCTCAGCACAGATTGTCGATGGGTAAGCCGCATTTTCTACATTTGCGCCATAAAATGCTTGTCCATCTTTTGTTTTTAAATATGCCCCTACTTTAAATTGACTGTAAGGTGCATACGCGTTTTGTTGTGCTTTTCTTACTTCGTTGAAATGGTGTTCTGTATAACTCATAAAATATCACGCCCTTAAAATAGTCTTGGAAGAAAAATCATTAAACCAATAATGATTGAAAATATTGAAGCGAGTAACACACTAAATGCAGCAATGTCTTTGGCGTACTTTGCCCAAATGTGATAATCTTCAGTGGTTAAATCCACCGCATATTCGATTGCTGTATTGATTGCCTCAGTAATAAGTACACTAAAAATAGCAATTAATAAAAAGAACCATTCAAATTTTGATACGTCAAAATAAACTCCTAAAATAACGACAAGAATTGCTGCGACGATATGAATCAAAAAATTGGCGTCTTTACGTAATAATGTCAAACCTCCCTCAACGGCAGGTTTAAAACGTTTTATCATTTATCTCTTGTCAACCCATATTTATTAAGAATATCATCTTGTCGTTGAAACATTTCTTTTTCATCTGCTTCAGTCATATGATCATAGCCGAGTAAATGTAAAAATCCATGAAGCGCTAAAAAGCCTAATTCTCTCTCAAAAGAATGGTTATAGGCTTGAGCTTGTTCTGCAGCGACATCTGCACAAATAATAATATCTCCTAGTATGCGTGGCATGTCTACGCCTTCAATAATAGGCTCCTCTTCCTCAAAAGCAAAGGAGATAACATCCGTCACTTTATCTTTTTGACGATAATCTCGATTAATCGCTTGGATTTCTTCTTTGTTCACAAATGAAAATGATAATTCTGCATCATCTGTAATTCGTTCAAATTCTTTAGCAAAGGTTAAAAGTGCTTCAATATGTTGAAACCATTCGTTTTGAACTTCTCCAGTATGATCTGTAAAGTCTATTGTAAACATCAAGCTTCCTCCTCATATCTTGAAATGATGCGGCCTACTAATGGATGACGAACGACATCTGCTTGATCTAAGTATTGAATACTTAACCCTTTAACAGATTGCAGTCTTGTTTCTGCTTCAATTAGACCACTTTTAATCCCTTTAGGTAGGTCAATTTGTGTTTTATCGCCAGTGACGACCATTTTTGATCCGAATCCTAGGCGCGTTAAAAACATTTTCATTTGTGCATGAGTTGTATTTTGAGCTTCATCAAGGATAACAAATGCATCTTCAAGGGTACGTCCCCTCATATAAGCTAAAGGTGCAATCTCTATGACGCCTTTTTCAATGAGTCTTTCGGTAGCCTCTGCACCTAATACAGTATTCAAACCATCATAAAGCGGTCGTAAGTATGGGTCAACTTTCTCTTTTAAGTCGCCGGGTAAAAATCCTAATGATTCTCCCGCTTCAACAGCAGGTCTTGTTAAAACGATACGCTTAACTTGGCCTGCACGTAAAGCTTTTGCAGCGAAGACAACAGCTAGAAATGTTTTCCCTGTTCCTGCAGGGCCAATACCGAAAACGAGATCATGATTTTTAATAGCATGAATATACATTCTTTGCCCCATGGTTTTTGCACGAATAATTTTCCCATGAGCATCTCGTGCAATTTCCTCTTCGTATAAATCAATAAGGTTTTGAATCGTTCCGTTTTTAGCCATTTTTATAGCCGCTTGTACATCTTTGACAGAAATTGAAGCCCCTTGTTCAATTACTTTTAATAAGTTTTTTAGCACTTCTTCTGCTTGTGAGACTTCGTTTAATTGTTGACCTTGAACAGCCACTTCTTGACCCCTTGCGTGAATAACAACATCAAAAGCATCTTCTATTAAATGAATATACTCATCATTATTTCCAAATAACGCTTGAGCTTGATGTATGTCATCGATTTGAATCATTTCAGGCATATACTTGCTCCTTTACTGATAATGTATGATTAATGTACCAAACATGTTTGAATGCATTCAATACTTAACCTAACATGTTTATTCTTATTATATCATGGAGTAAACAATTAAATGCACCTATTTGAACTGAACCTTTAGGAATGTAAATGAGGTTGCAATAATGAAGACGCAATTCCATTTATAAAACATATTACGATTTACAAATTAAATTAAGCATAAGAAAAGGACTCAAATTTTCATCATCTGAGTCCTTTTTATTTTAAGATAACATAGAGGGTTAGATTGTTTATCTAAAAAACTTATATTCAACCATTATTCCCCCTACTTCATCTCATTTGAAAGTGAGTTAGTTTAGTTGTTTCCGTTTATCAATGACCTCTGCCCAAATAATCCCATTAACGACTTCATTATCAGAAAAAGTGAGATCACCTTTCATTTGTTGGCGCTTCCTTGAATTCGCTAACAGTTGTTTTAGCTTGATTCTTTTTGCTCTTGGAGAAAGGTACTGATCTTCGATGATACTTTTTGCTCGCCGTTCAATATGACTAATTTGTTTTTGACGTTCTCGATTTAATTGTTCGTCTAATGAAGTAATATCTCCCTGTAACGTTTCCCATAATTCCTTTTGCACCTCTTGTTGATCTTTTCGCGAGTTTTGTGCGCGCCTTGGAGCAACTTCTGGTGTTTGTTGTGTTTCAGTTGGGGAACGTGGGATATCATGTTGGATAGGTTTGGGCTGTGTTGTTTTTTCTTTTGGTGCTTTTGGTACTTCATCAAATTCTTTATCTAGTTCAGTTTCCATCTCTTTTAAAGTTTTTTCAATTTTTTCCATAAAAGATTTGGATTGATTCGATTGTGAAGGTGGTGGAGGCGTTTGCTTGCGCTTTTCATGACTTTTATCATTAACCGCTGAAATGATTGTTACGATGACGCTAATGATAAAAATAATCAATCCTATGCTCATAACCTCACCCCATTACTGTTCATTATGATTTTCTTTAGCGTTTTGTGAACTCTTATTAATTGCTTCTCTCATGCCAGTATCAGCTTCAATATTTTTTAAATTATAATAATCTTTGACACCGATATTTCCAGAACGTAATGCTTCTGCCATTGCAAGAGGAACTTCCGCTTCTGCTTCAACAACTTTAGCATGCATTTCTTGAACGCGTGCTTTCATTTCTTGTTCTTGAGCAACAGCCATCGCACGTCTTTCTTCTGCTTTTGCTTGTGCTATGTTTTTATCAGCAATCGCTTGTTCGGTTTGTAAATCGGCACCAATGTTTTTACTAATATCAACATCTGCAATATCGATTGATAAGATTTCAAAAGCGGTACCAGAATCTAAACCTTTACTTAATACTGTTTTAGATATATTATCGGGATTTTCTAAAACTTCAGTGTGATGCTGACTAGAACCGATTGTAGAAACTATCCCTTCACCCACACGGGCAATAATTGTATCTTCTCCGGCACCCCCAACAAGTCGAGAAATGTTTGCCCGTACAGTAATGCGAGCTTTGGCTTTGACTTCAATACCATTCATAGCGACACCCGCAATAAATGGTGTTTCAATAACTTTAGGGTTTACAGACATTTGTACGGCTTCTAAAACGTCACGTCCAGCTAAATCAATGGCTGCACCACGTTCAAAAGGCAAGTTGATATCTGCACGTTGCGCTGCAATATTAGCATCTACAACGCGGTCTACATTACCACCAGCTAAATAATGCGATTCTAACTGATTAGTTGTTAATTTTAAGCCGGCTTTATGGGCTTTAATTAATGGTCCAATTACTTTTCTTGGAGAAACACGACGTAAACGCATTCCTACTAAAGTTCCAATTCCAACATGGACACCAGCAGCAAGCGCTGAAATCCAGAGACCCACAGGCACAAATGAAAATAGTATCATTAGTGCAACGATGATCAATACAACAATCACGATGAAAGAAATAAATCCAGTTGTAAACATATTGACACTCCTTTAATTTTTATTCAATTCACGTACAACTACGCGAGTACCTTCAACTTCAATGATTTCAACTTTGATATCTTTATTGATGAAAGAGCCCTCTGATACAGCATCTATACGTTCGTTATCATATAAGATGATCCCAGCGGGACGTAAATCTGTAAGTGTCATTGCAGTTGTACCCACAAGATATGAACGATCATTGTGTGACGAATAACCAGACTCTTTGTTAGTCGAATCTTTTAGGACGACGTTTTCAAAAAAGGATATTTTTTTCTTGAAAAATTTCACTAAAATCACCCATTCTATAATAGCAAGAATTAATGCGATGCATACGTTTAGGAGCATAATTGGAAGATTATCACCCATCGTAATAATACTAAAGATGATTAAGGCCATACCTATTAAGCCTAACACAGCACCGACGACAAATAATTCAATAATAACAAGAAGCACACCAATACAGAATATGATGATAGTAATTGCGGAAATAGTCCCTTCGACTAAAAAGCCTAAAAAGATTAAAAGTAAAGCTAATATTGCTAGAATACCAACCCAATTAAATGATTTTGAATAGAGTTGATACACAAACCCTAAAAACAAGATACATAAAAGAAGTAATGATACCGTTGGGTTTGTTATCCAACTTGAAAAAGTTGTTGCAAGATTTTGATTTTGCGTTGAGCTAAGAACCTCTAGCATATGTATTGAAAACGGCATGAAACAGACACCTCACTCTCTCTTTGTAGTATACATGAAATTCTTGCATACTAATAGTGATAAAGTTAAATGAAAATGAATATATTCAGAAACAACAAAAAACCTCAAACAGCCTTTATAAAAAAGGTGTTTGAGGTTTTATTTATCATTTAATTTGAACGTTGAGGGAGTTCAATACAATGATAGGTTAAAATTATCTGAATTTACGTTTACGAGCCGCTTCAGATTTCTTTTTACGTTTTACACTTGGTTTTTCATAGAATTCGCGTTTACGAACTTCTTGGATTGTACCGCTTTTAGAAACTGAGCGTTTAAAACGACGTAAAGCATCTTCTAATGATTCGTTTTTACGGACTACTGTTTTAGACATCTGTATTTCCCTCCCTCCAACTATCAAGAAAACTTTTATTCAGTGTTTACATGTCACAAGTTTGTGCCATGTAAACACTAGTATAAGTTAAATCTTAATTATGGTCAATGTTGAATTATACAATTTCTGTTTAAATAAGTATCTCTTCTTCTGATTTGTTTGAAGCGTGTTCCACCACTCTCAATAAATGACCTTCATTAATAGGATATCCGGCTTTAGAAATTTTAACTTTGCAAATTTGTCCAATAAGAGATTCATCTCCGGAAAATTGCACTTTCATGTAATTATCAGCATAGCCAACTAACACTCCATCTTCAGAGCCCTTTTCTTCTGGAATCACTTCTAGAACGTCATTCTCAAAATGAGAAGCATACGATTTAGCAAGTTGATCGCTTAATTCAATGAGACGATGAACACGTTCATTTTTTACGCTTTCATCAATTTGATTATCCATTCTTGCGGCAGGTGTTCCTATACGTTGTGAATACGGAAAGACGTGTAATTCAGAAAAATGATGATTGACAATGAAATCATAAGTTTCTTGGAACTCTTGTTCTGTCTCTCCTGGAAAGCCTACAATAACATCACTAGTGATGGCTAAGCCGGGTAAAGCCTCATGTAACTTTGTGATTCTTTCAGAAAAGTGGGCCATCGAGTATTTACGTCTCATACGTTTTAAGACACTATCAGACCCAGATTGTAAAGGAACATGTAAATGACGTACCACTTTTGAAGAGTTTTGAAGCACCTCAATCACTTCATCAGTCAATTGGCTTGCTTCGATAGAAGAAATACGAATACGTTCTAAGCCTTCAATTTCTTCAAGATCTCTTAAAAGCTGGGCTAAATTATAATCTTTTAAGTCTTGACCGTATCCACCAGTATGAATCCCCGTCAATACAATTTCTTTATAACCGGAGTTCACAAGCGTTGTTGCTTGTTCAACCACTTTTTGTGGATCACGTGAACGCATTAAACCTCTTGCCCAAGGGATAATGCAAAACGTACAAAAGTTATTACAACCTTCTTGAATTTTTAAAGAAGCACGTGTTCTATCTGTAAAATAAGGCACATCTAACTCTTCATAAGTTCGGTTTTTCATAATGTTACTTACACCGTTAATTGGCTGACGTTCATTTTTATAAGTTTCAATGTAAGTCAATAACTTATGTCTGTCTTGTGTACCTACAACAATATCTACACCTGGAATCTCCATGATTTCTGCTGAAGAAGTTTGAGCGTAACAACCTGTTACACAAACGACTGCATCAGGATTGTTTCGGATGGCACGACGTATCACTTGACGGCTTTTTTTATCACCTGTATTGGTTACAGTACATGTATTAATAACAAATACATCTGCATTTTGTTCGAAGTCAACGCGTTCATAAGACGCTTCTTTAAATAGTTGCCAAATGGCTTCTGTTTCATAATGGTTAACTTTACAACCTAAAGTATGAAATGCAACGGTTGACATAAATTCACCTCATTTTATCTAATTTAAATCAAATTCATAACTCAACGCACTTAAAGCATATAAGGGTGCAGTTTCTGCTCGCAAAATACGTGGACCTAAACCAACGTATGTGACTTTGTCATGTAAGTCATTAATTTCATTTGGTGAAAACCCTCCCTCAGGTCCAAACATCATAAGTACTGTGGAACCGGGTTGAATTTCTTGTAACTTTTTCTTGAAAAGAGCGGTCTCGCCTTGTTTAGCTGTTTCTTCATAAGCCATAAGTACATAATCATATTGACTAATCATATCATAAATAGAGCTGAATTTCGATATAAATTCTACATCAGGAATCAGTTGGCGATAACTTTGTTCAGCGGCCTCTTTAACAATTTTTTGCCAACGAAGGCATTTTTTCTGAGCTTTTTGATCATTAAGTTTAACGACAGACCGTTCCATATGTGTGGAGATAAAATGAGACGCACCAAGTTCTGTTGCTTTTTGCAGTAACCATTCATACTTGTCGCTTTTAATGAGGCCACTACAAATAGTGACCTTAACAGGTAATTCAGAATTAATAGAAAGTTCTTGCGTTGTTTCAATTTCTACATGCGTATTTTCAATGGAGATAATTTTAGCTTCAAATGTGCGCTTTTCTTTAAAATTGATAATGACACTTTCCCCTTCGGCCATTCGCATGACAGCACGGATATGGTGGATATCTTCTTCATTTGTTATAAAAAAACGCTGATGGCGTTCAGCGTTTTCATTTAAAAAATAACGTTGCATCGTTTTCACACCTTTTGTCCGGTTATACAGACCCAACCATTATCGTGTTGCGTCTCGTTAATTTTAAATCCTGCTTGCTTCATCTGTGTTTTTATTTCGTCAGCTTTCTCTTCAATTATACCAGAAGCGACAAAATACCCTTTTGAATGAAGTCTAGCATAGGCTTCTTCCACCATTAATGTGATAACATGGGCAAGAATATTGGCAATAACGACATCATATTGGTTACTTTCGTCGTTTAATAAATTACCTGTAGTTGTTTCAATGGCTGCCTCACAATGATTTTTAACGAAATTTTCTTTGGCCACTTGTACTGCCATTTCATCTAAGTCAATGGCTTTGATATGGTTTGCACCTAATAGATGTGCGGCAATACTCAAAATACCTGAACCAGTGCCGACATCTATTACATCATGATGAGGTTCGATAATTTTTTCAATTGCTTTTAAACACATACTTGTTGTGGGATGGTCCCCTGTTCCAAACGCCATACCCGGATCGAGTTCAATATATAAATGGTTTTCCTCTTTTGAAACAGTTTCCCAACTTGGGACAATATAAAAACGTTCTGAAGCTTGGAACGGATGAAAGTAGTTTTTCCATTCATTTTCCCAATCAGACTCTTCAATTTCTTTATAGTCACTTTGAAAGACGCTAGGATCTACCATTTCTAAATTCGAAATTTGGCTTTTTATATTTTCAAAGAACGATTGGGAAAATTGGGTTTCATTATAGTATGCTTTAATAACCATATGTTGCTTAGGATAATCGTTCGGATTTAAATCGAAAATTTCACCATATTTATCTTCACGGACACGGTGTATTTCATTTGAATCTTCAATTGCGACTCCATTCGAACCTGCATTTTGAAGGATTTCCGTGACACTTTCTTCAGCGTCGGAATTAACAACTACAGATAATTCTATCCACTTCATCATCTATTCTCCTTTAAAGAAACGACGTGCTTTATCTTTGAAATTTGAAGGTTGTTCTGAAATAGATTCTCCACTTTCTTCGGCAAATGCTTTAAGCAAATCACGTTGTTTTTCGTTTAGGTTTGTTGGTGTTTCAACTCGGATGTTAACAAATAAATCTCCATGCCCGTATCCATGTACGTTTTTAACGCCTTTGCCTTTCAAACGGAACTGTTTACCCGACTGTGTACCTGCTGGAACAGTTAACATGATTTGACCATTTAAAGTAGGTACTTTAATTTCATCACCTAACGCAGCTTGTGCAAAACTAATGGATTGTTTATATAAGATGTCATCTCCATCACGTGTAAACTTATCAGACGGTTTTACGCGGAAAACGACAAATAGATCTCCAGCAGGACCCCCATTTTCACCGGGAGCACCTTCACCCGCTAAGCGGATTTGTTGATCGTTGTCGACGCCTTCAGGGACAGTAACTTGAATTTTGACATTTTTAGTTTCTGTTCCACGTCCATGACAAGTTGGACATGCTTCTTCAAATTCTTCTCCTGAGCCATTACATTGAGGACACACTTTTTCTGTACGTACACGACCAAGGATTGTATTTTGTTCTACTGAGACATGGCCTGACCCTTTACAATAAGAACATGTTTTCTTTTTCGTACCCGGTTTTGCGCCATCACCATCACATGTATGACAAGTCACATCTTTACGAACCGTGATTTCTTTATTAGTACCAAAAACAGCTTCTTCAAACGTCACCGTCATCGAATATTGTAAATCGTCTCCCTTACGAGGGGCGTTTGGATCACGTTGGCGTTGTCCACCAAAGAAAGAACTAAAGATGTCTTCAAAACCTGCGCCACCAAAACCTGAAAAGTCTTGACCACCAAAGCCTTGATTAAAGCCACCTTGAGCACCTGCATGTCCAAATTGATCATATTGTTTTCTTTTTTGCTCATCACTTAAGACTTCATAGGCCTCACTAATTTCTTTGAACTTAGCGTCAGAACCCTCTTCTTTATTAATGTCAGGATGATATTTTTTTGATAATTTACGATATGCTTTTTTGATTTCGTCTTTACTAGCATTTTTATCTACGCCTAGGACTTCATAGTAGTCTCTTTTTGCCAATGCTATCGCTCCCTTTTAACCTTCTTATGAATAAAAAAGGGCTGGGACGTTGCTGTCCTAGCCCCTCTATTTTATATTGATAGACTATTGATATGTGCTTATTTTAACACAAACATTATTTATTATCGTCGTCTTTAACTTCTTTAAAGTCTGCATCTTCAACGGTATCATCTTGTTGAGATGATTGACCTTGTTGACCTTGAGCTTGTTGCGCTTGTTGTGCTTGTTCATATACTTTCATTGATAATTGTTGAACGACTTGTTCAAGCGCTTCTTTTTTAGATTTAATATCTTCAATATCGTTACCTTCAAGTGCAGCTTTTAAGTCATCTTTCTTAGCTTCTGCATCTTTTTTATCATCTTCACTTACGTTGTCACCTAAATCAGTTAATGTTTTATCTACTTGGAAAACAAGTTGATCTGCTTCATTACGTAAGTCTACTTCTTCACGACGTTTTTTGTCAGCTTCAGCATTTTGCTCAGCATCTTTCACCATACGATCGATTTCGTCATCTGAAAGTGATGATGATGACTCGATTGTAATATTTTGTTCTTTATTAGTACCTAAATCTTTAGCAGTAACGTTAACGATACCGTTTTTATCAATATCAAATGTCACTTCGATTTGTGGTACACCGCGTGGAGCTGGTGGGATGTCTGTTAATTGGAAACGACCAAGTGTTTTGTTATCTGATGCCATCGGACGTTCACCTTGTAATACATGAATATCCACTGCAGGTTGATTATCTGCTGCTGTTGAGTAAACTTGAGATTTTGAAGTAGGGATAGTTGTATTACGTTCAATTAACGTATTCATACGGCCTCCCATAATTTCAATACCTAATGAAAGTGGAGTAACGTCTAGTAATACAACGTCTTTAACGTCACCAGTGATAACGCCACCTTGAATTGCAGCACCCATTGCAACAACTTCGTCAGGGTTAACGCCTTTGTTAGGTTCTTTTCCGATTTCTTTTTTGATTGCTTCTTGAACTGCCGGAATACGTGTTGAACCACCTACTAAGATTACTTCGTCGATATCTGATTTAGTTAAGCCAGCATCACTTAATGCTTGACGTGTAGGTTCCATTGTTTTAGCGATTAAATGATCTGCTAATTCTTCAAATTTAGCACGAGATAATGTTGTTTCTAAATGTAATGGACCTGCTTCACCTGCTGAGATGAATGGTAATGAAATTTGAGTTGAAGATACACCTGATAAGTCTTTTTTCGCTTTTTCAGCCGCATCTTTTAGACGTTGTAATGCCATTTTATCTTTAGAAAGGTCAACGCCATTTTCTGATTTAAATTCTTGTACTAAATAGTCGATAATGACTTGGTCAAAATCATCACCGCCGAGACGATTATCCCCTGCAGTTGATAATACTTCAAATACACCATCGCCTAATTCAAGGATAGATACGTCGAATGTACCGCCACCAAGGTCGAATACAAGCACTTTTTCATCTTTATCAGTTTTATCTAAACCATAAGCTAAAGCAGCAGCTGTTGGTTCATTAATGATACGTTCTACTTCTAAACCAGCAATTTTACCAGCATCTTTAGTTGCTTGACGTTCACCATCGTTAAAGTATGCAGGAACTGTAATAACTGCTTTTTCAACTTTTTCGCCTAAATAACTTTCAGCAGTATTTTTTAAGTTTTGTAGAATCATCGCTGAAATTTCTTGTGGTGTGTAGTCTTTACCATCAATATTTTCTTTATAATCTGTACCCATATGACGTTTAATGGATTGGATCGTATTTGGGTTTGTGATGGCTTGACGTTTTGCTACTTCTCCGACTTGAGTTTCACCATTTTTAAATGCAACAACTGAAGGAGTTGTACGTGCGCCTTCTGGATTTTGGATTACTTTTGGCTCATCGCCTTCTAATACAGATACACAAGAGTTTGTTGTTCCTAAGTCAATTCCAATTACTTTACTCATAATCAAATTCCTCCTAAATTCAAACATTGTTATTTTTACATAGGTTGGTAAGTTTCGTCAAAACTATTGATTTACTTTTACCATTGAAGGTCTTAAAACGCGATCTTTTAATTTGTAACCTTTTTGCAGTTCCTCAGTAATATGTCCAGATTCGAAATCTGGATTATTATCTTGAACAACAGCTTGGTGATAGTTTGGATCAAACGCCTCACCTTCTGATTTAATCGCTTCAAGACCGTTGTCTTCTAAAGCTTTAACAAGGCTACTATAAACCATTTCTACCCCTTTTTTAAGTGAATTGAATGATTCATCATCACCTTCTATTTGTAAGGCACGTTCGAAATTATCTAAAGCAGGTAGGACATCACTTAAAACCCCCTGTGCTTGATATTTTCTTTGTGTGTCATTTTCTTTTTGGATACGTCTTTTATAATTTTCAAACTCAGCATAGAGACGTAAATATTTTTCTTGTTCTTGATCAACTTGAGTTTTTAATGACGCAATTTCCTCGTCTTTTGGATCAACATCCTCTTGGTTAACCTCAGTATCAACTTCTTCAGTTGATGCTGAATCAGAGTTTGTTGATGGTTCTGCAGCATTTTGAGTAACGTCATCGTTAGTATTTTCTTCGTTTGTTTCTTGTGCAGAAAAATCTTTTTCTTCAGACATTTTGAAACCTCCATACTTTAATTCGATAAATGAAATACTTATGAAATTCGACTAAGCAATTGAATCACATTTTGATAATGCATTGCTGTAGGACCGATAACGGCAACATAACCGTTCAGTGCATGATCAATCTCATATCTTCGAGTTAAAATTGCTATATTTTCAACATCCTGTTCAATCTCATGACCAATTTTAATCGAGATACTTGAATCCACCATTTCATCTAGTAAATCTGTTATTTGGTTTGATTCGATATATTTTAGGATGGTTTGTATGGCTGAAACGTTTGTTTCATTTAATCTCTCGATGAGTTGGTGTTTACCACCTAAATATATACGCGAAGATTCACTTGCAACCTCACGATGAATCAAATCAATAAGTTGATTTAAAAAAGTCACTTCAGATTTTGAAAGACCGTCTAAACTTTGTAATTGAATATCCATTGTGCGATTTACAATCGAAACACAATGTAAGGATAAAAAGTTAGACAATTTCACAACAGATGAAGAGGATATGGGTGTTTGTGAAGATAAATGTAAATGTTTCACATGACCTGTTTCATAAATCAACACAATAATAAGATGATAATCATGAACTTTCATTAATTTAATATCTAATATTGCCACCTTTGAATGATCTGGACCTACTACAAGCGTAGTATAATGTGATTGATTAGAAAAATCTTCAGCAAAATTATCGAGTGTTGAAGATATATCAAAATGATGTTTTAAATACATTTCGTTAATATTGATATTATTTTGCTTGTTGTCTTTCATCGGTTGTTTTAACAATCGATTCGCATACAATCTAAAACCAGCCTCTGAAGGAATACGCCCTGAAGACGTATGTGTTTTTACGATTAATTCTTTTGATTCGAGAAGTTTCATGTCATTTCGAATCGTCGCTGGACTTACATTGACGTTATGACGCTGAATGATTGTATTAGATCCAATAGGTTGGCCAAGTTCAACATAATCCTCAACAATTGCATTTAAAATACTTAATTGTCTTTTAGTAATCATGTTTCCACCTCATTAGCACTCTTTCATCTCAAGTGCTAATTATAATTTATCAAATTGGTCAAAGTAAGTCAATGTTAAAGCATTGAAAATGAAAATATTTTATATCTCGATAAAAGCTTCGAAAACTTCATTACCGACTATACGACCTTGATCAGTAAGAGATACTGTGTTTTTATCATTGTTAATCCAACCTTTATTCTCTAACGTGAGTAGCTGTCTTTCAAATAAGTGGTCAATATTTTCGTTATATTTTTGGTGGAAAATGGTTTTATTAACCCCTTGATTCATGCGTAAACCTAAAAACATTTCCTCCTCAATTTGTTCTTTAACTGTAGGAAATGATTTTTCTAAAATTGGCTTTTCATTATTAGTGACATGTTGAATATAATGATTCACCGGTTTTACATTTGTATAACGACACCCATTGACGTACCCGCTTGCACCTGCTCCAAAACCATAATAACTTTCATTTTTCCAATAGACTTTATTATGTTGTGATTCATGACCACTTTTAGCGAAATTTGAAATTTCATATTGATGCATTTCGGTTTGCTTCATTTTTTTCATTAAATGTTCGTACATTTCTGCACCAAGGGTGTCGCTTGGAAGAATGAGTTTCCCTTTTCGATAAAGATTATAAAACTGTGTTTGTGGCTCCAATATCAATCCATAACAAGAAATATGATCAATATCGAGCGCCAATGCTTCGTTTAAACTGTGATTAAATTGTTCTAGCGTTTGTGTAGGTAAATGATACATTAAATCGAGGCTCACGGAAGGGATGTTAAATTTTTTGGCAAACTCAACAGCTTGATAAATATCTTGAGTTTTGTGTGTTCTTCCCAATAATTTTAAAAGCGCATCGTCAAAAGTTTGAACTCCCATGGATAATCGATTGACACCATATGATTTTAATAACTTAATCTTTTCTTCTGTGAGCTCATCGGGATTGGCTTCAAAAGTATATTCCCCTAAAATATTAAATTGATTTTCGATAGCTAATAATAATTTATCCAGCTGTTTCATAGTTAATGCGGTCGGTGTACCTCCACCTACAAAAAGGGTTTCCAGTGTTTGTTTTGAATCAAAATGCATTTCTTTAATTAAAGCATCAATATACGCATCTACAGGTTGATTTTGAATAAAATATTTATTGAAATCACAATATGTGCAAATGTTGACGCAAAAAGGAATGTGGATATATGCGCTTTTAATCATTATTTTCCCTCCTGACAACGAGAACTCCCAATCACATATCTATTTGTAATTGGGAGTGGAGTATTTATTCTTCGTCCATTTTTAAAACAGCTAAAAAGGCATCTTGTGGTATTTCGACATTACCGACTGCTTTCATTTTTGCTTTACCTGCTTTTTGTTTTTCTAATAATTTACGCTTACGACTAATATCGCCACCGTAACATTTAGAAAGTACGTTTTTACCCATGGATTTAATATTAGTTCTTGCCACTATTTTATGACCCACAGCCGCTTGTACCGGCACTTCAAATTGTTGACGCGGAATTAAGGTTTTAAGTTTTTCAACCAATGCTTTACCACGTTCATATGCAAAGTCTTTATGAACAATAAAACTTAATGCGTCTACTTTATCACCATTTAATAGAATATCCATTTTCACAAGGTTACTTTCTTTATTTTCAATGAACTCATAATCGAAAGAAGCATAGCCTTTTGTATTTGACTTTAACTGATCAAAGAAATCAAATACCACTTCAGATAATGGAAGTTCATAAACAATACTTACTCGAATGTCATCAAGATAATCCATATTTATAAATTGGCCACGTTTACGTTGGCATAATTCCATCACTGCGCCTACATAATCATTTGGAACCATCATCGTTGCACGTACAAAAGGTTCAAAAACTTTTTCGATTTTGTCACGCTCAGGCATTTGCGCTGGGTTATCGACTTGTATCGTGTCCCCGTTTCTAAGGACAACTGAATAAATTACTGACGGTGCAGTGGCAATGAGTTCGATGCCAAATTCACGCTCGATACGTTCTTGAATAATCTCCATATGTAGCATTCCTAAAAAGCCAGTTCGATAACCGAAACCAAGCGCTTTGGAAGATTCAGGTTCAAATTCTAATGACGCATCATTTAATTGTAATTTTTCAAGCGCTTCACGTAAATCGTTGTAATCTTTATTATCTATTGGAAATAGTCCGCAATAAACCATTGGATTCATTTTTTTATACCCTTTTAACGGCGTTTCTGCAGGGCGGTCAAAATGTGTAATCGTATCTCCAACTCGAGACTCATCCACATTTTTAATACTTGCTATAATATAGCCTACATCTCCTACTGTTAACTCTTCAACAGGGAGTTGTTTCGGTGTATTAATGCCGACCTCAGTCACTTCGAACGATTTACCTGTTGCCATCATTTTGATTTTATCACCTGGTTTAACTACCCCATCAACCACACGAATTGACGAAATCACCCCACGATATGGATCATATTCCGAGTCGAAAATTAACGCTTTTAAAGGAGCTTCTGGATCACCCTCAGGAGGTGGCACCATTTCTACTATTTTTTCTAAAATTTCATCAATTCCAATATTTGATTTTGCGCTGGCTAAAACAGCATCGTCCTTATCTAAACCAATTACATCTTCAACTTCTTGTTTTACACGCTCAGGTTCTGCTGCAGGTAAATCGATTTTATTAATGACAGGTATTAATTCTAAATCATTATCTAAAGCAAGATAGACGTTTGCTAGTGTTTGGGCTTCAATTCCTTGAGCAGCATCCACAACAAGTATAGCACCCTCACAAGCAGCCAAAGAACGTGAAACTTCGTAAGTAAAATCGACGTGTCCGGGTGTATCAATTAGATGAAACGTATATGTTTCACCGTCATTTGCTTCGTATTTCAAACGGACTGCATTAAGTTTGATTGTGATTCCACGTTCACGCTCTAAATCCATAGAATCTAATAGTTGTGATTGCATTTCACGGGCTTCAACAGACTTTGTATTTTCAAGTATACGGTCGGCAAGTGTTGATTTACCGTGATCAATATGAGCAATTATTGAAAAGTTTCTAATATTTTTTCGTCGATTCAAACGTTCTTCATTATTCATCGTATCCTTCTCACTTTCTCGTTCTTCCGAATTATGTTTCGCATCTTTGATATGATAACGTTTTTAACCTATAATTGCAACTTTTGAAGTAATAATATTCAGTTCGCTATGAGATGGAAAATTACGCTAAAAATGCATGATTCAAATGAAATAATGATTGCACAATGATAGGAGTTTTGATAGAATAAATTTTGTTGTAATCAAAACCTTTTGATCATAATGTTTCTAGGAGGTGCTTTAAATGCCAAATATCAAATCTGCTATTAAACGTGTGAAAACAACGCACACAGCTGAAAGCAAAAATATTTCACAAAAAAATGATATGCGTACAGCGGTTAAAAACGCTAAAACAGCTATCGAATCAAATGCTGATAATAAACAAGAATTAATTAACAGCGCTATTAAAAAGATTGATAAAGCTGCGCAAAGTAATTTAATCCACTCTAATAAAGCGGACAGAATGAAATCTAAATTAATGTCAGCGAAATAAAAACACGAGGCCAAGCCTCGTGTTTTTTATAGTTTCAAAATAAATAACTCTAAAATTAAAGTTTTATCCATATAGGAAGACTTAAGTTGATAGTCTGTTTCCGCACAAGCATTCATAATATCTAAAATCGTTTCTAAGGAGTACTTACGTGCTTGCCTTAATGCAAGTTTCACTCTATAAGGATGAACTCCGACCGTTTTCGCTATTTGCTGTTCTGAATACCCCTTTTGATTTAAGATGAGACTCTGATAATACAATCTATAATTACTTGTAATTAAGGCTAATAGCTTTATAGGCTCTTCTTTTAATTGAATTAAGTCTTTCATAAGCCGAACAGCTTCAGACTTATTCCCCTTTTGAATGTATTCTGTTAATAAAAAGACATTCTGTTCTAAACTTCGATTGACGATTGTTTTGACATCTTCTAAGTTGATTTGAGGCCGTTCCCCAACATACAATAATAATTTTTCTAATTCTTGCACAATGATTTGATGGTGAATCCCAGTTAAAGATAGGAACGTATCAAGTGCGTCCTGTTTAATATCTTTAAAATTTTCATTTAAATAGCTGTGTATCCACTTTTTAGTTTCTTGTTCAGTCATCTGTTCTATTTTTTTAAGCTTAGCGTGTTTCTTTAATACTTTAACGATTTTTTTTCGTTCGTCTAATTTTGAATGATTGACTTGGAAAATAATTAAAGTTTGATTATCATACTTCTCAATAAATTCAATCATACTATCCATATTGGGTTGTTGCTCTTTTGCAACTTTTTCACCAGTAAAAATATACGCATTTTGAACTAAAACCACTTTTTTATCTGAAAAAAAAGGCAAAGTCATGGCTTCTTCAATGATTTGATTAAAATGTGTCTCGTATAAATTATATTTTGTGAAATTGAAGTCATCTTTTGGTTCACCTTTAAGATAAGCCTCGATAATTTTATTTGTTTCCCTCTCTATAAGTTCAGGAACATCCCCATAGACTGTGTAGATGTAATCAGACATCAGTTACTTCCTCTCTTCGAACAATTAGACTTATTATAACATGTTAGATATTGAGGAGTATAGCGCCTCATATTTAAAAGTATATACCCTTTCGCCTTAAGGTGGTTTACTTAATGTGTAATTCTCACTAGTAAATTGAATTGTTAAATTTTGATTCTCAGCCGTGTTATAAGTAGCTATATCTTGCTTGCTTAGTCGCTCTAAAATTTCTGGATGCGGTAACCTGTACATGTTATTTTTGCCACTTGAAATTAACGCAATTTCAGGTCGTATTGTTGCGAGAAAATTTTCTGAGGTACTCGTTTTACTACCGTGGTGCCCTACTTTTAAAATATTTATTTTAGGTATGTTATATTTTTGCCTTAACAAATCTTCATTTGCAACCGTTGCATCTCCCATTAATAGAATACGATTATTATAAATGTTTGCAAGCGTAATAATAGAGTGCTCATTCGGATTTTCACTATTTTTAATCGTAGCATTTAAAAATTGAAACTGAAATTCATCTAATTTAAGCGTTTTTAGTTCAAATGCAGAATGCAAAATGGCTTGTTCTGATTTAGTAATATCAATGACTTCATGCAACAAATCCCTATTAAAATGATGTGGATTTATAATGATATTTTTTATTGTTACTTTATCAGCGAGTTCCTTAAGTTCTCCCATATGATCCGCATGATCATGTGTAATTAACAAATAATCAATTTGCGTAATTCCTTTGGATTTTAATGTTGGATAGAGTTTCCGCTCAGTAATATTAAAATTTGAACGTTGTTTTAGATGTGGAAGTTGCCCCCCTGTATCGATAAGTAACGTCTTATGTGTGCGACTTTTAAATAATATGGCATCACCTTGACCAACATCTATGAGGATCATTTCATCAGTAAAAGAAGGTTTGAATACAATAGAAAAAAAGATAGCAATCACTGTGAAAATAAGAAAGTAACGATATTTCTTAAGATTAAGTAAAAGCATACTTATAAAACTACAAAAAGTAATTATTAAAAATCCAGGTTCCCCATAATTTGCGATTACCCAATGAAATTTAGTTAACGGCTGGAACATTTGTAATAGCGCTTCTTGGAATTGAAAAAGAGTGTTAGGTAGAATGGAAATGTTTTCTATTATATGAGGAGATATTAAATACATAGGAATGGTTAAAAATGCAAAAGGAATGATGATAAATGAATATAAAGGTACGAAAACTATATTCGTAATAATACTTTGCCATTGAATCTCATTAAAGTGATGATAGCTAATTGAAAGCGTGCCATAAAACGAAACAAGCGTTGTTTTCCATAAGACCAAGTATAGATTTTGTTTAGATAACCATTTTTGAGAAAGAATGAGAAAAAAACAGATAGTAAAAGAAAATTGAAAACCAAGATGATAATGGAGTTCGGGAGCATAAAGGGATAATGCGATGTAAGATAAAGATAAAATAGTGATCCCATTAAGTAATAGCAATTTTGAGAAAATGAGGACTATGCTTGCCATAAGTACTGCACGTTGAGCACTCGGAGCATCTCCCGCAAATATGAGATAAATGGGTAAGAGACATAAAATAATTATTTTCACGACAGCTAGAGGCATAGGCAATCGTTTTAAAATCAAATAAAGTAAAGATAATAGAATGCCTACATGTGTACCACTGACGGCAAATAAATGAGAAATCCCTAATTGACGTATAAGAGAAAGTTCATTAGGAGTGATATATTGGCTATTCCCAGTTGTAAGCGCGATAATTTTGTCTTTCCCTATTAGTTTTGAAGAGAGTAATCGTTCAGTATAAATATTTCTGAAGTATCGTATATAATCATCCCATAAGGGTTGTGAACGGTAGCATGATTGAAATGTTATAGTTTGAACATTGAAGTAATCCACTTGGCCCATATTATTAGCGGGTTTTATTTTCCCTTGAATTTTACATGTATGGGTAAAAAAGAATCTTGCGGAGGGGACAGTTTGTTTCGGCGGGTTGTATACCTTCAGTATCATCTTTTTATTGTTTGAAGTTGCTACTGTAGCATGCAGGCCTGTACGATCAATAATAGGTAACGAAATAAATTTTATACGAATTGTTGTTGGTAATTGTGAAGTTTGAGAATTACTTTGTATAAAAGATTGATTTTTGTTGATGAAGTGGTGCTCTATAGCCCCTCCCAAAATACAACTTATGATACATAACAAAGTAAGTGGCCACCGTTGATGTTTTATAAATATACTACATGTAATTATTGCGCATAAAAAACATGCAGTATATAAATGATGAATGGCAAGTTGACCGATGATAAAAAAACAAAGTATATACTGCATAAAAATTTATGTTCTTAAAATATATTTGACGATATCTTCTGGGTGAAATGGGACACGTGCATATTTTACACCCGACTGTCTTAACAATTGGAGAGCGTATGGATGATTATGATAATCTTCAGCATAATAAATTGTTTTAATGCCTGCTTGAATGATAGATTTTGTACAGTTCAAACAAGGAAAATGCGTAACATATATCGTTGCATTTTCAGTAGAAACTCCTTGTTTAGCACATTGTAAAATCGCATTCATTTCCGCGTGAATAGTGCGAATACAGTGTCCATCTTCCATTAAACACCCCTCATCTATACAGTGTACTTCTCCTGCAACTGAACCGTTATATCCGCCAGCGATGATTCGATTATCTTTAATAATTGTCGCTCCGACAGATAAACGTTTACACGTTGAGCGCAATGCTAACAAATGTGACTGAGCCATAAAATACTCATCCCATTGAATGCGTTCCATAATTTCACCTCATCTATTAAAACTTAATTTAATTATATCTTACATGTGTGCATTTCGTCACAATGTACTCAAAATTTTTGAGCTAAACTGTAAAATAATCTTTTAATTTTTCGAAAGTTTTTTCACCGATGCCTTTAATTTCTTTTAAATCTTCTACTGATTTAAATCCCCCTTTCTCATCACGATAGGCAATAATTGATTGTGCTTTTGAAGGACCAATACCAGGAACTTCGACTAAATCTGACTCTTGGGCTAAATTTAAGTTTATAGGTTGTTTTTGAGAATCTTGATTTGAAAGGGATGGAGTTATCCCCTGGGCGCTAGTCGCCTCTCCTTTCTTAGGAACGTAAATCAATTTTTGATCTATCAATTTTTCAGCTAAATTAATTTGTGATAAGTCTGCTTGTGGGAGAATACCGGCTTTTTCAAGGACGTCTTTGACACGTTGATTCGATTTCATTGTGTAAGGTTGTACTTTTTTAACTGCTCCTTTAACGTCCACAATAATATCAGTTATTTGTGCTGTTTCTTTTTCGTTTATAGTGTCAGAAGTGGCGATATTTTCTGTTAACGTTGTTGGATTAGCTTGTGCAGCATGCTCATTTGACTGAGAGGTATTGAAATATAAAAAAGTTAAAAAAATCGAAATACATACACTAACAACGAGAATACCAATCACTATTTGAGGATGTTTAAGTAAATGATTTAAACGGTGATACATAAAAAAGCCCCTTTCACATCTATACACGTGTTAAGGAGGCTCATTTCTTTATTTTGTTGCAACGAAAAAAAGACGATCGCCTTTTTCGTCATGATTGTTAATATCAAAATCGTAAAATGATTGTATATTTTTAAAACCAATCATTTTAAGCATTGATTCATATATTGCTTTTTCAAGGGTGCGTTGGAATTGGGATTCATCTATTCTTTCATAAGTTCCTAAATCTGTTTTAGTGAAAAATGTTAAATCGTGCCATACACTTAAGGGAAGTTCTCCTTCAGTTGTATGCCAAATAAGTGTAAGTTCTTCACGGTCATCCATATAAAGTTGATTATTAAATTGTGTT
Organism: Staphylococcus sp. 11511212; assembly: GCF_011394755.1. Classification (NCBI taxonomy): domain Bacteria; kingdom Bacillati; phylum Bacillota; class Bacilli; order Caryophanales; family Staphylococcaceae; genus Staphylococcus; species Staphylococcus sp. 11511212. Next base: position 246,420 of record NZ_JAANBQ010000003.1, on the reverse strand, counting down.
AACATTTTATGAGCAGAATGTACATCGAAAATAAAAATTCCTTGTTCATTCAAATGATGATAAACATGATTGAAAGTATCCATTACCTCTTCTTCAGATTGCAAATAATTCAGTGAATCACAAAAAATCGTAATAAGATCAAATGTTTGATTTAAGTTGAAATTTGACATATCACCTTGTATCCAATGCACTTCTGTTGATTTTTGTTTAGCATATTGAATCATTTCAGTGCTTAAATCCATTCCATAAACAATTGGAGCCATATGCGTTAATTTTGAGGTGAAAGTGCCTGTCCCACAGCCTAAGTCTAAAAAACTAAGAGATGGTTTATGAGGTTTGAAATGTTCCACGATTTGTAACCATTGGTCATAGGGTTGATCTGACGTTAAAACATCATAAAAAGAGCTTAATTTTTGATAAGACATTATGCTTTGACGACCTCTTCATATAAGTACATTTCGGCATCATGATATAATTTTTCTAAATTATAATGTAAGCGTTCATCTCTTAAGAATACGTGAACAACTACATCTGTCAAATCTACTAAAATCCACTTTGCTTCTTGATATCCTTCCATACGTTTTACATTAATGCCGTGTTCTTCTGCATTATCTTTCACAGCTTTTGCGATGGCTTGAACTTGTCGTTCATTGTTACCGTGACAAACAACGAAATAGTCTGCGATATCAGAAATTTGTTGCATGTTCAAAGAAACAATATTTTCAGCTTTTTTATTTCCTGCAGCTTCAACTGCAAGTGTTAATAATTCATATGCGTTCATTTAATCATCCTTTTATTTAGAATCGTTAAAGTTATAGTAATTTAAGCAATCAATAGTAGCTTGAAAAACGTTCACATCTTTTTCAACTAAATATAAAACTGTGCGCTTGGAAATTTCGTAAATTGTTTTATCTAATCCTTTGCCACCATATACCATTTCACGAATATCTTCAACACCTTTAGTCGTACGTCCAGGTTCAATATAATCCGCAATGAAAACAATTTTTTCATTTTTTGTCATATGTTTTCGACCTGTAGTGTGATGTGCAATCGCTAAAAGAATGTCCTCATCATTGATATGATATTGATGTTTCATAATAGTAGCACATACCGGACCGTGCAGTATTTCAGAACCATAACTTAATAAAGCAGAATCAAGGTCATATTGCGTTACTATTTGATACATGGATGCAAGGTCATCGTATTTACAAAAATCATGTAATATTCCTGCAAGTTCAGCTTTATCAACATCCCCTTCATATTGTTGTGCTAATTTCACTGCAGTTTCAGCTACACGAATAGAATGTTCAAATCTTTTTTTCGGTAGCTTTTCTTTGACTAGCTCTATTGCGAAAGATTTATCCATATAAACCCTCCTTTTTAATATATTGTTCCACATTAAGCGGTACCCACATGTGAATCGTTTTTCCATTTTTCCGTCGATGTCTTACTTCTGTAGAACTTATTGCCATTTCCGGCATATTGACAAATATGACAGATTCATCTTGAAACTCATGTTGCGGTGCACGATTGACTACGATAAAAGTCACAAAGGTTCTTAATTCCTCAATGTTGTACCATTTCGATAGCTGCAAATATTGATCAGTCCCTATAACGAAATAGATTTTATCGTTAGGGTGTTCTTGTTGAATGACTTTTAAAGTGTCATACGTATAGCTATCACCTTTACGTTCAATTTCATCATAACGAATTTGACCAAAACCAAGATTATGGATAACGAGTTTGAGCATTTCAATTCGATGAAAAACATCAATATTTTGTTCGTGTTGTTTTAGAGGCGATTTATAGCTCGGTAAAAAATAGAAGATATCGGGTTGTATCGCCTCGTATACCATTGTAGCCACCATCTCATGTGCACTATGAACTGGATTGAATTGTCCACCATATATGACAACTTTTTTCATTATGATGGCAACTCAATAGATTGATGGTTTTTAGACGTTTTATAAAGTACAATCATTGAACCAATTTGTTGAACAAGGTGGCTTTCTGTAGCTTGGCTTAGTTGGTGTGCAAGTTCAGTTTTATCATCTAAATTATTTTGCAAAATGTGTACTTTGATAAGTTCTCGTTTTTCTAAAGCATCTACAATTTGTTGTACCATATTTTCATTAATTCCTGATTTTCCAATTTGAAAGATAGGATCAATGTGATGTGCTTCACTTCTTAAAAATCGTTTTTGTTTCCCTGTTAAATTCATAATCGTCTCCTAATCATTATTTTGAGTTAATTGATTTAAAACTGTTGTTTTCATCGCTTCAATATTAGCATCTAGATTCGTCCATATTTTAAAGCTTTCTGCGCCTTGATACACGAACATATCTAAGCCATTATACGTGTCATATCCATTACGGCGTGCATTTTCCAAAAAAGGCGTCTCTAAAGGCGTATAGATGATATCGCAAATTAATGCGTTGTTTTTTAGTGTATCAAAAGTCAGTAGCGCTTCTTGTGAATGGTGCATACCTATAGGAGTGGTATTAATTATAATATCAAAATGGTGTGCTTTTGAACGAACTGAGGTTAAGGGCATCGCTTCAACATCAAACGACCATGTATCAAATCGCGACATCGTTCTATTGGCAACATATATAGGATACTTAGTATATTGTTTTAATTGATAAGTAATCCCTTTACTTGCGCCTCCAGCCCCTAAAACTAAAATTTTTGCTTCAGTTAATGCACCATAATAATTTTTAAGGCCTTTAACAAAGCCCAAACCATCGGTATTGTAGCCTATCCACTTTCCATTGGTAATTTTCACTGTATTTACAGCACCCATTTCACGGGCTTCTTTTGAAATATCATCTAAGTAAGGAATGATACGTTCCTTGTGTGGAATCGTTACATTAAAGCCATCTAATTGGCGATCATCAATAATATCCCTAATATGGTTAAAATGTGTTTCTGGTATACTTAATGCTTCATATCCGTAGTCTAATTGTAATGCACTAAAATTAGCATGATGCATCAATGGGGAAAGAGAATGATTGATAGGATGGCCAATCACCGCAAATTTCATTCTATGCCCTCCTTTACATAATTGATGGTCGAAGCGTCACATCAACCGATTTTGGCACCATCACACTAAATGAAGCCCCTCTGTCGATTGTAACGAAACCAAGACCAGAAATCATCACGTCTTGCTTTTCAGTATCGGTGGATAAAGTCACTTTTTTAAGTTCATCTAGTTGAAATGATTTAGAATTTGATGGTGGAGATAAAAACGTTCCTACCTTTTCTTTCCAAAGACGATCTGCGTTTTCTGTTTTAGTACGATGGATTTTTAAATCATTAGAAAAATAGCATATCAACGGTCGTTTGCCACCTGTTTCATAATCTATTCGAGCGAGCCCGCCGAAGAAAAGCGTCTGTCCTTCATTTAATTGATAAACGCGTTGTTTAATTTCTTTTTTAGGCATTATAATATTTAATTCTTTCGGTGTTACAAGGTGTGTCATTTGATGTTCTTGAATGATTCCTGGTGTATCATACATATCTGATTTTTCATCGATTGGAATGTCTATCATATCAAGTGTTGTTCCTGGTATTCGTGAGGTTGTGACAACATCTTTTTCGCCCACACTTTGTTCAATAAGTTTGTTAATAAGGGTAGATTTCCCAACATTCGTCGTACCGACAATATAAACGTCTTGTCCTTGACGATGCTTTTCGATAGTCTCCATTAAAACATCTATTCCGTAATTTTTTTGTGCAGAGATAAGCACAACGTCATCTGCAAAAAGTCCATAATTTTTAGCGGATTGGCGTAACCATTCAGTGACACGACGCTTATTAATTTGTTTAGGTAAAAGATCGATTTTGTTGGCTACTAAAATAATCTTCTTGTTACCAACGATACGTTTGATTGCGTGAATGAAGGAACCTTCTAAATCAAAAACATCCACTAAGTTAACGACGATTCCCTTTTTATCTGAAAGTTTATTTAAAAGTGTTAAAAAGTCATCGCTTTCCATGCCGACATCTTGAACCTCATTATAGTGCTTTAATCTAAAGCAACGACGGCAAATTACATCGTCTTTAAACAAACTCGATTCAGGTACATATCCAGGTTTATCTTTATCGTCTGATTGTAACGTTGCGCCACAACCGATACATTTTAATTCGTCTGTCAATTTGTTTCCTCCCAATTAATATATCCTTTTCTCTTGAAATAATGTAATAAACGACGTTCTATCATTCTATTAAGCTTCGTCGCAAGGCCATCAGAATTTTTTACTGGAACGACCATTATTGTATATAGACCGTTATGGTTTCCGCCAAAAACATCTGTTAACATTTGATCCCCAATAATGACCACTTCGTCCTTGTTTAAGCCCATTTGTTGAGTGGCTTTATTTAGTGATTTACCTAATGGCTTGCGTGCTTTGAAAATATAATCTACATCTAAATCACTAGAAAATGTTTTTACTCGCGCCTCATTATTGTTAGAAACGATAGTCACTTTAATATTTCTTTCACTTAGATTTTTAAACCATTGCTCAACGCCTGGTGTTGGGTTCGCTTCGTCCCAACCTACTAAAGTATTATCTAAATCTGTAATAACCCCTTTAATATTTTTTTCTTGTAATTTATCGAAATCAATTTCATGAATTGATTTAACGTATTGATTTGGCAAAAATAAGCGACTTATAATACCCATATTAATCCTCCACTAATTAAAGTTCATTCTTGTTATTATAGCATAAGTACTATTTATTGAATATTTCTATTCATTTAATTTTTCGAGCAAGGCGATCACCATTTGGCTTGAAGATTGTGATGCAACTTTGAGGAAGGCCTCAAATGTCATTCCTGCATCGCCATCAGCAAGATCAGAAATAGCACGTGTAACGATAAATGGAACTTTAAATTGATAGCACGTTTGGGCAATGGCTGCCGCTTCCATTTCCGCTGCCAATGCCTGAGGAAAATATTTTAATATTTCAGCTCGTTGTACATCACTTCCAATAAAGCTGTCACCAGATACGATGAGGCCTTCTTTAACAGGTTGTTTAAGTTGATTTAACACATGATTTACTTGGGTTATCAAGTGACGATTTGCATCATAGGTTTCAGGCATCCCTGGTATTTGACCCATTGCATAGCCGAAAGCGCGTGCGTCGGCATCATGATACGCCACTTTCGTACTTACAACGACATCCCCTAATGCTAAGCCAGGTTGTAGTCCACCAGCTGAACCCGTGTTAATTATTAGTTCTGGTTTAAATTGTTGGATGAGTAAAGTAGTTGAGATTGCAACATTAACTTTACCTATCCCGCTTTGAATTAATACGACCTCAGCGCCTTTTAAATTCCCTTTATAAAAAACAGTGTGCGCAATTTGTAAAGTTTCGACTTCATGCATATGTGATTTTAAAATTTCGACTTCCTCTTCCATGGCACCAATTATCCCAATCATAATTTTCCTCCTTGATGTCTCTATATTCGTTGTCAATTTTAACATAACTGTTTAGAAGATGAGAATAATTAGTCATTACAGTGTTGAGTTGTTAAATACTTTACATTGTTGTCTGAAAATCTCAAATTTCTTAGCGCTAATATTGAAGTTTTCTAACTTATTTTGAGGTTTTGGGGTTAACCCAGAAGTATATTGTATAGATAAATTGGTTTTAAAAAGCTCGAAAAAGGGCTTAAAAAAAGGTAAAGAGCTTCTGTGATAACAGAGTCCTTTACCTTTTCATGATTATTTACCTAATAGTTCTAATAGACCTTGGAAGGAATAAATACCTGTGAAAATTGTAACAAGCACTGCAATAATACCAAATACAAGCATCCAAGTCGGATGTTGGTAATTGCCAACGATACTTTTCTTTTTAGAAGCAATAAGAATCGTTGTAAGTACGATTGGTAAAATTAAACCGTTGAATGCCCCAGCAACGATCAATAATGTGACAGGTTTTCCTAAGAATAAAAATATAATAGTTGAAATAACGATAAATGCAATCACGACGTAATTGTCATGTTTGTAAATTTTATGATGTAATGTTTTAAGAAAAGTCGTACTTGTATATGCTGAACCAATGACTGAAGACATCGCTGCTGCAAACAGTACGACACCAAAAATATTCTTACCGATTGGTCCGAGCGCATGTTCAAATACAGATGCTGGAGGATTATCAGGATTCAAGACTACGCCAGTTACAACCACACCTAATACAGCTAAGAATAATAAAGCACGCATTACGCCAGTGGTTAAAATCCCGTAAATCGCTGAACGATTGACGAAAGGTAAGTAATTTTCACCTTTGATATCAGCATCTAGTAGACGGTGTGCACCAGCAAATGTAATATATCCACCAACTAATGTAATAATTGGTAAAACAAGAGAAGCTGGGTTTTCAGGAACAATCATGCGACCAGCAGCTTCAAGATATGGAGGATTCGTTTTAATCATAACGAATGCTACGATCGCAATCATTACAATTCCTAAGATTAATGTTACTACGTCCATCACTTTTTGTCCGTTTTTCGAAACAAAGACTAAAATTGCAATGATTGCTGTGATTGCTGCGCCTATTCTGACATCAATCCCGAAAATAGCATTTAATCCTAAACCGGCACCGGCAATGTTTCCAATATTAAACGCAAGTCCACCTAAACCAATTAAAATTGATATAAATGTTCCTAAACCTTTGACCACGCTATTAGCCACTTCTTGACCACGTAATCCAGTTACAACTAAAATACGCCAAATATTAATTTGCGCTCCAATATCTATAATGATTGATAATAAAATTGCAAATGCAAAACTTGCTAAGAATTGTTGTGTAAATACAGCAGTTTGTGTTAAAAAGGCAGGTCCAATCGCTGACGTTGCCATTAAGAATACTGAACCTAACAGGAGACGTTTATGTGTTTTTGTAAATTCGAAGTCTCCTTGGTTTTTAATTTCGTTTGAATCTTTTTTCATTCATTAACCCCCTAAAGTTACAATTTCAACACCCACTGTTGATAATTGTTTGCGAATTTGTTTAACAAATTCTAATGCGTGTTCCCCATCTCCATGTACACAAATTGTATCTGCAGAAATGTTAATTTCTTCCCCATTAATTGCAGTTACTTTTCCTTTTGTCACCATTTTAACCACTTGATCAATGGCTTCTTGCGTGTCATTAATCACAGCGTTTTCTTGCTTTCGGCTTACTAATTGGCCATTTGCCTCATAGCGACGATCTGCAAATACCTCAGAAGCAGTCTTAAGACCAAGTTTTTCCGCTTCTTCAATTAAGTAAGAATTAGATAAACCAACAAAAATGATATTTGAATCAATATCATGCACTGCTTGTGCAATCACTTTTGCAATTTTTGGATCTTTAGCCCCCATTTGATAAAGCGCTCCGTGAGGTTTAACGTGGTTTAAAGTGACCCCTTCAAGATCACAAAATAGTTTAAGCGCACCAATTTGATAAACAATCATATTATAAATTTCATCATGTGACATATCTAAATTTCTTCGACCAAAGCCTTGTAAATCAGGAAAACCTGGGTGAGCTCCGATGCCAATTTTATTTTGTTTAGCAATTTTTACCGTCTTGGCCATCACATTAGAATCCCCTGCATGAAAACCACATGCAATATTTGCAGAGGTGATAAGCGGTATCACTTGTTCGTCATTGCCAATCTTATAATTACCAAAACTTTCTCCAAGATCACAATTTAAATCTATTTTAGTCATGTTTAGCCTCCTCGAAAATTTCGTGACGATCTAAAAACTTGATGTCTACATTTTTAGCATCACCTTCATAATATGGTGGATAAGCTAAGACAGCATAAAGAAAGTCGGCTGTTGTACTAAAACCGTCAATAATCATTTCATCAAGTGTCACTTTTAATTTTTCGATTGCATGAAGTCGATTGTCCCCTTTTACAATAACTTTAGCGACTAATGAATCATAATATGATGAAACAGTATAACCACTATATAAAAACGAGTCAACACGAACATTAAAACCTTGTGGAAGATGCAACCTTTGCACAGTTCCTGGAGTAGGTCTGAACCCTAATTCTGGGTCCTCGGCATTAATACGCGCCTCTATCACGTGCCCTTGGAACGTAATATCATTTTGATGAATTTTTAATTCTCCATCTCTCATTAACAATAATTGTTGACGTACTAAATCTACGTTTGTACGCATTTCTGTTACAGTATGTTCCACTTGGATACGCGCATTCATTTCTATAAAGTAGTAGGCATCTTCAGTGACCAAAAATTCAATTGTCCCGGCACTACGGTATTGCGCTGCTCGAGCAACTTTAACCGCATCACTACACATTTGTTCTCTTTTTTCAGGTGTGAGAGCACTACAAGGAGATTCCTCAATTAATTTTTGATTTTTACGTTGTACAGAGCAATCTCGTTCTCCTAAATGTATAAAGTTCGCTTGACCATCACCGAGCACTTGAACTTCTACGTGCTTTGCAACAGGAATAAATGCTTCAACATAAACACGATCATCATTAAAATATTTATTTCCTTCACTTTTAGCTTCTTTAAAGAGACGTTCAACTTCACTTTCCTCTTTTACGATACGAATGCCTTTACCGCCTCCGCCACTCGCAGCTTTTAATACTATAGGGTAACCTAATTCTTCAGCTAATGTTTTAATCTCCTCAACAGATTCAACTGAAGAATGTGATCCGGGTATTACAGGGACACCTGCTTTGTCTACTGTTTGTCGTGCAGTGATTTTATCTCCCATAAGTTCCATTGTTCGTTTAGTTGGACCTATGAAATATAACCCTTCATTTTCCACTTTTTCAGCAAAGATAGGACTCTCTGATAAAAAGCCATATCCTGGATGTATAGCATTCGCATTTGTAATTTCTGCGGCAGCTAAAATATTTCTGATATTTAAGTAACTATCTAAAGGGTTGGCATCACCGATACACACAGCGTGGTCTGCTAATTTTACATGCAGACTATTTTCATCACCCACTGCATATACTGCTACAGATTCCATTTTCATTTCACGTAATGCACGAATAATTCGCACAGCAATTTCCCCACGGTTGGCTACTAAAACTCGATACATGACTGGACCCCCTATTTTAATTTAGCAATAATTTGATTATGTTCAATGTTCTCGCCATGATCTACTAAAATTTCAGTGATTTCACCTGCTTCGTCCGCAGTAACTTCGTTCATGACTTTCATGGCTTCGACGTAACCAATAATGTCTCCCTTATTGATTTTGTCTCCTACTTTGATGACAGGTTTTGTCAATTCTTTTTCATCTTGTAAGTAGAATGTTCCAATCATTTGTGAACGAATCACCTTTTCATCTTGTGCTTCAGATGTGTTTTCTTGAGATGGTGTAGTTTCATTTTTGCTAGCAGTTGTCGTTGGTTGTGTAGAAGTATCACCATCATAATTTTGCGCGTTGACTGCTAAATCCAATTCTAGTTCCATATCGTCATCACTATATCTAAAATGCTTAGCTCCGTATGTTTTTAACACGTTTAAAGTTTGTTCGATTTGTTTTAAATCCATGGCTTACTATCTCCTTTTAAAACATCTTTTATTTTACTTTGAGAAGGTCTAATGTTGTTTAAATATCGTTTTGGATAACGTTGTAATTTTTTTATTGCGTCTTCTAACTTTCTATTTTTTCGGTCTAATATTTCATTAGCTTCGTTAAAAGTGACCCATTCAAATTGAATGGTTTCACCTGGTCTTTTCTGTATCACATCTACAATATCAGAATCTATGACTGTGGCAATTTTAGTATATCCCCCAACAGTTTGACGATCATTTAACAAAATAATTGGATTTCCATCATTAGGAACTTGAACACTTCCTAATGCTACAGGCTCTGATATAATATCTGCGCTAGTATCTGGTTTTATAGAAGCGCCACTAAGACGATACCCCATCCGATCTGAATTTTCAGATACGCGAAATTCAATCGTTTCAATTTCTTTGATAGTTCTTTTAGAAAAAGCATCTATTTGTGGACCATCCATAATTCCTATTGGGAGGTTGCCTTTAGGGGTAAAACTTTGATAATCCGTCGCACGACCAATCAAACTATAATCTAAATTATTTGAATTTGTAGGAATAATGTCATTCTTTTTTAAAATGCGACCTTTAAATCCACCGACCGATGTTCGAGTATGCGTTGAAGCACTTCCTTCAATTTGTGGGACATCTATCGTGTTGGCAAAACCAATATATGCGCGAACGCCTTGTTTGGCCGCACCAAGTTCAAGTATGTCTCCTCTGTTCACTTTAATCACCGTTTGATGTGGTATCGATTTTTGATTTAATTTCATATCAAATGGTGCTCCTGTTACAGCAAATAAATTTTGCTCTAGAAATTGAATCGTAGGTCCAACCATCGTAATTTCAATGGCAGGTTGATTTTCAGTGTCGAGCAAGGCATTTAAAAGCTCAAAACTTGGACGATCCATTACGCCAGCTGGAGAAAAACCTTCAGCTTGGTGACCAAATCTACCTAAGTCTTGAACAGTTGAAAATAATCCTGGTTTTAAAATTTTAATGCTCATAATCTGTCATCACCCATTCTGTATAATCAATTAGACCTTTAGCTGTATATTTTTTGATATGCAAAAATTGTTCTTCGTTAATCGCATAAAATTTTATTTTATCTCCAGGTTGATATAAAATTTTAGGATCACGGTTTAAATCAAACACCTTAATAGGCGTTTGTCCAATGATTTGCCATCCTCCTGGTGAATCTTCAGGATATAAACCTGTTTGATTATTGGCAATTCCTACTGAACCGGCTGGAATTTTTAAACGTGGTTCAGCTTTTCTAGGTGTATGGAGCGCTTTATCTAAGCCTCCTAAAAAAGGAAAACCAGGCATAAATCCAATCATATAAACGAGATAAAAACTTTCGGTATGTTTCCTTACGACTTCTTCAGGTGTCAGTTTATTATGCTCTGCAACAAGGTCTAAGTCCGGTCCCCATTCCCCACCATAAAGAACTGGAATATTGATAATCTTTCTTTGTGATTGACCTTGCATATTTTCAAAATGAAATTCATTGAGTTTTAATTCTTCAATGAGTGATTCATATTTAATCTCAATACCGTCAAAATACACCAATATTGCTCGGTATGACGGTAACAGTTCTTTGATAAACGGATGTTCCAGAGAATTTATGTAATCTTTCATCGCATTGACTTGGTTAAAAGTGTACTCATTAATTTCTGGATTAAAGTAAATCATAAATGACTGTTCACTGATTTGACGACATTCCACTCACACATTCCCCTTTCTGAAAACCTTTTCAAAGGATAATTTTATCACGTTTATAATAAGCTTACAATTTCGATAGGAATAATTAATAGATATTGAAACATAGTATTTATTCATCGATAATTATGCCATCATTTTAAATTGGCTTACTTTACCCACGAGGTTTCAATTTTGTTTAATAAAAAATGAGGTTAAGTTATTCCCTTTTCAAAGGAATCTTAACCTCATGGACTTCTAGTGTTATTTAATATCTATAATTTTGATGTTCATTTCTCCACCATTTGGAAGAGGAACACGGACTTCTTCATTTAATTTTTTGCCAATTAAAGATTTTGCCATTGGTGATTCGTTTGAGATTTTACCATTAAAAGCATCTGCTTCTGCAGAACCCACGATTTGATAACTTTCTTCATCATCACCAGGAAGCTCGACAAATGTTACTGTCTTTCCAATTTGTACAACATTATTATCACCAGTGTCTTCTATAATTAACGCATGGCGTAACATTGTTTCAATGCGTTGAATATCTTGTTCAATAAATCCTTGTTCGTCTTTTGCTGCATCGTACTCTGAGTTCTCAGATAAATCCCCAAAACTACGAGCGACTTTAATTTTTTCAACAACTTCTGGACGTTTAACCGTTTTTAATTCTTCTAATTCTTGCTCGAGTTTTTCGAACCCTTCTTGTGTCATTGGATATTGTTTTTGATTTTCCATTTTTGCATCTTCCTTTAACTAATAGATTAATCTTGAGTTTGTACTAAAGCTTGAATTTTAGTTGTCATGATATCTATGGCAACTTTATTGCTTCCGCCTTCAGGAATAATAATATCTGCGAATTTTTTTGTAGGTTCAATAAATTGGTTGTGCATTGGACGCACTACATTTAAATATTGATCTACAACAGATTCCATCGTTCGATCGCGTTCTTTTGTATCTCGAATAAGACGACGTAGAATACGTAAATCGGCATCTGTATCAACATATATTTTAACATCCATCATATTACGAAGCGTTTCATTTTCAAGCGCAAATATACCTTCTACGATAATAACATCTTTAGGTTCAAATGCAATTTTTTTATCGCTTCTCGTATGAATTGTATAATCATACGTGGGTACTTCTACTGATTTACCTGCTTTTAAATCTTTTAGATTTTCGATAAGTAAGTCGTTATCAAACGCAAATGGATGATCATAGTTCGTTTTTAAACGCTCTTCAAAAGTAAGGTGTGATTGGTCTTTATAATAAAAATCTTGTTCTATAAGTGCAACACTATGGCCATCTAAATTCTTCATAATCTCATTTGTTACTGATGTTTTTCCAGATCCAGAACCACCAGCAATACCAATTATTGTCGTAGAGGTCATGCTTTATACTTCCTTTCGCATCATGTTGTTAGGATATATTGGCTGTTTAACTTTAATTTGCACAATTTGAAGTGGATGACGCGCTGCATCAAGTTCGTTACCTTCTTCATCATAAATAACATCAATCACTTGTTTAAACGTTTCAATTTCAGGCCCAAAAAATTCAACTTCTTGTCCTGGTTTAAAATGATTACGTTGTTGTATTGTCGCTATTTGCGTATCTTCATCATATGCTAATACAAGGCCAATAAAATCAAACGGTGATTTTTTAGAGGATTCGTTACCAAACATTTGCTCTTCATATCCAGGTGTTCCTTTAAAAAAGGCTGGAGCAGTGTCTCTATTGGCACATTTATCTAATTCAATAAGCCATTCAGGGTTGATTTTAAAATTATCTGGGTCAGCAGCATACGCATCGATAACTTTACGATAAACAGATACAACAGTTGCAATATAATGAATAGATTTCATACGGCCTTCGATTTTTAAAGAATCGATGCCTAAATCCATCATATTAGGAATAGATTCTATCAATTTTAAATCCCTTGGGCTCATAGCAAATGGGACGGATTGACCATCTTCAAAATATAAGTCTAATTCTCCATCATTATCTACAGTAAGTAAATCATAATCCCAACGACAACTTTGACAACAACCTCCACGGTTAGAGTCACGTGCTGTCATATGATTACTTAGTGTGCAACGACCTGAATAAGCAATACACATGGCACCATGTATGAAAGCTTCAATTTCAATATCTACTTTATCCTTAATTTCTTGCATTTCCATCGCACCTGTTTCACGTGCTAAAACAACGCGATCAAGGCCCTCTTCTTTCCAATATTCGACCGCTTTATAGTTACTTAATGATTGCTGCGTCGATAAATGAATTTCTAACTTGGGAGCAACTTTTTTACAAGTTTCAATAATAAGTGGATCAGCGACGATAATACCTGTGGCACCTGTAGATTCTAATTGTTTAAGATAAGTATCTAATCCTTCAATGTTTTCATCATGTGCAATGATATTAGTCGTAATGTATACTTTAGCGCCGTATTGATTTGCAAAATCGACGCCTTCTTTAATTTCATCGATTGTAAAGTTATCTGCATTTGAGCGTAAACCATATTCCTGACCCCCAATAAATACCGCGTCAGCACCATAATGAATGGCAATTTTAAGCTTTTCTAAGTTGCCTGCGGGGGCAAGAAGTTCTGGTTTTTTTATTTTAGGCATTGTTTTAGGCTGAGTCGCCTCCATGACCTTCATCATCATCTCTCCTATTTTTTTATTATTACAAATACATTTAGTAAACCGTTTGTTTATAGAAAAATCCTTCGTCGAACGGACGGTGCTCAGGTTGAATTTCTTCAATAGCATCAACGAGCATAAATTTTTCATCTTCGTAATCTTCTGGAGATGCATCAAATAAATCAATAGCTTTACGATATTGTTCAGTGACAACATTGATGTAATCTTCAGTGTGTAATACACCATCAATTTTAAAACTATCAATCCCTGCTTCAAATAAAGGTTCAAGTTCTTCTATCAAACAAATATCATTTGGTGACATAATATGTGTACCGTTATAATCTTCAAACACAGGGTATTTATTGTCACGTTCTTCATCGTACAATAATAATTGTGTTTCTGACTTATCGTGAGGTCGTTCAATCTTCATTTGTCTTTCTTGGAAAGTATAATAATTACCTAACAACATTCTTTTTGACTGGAACATACACGTCATACCATGAACTTGCACTTCTATCTCTACGTTGCTATTTTCTTTAATGCTTAATATTTCTTCTAAACTTAATTCTCGTGCTAGGACAGCTCGTGATGCGCCCTTTTTGCCCCAATAATTACATTGAAAATGGTTGGTTACGAGGGTTTCAGCATTCCAATGTAATGGTATTGGATCGGGTTGTTGTTTCGCTAACATCACGACAGCAGGGTCACCAAAGATGATACGATCTACACGAATTTCATGTAAAAATTGTATATACTCCTCTAATGCAGGAATATGATAATTATGAAAGATTCCATTGACAGCTACATAAACTTTTTTACCTGCTGCCTGGATTTTATGTGTTGCTTCTATTAAAGCTTCGCGATTAAATTCACCTGCTAATCTTAAACCAAATTTCTCCTCTCCGATAACAAAAGCATCAGCGCCTTTATCAATTAAAGTATCTATATGGTTTAATGACTTAGGTGTCACTAATAACTCAGTCATTTGAATACTCCTTTATAGAAATAGCTAATCCATCATCCATATTTATAAAATTAGTTGAAAAATGATTTTGTTGGACAAGCCATTCATTAAATTTCTTAACCTTTTTTACCATCTGCTTCACATTTCTACTTTTTACAATATCAATATTTGCTACAAACCCGTGATAAAGCACATTATCAGTAATAATGACGCCACCTTCTGGTAATAAATCTTGATAAAGTTCAAAGAATTTTTGAGATTGTGCTTTCGCAGCGTCGATAAAAATCATATCATATTGTCTATCATTAACGGCGTGATATGCTTGTAGAGCGTCTTGTTCAATTAAGCGAATTTGAGATTCATAACCAAATTGATTAAAGTTTTCTCGTGCTAATTGAATCATTTCTTCATTACGCTCTATAGTTGTAACATGAATGGAAGGATCAATAGATGCGAAATGCATACTACTGTATCCTATTGCGCTACCAATCTCTAATATATTTTTAGGTTTTTTTAATCGGATTAATTGCAAAATTAAATCTAATGATAGCTGGTCTATGATGGGCACTTGGTGTTCTTCTGCATAAGTTCGCAATGTATTCAAGGGCGTATCATGAGATTGAATACTTAAAAAATAGTGCAGATTTTGATCTTGCATTTACGTTCATCCTTTTCTTTTATAGGAATACATCAAAAAATAAACCAGTCATTTTGACTGATTTGCTCAATGCCATTATAATTGTAGGTTTGTTTTAAAAAGAATCGAAAAGTGTGTAACTATTATCTATTCTTGAAAATACTTCTTAGAATTATACCATAAGTCATAATATTTTTTAACAACGATTTTCATGTAAATGCATTTAGTATTCATAAAACAACTCTTATATCTTCATCTTCAAAAATTTTGATTAAGTGGCATTTTAATTCAATTCGCTAAAGAAAATCTTGGGTTAGTAACCTCTAATACAAGCATTTTTGACATATAAGAAGCTAGGACCTTCGCCCTAGCTTCTTAGTTTGTCATATACATGCACTTTGTTATTCTTCAACTTCATCAAGATTTGTGTTTACGACTTCTTCAATCATATCCCATTCTTCATCTGTTTCAACAGGTAAAAATTTTCCACCTTCGCCTGTCTCATCGGGTTGGTTAATCATAGGAATTAATTCGATTAAATCCTCATCGTCAGCTTGTGCGCCTTCTTCAGCAAGAATAACATAGTTTTTATCAAATCCAGGGTGATAAAATTCAAGCATTTTACGATATAAGACTTCGTTACCTTCTTCATCGAAAAGAGTAAGTAACTCCTCGTCATTTTTAATCTCAATTTCGTGGTTTTTTTCATTTGTCATAATATGCGCTCTCCTTAATTTAAAGAATCTAAATATCCTTGTAAGATAAATACTGCGGCCATTTTGTCAATGACTTTTCTACGTTTTGCTCTTGAGACGTCAGCTTCTAAAAGCGATCTTTCTGCTGCCATTGTACTTAGTCTTTCATCCCACATGATAATTTCAAGTGAAGGTAACGCTTGTTGAAGGGCTTCTTTATATTTAATAGAAGCTTCACCGCGAAATCCAATAGAATTATTCATATTTTTAGGTAAACCGATTACAACAGTTCCGACGTTTTCTTTTTGAATAATTTGAATCAAGCTCTCCAATCCGAGCTGGTTTTCCTGTTCGTTAATATGGAGTGTATCTAAACCTTGTGCTGTCCATCCCATCAAATCACTAATGGCGACACCTACTGTTTTACTTCCAACATCAAGACCGATGATTTTATGTTTAAGCATTTGAATCCTTTTGATGATTTTTTAGATAAAAAGAGACAAGTTCTTCCATAATATCATCGCGATCAATATGTCTTATTTGGTTTCGTGCTTCATTGTGACGAGGAATATAGGCAGGGTCTCCTGATAGTAGATAACCTACAATTTGGTTTACTGCGTTGTATCCACGTTCCTCTAAAGTGTGATATACGTTATTCAATACGTATTCGACATTTTCTTTAGGGATGTCTTCATAGTTGAATTTCATCGTTTTGTCAAAGTTTTCCATCTCAAAACACTCCTTAAACCATATTGTATTACACTCTTATTTTACACGAACATACTGTTTTTTATATTGTTTTAATATAGTCTTTAATGAATTGTAATGCAGTTGTTATCTTTTCAGGTTCAGTGCCGCCACCTTGAGCCATATCTGGGCGTCCACCACCTTTACCTCCTACAATAGGCGCCATTTCTTTAATAATGTCCCCTGCTTTGATTTTACCAGTCAATGATTTTGGTACAGTAGCAATTAATGAAACTTTACCGTCGACTTCGCTTGCTAAAATGATAACTGTTTCTTGTAGGCGTGATTTAAAATCATCCATAGTTGAGCGTATGGCTTTAGCATTGTCGACATTTACTTCACTGATTAATACCGGGATATCATTAATTAATTCTACTTTATCTTCTAAATTACCCATTTTCAAGTGATTGATTTCTTTATTTTTAAGTTCTAACGTTTGTTGTAAAGATTTTTCGTGTTCTTGCAGTTGAGTCACTTTCTCATAAACTTGAACATCTGATTTGGCTTTTACACTGTCTTTTATTTGGTTAAAGCGTTCTAAATATTTTTCTAAATATAAAAAGGCTTGTTGACCTGTTACAGCTTCTATACGTCTTACGCCTGCACCTGTTCCAGATTCACTTGTGATTTTAAATAGTCCTATTTCAGAAGTGTTTTTAACATGTGTACCCCCGCAAAGTTCCTTAGAAAAAGGTCCCATATCAACGACACGTACAATATCACCATATTTTTCTCCAAATAATGCCATTGCGCCTTCTTTTTTAGCATCGTCAATGCCCATTTCTTTGATTTCTACATTGACACTTTGCCAAATTTCTTCATTTACGCGTTGCTCTACAAGTTGTAGTTCTTCATTAGTCATTGGTGCGATGTGTGAAAAATCAAAACGTAAGTGATGACTGTCGACCAATGATCCTGCTTGATTAACGTGTGAGCCAAGAACTTGTTTTAATGCAGCATGGAGTAAGTGGGTTGCACTGTGATTTTTCATAATGGCTTTACGCGCATTTGCATCAACTGAAGCGTGAACTTGTGCCCCTTCGCTTACCTGTCCAAATTTAATATAGCCTGTATGCAAGTGTTGACCATTAGGCGCTTTAATAACTTCTGTAACTTCTATTTCAAAATGGTCATTTGTGATTGTCCCTTTATCAGCAATTTGTCCCCCACTTACAGCATAAAATGGAGTCTTGTCCATAACAAAATGAATTGTTTCTTCCGCGTTTGCTTCATTTGTACGCTCACCATTTAAAAGGATATCTGTGAGGGTACTTTCAGATTGTAATGTATCATAGCCGACAAAAATACTTTCTGTATGAATAGACTTAAGCACATCGTTTTGTACTTGCATAGATTGACTATTTTGTCTTGCTTTTCTTGCACGTTCTCGTTGTGCATCCATATGAGTATTAAAGCTTTCCATATCGATAGTTAAACCTGAATCACGTGTGATTTCTTCTGTTAATTCAATTGGAAAACCATAAGTGTCATAGAGTTTAAATGCATCAGAGCCGTCAATTACACGATTTGAATCTTTTGCTTTTTCAATAAGTTGATTTAAAATTGTCAACCCTTCTTCTAAAGTTTCATGAAACCGTTCTTCTTCTGATTTAACAACACGTGCAATAAACGCTTCGTTTTCTTTAACATTTGGATAATAAGGTTCCATAATAGTAGCTACGATATCAACTAAACGGTATAAAAAGGGTTCATTAATATTTAATGTTTGGCTAAAACGTACAGCACGACGAAGTAAACGGCGTAAGACATAGCCTCGGCCTTCATTCGCTGGTAATGCACCATCAGATATAGCAAAAGCAATTGTTCTAATGTGGTCGGCAATCACTTTAAAGGCAACATCATGTGTTGGATTTTCTAAATAACGTTGACCAGAAATTTGTTCAACTTCTTTCATAATCGGCATGAATAGGTCGGTCTCATAATTGGTACGCACATTTTGTGAAATGGAGGCCATACGTTCAAGACCCATGCCCGTATCAATGTTTTTACTTGGTAGGGGTGTGTAAGAATGGTCTTTATTATGATTATATTCACTGAAAACTAAATTCCATACTTCTAAATAGCGTTCATTTTCCCCACCAGGGTACATCTCTTCAGCTGGATCATCTTTACCATAGTCTTCGCCACGATCATAAAAAATTTCAGTATTAGGTCCAGAAGGTCCTTCCCCAATATCCCAAAAGTTACCTTCAATACGTATAATGCGATCTTCGCTTAATCCAATTTCATCATGCCATAATTGATAGGCTTCAGTGTCTTCAGGATGAATTGTAACGTAAAGACGATCAGTTTCCATTGCCATCCATCTTTCGCTCGTTAAGAATTCCCAAGCGAAAGCAACGGCCTCACGTTTGAAATAATCTCCAATGGAAAAGTTGCCTAACATTTCAAAAAAAGTATGGTGACGCGCTGTAAACCCAACATTTTCGATATCGTTTGTTCGTATGGATTTTTGTGCATTTACAATTCTTGGTTTTTTTGGTACTTCACGTCCATCGAAATATTTCTTTAATGTTGCGACACCTGAATTAATCCATAATAATGAATCGTCATCAATAGGCACAAGAGGTGCTGACGGTTCTACCATATGTTCTTTTTCAACAAAAAAGTCAATAAACATTTGACGTATTTCACTAGCTTTTAATGTTTTCATCTCAAATCAACTCCTAAACAAAATAAAGACATTCGTCTCTCAAAAGGGACGAATGTCTCGCGGTACCACCCTAGTTATGATAAAAATTATCATCACTTTAATGCTATTCACGTTATAAATATATAGTAGCGTTCAATGGATTCATTCGTACATCTCAGCAATAGTACGTCTCTGTGAAATGAATTAGCCATCTACTCAGTTATATATTGAATTAAGTCTATTATATTAAGCCTTTTCAGCGTTGTCAATTTCTAAAAAATCGTAAGGCGTCACATTCTCCATATTAATCATAGGATTAATTTGAAACATAGTGGCTTCTGTAAGTTCAACATTTTCATTTTGTACTTCTTCTGTAGAAAAGTATTGTTCTAAAAAGCTTTTTTCACGAGTTAATCTTACTTGGCCTTCTGTTTTTAATCCGAGATTAAATGCATCCGCGTCTCCTAAAAACACTAATGATTGCTTCGCACGTGTGAGACCCGTATATAAAATGGGTTTTTGCAACATTCTATAATATTGTTTGACAATAGGCATAATGACTATCGGGAATTCTGAACCTTGTGCTTTATGAATTGATGTGCAATAGGCATGTGTCAACTCGGTTAAATCTGATTTTAAATAAGTAATTTCATTGCCTTCATAGTCCACGACAACGACGTCTTTGTTTAGCGCATTTTCCTTAGCCCAAAAAACACCTACAATAACTCCGATGTCGCCATTAAATACATTGTCATTCGGACGATTGACAAGTTGTAATACCTTATCGCCTTTTCGAAACAAGACATCACCAAACTGAATTTCGCGTTGCTCAGATGTATCCAAAGGGTTCAGTATTTCTTGAAGCACTTTATTCAATCGATGAATCCCTGCATTTCCTCGGTACATTGGAGCTAATACTTGTATATCAGACATATCATAGCCTTTTGAAACTGCATTTGTTACCACTTTACGTACCACTTCTGGTATTTGATCGACATGACAAGGGATAAATGAACGATCATGAAACCGTTCAGTAATATCAACAGATTGACCTGATTTCATACGATGCGCAAGCGCAATGATACTTGAACCATCCTGCTGACGATAAACTTCTGTTAAATTGATACGTGGGAGTGTTTTTGAGGCAATTAAATCTTTAAACACTTGCCCAGGCCCAACAGATGGGAGTTGATCTTCATCACCTACCAAAACAACTTGTGCATCATTAGGAACTGCTGCCATAAATTGGTGAAACAACCAAGTATCTACCATTGACATTTCATCTATAATAATAAGTTTGGCAGAAATTTCATTATCCAATATATCTTCAGGTTTGGTTTCTTGATTCCAACCAATAAGACGGTGAATGGTCATAGCCTCCAAGCCAGTCGCATCGTGTAATCGTTTCGAAGCACGGCCTGTCGGAGCTGCTAAAACAATAGGATAATCCTCTTCCGTATAGTCATCGTAATCTAAAGAAATCCCGTGTAAAGCAGCATACAGATAAACAATCCCTTTTATTACAGTGGTTTTACCTGTACCAGGCCCACCTGTCAAAATCATTATTTGATGCTTCATAGCGGCTTCTAACGCCTCTTTTTGTGCCTCGGCATATGACACACTATTTGTTTGCTCGATTTCACCAATATGCATCTGAATATCCGATTGATCAAACACTTCGAGGTGTAGTTGTTGTTGCATCATTTTATAAATATTTTGAGCACTCTTTAATTCTGAATAATAAAGGCTAGGAATTGCAATATTTTCTTGATCATCAACGAGACGGTTTTCTTCTACAAGCTGAGTCAATACTTCTTCAATTAAAGTTGTTTCGATAGGCACCTGACTATTTTTTGAAAGAAGTTGCAATGACTCAGTCACTAAAGTTTCCTTAGGCAAGTACGTGTGTCCCTGTTTAATACAGGTTTCTTCAACGACAAATTGAATGCCTGCTTTTAAGCGATTGGGGTGAAGTTCTGAAATGCCCATTTGATTTGCCAATTGGTCTGCTTTTTGAAAGCCCACGCCTCGTATATCATAAACAAGTTGGTAGGGATTTTGATTGAGAATGTCTAAAGTATCACTTTTATAAAACTTGTAAATATCCATCGCAAGTTTTGCACCAAACCCTAATTCATTCAGACGCACCATAATTTGTTCGCTTTCTTGATTTTGAAATACTTGGTCTGCGATTTGCGATTGCTTTGTTTTTGACAATTTGGGCACCTTTTCAAGAACAGATGCATCTTTAAGAATCGACTGAATTGCATTTTCACCTAACGTATCTACAATGGATTCTGCAGTTTTTTTACCAACGCCCTTGAAAAGTTCACTTGATAAATATTGAATTACCGCTTCTCTCGTTTGCGGAAGCACTTTCTGGAAAGTTTCAGCTTTTAGTTGTTTCCCATACTTAGGGTGATCAGTGATTTGCCCCTTGAACGTATAAGTTTCACCTTCAACAATATTTGGAAAAAACCCAACTATCGTCGCCGTCGTATCAAAGTCCTCATTAGAATCCTCAACTTCAACTTTGAGCACTGTGTAATAATTGTCGTTATTTTGAAATAAAATGACATCAATGTTTCCTTTAACATACGACTGCTCAAATAGTGTTGGGTTTTCCACGATTATGCCTCCTCTTCAGATTGAATCATTTTAAACGTTTTTAATGCGTGATGGCTTAACATATGTTTTGGGTCCATTTCAGTTGCTAAAGAAAATCCTTGTATTGCTTCTTCAACATTTTCATTAACCATATATTTTGCCAGTGTCAGATTATATTGTGCGTCTGCATGTTTTCCATCTTTTTTCAATATTTGTTTTAATATTGGCATCGCTTCTTGAAACATTTCTAATTCACATAATAGTAATCCATATTGGAACTGTACGTCTAAGTCTTTGAAATCTTTATCAAGTTCTGCAGCTCTCATTAAATACGGTAAAGCTTGTTTTTTTGCGTCTAATTGATGGAAAGACATTCCAATCATATAATTAATATCTTTATTTTCTAATCCTTTTTGAATCGCTGTTTGATATAATTTGATGGCTTCTTGAAAACGTCCTTCGTTAAAATAAACATTGGCAAAATTGTAATAAATAACGCCATTATCAGGATTAAGTGTCAATGCGCGTTGAAAAAATTTTTCTGCTTTTTCAATTTCTCCAGCCTCAGAAAGTAAAATACCGGAATTAATATAGTTTTCCACTTGGTCAGGATGTGCTTCAATGTTATTAAAACAAGCTTGTAGGGCTTTCTCAAATTGACCTTGTTGAATCAATTGATGTATTTCTGTTTGTCTCATTTTTGACTCCTTTTTTGACACATTAAATAATATAACTCAATTTACCAGACTGTTTATAAACGTCGTCAATCGTTGCCCCACCAAGACAAACTTCGCCATCATAAAACACGACAGCTTGGCCTGGAGTAATCGCTCGAACAGGTTCATCAAACGTAACTTTGATTGAATGATCATCTACGCGTGAAACTGTAACACCTGTATCTTTTTGACGATATCTAAATTTTGCAGTACATTTCAGGGGTTCTGCTAAGTCTGTAGGGTTTACAAAGGAAACATCTGAAGCAATTAAATAGTCGCTATAAAGTGCTTCGTGATGAAATCCTTGCTCTACATACAACACATTTTCTTTTAAATTTTTACCTACGACAAACCAAGGATCACCATCGCCACCAATACCTAAACCATGACGTTGGCCAATAGTATAATACATTAATCCCGCATGTTTTCCTTTGAGCTCACCATTCAAAGTGCGCATTTCACCCGATTGTGCAGGTAAGTATTGAGATAAAAAGTCTTTAAAATTTCGTTCACCTATAAAACAAATTCCTGTTGAATCTTTCTTTTTGGCAGTGGCTAAATTATGCTTTGCTGCAATTTCACGGACTTGTGATTTCTCTATATCACCAATTGGAAACATCACTTTTTGCAATTGCGCATGTGTAAGTTGATTTAAGAAATACGTTTGGTCTTTGTTATTATCCACCCCACGTAACATTTCCACATGGCCTTGGTCGTCTCTTCTTACTCTTGCATAATGACCTGTAGCCACATAGTCTGCACCTAATTTTAAAGCATGTTCTAAGAAGGCTTTAAATTTAATTTCTTTGTTGCACATTACATCTGGATTAGGTGTGCGCCCTTTTTTGTACTCATCTAAAAAATAGGTAAATACTTTATCCCAATAGGCTTGTTCAAAATTAACAGCATAATAAGGGATTCCTATTTGATTACATACCGTGATGACATCATTATAATCTTCTGTTGCTGTACATACGCCGTTTTCATCCGTATCGTCCCAGTTTTTCATAAAAATCCCAATGACGTCATAACCTTGTTCTTTTAACAATTGTGCAGTTACAGAACTGTCTACACCTCCTGACATTCCAACAACGACACGTGTGTTTTCATTACTCAAAGTGATTCCTCCTTAAATTTCAAATATATTTTTTGCAGTTCGACGACAATCGTTTGAATTTCTCTTTCAGTGACATTTTCATTTAGACTAATTCTTATTGAATGATTGACTTTAGGATTTTCTTCTCCATACATCGCAGATAAGACATGAGACGGAATTGTTGATCCTGCCGTACAAGCTGAACCAGAAGAGACATATATTCCTGCAATATCTAACAATGTAAGTAACGTTTCTACATCTACAAATGGAAAGTATAAATTCACAATATGATTTGAGCTTTCAATCATTGAGCCATTGTACTCAAAAGGTATCGCCCGCTCTTGCAAATTGACGAGCAAGATTTCTTTTAAACGTGTAATGTAAATTTGATTTTCATCTCGGTTGTTTTCAGCCAACTTCATTGCAGTCGCTAAGCCTACAATCTGTGCAACATTTTCAGTACCCGCGCGTCGCTTTGTTTCTTGTTCTCCACCCATTTGTGTATATTGGATTTGTGTCCCATTTTTGACATATAATGCGCCTACTCCTTTAGGGCCACCAAATTTATGTGCTGTTAAGCTTAAGGCATCTACTTGTAAATCTTTGACATCAACAGGTAAATGACCAATAGCTTGTACTGCATCCATATGAAATAACGCTGAATAATCACTCAAAATTTCCTGTATATCATAAACTTGTTGGACAGTGCCTACTTCGTTGTTCACTAACATAATTGAAACTAAAGTTGTATCAGGTCGCATTGCCTCTTTGAGTGCATCTAAATCTACAAGCCCCTCTTCATTTACATTTAAGTAAGTCACTTCAAATCCTTGAGATTCTAAAAATTCAAAGACATGTAAGACAGAATGATGTTCAATTTTAGTTGTAATCAGATGCTTTCCTTTAGAAATATTAGCATAAGCCATCCCTTTAATTGCGGTATTATTAGATTCAGTCGCACCACTTGTAAAAATAATTTCGTTAGGATTCGCATTAAGGCATTGCGCCACTGTACGTCTTGCTTCATCTAAAAAACGTCTAGCATCACGGCCTTGCGTATGTATAGACGAAGGGTTTCCGTAATGTGTTTGATATATATTTGTCATTGCTTCTACAACTTCTGGCTTTACTGGCGTCGTCGCAGCGTAATCAGCATATACACCCATCATTCGACATTCCTTTCTCAATTTCAATGTTCCTATTTTAGCACTTGTACCATTAAATTTCTAGTGCCTCACACTAGGAATCTATATGCAGTTTTAAGCTTAATTTAAGCATATCACTTTCTATAGAAAAGAGGAATTTTTACAAAAATTAGAATTATAAGCACATTAATGTGTATTACGGATGTGTTTTGATATAGTGAATTTAAAGGAAGTGTTATCATGTCAAAACAGTTACAGTATTCAGCGTTAAATTTAGTACCTATACGTGAAGGGTCAACTGAAAAAGAGGCTGTCCAACAGATGACTTCGCTCGCGCAACACTTAGAATCTTTAAACTTCGAAAGATATTGGATTGCTGAACATCACAATGCTCCAAATTTAGTCAGTTCAGCGACGGTAGTATTAATTCAACATTGTTTAAACGCTACGAAACAAATGCGCATTGGGTCAGGAGGTATCATGCTTCCAAATCATGCTCCCCTTGTGGTTGCTGAACAATTTGGAACTTTAAACTTATTATATGGAGATCGTGTAGATTTGGGTTTAGGTCGTGCTCCAGGGACTGATATGGCTACAGCAAATGCTTTAAGAAGAGATAAACACGATGGAGTCTATCAATTTCCAGAAGAAATAAAACAGCTTCAACAATATTTTGGACCTGAAACCAATCAAGGATATGTCAAAGCGATACCTGCAATAAATAAAAAGGTGCCTTTATATGTATTGGGTTCCTCAACTGATTCTGCTCATGTGGCTGCACGTCAGGGTTTACCCTATGTCTTTGCAGGACATTTCGCACCTCAACAAATGAAAGAAGCGCTTGCGATATATAGAGAACTCTTTGAACCTTCGGCATATCTAGATGAACCCTATATCATTGTATGTTTAAATGCAATCGTCGCAGATACAAATGATGAGGCAATGTATCTTGCTACGACACAAGCGCAAGTATTTGCAAGCATTTTAAATGGCCGTATGCAAAAAATGCAACCCCCTGTCGATAGCCTAGATACTATTTTGTCACCGAGAGAAGTAGCGATGGCTACCCAAAGAATTAACGATTCATTAGTAGGAGATAAAAAAACAGTTAAACAAAAAATTAACGATTTCATTCAATTTTATGGGGAAATCAATGAAATTATGGCAGTAAGTTATATTTATGATGAACAACTTCAACATCGCTCATATCAATATTTACAAGAAGTGATACAACAGATTAATACGACAACATAAAAAAACAATGGGACAGAACATCCCATTGTTTTTATTTTAGTTTTTATTTATTGTCGCCAGAAAGTTTGTTAAATGCGTCTTTAGCTTTATCTGCTAATCCGCCTTTTTCATCTTTGTTTTCATTATTTTGACTATCTTGATACTTGTCGTAAGCATCTTTCGCTTTGTTTAAATATTCTTCACCTTGTTTTTTATCCACAATGAATACCTCCTAGTTCGAGATAGTTTATTAATACCCAAGTCCTTTTAGAATAAACATAAAATAGAGCATAATTGTAACAGAGGAAAAGTTTTAAAATTCTTCGTAAACCGCAGGATCTTGTCCCTTACGACGACCATCTTTTCTTGAAAGTTGATTAATTTTTGAAATGTCCTCTTCTGAAAGTTGAAAATCAAATATGTCGATATTTTCATGCTGTCTTACATATTTTGTCGCTTTCGGTATAGGCATCACGCCGCGTTGAATATGCCATCTTAAAACAAGTTGCGCTACGGACTTTTGATATTTTTGGGCAAGCTGTTTTAATACATCATCTTCTAAAATGCCATTGTCTCTCCCAATCGGACTCCAAGCTTGCGTTAAAATTTGGTTCTCTTTATGGAATTGAATCATTTCTTCCTGATTAAAGTAAGGATGGAGCTCTATTTGATTGATTGCTGGAAGCACACCTGTTTCTTCCTTTAATTTGTGAATGTATTCAGGTAAAAAATTACAAACACCTATCGTTCGAATGAGACCGGCTTTTTGTGCGGCAATCATTGCCTTCCAGGCTTCTTCGTAAGTCCCTTGTTTCGGATTAGGCCAATGAATGAGATAAACATCAATGTAATCTACCCCTAAACGGTAGATACTTTCTTGGATAGTTTGAAATACATCATCGTAGGCTTGGTAACGCCCTGGTAGTTTAGAGATAATAGTTATGTCTTCACGGGGAATTTGACTCTTTTCGATAGCTTTGCCAACTGCCCCTTCATTTTCATAATTATAAGCTGTATCTAGAACGCGATAGCCTACTTGTAAGGCAGATTGAATCGCTTGGCTCCCTTTAACACCATTTAATTTGTATGTGCCAAACCCAAGTTGATCAATTTGAAATCCGTCATTTAATATCACTTTTTCCATTTTGCATTCCTCCTAAAAAAATACAACAATGCCATACAATTTAAATGTCATTGTTGTATCTAAACAAAACTTAAATGTAAAACATATACCCTTCAAGTTTATCATTTTCTTGATAATCTGCTAAAGATTGTAAAGTCGTTTGATCTAGAACATCTTTAACTGCATCTCGCATTCTCAACCATAATTGTTGTTGCGCGGGTGATTCTGATTCAATGCGTTCAACAATCGTTAATGGTCCTTCTAAAAGACGAATGATATCACCGGCAGTAATTTCATCTGCTGGCATTTTTAATTCATATCCTCCTTTAGCACCTCGGACACTACGAATGAGACCAGCATTTCTTAAAGGACCAACAAGTTGTTCTAAATATAAATCGCTTAAATTATTTTCTTCTGCGATTGTTTTCAGTGACACGCATCCTGTTCCATGACGCTTTGCCAAAGCAATCATCAAAGTTAGGCCGTATCTACCTTTAGTTGAAATTTTCATGTTTATACCTCACTTATTGATATCCAATTTACTTACAATTTATCATTATTTATATTAGTATAATACTATTGTTATAAGAGTACAAATAAGAGCAAGGTCATTTGCTTAAATTTGTATAGTTTTTCTAGACATGGAGGGTTACTATGAATACTGAACCACTCGCATCCCGTATGAGACCGCAAACCATTGATGATGTGATAGGGCAATCACACCTCGTTGGTGAAAAAGGAATTATTAGGAGAATGGTCAATGCCAAACGATTATCCTCAATGATTTTTTATGGTCCCCCTGGCATAGGAAAGACGAGTATTGCACAAGCGATTGCAGGGAGCACCGCTTTTAAATTCAGACAATTAAATGCTGTCACGAATACTAAAAAGGACATGCAAATGATTGTTGACGAGGCAAAAATGTCAGGTCAAGTGATCTTATTATTAGATGAAATTCATCGATTAGATAAAGCTAAACAAGATTTCTTGTTGCCTCACTTAGAAAACGGTAAAATCGTACTCATTGGTGCGACAACTTCAAACCCTTATCATGCGATTAACCCTGCCATCCGTTCACGTGCACAAATTTTTGAATTATTTCCCTTAGAAACTGAGGATATAAAAAAAGCTTTACGGAATGCTTTAAATGATGAGGAAAATGGCTTAAAATCGTATACTGCCACAATTACAGACGAAGCTTTTGAATATTTTGCAACCCAAAGTCAAGGAGATGTTCGTAGCGCTTTAAATGCATTAGAACTTGCGGTTTTAAGCGCATCCGAAACGCCTCCTCATATCACAATTCAAGATGCAGAGGATTGTTTACAACGTGGTGCATTTTTAAGCGATAAAGATGGCGATATGCATTACGACGTGATGAGTGCTTTCCAAAAATCAATACGAGGCAGTGATGTTGACGCAGCTTTACACTATTTAGCGCGCTTGATTCAAGCAGGTGATTTGCCAACAATTGCAAGACGTTTGTTAGTGATTAGTTATGAAGATATCAGCTTAGCTTCACCAGCTGCAGGACAACGTACACTCGCTGCGATAGAGTCAGCAGAACGGTTAGGCTTTCCAGAAGCAAGAATTCCATTAAGTCAAGCCGTTATCGAACTCTGTCTCTCCCCGAAATCTAACACAGCAATTCAATCTATCGATGCTGCGTTATCAGACATTCGCAAAGGTAACGCAGGACAAATTCCCGATCACCTCAAAGATGGTCATTATAGTGGCGCAAAAGAATTGGGACGTGCTACAGGATACAAGTATCCCCATAATTATGAAAATGGATATGTGGCGCAACAATACTTGCCAGACAAACTAAAAAATAAACGCTATTATCAACCTAAATTGACATCAAAAGCTGAACAACAATTTAAAGCAGTATATGATAATCTAAAGAACACATAAGGAAATGCCGTAATATCTCCAAAAAGATGGAGCTTATTACGGCATTTTTTATTTGTCTTTAATTCGTGTTAATGGAATATCTCGTGTAATATCATTACAAACATAGCTTGCAAGTATTAGGCCTACAACGCTTGGGACAAATGCATTAGAAGACGGGGGCATTTGTGCTTTTCGGTTTTGTCCATTTGCATCACCCACGATGGCTTTCACATCTTCTCGAATCACTATTGGACTTTCATCGGAAAATACCACGGGTATTCCTTTATAAATTCCTTTTCTTTTTAATTTGTTTCGAATGACTCTAGCGATAGGATCTGTATGTGTTTTCGAAATATCAGCAATTTGAAAACGTGTTGGGTCAATTTTATTTGCTGCCCCCATACTAGAAATAATTTTTATGCCTCTTTGCAAACATTGTTCCATCAAATGAACTTTATATATAATGGTATCACTTGCATCGATAATATAATCAATATTGTAATCTTCAAATAGTTGCTCATAAGTTTCTTCAGTATAAAACATATGCAAGGGCGTTACTTTGCAATTTGGATTTATTAATTTAATCCGTTCTTCCATTAACCCCACTTTACTTTGTCCAATGGTAGTTGTTAAAGCATGAATTTGACGGTTGACATTCGTAATATCGACATCGTCTTTATCGATTAAAATAATATGACCGATATTTGTTCGCGCTAGCGCTTCAGCAGCAAATGACCCTACACCACCGACACCTAAAACAGCAACTGTTGTATTTTCTAATAATTTTAAACCTTCTTGGCCTATAGCTAATTCATTTCTAGAAAATTGATGTTTCATAATTGACTCCTTTAATCTGTTTCAGAACATAAAAATACGCAAGACTTAAAGTCTTGCGTACCGATAGAATCCGTTATGCCGTAGTTGAAAGTGCTTGATCATTTTGGCCTGCTATATACAGGTGGGTGTCCTGTTTCTTGTTTTGCACGTCCTCCTAGAGAGGCGTGTGCGCTGCAAGAAAACCTATTGGACTCCCTGATCAAAGAGTGTTAGGTCAAAATACATAAAGCGAACTTACGAACACTACAGACGACTATCTTATGCTTTAACTATATCACATTTATACTTTTTATCAAGTCATAAACGTTTAATGTTTAATGCGAAGAGATAACTCATCAAGTTGTTTTTCTGAAACTTCGCTCGGAGCATCTGTTAATAAATCAGTTGCAGATGCTGTTTTAGGGAAGGCAATCGTGTCACGAAGATTTGATGCGCCTGTTAGTAACATTACTAAGCGGTCAAGACCTATTGCGATACCGCCATGTGGAGGTGCACCAAATTTAAAAGCATCTAATAAGAAACCGAATTGTTCTTGTGCGCTCTCTTCACTAAAGCCTAAAGCTTTAAACATTTTAGATTGAATTTCACCATCATGGATACGAATAGAACCTCCGCCGAGTTCAAAGCCGTTAAGAACAATGTCATACGCTTGAGCTTGAACTGTTTCTGGTGCACTTTCTAAACGATCTAAATCTTCTGGCTTTGGCGACGTAAATGGATGATGAGCTGCAACGTATCGGTGTGACTCTTCATCATATTCAAGAAGTGGCCAGTCTGTCACCCATAAGAAGTTGAATTGATTTGGATCTAATAAATTTAACTCTTTAGCTAATTTCACACGTAGTGCACCTAAACTTTGTGCGACAACCTCCTTGGAGTCAGCAACAAATAACACGAGGTCACCCGCTTTTGCTTGTGTCAAAGATTGAAGTTTATCAACATGCGTCTCATCGAAGAAACGTGCAATCGGTCCATTTAATCCGTCTTCAACCACTTTTACCCATGCAAGACCTTTAGCTCCATAAATATTAACGAATTCAGTGAGTCCATCAATATCTTTACGTGTATATTTATCAGCTCCATCTTCTACAACGATGGCTTTCACTTGGCCACCATTTTCCACTGCGCCTTTAAAGACTTTGAAATCCATCACTTGGCCTAATTCAGACACGTCAATTAATTCCATACCAAAACGTGTATCAGGTTTATCTGAACCATAACGTTCCATCGCTTCAGCATAAGTCATACGAGGGAAAGCTTCCTCAATAGCAATCCCTTTAACGTCTTTCATCACTGATTTTAACATTTGTTCACCAAGTTGAATGACATCTTCTTGTTCAACAAAGCTCATCTCTATATCGACCTGTGTAAATTCAGGTTGACGATCCGCACGTAAATCCTCGTCGCGGAAACATTTTACGATTTGGTAATATTTGTCAAAGCCACTCATCATAAGTAATTGTTTAAACAATTGTGGTGATTGAGGCAAGGCATAAAATTCGCCTTCATGGACACGAGAAGGTACAAGGTAGTCGCGGGCACCCTCAGGTGTTGATTTTGTTAGTACTGGTGTCTCGATATCATAAAATCCTGAATCATCTAAATAACGACGAATCGCCTGTGTTGTATGATGACGTAACTTAAAAGTTTGCGCAAATTGTTCACGACGCAAATCTAAATAGCGATATTTTAATCGAATATTTTCATCAACATTAAGGTTTTCATCATTAATCGAAAAAGGTGGTGTTTCAGATTTATTAATGATTGTAATTTCAGATGCTTGAACTTCAACTTGCCCAGTTTTTATTTTAGGGTTAATTGTTTCTTCATCACGTTTTGTGACTGTTCCTTTAATTTCAACAACATATTCAGAACGAATGCGTTCTGCGATTGCTAATGCTTCTTTAGAAAAATCAGGGTTAAAAACAACTTGAACCACGCCTTCTCTATCACGTACATCAACAAATATGAGTCCTCCTAAATCGCGGCGGTTATGAACCCACCCTTTTAAAGTGACTTCTTGACCTAAATAAGACTCTGTAATAAGCCCACAATAAGTAGTACGTTGTGACATTATTCTTTTCCTCCATTAATAAATTGTGCAATTTCATTGAGTTTAATATGGTGATTTTCACCTGTTTGCATATGTTTGATTGCAACTTCGTTTGAATCAAGTTCTTGATCGCCTAATACAATGGTATAAATAGCATTGAGACGATCGGCTTGTTTCATTTGACCTTTTAATTTACGCGATAAATAATCTTTATCCACACGTATATTTTGATGTCTTAAATCATTTAACAATTTAACAGCATAATCATCTGCACGCTCACCCATAGTCGCTACAAACAAGTCTAAATGAGAAGATTGAGGAAGTTCTATACCCTCTTCCTCTAAAGCCATAAGTAAACGTTCTATGCTAAGCGCAAAACCTATACCTGTTTGTTTTGGCCCTCCTAATAGCTCTAACAAACCGTTATAACGACCGCCCCCACATAATGTAGTGATGGCTCCATCATAATTCTCACTGTCTATCATTAATTCAAAGGCTGTATGCGTATAATAATCCAAACCTCGTACAAGTGTTGGGTCAACCACATATGGGATACCTAGACGATCCAAATGACCTTTCACTTCATCGAAATAATTTTTTGAATAATCATTCAGATAGTCTGTGATTGAAGGGGCTGTTTTCATTTCGGGTTTATCTTTGTCAATTTTACAATCTAAAATTCGCATTGGATTTGTATCAATACGCTTTTGACAATCTTGACAATACGTATGAATGGCAGGTTTAAAATGCGCTCTTAATGCTTCTTGATATTCTACTCGAGACTCAGCATCACCAACACTATTAATCACAAGCTTCAAATTTTTAAGCCCAAATGATTGATAAATATGCATGACTAATGCGAGTACCTCAGCATCAATACTTGGATTTTCAGCACCAATCGCTTCTATTCCAAACTGATTAAACTGACGATAGCGCCCTTTTTGTTTTCTTTCATAACGAAACATTGGCCCGTTATAATAAAGTTTGACTGGTTGATTCGGAAGACCTTGCATTTTGTTTTCAATATAGCTACGCACTGTAGCAGCAGTGCCTTCTGGACGCAACGTAATGCTACGATCACCTTTGTCTTTAAATGTATACATTTCTTTTTGAACAACGTCCGTCGAATCACCTACGCCTCTGGCAAACAAATCCGTACTTTCGAATATTGGCGTTCTAATTTCTTGGTAATTATAAACTTCCATTAATTGATGTAATTTCGTTTCTATATAACGCCATTTTGGTGAATCTTCAGGTAAAATGTCTTGAGTTCCACGAGGAATATTAATCATTCATGTATCCTCCCTTTTTATAGTCAATAAAAAAAGCCCCATGCATGTGAAATCACATACAAGGGACGTACTTTAGCCGTGTTGCCACCCTAATTTAAGTATATCAAATAAATGAAATACTCACTCTCATAGCTCATAACGTTAGCAAACCGGCTTTATTCTCATAAAGCACCTCTTCTTGTGTTCACAATAAATACTTGCAAGGTCTATATTTCAGCCAAGTATAAACTCTCTAAACATGACAATTGTACTATCGTTCAAGAATACAAACGGTTGTGATTATTAAATTCAGTATTCATCATACCTTTTTTTCAATCGCTTTTCAAGATATTAACTTAAAAAATAATTACTAAGGCCTTCCACAATAGCATTTTCTAAAATTTGACGATGATTTTTATCTTTAATCATGACTTCATCTGTAGGGTTACTAATATAGCCGAGTTCCAATAAAACAGCTGGTGTATCTGTTTGTCTGAGAACTTGAAAATTCTCTTGACGGACCCCTCTATTAGATAACATCCCTTTTCTTTGAATACTCGCGTTTAAAGTTTCTGCAAGCATTTCTTGTTGCTCATGGAACCAATAAACCGTCGCGCCATTCGCCTTATTTGATTCAAGGGCATCGTTATGAATGCTAATAAAAGCATCTCCAGTAGCTTGCCGGTCTTTCAAGCGAACATAAGAGTCATCCGAACGGGTTAACTTTACTTTTGCGCCTTCTTTTTCTAATTTCTTTTGAAGTTCAAGACTTGTATTTAAAGTCATATCTTTTTCCAAGGTGTTTTTACCTATTTGACTAGAGGCCCCTTGGTCACTGCCTCCGTGACCAGGATCAATCACAATTGTTTTACCTTTTAGTGGTTTAGCATTTGGATTTTCATCTTCTTTAAAATCTAAATTAGTATGCCAACCTGCAATCCAACCTTTTTGATTTCCCTCATATGAGGCTACTTCAACCCATTTGCCATCACGGCCAATAACATTAAAGGCGTCACCCTCACGTACATTGAATAGCACTGGAAAACTTGCATTAGGACCTGTGCGAATTTCGGCATCTTCTTTCAAATAAATTTTATTATCCGCATCATCTTTTATTGCATTTATGACCACGAGCAATATAAAAACTAACGCTATTAAAATAGCACCAAAATAAAAGCGTTTAGGTTCTATATTCTTAGTGCGGAGCCATTTTTCAAATTGTTTCATAAAATCTTGCCATCTTCACTTTCATAGATGATTGTGATAGGTCCATCATTTTGTATATCCACTAACATATCTGTGCCAAATTCACCTGTGACTACATTTAAGTTATAAGTCTTCAAGTATTGATTAAACAACTCATAAAGCGCATTCGCTTCCTCTGGTGATTTTGCTTTTGAAAACCCTGGTCTATTTCCTTTTTTTACATCAGCATATAAAGTAAATTGGGAAATAGATAATATTTCACCTTCAATTTGTTGAATGTTGAGGTTGAGTTTACCGGATTCGTCTTCAAATAAACGAGCATTAGCTATTTTTTTGGCTAAGGCTTCAGCATCTTTTTCAGTTGAATGCTCACCCACTCCTACTAAAAGACAAAATCCTTGGTTGATATTGCGTTCTATATTTTTGTTGCGAACACCTGCAGATTTGACTCTTTGAACAACGATTTTCATACTTTGCACTCCTAATTCCATACTCTTGATACGGTATAAACATCACCGAGTTGCTTTATTTTATCAGCAACTTTAAATACTTCATTTACATTTTTAACCATAATACTCAGATTAATCACTGCATTTTTATCTATGTCTGATCGACCGGACACTTTGACGAGATTGCTTGAAGTACTATTAACGGCTTGTAACACTTCGTTAAGTAGACCATTACGATCATAGGCTGTGACTTCAAGATCCACCTGATACTTTTGAGAGGCATCTTTGGATTTCACCCATTCCACATCGATGAGTCTTTCCGTTTCGTTTTGAATATTAGGACAATCTGTACGATGGACTTTAATGCCATGTCCTTTCGTAATATAGCCCACGATTTTATCACCTGGAATAGGGTTACAGCATTTTGAAAGTTTGATTAAAACATTATCTAATCCTTCCACGTACACGCCTGAGTCTGTCGTGATATGATCTTTAATAGGAACAGACTTTGTCACTGATTGTGCTTGATTCAAAGCTTTTTGCTTATTTTCAATTCGAATACGCTCTGTGAGTTTATTAACAATTTGACTCGATGTAACACCACCAAATCCAACGGCTGCGTATAAATCATCTTCATTAGCAAAGTTATATTTGTCATTGACCACTTTCAAATTGCGCTCTGTTAAGACTTCTTCTACTTTGAATCCTTGCTCTTTAATTTCTGCTTCAATCATGAACTTCCCTTTTTCAATATTTGAAGAACGATCCTGCTTTTTAAAGAAACTTTTAATTTTACTTTTAGCGCTTGAAGAACGCACTATTTTCAACCAATCTCTACTCGGGCCATAAGAATGTTTACTCGTGCGAATTTCCACAATGTCACCAGTTTGAAGTACATAATCTATAGGCACAATTTTGCCATTAACTTTGGCACCTATCATTTTATTACCTACTTCACTATGAATCGCATAGGCGAAATCTATAGGAACCGCGCCGTAAGGTAATTCAATTACATCACTCGCAGGTGTAAATGCATACACTTTATCGCTTTGTAAATCAAATTTAAGAGATTCCATAAATTCTTGTGCATCGGAAGAGGTATGGTCTTGTTCAGCGATATCTTTTAGCCAGTTCAATTTTTTATGGTAAGTTTCGCTATCTTTATCGACTTTTTTCCCCTCTTTATATGCCCAATGCGCCGCCACACCATGTTCTGCAATTTCATGCATTTCGTATGTACGAATTTGAATTTCTAGAGGATCTCCATTAGGTCCAACGACAGTGGTATGTAATGATTGATACATATTTTGTTTAGGCATTGCGATATAATCTTTAAATCGGCCTGGCATAGGTTTCCAAAGTGTATGAACTAAACCTAATACTGCATAACAATCTTTAATTGATGAAACGATGACGCGCACTGCTAAAAGATCAAAAATTTGATCGAATTGCTTCTTTTGCTTCATCATTTTGCGATAAATACTGTAGATATGTTTAGGTCTACCGCTTATATCTCCTTCAATTTGCATCATGTTCATTTCTTTTCTTATATTTTCAATTGCGTTATCGATATAAGCTTCACGTTCACTACGCTTTTTTCTCATTAAATTGACAATTCTAAAGTATTGAACATTATCAATATAACGCAATGCGATATCTTCAAGTTCCCATTTAATCGTGTTAATCCCTAATCGATGCGCTAGAGGCGCATAGATTTCTAATGTTTCCTTTGAAATACGAACTTGTTTCTCTCTAGGCATTGCTCTAAGTGTACGCATATTATGCAGACGATCAGCTAATTTTACTAAAATAACGCGTACGTCTTTAGCTATTGCAATGAAAAGTTTACGATGATTTTCTGCTTGTTGCTCTTCTTTAGAACGATATTTAACTTTTTTTAATTTTGTTACACCATCCACAATTGTTGCGACTTCTTCATTGAACATATCAACAACATCGTCAAATGTATAAGGTGTATCTTCAATAACATCATGCAAAAAGCCCGCTACAATGGTTGGTCCATCGAGTCGCATTTCTGTAAGTATCCCTGCAACTTGGATGGGATGCATAATATAAGGTAAACCATTTTTACGAAATTGACCTTCATGTGCTTTATAGGCAATCTGATAACTTTTTAAAACGTACTCGTATTCTCTCTTATCTAAATACGTTTTTGCTTTATATAAAACTTCATCAGCACTATAAGGATATTCGTTATTCATACAGGGCACCCCAATCTTTTAAATAATACTTCTATCATACTACATGATTATCAAGAATTGAACTGTATTCTATTTTTACAAATTAATATAGGAGTGGAACTACGAAATCTAAAATAATTTCAGTCCCACTCCCACTAAAAAAGTTAACAAAGTTTTAACTCACATTTATCATGATGACTTATTCATCGTAAGAAATTAAACACATTACGTCGTAGTCTTTTATTTTTTCGATACCATTTAAATATGCTAATTCGATGATAAATGCAATTCCTGCCACTATGCCGCCTTGTTTTTCAACTAAATGAATCGCCGCTTCAATTGTGCCTCCTGTTGCAAGTAAATCATCTGTAATCAACACACGTTGACCTGGTTTGATAGCATCAGCATGCATCGTTAAAACATTACTACCATATTCTAAATCATATTCATATCGTATAACTTCTCTAGGGAGTTTACCCTCTTTGCGAACAGGGGCAAAACCGATACCCATGGCATAAGCAACTGGACATCCAATGATAAAGCCACGTGCTTCAGGGCCGACAACAATGTCAACATTCTTTTCTTTCGCATATTTTACAATTTGATCAGTCGCATACCCATATGCCTCACCATTATCCATTATTGTTGTAATATCTTTAAAATTTACTCCCTTTTTAGGCCAATCTTGGACCTCTGAGACATATTTTTTTAAATCCATGCTTTTCCTCCTCATTTGTCTTCGCGCATTTCATCTTCCATCCAATTTTTAATAGATGGAAAATCTGCATATAATAACTGCTTTTCAACTTCAATTCTATGCAACCGTCCTTGGTATATTCGACTAGAAGTAATCTCTTGTTTTGGAGCAGTCGTATTTATTTCAATTATACCATCATTTTGTCGAATAAAATGCAAATCAAGAAAGACTTTTAGTATAAATTTTAATAACTGTGGCTCAATGTTTAAATATTGACTCAATGACACACCCTCTTGTACTAAATCAAACTTCCCTTTTTGTAATAGCGTTTTATAGCACAATTTAAACGTTTCCATTTTGGGAAATCCTTCAAAATAAATCGATTTATCATGCGAAAATTGTAAATAAATTTGAGAGGCTTTAATTTTGTGTAATGATACTTTAAAATCGTCAATAGTTAGAGGAAGGTCACGTAATACACACTTGTCATATGAATGCGTTATCGGTTCGCCATAATAATACTCATTATCATGTTGTTTTTCACGATTTGGATGTATTAGAAAGCATGTTTTAGCGTCCTCAATCATATTGGGTAGACGTTTATTTTTACTACGATAATCTAAAATTTGACGCCCCTGACTATGCATATCCTTTAGAATAAATTGAGGTGTTCTATTCCCATTCCACTCATTAATTTGTAATTCGCCAATAACATTCAAAGATTGATCTGGCATAAGTTCATGGATGCGGTGGCCTTCATTCCAAAATAGTCCTTGTAGCTTTTGTTCTTTAAAGGAAATTTTTAAATGATTTTTTTGTTGACCTATCGCTTTAGCCTCTTTTATTGTCAGTTGATTAATACGCAATAGCGGTCGTTCAAATTGCATGCCAAATGGACGTAACCGTTCAAGAGAACTGATATTGTCTACAGTAATATCCTCTTGATCAATGAGCGCATCGATGATTTTCTCAGGTTGCAACTCTGACGCTGTAAATTGTGCTTTCATATATGCATTTAAAGCTTCTTTCAGTGGTTCAACTTGCTCAATAGTCAGTGTCAAACCCGCTGCAGCATGATGCCCTCCAAATTTTTCAATCAGTTGGGATTGTTGAGACAATATATCAAACATGGATACTTGAGAAATACTTCTTGCCGAACCTTTTGCATGTTGTTTGTCATAATCAATATTCAAAATCATTGTTGGCTTTTGATATTGTTCAACTATCCGTGAAGCGACAATACCTAAAATCCCTTCATGCCAATCTTCTTTATATAAAACTAAAAATTGGGCGCCTTCTTTTATTTGCGCATCTGCTATAACTAAGGCCTCTTCAGTCACAGTTTGAACAATAGATTTTCGTTCTTGATTAAAATGTTCAACTTGCTCTGCTAAAAATAATGCTTCATTTTCATCATGACACATTAGCAATTCCGCAGCTAATCGTGCATCATCTAAACGTCCTACCGCATTTAAGCGGGGGCCAATTGTAAATCCAATTGTTTCTTCAGTAATCACGTCATCATAACGCGCTTCATTTAAAAGTGCTTTAAGTGCAATAGGCACCTCACGATTCATCAAACGTAAGCCGCTTTTAACAATGCTTCGATTTTCATCTATCATCGGTACTAAATCAGCAATTGTCCCAATCATCGCATAAATCCAAAATTCATCTGGGATATCTGGTGTTAAATGTTGAGCTACTTTTAAAGCAACACCCGCACCACATAAATACGGAAATGGATATTCGAAATCAGGATGCATAGGATGGACAATAGCATAGGCTTTAGGCAATGTTGCCCCTATTTCATGGTGGTCCGTGACAATCACATCCACACCCAGTTGTTGAATCATTTCAATTTCTTCATGACCTTGTATTCCATTATCAACAGTGATGATGAGTTTTACGCCTTCCTCATAAGCTTGTTTAAAGGCTTCAGCACTTGGTCCATAACCTTCAGAAAAGCGATTGGGGATATACCATCCTACAATTGCTCCCATCTTTTCTAACGTCTGCACTAAAATAGTAGTTGACGTGACACCATCAGCATCATAATCACCATAAACTAAAATTGGTTCCTCTGCTTCAATCGCTTGATGAATACGTTGTGTCGCTTTTTCAATATCACTAAGTAAAGACGAATCGTGACTTATAGGTGTAGGAGCTAAAAATTGCTCGATTTCCTCGTGTGACACAATCCCTTTACTTTCCAAAATCACTTTCATTAAAGATGTAATTTTAAAACTTTCAAGCGTTTCTTTAGAAATCTCCCCTTGAGGAGACCTAGAAACCCATTTAAATTTAGAACTAATCATAAAACCCCGCCTCATTTCATATCAAAAACATTATAACAAAAAAATGCTAGCATCTTCATTCTTCGTATTCATTTTTTATATTGCATTAAAGTAGACACAGGATTTAACAGTGATTAAAATTCTATAGCTTTCTAATTGCTAGCGAGCTTTATATCTCCCCTCTGAACTTAATTTCCTCAAAAAGAAAGCCCTTCCCTAACTTTCATATAAAATGAAATATTAGGAAAGGACATTTAAAAGTTACACAATGACTTTTTCTTCGTTTGTACGTTTACGTTTATAAACCACGAGTTTATGATTATCGGATTTACGTAATTCTCGTTTTTTCAAAATACCCCAGAACGGTACTGCAATGAAGATAGATGAAAAGACACCTGAAACTAAACCGATAAGTAATGCAAGTGAGAAGTTAAAGATACTTGATGCACCAAATATTAAGAGTGCTACAACCACTACGACCACTGTTAATACAGTGTTGATAGAACGAGTCAATGTTTGACGTATCGCACTA
Organism: Staphylococcus sp. 11511212; assembly: GCF_011394755.1. NCBI lineage: Bacteria > Bacillati > Bacillota > Bacilli > Caryophanales > Staphylococcaceae > Staphylococcus > Staphylococcus sp. 11511212. The sequence goes on along the minus strand of NZ_JAANBQ010000003.1, from coordinate 205,481 downwards.
TTGACGATGTAATCAATTTCCTCTTCTTTAGTAATCACTTTAACTTTACGTAGCATTTCACGAACTCGGTCAAAGGTTACAATAGTATCATTAATTGAATAACCAATAATCGTTAAAACTGCAGCAATAAATGTAATATCAACTTCAAGTCTGAAAAGACTAAACACTGCAATGATCATAAATGCATCGTGTAGTAATGAAATAATTGATGAAATTCCCATACGCCACTCAAATCTGAGTGAAATATAAATAATCATACCGATTGAAGCGAGCAATACAGCTAACATAGCGTTCTTGGCTAATTCTTGACCAATCACAGGTGATACTGTATTGACTGTTGGTTCATGGCCAAACTCGTCTTTAATTGTAGATTTTACTTTTGAAACTTCTTCTTTCGATAAATCATGCTTAAATTGCATTGAAGCTTTAGTATCATTATTGCCCCCGATAGATAATTGATCAGGTTTTAATCCGATGCTGTCCATTTTCTTCTCAACATCGGCTTGTTTTAATGCATGATTACTTTCAGCATCAATACGTGTTCCTGCGGTAAAATCTATACCTAAGTTCAGTTTGAAAATAAACAATATGATAATACCAGTAGCAATAATCAGTCCACTTAATGCAAATAATGGTTTTGCTAATTTCATAAAATCAATTCGGTCATAAGGCGTAGTTAATTCAGAAACATCTTTACCCTCATTAATATTATGAATTTGAGATTTTTTAACGCCGAACCACCATAATTTCTTTTTAAAGAAATTAGAATAAACAATAAGCGATAATAATATTCTTGTTAAAAATACAGCTGTTACGAAACTCATCAAGATGGCCAATAATAGCATTGTGGCAAAACCTTTAACAGAGCTTTCACCAAAGAAGAAAAGAACGGTAGCCGCTAATACTGTCGTTAAATTGGCATCTAAAATCGTTATAAATGAGGACTTATTCGCTTTCTTATAGGCTTGCTTTAAATTTCTTCCTATACGTAACTCGTCTTTTATACGTTCGTACATGATAATATTGGCATCTACTGCCATCCCGACACCAAGGACCAACGCAGCCAGTCCAGGGAGCGTGAGCACCCCAGAAATAAAGTTAAAAGCAACTAGTGTTAAATACACGTATGTTGTTAATGTAATGACTGCAATGAGTCCTGGCAATCGATAGAAGAACAACATAAATAAATAAATAATACTAATACCAATAATAGAGGCGAAAATTGTTTTTTGAAGCGCATCTTGACCAAATTGTGCACCTACAGAGGTAGAATAAATTTCGTCTAATTTAACTGGTAAAGAACCTGAGTTAAGTAAGTCGGCAATTTGTTTCGCTTCAGTGACACCTTTTTCACCTTGAAATCCTCCAGAAATTTCTACGTTAGGAGAATTGATAGGTTGATCTACAGAAGCTGCAGAAACATATTTTGGATTCTCTTTTGTTTTTTCTTTTTGATAACTATCTCCTTTTTGATAGTCTAACCAAACGACCATAACATTTTCTGGTTTTTTTGAAATTTCTTCTGTTACTTTTTTAAATTTATCACTATCTTTCAACTTAAAAGTAACAGCGGGTTGGTTTGTATTTTGTTTAAACTCTTGTTTAGCAGAACCTTGAACTAAATCTTTACCTGTAAGTTTAACTTTGTCTTCAGAATCCCGAATTGTTAAGTTTGCTTGAGAAGATAAAATTTTTCGCGCTTGTTCTTGGTCTTTAACACCCGCAAGTTGTACACGAATTCGATTTTGATCTTCAACTTGAATTTTCGGTTCAGAGACACCTAAAACGTTGACACGGCGTTCTAACGTTTTAGCGGTAGATTGTACGGCGGTTTTATCAATCTTATCACCATCAGATAATGGTTTTACTTGATACAAAACTTCAAATCCGCCCTGTAAATCAAGTCCTAAATTAACATCTTTAATCACATTTTTATATGTCGCCGCCATTCCACCAAACAGCAGTACGACTAATAATAAAAATGCAATGAGTCTACTGACTTTTTTCACATAAACACCTCTTTTTAGCTTATAAAACTAGCATACTTTAGTTGTAGTAACGCGCGCAAGTGATTTTAATATCCTTTAATATTAATTAAATATTTAGTCATTAGAATCGCAGCTTTTTTCTAATTTGGCCTATTGAAGCCATTTCCTTAACAACAGTCAGTTATTTTTTAAAACCAACTATTTTAAAATAGAAAACTATCGTATCTGATTTTGATATTTAACCAGTTAACAACTGTACGCCTTTTATCTTTTAATTTCAAATAATTGCCCAATTTTGTTTAATATTGATGCCATAAAAAAACGGGATTGAACCATCCACTTTGCGTAAAGCGATGTCTCATCCCGAATTAGCCATTGTAACCTTTAAATTACGATGGATCTACTTGTTTAATGGCTTGTTTTTCAAATGTCATTTCTGTTCCTTTGCCATTCACAATGACAACTGCTGTCGTTTCATCAACAGCACGAACCGTCCCTTTAATGCCACCAATCGTTGTGACACGTTGTCCAGATTGTAACTGAGACACCATCTCACGGTGTTCTTTCGCACGCTTTTGTTGCGGACGAATCATAAAGAACCACATAACCACAAAGAGTAGGATTAATGGTAATAAACTAAGTAATGAAGACATAAAATAAACTCCTATCTAGAAATTTTTCGGATTTTTAACATTAAGACCATATTGTTCGAAAAATTCTTCTTTAAAATCTAAAAGACGGTCTTCTCGAATTGCTTGTCTAATGTTCTCCATTAATTTTAGCAGAAAATGAAGGTTATGATAAGTAGTTAAACGTATACCGAACGTTTCATCTGCTTTAATTAAATGTCTTAAATAGGCTCGCGTATAGTTTTTACATGTATAGCAGTCACAATTTTCATCAAGTGGTCGAAAGTCATCTTTAAACTTAGCGTTTTTCACAACAAGGCGCCCTTCGGAAGTCATACACGTTCCATTACGGGCGATACGTGTTGGAAGTACACAGTCAAACATATCCATTCCACGGATACTACATTCAATCAACGCATCAGGTGAACCGACGCCCATTAAATAACGCGGTTTATTTTCGGGCATAAATTGAACTGTATGCTCTACCATATCATACATGACAGGTTTTGGTTCCCCAACAGATAATCCGCCTATTGCATAACCAGGAAAATCGAGTTTCACGAGATCTTCTGCACTTTGTTGACGTAAATCTTTGTATTCTCCACCTTGAATAATGCCAAACAAAGCTTGATCTTCTGGACGTTGGTGCGCTTTTTTGCAGCGTTCTGCCCATCGCGTTGTCCGTTCAATTGAATCTTTGACATATTTGTATTCGGCTGGCATAGGTGGACATTCATCAAATGCCATAATAATATCTGATCCTAAATCATTTTGAATACGTATAGAATCTTCCGGTGATAAAAATAGTTTTGAACCATTTGCGTGATGTCTAAACTCCACGCCTTCTTCAGTGATTTTTCTTAAATCACTAAGACTAAACACTTGGAAACCACCTGAATCGGTTAAAATAGGCCCATCCCAATTCATAAATTGGTGTAAGCCTCCCGCTTTTTTCACAATATCATTACCTGGTTGTAACCATAAATGATACGTATTGCCTAAAATGATTTTGGCTTCCATTTGTTTCAATTCTTCTGGACTCATTGTTTTTACGGTTGCTTTAGTGCCTACAGGCATAAACATCGGCGTTTCAAATGAACCATGTGGTGTGTGAACAATTCCAAGTCGCGCCCCAGATTGCTTGCACGTTTTTATATGTTCGTATGTTACAGCTGGCATAGTCAAACCCTCTCTATATTAAATAATAATCATTGCATCCCCAAAGCTGAAAAAGCGATATTTTGATTCTACTGCATGCGCATAGGCATTTAACACGTATTGTCTTGAACTAAATGCTGAAACGAGCATGACTAATGTGGATTTTGGGAGATGAAAATTAGTAATCAAACCATCTATTGCTTTAAATTCAAAGCCTGGATAAATAAAAATATTTGTCCATCCACTTGTCGCTTTAAATGTATCAAAATCTCTCATTATTGTTTCTAAAGTTCGTGTTGAAGTCGTTCCAACAGAAATAATACGATGTCCACTTGCTTTAGTAGTGTTCAAAATGTCTGCTGTTTCTTGTGTCATTGTGTAATATTCGCTATGCATTTCGTGATCATCTATATTTTCTACACTGACAGGACGAAACGTTCCTAATCCTACATGTAGTGTGACAAAAGCGATATTAACACCTTTTTGTTGCACTTCATTTAAAAGTTCATCCGTAAAATGCAAGCCAGCAGTTGGTGCAGCTGCAGATCCTGAGGCTTTTGCATACACAGTTTGATAACGATCTTGATCATCTAAACGCTCTTTAATATATGGCGGTAGCGGCATTTCACCTAATTCATCTAGACGCTCTTGAAGAATCCCTTCATAGGTGAGCCGCATAATTCTTCCCCCTTGGTCTAATTCTTTGATACAGGTTGCTATTATTTTGTCATTACCAAAAGAAATAGACTGTCCGACTTTAATACGTTTGGCCGGTTTTAAAAGGACTTCCCAATCGTCACCCTCAATATTCGTTAACATTAACATTTCAACTTTTGCATTTGTCTCAGTTTTAACACCGAACAAGCGCGCAGGCATCACTTTTGTATCATTCAAAACTAAAGTATCGCCAGGTTCAAAAAATGATACAACATCTTTAAAGTGTAAATCTTTTACATCACCTGTCTGACGGTTTAAATAGAGTAGTCGACTCGTATCACGATCTTTAAGAGGAGTTTGCGCAATTAACGCCTCTGGCAAATAGTAATTAAATTCTTCTATATTCATGCTTAATGGTCCCTCGCTTAAATAGGATAATTAAAATGTGCGTATGCTTTTGGCGTCGCTTTACGACCTCGAGGCGTACGTTCAATAAAACCTTGTTGTATTAAAAACGGTTCATAAACATCCTCAATCGTAATACGCTCTTCGCCGATAGAAACTGCAATTGTATCTAATCCCACAGGGCCTCCTCGATACTGTTCGATAATACAAGCCATCATTTTATGGTCAATATAATCCAAACCTTCTTCATCAACTTGAAGTAAATCTAAAGCATATTTCGTTGTTTCAATATAAATTTGATCATCTTCATTAACTTGTTGAAAATCTCGTATCCGTTTTAAAAGTCGGTTCGCAATTCGAGGAGTTCCACGACTTCTTTTCGCAATTTCAAGCGCACTTTCTGTATCAATCGTCGTACCTAGAACTTCTGCAGTACGTGTAATGATTTGCTGTAGCTCGTGCGTTTTGTAGTATTCTAATCTAAGATGGACTCCGAAACGATCCCGTAGTGGACTTGTTAAACTTCCAGCACGCGTTGTCGCACCCACCAATGTAAATGGGGGTAAGTCGATACGAATACTTCTAGCTTCTTCCCCTTTACCTACGATGATATCTAGGAAAAAATCTTCCATTGCTGGATAAAGTACCTCTTCTACGACACTACTCAAACGATGAATTTCATCAATAAATAATACATCGCCTGGTTGGAGTCCAGTTAAAATAGCTGCTAAATCTCCCGGACGCTCTATCGAAGGACCAGACACCGTTCTTAAATTTACATTCATTTCATTTGCGATGATATGTGAAAGTGTTGTTTTACCTAACCCAGGAGGCCCAAACAATAAAACATGATCTAGTGGTTCCTTTCTAAGTTGTGCCGCCTTGATAAAAACTTCTAAGTTAGATTTAATGGAAGATTGTCCAATATATTGGCGTAAGCGATCGGGCCTTAACGAGAGTTCAAATTCGTGCTTCTCTGTGTTTTCATGACCATCTACCATTCGATTATCATCCATAGAAATCCCCCTTTTAAGAGATGAGATGTTGTAATCCAAATTTTACTGCTTCGTCAACAGATTCAAAGTTTTCTTTCGCCATTTTTTTATCGATTTTAGTAAGTTCTCGTTTAGAATAACCTAACGCTTCTAATGCGAGTAAAGCATCATCTTTAATTTGTGCATGTTTAGAAGGCATCTCATGTGTTACAAGCATTTCTTCACTTTCTTCAGTTATAACGACTTTGCCTTTCAAATCAAGGACAATTTGACGGGCAGTTTTTTTACCGATACCTGGAAATTGCGTTAAATAGGCGTCATTTTCATTTTCAATCGCACGTTTCACTTGATTAGGTGTACTTGCAGCTAAAATGGCAAGTGCAGATTTAGGCCCAATCCCTGTAACTTTAATAAGACTTAAAAACATATCCTTTTCTTCTAAATCGCTAAAACCATATAAAAGTTGCGCATCTTCACGTACAATAAGCGCTGTAAATATTGTCGTTTCTTGATGTAACTGACTTTGAAACCGATACGAATTAGGCGTTTGGATTTCAAATGCAATGCCGCCTGATGTTTCAATAACGACGTGTGTAGGATACAAATGTTGTAGTTTCCCTTTTATATATGCATACATAGTGGCTTCTCCTTACATATTCATCCCTATAATATCAACATTAAATACATTTTCCATTTGTCTTAACGAATTGATAATATCATAGACATTCATTTCCGATTTACTTGCATTTAAAGATAAAGTAATAGAGGCTTTTTTATCTATTGGCACACTTTGATGAATCGTTAAAACGGATAATTTTAATTGTGATATTTTTTCAAGAATTGTAGCTAGTGTGCCTACCTTATCCGTCACAAATAAAATAATTGTAAATTCCTTGGAAGCACTTTTCACTTCATCCAACGGAAATATTGTATCACGGTATTTATAAAAAGCACTTCTAGAACAATCATGTATTTTTACAGCTTCTTGCACAGTGAGAGAAGGATTATCATTGAGCGCTTCTTTGACACGTAGTACCTTAGATACCACATAGGGCAATACATCTTCACGAATTAAATAATATTGATATTTCATGCTGATTCGCTCCTATTATTCTACAAATTCGAACTCGCCGCCTAAAATACGTACGATATCTCCGTTTTCTGCACCACGTTCACGTAACGCATCATCAATACCCATAGATCGCATTTGGCGTGCAAATCGTCTTACTGCTGGGTCACTATTGAAATCAGTCATTTTGAAGAGTCGTTCAATAGCATTTCCACTCACAACGTACGCACCATCATCATCTCGTGAAATCGTGAATTTATCTTGTGAAGGCGTATGTTTATAAACAACACGGTTCACGCCTGGATCATCTTCTTCTGCATTGAAATCGATGTCTTTCACTGATTCGAGTGTATTTGCAATTTCGTAAAGTAACTGATCAATATTTTCACGAGTGTATGCTGAAATAGCGATAATTGGATAGTCTTCTTCCAATTGAGATTTGAACAATTCAAGTTGATCTTCAGCCTCTGGCATATCCATTTTATTCGCTACGATAATTTGTGGTCTTTTTTCTAGTTTTTCTTCATAAGCGCGCATTTCTTTATTTATTGTTAAATAATCCTCGTAAGGATCACGGCCTTCCATACCACTCATATCGATAACGTGAACAATTACTTTTGTTCGTTCAACATGACGTAAAAATTGATGTCCTAGCCCGATTCCTTCAGATGCACCTTCAATTAATCCTGGCAAGTCTGCCATTACGAAGCTTCGTTGATCTGGCGTAGTAACAACGCCTAAATTTGGCTGTATCGTCGTAAAGTGATAGGCACCAATTTTAGGTTTAGCTTGAGATACTATCGACAACAATGTGGATTTACCAACACTTGGAAAACCTACTAAACCAACGTCAGCTAGTAATTTAAGTTCTAATGTGACTTCTATTTCTTCACCTGGCTCACCATTTTCGCTGAAATCTGGTGCGGGATTTTTAGGGGTCGCAAATCGAGAATTCCCTCGTCCGCCACGGCCACCTTTAGCGATAGTTGCACGTTGACCATGTTCTACTAAATCCGCCAATGTTTCCTCTGTTTCGACATCTTTAACAATCGTTCCTGGAGGGACTTTGAGGATAAGATCTTGTGCATTTTTCCCGTGCATATTACTGCTTTGGCCATTCTCACCCTTTTTAGCTTTAAAATGGCGCTGAAATCTAAAGTCCATTAATGTTCTTAGTCCTTCATCAACTTCAAAAACGACAGACGCCCCACGACCGCCATCTCCTCCAGCGGGTCCACCGAAGGGAACATATTTCTCACGACGATACGCAGTAATACCATTTCCACCGTCGCCTGCTTTTAAGAATATTTTTACTTGATCGACAAACATGATTTCACCTCTTTTTCATTTTATACATTTCCTACATAGCTATAAAGCGATAAGTGAAACTTACCACATGATTATTTATAAGGTTCCACTGGCTTACAAATTTCTATGTATTCCTCTCAATATATTCAAGCTATGTTTTCTTCCATCTTACATTATCAAAATGGTTTTTAAAAAGCTTAGATAAAAAAGAAACACCAGAAGTAACCTTCTGGTGTGAGTATATTGACAAATTATTCAGCAACTGCGTATACAGATACTTGTTTTTTGTCGCGACCTTTACGTTCAAATTTTACAACGCCATCGATTTTAGCGAATAATGTATCATCGCCACCACGACCTACGTTTTCACCTGGGTAAATTTTTGTTCCACGTTGACGGAATAAAATAGATCCACCAGTAACATATTGACCATCAGCACGTTTAGCACCTAAACGTTTAGATTCAGAGTCACGTCCGTTTTTTGTAGAACTTACCCCTTTTTTAGATGCGAAAAATTGTAAGTTTAATTTAAGCATGAGTTACACCTCACTTATAATTTAGTTTAATGAATTCTTTATATTCTTCTTCAATCGTTTGCAATGAGATTAACATAGATTGTAAGATTAACTGTGCTTTTTCATTAGATGTATCTACGCTACGGAAATGAAAATAGCCTCCGTCATCACTATAATCTATATCAGGTCTTTCAGAAGTTAATCCAATAATAGCATTAACACTACCAAAAAGTACAGCTGAGGCACCTGCACACACAATATCTTGTCCGTGCTCAGCAAAGTCAGCATGTCCATCCATTATCACATCTGTGACCTGTCCGTCATCATTTAATTTGATATCGACATTAATCATAATTATAAACTGATTTTATCGATAGTTAACTTAGTATATGGTTGACGGTGACCTTTTTTGCGTTTTGAGTCTTTACGACGACGGTAAGTAAATACAGTGATTTTTTTACCACGACCGTGTTTATTGATTTTCGCAGATACTGTTGCACCTTCGATTGTTGGGGCACCAACAGTGATGTTGTCTCCACCTACGAATAAGACTTTATCAAATGTAAAAGTATCGCCTTCATTGCCGTTTAATTTTTCAACGTAAATTTCTTGGCCTTCTTCTACTTTGATTTGTTTTCCACCTGTTTCAATAATAGCAAACATACTTTGCACCTCCTATAATTAAGTCACGCCATATATAGGTGACGAATGTACTTATAACCTATATTTGAGCGGTTGTATGTAGCTAAAACTACTCAACTACTGCATCATACCATTACTTAATTTTCATGTCAATATCTCTTTTCTTTTTTTGACGGTGGTCAAGATAAGAAAAGATAAAGATAAGTAAGATAGCATTAAGTAACAAGGTTGAAGGAACTCGAAAAAGGATAAATTGAATAAAATTAAACTGTATCAAACCTACCATCGAATAGATGATGGCAACGATAATGTCAATCACGATAACTGATAACAATACGATTAAAAATACAATCGCATGATCACGATAAAATAACGAAAAAAACTTTTCGACAATCAAGATACATAGTAAATAAGTAATGAGATAAACTCCATAAATTTCTCCAAAATAAATGTCTGTCATCAGACCAAGTAGGACACCTAATATAAGTGCCGTATATAAGTTTCTGTAAAAAGTAAGGAGCAGTAAAAACATCAATGTCAGTCTAGGAACGAATACAAAATGAAGACTAAATATATGAATCGGTGAAATTAATGTGAGCAATGTGTCTACATAAAAGCACAAAATTCCTAAGATAAAGTATAGAAAAGCGTGCTTCATGAGGCATCACCTGCTGAAGGGTTTATCGTTTTAGGATCACGCTTAGCCACATATACTGTTCCTATTTGGTTTAAATCTGCACCTGTCTTAACAACCACTTGTTTAGATAGTCCGTATTGATCATTTTGAACTTTTTCAACTTTACCTACATAGATCCCTTTAGGTAATTGATCACCTAGACCACTTGTAATGACTTTATCTCCTTCATTCACTTTATGACTATTATCAATATCTGAAATGATGAGTCTATCATTTTTTTCATCATAATGATCGATTAAGCCGAATGCTTCTTCATCTTTATTTTGAATATGAACTGAAAGTCTATTCGTACGCCCTTTTGTCGAAATTAAATTCACTTGAGAAGAAAAAGCGTTCACTTTGCTAACACGGCCAATTAATCCATCTGATGTAAGTACTGCCATATTTTCCTTAATCCCGGCTTTTTCTCCTTTATCAATAATAATCGTATTAATCCATTGATCAGGATGACGCGCAATGACATTCACAGCAAGAGGATCATACTTAGAAATATCACTGACATTGAGTTCTTTTCGCAGTTTGTTATTTTCTGATTGAAGTCGTTGATTATCAGCTTTTAATTGATTTTCTTTTTCAGTGGGTTTGGCATCGTTTTGAAATATTGCACGTGTAGTCCCAGAAACGACTTGTACAGGATATGTAAAAATACGTTGACCGAACGATATCGTATCACTCGCATATTGTTCTGGTATAGATTGTGAGTGCGAACGTAAAGATAACCCTATCAAAGCAATAAAAATGATAAGTGCACAAAATAAAACGATTAACTTATTGTTTTTAAAAAAATGGGACAACCTCAACACCTCAATATGTAATTGTAAATAACACTCATTATTTTATATCACTCACTGGTTTAAATAAAGTATCAGCTGTATTTTTATATAAATTTCCATCACAGCGACGCAACACTCAATAAAAAAAGGGATTGGGACATAAAGATTACCAATAATTAGAAAGCCATCCAAATTTACCTGATTATAAATTTGGATGGCTATTTTGGTATAACTTAATTCAATAAAATTGAATTGGTAAAGTAAAGCTTATAACTTTAGAGTTGTGAATAAATATAGTAATTTTGATTGATTCCTAAGCCGAGACTTCTGAGGCATCTAGCCGAAACCGAAAATCCATTTTAAGATTGAGATAATCTCAATCTTAAACTATGGATCACCTATTCACCCATGTTCATAGGTGTACTGAATACGTAACTCATTTCATTCGTAACGTCTTCATGCAGAGGTGAGGCGCCTAGAAAAGCGAGGCTTTTTGGAACAATCAAATACACGAAATTAATTATGTCCCAACCTCATGGATGTTCACAGCGAAAACGAAAAGACTAATGATCTTTTTTCGTCTGATTCTCGGAGTTTTTTTCGTCTTCTTTATATAAAGTTTCGTCTTTTCGCCATTGTGCAAATAATTTCTGCGCTTTTAATTGTTCATTACTTTGTTGCGCATTATTTTCAGTAGACATATGACTTCACCCTTTTAAAATTTTTACCTCTATAGACTAACGTATGTGATAGGATATTTCAAATTATGTTTATTTACCGAAAAGATGGAAGTGGACGCATATTGATTTGATGGCCAAGTTGATTTAAATCATAGTATAAATCGTGCTCTGTCGTATATACTCTCACTTTGTTACTTCCAAACTTATACATGATATACTGTGAATCTCGTTCAGCAATTAAATAATCATTATCATAACCCATTCTGCTAAATGCATTGACTTGCATAAACTCATATTTATCAATCCAATTAAAAAATTGTCTAGCTTGATTTGGAGGGACATTACGCAGAATTTCATTATCCTCGGCCACATATTTTTGACCTTGTGGAGGGATGTTGTAGCCTTCTTCATCTACATTTTTTTGTGTATAGGCATTGAGAGGATTCCAATGAGCATCTTTAATAACAGGTACATGTTTAAATACAAAATAGCATAATATAACCAATAGAAAAATTAGAGTTATTATTTTGAATAAACTTATTATCGCTCTCATAGGTTGCCTCCTTTATCACATCTATTATATACGAAACCTTATATCTAACGCCTCATTCCCCAGACTTAATTTAATCACGAGCGCAAGACGGATGCAATTATTATCTAAAATCAGTATGATAGAGTAAAGGAGTGACAACTGTTGAGCATAATTTCCATATTTCTTATTATTCTACTAGTTGTATTGCTATTTAGAGTGAGTGTTTCCATCATTCGCTTTTTGATAAAAGCTGGTATATTTGTACTATTTATTTATTTGTGTTATAAATTATTTATGTTGCTTGCTGAAAATTTTCAACTTTAATGTAAAACGTTACACAGCTATTTGTTGTGTAACGTTTTTACATATTCTCTTCTATCTCTCCCATAATTGAAACAAACTTATGATCTCCTACGACAATATGATCTAATAATTGGATTCCCATTGTCTCTCCACATGACTTTAACCGTAATGTTGTATCAACATCTGCCTTAGATGGTGTTGGATCACCAGAAGGATGATTATGAGCAACGATGATTGCATGGGCAGAATGCTTTAATGCAATTTTAAATACCTCTCTAGGATGGATGATTGCACTATTCAAGGTACCCTTAAATAAAATTTCTTTATGCAAAATATGATGTTTAGTATTTAAAACAAATACAATGAAGTTTTCTTGTTTTTGTGACGTTAACTCATGATAAAGCATTTCAGCAATTTGATCAGGTTTTTTTATGGGAACTAATTGAGTAGAAGTCGTACGTGCATTAATGCGGTGCGCGATTTCAAAGGCCGCAAGTAAGGTAGTACTTTTGCTTTGACCTATGCCATCAAATGAGAGTAACTCTTGTAATGATAAATCTTTTAGAGATTGAAGTCCTTGGCTGTAAGAGAGTAATCTTGAAGCGATATCGATACTAGAATAACCTTTACTACCTGTATTAATTAATATGGCGATTAATTCAGTATTCGATAAAGATTTAGCACCATTTTGTAATAAGCGTTCTTTGGGCATTTCATCTGGAGAAAGATCTTTTATTCTTGGCATTATAAACCTCCAAACCAACTATTAAGTACAGGATACATATATGCAACGATAGAAAATGCGATTACAATTGAGGGGACTAAGGGAATCGTGTTTTTATAATGAAATCCAAAATAAAATATGGGGTATGTCAGCAGTGCAATTGGAAAAGTGAGCCATATCACATAAATTGAAAAATGCATAGGAAAAATGAAACTTATTATAATAAACAATTTAATATCACCAAAACCGATAAAACGTTGAAATAATATCCCTATTAAAAAGAGTATGCTGATTAAAAGTAATTTGACCAAAGAAAATTTTAAAAATTGCGGCATCAATACGAGCGTCAATAATAGTAGCAACGCCAACAACCTATGAGGGACAATAAAATATTGGATATCAATCAAACCTAAAGAGAGAAAAACTAATATTAGAAAATAGAGGTAGAACCAGTAAATTTCAAAATGTCTTGATAAAATAAAAAAACTCACAACACTTCCTAAACATTCACCGACCCATAAATACTTTGGAATTGCCTTTTGACAGTAATGGCACTTCCCCCTTAAAAAAATATAGCTCCAAATCGGTAACACCATCCACCACTGTAATGTTTTTTGACATTGTTTACATTTTGAACGAGTAAAAATACTGAATTTGGAAAGTGGATCACCAATTGAAAATTGCAGTAGAAAACTCATGATACAACTCCCCAAATAGCACATGATAAACATAAAACACCTCCTTGGTATTATTATACGGACGAATGGGTTTAATACCTAATCACTATTTTTGAAAAGATGCTTATTAAGATTCCTTATAAAAAATAAAACGTGCTCAATCGCAATGACTTTATTATAAAAGCCATAGCTCATAAGCACGTTTCTTGTAAACATAAATTTTTTAGTAACCTAATTTCGCTTTTACTTCACTGATAAAATATAAGCTACCTGTAATGAGTAATGCATCCCCATCATAATTTTTTATAAAAGAGACATAATCCTCAATGAGTGACTTATTCTCAAATTCGACTTCATCATAAAGCGTTTGCTTCGGTAACGCTTTTGGAAAATCAAACTCTGTGACATAAAAGTGATTAGCAATCGTATTAAAAGCGTTTAACATATTTCCAATAGGCTTACCTTTAATCGCTGAAAAAAGAATATCCACTTTATCCAAAGCATAATAACGGCCCATTGTATCGACAAGCGCATCTACACTTTCTTTATTGTGAGCCCCATCAATGATAATTAATGGTGATGATGAAACTTTTTCAATACGTCCTATCCATTGCACACTTTCAATACCTTGAATCATCTTATTAAAATCAATATCTATAATTTGTCGCTCATATAATTCGATGAGTGCGGTTATCGCTAGTGATGCATTTTCTTTTTGATGTTCTCCCAACATTGTAAGAGCGATATTTTCCATTTCATAGTCTTTGTATCGGTACGTAAATTCATCGTCTTCTGAAACAACGAGAATATCTCGATCAAATTCCATCGCTGGCGCATTTAATTCTGTAGCAAGATCTCTTAAATATTTTAATGCTTCTTCATTTTTAACAGCATACACAAATGGGGTGTTCGGTTTAATAATAGCGCCTTTATCTTTAGCAATATCTAAATAAGAATTGCCTAAAATGTCAGTGTGATCTAAACCTATACTTGTCAGGATACTTAATATAGGTTGGATCACATTTGTCGAATCATTTTTTACACCAAGACCCGCTTCCACAATGACAAAATCAACGGGATGCATTTCACCGAAGTATAAATACATCATGGTTGTAATGATTTCAAATTCAGTCGCCACACCGAGCTCAGTTTCAGCATCCAGTGCTTCACTGACGGGTTTTACTCGAGCAACAAGTTCTACTATAGCTTCATTAGAAATAGGGACACCATTAATACTAATACGTTCATTAAAAGTTTCGATATATGGAGAAGTAAATGTCCCCACTTCATAACCATTATTCACTAAAGCTGATCTTAAATACGCGACTGTAGAGCCTTTGCCATTAGTTCCACCAACATGAATAGCTTTTACCTTCCGCTCTGGATTATTTAAACGTGCTAACATCCACTCCATGCGTTTCACACCGGGTTTTATTCCAAATTTAGTACGTTCGTGAATCCAATATAAACTATCTAGATAATTCATATTTTAAACTCCTAAGCTTTTAATTGTTCGATTCTTGATTTAACGCCATCAAATTTTTCTTGATATTGCGTTTGTTTCGCACGTTCTTCATTAATAATCTTTTCTGGTGCTTTATTCACAAAGTTTTCATTCGCTAATTTTTTATTAACACGATCAAGCTCTTTTTGCCATTTATCAAGTTCTTTTTCTAAACGTTCAATTTCTTTATCCATATCAATGAGACCTTCGAGTGGTAACACAACTTCTCCAGCTGTGACAACAGAAGTCATTGCCTTTTCAGGAATCGTCACTTGAGTTTCAATCTCAAGCTCACTTGGATTACAGAAACGTTCTAAATAATGACGATTTTCATTGAGTAAATCACGTGTAGCTTCATTTTTAGCTTGGATCTTAATTGGAATTTCTTTTGATAAAGGTGTGTTCACTTCTAAACGAGATTGACGCACCGATTTTATAATCTCAACTAATTGTTGCATGATTTGTTTACTATCATCAAAAATTAAGTTTTCATCAGCCACTGGCCATGCACTTGTCACGATAGACTCACCTTCATGTGGTAAGTTCAGCCAAATATGTTCTGTCACAAATGGCATGAAAGGATGCAACAATCTCATTATGCGATTTAATGTATAGCTAAGTACAGAGCGCGTAACATCTTTTTGGGCTTCATCTTCGCCGTTCATTGGAATTTTACTCATCTCAATATACCAGTCACAAAACTCATCCCATATGAAATTGTAAAGCACTCTACCGACTTCGCCGAATTCATATTTATCACTTAATTGAGTGACTGTCTCAATTGTTTCATTTAAACGCGTTAAAATCCATTGGTCTGCAACAGATAAGTTTTTAGACAGATCAATATCTTCGAACTTAAATTCATCACCAATATTCATTAAACTAAAGCGCGCAGCATTCCAAATTTTATTAATAAAGTTCCAAACAGACTCTACTTTTTCTGTCGAATAACGTAAATCATGACCAGGTGAAGACCCTGTCGCCAAGAAAAATCTTAAACTGTCTGCACCATATTGATCAATGACATCCATTGGGTCAACACCATTACCCAATGATTTACTCATTTTTCTACCATCTTCAGCACGCACTAAACCATGAAGTAAAACGTCATTAAACGGTTTTTGACCTGTAAATTCTAATCCTTGGAATATCATACGTGCAACCCAGAAGAAAATAATGTCGTAGCCAGTAACCAATACATTCGTTGGATAGTATCGTTTGTAATCTTTTGCAGATTCATTTGGCCAACCTAAAGTAGAAAATGGCCAAAGCGCACTTGAGAACCATGTATCTAGTACATCTTCATCTTGCGTCCAATTCTCACTATCTTCAGGAGCTGTCTCTCCAACATATATTTCGCCTGTTTCGTTATGGTACCATGCAGGAATTTGATGGCCCCACCATAACTGTCTTGAAATCGTCCAATCGCGAATTTCTTCCATCCAACGATTAAATGTCTTTTCGAATCGTGCTGGAATAAAATCAATACGTCCCTCACCTTTTTGATTTTGTAACGCTTGTTGTGCTAAGGGTTCCATTTTGACAAACCATTGTGTTGATAAATAAGGTTCTACAACTGCTCCCGTACGTTCTGAATGACCTACTGAATGAACATGATCTTCAATTTTAATCACAAGGCCTTCAGCTTCAAGATCTTTCACTAGTTTTTTACGACATTCGAACCGATCTAAGCCTTCATATTCCCCAGCGTTTTCGTTCATCTGACCAGATTCATTCATAACTATAATACGTTCTAATTCGTGACGATTGCCTATTTCAAAGTCATTCGGGTCATGTGCAGGTGTTACTTTCATCGCACCACTACCAAATTCTTTATCTACATAATTATCTGCAATAATAGGCAATTCTCGACCTACTCGAGGTAAAATAACTTTTTTACCAATGACATCTTGATAACGTTCATCTTCAGGATTTACAACAATCGCTGTATCTCCTAACATCGTTTCAGGACGTGTCGTTGCAATTTCAATATAGCCCGCTTCATCTGCAAAAGGGTATTTAAAATGATAAAACTTACCATTTACATCTTCATGGACAACCTCTATATCTGAAAGCGCTGTACGGGCTTCTGGATCCCAATTTATAATACGTTCTCCACGGTAAATTAATCCTTTATTGTACATATCTACGAATACTTTACGTACAGCTTGGCTTAAACCTTCGTCAAGTGTGAATCGCTCTCTCGAGTAATCAAGCCCAAGCCCTAATTTAGCCCATTGTTGGCGTATAAAATCTGCATATTCCTCTTTCCATTCCCAAGCCTTTTCTAGGAATTTTTCACGCCCTATATCATGACGAGAAATACCCTCTTCTTTCATTTTGGCTTCTACTTTAGCTTGCGTTGCAATACCTGCGTGATCCATTCCAGGAAGATATAAAGTATCGTATCCTTGCATTCTTTTCATACGTGTTAAAATATCTTGTAATGTCGTGTCCCAAGCATGACCTAAATGTAATTTCCCAGTCACATTTGGTGGTGGAATTACAATTGTATATGTAGGTTTATCCTGATCTTCAGTTGGCTTAAATAGTGATTTGTCCAGCCAATTTTGATAACGTCCCGCTTCAACTTCTTGCGGGTTATATTTTGGTTTCATTTCCATTAAAATCCCTCCGATAACATAAAAAAGAACATCTGTCCTCATATAGGACGGATGTTCCGTGGTACCACCTATTTTCAATAGTTCAACAACTATTGCACTCTAATGATTAACGCTCACGAAACGCTTTGACCTACTAAAAATGTTCAATCAAAGTTCAAGTGGGCTACCTTCGATAAGACTTTTATGCATTCACAGCGCCATGCACTCTCTTAAAAAAGCGACTTATTTACTCTTCCCAATATGATATTTAATTCATTATTATAGTATACTGAATTCATAATGAAGTCAATAAAAGGAGTAATTTTTATGAACCCATGTGCATTTGGTACACGCGATCCTATCTATTTGGACTATCATGATCACGTTTGGGGTAAGCCTTTATATGATAGTCAAGCCTTGTTTGAGCTACTTGCTTTAGAATCACAGCATGCCGGACTGTCTTGGTTAACCATTTTAAAGAAAAAAGAGGCTTATCGACATGCGTTTAAAGCATTTGATCCTCATCAAATCGCTAAAATGACTGATAAAGATATTGATGCATTAATGCAGTTTCCAAATATCATTCATCACCGTAAAAAATTAGAAGCGATTGTCGCACAAGCACGCGGCTATATCGCCATTGAGAATACTTATGGAAGTTTTAGCGATTTTTTATGGTCCTACGTTGATGGAGTTCCGATAGATTTTAAATACGAAAAACCAGAAGAACGCATTACGGTCAATGACACTGCTAAACAGCTTTCTAAAGACCTTAAATCTTATGGTTTTCAATTTATTGGACCTGTCACAGCCTTTTCATTTATGGAGGCCTGTGGCATGTACAATAGCCATTTGGTGGACTGTCCTAACCGGTAGCAATCAAAAAGGGAGACCACAGTCCCCCTTTTTTTATTTTTGTAGCTTTTCTAAACGTTGTTGACGACGTTCACGAAATTTTAAATAATATGCGATTAACGGTGCAATAATAAATAAAATAAAAAATATTCTGAAGATGTGATAACTTGAAATCATTGCAACATCTCCACCGGTTTCAAGTGCTACTAACACAATTTGACTCATTCCTCCAGGCGCTGCACTTAAAAAAAGTTCATTAATAGAGGCCTTGTTTATAAAATGAATACATAACACCATCAAAAATGTGCCTAAGATTAATAATATATTTTGAAATGCAATGGCTAAGGCAATACGCCCTTTCATTCGTTCGATTAAGTGTGCTATCTGAATGCCGACGCGAATCATATATATCATTTGAGCAATAGCAATAATCGGATAATCTAGAGTAAAAGTATGTTGTGTGATTAAATTCCAAATGATCAAAACGACAATAGGCGCGAGTAACATTTTTGTTGGGAAATGGATCAAAGCCATCAAAAAATAAATAAGCGCAATCCCAATGATAAGGATTATGATGTCTTGTAGTTTTAAGACCTCTGTTAAATTTTGGTGAACCTCTAGTGTTGAATTGGTGTCTTGCCTAAAAACGAGAGATATGAGTGGTACCAAAATCACTACAAATATAATACGTGAAGTCTGTGTCAAACTAACGACAAGAATATCTGCTTTTTTATTTTCTTCAGCCATCACAAGCATTTGACTTAATGCTCCTGGTATGACACTTAAGAGCGCTGTTTCTGTGTTAACATGAGCGATACGTCTAAATCCAATCGAAACGAGTAATGCTAAGCCAAGTAATAATATCGTTACTAAAATTATCGACAACCATTCATTTTTAATATCGTTAAGTACGCTAACAGTAAAGCCGCTACCAATTTGAACACCTAATAAAATGAGCCCCAATTCACTTAAAATCCATGGCCATTTAACCTCTAATTTAAAAACACGAACAACAATAATACTTGCTATAATAGGTCCAAACATCCAAGGTAACATGATATGAAGTGAATAAAGCACAAAACTACAGACTAATGTTAAAGCAAACAAGATGATATTGTTTCTTAGTAAATGATTCATAGTAGACCCCCATCACTCCTTGAAATAACAACACATTCATTAACCATGTAAAGGAGATCACCCTCACTTATCATTAGAAAGCCATCAAAATTTACGCTTAGATAAATTTTGATGGCTATTTTCATGCAACTTAAATAAGTTAAAAAAGGCAGTAAAATATCTTTAGACAATGCGGCTTAGTGCAACATCAAATGCATCTAAAGTCTTTTGTATATCCTCTTTCGTATGTGAAGTTGATAAGAACATACCTTCGAATTGTGAAGGTGGTAAAAAGATACCTTCTTTCGCTAACTCGCGGTACATATGACTAAACATTGTCAAATCGCTTTGATTGGCTTGTTTAAAATTAGTCACTGGGCCTTCATTTAAAAAGAATCCTATCATCGATCCCGCACGGTTAATCACTATTGGAACATTATATTTTTTGAACGTCGCTTTTAATCCTTCTTCTAACATATCGCCTAGTGTATTAAAATAGTCATAGCTTTCTGGTGTTAATTGGCTTAATGTCATATAACCACTTGTCATCGCTAATGGATTTCCAGACAATGTACCCGCTTGATAGATCTCCCCACTTGGGGCAATATGATCCATAATCTCTTTCTTTCCTCCGAATGCACCCACAGGTAAGCCGCCACCAATCACTTTTCCTAGGCATGTTAAATCTGGTGTAACGTTAAAGTAACCCTGTGCACAGTGATATCCCACACGAAATCCAGTCATCACTTCATCAAAAATAAGGAGTGCCTGATTATCCGTTGTTATTTTTCTTAATCCTTGTAAGAACCCTTCAACCGGCGGCACAACTCCCATATTTCCTGCAACTGGTTCAACAATTACAGCTGCAATATCATCACCAAATTGATCAAAAGCATATTGAACAGCTTCCAAATCATTATATGGGACTGTTATCGTATTTTTTGCAGTACCTTCTGGAACACCAGGCGAATCAGGTAATCCTAATGTGGCTACACCTGAACCTGCTTTAATTAATAAAGAGTCACTATGGCCATGGTAATTCCCTTCAAATTTAATAATTTTATTTTTACCTGTGAAACCACGCGCAAGTCTTAACGTATCTAATGTGGCTTCTGTACCAGAAGAAACCATTCTTACTTTTTCAATAGAGGGCACTCTATCAATCACGAGTTGCGCTAAACGATTTTCCTCTAATGTGGATGCCCCAAAGCTCGTTCCTCTGTCAACTACACTATGAATGGCATCTATCACTTTAGGATTGCGATGCCCTAAAATGAGGGGGCCCCAACTCAAAACATAATCGATATATTCATTTCCATCTATATCATAAATTTTACTACCTTCTCCACGCTCCATAAATAGAGGCGGTGTGTCGACAGCTTTAAACGCGCGGACAGGACTATTAACACCTCCAGGCATTAATTTTTCTGCAATTTCAAATGCTTCACTAGACTTTTTATAACGCATAACGTTTGCCTCCTATTGATTCTCGATATATTTACATAAATCTTTCGCGAAATACGTAATGATTAAATCTGCACCTGCACGTTTCATAGAAATCATTTGTTCCATAACAACTCTTTCTTCGTCTATCCAACCATTTAAAGCTGCTGCTTTAGTCATACTGTATTCACCACTGACATTATAGGCAACCACGGGAATGTTAGTATGATTACGCACATCTCTAATAATATCCAAATAACTGAGTGCAGGCTTAACAATCATCATATCCGCACCCTCTTTTAAATCACTTTCTAACTCGCGTAATGCTTCTAAGCGATTCGCTGGGTCCATTTGATAGGTTTTTCTATCTCCAAAAGAAGGAGTGGATTCAGCTGCATCTCGAAATGGTCCAAAGAAACTTGAAGCATATTTGATTCCATAACTCATAATTGGAATGTGTTGGAAACCGGCTTCATCTAATCCATGTCTAATCTCAGTCACAAAGCCATCCATCATATTACTTGGAGCAATAATATCAGCGCCTGCTTTTACTTGAGAAATGGCAGTTTTAACAAGTAATGGTAATGTTTTATCATTATCTACATCATGTGTATGTTCATCGATTAAACCACAATGGCCATGATCTGTATACTCACATAAACAAGTATCTGCGATAACGAGAATATCGTCATATAATTTTTTAGCAATACGCGTCGCTTGTTGAATGACACCATTATCGATAAACGCACCTGTTCCGCACTCATCTTTTTCATTTGGAATTCCGAAAAAAATAAATGATCTAATGCCTAAATCATAAGCCTCTTTTATCTCTTCGTGAAGTAAATTCAAACTGATTTGGTATACATTTGGAAGAGAAGCAATTTCTTTTTTGACGTCATCTTTTTCTACAACAAAAATAGGATAAATTAAATCTTCTTTTCTTAAATGCGTTTCTCTTACCATTGCTCTCATAGTTGGTGAAACGCGTAGGCGTCTATGTCTATCAAATTCCATCATTATAAAACCTCTTTTCAACAATTTTAGTAATCATACTTTCAAGAGTTTGGACCTCTGCGACAAAACATGAATAACCTAACTTTCGTATTGTTTGCGCTGTTTGTTGTCCAATAGCAAAATAGATATTTTCATTATGTGGTGGTTTCACCTCAAAAAAAGCATGTGCTGCTGAGGAACTCG
The DNA here is from genome assembly GCF_011394755.1 of Staphylococcus sp. 11511212. NCBI lineage: Bacteria > Bacillati > Bacillota > Bacilli > Caryophanales > Staphylococcaceae > Staphylococcus > Staphylococcus sp. 11511212. The sequence continues at coordinate 183,011 of NZ_JAANBQ010000003.1, read as the reverse complement.
CAAAGGTGATGGCATCTACTTGTCGATGCATCATCGTATCTAGAATCTCTTGAATGCTTTCATATTTGGGTTGAACTTCATACAAATCAATTTTAGTCACTTGTATGCCGCTTTCTTTTAAAGCATTTTGCAGGAACGTTCTTGCTTGACGACTTGAGGGTATCAGTACACGATCTCCCTTTTTAAAAGGGTGTTGGTTGAATAGCCCCTCTTGTGAAAAATCTGTTGGACAAAAATCTACGTCTATTTTCATCTTATCACATAGTTGTTTTGTTTTGACGCCCACTACGGCGAGTTGATCATATTTGATAAGTTTTAAATACGGATAAAAATATTTCACCGCATTCTTAGACGTAAAAATAAGCCAATCATAATGTGGACACAACGCCTTGTCATCAAAGTCTAACGCAACAGTTTCGATTAAAGGTACATGCTTAATCGCTACACGTTGATCTTGATATTCATGGGTTTGTGTCATCAATACAATTGGCTTCATCTAAAACACCTCAATAAGAATCGTTTAAAGCTTTTATAATTGCGTCAGCACCTTGTGCTTTTAAATGTTCACTTACTTTTTTGCCTAAATCAACAGGATCTGAACCTATTCTTTCATCTTCATAACGTTGTGAGCCATCTGGAGACATAACTAAACCTTTAAAGCGGATGTTGCCCTCTGGCGTCATTTGTGCATAACCTGCAATTGGAACTTGGCAACTTCCATCCATCTCTTTTAAAAATGTACGTTCGGCAGTCACACATTGCGCAACAGACGCGTTATGGACTTTATGTAATAATTCTAATAAATCATGATCCTCTTCGCGACATTCTATTCCTAATGCCCCTTGACCGATAGCGGGTACCATAAGTTGTTCATCTAAATATGTGGTAACGATATCGTCAGACCAACCCATTCTCTTTAATCCCGCAGCAGCCAAAATAATAGCATCATAATTTTCTTCTTTCAATTTGCGCAATCGCGTATCAATATTGCCTCGAATCCATTTAATTTCCAAATGCGGATATTTTGCTAATATTTGTGCACCTCGACGAAGAGAGCTAGTTCCAACTATACTCCCCGCTGCCAACTTATCTAGCGGTATATGATTTTTAGCGATATAGGCATCATAGGGAAGTTCACGGTCAGGAATACAACCAATCGTTAATCCTGAAGGTAATTCACTTGGGACATCTTTTAATGAGTGAATGGCAAAGTCGATAGAATGATTAAACAGTTCATTTTGGATTTCTTTGACAAATAAACCTTTTCCTCCTACTTTCGACAATTGACGATCAACAATTTGATCTCCTTTCGTTACAATTTCCTTTATTTCGATTTCTAAGGACGGGTCAACTGACTTTAATTTATCAATAAATTGCTGGCTTTGTGTAAGTGCCAATTGACTACGTCTTGAACCTACTATTAATTTACGCATAATTCATCCTCCAACCCTGATTTAAACACCAGTCCATTGGTGAAAATTTGATAATTGAGTGACTAATATCAAATTAATCATACAACAGAAAAATAATGCAATGTTACCATAAATTAACGCAAGTGACGAAAACTTGCGCAATAATCTTGATGTGATATAAACAATATAACAAATTAAAATCAATAAAGACGAAATGACTTTTAAATCGTAAAAAATTGGGGTACCCACTGATATAAGTCCCCATTGTACCCCAAGAATGAGACTTACAAAAAGTAGCATAGCACCAAGAAAAGAGCTATAAAAGACCCCTTTTTCAAGCGTTGCGACACTTCCAATTCTAAAATATTCTTGAGTAAAACGCTTTTCTTTGAGATTGCGAAACTGAATCAAATAAAGCAACGCATTCACAAATGCAATCGCGAAGAGTACATAGCTTAATAATGCAAACGAAATGTGAAAAACGAGTAATTCATTGACAGCATTTAAGCGCGTGCCATCAAGTCTAAATTGATTTGGATGAAAAGTATGAATAGCCATAAATAAAAATCCTAAAAGATTTAAAAATGCTATCATAAATTCTGAACTTCTAAAAACTGAAAATATAAATGTAATCGTCAGGATGAGCCATGTTAGAATATAAAAGCTTTCAATAATAGATGTTAGCGGGAGTTGACCCATCCAAAAGATATATAATACAAGCGAAATCGTTTGAAGCACCCACGTTAACCCTAACGTATAAAAACCAATATTTTGAAACTTACTATTTTTTTGCAATACATCTAATGTTAAACAAATAACGCTTATCAAATAAATAATAAAGATTCCTTCGTGGAAGCGAATTAAAAAAACTTCTTCCATAGCATCACCATTCTTTAATTATCGAGTAGAAAAAATCTTTGTTTTAATTTTAGTTTCTTTTTCTCAGCTGCTTCTGTTTTGTAGTCTGTAGATACATCTAAATCAAATATCGTTTTAAACAATGCTAATTTTTCTTCTGAATAGTGATCGTCACTGATTTCTTTTGCTTGTTTAATAGGATCTTTTAACATTTGGTTGATAATACTTTTAGTATGCTTAGAAATAACTTTACGTTCACGTTCTGTGAGATGTGGCAATTTACGATCAAGACTAGCCATTGTATCTTGCTGAATAGTCATCGCTTTTTCACGTAAAGCACGAATTACTGGCACAACCCCTAACATTTTCACCCATTCGTTATGTTTTTCAATTTCTGCTGGTATGAGTGAAGCAATTTTCTCAGCTGCTTTTTCACGTTCTCTCATGTTTGCATCAACAAGTCCTTTTAAATCATCGACGTCGTAAATAAATAAATTTGCATTAACACTATCGATAGGTTCAATATCTCTAGGTACAGCAATATCGATGAATAGTTGTTGCGCATTTTTATTAATATCATGGCTCAACTCAATCATTTCTTTCGTAATCACAAATCCTTCAGCACTTGTTGAACTAATCACAATATCCGATTGCGGTAAAAAGTGGGATAAATTACGCAATGATGAAGATTGAATGCCATGTTTTGAAGCCAAGGCTTCCGCACGTTCAACCGTACGATTCAATACAGTGATTTGACTCACACCCGCCCCTTTTAAGTTCAATATAGCAAGTTCAGCCATTTCGCCTGCGCCAATGACCAAGGCGTTGCGACGATGTAGCTTTCCATAGACTTTTTTAGCTAATTCGACTGCGGCGTAAGAGACACTTGTCGCATGATCAGCAATATCTGTTTCATGATGTGCTTTTTTACTAAATGTAATCGCTTGTTTAAATAATTCATTAAATATAATTCCTGTTGTTTCTGCTTGTTGTGCAGTAAAGAAAGCATCTCTCATTTGACCCAAGATTTGGGTTTCCCCAAGAACAATCGAATCTAGACCGGATGTTACTCGAAACAAATGTTCAACTGCCTCATTTTCAACTTTCACATCGCTAATTTGCTTAATTTCATCAACATCAAAATTAAATTCTCGCGCTAAAAATCGTTGAATATAATATCTACCCGTATGGATTTGATCAACTACCGCATAAACTTCTGTACGATTACAAGTTGATAAAATCACATTTTCTAAAATTGATTTTGTTTCAAATAACGTTTCATGTACGCGCCCCATATCCGCGTTATTAAAACTTAATTTTTCTCTCAATGATACGTTCGCAGTGTGATGGTTCACACTCACAGAAATAATATACATGATAACGCCCCCGTTATTTCTACAATACCCAAATTATAACATAGATGAGAGTCATTCTAATTAAAACTGCCTAAATTTATGTGGCGTTTATAAGAATGTCAACATTTCGTCAAACTCAATTTTCAGTATATTGTGATATGGCCTTCCATATGAGGTCTTGCTTTGTTTTTTGTAATGAAGAGTAACTGATAATTTGATCACCAGCCTCGAGATCTAATTTTTCTTTAATAATTTTAATATGCTTTTGTACTTTACCTTTAGGAATTTTATCTTCTTTTGTTGCGATAATAAGCGTTGGAATTTCATAGTATTTTAGAAAATCGTACATTAACACATCATCTTCAGTCGGTGGATGTCTTAAATCCACTAATTGAATCACGAGTTTCAGAGGTTCACGTTCGGTGATATAGGTTTCTATCATCTTTCCGAAAGCTTCTCTTTGCTTTTTACTTACTTTTGCGTATCCATACCCAGGCACGTCCACAAAAATAAGTTGTTCATCAATATTAAAAAAGTTTAACGTTTGCGTTTTCCCAGGTTGTTGTGATGTTCTTGCCATATTTTTTCGACCAATCATACTATTAATGAATGTAGATTTCCCTACGTTTGAACGCCCACTTAAAGCAACCTCTGGTAAATTTAATTCTGGATATTGTTCGGGTTTTACAGCGCTAATTAAAATTTCTACATTGTTTGGATTGATATTCATTGTTTCACCTCATAAAAAAAGCCTAAGTTGAATCGTTACATTCAGCTTAGGCCAATATTAATGCCTATTGTTTATGCAGAAGTTTTCTTATCGTTAAGTAAGTGACCTTCTGAATCATATAAATCAGGCTCAGTTTCGTTTATAATTGTTTCTTCTGTAATGACGACTTTTGCAACATTTTCAGTTGAAGGCACATCAAACATAATATCAATTAATGCTTCCTCAATGATTGAACGAAGTCCTCGAGCGCCTGTTTTACGCTCAATTGCTTTATTACTAATGGCATCAAGTGCTTCTTCAGTGAACTCAAGTACAACATCATCAAGTTCTAACATTTTTGTATATTGTTTAACAAGTGCATTTTTAGGCTGCGTTAAAATATTTTTCAATGCTTCAACATCTAAAGTCTCTAAATTTGCAACAATTGGCACACGTCCAATAAATTCTGGAATTAACCCATAAGTTTGTAAATCTTCAGGACGAATATGTTCTAACAATGAAGCATCGTCATAATTTGAAGCTTCACTACTAGAGAAGCCAATCACTTTTTCACCGAGGCGACGTTTGATAACTTCTTCGATACCATCAAAGGCGCCACCTAAAATGAATAAAATATTCGTCGTATCAATTTGGATAAATTCTTGGTTTGGGTGTTTACGTCCACCTTGTGGCGGTACACTTGCAGTTGTACCTTCTAAAATCTTAAGCAAGGCTTGTTGAACACCTTCACCAGAAACATCGCGTGTAATTGACGTATTTTCTGATTTTCGTGCAATTTTATCGATTTCATCGACATAAATAATTCCTTTTTCTGCTTTATCAATGTCGAAATCAGCAGCCTGAATAAGACGTAATAGAATGTTTTCAACGTCTTCCCCAACATAACCTGCTTCTGTTAGGCTCGTCGCATCAGCAATTGCGAAAGGCACGTTAAGTGTACGCGCTAAAGTTTGAGCTAATAATGTTTTACCACTACCTGTTGGACCAATTAACGCAACATTACTTTTTTGCAATTCAACATCATCATCTTTAGGCCCTAATTGTTTTACACGTTTATAGTGATTATAAACCGCAACAGCTAATGATTTTTTAGCTTTATCTTGACCAATTACATAATTGTTTAATTGTTCCATTATTTCTTTTGGTGTAGGTAACTCAGTAAGTTCTTCTGCTTCGTTGTGACTCAATTCTTCCTCAACTATCTCAGAGCAAAGTTCGATACATTCGTTACAAATGTAAACGCCACTACCTGCTACAAGCTTTTTGACTTGGTCTTGATCTTTACCACAGAAAGAACATTTTAAGTTTTCTTCATCTTCATTGAATTTAAACATAATTGATTACACCCCTGTTCTTCTATGACTATACTAAAATGCATTTTATTACGCAACCAGAAATACTTTCAAGTTATTTGCATAAAATAAGATAGGAGTGAGTGTGAAACCCTTGTGCATAACTTGGCTTCAATCACTCACCCCGCAACGTTCATTTATTTAATTGCTATTGGATTTATTAGCGAATTGTAAGACTTATTTTTCGTCGTCTTCTTTTTGCGTTGCTTCCACGAATTTAGCTTCATTGACTAATAAATCGATGACTTTTTTAACACGAACATCATTTTTAACAATATCCGTATTTCCTAATGTAGCCTTAATATCATCAACAGAAATACCAAATTGTGAACTCATGGTTTCAAGTTCTTTTTCAACATCTTCATCAGATGCCTCAATGTTTTCTGCATCTGCAATCGCAGCTAATGTTAAGTTCGTTTTCACACGTTGTTCTGCGTCTTCTTTCATTTGACCGCGTAAATCTTCTTCAGATTGACCTGAGATTTGGAAATATGTTTCAAGATTTAATCCTTGTTGTTGTAAACGTTGCGCAAATTCTTGAAGCATACGATCTTCTTCAGTTTTAATCATTGCATCTGGAATATCTACTTTAGCGTTATCTGTTGCTTTAGTAATCGCTTCTTCTTTTTGAACATTTTCAGCTTCAGTCGCTTTTGATTCTGCAAGTTGTTTACGTAAGTTTTCTTTGTATTCATCTACAGTGTTTGCTTCTGAATCTAACTCGTTTGCAAGTTCATCGTCTAATTCAGGAACTTCTTTAGTTTTGATTTCATTAATTTTCGTTTTGAATGTTGCTGGTTTACCTGCTAATTCTTCAGCGTGGTATTCTTCTGGGAATGTGACTTCAACATCTTTTTCCTCGCCAACTTTTAAACCAACAAGTTGTTCTTCGAAACCAGGAATGAACATACCAGAACCGATTTCTAAGTCGTAACCATCAGCTTGGCCGCCTTCGAATTGTTCGCCATCAACATAACCATCAAAGTCAAGGTTGACAGTATCGCCTTCTTCGACTTTACCATCTTCTTTGATGACCATATCAGCCATAGCTTCTAGACGTTGGTTGATTGTTGTTTCAACCTCTTCGTCTGTTAATTCTGTATCTTGTTTTTCAATTTCTAAACCTTTATAGTCACCTAATTCAACTTCAGGTTCAACAGTCACTGTTGCGTCGAATTTAAATTCTTTCCCTTTTTCAATTTGAGTGACTTCAATTTCAGGTTGATCAACAGGGTTGATACCTGCTTCTTCTACAGCATTACTATATGCTTTAGGTAGTAAAATATCTACTGCGTCTTGGTATAAAGCTTCAACGCCAAAACGTTGTTCAAAAATTGGACGTGGTACTTTCCCTGTACGGAAACCAGGTACGTTAATTTGTTTTACTACTTTTTTAAAAGCTTGATCTAATGCTTTATCTACTTCTTCAGCAGGAACAGTTACTTGTAATAACCCTTCATTGCCTTCTTTCTTTTCCCAAGTTGCTGTCATGTGTATAAACCTCCATGATATCCTATTAAAATTTTTCAACTTCTTTATTATAGCATAGGTTGGCAAGGGGATAAACCCAAGCGCCTATGTATTTAACATTTTAATAAAATCCACCACTTCGCTATAGTTTTGCTCAGAATCTATTGGTTCACCTATAAGCGATTTAAAATAGATGTGATAACCTTCTATCCAATCTTCAATAGATGCAATTGTTGAAAGTTCGATTGGATATAATGCAATATTATGCGTATTTAAGTGGACGTACGCTTCTTTTACTAACGATGGCATATCTTTTTCTAATTTGTCGACGACACGAGGCATGAGCGTATTTTTAAAGTCCGTGTGTGAAACACCCGATAACGAAGATGGATTAACTTCAATTTCATTTTCAAATTTTTCAATTCGAACGGTTTGATTATAACGAGCAAATGTTAAATATTCAAGAATTAATGTGATAATCCGATAATTTAATGCTTCATAGTTCAAATAAAATGCCAATGTTTCTGTAAATTGATAGGCTTGATCATCAATTAAATCTAAAATGAGTTTTGCTTGCTCTTGTGTTGAGAGTTGAACAAATTTCTGTAATTGATGTTGCATAAAGTCGTAACGTTGGTTGAGCTTAGCGTTTGCTTCATCTTTGATAGGTAGAAAAATCAATCGCGTCTGATGCTCTTTGACTTCATCAATTACTTGCTCAATGACATCGACCACTGCACGATATTGCTGTAATTGAAACAAGCTTTTTACGTAAAAAATCATCAATGTGTCATAAGGTTGATATCCTTGTATCATAAGTATGTTCGCTTCTTCTTTAAGTTCTAAGTAAGCTTGCACTTCCCACAAAGTTTGACATTTTTTTATCGCAAGAGAAGGTGTTAATTCATAATGTTTCTCATATTCTATAAATAAATCATAAACCTTTTCAAATTGCTCTTGTTCAAAATAAGTGGCTATATCATGTTCTATTTTCTCTCTTCTTTTAGGAAACGGGATAATATCACTCATCATGATCACCTATTTCATTTCTTTTAAAATTAGAGCACTCCATGATTCAAATTCGTTAAAATCATTTATTTTATCTAAAGATTTCCATTCTATTTTTAAAGTGTCCGTCTCTTTTGCCTCTATTTTATTCGAATTGACTTTTATTTTAAACACAACACCAATGTGCACTTGCCCTACTTCATTTGAGTCATCATTAATAAATCCTATATGCTCTAATGCATTCGCGTCAGTCACCACGAGACCCACTTCTTCTTCAAGTTCACGACTCGCATTCACTGTAATTAACGATGAGATGTTTTGAGCGTGAGGAACGTCATTCATATGTCCTCCCACACCAATAGAACTTTGTCCGTGTAAACGTGCTTCTCCCCCTCCTGACAAACGTTCATAAACTAGAATTTCCCCTAGTTCATTTTCTAGCAAGCAATAAGAAATCAATTGCTTATAAGAAGGATCCTCTTCCATATCACCTCGACGTTTTATCTCATATTCATTTAAGGCTTCGAAAATTTCTGTACTTTTAGGGTTATGTTTTGCAATGAAGCCATTGAATGCATTTTTTTCATCATCAAAAAGTGTTTGACGTTTTACTACAGTAATTTGCTCATCAAATTTAGACATCATTTTCTCCTTTTTAACATGTTTTCTTAATGGTATCAAAGAAACCCTTAAGCTGAAAGAATTTTTATGTATGACGTACTCACACTATGTACAAAAACGCTTTTCACGTAAAGAATTCTTCTTCACTGTGAAAAGCGTTTAATTGTCATTATTATTTTAAAGCGTCTTTTGCTTTGTTAACTAATTCAGCGAAAGCTTTGTCGTCTGAAATAGCAATTTCAGATAACATTTTACGGTTAATATCGATACCAGCTACTTTTAAGCCGTTCATTAAACGAGAATAGCTCATGTCATGTTGACGTGCAGCAGCGTTGATACGTGTAATCCATAATTTACGGAAATCACGTTTTCTTTGACGACGGTCACGGAATGAATATTGACCTGATTTCATAACTTGTTGTTTTGCTACTTTATATAATGTACTTTTTGAACCAAAGTAACCTTTTGCTAATTTAATCGTTTTTTTACGACGCGCTCTTGTTACTGTTCCACCTTTAACACGTGGCATAATAAATTCCTCCTTTTATCTCTGGGGTATGCAGCTCATACCATTTAAAATATCTTATTTAACGTATGTTAATAATTGTTTTACACGTTTTGCATCGCTTTTAGAAACTAATGATGCTTTACGTAATTGACGTTTTTGTTTTGTAGATTTGTTTGCGAATAAGTGAGAAGTGTAAGCTCTAGAACGTTTTAATTGACCAGATCCAGTTCTTTTAACACGTTTCGCTGCTCCGCGATGAGTTTTCATTTTAGGCATAGTGAGTTCCTCCTATTAATCGTTGTTTATTTTTCGTTAATTGGGGCTAACATAAGAAACATTTGACGGCCTTCCATTTTAGGCTTCTGTTCCACAGTAGCAACATCTTTAGATTCATCTGCGAACTTTTCTAAAACACGTTGTCCGATTTCTTTATGTGTAATGGCACGCCCTCTGAAACGAATTGAAACTTTAACTTTATCACCTTTAGATAAAAATTTGCGACCATTTTTAAGTTTTGTATTGAAGTCATGTTCTTCAATTGTTGGACTTAAACGAATCTCTTTAACATTGATGATTTTTTGTTTCTTTTTCATTTCTTTTTCTTTCTTTTGTTGCTCAAATTTGTACTTACCATAGTCCATTATACGAGCAACAGGTGGCTTAGCATTAGGTGCAACAACAACAACATCTAAACCTAGACGATCTGCCATTTCTAATGCTTCATTTTTGGTTTTGACACCAATTTGGTCACCATTTTGACCGATAAGACGTAATTCTCTTGCACGAATCTTTTCATTTACTTGCGTTTGATCCTTAGCTATGGTTGACACCTCCATTAGTTTTACGAATGGTCCAAGTACAAAAAAGAAGCGAGGACAGTCTATGTCCCCGCTTCTAAATTCACATGAACTTCTTTCACATGTTATCGTTTACCTGCCAACTGCTTTATGCGTCGCTACAGGTGAGAAGCGGGTGCTTCTACTTGGTCCGTTTCGTAATCAACAGAACTAACTATACCAAGTTAATTCGAATTAGTCAACATGTTTTTGGAAGTTTTTTTCTTTTGTTGTAACTGATGGATCAAGATTCACTTCTTTTAAAGGAATCAATTTCGTTTTATATCTTAACTTATGATAAATGAAAAAGCCTAAAAATACAGGTATTCCCATATACGTAATGATAAATCGATTAAAATCAAAATGACCACTTTGTATTAAATCTACATCTTGACCGATAATTACAATGACACATAAAACGCCTGCCAAAATAGGACCGAATGGGAAGAGTTTTGCTTTATAAACCAATTTGTCTTTATCATAGTTTTGAGCATCAAAGGCTTTTCTAAAGCGGTAATGACTGATTGCAATCCCTACCCAAGCGATAAATCCTGTTAAGCCACTTGCTGCAACAATATACTCGTAAGCATTACCGCTCACTTGTTGCACAATAAAAATAATTATGACGATAGCAGCCGTTGCAATCATAGAAATAATTGGCGTTCCATTTTTGTTCGTATTACCAAAAATTCTCGCCGCTAAGCCATCTTTACTCATGGAATATAACATTCTCGTACTTGCATACATCCCAGAATTTCCAGCAGATAATACAGAAGTTAATATAACCGCGTTCATAAATGAGGCTGCAAAAGCCAAACCAGCATTTTTAAATACTAATGTAAATGGAGATGTCGCAATATCATCTCCGCCACCCATTAATGCTGGACTATCATAAGGAATCAACATTCCAATAATGAAAATGGCAAAAATATAAAATAGTAAGATACGCCAAAACACTTGTTTAATCGCTTTAGGGACTGCACGTTGCGGGTTTTCAGATTCACCTGCTGTGATACCCACAAGTTCTGTTCCTTGGAATGAGAAACCTGCAATAAGGAAGACACCAAAAATAGCGAGTAAACTACTCCCTATATTATCGCCTAAAATAGGGGCATCTCCTTTTGTGAAAGTATCAAATCCTACAGCTGAACCACCCATAATTCCGAGTATTGTTAAAAGACCTACAATGATAAAAATAATGACAGTTGCTACTTTTATGAAGGCAAACCAATATTCACTTTCACCGTATACTTTTACAGATAAGGCGTTCAAACTAAAAATGATGACCATAAATAGGCAACTCCATGCCCATGCAGGTAAAAACTGTAAAGGCGCCCAATATTGGATGACTTGTGCAGCAATGGTCACGTCAGCAGCTACAGTAATCACCCAATTGAACCAATAGTTCCAACCAAGCGCAAACCCTAGTGAGGGATCCACAAAACGTGTCGCATATGTACTAAAAGAACCTGAAACTGGAAGGTACGTTGCCATTTCACCTAATGAAGTCATTAAGAAAAATACCATAATACCAATAATGGCATAGCCTAATAATGCCCCCAATGGGCCTGCATCACCAATGGCACCCCCAGATGTCATAAACAAACCTGTGCCAATCGCCCCTCCTATCGCAATCATTGATATATGACGATCTTTAAGATGTCTTTGGACTGTGTTTTCTTTTTCCGAATGAACCTGACTCATATCATTATCCTTTCCCTTTTACCTAGAGGTAGGTGTTACAATTTAAGTCATTACTCTCTTAAAAAAACAAAGGTTACATTGAGAATGCAACCTTTGTTTCATGTATAACATAGATAGCACACCACTATTGTGACAGTCTAGCTTCTGTTCGAATACTAGCCCAGCAAAAGATGTTGATGGTTCACCTTTCACTTCGGCGTCTTTACCTTTTATTTGTGCAACATATGTCCCATTCGACTTCTGACAAACGACTTTTTAAAGACGCAACCTCTAACTAAATTCATATTCATTTATTAATAACTACTATAACTTAATCACAAAAGATTGACAAGTTATCTATGCTTTTTCAAGCGAATTTCGTCTACTAAATTCCAAATAAAATCATCTTTTTCAACTGTTTCTTGATCTTGAGAACCATATTTACGAACGTTCACTTCATTATTTTCTACTTCTTTATCACCAACAACAAGTTGGTAAGGAATTTTCTTCATTTGAGCTTCACGAATTTTGTATCCCATCTTTTCATTACGATCATCAATATTCACACGAACACCTTGGGATTTAAGTTCATCTTGAATTTGTTTCGCATAATCATAATGTAGGTCCACATTAACAGGAATGATTTCAACTTGTTGAGGAGCTAACCATGTAGGGAAAGCGCCTTTTGTTTCTTCAGTTAAGAAGGCAACGAAACGTTCCATTGTCGAAACGACGCCACGATGAATAACGACTGGACGATGTTGTTCACCATCTTGACCAATGTAAGATAAATCAAATCGCTCCGGTAATAAAAAGTCAAGTTGAGCCGTAGATAAGGTTTCTTCTTTACCCATTGCTGTCTTCACTTGTACGTCGAGTTTTGGACCATAAAACGCAGCTTCACCTGTTTCTTCTTCATAACTTAAACCTAATTCGTCTACAGCTTCTTTTAACATCGCTTCTGCTTTGTTCCACATGTCATCATCATCAAAATATTTCTCTTTATCTTCAGGATCACGATAGCTTAAACGGAAGCGGTAATCTTCAAACCCGAAATCTTTGTATACATCGATAATCATGTTTACAACACGTTTAAATTCATCTTTAATTTGATCTGGACGAACAAAAATGTGAGCATCATTTAAAGTCATTCCACGCACACGTTGTAACCCTGATACAGCCCCACTCGCTTCATAGCGGTGCATTGTACCTAGTTCAGCGATACGAATTGGAAGTTCACGATAAGAATGTGGCTTATTTGCATATATCATCATATGATGTGGGCAATTCATTGGACGAAGCACCATTGCTTCATCTTCATCTAATTGCATGACAGGGAACATATCATCTTGGTAATGATCCCAATGTCCAGATGTTTTATATAAATTTACATTTGCCATGACAGGTGTATATACATGATCATAACCGAGACTCACTTCTTTATCGACGATATAGCGTTCAATTTCTCGTCGAATTGTCGCACCATTTGGTAACCAAAGCGGTAATCCTGCCCCTACTAATTGATTGTTCGTAAAGAGTTCTAAATCCTTACCAATACGTCTATGGTCACGTTCTTTACGTTCTTCTAACATTTTAAGATGTGCTTTTAAGTCTTTTTTATCAAAAAATGCTGTACCATAGATACGCTGTAACATTTTATTATTACTGTCACCACGCCAATACGCCCCTGCTGTAGATAGCAATTTAAATTCTTTAATTTTAGACGTAGATGGCACATGCACGCCACGACATAAATCAGTGAATTCTCCTTGTGAGTATAGCGTTACACTTTCATCTTCAGGAATCGCATCAATCAATTCGAGTTTATATGGATCTTCACTAAAAAATGATTTCGCCTCTTCACGTGAAACCACACGACGTTCGATGGGATGATTTTCATTAACAATTTGTTTCATTGTTTTTTCTATTTTTTCAAAGTCATCACTCGACACTTTTTCTTCCATATCAAAATCGTAGTAAAAACCACCATCAATAACTGGGCCTACGCCAAATTTTACATCACCATATAAGCGTTTGATGGCCTGTGCCATTAAATGTGCTGTTGAGTGACGTAATACCTCTAGTGCTTCGTCGCTCCCTGGTGTAATAATTTCAATGTCGCCATTTTCTTCTAGTGGACGTGTTAAATCTACTAATTGTTGATTGAATTTACCTGCTACTGCTTTTTTACGTAAACCAGGACTGATAGATTGTGCGATTTCTTCAGTAGTTATTCCTTTTTCAAAACTTTTTTCATTTCCATCTGGAAAGCGTATACTTATCTCAGCCATATGCATCCTCCTTAAATTAAATAACGACTAAAAACAAAAAGACCTCATCCCAGAACAGGGACGAGGTCAATCGTGGTACCACCCTAGAAAAGTATGTTAAATAAACATACAAACTCTACATAAGATAACGGTCTTGAGCCGTGCACTCATTACAAGTGCCAAAATAGAGGGAGTAATAAAATACACTAAAAACTACACTCTCACCAACGGTAGCTCTCTGGATAATAGGAGGTATTTTATCGAATCCTCATACTTTTAGTCGTTCATTTAGTTAATTACATTATAACGCTTTTCTTAAAAATATCAACGCTTTCTATAATTTTCTCCTTCGAGTCGATAGGGTTGAGCGAGCGTTTTAACCCGTTCCATGATTCGCGCAGCTTTTGTCATTTCTGTCCCCCCACGCGTTACAGACAAATGGTGTTCAAGTTCATCGAGATTTAAATTCGAGCTAAAAAATGTGGGTAATTCTTGTATCATACGATAATGTAAAATAGGTCCAAGCACCTCATCTCTAACCCATGGAGAAATTTCTTCAGCTCCAATATCATCTAAAAATAATACCCTTGCTTCTCGAACTTCTTTAACTCTTCGGTCAGTTGAACCATCTTTAAAGCCATTTTTAAGTGTACGTATAAATTCTGGAACATATATGATAGTGGAAGACACACGGTTGCTTTTTAATTCATTGGCAATCGCTCCTAAAATGAAGGATTTGCCCGTTCCGAATTCACCATAAAGATATAATCCTTTTGTGGGTTGTTTTGCGATAATCTGATCAATCATCTCGTCTAATTGCATTGCCAATTCTAGGCGATTCCGACGATTCATATATATGTCTTTGATTTTGGCGTTCAATGTATCTGGATGCATATGAAATGAAGTAATCATATTACTATAAAACTTAGCTTCATCATGTTTGATTTTACATGGACACGGAATATATTTGATTTTAATTCGCTCGTTTTCAATATAGAGTTCGGGGATATGACCCTTAACAAAATTAGGACAGTTTTCATAAGTATGATGATCGTCATAGTTTTTTTGTTGATCTTTATATTCTTGTAAAATATTCAAATCTTCATCAATCATACGATTTGTTAATTCACTTTGATGTGCCTCTAAAAATTTTTTGACATCTGGATCTTGTAACACGTCGCGTTTGATTTTAGCGATTCTTTTTTCAAATGCTTCATTTGAACCAATAATGCTCCCAAACGATTTCATTCTTTCTCACCTGCCCGCTTTTTATTTTTTAGTTTATTTAGAAATGCATCTTTATCTTTTTGTAAACTTTCTTGATCCTCATCCTGTAATTTAAATTCGTCTGGATGTGTGAGCCAACGAGGCGTTTTTTCTTTTGACTGTAATTGTTCTTGAGGACGTTGTGATTTATAGTTTGAGTACGAACGTGATTGCTTCTCTTTGATTTTTTCAGCTAAAGCATGTGCAGATTTAGCATCAGTGACACCATTTTTTTTCCAGCTTGATGCGACTGAAAGCACATAATTTTTAGGTAAATTTTGGTCTTTTGAAAGCATCACATATTGTAATAACACATTAATTGCCCCAAAGCTCAATTGTTCTCTATTCAATAAATCTTCAATCATCGCTTTTTGTTGAGGCGTAGGTTCTGAGCCTCCCCATGAAGTCAGCATTACTATTGGACTCGTATTGTCCATTACCTCATACCACTCTTCCCAATTCGTTACTTCCACTGCTTCAATATTTTCATCTTCATTTTGCGAGTGATCGGTATTTGACTCAGTTAAAGATGGCAATTCTTGTTGGTTTTCTATGAGGTAATATTCTTGCGCTGTCTTTCGTAAAGTGGAAATAGATATACTTTGGTCACTATTTAACGATTTTAAAATCACTGTTTTCATCACATCGGGCGATAAACGATATAAAGTGGCTAATTGGATAATCGTTGTTTTGTTAGGTTCAGAAATCACTTCGTCACTTACATAATGCGTTTGCAACATATCTTTTAACAAATCAAAATCAAACGTGACGTCTGATAAATCTACACCTTCATATCGTGATTCAATCAGTTTTTGGTCCCGTAAATGATTGGATTGTTGAGGAACTTTAAAAACATCGGTGAATTTTTTGGTAACCTCTGTATAACCGGTTAAATCTTTTTGTTGAGGTATAAAAAAGCGTTTTATTTCATGATAGCGGGCCTGCCCCACAACCTGATAAAAATAAATAGATAGCATAGGATCATTGAAGAAACCAGATGGTGAAGGCGGTGGCACAAGTTCATATATAAATTCTGTCGTTTGTTGCGAATGACGGACGTAGGTTTTTAAAAGACCAATGCCTTCCAATAGATCTAGGTTTTTTCGAAACTTCAATAAATTGATTTTCAGTTCAGACATCACCGTATAATGAGTTAAATTGGATTCAAGAGGCTGTTGATGAAATTGTTCTAAATATAAATAATAACTTACCGCTTCAGCACCAATAAGTGGAATAAACAAACGATTCAACACTTCTTGATGGAGGCGATGGTAATGGAAAGGACGAATAACTTTAAATCCGTCATGTGCATTTAATTGACTATCAAACATGGAAACCATTTTATTCACTCCGCTTATTTTCATTGATGATGCCTTGCATTGATGTTAATAACTGATCCACATCTTTAAACTCACGATAAACTGATGCAAATCGTACGTATGACACTTGATCGACGTTTATCAAAAGATCCATGACATATTCTCCGATAGCTCTCGAGGAAATTTCCGCCATCCCTGAATCTCTAAGTCGCCATTCAACTTGGTTCGTAATATCCTCTAACTGTTGAAAACGAACAGGTCGTTTTTCGCATGAACGCACTAAGCCATTTAATATTTTTTCACGGTTAAACTGTTCTCTTGTGCCATCTTTTTTTACAACAATGAGCGGACTCATCTCTATATGTTCAAAAGTAGTGAAACGAGTCCCACAATGCTCACATTCACGTCTTCGTCTAATAGCATTTAGGTCATCCACATGTCTTGAATCAATCACGCGAGATTGCGTATTTTGGCATTTTGGGCATTTCACAACTTTTCACCTTCTTCAATATTTTTGTTTCATTATACTACAAACTGTTTTAATAACCAAAGTGCAACGTTCAAAAGAGCCAAGGCGCAAAGCACACCTTGACTCTTTTTGAGGAGTTTTACATATTTTTAATTATGCTGTTACTTTAATTGCCTCTGCAATTTGTTGTAAGACATCTACAACACGAGTTGAATATGCCCATTCGTTATCATACCAAGCGAGAACTTTTACTTTTTTATCTCCCATAACGATTGTAGATTGCGCATCGATGATTGCAGAATGACTATCAGTATTAAAGTCATCAGAAACGAGAGGTTCATCCACGATATCGATGACACCATTTAGATTATTGTCTCTAAATAATTGATTTACTTCTTCTTTCGTTACAGATTGTTCCAAATCAACGACTAAATCAACTAATGAAACGTTTTTTGTAGGAACACGTAATGCCATACCGTGTAATTTTCCTTCTAATTCAGGTAAAACAAGTGCTAAAGCTTTAGCAGCACCCGTAGATGTAGGAATAATACTTTCAAATGCTGCACGCGCACGTCGTAAGTCTTTATGTGGATTATCTAAATTATTTTGATCATTTGTTACTGCATGAACAGTCGTCATAAGGCCGTTTTCAATACCGAATTTGTCATTTAATACTTTAGCAACCGGCGCTAAACAGTTTGTTGTACATGAAGCATTACTGAAAATATCGTACTCATCAACATTCAAATCTTGATCATTTACCCCTTTAACGATGGTTTGAACATGTCCACCTTTTGAAGGACCTGTAAGTAAGACTTTTTTAGCTCCGGCTTTAATATGTGCATCTGCCTTGTCACCATGATTGAATTTCCCTGTAGCTTCAATGACTACATCAATTCCTAAGTCTTTCCATGGTAAATTTTCTGGGTTACGGTCAGAAACTAATTTTATCGTTTTACCCTCTACGATAATTCCATTTTCAGTAGGTTGTACTTCTTTATTAAAACGTCCATGCGTTGTGTCGTATTTGATAAGATGTGCAATCGTTTCTGGCGGATAGCTCGCATTAATTGCAACTACTTCTATGTCCTCTCTATTTAAAGCAATTCTTAATACCATACGTCCGATACGGCCTAAACCGTTAATCGCAATCTTTGTCGTCATGAAAAAAGCACTCCTTGTTAATGTGTTATACTTATATTTAAGAGTATATCATAATTATGCAAAAATGAAACCGTTTACGACGGAAAATTTTACGATTTAATGGCAATATCTCTACTTTCACTCCTTTTTTAACATCCATAGGTTTACATAGCATAATTACAGGTAATATTTAATCCATATATATACATAAAAATACCTCACAATTTTTACACTGTGAGGTATTTTTAGTTATGCTTCTTTAAGATATCCTTTTTCTGTTAAAGCTTGCTCAAGATTTTGTTTTAATTCAAGTTTAGTTCCGAAATTGTCAATGACAACATCCGCCATTCGACTTTTCTTATCAATTGAAATTTGACTGTAAATCCGTGCTTTAGCATCTTCAATTGACAATTGATTTCGCTCCATAAGCCGATCAATTTGAATACTTGGCGAAGTATAGACTAACCATACTTCATCCACAGTTTTCTCCAATCCATTTTCAAATAGTAACGGAATGTCCATCACAACATCATAACCTTGAGCTAAATATTGTTTTTTTTCGTTTTCCATAATTTCTCTAACAATAGGATGGATGATTGCGTTGAGTTTTTCTCTTTTTAGGTCATCGTAAAATATTTGTTGTCCAATATATTCACGATTCATTTCACCCTCTTCTGTAAGGGCTTCTTCTCCAAATTCAGCTACTACGTTTTTCAATCCTTCAGAGCCTTTTTCAACAGCCTTTCTCGAAGCTATATCTGCATCTACAATTTTAAATCCATGCGCTTTTAAAAGTTCAGCAACAGTCGATTTTCCTGTTGCGATTCCACCAGTTAATCCGATGACTTTAGTCATAACATACCTTCTTCCTTAAACTTGACAATACTTACAATAGTGCGTATTTCTTCCTCCGATGATGGCCGTTTCAATTGGGTTTTGACAATCTGGGCAACATTTTTGTTTATAGACTTTTAGATTATTTTGCATTGAACCACGTTGACCATCTGCATGAACATAGTCAGAAATACTCGTTCCCCCATTTAAAATACCCAATTCTAAAACTTTTACAACACTTTTAAAAATACGAATACGTTCCTCTTGAGATAAATCTTGGCTCAATCGGTGAGGATTTATTTTCGCATCAAATAACGCTTCGCAAGCATAAATATTTCCACAGCCTGAAATCACTCGATGTTCTAATATCATACGCTTAATGGGCATTTTTCGGAATTTTTTTTGTTCGAATTGCGCTAAGTAATGAGGTAAAGCTTCTTCACTAAAAGGTTCTGGAGCAATTTCTAATAGCGAAGGATATTCTTCAATACGTTCAACGTTTCGAATTTCACCGAACCTTCTTATATCTGAATAGACTAATAACCAATCATTACTCAGATGAAATATGACGTGCCAATGTTTACGATAATTAGCAATTGCAATATCATCAATACGTTTGACGACAAAAAAACCTCCGGCCATACCTAAATGTGAAATCATCATGCGTTGAGTTTCACCATTCGATAAGTCAAACAAAATATATTTACTTTTTCGGTATACACGATTAATTGTAAAATGAACGGTAAATTGCTCAAAAGCCTCTAAACTCATTCCTTTAACAATAGTCGCTTTCCCTTCAGCTTTTCCTTTTATGACATGACTAGAAAAAGTAACTTTTTCGATATCTGCCCCTTCGACGAAAGGTTGAATACCCCTTTTTACATGTTCTACTTCAGGTAATTCTGGCAATTAACTCCCTACTTTCTATTTTGCATCATACCATGTGTCACCATAATCGGATTCTACACGAAGCGGCACATCTAATTCTAAAGCATGTTCCATAATTTCTTCAACAAACTTGCTAAATGCCTCTACCTCATCTTTTGGCAGTTCGAAAATTAATTCATCGTGGACTTGAAGAAGTAATTTAGCTTTAAATGATTTCTCTTTCATTGCAGCATCCAATTGAACCATGGCGCATTTGATTATATCTGCTGCGCTCCCTTGTATTGGTGAATTCATTGCTGTACGTTCAGCGAATCCCCGTTTATTAAAGTTTCGACTCGTGATATCAGGAATATAACGACGGCGTTTTAACAATGTTTCAACATACCCATTTTGTTTTGCATCTTGAACTATTTCTTCCATGTAAGTTTTCACGCCTGGAAAATGATTTAAATAATCATCAATAAATTGTTGCGCTTCTTTACGAGTAATACCGAGGCTTTGGCTTAATCCGTAGTCGCTAATACCATACACAATTCCAAAGTTAACCGCTTTTGCTTGACGACGCATAAGTGACGTGACATCAGAGGCATCCACGTGAAACACTTTCATCGCAGTCGTGGTATGAATATCTTCATTTTCTATAAAAGCGTTTTGCAAAGTTGGATCTTTTGTAATATGTGCCAAAACCCGTAATTCAATTTGTGAATAATCTGCCGCTAATATGACACTGTTCTCATCTGTTGGTTTAAAAGCTTTTCGAATTTTACGACCTTCTTCGATTCGAATCGGGATGTTTTGTAAGTTAGGATCCACTGAAGAAAGTCGACCTGTTTGTGCCAATGTTTGGTTGAATCTCGTGTGAATACGTTGATCTTCCCAAATCACCTTTTGTAAACCTTCGACATACGTCGACTGTAATTTTGATAATGTACGATAAGCTAAGATGAGATCGATAATAGGATGTTGTCCTTGCAATTTTTCTAGAACATCTACAGCTGTAGAATAACCTGTCTTTGTTTTTTTAATAATCGGAAGTTCTAATTTTTCAAATAAAATGACACCCAGTTGTTTAGGAGAATTAATGTTAAAAGTTTCCCCTGCTTGGGCATGAATATCTGCAATAAGTGTGTCTAACTTTGCTTGAATTTCATTCTCCATAGCTTTCAAAGTGTTGATATCAGTATAAATACCTGTATACTCCATATCTCCTAAAATGATTGCTAAAGGTAATTCAATTTCCTCTAGTAACTCCATTTGCGCATTGCTCATCAGTTTTTCTTTCATAACGGGTTGTAGTACTTCAATGGCATCAAGCACCGTCGCAATGTGTGAGGATAAAATAGAAAAATCTGGGACTTTATAAGATTTGCCTTTTCCATATACTGCTGTATTTTCTTTAACTGAAGTCCCTTCATACAATGTAGCCACGGAAGCAACATCATCAATCGTCTGAGATGGATCAATGAGATAACTCCCTAACATGGTATCAAATGTAATATTTTGAATCGTCACACCTAAACGTTTCAATGCGACGTATGTTTTTTTGGCATCAAACACTAATTTTTGCGTATCGCTATTTTCTAACCATTGGACAAATGCGTCATGTTTAGAAATATTATTTGCCGGAATAACGATATATTCATCTACTGTTTTTAAGCCAATTGCTAGGATATCATTTTGGATATAATTATCACCGTCAACTTCTATGTGGATTACAGCTGAAGTTAATTGATGAAAATCTACATTGTTAAAATCTATTTGAACTTTGTATTCTTTTTGGGGAAAGTTTGTGTCAGTATTCACATCTACTTCATTTAAAAGTTGACGAAATTCAAGCGTTTTAAATAATTGGATTTTTTCACTTTCATCATTATTTTCAGGTCGCTTTGTATCCTCTAAAGAAACTTCAATCGGACTCTCTCTATTAATAGTGGCAAGTTTTTTACTCATTAAAGCATCGGCTTTACTATTTTCAAGCTTTTCTTTTAATTTTTTACCACTCACTTGGTCTATATTTTCATAAACACCTTCGACAGTCTCAAACTGATGTAACAATTTGAGTGCCGTTTTCTCACCGACACCTACCACGCCAGGTATATTGTCTGAAGTGTCCCCCATGAGTCCTTTTAAATCACGAATTTGATCTGGACTCAAGCCACCGTATTTTTCTGATATAAAATCAGGCGTATAATGATCCACATCTGTGACACCTTTTTTCGTGTAATATATTGTGACATTGTTAGATGCTAATTGTGTTAAATCGCGGTCGCCTGTGATAATAATGGTTTGCATGCCACGCTCATCAGCTTGACGACTCAAAGTACCAATAATGTCATCCGCTTCATAGTTCTCCAATTCATATCTTTGGATGTGGTATGCATCTAACAATTGACGAATATATGGAAATTGTTCACTCAGTTCAGGAGGTGTTTTTTGACGCCCACCTTTATAATCTTGATATGTTTCATGACGAAACGTTGTTTTACCTGCGTCGAAGGCAACTAGAAAATGTGTGGGCGCTTCCTCTTTGATAATCTTTTCTAATAAACGTGCGAAGCCAAATATTGCATTGGTATGAATTCCTGCCTTATTTTGTAGTAATGGCAAAGCGTAAAATGCTCGAAAGCTTAAGCTATTTCCATCAATTAATACTAATTTATCCACAACGGTCCCTCCTAGTTACTTTGAATTTATTTTATCATATCCCTTACCAAATACCCATTCGGACATTAAAACTCCATCTCATAGCCTCGCAAATTAAAAACATAATCTACACATATATGAAAAACTATTAGAAGCGATGATATGACTAGAAAGACGCTTCGTGAAATGCAAAAAAGAGGAATTTCGAAAATCAATGCGATTTCCATTCCTCTTTAATAAGTATTCATTATTCTGGTAATTGGACTCTAAATATTGACCCTTTTCCAAGCTCACTTTCAACTTCAATCGTGCCTTGATATCCTTCAACAATATGTTTTGTAATAGATAATCCTAAACCAGTGCCACCTGAATCACGGCTACGCGCCTTATCAACTCGATAAAAGCGTTCAAATATCCGGTAAGTTTCTTCTTTTGCAATACCAATACCTTGGTCTATCACTTCAATCACTTTACAGCGTTCTTTGTTATAAACACGTATCGTGATCGTTTTATCTGGTGGTGAATAGTTTACTGCATTAGAAAGTAAATTTACAATGACTTGAGACATTTTCGATTCATCTGCCATTGCGGTCACATTATCATTGATTTCATCAATAAGCTCAATATTTTTATCTTGAGCAAGCGGTTGAATCATTTCTAATGCATGATGGGCGACTTTCGATAAACGAATCGAATGTTTATCAAGCTCAGTATTTTGTTCAATTTTGGATAAATCTAATAAATCATCGACTAAAGACTGAATACGATTGGATTCTTTTAACATGATATTTAAAAACATGTCTAGTGAGGCCTCATCATTTTTGGCACCGTCTAATAATGTTTCAGTAAACCCTTTAATAGAGGTTATTGGTGTTTTCAACTCATGAGAGACATTAGCAACAAAATCTCTCCTTAAATTTTCTAATTTTTTGAGTTGTGTAATATCATGTAAAACGATAACCATACCTTGTAGTCTCTTTTTAGTACGTGTCAAAATTGGCACACATGAAGTATCAAAAAACTTTTGATGAATTTGATTCAAAAGTAATTCAACTTGATCATAAACAGGCTTTTCTGTACGAAACCCTTCTACGACTAATTTTTTTAAAGTCGGATGTAGTAATTTTTCATAGTTTTGCTGTTCAACATTAGTATTTTCATTAAAAATATCATAAAAGGTTTTATTCGCTACCACAATATTGCCATGTTTATCAATCATTAATACCGCACTAGGAATATTTTCCAATGTAGTCACTAATCTGTTCCTTTGAATTTTTTGTTCACTATTTAATCGTTCAAGACGTCGCGCTAATACATTAATTGTGACATACAATTCACGTGTTTCTTTTACACTACTTTCAGGGACACGCACGCGATAATTACCTTGAGTTAAAAGTGAAGCGGCATAAGAGACTTCATTTATTGGTTGGATGTATGTTCTGTTAATATATCGCACTGTGAAGAAGATAAGTGCAATGAAAACGATACCCATTAAAATTAAATATTTCCAAAATTGCATTTGAAGTGCATATACTGTATCGTATTCGCCACTCATTAATAAGGTCACATTTCCTTTTTCAATCCCAAATAAATATTCTCCAGCTTTACCATCTAAGATATAAACTGGATTTTCTGATTTCAATTGTCTTAATAACTCAGCTTTTCTTTTTTCAATATTAAAATCTTGCTTTGTATTGACGCGATAAGTTTTCCCTTTATCTAAAATTAAAATATTTGACTCATAGGTTTCGGCAAGAGATTGAATACGTCTATCGTTATGATTATGATGTAAACTAATGATTTGTTGCGCATGTTTTTGAAGTTCTTTCTTTTGATGTTCAACAGAAATAGTATATATAGAATTATGTACAATAAACCCTAATATAAGAAAACTTACAACAGTAATTGTTGTAAGTATGATTAATAATTTATGATAAAATTTAATCATTTATTTTGGACGCTCCAATTTATAGCCTAATCCTCGTACCGTTTTTATAAATTGGGGCTGTTTAGGGTTTTCTTCAAGCTTGTCACGTAAATGACTTATATGTACATCAACAATACGTGAATCTCCCGCAAATTCATAATTCCATACAGAATTCAACATGTGCTCTCTCGTAATGACACGTCCTTGACGTTCGACAAGGTACAGTAATAATTCAAATTCTTTGGGTGTCAGTTCTAACAATTCATCATGACGATAGACTTCAAAATAGTCAGGTCTAATACGGATAGGGCCGATGACAATATCTTCATCATCCTCTTCAGCACGTGCAGCATCAAATTGGGATGAACATCTCAAAATCGCTTTGACACGTGCCACGACTTCTCTAGGGGAAAACGGTTTAGTCATATAGTCATCTGCCCCAAGCTCTAACCCTAAAACACGATCAAATTCATCATCTTTTGCAGTTAACATAAGGATGGGCACCTGATTTTTATCAGAACGGATTGTTTTACATACTTCAATACCATCTTTTTTTGGCAACATCACGTCTAAAACAATTAGATCAGGTTTTGTTTCTTTTTCCTTTTCAATTGCTTCCTCACCATCTTGGGCAATTTCTACAAGGTATCCTGCTTGCTCAAGATTATATTTGAGTAATGTGACAATTGATTGTTCATCATCAACCACAAGCACTCTTTGCACCATTACATGTACCTCCTATGTATGATTAAGTTCATTATAACTTAAAATGAGCTTAAAAATAATATGTTATTAAGTAACTTTACAATATCTTAATAATCACTTAACAAATAAAACATCTTCGTACTTCATTTTTGTATTACCCACTTTTAAGTTAAATGAGTCAAAGCACGACGACAACTTTACAATTATTAAGATTTTTATGAGATTTCCTCTCCTATGGTAAAGGCAGTTGATATTAATAAAAAGCGGTAATGAAAGCACAAATGGCTCTCAATACCGCTTAATCTATGCTTTACAAATGAAGCTTTGTAAGAACATATCTCAACTATAGGTTAACTAATATTATAGATTTTTAATCAATTCATCCGCAAATTCAGATGTTTTCACTTCTGTTGCGCCATCCATTAATCGTGCAAAGTCGTATGTTACCACTTTTGAAGCGATTGTTTTTTCAACAGACGCTGTAATTAAGTCTGCCGCTTCTTGCCAACCTAAATGTTCTAATAAAAGAACACCTGATAAGAGTACAGAAGATGGATTCACTTTATCTAAATCCGCATATTTTGGAGCTGTACCGTGTGTCGCTTCAAAAATGGCATGTCCAGTTTCATAGTTAATGTTTGCCCCTGGCGCAATTCCGATGCCACCAACTTGAGCAGCTAAAGCATCTGAAATATAGTCCCCATTTAAGTTCATTGTAGCTACAACATCATGGTCTGAAGGACGTGTTAAAATTTGTTGTAAGAAAATATCTGCAATCGAATCTTTAATGATAATTTTCCCAGCTTTTTCAGCTTTCTCTTGCGCTGCATTAGCTTCTTCTTTACCTTTTTCTTCAACAATTTTGTCATATTGTTGCCATGTAAATACTTTATCACCAAATTCACGTTCTGCTAAATCATAACCCCATTGTTTGAATGCACCTTCAGTAAATTTCATAATGTTACCTTTATGAACGAGTGTGACAGATTTACGATTATTGTCTAAAGCATATTGAATGGCTGCACGTACGAGGCGTTCTGTTCCTTCTTTTGAAACAGGTTTAATCCCAATACCTGATGTTTCAGGAAAACGAATATTTTTAGCACCCATTTCATTTTGCAAGAAATCAATCACTTTTTTGACTTCTTCAGAACCTTCTTTAAATTCAATACCTGCATAGATATCTTCTGTATTTTCACGGAAAATAACCATATCTGTATCTTGAGGATTTTTTACTGGTGAAGGAACACCTTGGAACCAACGTACAGGACGTAAACATGTGAATAAATCTAACTCTTGACGTAACGCTACATTTAATGAGCGAATACCTCCACCAATCGGTGTTGTTAATGGACCTTTAATCGCAATTAAATATTCTTTAATCGTGTCCAAAGTTTCTTGTGGTAGCCACTCTCCAGTTTGATCATAAGCTTTTTGACCCGCTAATACTTCTTTCCAAGAAATTTCTTTTTCACCGTTGTAAGCTTTTTTGACAGCTTCATCAATGACACGACTTGCTGCTTTCCAAATGTCTGGACCAATTCCATCGCCTATAATATATGGAACGATAGGTTGATTTGGGACATTTAAACCATCTGCTGTTTTTACAATTTTTTCACTCATTTTAAAGTAACCTCCATGAATTGAATATCTTGTTCAGAAATCTTTAATATTAATCACGTTGTTCTATTGGTAAATATTTGCGATTTGTTTCACCAATATATGTTGCTCTAGGTCTCATAATACGATTATCTCGTAATTGTTCTAAAATATGTGCTACCCAACCTGATGTACGGCTAACCGCAAAGATTGGTGTAAATAAATCATGTTCAATACCCATGCTGTGGTAAACTGTAGCACTATAAAAATCGACATTAGGTAGTAATCCTTTTTCTTCTTTAACGATATCCGCAATTTTAACAGAAATTTCGAACAATTCACTTTGTCCTGTTTCATCTGTAATTTTTTGACTCATTTCTTTTAAATATTTTGCACGAGGATCTCCGTTTTTATATACCCGATGTCCAAAGCCCATAATTTTTTCTTTATTGTCAAAAGCCTTTTTCAAGTACGCTTCAACATTATCCACTGAGCCGATTTCTGTTAACATGCGTATAACACGTTCGTTTGCACCACCGTGAAGCGGCCCTTTTAATGAACCAACTGCTGCAGTAATCCCAGAATACATATCAGACATAGATGAAACTGCACAACGCGCTGTGAACGCAGAAGCATTTAATTCGTGGTCTGCATGTAAAATTAACGCTTTATTAAAACCTTCTACTTCAACATCTGTTGGTTTTTCCCCTCTTAGCATATACAAGAAGTTCGCTGCATATGAAAGAGAAGTATCAGGTTTAACTGGCTTTTTACCTTCACGTACGCGTGCGAATGAAGTTACTAATGAAGCAATTTTAGATTGAATTCGAATACCTCTCTCATACAATGCTGCTTCATCATTATCATCTGCATTATCGTCAAAATGCGCCAAATACGAAACAGAAGTTCGTAACGCAGTCATTGGATGAACTTCATCAGTTGTATACTCCTCAAAATGACTATACATACGTGGATTTAGCGTCATATAATGATGTAATTTATCTTTAAGTTCTTGTAGTTCCTTCTCATTAGGTAATCGGTAATTCCATAGAAGGAACATTACTTCTTCGAACAAAGCATTTTCTGCCAAATCATCAATGTCATATCCAGCATAAGTCAACTGGCTATCGACGATTGAACTAATCTTTGTCTCTGCTGCAATTACACCTTCTAGACCTTTCTGTAGTTCTGCCATATGAATTTCCCCTTTACTATATATTCGCTCTTTTGTAATGGCTTTCATAAGTTATTATAGCTAATATCACACGATTTGTGAATATTTATTGAACGTTCAAAATTCCGGACCCTCTTGTTAAAACCAAGAGTTAAACAGCCTAAAAATATGTATAAACATTGATTTTAAGATGTTTCTCGCCAATGACTCTAACCAATCAAACCTCAAAATTATAATCATTTGCTTTCTTTATCATAATTAATAATTAGATATGATAGGCATTATACTCATAAACAAATTTTGTTAAAAAGCGATGCACTTTATTTTAAATAAAAGTAATATAAAAACCACTATATATCATTTATACACGATATATAGTGGTTTTGTCTTGTTCTAAGCTTTATTCGTGCGCAACAGTTTAAAGAACGTTTGCGTAACCTTCAAATATTTTACCTTGGGCGGCATCAACAGTGACTAATACATCATCTTTGACGCTTTGAAGGACGTTTTCCACACCTACAACCGTAGAAATCCCTTTTTCTAAACCTACAATAGCGCTAGGTGAAGTTAAGCCACCTTCTTCTGTAATAAGGCCAACGGCTTGATCGAGATAAGGTACGAAAGTTTCATCAATAGAAGATGTGACGATGACTGCATTTGATAAGTCTTTTCCTTTTAATTCAGAAGCTTGGTTCACAACAACTGTACGGCCCACGGCAGAAGTACGGCCAATACCTTGTCCTGATGCAAGTTCATCACCAATGAGATGAAGTTTCATTAAGTTCGTAGTGCCTGATTCACCTGTAGGGACACCTGCAGTAATAATAATAAGGTCACCATTAACAACACGCTCAGATTCAATCGCTGTCGCAACAGCATTATTTAATAATTCATCTGTAGAGTAATTGCCTTTTTTGATGATAGGGTAGACACCCCACATTAATGCACACTGACGTGCAGTTGATTCGTTAGGTGTGACAGCAAGAATATCAGATTTTGGTCTATATTTAGAAATTGTTTTCGCTGTACTTCCACTTTCAGTCGCAGCAACAATTGCTTTTACATTTAAGTTTAAAGCGGTATGAGCAACTGAAACACCAATCGCATTTACAAGTGAAGTCTCTACGAGTTTTGTACGATCAGATAGTAATTTTTTGTAATCTTGCGCTTGTTCAGCAGCTACAGCAATATTATGCATCGCTTTAACAGCCTCTTCAGGATATGATCCTGCCGCAGTTTCTCCAGATAACATGACAGCATCTGTACCATCATAAATAGCGTTGGCAACGTCTGATGCTTCTGCACGTGTGGCTCTCGGATTACGTTGCATAGAGTCTAACATTTGTGTCGCAGTTATGACAGGTTTGCCAAGTTTATTACATTTACGGATTAATTCTTTTTGCACGATTGGTACCGTTTCTGGTGGAATTTCAACCCCCATATCTCCACGAGCAACCATCAAGCCGTCAGACACTGCAAGTATTTCATCAATGTTGTCGATGCCTTCTTGGTTTTCTATTTTAGGGATGATACTAATCGTATGATGGTTCGCTTCTTCTAAAATTTTACGAATTTCTAATACATCACTTGAGCGTCTTACAAAGCTAGCGGCAATAAAATCAACATCTTGGTCGATACCAAAACGAATATCATCCGCATCTTTTTCAGTAATACCTGGTAAATTTACACTCACACCCGGTAGGTTTACACCTTTTTTATTTTTTAGTTCACCTGTATTTAATACTTTACAGTGAACTTGACCTGCACTGTGGTCTATTTCTTCCACTTGTAATTCAATCAATCCATCATCAAGTAAGATAAATGAACCTTCATGCACATCATTAATTAAATTTTCATAAGTTACAGAGAACATCTCAGGCGTTCCTTCGACCTCTGTCATACTTACAGACACTTTCGTCCCTTTTTCTAAAGTAATCAAACCATCTTTCATGTTATGTGTACGAATTTCTGGTCCTTTTGTATCTAATAAGATACCAATATTTAAATTTAATTTGTTTGCTACTTTTCGGATGGTTTCAATACGTGCACGATGTTCGTCATGTGACCCATGTGAAAAATTTAAGCGTGCAACATTCATACCTGCTCTCATTAATTTTTCTAACATTTCTTCAGATTCTGAAGCAGGTCCAATCGTACATACGATTTTTGTTCTTTTCATGATTTTGCCTCCTAGATTAAATCGATAATTCTTTAGTTAATTCAAGCATGCGTTCATTAATTTTATTTTCTGATGTTGCATTAAAGATTTGATCAAAGTCAGTTGCTGTTAAATGATTATCTTTAATACCTACCCCTTTTGCAGTCTCACCATTCATCAACAATTCCATAGCATACCCACCCAGTCTTGATGCAAGCACACGGTCCATACCGGTTGGGCTTCCTCCACGTTGGATATGTCCTAATACGGATACACGTGCGTCCACATTGATATATTTTGTTAGTTCGTCTGCACAAGTGTTTCCAGACATACAACCTTCTGCCACAATAATGATAGAGTGCTTTTTACCACGATCAATACCGTGTTGTATTTTTTCGGCAATATCTTGAATATTATATTCTGCTTCTGGTAATATGATAGATTCTGCACCTACAGCAAGTCCAGACCAAAGCGCTAAATCACCACAGTCTCGGCCCATGACTTCAATAATAAAAGTTCGGGCATGACTTGAAGCAGTATCTCTGATTTTATCGACAGATTCGATAATTGTATTTAAAGCTGTATCAAATCCAATTGTAAAGTCAGTCCCATTAATATCATTATCAATTGTCCCAGGAATTCCAATTGTTTGGATGTCATGGCATTCTTCGTTAATGCGTTGTGCACCACGATAACTTCCATCACCACCAATAACGACAAGGCCTTCAATCCCACGTTTTCTTAAGTTTTCTATCCCTTTAGCTCTAACACTTTTTTCTTTAAACTCTGGGCAACGGGCAGAGTATAAAAATGTGCCCCCGCGTTGAATGGTATCTCCAACAGAACCGAGCTCAAGTTTATGAATATCGTCATTAATTAAACCTTGGTAACCTTGATAAACTCCATAAACTTCAATGTTGTGATAAATCGCTTTACGAACAACCGCACGAACCGCTGCGTTCATTCCCGGAGCATCTCCTCCACTTGTTAAAACAGCAATCTTTTTCATGTAGACATTCCCTTTCTCGCTTTGTTATTACTTTAAAAATAACATAAATCATCATGGCATTCCATTAAAAATAGCATCTCCATGAAATGAAAACGGTTTAAATAACAACTGTCACGAAACGTACATATTACAAGCTTTCATATGTGTTTTCACAACTTCAAATATGTCATTCTAATCTTCTATAAAACGCTAAAAATAGTAACATAATATCAAGTGAAAAATATAAAAAGGGCAGAACATCTTAAAAGATATCCCGACCTTTTATTAGAAATATGATTTAATTCACACTTACGCACATACGATATCCATCGTCAATATGCGCATACCAAATTGTTTTGTAATAATTACTAATGTGCGCTTTATTCAACAAATGTACCCATTTGTCTGAATTTATTAAAACGATCTTCCTTGATCGCTTTTTCATCCATTTGTTGAAACGCTTTTAAATGTCTTGTAAATGCCTCTTTAATTTGTTTAGCTTGACGCTCAATGTCGTGATGGGCCCCACCTAAAGGCTCTTTAATGACTTCATCTATAATTTGAAGTTCTTTTAAATCATACGCAGTAATTTTCATTGTTTCAGCAGCAATTTTAGCTAAAGCACTATCTTTCCAAAGTATACCAGCAGCCCCTTCTGGCGAAATAACCGAATAGGTACTGTTTTCGAGCATTAGAATGCGGTTACTCACGCCAAGTCCTAATGCACCGCCACTTCCACCTTCACCAATCACAATTGCAATAATTGGCACCGATAAACTTGCCATTTCAATTAAATTACGTGCTATCGACTCGCTTTGTCCACGTTCTTCCGCAGCTTTACCTGGATAAGCGCCTTTTGTGTCTATAAATGTAAAAATAGGTCTATTGAACTTTTCGGCCTGTTTCATTAAACGTAACGCTTTACGATAACCTTCAGGATGAGCCATCCCAAAATTACGATAAATGTTATCTTTAGTATCTTTCCCACGTTGATGTCCTATCACAGTTACTGGGGTTCCATTGAAGAATGCGAGTCCCCCAATAATCGCAGGGTCATCTCTAAAATTACGATCTCCATGAAATTCGATAAAGTCTTCAAAAATATGTGAAATATAATCAAGTGTAGTTGGACGTTCCTGTAGACGTGCAATTTGCACACGATCCCAAGGTTTTAACGATGTATAAACTTTTTCTTTCTCTGTTTGCAGCGTTGCTTCTAGCATGTCAATTTCATCTGAAAGGTCGACATCATTTTTTGACTGAGCATCCTTTAAAGAATCGATTTTGTTTTTAATTTCTTGAATAGATTTTTCAAATTCAAGCATTACGATTTCACCTCACGATGCATTTCAAAAATTTGTGCTAACGTTTCTCTCATCTGACTGCGATGCACAACTTTATCAAGTTGTCCATGCTCTAAAAGAAACTCAGCAGTTTGAAAGTCTTCAGGTAATTTTTCGTTGATTGTCTGTTCAATGACGCGTCGACCGGCAAAGCCAATTAAAGCTTTAGGTTCCGCTAAATTTATGTCTCCTACAGAGGCAAAACTTGCAGATACACCACCAGTAGTTGGATGTGTCATGTAAGAAATAAATAACAAACCTGCATCTGAATGTTTCTCAAGCGATACACTTGTTTTTGCCATTTGCATTAAAGAGATAATTCCTTCTTGCATACGAGCGCCACCAGAAGCTGTAAATAACACAAACGGCAACCGATGTTGGGTACAATAATCAACAATTCTACAGATTTTTTCGCCTACAACAGAACCCATGCTCCCCATTCTAAAACGAGAATCCATTACACCAACGCCAAATCGAATACCATTTAAAGTTGCAGTCCCTGTCACCACTGCTTCGTTCAGGCCTGTTTTCGTTTGATCTTTTTCAAGTTTTTCTTCATATCCAGGAAAATTCAAAGGATTAGCAGAGGTCATCCCTTTGTCAAACTCATTAAATGTACCTTCGTCAGAAATTGCCTCTATACGACTGTATGCTGACAATGGGATATGATGATCACAATTAAAACAAACATTAAGATTTTCAGTCAGTTCTTTTGTGTACATTATTTTTTTACAGTTAGGACATTTCGTCATAATTCCTTCTGGCACATCATTTTGTTTTGAATCTTGCACCGTAACATATTTTTTCTTTTTGGAATTACGATTGAAAAAATCTTTAAACATAGTTTTACCTCCACACTACCCTTTTTTCTATCTGAGTTACTTAAGGTCAGTTAATGCTAATGTTTTTTGATAAATCTCTTCTGGGTCAACATCAATACGGGCAACACCAGATTCCATTGCTGCTTTGGCAACTGCTTTAGCAACTGAAGGTGCCACACGTTTGTCAAATGGTCCAGGAATAACATAATCTTCAGTAAGTTCTTCTTCTGAAATTAAACTTGCTATCGCCTCAACTGCTGCTTGTTTCATTTGTTCATTTATATGTGTCGCACGAACGTCCAATGCGCCTCTAAAAATCCCTGGAAATGCGAGTACATTATTAATTTGATTAGGAAAATCCGAACGACCTGTCCCAATCACTTTAGCCCCAGCTGATTTCGCTAACTCAGGCGTAATTTCTGGATTAGGATTTGCCATCGCAAATATAACAGGATTATCCGCCATGGAACGTACCATTTCTTCAGATAAAAGATTTGCTACAGAAACACCAATAAACACATCAGCACCTTCAATAACATCAGCGAGTTTACCGTTAATTTTATCTTTATTTGTCCATTTAGCTACATATTCTTTTGTCGGATTCATTCCGTGAGGACGACCTTCATAAATCGCACCTTGGGAATCACACATAATCATTTCTCTTACGCCATAAGAATACAATAATTTTACTATTGCGATACCAGCGGCCCCTGCACCATTTAAAACAACTCTTATATCAGAAAGATCTTTTTTAACAATACGTAATGCATTCATCAATCCTGCTAATGTTACAATCGCAGTCCCATGTTGATCATCATGAAACACTGGAATTTTAGTTTCTTTTTTTAATCGTTCTTCAATTTCGAAACAACGTGGTGCAGAAATGTCTTCTAAATTAATCCCACCAAAATTAGGTTCTAACAATTTCACTGTTCGTATAATTTCTTCTGTATCTGTGGTTGAAAGAGATAATGGAATGCCGTCAATACCTGAAAAGCTTTTAAATAAAACTGCTTTCCCTTCCATAACTGGAAGACTGGCCTCTGCACCGATATTGCCTAGTCCAAGTACAGCTGTACCGTCTGAAATTACAGCGACTGTATTGTTTTTCATCGTGTAATCATAAACTTTTTCTGGATGTTCATGGATATCTTTACATGGTTCAGCGACTCCTGGTGAATAGGCCAAACTGAGTTCCTCTTTATTCGTAACCTTAACTTTAGGCGCGACTGCAAGTTTTCCATGGTTTTCTTTATGCATTTGCAAAGCTTCGTCTCTTAAAGACATTCATTATCAACTCCATTGTTTACTTTCTCATTATGCTGACTGAAAAACAGCCGAACTTATTCGTCATTATACTATACGTCATAAAAAATTGATATATAATTTACATTTACAACCTTCTTATAACAATCTTATATTATGAGGTTCCACGGCTTGGATTATTTTCTTCAAATATTTTCGGTTAACGTAGCCTATTGGTTTTGTTGTATTAGATTTGTTATTAAAATAAGCCACATTTAAATAATCGCTTGTTAGATGATTTTGAGGTACTTGAGCTACCAATACCTCTTTGTATATGGATTCAGGTAATTTTTGACGTGTGACTATTTTTCTTGCCGTTTCTAACCTTTTTGCTTCATAATTTTCTAAAGTATCTAAACTTTGGATAATTAATTGATGCAGATGATTTCTTTGTTCAAACTTACCTTCCACGACATATAAATTTTTGGGAGTGAGCGTAGCTTCTATTTTATGAAAAGTATTTGGAAAGAGCACCCCATCCATATGACGCACCCCATCGTTCAAAGCAACAAATGCCATTTGTTGGCCTTTCTTAGTTCGAATGACTCTGACATCATCTATGGTCACCAAAATTGGTGCATATTGTGCTTTGACTGTAAGTGGAAATACACCAAGATATTGTTTTAATTGAAAAGCTTTTTGCGCGGGATGCGTTGAGACATAAAACCCTAAATAGTGTTTCTCGTATTCTGATTTTTGATGGTCAGGCATTTCTTCAGTTTCTTGATAATCTTGTTTTGTTGTCGAAAAAGCTTCTAGAAAACTTTGATCTAAATCAGATTGTGAATCATTGATTTGGTCTATAGATTGTAGTAAGGTTGCGCGATTCTTTTTAAAACAATCCATTGCCCCTGATAGAATAAGCGCCTCTAAAATTCTTCTGGAGCGTATCCTTGCCGGTATACGTTGACAAAAGTCAAAAAAATCTTTATATGGACCGTTATCTATACGTTCTTTTACAATTATTTGCACACTTTGATATCCGATGCCTTTAATCGCACCTAATGAGATATAAATTTCATTGTTCACTGCACGATAACGCCATTGACTTTGATTAATATGAGGCCCATGAACGCGAATCTTTTGTTGTTTCGCCTCATATACCATTTGTGCTGTTTTTGATTCATTCCCAATCACATTGGTTAAAATGTTCGCATAAAAATACGAGGCATAATGAACTTTTAAATAACTCATAATATAGGCTATC
This sequence comes from Staphylococcus sp. 11511212, assembly GCF_011394755.1. Lineage (NCBI taxonomy): Bacteria > Bacillati > Bacillota > Bacilli > Caryophanales > Staphylococcaceae > Staphylococcus > Staphylococcus sp. 11511212. Next base: position 147,119 of record NZ_JAANBQ010000003.1, on the reverse strand, counting down.
TTAGAGTAACTTACTGCATGTGCTCGTGGAAAACCATAATCTGCAAATTTCAATACTAAGTCAAAGATTTCTTCGCTTAGCGATTGTTCATAACCTTTCGACGTCGCCCCTTCAATAAAATGTTGGCGTTCATTTTCCAATACCGCTCTATTTTTTTTACTCATCGCTCGCCTTAAAATATCCGCTTCACCATAACTAAATCCAGCAAACTGGCTTGCAATTTGCATGATTTGTTCCTGATAAATAATAACCCCATAAGTCCGCTTCAAAATAGGTTCTAAATCAGGATGTAAATATCTTACTTCACTCGGTTGATGGCGACGGCGTATATAAGTTGGAATTTCTTCCATAGGACCGGGACGATATAAAGAGGTCACCGCAACAATATCTTCAAAATGTTGGGGTTTGAGTTTTTGAAGCACTCGACGTACACCTTCAGATTCCAATTGGAAAATTCCTGTTGTATCTCCTTTGGACAACAATTCAAATACTGCATGATCATCAAAGGGAATAGATTCGATATCGATAAGATGATTCTGATCTTTTTGAATCTGTTTAATGACCTGATGAATAATGGTCAAATTACGTAAACCTAAAAAGTCAATTTTCAACAGCCCGATGCGTTCGGCTTCAGTCATAGTCCACTGCGTTAAAATACCAGTGTCCCCTTGTGTTAAGGGGATTGTTTCATAGAGGGGATGATCATTAACAATAACTCCTGCCGCATGCGTCGATGTATTTCGGGGTAAACCTTCTAATTTCTTACATAATTTAAACCATTGTTCGTGTCGATGATTGCGATGCACAAATTGTTTAAATGCTTCTGTTGCATAGGCTTCATCAAGCGTAACACCTAATTTACTAGGAATTAATTTAGAAGCCTCACTCAATGTTGATTCATCAAACCCCATCACGCGTCCCACATCACGCGCGACGGCTTTTGCAAGCAAATGACCAAATGTCACAATACCTGCAACTTTATAATCACCATATTTTTGTTGCACATATTGAATGACTTTTTCACGTTGTGTATCTTCAAAATCAATGTCAATATCAGGCATTGTGACACGTTCCGGATTTAAAAAACGTTCAAAGAGTAAATCATATTTTAAAGGATCAATAGTCGTTATGTTTAATAAATAACTTACAAGTGAACCAGCAGAAGACCCCCTTCCTGGCCCTACCATTACGCCGTTGTTTTTAGCATAATTAATAAGATCACTTACAATTAAGAAGTAATCACTGAATCCCATAGATTGAATTGTTTTGAATTCGTGTAAAACCCGCGATTGATAATCTGATTGTAAAAGTCGTTTTTCTTTCATTGCTTGTTGTAACTTCATCCATAAATAATCATCAGACGACATTTCATTTGGAGTTTTAAATTCTGGTAATAATGATTGGTGATAGTTTAGAGTCGCTTGGCATAACTGTGCAACTTCATCAGTGTTTGATAACCACTCATGAGGTATTTGTAGACTTTCAATTTCACCAAATGATTTTAAATGTTGATTGGGAAATTGGGGAGGGTCCACTAGGTTTAGTTTTGTATTATCACGAATGGCCGCAAGAACGTCTATCGTATCTGCATCCTCTGAATCTTCATATATTGTTGACTCAATCCATACTTTTTGAATATTCGAGATTTGAGAGTGTGCATCTACATAAACAGTAGTACTCTCAGGCAACCCTTTAAGCCACGTCGATGATGATTCATCCATGGATTTAAATATGACAACGGTCTCTTTTATGAATGGACTCATTTCATTAATATTTAAATGGGCGCGTTGTTGGGTATTGATTTCAGATGATAATTTAAATAAATTTTTAAGACCCTGATCACTTTTAGCTAAAATAACCGCTTCTTTTTCAACGAGATCATCAGTAACATAAACCGTTATTCCTAATAGAGGCTTAATTTCAGCTTGGACACATGCATCATAAAATTGAGGTATGCCATACATAACATTTAGGTCCGTAATAGCTATAGCCGTATACCCGATAGCCTTTGCTTTTGAGACAATACGTTTAATATCAACGCTCGAATTAAGCAAGTCATAGGATGTATGGATATTTAAATGTGCAACCATAGGATGGACCTCCCTCGTTTATTGTTAAGATAATTTTTTCTTTAATGCCAGTGCAAGCGCTTCAAACTCGTCCCAATCATTCACTGTAACACCAGAAGCATTAGGATGACCTCCACCGCCAAATGCTTGTGCAACATCATTGATCACAAGACCTTTCGAGCGAATGCGACATCTGATGTCTTGCCCCTCATCCACGGCAAAAACCCAAATCCGTAACCCTTTAATATCTGCGATTGCATTCACAAATAATGACGCTTCATTTGGTGGAATCTGATACGTTTTTAAAACATCATTTGTAATTTTAACTTTACAAAAACCATCATCATCTAATTGGAAATTTTGTAAAACATATCCTTGAAACGCAATTAAATAGGGTTCTTTTTCTGCCATTTGATTTAATAAGTCGTGATGATTAATGTCATACGTTAGTAAATTTGCAGCCACATTCATCGTTTTCGGCGTTGTATTATTAAATAAAAATCTTCCAGTATCCCCTACAATACCTAAATAAAGGGCTGAAGCTATTGCTGAATTTATATAGGCTTCGTCCCCTAACGCGTGAATCATAGCATAGATAATTTCGCTTGTAGATGAAGCGTCAGTATCAACATAGTTTAAATCCCCATAGTTATCTACTGGGGGATGGTGGTCAATTTTGATTAAAGCTGAGCCATTATCATATCGTTGGTCATCTATACGTGGTGCATTTGCTGTATCACATACAATGACTAATGCATTTTCATAAACTTCATCAGGAATGCGATTCATATTTCCAAACATTGCGAGTGTTGGTTCATCCGTACCTACGGCAAAAACATTTTTATTTGGATATCTCGTTTGAATATATTTTTGTAGTCCTGTTTGTGACCCTAATGCATCGGGATCTGGTCTTATATGACGATGTATAATAATTGTTTCATATTCTTCAATTTTCGTTTTAATTTCTTCAAAAGTATTCATATATAGCACTTCCTTAATTATCTAGTAATTGACACATTAATAAAGCCGTTGCTACGGGTTGTTGCCCGCTTTGCATAGTCACTTCCAGTTTAGCGAAGTTTCGCCCCATATCTAATATATTATATAGAACCTCAACCTCGTTCTCTATTTGAACGGTTTTTATATAAAAAATGTTGAGACTCTCAATCATGACTTCTAATTTTTTATGTTTACGCATCACATATTTAATGGTTTCTTCAATTATCGCAACTGAAACTGATTTACTTAAAGTTCCAAATTGATTAGTCAGTTGCGGCGTGATTTCTACTTTAATTTGATTATTTCGAATATCAATATGTTTAGCAACTTGATCGTTGATTGTTTCTCCTACTTGTGGTTGTCTTCCGGCGATTTGCATCGCTTTTAAAACATCTTCTCTAGATATGACACCAATTAAACGTCTATCAGCTGAAGTTACTGGCAATAATTCAATCCCTTCCCAAATCATGGAATGCGCACAGCTCGCCACTGTCGTACTTAATTGAGCACTCATCGGTGGTTTTGACATAACTTTAGACAACTGCATTTTAGAGGATTGGCTTAAAATATCCTTACTCGTAATAATCCCCGTCAACTTCATTTCCTTGTCAACAACAGGGAAACGAGAATGCCCGGTTTCATGAGATTTATTGCGTACGTCTTTTACCGCCATCGTATCATATAAATAGGATGTTTCTTCAATTGGTATCACAATATCTTCAACGAGCAAAATTTCTTTTTTTATCATCTGATTGTACATCGCTCTATTGATAATATTTGCCACCATGAATGTATCATAATTAGAAGAAATTATGGGTAAGTCATGTTCATCCGCATACTTAACAATTTCATCAGACGTTTCAAACCCACCTGTTATAAGTACCGCACTCCCTTTTTTTAGCGCAGCTTTCTGCACATCAATGCGATTTCCAACAATAAGAAGCGTGTTTTTGGAAACATAATTCACTACGTTTTCAACTTCCATAGCGCCAATCGCAAATTTTGTTAGTGAATTAAATTGCCCTCCTTTTCCAGCAATTAACTGGCCATCTACGATTTTAGCAATTTCACCAAAGGTTAAAACATCTAATTGCTCGCGTGATTTTTTCTCTATACGCACAGTTCCTACTCGGTCAATGGTTGCAACTAATCCCCGTTGACCCGCATCTTTAATTGCTCGATATGCAGTCCCTTCAGAGACCTCTAAGTCTTTAGCAATTTTGCGAACTGAAATTTTTTGACCTATTGAAAGCTTTTCAATATGTTTGATAATTTGCTCATGTTTTGTCATATGAACTCCTTTAGCTAAGGGCATTTATTTGCTTACCCTTTGCTTTACCAAATCGATTTTTCTCTTGTTCATTATACCTTTTTTAATGACTATTGGGAACGAGATGAAACTTCTAAAAATACAGATATTTAATAGCATTATGAATTTCATTCCTTTAAAATATAATTAAAAGGAGGAGATACATGATGCATAAACATATTTTATTAGCAGTAGATCCGGAGATTAAAAATGCAAAAGCCATTAAGGAAGTTCAAAAATTAGTCGGAACAGAAAGTATCGTAACGATATTGCATGTGATGGGTGAACAAGATGTACAAGCCTCTGTTCGACTGGGAACCCATGTAAATGAACTCAAAAAGATCCGAAGTGAGAAATTACAAGACACTAAAGACTTGTTAGAAGCCGCTAATATTCAATATGAGGAAATTATTGAACGCGGAAACCCAAAAGAGAAAATTGTAGACTATGCTAATAACGGCAATTACGATATTGTAGTTGTAAGCAATCACAAAGCACAAGAAAACAAAAAAGTCGTTTTAGGAAGTGTGAGTCACAAAATCGCTAAACGTGCGCATATTCCTGTACTCATCGTTAAATAAATTATTTATCTCCACATTGAGCCTCTTGTCTAAATTTTAAAAAGCGCCTGAAAAATCATTCCGAAAAATGCATTTCAGGCGCTTTTATAAATTGTTTATGCTAAAGCTACTTTCGTTAAAGTTCTCATTAACATCGTCTTCTTTTTTATACACTATTAATCAGTGAATTGCACAGATTGACCCGGTTTTAATATTTGAACTTGACCGTGTGTCACAGCGTTTTTAAAATCTTCTGGGTTTTGTTCAATTAATGGGAACGTATTGTAATGAATTGGAACACTGATTTTAGGTTGAATGAATGTATTAATTGCATAACTCGCATCTTCAATTCCCATAGTAAAGTTATCTCCAATAGGTACAAAGCAAACATCGACAGGATGGCGTTCTGCGATGAGTTTCATATCACTAAACAATCCTGTATCTCCTGTATGATAAATTGTTTTATTTTCGAGTGTTAAAATGACGCCCATTGGCATGCCTAAATATATAGGCTTGCCATTGTCATCCATTAAACTTGAACTATGGAAGGCCTGAACAAACTTAAGTGTGCCAAAATCAAATTGCCATTTTCCTCCAATATTCATGCCATGCACATTTTCAATTCCATGAGCAGAATTTAAATAATTGGCTACTTCAGCTGTAGAAATAACAGTAGCCTCTGTCCGTTTTGCGATTTCAATAGTATCTCCAAAATGATCTTCATGTCCATGCGTTAAAATAATATAGTCCACTTCTAGTGATGACGCATCTAAATCTGATAATTCATTTCCAGTAATAAATGGGTCAATAATCCCTTTTTTTCCATTTGATTCAAAATACACTGTTGATTGTCCATGAAAAGATAGTTTCATTATGCATCCTCCTTTTTACTGTTACTCTCACTATACCACGAGATACTATGCGACACACATTCAAAGAAATTGAATTACTTACCCTTTTTAATTAAAATGATGATATTAAGGAGGCACAACAAATGACACATTTAGAGCAACTTATTACGAAGATTAAAACATCAAATGCGGATGCCGCATGGATTTCGAATCCAATTAACATTTATTATTATACGGGCTATAAAAGTGAGCCTCATGAGCGTTTATTTGCATTATTAGCTAAATCTGATGGAGAGTGTATTTTATTTTGCCCTCAACTTGAAGTTGAAGAAGTTAAAGCCTCTCCTTTCACAGGGCAAATCATTGGTTATTTAGACACAGAAAACCCTTACGAAAAGTATCGAGATAAGTTCAATACAGTACTCATCGAAGAAAACCATTTAACTTATCGTCGATATAAAGAACTTAAACAAGCCTTTCAAATCCAAAATGTACAATCCATTGACCCTCTTATTCAAGAGATGCGTAATGTCAAAACGCAAGAAGAAATCAATGTGTTAGCACGTGCAGCTGAGCTCGCTGATGAATGTATGCGTATAGGTGAAGCTTATTTAAAAGAGGGCGTGACTGAACGAGAAGTCGTGAATCATATTGAAAATGAAATTAAAGCTTATGGTGTTCATGAAATGAGTTTTGACACTATGGTGCTATTTGGCGATCATGCGGCAGCCCCTCATGGTACACCAGGAGATAGAAAACTTCAAAAAGATGAATATGTTTTATTTGACCTTGGTGTTATCTATCAAAATTATTGTAGCGATATTACACGTACAATTGCATTTGGAAACCCAAGCGAGGAAGCTCAACAAATTTATAACATAGTTAAAGAAGCGGAATCAGAGGCCATTTCCAAAATTAAACCTGGCATGAAAATTAGTGACATTGATAAGACTGCGCGAAATATTATTAAAGCGGCTGGCTATGGGGACTATTTCCCACATCGCTTAGGGCATGGATTAGGACTTGAAGCTCATGAATATCAAGACATTTCTGAAACGAATGACAATCTCCTAGAAGAAGGCATGGTCATTACAGTGGAGCCTGGCATATACGTCCCTGGAATTGCCGGAGTTCGTATTGAAGATGATATTTTAGTCACTCACGAGGGATATCAATCATTGTCATCTTTCAAAAAGTAAAACTATTTATTATGAAAACCAATCTCATAAAAATGCCAACAAAGCGACAAACTTTGTTGGCATTTTTTACTCTTTATTTATTTTAAAACATCTGCAACAGGTGTGAATTCTTTGTTGAAAGCTTCAGCAACAGCTTTATTAGTCACTAAACCATTATAAGTGTTTAAACCTTGTGATAAAGGTACATTATCAGTTAATGCTTGTTTATATCCTTTATTCGCAAGTTGAAGCGCATATGGTAGCGTCGCGTTATTTAAACCGATTGTTGATGTACGTGGTACAGCTCCAGGCATATTTGCTACCGCATAATGTACAACACCATGTTTGACATAAGTTGGATCATCATGCGTCGTAATGCGGTCTGTCGTTTCGAAAATACCACCTTGGTCGATGGCAATATCAACAACAACTGACCCTGCTTTCATTTGCTTAATCATGTCTTCAGTCACAAGACGTGGCGCTTTAGCACCTGGAATAAGTACCGCCCCAATGACTAAATCACTTGCTTTAACGTGCTCTTCAATATTAAGTGGATTAGACATAATTGTATGCACACGTCCGTCAAAAAGTTCTTCTAATTGTTGCAAACGTTTAGGGTTAACGTCTAAGATTGTTACGTCAGCACCAAGCCCTAAAGCAATACGTGCTGCGTTTGTTCCTGCTTGTCCCCCACCAATAATCGTAACCTTGCCTTTTTGTACACCTGGGATACCGCCTAATAGGATACCCATACCCCCATTAATTTTTTGTAGGAATTGAGCACCAATTTGCGCAGACATACGACCAGCAACCTCACTCATAGGTGTAAGTAAAGGAAGCGAGCGATCTGCAAGTTGAACTGTTTCATAAGCAATCGCAACCACTTTATTTTTAATTAAAGCTTCGGTTAATTCAGGTTCATTCGCTAAATGTAAATACGTAAATAAAATTAACCCTTCTCTAAAGAAGTCATACTCCTCTTTTAAAGGTTCTTTAACTTTAATCACCATATCTACGTCCCAAACCTTTGTTTGAGCATCAACGATTTTTGCACCTGCTTCAACATAGTCTTGATCTTCAAAGAAAGATCCAATACCTGCTGATTGTTCTACTAATACAGTATGTCCAGCTTCAACAAGTGCATGAACACCACTTGGGGATAACCCCACTCGATTTTCGTTATTTTTTATCTCCTTAGGAATACCAATTTTCATTCTCCCTACACCTCCCACGACTAATCATAACGCATGATGAATGTAAGCGCAATCATAACTTTCAATACTTTTTCTAACTTATAATAATTGGCGGAATTTACAAAAAATATGATATAATTGAAGTGAAATAAGAAAGGGGTTTTTGCCATGTTAATGTACAAACATATTCTTATCGCTGTCGATGGTTCACACGAAGCAGAATGGGCATTCAATAAAGCTGTAGCAGTAGCTAAACGTAACGATGCCAAGTTAACCATTATGAATGTCATCGATTCCCGTACTTACACATCATTCGAGGTCTATGATGCTAATTTTACTGAAAAGTCTAAATCATTCGCTGAAAAGCTACTCGATGGCTATCGTAAAGTAGCTGAAGAAGAAGGACTTACACATGTGGAAACAAAATTAGAATTTGGTTCTCCAAAATCAATTATCCCTAAGAAAGCAACTGAAGATGGAGACATTGATCTTATTATGTGTGGTACTTCAGGACTCAATGCTGTAGAACGCTTTATTGTCGGCTCTGTTTCTGAAGCTATTGTACGCCATGCTGAATGTGACGTACTTGTGGTTCGTACAGAACAAATTCCTGAAACATTTGAACCTCGAGTTGCAACGAAAGAACTCCTGCAAGATCATAATATTTAAAGACTTTCTCTTAGAAATTAAGAGAAATGATATCATTTACTGCCTACAAAGTTTCCTCTTTGTAGGCAGTTTTAATATGCAAATTCATCAAAAATAACAAGTAAAATTGAAAATAACTAAAACCTACTTTTTCGATATACATAAAGACAGGACTGAAATCAAACGATTTCAGTCCTGTCTTATTTATATTTGTAAATTATAATTCTCCAAATTTCATGACGTCACGTGCGATCATTACTTCTTCATTAGTTGGAATAACGAGTACTTTTACTGGAGAATGTGGATAGTTTAATTCAGCTTCTTTTCCACGTAAACCTTCATTCTTACGAGGATCCCAATACACGCCCATAAATTCTAAACCTTCTAATACACGTGCACGAATGACATCTGAATTCTCACCTACACCTGCAGTGAAGACAATGACGTCTACACCGTGCATACGTGTTGCATAAGAACCCATATATTTATGGATACGTGAAGCAAAGACTTCAAGTGCTAATTCTGCACGTTTATTACCATTGCTCGCATCTTCTTCGATATCACGTAAGTCACTTGATGTGCCAGTAATCCCTAATAAGCCTGATTCTTTGTTTAATGTATTTAAAACTTCATCAGCTGTTTTGCCTGTTTTTTCCATAATATATGGGATTAATGCAGGGTCAATATTTCCTGAACGAGTACCCATTGTCACCCCTGCAAGTGGTGTGAAGCCCATTGATGTGTCTATTGACTCTCCGCCATCGATAGCAGCGATTGACGCGCCGTTACCAATATGACATGAGATAATGCGTAATTCTTCGACAGGTTTACCTAACATTTCAGCCGCACGTTGTGAAACGTATTTATGACTTGTCCCATGGAAACCATATTTACGAATGCCATAATCTGTATAGTAGTTATAAGGTAAACTATACAAATATGCTGATTCTGGCATTGTTTGATGGAATGATGTGTCGAAAACAGCCACGTGAGGAATGTTTGGTAATAATTTTCTAAACGCTTCGATACCCATTAAGTTAGCTGGGTTGTGTAACGGTGCTAAATCCGTTAATTTTTTAATATCAGCGACAACTTCATCTGTCACCAATGCAGATTCAGGGAAACGTTCTCCTCCGTGTACGACACGATGACCTGTGCCATCAATATCATTAATGTCATTAATAATGCCATGTGCTTGTAAACTCTCTAACATGATATTTACAGCTTCTTCATGGTCTTTAATATCTTTAACTTCTTTCACTTTTTCTCCATTCACTTCTACAGTGAAAATAGAGTCTTTAAGGCCAATACGCTCAATAAGACCTTTTGTTACTAATTTTTCTTCTGGCATTTCAATTAATTGGAATTTTAATGATGAGCTACCAGCGTTAATTGCCAAAATTAACTTAGACATGTAAACGTCCTCCAATATTTAAAGTTTATCTCCAAAATCTATTTAACCATTATCACAGTCGTATTTCAAGAGTACCACAGATTATTTTTGAGGATGATTATGATTCATCCAATTTTTAAGTTCAGATAAGAAATTTTGAAAATTTTGTGGCTGTCTTAAATCTGGAATATTAGCAAGTAATACTTCTACAGATTGCGTTTTACCTTGCTCTTTCTTTTGTAGAATCAGTATCGATTTTTGCGCATGTTCTTGTTTAAATAAATTTTTAGGCAGGTGCAGAAAAGCTTGCATTTCTGTTTCTGTTGCAATAAAATTTTCCAACTGTTTTATATTTTCATCATTAAAAAGTTGGCTCGGTACGACTAAAAATGCGTACCCGGCTGGTTTTAATGCTGTAATAGCTTGTTCTATAAACAAATGATGCGCATAACTATGTCCCGATTCAAAACCTAATTTCATTTGATGACTACGTTCATCTACCGGGTAATAGCCGATTGGCAAATCTCCCAAAACGACATCTGCTTCTTCAAACGGCAGAGGCATTAAAGCGTCTTGGGGATACACGTCAAATGGAATTTCAAGGAAATTGGCCAAATGCACACTTAGTCTGGACAATACGGGATCGACTTCAACCAAATGATGCATCATTGTCTTCTCTGGCATCGCTTCATGTACTGTAGCACTTAAATGTCCTGCGCCACTCCCCAAGTCAACAACATGTAGCTCCTTATTTTCTTCTTCGAATTGAGAAATTAAATATCCTAATATTAAGCCAATAGAATCTGGCGTGATTTGATGGTTAGCTTGTACTTCTTCTTTTTGAAGTTGGCTTAAATAAGCAAATTGAAACGCTTTTCGTCTATCTTGTAGTGTTGCTTGTTCGATGAATTCGCGATCTTTTGTATACAATTGTTCCATTGCAAGCCCTAAATTCTCAATAAAACTTTGTCCATTCTCTTCATTGAGTTGTTGGGTTGTTTCATCCAACTTTTTAAATAATTGTTCCATAATTGTTGCTGATTCTGCCATTGTTTACGTCCTTTCAAAAAATAAGGCTGGTACATCATAAATGTTCCAGCCTCCAGTTTAATTGTAATTCCTTATAATTGACGATATGCTTCAAGTGCTGCATCGAAGTTTGGAAAGTCTGTTCCTTCTGGCACTAATTCTTTATAGACAACTTTGTTATTTTCATCTAATACAAATACAGAGCGTGCGAGGAGTTGTAGTTCTTCCATAACAACGCCATAAGCTTCACCAAAAGAGTGTTTTTGATAATCACTAAGGGTAATGACGTTATCCAATCCACTAGAGGCACACCATCTTTTTTGAGCAAATGGTAAATCTAAAGATAATGTTAAAACGTAACCGTCCTCATCATTCGCTTTTTTATTGAATTTTCGCGTTTGTTGGTCACATACACCCGTATCTAATGATGGAACAACATTCAACAATTTCTTTTTACCATCAAAGTGAGATAATGTGACTTCCTGTAAGTTATTATCAACAACCTTAAAGTCAGGTGCTTGATCACCTACATTAACTTCTGTTCCTTTAAGTGTAACAGGATTTTGTTTAAACGTAATTTGTGTCAAAATATTTTGCCTCCTTAAATCAATCTAAGTCAATTATATTATACGAGTAATGAAGGTACTTCGCACGTCATAGGTCTTCATTACTATGACTAAAGTAAAAAATCTTGAATGTAATCATATGTATTTTTTAAGATGAGAATGAGCGTGACAACGACGAATAACACTTTGACATAACTTACACCTTTTCGGATGGCAAATTGCGCACCGGCATAAGATCCTACAACAGAACTTAATGCTAATAAGAGTCCGAGCACATAATCTACATGACCTAAATACATAAACATAAGAAGTGAACCTAAATTGGAAGCAAAATTAAGAACTTTTGCATTTCCAGCTGCACTTAAAAAGTCAAAACCGACGACGAGTAATGCAAACATGAGAAATGAACCCGTACCTCCACCTAAAAAGCCATCATAAAACCCAATAACCACAATTAAAAGAATAAAAATCATCGCTTTTACAGGTGTTAATTTACGATAAGTACGTGTCGCTCCCCAATCTTTTTTCACAAGCGTATAAATAAGCACACACGTTAAAATGATGATAACAAGTGGTTTTAACACCTCTGAGGGTAAAAAAACCGCTAAGGATGTCCCCCCGATGGCTGCAATAAATGAGAGTGGAAACAGTTTTCCAACAATGGCAAGATCCACTTTCTTCGCACGAATAAAACGAGTGGCACTGGTAAATGAACCAAAGGCGCTTGCCATTTTATTAGTTCCTAATGCCGTTGCCGGCGGGATTCCAAGCGCAAGCAAAGCAGGAATTAAAATCAATCCCCCGCCCCCAACGACAGCATCAATAAAGGCAGCTAGAAAAGCAAAAGCGACTGCAATTAAAATAAGCGTTAAATCTAATTCCATCCCCTTCACCCCCAATTAAATTAGAATAAATCATCATCCCATTGTTCTGTTTCTTGAGCATGGATTTGATAATTTTTATCAATGACTAATGTTTCAATCTCAGCCACCGCTTTCTCAATCATTGGTTCAAAATCATAGCCAGATTCATACTGTATTACTTTATCAAATTGTGGTTCTGTCACTGGATTTTTAGGCGTAAAAATCGTACAACAATCTTCAAAAGGTTGGATAGACGTTTCAAACGTTCCTAACGCTTTGGCTTTATTAATGATTTCCTCTTTATCTAACGATAATAAAGGACGTAAAACTGGTGTTGATGTCACTGCGTTTATAGCATACATACTCTTAAGCGTTTGACTTGCAACTTGACCTAAATTTTCTCCATTTACAATGGCATCTGCACCAATTTGTTGCACAACTTTATCTGCAATTCTTAACATCATGCGGCGTGTTGATGTCATTGTATAACGTTCATGAACGACTTTATGAACTTGTTTTTGAACTTCAGTAAATGGCACGATATGTAGCTTAATTGTCCCTACACGCTCAGCCATAATACGCGTGAGTTCAATGACTTTTTCTTTCGCCTTCTCACTAGTAAAAGGTGGACTATGAAAATGAATAGCTTCAATTGTCACACCTCGACGCATAACTTCCATGCCAGCTACAGGTGAATCAATGCCTCCTGATAACATTAAGAGTGTTTTTCCACCGGTACCAACTGGTAATCCGCCGATTGCTGGAATCACTCGATCATACATATAGACCGCATCCAAACGGACCTCAATTTTAATTTCATGGTCTGGCTGACGTACGTCAACGTGTAAATCCTCTGCATGTTTTAGAACTGCCCCTCCAACCATCCGTTGTATTGCAAAAGTCTCATATTCAAACTGTTTGTCCGAACGTTTAACTTCGACTTTAAAACTGTCTCCAGCGTTATATTGATCTGCAAACTTGATAGCATGTTCGTACATCGCTTCCATTGTTTTTTCAATTTTAAGCACTGGACTTATCGAATGAACCCCGTAAACTTTTGAAATACGCGCAATCATTTCTTCTATTTCCGCTTCAGGTTGAAGTTGAATATACATTCTATCTCTATTGGCTTTCACTTCATAACCTTTTAAAGGCATCAAAGCACGTTTGACATTTGAACGTAATTGACTTACAAATGTTTTACGATTTGCCCCTTTTAATGTTAGTTCTCCATATCTTACTAGAAGATGATCATATATCATTTTCTTAGCAACTCCTCTACTTCATTATAGACGTGATCTAATGCTTGGAAGAATACGTTTACATCCTCATTTGATGTATGTTGGTCAAAAGATAAACGAATACTTCCTAATATATTTGTAGTGTCAATATTCATCGCAAGTAATACCTCATTAACTTTTGACTGTTTAGATGAACATGCACTAGTCGTTGAAACCAAAACGTCTTGTTTAGAAAATGCATTCACTAAAACTTCACCCCTTACCCCTGGAAAAGCAATATTTAAAATATGAGGGGATGCAGTGATCGGTGAGTTCACTACTATACCAGGGTAGTTTTGGAGGCGTTGGCGTATTTCGTCATTAACTTTTCTTAAAGTGGACATCATTTCACTTTGCGTGGTAACAGCTAAACGAATTGCTTTCGCTAACGCAACATCACTTGGTAAGTTCACAGTACCACTCCGAAGTCCGAGCTCTTGACCGCCCCCTTGAATAATCGGTGAAACAGCATGTGCATTTTTTAGTACAAGTAATCCTTGGCCTTTTAAACCATTAAATTTATGTCCACTAATAGCTAAACTATCTATTCCTGTCATCGTCAAAGGGACTTTGCCTAAGGCTTGAACAGCATCCACATGAAAATGAACTTTCGGAAAGCGTGTCAAGATTTGACCGATTTCTTCGATAGGCTGAATTTGCCCCATAATATTATTCACTTGCATACACGTCACAAGAATCACATCGTTGTTGAGTAACGATTCTAAATGATTTAGGTCTATTTGACCTGATTCCGTGATCTTGACATATTTTAAAGTGAAGCCCTCTTGCTCTAACTGTCGCATCACTTCTAAGACAGATGGATGTTCAAGAACAGAGGTGAGAATTGTTTTACCAAAAGGTTTTTTCTGATACGCCGCACCTTTTAATGCCATATTATTTGATTCTGTGGCGCCACTCGTAAAAATAAGTGTCTCCTCACGCAAATTTAACGAGGATTTAATTTGCTCGCGTGCTTTTTCAAGTAGACGCGCAGCTTCCACCCCTTTTACGTGAGGGCTATTTGGATTAAAAAACAACGTTTCATTCACTTTCATGTAACTCTTTAATACTTCTGGGTCAGGTCTTGTTGTCGCAGCATTGTCAAAATATAACATCTTACAAGAACTCCTTGAAAAAGATTATGAATAATCATTATTGTACTACACTATCTCCATGAAAATAAAACACATATTAGCTATTTTCTATAATTTAACCGATAAGGTCAATAGAAAATGCTAACTGACTGTATCTAGATAAGAGGGATTGTTCATCATTAAAGTAACTCCAACCTGTCACTCTACTTTTAAACATATCCTAGATTTTGATAAGTATTTATCATGAATAATATAAAAGAACCTGAGAATTTCATCATCTCAGGTTCTTTTCAGTGATTAAGGTTGTTGATTCATTACTTCACGTTCTATCGTTTCAGAAATACCAGGTTCAACCCGGTCTAAAGCTTGTGCAGAGATTTCACTTGAACGTTTATAACGGTTATTTTTAAATAAACGTTCGGCCTCATTTAAGCTCTTATCTAAATCGTTGTAGTCTTTTCGATAGCGATTACCATATTGAATGAGCTTTTCGGCATAGACTGCATTGATTAATACATCATTCGCTTCATCTTCAAACTTATTCATTTGTAATACGACTTTATTCACCTTATCTTTTAAGTGTTGAACATTAACGGGTCTTTCACTAAAACGTTCATTCACTTCTCTGACTTCATAGTCAATTTCGTTTTTAAGAATGATGAAACGTTCAGGCACACTCGTTAAGTTTGAAGCGAGTAGGCGTCGATAAATTTCTTCTTTTTTACTTTGAACACGTAAAATGTGCTCTTCTGCCTCTGCCTCATCTTCTCGTAATGACACAAGATGGTTTTGAAGCTTTTGTTGTTTTTCGTTAATTACGTCAACGTGATCTTCAATATATTTCAAATTATCTTGCACTTCACTATATCGTACAGATGATTTTGCCATCTCCATCAAAATTTCGTCGTATACCGTAATTAAATTTTGAATTTCATTTTCAAATTGTCGAACGCTTTGGATGTCGCTTTCGTTAATGTAGTAGTTTTCTCGTCCGTATTCAATTTCAGTTTGTAGCGTATAGTTCATATCTTTCGCATGAAATAAATCATCTGTAATACGCTCTTTTGATTCTTCTACAGCATTTTTAGCTTTCACTTCATGCTCAATCAAATCATACATTTCATCTAACTGTAGATTAATATTTTCTAATTTTTTATTCGCTTCATCTAACTCTAACCGACTAATCATAGGTTCTACAAAGCTTAATTCTGTTTTCAAGCTCTGTAATGTACCATCGACTTTAACGTGATCTAAATCATAACCTTCCACTTTTAAATCACGCACGCCATATTTCAAATCTTGAAATTGTCCTGGCAACTCTTTTTGTGCCTCGCGAATTAAATCAGGAATTTCTTTCATATCTTCTTTCAAAAATGTTAAGTCTTCATTTAAATTTTTAATATGTTCGTGTGCTTGTCTAAAATTCCCTTCTTGCTTTAATTCTTCGTATAAAGACAATTCTGGTTCCACTTGTTCTATTTCTTTTTCTAATGGCGGAGCAGCCTCTCCAAATTGATGACGATTCGCAAGCACCTCACGCTTGAGTTTGCGATGTTCTTCTTTAGTTTGTTCAAATAGCTCATCACTGTCATGATGAATCTTCAATACCTTGTCGGCTTTTTCAGTTAATTCTAAATGTTTGGCTTCATACACATCCATCATTTCGTGCGCATCATTGATGTCCGTTTCTGCTTGCGTAAATTTAAATTTATCTAAATTTACTTCTGCTTCGTGAATCTTTTCATCTACTGGCATTAAGTAGTCATTAAGGGATGATTTCCATGACGAATTTAATGCGTCGTATTCGGCTTTTGTTTGACCTGTCAAATTCAATTGCTCTAACTTATGTAAACTTTCGTCATAAGAGAGATCGTTTAATTTTACTTTACGATCTTCTGCACTTTGAATGATGGTTCTCTTGTTGGATCGCATCATAAAAAGGATACCGATACCAATCAGTATAATGATGATAATAGCTAAAATAATATATAATGCCATGTCCTTTCGTCTCCTTCTAAAAACATAAATTCATTATAACGTAATTCTATAACGCATTAAAATGAAATCTTCAATAATAAAAGTTTACCATACATTCGCTACAAATTGCGTAACTTGTATGAAAAGGCTATAATAATTTTAAAATTTCAAGGGGGAGTGGCAACCTATTATGAATAATCAAACAAATTACGATTTAATCTCGCGTCAACTGGATGCATTATTGACTGACGAGACGGATATCATTGCAAATTTAAGTAATACATCCGCACTCTTAAATGAAAACCTATCCGATATTAATTGGGTTGGCTTTTATTTACTAAAAAACAATGCGTTAATTTTGGGGCCCTTTCAAGGTAAACCTGCCTGTGTCCATATTCAAATCGGTAGTGGTGTATGTGGTACTGCTGTTAAACATGATAGCGTTCAACGTGTTGCTGACGTGAATGCTTTTCCTGGTCATATTGCGTGTGATGCGAATAGTCAATCAGAAATAGTGCTTCCAATTCATAAAAATAACGAAATTATCGGTGTATTAGATATTGACGCCCCTATTAAAGATCGATTTAGCCATTCAGATGAGCAAGGTTTACAAACAATCGTTGAAGTTTTAGAGCGCCATTTATAAAGTTTAAGATTACACTTGACTTTTAATGCCACCATGGTACAATTGTCTTTGTGTGAAAAACGAAAATAGCAGTTGAATATTGTGAGGCGCTATGATATTCCCAAAGTGGGCGTGCCGTGTAACCGTAGCTATGAGGCGAGGACACATAAAATATCATATCTTTACGAGCATTCAACACTCTTTTTTGTTTTTTCATAACAACAAAAAAGATAAAGGAGGAGTCAATTATGGCTCGATTCAGAGGTTCAAGCTGGAAAAAATCTCGTCGTTTAGGTATCTCATTATCAGGTACTGGTAAAGAATTAGAAAAACGTCCTTATGCACCAGGACAACATGGTCCAACTCAACGTAAAAAATTATCTGAGTATGGATTACAATTACGTGAAAAACAAAAATTACGTTACTTATATGGAATGACTGAAAGACAATTCCGTAACACATTCGAAGCTGCTGGTAAACAAGGCGGTGTTCACGGTGAAAACTTCATGATCTTATTAGCTAGCCGTTTAGATGCAGTAGTTTACGCATTAGGTTTAGCACGTACACGTCGTCAAGCACGTCAATTAGTAGGTCATGGTCATGTTGAAGTAGATGGTAAACGTGTTGACATCCCATCATATACTTTAAAACCTGGTCAAGAAATCACTGTTCGTGAAAAATCTCAAAAATTAGCGATTATCGAAGAGTCCATCGAAATCAATAATTTCGTTCCTGACTACTTAGAATTTGACGCTGATAACTTAAAAGGTACTTTCGTACGTCTTCCTGAACGTAGCGAATTACCAGCTGAAATCAACGAACAATTAATCGTTGAGTACTACTCACGTTAATCTTCGTCTTAACACACCACCATACGCTTGTATGGTGGTTTTTTTGTTGATTCATTTTCCCTTCCTTAATTAAACGGATTATCTCCGCTATTTGAGAATCGTCCGTACTTTTCAACGCACGGGAATATACGTATACTGAAATTATCTACTGAATGAGGAGGAATCATAATGCAAATATGGAACGATGAAATCATTCAATCTACATACAAAATGTCTGATGCAATTAAAGATATTGAGACACTTTTTAATAATATGGATGCGATTACTACCGCACAACGTGTCGTTCTTCCTACTGGAGAAGGTGCAAAGTCCATGCTTTACATGCCTTGTATTCATACAGAAAAACAAATGGGCATCATTAAAATTACATCAATTACGCCTGAAAACCCACAACAAGGGCGCCCTACCACTCAAGCGAACATCATTATTACGAATATCGAGACGGGTGAGCATGTTGCAAGTCTTGATGCTAGTTATTTAACGCGTTTGCGTACAGGAGCTTTAAGCGGTATCGCGACAAAATATATGAGCCGTACTCAGAGTCAAACTTTAGGAATGATTGGGACTGGAGGAATGGCCTTTGAACAATTATTAGGCAATTTAGAAGTACGCCCGATAAAGAAAGTATTACTCTATAACAGAACGCAAGAAAAAGCTGAACAGTTTAAGCAACGCATTTTTCAGTCCTTCCCTTCTTTAGAAGTCGACATTGTGCAAGACGTTCAAACGCTCGTTAAGCAGTCAGATATCATTAATTGTCAAACCGCCTCTCAATCCCCCGTGTTTGAAGCGAAAGATGTGCAAAAAGGGACGCATATCAATGGGATAGGTTCTTATCGTCCAGATATGAAAGAACTCGATTTTCATTTATTTCCAGATGCCCAACATATTGTCTTTGATGATATTGAAGGTGTAAAAGAAGAATCAGGAGAATTTATAGAAGCGGATCAGCAAAATATCTTTAAATTTGATGAAATTGATGGTGATTTACAATCTGTCGTGTTGAATGATGAATCATTAAGGAAACAAGATGACGAAATCAGCATTTTTAAATGTGTTGGTGCAGCACACTTCGATTTAGCAGTAGCTATTGGAGCTTATGAAAAATTATTAAAAAATGCGAACTAAAGTTTCTTTTTATTCACTTATCAAAATTGATACTAAAAAAGCTGTCGACATCGTACGTCATCATGTCGACAGCTTATTTTTAAAAGCGAGGAAACAAACTAACCACAGTTTACCTCTCCTGTTATTTAAATTATAATTTAAACAATCGGCTTGGTGCATCTGTAATGAGACCGTCTACGCCTCGTTGAATCAACTTTTTAGCAATCTTCATATCGTTAACAGTATATGGAATGACTTTTAAATTTTCTGAGTGTGCCCGTTTTATAAACTTACGATTTGCTAATTTATAATTTGGATTAATATAATCAGCGTAACTTGCAATATCTTTGAAGGGTGGTTGTTTTAACCAATATTTTCGTTTACTAATCAATACACCCGTTTGAATATAAGGTGTTAATGTACGGAATGTTTGCACAGAGTTCATATCGAACGATTGAATAATCACTCTGTAATATGGAAATTGTGCATTTTTAATTTTTTGAATGACTGCTTTTTCAATACCTGGGTATTTTTTTGGATTTTTTATTTCAATGAGCAAAGTTTTAGAATAGTTTTTACATAATTTTAATACTTCATCGAAGGTCATAATTTCCGCTTCTTTATGTCCTTTTTTCCAACTTCCAAAATCAAAACTTCTCAATTTTTCTAACGTATAGGAAGCCACGTCGCCTTTCGAATTAGAAGTTCGATCGATGGATTCATCATGTATCGCGACAAGCGCTCCATCACGCGTCATATGTAAATCAATTTCTAGCATATCTATATGGCGACTCAGAGCCGCTTGGTAGGCTTCACGTGTATTTTCTGGAAATTGTTCTGAAAAACCACGATGAGCCACGATTTTAAATTCCTTAAAAGGTTTATTGAGTTTCATAAACTCCCCTTCCTTTCCAAAGTGACAAAATTCATCTACACTAAACTTAACACATTCTCATAAGGAGTGAAGTAATTTGGTTCAACACGATTTTAAAGTGAATTTCCATTGGCAAGGTGGCCGTGATGAAACAGGCAAATTTAAAGGGGATATTTTGCAAGAATCATTTTCTATTCCTGCATCATTAGGAGGGATGGGACATGGTACAAATCCTGATGAATTATTAGTCAGTGCTGCAGGGAGTTGTTTTACCATTTCATTAGCCGCTACACTGGAGCGCGCGCATTTCAATATTCAAGAACTGCAATTAACATCAATTGGAACAGCTGAATTTAATGAAAATAGATTTACTATGAATCAAATTTTACACGATATTCAAATTACTGTTGAAGATCACGCAACCAAAGATAAATTGGAACGACGTATCAAACGATTACTTGAAATTGCGGATAATCATTGTATGGTCTCTAATAGTTTAAGAGGCAATGTACGCATAGAAAGTCGAGCAAAAATCATTATTTAATTTCACGGGAAAAAGGTTCCGTGAAATTTTACTTTTAATTTGTCAGAATATTTGTTAAAATGAAAAAATCTTACTAAAGGAGGTTGCTTATGTATTTCCAAAACTCCATTTTATTAACGCCAGGTCCAACACCTGTCCCTGCGCATATCCAAGCCGAAATGAATTTACCTATGGTGGGTCACCGTTCTTCTGATTTTGAAGCTATTGCGAAAGAGGCATTCCAATCACTAAAGTTAGTTTTTGGTAGTGATGAAGAGGTCATGATTTTGTCCTCAAGTGGAACGAGTGCACTGGAAGCAAGTATGGTCAATTTGATAGAAAAAGACGATCATTTTGTAGTTATTGTTTCTGGAGCATTTGGTAATAGATTTAAGCAGATTGCCGAGACATATTATACTCATGTACATATCTATGAAGTCCCATGGGGAGAAGCTTTTGATCCAGAAAAAGTATTTTCATTTATACAAGAAATCCAAACGCCTATCAAAGCTGTCTTTACACAATTTTGTGAAACTTCAACGGCTGTTCTCCATCCAGTCGCACAACTTGGGGCAAAATTAAAAACCTTAAATACAACTCCCCTCTTTGTCGTAGATGGCGTTAGCTGTATCGGGGCTGTTGATGTTCATATGGAAAGAGATGCTATTGATGTATTAATTTCAGGAAGTCAAAAAGCAATGGCGTTACCTCCTGGCATTGCTTTTGTTGCCTATAATCAACGTGCTCTAGATGAATTTTACAAAAGCAAAACACCTAAATTTTATTTAGATTTGGCCAAACATCACAAATCCTTATTACAACATTCTACGCCTTATACGCCTAATATTTCAGCTTTTCGCGGTATCATCGCATATAGACGTCACATTGAAAGCGTAGGTTTTGATGCCATCATAGCGCAACATTATCAAATTCGAGATGCTGTACGCACGGCATTGCGCGCATTGGATTTAGAACTCCTCGTCAAAGATAAACATGCCTCACCTACAGTTACCGCCTTTATTCCAAAGGACGAAAATGAACTTAAAAAAATCAAAAAAGACCTTAAAACGCAATTTAATATCACTATTGCGGGAGGACAAGGTAAATTAAAAGGCCAAATTTTACGTGTGGGTCATATGGGGGATGTCTCTCCTTTTACCTTATTGTCGTTTATCTCAGCACTAGAAATTTTACTCTCACAATATCGTAAGACACCTTATATTGGAAAGGGAACGCAAGGATTTATGGAGGTGGTAAATGATGTCTTATAAAGTACTCGTCGCTGACCCTATTTCAGAAGAGGGTCTAAAAAGCTTAAATGAAGATACACGATTTGAAATCATTCATCAAACAGGTTTAAGTGAATCAGAATTAATTCAAATTATCCCAGAATTCGATGCGCTCATTGTTCGTAGCCAAACTCAGGTTACGGCTAACTTACTCAATGCCGCACACCAACTTAAAGTCGTAGCCCGTGCAGGTGTGGGTGTAGATAATATCGATCTAGATCATGCAACCAAACGTGGAATTATTGTGATTAATGCCCCTGATGGTAATACAATTTCTGCGACAGAGCATTCGGTGGCTATGATTCTCGCAATGGCACGCAACATTCCTCAAGCGCATGCTTCATTAAAAAGTGGCGAATGGGATAGAAAATCATTTCGAGGCACTGAATTATATCGTAAAACGTTAGGTGTTATTGGTACCGGACGTATCGGAATTGGCGTGGCAAAACGTTTGCAAAGTTTTGGTATGGATATCCTCGCTTATGATCCCTATCTTACTGAAGATAAAGCAAAAGAATTGGATTTCACACGTGCGACGGTTGACGAAATCGCTCAAAAATCTGACTTTGTAACCGTACATACACCTTTAACTGAAAAAACAAAAGGGATAGTGGGTGCTTCATTTTTCGAACAAGCAAAACCAGAGCTTCGTATTATTAATGTAGCACGTGGTGGTATCATTGACGAAAATGCACTCATTGAAGCTTTAGATCATGAAAAAATCGCCGGAGCAGCGATAGATGTATTTGAAAATGAGCCAGCAACTCATTCACCTTTGGTACAACATCCAAAAGTCATAGTCACACCTCATTTGGGAGCCTCTACAATTGAAGCGCAAGAAAAAGTAGCCGTGTCTGTTTCTGAAGACATCATCGATATATTAACAGAGCAACATATTGCACATGCCGTCAACGCCCCTAATTTTATTTTAGGAGACGACGAAGCATTACAGCCATTTGTTGAACTGGCACGAGTTACTGGTGAAATGGGTATTCAACTTTTACCGAAAGCTCCACGTGAATTAAATATTACCTATGCAGGAGATATTGCTTTAGATGATACAAGTTTGATTACACGAACACTCGTCAAAGGGGTATTACAGCAAGATATGGGAGATCATGTGAATCTGATAAATGCACTTGCACTTCTAAGCGAACAAAATGTCACTTATTCTATTGAAAAAACAAAAAGTAAAAAAGGATTTAGCAATTATATCGAACTTGAGTTAATTAACAAAGGGGACACAGTTAAAATTGGAGCCACTGTTCTAAATGGATTTGGCCCTCGTATTGTACGTATCAACGACTATCCTGTTGATTTTAGACCGGAACAATATCAATTAGTCATTCATCATCATGATCGACCAGGTATCGTTGGAAAGACAGGACAAATTTTAGGAGAACATGATGTTAATATAGCCTCTATGCACTTAGGTCGGACAAATATTGGCGGTCATGCCATGATGATTTTATCAATAGATCACCCTATTAATGATCAAGTTGAATCTCATTTGTTGCATATTGATGGCTTTCGTTCAGTAACACCTGTCACTTTGAATTTGTAGTAGGAATAAGACCATTTGTAAATTCTTTTGTTTAATCATATAAAGATAGAGCCATCAAAATTACCTCACCTCAATTTTGATGGCTCTATTATTTAAGTTATCTTCTATATCTTGACGCTCTTATTACATCTACAACCCACTACTCAATAAATGTCGCACGTATATCTAGCACATGATTTACAATTTGGTCAGCATGATGCTTTTCTAATTCTTCACGTGCATCTTGACCTTTTAATCCCGATAAGGTCCCAATAAAATAGGCATTCATTTTTTGGGCGCATATTAAATCTGCTAGAGAATCTCCCACAATCGTCACTTCTTCTTTGTTTACACAATTTGATTGATTTGTTGCGTATTGATAATAATCTTCTACTTGATTACCGTTTAAAGCTGCAATATAGCTAAAAGGATTAGGTTTACCTAGTGGTTTCAAATCCGGATATTTCTGCTCGACATCCATCACTTCACTCGCAGTTACAATATGTGATTCATTAAAATGTTCTAATAGCCCTAATGACTTAAAGGGGATTAACGTTTCTCCCCGAGTTCGTCCTGTTGCAATAGCGATTTTATATCCCTTTTCTTTAAGTTCACACAAAAGGTTTTTAACTTCGTCTATTGGAACAAGTGGTTTTTCATGATATATATAACCCTTTTTAAAATGTGATTTTGGCTGTTGCTTTTCAACTTCTTCAAATAATGTTCGTCCTAGATACCACTCTTGATAAATGGATTGCGCAAACTTCCACAAAGGACTTTGAATATCAAAGAGCGAAACATTTGTCGTATTCAATTGTAAACCTGCAAATTGTTTTAATTCTTCATACAATGCTTCTTTACCTTTTGAGCAAGTGGATAAAAAGTCTAATGGTGCTGCATAGTCGATGACTTTATTTGTGAATTTGTCACCTAAACTTTTGATTTGTGTTTGAGAAATTGACTTTGAATCTAAAAAATGCTGACGGTCTTCTTCATTGAGCTGTTTTAACAAATTGATAAAATGAATCGAAAATACAACAAATAACATATCCCAATTCGAGTTGATCCCTAAAGATTTCAAGTGATTTAAAATCATATCGTTCTCAAAAATATCATTACGAATCGCCTGGATTTGAGAATCTTTTAAATGACTCAAATCTACACTATCGCCTAAATTTAAATACATTTCATCAAAAAGTAATTCATAAACTGCTAATGCTGAAACATCAAAACATCTTCCCTCATCTAAAAAAACACCATCTACATCAAATAAAATCACTTTTTCCATAGGGCAACCTCCATAAACAGAATTTTCAGATAAAACAACTATAACATAAAAACCTACATGAGTATGCACTTGTATTTGTATATTTTATCTTTAAAGGTGCATAAAACAAAAAGAAGCATGTCATAGAATAAAGTTATCCTTATATATTTATTGAGAATAATTTTTTGATGAATTCTATGTCCAAGCTTCTATATGTTTAATCATTAGTGACCTTCTACGTATGCATTTAGCTCTTTTTGTAACTGACGTGTACGTTCAGTTAACATTTGCGTAATGTATTCTACTTTTTCTTGGCGTTTCAAATCTTTTGGGATGGCTGTTGTATCAATCGGCTCCCCAAACTTAATATAGGCCTTTTTAGTAAAAAGATGTGGGATTTTAGTAGGTCCCACATAAGCTGCAGGTAAAATAGGTGCTTTTCCTAACATGGCAATCGTTGCTGCCCCCTTCTTTAAAGGCACTTCAACTGAAGTACGTTGCCCAGATGGGAAAATACCTACAGTTTTGTTTTGATTTAAAATTTTAACAGGAACCTTTAACGTACTTGGCCCAGGGTTTTCTCGGTTGACAGGAAAAGCATTTAACGCTGTAAAAAATTGATGCATCCACTTATTTTTGAATAATTCTTGTTTGGCCATATAATGAATTTCATTTGGTAATAAAGCTAATCCTAAAAGGATAATTTCATTGTAACTTTCATGGTTACATGTAACGACATACCGATTGGAATCAGGCTTGTTTTCTAGTCCAAACACTTCTAATTTTTTTAGTTTTTTTACGATAATAAAATCTAATGCTTTCGCAATTAATCGATATAACATATTAACACCTACTCTTTACGTCTTTTAGCCCTTTAAATTTTATCACTTCCTAAACATTTGAACAACTACATTTAAAAATACGACTAAAGATGGAGAGCGCTAGACTGGTCAAAATGTGATGAACATAGGATAATAAATTTAAAGGAGGCATTTTATGAGAGAAGAACACAATTTTAATCCTTCACAACAATCAAATGAATATGAATCTAACTCTGCTACACGTCGTCGACAAAAAAGTAAATTTCCATGGCTTAAAACCATACTTATCGCCCTTATTGCAGGGATAATTGGAGGACTTATCGCTTTTAGTTTATTAAATATGACCTCTAATTTCAGTTCCCCTTTTGCAAACAAATCAGGCTCACAAGTCAATGAATCAAATCAAGACTCTAGTGGAAGTACGCTAGATGGCAAAAGTAGCAAATACAAAACAGTGAATCAAATGATAAATGATAAAGCCCCATCTATAGTTGGAGTGATTAATGAGCAAAAAGCACAAAATCTAGAAGACTTATTACGCGGAAAATCCCTTAAGTCTCAACCTTCTGGCATTGGCTCTGGCGTCATTTATCAACAAGACGGTAAAAATGCTTATATCGTTACAAATAATCACGTCATTGAAGGTGCATCCTCTATTAAAATCCAACTACATAATTCTCAACAAGTTTCAGCAGAATTAGTCGGAAATGATTCATTAACAGATTTAGCCGTCTTAAAAATCAAAGACAGAAATGACATTAAAACGATGTCATTTGCCGATTCAAGTAAAGTAAAAACGGGTGACAGTGTGTTTGCTATGGGAAATCCACTTGGCTTAGAATTTGCCAATACAGTGACATCAGGTATTATTTCAGCGAATGAGCGTACCATTGAAACTGACACCTCAGCGGGTTCAAACAAAGTGAATGTGATACAAACAGACGCTGCAATTAACCCCGGCAACTCTGGAGGTGCATTAGTCGATTTAAATGGTAATTTAATAGGAATTAACACCTTAAAAATTGCTGCGCCTCAAGTTGAAGGTATTGGTTTCGCCATTCCAAGTAATGAAGTTAAATTAGTCATTGAACAACTTGTCAATAACGGAGAGGTGAAACGCCCTTCTATTGGAATTGAGATGATTAATGTGACAGATATTCCAGACAATTATAAACGCCACTTAGAGACAAACTCAGGTGTTTATGTCGCCAACGTACCAAGACAAGGCATAGATTTAAAACGTGGCGATATCATTACTGAAATTGATGGACATAAAGTAGAAAGTGATTCGGATTTACGTAGCTATCTGTATAAAGATAAAAAACCTGGAGATGAAGTTACGTTTACAGTTAATCGAGATGGAAAAACTTCAAAAATTAAAGTCACACTAGATACAGCAAAATAACCTATAAATGTAGCCCCTCTCAACACACACTGAGAGGGGCTTTCTACTTTACGAATAATTGACCATATAATATTTTTTCTTACCGCGTCGGATAATAGTAAATGTATCATCATATTTATCATTACTTGATAATTCATATTGCAAATCTTGTTGTCGTTCCCCATTGATATAAATCGCACCATTAGTAATATCTTCTCGTGCTTGGCGTTTAGAAGGTGAAATCTTTGATTCTACTAAAGCCTCTACAAGTTGAACAGTTGATTCAGAAAGGGTTACTTGTGGCACATCTTTAAAACCAGCTTTTATTTCATCAGCCGTTAATGATTTTAAATCCCCACTAAACAATGCCGCTGAGATGCGTTCTGCTTCAGCTAGAGCATCTTCTCCGTGAATGAAACGTGTCATACTTTCAGCTAACGCTTTTTGAGCTTTACGTAAATGAGGCTCATTTTCAACTGATTCTTCTAAATTTTGTATTTCTTCTTGAGTTAAAAATGTAAAATATTTTAAGAACTTAACAACATCTTCGTCTCGTGTATTAATCCAGAATTGGTAAAATTCATATGGGCTTGTTTTTTCACGGTCTAACCATACTGCACCAGATTCTGTTTTACCAAATTTTTTGCCATCAGCTTTTGTCACAAGAGGAATTGTTAAACCATAGGCTTCAGTTGTCCCATACATGCGACGCATTAATTCAATTCCACTGGTAATGTTCCCCCATTGATCAGAACCTCCAATTTGAATTTTACATTGATATTCACGATTTAAATGACCAAAATCAATCGCTTGTAAAATCGTATAAGTAAATTCAGTATATGAGATACCGTTTGCTAAGCGAGATTGAATGGAATCTTTCCCAAGCATATAGTTTACGCCCACATGCTTACCGAAATCACGTAAAAATTCAATTAATGAAATTTGACCTAACCAATCTTTATTATTCACTAGAATAGGACCATTTTCTGTATCAAAATCAAAAAGTTGTTTCATTTGTTTTTGAATACCTTGAACATTTTTTTCTACTTGTTCTTCAGTTTGAAGAAGACGTTCTTCGGATTTACCAGATGGGTCACCAATCATACCTGTTC
This sequence comes from Staphylococcus sp. 11511212, assembly GCF_011394755.1. Lineage (NCBI taxonomy): Bacteria > Bacillati > Bacillota > Bacilli > Caryophanales > Staphylococcaceae > Staphylococcus > Staphylococcus sp. 11511212. The sequence continues at coordinate 118,714 of NZ_JAANBQ010000003.1, read as the reverse complement.
CTCCACCTATTAAAACAATGGGGCGATGTCCGTATTCTTGGAATCTACGTAATGTTAAAAATGGTAATAAGTGACCGATATGCAAACTGTCTGCAGTTGGATCAGCACCACAATATAATTTAACCTGCTCTTTGTTGAGTAGGGTTTCTATCCCCTCTTCGTCTGTTTGTTGATAAATTAACCCTCGCCATTTTAATTCCTCTATTAATTGATTTGCCATGGAAAAACCTCCTTAAAAATAAAAAAACACCACTTACAAAAATGTAAGGGCGCTGTTGCACGTTACCACCATACTTGGATACTCTTACAATGTTACGTACATTGCTAAAACGATGAAACACTTCACAAGGTGTATTCACTTTAATTTGAATGTCAATTCACACCCACCATTGACTCTCTAAAATTCAAAAAAATAAAGTTACTTCTCCTCTGTTTCAAATCTTATTGATAATGCTTCATATTATAAAATGTCGTGCTTGAAAAGTCAATATAATACACATTTGAAGGATTAAAACGACTAAAACCAAATTATGCTATACTATAATTGTTAAAAAGGAGGTCTAATGAGGCGTGATACATCCCCATCGATTGATAGAATACACGAATCGCTATGATCAGTACTTTAAAAAGATGAAACATCTGTTTATCTTTTCCATCACTGTTCTTATTTGGATTATAATTTTATTTATTGGCATTGTGTTAGGCTATTTTGCAAGTATTGTTTCGAATGCAAATGAAATTGATGATGATGCGCTTGTTAGAGAAATTACACGCCTCCCTGAGATGCCTCCAATAAAATCCAAAAATGTGAATCTCATTGCATTATACAATGAACAGTCACCGATTCTTATCGCCGGACCCGCTGAGGTCTCTCCATATGTAACAAAAGCCATTGTTTCTAGTGAAGATGCACAGTTTTATACGCATCATGGTATTTTACCAAAAGCTATTTTCAGAGCAATGTATCAAGATATTTTCAATCGTGAGAACCCAACAGGGGGAAGTACGATTACGCAACAACTCGTTAAAAATCAAATGTTATCTCAGCAAAAAACATATAACCGTAAAGCTAAGGAAATTATGTATGCAATGCGATTGGAAAACCTAATGAGTAAAGATGAAATTATTTATACGTATATTAATCGTGTGTCATTTGGTCGAGATACGAACGGACATCATATTACCGGTATTACCTCGGCGTCCTATGGTATTTTTGGTAAACCTCCACAATTACTCAACTTGGCTGAATCAGCGTATTTAGCAGGATTGGTTCAAAGCCCATATTATTATACGCCTTATAACACCTATGGTGAGGTTAAAAGCCAACAAGCACTTTCAGATTCTATACGTCGTCAAAAATATGTCTTAAAACGGATGTATATTGAAAAAATGATTACAAAAAAAGAATATCAAGCTGCATTAAAATATCCAATAGCTGAAAGATTTATATAAAACCTTATCCGATAGACCTTTGTGAAATAGACAAACCTACTTATAAAAAGCGGGTTTGTTTTTTTATACTTCTTAAAAAGTTAAATTTCTACCTATACATAAAAAGACTGGTGAAACAGTATTCCTGTCACCAGTCTAATAAGATAACTTAAGATTAGAATAAACCTACAGCATGTCCATCTTCAGTAACATCCATATTTAATGCCGCTGGTTTTTTAGGAAGACCAGGCATTGTCATAATTGCTCCTGTTAATGCAACAATAAATCCTGCGCCTGTTTTTGCTTCTAATTCGCGAATTGTAATTTCGAAGCCTTCTGGTGCACCTAATTGAGTTGCATCGTCAGTAAATGAATATTGCGTTTTAGCCATACATACTGGGTAATTATCCCATCCGTATTCTTTGAATTGTTTTAATTGTTTTTGCGCTTTGCTTGAGAATGTAACTTTAGAGCCACCATAGATTTCTTTAACGATTTTTTCGATTTTTTCTTCTAATGGTAATTCTAAGTCATAAAGGCGTTTAAAGTCATTTGGCTGTTCGATCACTTCAAGTACTTTATTCGCTAAGTCGACGCCGCCTTCTCCGCCTTTTTCCCAAACTTCTGTTAATGAAAGACGAACATTGTTTTCTTTTGCCCATTCTTGAACAAATTGTGTTTCTGCATCTGTATCATGGATAAATGCGTTAAGGGCGATAACCGGTTCAACACCAAATTTTCTAATATTAGTTACATGGCGTTCTAAGTTTTTAATTCCGGATTTTAATGCTTCAACATTTTCTTCTTTAAGGTTATCTTTAGCTACTCCACCGTGCATTTTAAGCGCACGAATTGTTGCAACTAACACAACAGCATCAGGTTCAAAACCTGCTTTACGAGATTTAATGTCGATAAATTTTTCTGCGCCTAAATCTGAACCAAATCCTGCTTCAGTTACAACGATATCTGCTAAATCACGTGCTGTTTCTGTTGCAAGAATAGAGTTACAACCATGTGCAATATTTGCAAACGGTCCGCCATGTACAAGTGCTGGTGTGCCTTCAATAGTTTGCACTAGGTTAGGTTTGATCGCATCTTTTAAAATCATAGCTAACGCGCCTTCAACACCTAAATCTTTAACAGTTACAGGTTGACGATCACGCGTATAACCGATTGTAATTTTAGAGATGTTTTCTTTTAAGTCCATAATTCCTGTGCTTAAACATAAAATTGCCATAATTTCTGATGCTACAGTTATATTGAAGCCATCTTCACGTGGCACACCTTGTGTTGGTCCGCCTAAACCTACAACAACATTACGTAATGCACGGTCGTTCATATCTAAAACACGTTTCCATTCAATACGACGTTGATCGATACCTAATTCGTTACCTTGATGAATATGGTTGTCGATAAATGCTGATAATGCGTTGTTTGCAGTTGTAATGGCATGAAAATCACCATTGAAGTGAAGGTTAATATCTTCCATTGGTAAAACTTGTGCGTAACCCCCTCCAGTTGCGCCACCTTTGATACCAAATGTTGGTCCTAATGCGGGTTCACGTAAAGCGACCATAACATTTTTATTAATTTTATTGAATGCATCTGAAAGTCCTACAGTAACTGTAGATTTACCTTCACCTGCAGGAGTTGGACTCATTGCTGTAACAAGTACAACTTTCCCTTTTTCACCTTTTGTTGTAATTTTAGAAATATCAATTTTAGCTTTATAGTGACCGTATTGCTCAAGCGCATCTTCTGAGATACCTGCTTTTTGAGCAATCTCACTAATCGGTTTTAATGTAGATTGATTTGCAATTTCTAAATCTGATAAATGACTCACAATTTTCAGCCCCTTAAATGAATTTCATTAACAATCATGCGCTATGTAAACGCATACAAACAGTTCTAAAAAAAACTATTTCCACAGTTAATAATAACGGACTCATCCATACTTGTCGAATAAAAGCGTTTATAAAATTCGATAAATAGAGTCAGGTTTTTATTTATCTATATATAGCTAACTCTTTTACGCCATTTCCTATGCGACTATTAGCTTAGAACAACAGTAAAATCATTGCTCTATAGTTTTTTCCAAGCCTGCATTTAAGAACCCAACAATAACATCATAAAAAGAGTTGGTATTGCGACACTCATTCTTCAGATGAATGCCACGTCTCCAACTCTTCATATCAAATGTTGAATAGTTTCAAAGCATTAAACCTATATTTTTATTTCATAGTAAATTTAAAATTATTTACCTATTGAAATGAGATTAATCTTCCATAGTACTTAAATCACCTGTAGGCAAATCAAGTTCCCATGCCTTCAATACACGTCTCATAATTTTACCTGAACGTGTTTTTGGTAATTTATCTTTAAATTCGATTTCACGTGGTGCTGCATGCGCAGCTAAACCTTCTTTCACAAACTTTCGTATGTCCTCTTTTAATGCATCAGACGGTTCGTAACCTTTTCTTAATGCGACAAATGCCTTAATGATTTCGCCACGAACAGGATCCGGCTTACCAATAACCCCTGCTTCTGCAACCGCTTCATGCTCTACTAATTTCGATTCCACTTCGAAAGGACCGACACGTTCACCCGCAGTCATGATGACATCATCGACACGACCTTGGAACCAAAAATATCCATCTTCATCTTGATAGGCAGAATCGCCTGAAACATACCAGTCACCTATAAAATAGGACTGATATTTTTCGGGGTTTTTCCATATTTTGTACATCATTGACGGCCACCCTTTTTTTATAGCAAGGTTACCCATGCGATTAGGCGGTAACGGATTTCCTTCATTATCAATAATCGCCGCTTCAATTCCTGGTAATGGCTTGCCCATAGAACCTAATTTAATATCCATGGATGGATAGTTGACAATCATATGTCCACCTGTTTCAGTCATCCACCAAGTATCTAACACACGCTTATCATACACTTTTTTAGCCCATTTTATAACCTCTGGGTTAAGGGGTTCACCCACCGAGAGGATACTACGTACTGAGGATAAATTATATTTTTCTACTAAATCATCTCCAGCACTCATAAGCATACGTAAAGCTGTTGGTGCAGTATACCATATCGTCACTTTGAATTCTTCAATCATACTATACCAAGCTTCTGGAGAAAAACGACCTCCTGCAATACAATTGGTTACTCCATTTAACCATGGAGCGAAAATCCCATAGGAAGTCCCTGTGACCCAACCTGGATCAGCTGTACACCAATAAACGTCATCTTCTTGTAAATCAAGCACATATTTTCCTGAAATATAATGAACTAACATGGCTTTTTGTACGTGCAATACGCCTTTAGGTTGTCCAGTAGATCCCGAAGTATAATGAAGAATAAGACCATCGTCTTGATTTAACCATTCTATTTCAAATTGATCACTCGCATGTTCCATCTCTGTATTAAAATCTACATATTCATCACTGACATTTTCATCCACTACGATAATCGTTTCTAAATTTGGCAAATCATCTTTTGGAATTCTCGGTAATAGACTATTCGTCGTGATGATCACCTTAGCATCACTGTTTTCCAAACGATCTTTCACTGCTTTTTCCATAAACGCTTCAAAGAGCGGCCCCACGATGGCTCCAATTTTTAATATACCCAAAAATGCAAAATAGAGTTCAGGCGTACGTGGCATAAAAATAAATACACGATCCCCTTTTTGAACATGAGCTTTTGTTTTTAAAACATTAGCTGCTTGATTAGATTTCTGTTTCAGCTCATTAAATGTATAACTTTCTTTACGCACGTCATCTTTATAATTTAAGGCAATTTTATCTCCTTTTCCTTCATCAACATGACGATCAATACATTCATAGGCCATATTAACTTTTCCAGTTTTTGACCAGGAAAATGCTTTTTCAACATCTTCCCATTTAAAATTTTGATAGATTTTTTCATATTCTGTTAAATTGAAGTTTCCTTCTTCCCCTTTGTATACTTCAACTTTCATGATGATTACCCCCCTTGTTTGAAATCGCTTTCATTTGAATTATAGCTCATCAGGATATTGTTTTCAAAAAATTTCACTTATTCTGAATAATAGATGAAAATTCAATATGATTTGGCTATACTATCATTAATAGTTTGTTTAGAAAGGAGTCTCTCATGAAGCACATTAAAACATATGAAAAAGAAACTTTAATGATCAACGGTAAAGCAACTATCCTAGAGGGACCAGTGACAAAATTACAATTAGAAACCATGACCTTTGATGAAGGATTAAATGCATTTCGAGAACCCATCGAACAATTTGAAGCGATACAAGAAATAAGCACTTTGGATGAAGGGAGAATTTATATTATTCGAGTAGATCAACATATAATTGGCTACGTCACCTATCTTTATCCAGACCCTATGGAAAGATGGTCTAATGGGAACCTCCCCTATTTATTGGAACTTGGCGCTATTGAAATCAGTCTACCTTATCGAAGTTATGGATTAGGTCGTGAACTTTTAAAGTTGAGTACTCGAAGTCCGGAATTAGAGAATTATATCATTATCACAACTGAATATTACTGGCATTGGGATTTAAAAAATTCAGGTCTCGACGTTTTTGAATATAAAAAATTAATGCAACGCATGATGGCAAACGGCGGCTTAGAAGTATTTGCCACCGATGATCCAGAAATCACAAGCCACCCTGCGAATAGCCTAATGGCACGTATTGGAAAAAATATTACAGTAGATCAAATGAGGACATTTGACGACTTACGCTACATGAACAGGTTCTTTTTTTAATGGGGGGAATCCAAATGGGAGAAAATACTTTTCAAACTGGGTATGTCTATTCAGATGCACTTTTGCAATATCGCTTCCATAATAAACATCCCTTTAATCAAATGCGTCTGAAATTAACAACAGAGTTACTGGACGCTACTGGTTTACTTCATCACAATCAAATCATTAAACCTCGTATTGCCACTGTAGATGAAATTGCAACTGTTCATAAATATGACTATATCCAAGCGATTAAACGTGGGGAACGTAACCTTTTAACGCCTGATGAAAAGAGCAAGTATGGTTTAGACGATGAAGATACACATGTATTCCCAAAAATCCATACAAGCACAGCGACCATTGTTGGAGGAGGATTAAATTTAATTGATGCGATAATGGAAGGAAAATTTCAAAATGGTTGCCACTTAGGTGGCGGTCTACATCATGCATTAGAAGGACGCGCAAACGGTTTTTGTGTGTATAATGACGCTGCAATTTATATAAAATATTTATATCAGAAATATCATCAACGTGTCTTATATGTGGATACTGATGCCCATCATGGTGACGGTGTACAATGGCGGTTTTACACTTCAAATGAGGTCATGAATTATTCTATACATGAAACTGGAAAATTTTTATTTCCTGGTTCTGGTCATTATACTGAACGAGGTGATGACCAAGGATTCGGCTATACTATAAATGTCCCTTTAGAACCCTATACGGAACACGAAAGTTACATGTCCGTATTTAAACAGACACTTGAAACTGTTGCAGCTGCTTTTCAACCTGATTTTATCGTTAGTGTGAATGGTTCTGATATTCACTATTTGGATCCACTTACTCATATGCATTGTGATTTAAATACATTATATGAAATCCCCTACGTTGTCCATGACATTGCAAAAAAGTATGCCAACGGAAAAGTCCTCATGCTTGGTGGTGGTGGCTACAATATTTGGCGAGTAGTGCCCCGCGCTTGGAGTCACGTCTATTTAAGCCTTATCGATCACCCCCCATTAACTGGACGTTTACCTGAATCTTGGTTAACCAAATGGCAACATTATAGCTCGATTTCGCTTCCTGAAACTTGGGAAGAGACATTTCCTGATTTTCAAAATATACCAAGAACTCAAGAGATTACTGATAAAAATCAAAGTGTGGCGAATAAGATTAAAAATTGGTTTTAAACCCTATTCATATTGCTTTATTCTATAACAAAAACCCTTGATTCAAGGAGGAACTCTTAAAGCTGTGTAAGATTGACGCTTTTTGAGTGACTTTTGAGAAACAAGGGTTTTATTATTAAACTTTGGTTGTTCCGCGGTATCTGATTTTATGAGGTAAAATCACATTGGGTTCTTCGATTTCTTCATTATTCATATATTTCGTTAATAAACGCATGCCAACAGCCCCAATATCATATAGCGGTTGTATTACACTTGAAAGTTGTGGGCGTACCATTTCAACGAGACGTGTATTATTAAAACTGATAACTTGAATATCTTCAGGTACATTTAGCCCGTGATCCATCGCACCGTGTACAATCCCAATCGCTTGTTCATCACTGATTGAAAGCACAGCGTCTGGTTGGTAAGCGCTTAATTTTTCAAACGCACGTATTCCATCTTTATATGTTTCGTTCCCTACATATAAAAGATGACTATCCACTTCTAATTGATGTTCAGATAATTGTTGTTTTAATCCTTCGAGTGCATCGTCTTGGGCTTTTTTAGAATAGCCTCCACCTACAAACGCAAACTTATTTGCACCTGATTTAATTAATTGCTCAGTGATTTCTTGGCTCGCTTTTTTAAAGTCAATATTTACTGAAGCAATACCGTCGTCTTTTCCGTTTGTGCCTGAAACAACAACGGGTATAGAGGCTTTTGAAATTTGGTCTTTAATTTCAGTCGTCAGTGTGCCACCTAAAAAGATAATGCCATCCACTTGTTTACTTAATAAATTGTTAAAAATCTCTTTTTCTTTTTCAGGATCATCATCTGAATTCGAAATGATTGTGTGATATTTATACATCGTTGCAATATCTTCTAATCCTCTCGCAAGTTGAGAATAATAAATATTAGAAATATCAGGTATAATCACACCGACTGTAGTTGTTTTCTTACTTGCTAAACCTCTTGCAACAGCATTTGGACGATAATTTAATCGTTTAATGACTTCATTAACTTTTTCCCTTGTTTCAGGTTTAACATTTTGATTTCCATTTACAACACGTGATACTGTCGCCATTGAAACACGGGCTTCACGAGCGACATCATATATGGTTACTGTCATATTTCTACCTCCTTGTAAACGCTTACTCTATTATTATATTCCGTTTTCATCACATTTTCAAAGTTTACCATAATATCGATAGATTAGAAATATAAAAATCTTCATGTCATAGGTTTGTCACGAAATAATAGTAATTATATGTATTTAAACGATAATAAAAGGAGAAAATTTCAAGAATTCTCCCCTTTTAAAATAAACAAGTATTTATTTAAGTGTTTTGTTATTGTACATTTCTGAAAGAGGTTTGATTTCATTGTAGAATGAATCAAACTCTTCTAAATTCATTTGTTGTGCACTATCACTTAAAGCTACTGCTGGATCAGGATGAACTTCAGCCATCACCCCATCTGCGCCAATCGCCAATGCTGCTTTAGCTGCAGGTAACATTATATCTTTACGACCTGTACTATGCGTCACATCAACTAAAACAGGAAGATGTGTGCCTTGTTTTAAAATAGGTACCGCAGAAATATCTAAAGTATTTCGTGTCGCTTTTTCGTATGTGCGAATACCGCGTTCACATAAAATAATATTTTGATTACCTTGACTGGCAATGTACTCTGCTGCGTATGTGAATTCTTCAATCGTTGCTGATAAACCACGTTTCAATAAAATAGGTTTGTTTGTTCGCCCTGCTTCTTTTAGTAATTCGAAGTTTTGCATATTACGTGCGCCAATTTGGAATACATCTAAATATTGGTCTGCAATCGCAAAATCATTTGGGTGGACAATCTCACTTACAACATTAAGGTCGTATTTATCTTTAATTTGCTTCAAAATCTTTAAGCCTTCTTCGCCTAATCCTTGGAAGTCATATGGTGAAGTTCTTGGTTTAAAAGCGCCACCTCGAATAAATTTTTCACCTTTTTCTTTTAAATTTTTAGCAACTGCTTCAACTTGTTCGTAGGATTCTACTGAGCACGGACCAAATACGAAAGATTTAAGTCCCTCTCCAATTTTCCCGCCGTTTTCAAACGTCACAATTGTATCTTCAGGTTTAAGTTTACGAGAGACGTATAAATGTTTTTCATTATCAGACTTTTGTAAATCAGTTGAGGCTTTAAAAATTTCCTTAAACAACTGTTTAATGACATTGTCATTGAAAGGTCCTTGATTTTTATCAATTAACGAATTTAACATTTCTTTTTCTCTTTGAGGGTCATAAATCACTGTACTTTGTTTTCTTTTTTCCTCGCCTATTTTTTTAGCGAGCTCACCTCGTTTGGAAAGTAATGTTAAAATCTGTTCGTTAATGTCTTCGATTTCTTTTCTGTACGTTTCTAAATGATTCGTCATGAAATTCACCCCAACTTAAATTTTCTCACTTGCTTTAAAGCGGTAAAATAACTAGTGATATTTCGTATTCTAACAAGAATATATGATTATTTCAACCCATCTTCTAAAATTAGGCTAAATTTTTTGAAAATTCTCATTTATATTATCGTTAATAGTATCGTAGTTGCTATCGGTTAAAAAAGCTACAAAAAAATGAATGAACAAGAACAAGATAGGTTCTTATTCATTCATTCGATGGTAAAAACGTTACGCTAATTTTGTTATTTAAAGTTACTTATTAAAAGTATGCTTATCTACTTTACTGTTAGTTTTTTTAGCTTCTTCTTTCACTTTTTCATTATGATCAGAAAGTGTAAAATCTTTATCTGAGTCATGTGTCACTACGCCATTTTCAAATTTCGCATCTTTTTTACTAAAATCATTTTCTTTGTTAGCAGAAGTCGTAGTTGATTCTTTTTTGTTGCCGTTAAGCAAACGACGTTGAGCACCTAATGAAGCAGTGTTTTCTGAGGTCTTTTGTTGATTTGATTTTTCTTGACTTAGTTTTTCATCTTTACCTTCTGCTTGTGCTGTAGCAGTAGGTCCAGTTTGTCCTTCTAAGCGATCTGAATCTACTTCTGCACGAATTGCACGTTGTTGTGCCGCCATTGCATCATCTTTGGAATCAGATGAAATTGATGTTTCATTTTCATTTTGTTGGTCACTATTTTTCGCAGCTTGTGCTAATCCAGAAGCAGTCACCCCTGCTGTTGCAACACCTGCTGTATTTTGACCGTTATTTTCCTCACGTGCAGATTTAGATGTTTGTCCTTCTAAACGGTCGCTATCAACTTCACTTTGAATCGCACGTCGTTGCGCAGCTAATTCTTTTGATGATGGGTCTTCTGAATCAGTTAATACACTACGTTCACGTTGAGAATCTTTTCGTACACGTTGTGCTTGTGCTTTTAACGCTTCTGCTTTACGTTTAGCTTCATCACGTAATGTTGAATTTTGGTCATTCACTTTTTTTGTTTTCACTTGCTCTTTTTTCTTAGATTTTGCTTCTAGTGTTGGTTTTAATAACAATCCTAATGAACTCCCTAATACAGCACCTGCAACAAAACCAAAAACTAAATCTAAACGCTGAGGTGCTTCTCGATCATATTGAGAAACCTCATAACTTTCTAAACCTTTTGAATGCAAATCACGATTGTATTTTTCCATTTTTATGCCTCCTTAAAATAAAAGCACTTAAACAAAGTATGTACCTCATTTAAGTGCGTGTAATCAAGACTTATTCAACTAACCGTCGACTTACTTACGATTTGAATCATTATTTAATGTTGTGTATTTTGTGTTAACTGATTCAGGATTTGTGTTGAAATCATCTAAGTCTTTGTTTTCATACTCATTGTTCACTAATTCTTTATTAGTTGAAGTATGTTGAGTTGAAGATTGACGATTAGAATCAGCATCATTTAAAGTTGTGTACTTTGTGTTAACTGATTCTGGGTTCGTATTAAAATCTTGAAGATCTTTATTTTCATATTCATTATTTACTAACTCTTTGTTAGAAATAGATGAATTTGAATTTGAACCACGATGTGCATCAGATGACACATTATTCGTTTTGTAAGTTGCACTGTTTCTACGACTTTGACGGTTTTGCCATTTATCAGCAATTTCCATCGCAACATTTGACCATTGAACAACTTGAGAAATCTTGTCTTCATTTTGTGAAATGTTATTCGTAATTGAGTGCGTTACACGATCAACCGAACCATTTAATGTTTGAACTGATTCGCCAACGCCTTTAACAGCATCAACTACAGAGTTTAAACGATTTGATTTATCTTGGATATCTTCAGTTAAGCGATTAGCTTTATGAAGTAAATCCGTAGATTCGCGTGTAATACCTTGAATTTGTCCTTCCACACCATCAAGTGTTTTAGCAACATGATCCAAGTTTTTCTTTACAGAAACTAACACTACAACGATTCCAATACATAAGATTAAGAATGCGATGGCAGCAATAATTCCTGCGAGTGGTAAAATCCATTCCATTCGTAAACGCCTCCTATTGACTTTTAAAATATGCTATTTATTTTATATAGATACCCAAACTCCCAGTGCTCAAACATCAAAAACTATGTTCTACGCCGATTTTTTCTAAATAAGCTTTTAATACTTTCTGAATGTCACCAGCACCCATAAATAGTATAACAGCATTATCATGTTTTTCGAGCATTTCAACGGATAATTCTGAAATTAAGCGTCCATTCTCAACAAGTTCAAGAAGGTTATTAATTGTCAATTCACCCGTATTTTCTCGAATAGAACCGAAAATATCACATAGATATACCGAATCTGCTTGATTAAGTACATCAGCAAATTCTTGTAAAAATGCTTTTGTTCTAGAGAATGTGTGGGGTTGAAAAATCGCCACAACTTCTTTGTTTGGATATTTTTTTCTAGCTGTCTCAATTGTAGCACTTATTTCTCTTGGATGGTGTGCATAATCATCAACTAATACTTGATTTTTAGTAAAAATCTCATTAAAGCGACGTTTAACACCACCAAAAGTAATGAGCGCATCTTTAATATTTTGCGTATCTAATTTTTCCATATAAGCAATAGCAAGGACCGCTAATGCATTTAGAATATTATGGTTGCCATATTGTGGAGAAATAAAGTGATCATAGAACTCTCCTCTAATATAGACATCAAAAGCAGTACCTTTATCCGTGATTTCAATGTTATCCGCATAAATATCCATTGAAGAATCAAAACCATAATAATAAACAGGAACATCAACTTTAATGTCCTTAATATGTGGGTCGTCTCCCCATGCGATAATGGCTTTCTTAACATTATTTGCCATACCTTGGAAGGCATTGACAACATCATCTATATCGGCAAAATAATCTGGATGATCAAAATCAATATTTGTAATAATTGCATAATCAGGAGCATAGCTTAAGAAATGGCGACGATATTCGCAAGCTTCAAACGCAAAATATTCACTTTGCGGTAACCCCATTCCTGTACCGTCTCCGATTAAAAATGATGTTTTTTTGTCACCGTTCATTACATGAGATAATAATCCCGTTGTTGATGTTTTGCCGTGTGCCCCTGTCACCGCTACAGAGGTATATTGGTTGATGACTTCTCCTAAGAAATCATGATAACGAATCACTTTTAAGTTTAATTCATTCGCTTTTTTAACTTCTTCATGCGTATCTTTAAAAGCATTTCCTACGATGACTGTTAACCCTTCAGTAATATTATCTGCACTAAAAGGTAAGATTTTTATGCCTTTATTTTTCAATGCAATTTCAGTAAATACATATTGTTCAATATCCGAACCTTGAACATCATATCCTAAATCATGAATAATTTGAGCAAGAGAACTCATTCCTGCTCCTTTGATACCGACAAAATGGTATTTGGTCATGATGATATGCCCCTTTCTTAATTTATGAGTCGTGTAAGTCTGCCTCAGTGAGATAGACATCTCTAGGTTTTGAACCATTTGCGCCGGAAACATAGCCCAATTGTTCTAGTTGATCAATAATTCTAGCTGCACGATTATAGCCTATTTGAAAATGTCTCTGAATAAGAGAGGTAGAGATATGTCTCTCTTTTACCATAAATTCACAAACTTCATTGAATAATTCATCTTTTGCTGGTTCTTCTGTTTTCTTTAGGAGCTCTTTCTCTTGAAATAAATATTCAGGTTCTCTTTGTGATTTAATATAATCTACAACTTCATCAATTTCCTCATCTGAAACAAAAGTGCCTTGTACGCGAATTGGTTTATTCATGCCACCGCCAAGGTAAAGCATATCACCATATCCGAGTAATCTTTCGGCACCACCGCTATCTAGTATTGTTCTAGAATCCACACTCGATGATACCATAAATGCAATTCGCGTTGGAATATTTGCTTTAATTAAACCAGTAATGACGTTAACAGATGGTCTTTGAGTTGCAACGAGCATGTGTATACCACACGCTCTCGCCTTTTGCGCAATTCTGGCAATAGATTGCTCAACTTCTTGAGGTGCCATCATCATTAAATCAGCCAATTCATCAATCACAATCACAATTTTGGGCATACGTTGGTCATAATTGACTTTTTTATTGAACGCCGTGATATTTCTCACATGAGTTTGTGCGAATAACTTATATCGACGTTCCATTTCTTCTACAGCCCATTTTAAACTCTGAGTTGCTGCCTTTACATCTGTAATGACAGGTGCCACGAGGTGTGGTAAATCGTTATATGGTGCGAGTTCTACCATTTTCGGGTCGATTAATAATAATTTTAATTCCTCTGGATGATTGCGATACAGTAAGGATAATAAAATACTATTTATAGAAACTGATTTACCTGAGCCTGTAGCTCCTGCAATAAGTGCATGTGGTGTTTTGGCAATATCCATTAATAATGGTTCATTATTGATTCGATTCCCCATTGCGACCGTTAATTTAGATTCTGCATTTTTAAACGCCTCTGTTTCAAGAATCGATCGCAAATTAACTTTTGTTGGATGTTGATTTGGAACTTCAATTCCAACTAGACTTGTCCCAGGAATAGGTGCCTCAATCCGAATATCTTTCGCTGCCAAAGCCATTTTAATATCATCTTGTAATGCGGTAATACGTGAGACCTTAACGCCTCTTTCAACGGATAATTCGAATCTCGTTACGCTTGGACCTTCGATAACATTAACAACTTCTGCGGGTACATTAAAATAATAAAAAGCATCATTTAATTGTTGTTTTTTATCTTCTATCCATGCGTTATCACTTTCTTGGACTTCTGGTTGATCTAACAAATCGATACTTGGTAGATGCAATACAGGACCGCGTCGTATTTTCTTAGTTGAATCAGCATCTTCAGCTACATCTTTTGATGAGGGAAGCTTTTCTAGATGATTATTTTGCTCTGTTTTAAAAGTAGTTTCCCTAGGTTGATGTGTATTATCGTTCGTCACTTGTGTATTGGGCGTTGAAGATGGCGATGTACGTTGTTGTTCATTCATGATTGTAGACGTCTTTTGGCGTTCCATCATTCTCTTTTTATCCGAAGGTGTCATCACCACATTAAAAGGTTTACTTCCTTTACGAATAGGTCTTTTCGCTTCATGTTCATTTGTTTTATCCGTCTCGTGTAAGTGCGGTTTTAAAGGTGGCTCAGAAATTTTGACTTCCTTCGATTCAGAGATATCTTCATCGTCAAATCGCTCTTGTAAATCTTCTTTAGAGCTTTGATTTATATCCTTTTCATTGTCCTCAACCGCTTCTGTTGGTGTTAGTTGAGGAACATCGACTGTAGCAGATGTCTCCGCACCCCTTTCATCATGTTCATCATAATGTGTATCAAGGCGTTGTGTGTCTTCCTCTACATCATCACTATGTTGTAATGAATCGGGTTGAAGCGTCTCTGTTTGACTTGTCATTGGTGCAACCTCGTGTTGAGCTAACTGAGGCGGTTCACTATGATTTTGAGGTTCATCCATTAATTCGTTCTCGTTTTGATCATTTGTATCCTCATTTTCATCAAAATCGTATAATTCTTCTGATTGTTGATGAGGCTTGTCATTATTGATCGCTTTCACAGTCAAATCTTGGCCAGGTGCTTGAGAAGTGTTATTTGATGTTGTCTCATCACTTAGATTGTCTTCTTGCGCTATGTGCTCTTCATTCTCATTGATGTCCTTCTCGGATATGTGTGATGATGCATCAATTTGATTTAAGTCGATTTCTTCGTATTCGATTGACGCATCATGAGGCGTTTGATTTTCAGTAAGGTTCGCATGAGAATCCTTATCCTGCGCAGTTGCTACTAAGTCATCATGTTCCTTTTCTTCATAAGCACTATGATAATCATCACCTAATAAATGGCGCGCTTGCGATGCGTACATTTCATCAATCGCTTTTTGTATACTAGATTGCTCCTCTGTATGATGTGAGGTTTTTTTATGTTGTAAAGCTTCTTTAAAGCGTTTCTTTTGAAGCACTTTCTTTTCTCGTTCTTTACGAATTTCATCAACAATCTGTGAAGCATAAATGTTTTCAATATTAACCGTGTTATCACGTTTAGAATGCGATGGTATTTTGACTTGTGAAGATGTTCTATTATTAGACGGCTGTTGCGCTTGTTTTGAGCGTGCACCTGGGGGTTGACTTAAACCACTGTTTTGTATGGTCTTGCGTTCTTGCGTCCCAAAAATTGCTGAAGGCACTTCACTCGCCTTAAACTCCTGATGTAAAAATGTCTTACTATGAGGGGATGTTGCATTCTGTGAATGATGATAGCCAGATTCTTGTGATTGATACTTATTTTTATAAGAATTATGTACGTTTGAGTTTGTTTCACGACGTCTCGTATAATCTTGATGTGATAAAGAAGTACGCATCGCTTTATTTCTTTGATAATTTGCAGTATTTTTCTCTTTTACCTCTCGTTCTTGCTGTGAAGAATAAGGCGTACTATTTGAACGTTGACCTCGATGACGTCGTGTTTTACGATCTACTTGTAGACCAGAATGTGGTCGGGTCGCATGTCTATGTTGTTTTTGCTCGGACCTTTCTGTTTGTTGAAAAGAATCAGATTGCCCATCCATCGCAATCGGAAATCTAAATTTCCCTTTCGGCCGTTGATAGATATCATTCGACTGTGGAATTAAACTACGATTTTCAGATTTTCTAACTGTCGAGCGTTTTTTATTAAAAGATGTTTGGTCTGATGGCTCGTCTTCACCAAATAATTTATCAAACCAGCTCATAAATACGCCCTCCTTTATTCATTAAAAAATGATTGTCCAACAGTATAATGGTCTTCCAATACCATAATTCCTTTTTCTTGTGGCGCATTTGGCAAATTCAACTCT
Source organism: Staphylococcus sp. 11511212 (assembly GCF_011394755.1). Lineage (NCBI taxonomy): Bacteria > Bacillati > Bacillota > Bacilli > Caryophanales > Staphylococcaceae > Staphylococcus > Staphylococcus sp. 11511212. The sequence goes on along the minus strand of NZ_JAANBQ010000003.1, from coordinate 102,056 downwards.
TTCATTGAACACACCATACCACTAGAAGCGACACCCCTTAATTCTGCATCTTTAATTAACATGCCACTAGGCATCACTGCTCCAACTTTAGCAACGACCACTTTTTGCCCTTGTTCAATGTTAGGTGCGCCACAAACAATTTGTAATGTTTCATCTCCAACATCAATTTGACAAACACTCAATTTATCTGCATCTGGATGTTTTTCTTTTTGTTGGACGTATCCTACAACGAATTTTGGTGAAAAATCAGCATCAAGTTTATAATCCAAATTAGAGTCATCGATTAATTTTTGAATTGCAGTGGCATGCTCCTCTTTAAACTTAATATGACCTTGTCCTTCTAAATTTAAATGTTCTTTTGCGTTGAATATATTAAACCCTACAATTTGTGAATCTTTTTTAATGGCAATAATATCACCAAATTGTTCATATTCAAACGGTCCATCAACTGTTTCAATTTGTAGGAATGCGACATTGCCTACACCAGTCGGATTATAAAATAAATTCATTCGTACATCTACTCCTTATTTTTGTTATCTTTAGAGGCACCTAAATGTTGAACCACATTTGGAGATGCATTTAATTTAGATTTGTTATTTTTACCTAATATAAAAATAGGTTCAAAACGTCCTTTTTCAAAGCCTAATGACAATGAGGTAATTGGCACTAACCCATTTGTAAAAAACTCCATAGTCATATGTGCCATAATGTCATAACCTGTTTTATTTCTAATATCCGCAATAATCAACACATCTTGGTGAGGGAGTGCAATTAGCATTTCACCCTCAATTTTATCTTCAAATGAACTGAGTAATGAGGCATTTAATACTCGACTTGCATCATAACCATCATTAGTATTAATAAAATAAAAAATATTTCCTTTAACTTCATCAGTTTTATATGGGTTATCTAATTTTCGCACATTAAATAAAGCCATTTCTTTGATTTGTTGCTCTGTTAAATTTAAATCTTTTAATAAAGACTCATCAATCAAACGATAAGACTTTCCTAAGTCTAGTGCATAATAAATTCTTGTCTCAGCTGTATGATTTTCTGTAACAAAATCGTTTCCCTCTTTAGTTTGAGTTGGGAAACTTGTTGCACGAATGACAGGCATAATACGTTTTTCATTTAAAATCTTATGGGCTTCATCTTGCATTTGATGAATTGTTTCTTCAACATAGTAAACAATTTCATCAATGATATTTTTTTGCCCTTTATTGTATTTAGCTACAATGGGAGACAGCTTTACTGTGACTCCTTTTTGATTGTCTGTTCGATAAATTCTTAATGATTCTTGGTCACGATTAAATTGATATTGTACTTCTAAATGTGTTAAACGTGATTTCAATGTATCTCTCATTTTAAAGACATTCATATTTTCACTCCTAAATACATGCCTTACATTAGTTTACAATAAAAACACCTCTAGGACTAGAGAAAAACCATGTCCTAAAGGTGAAAATATCATTAAAATTGTGCTAGAAATTGATCGATTTGTTCAATTGATTTTCTTTCTTTGCCGATGTAGTCTCCCACACGTTCACCACCATCATACACAATAAAACTTGGAATGCCCATGACCCCTTCATCAATTGCTAAATCTATAAAAGCATCACGGTCAACAGATGCAAAATTAAAATTAGGATATTTTTCTTCCAACTTTGGTAAATCAGGTTCAATAAAACGACAATCAGGACACCATCCTGCGGTAAACATAAAAACTGATTTGGATTGAGTTAAATTTTGATACTCCTCTACATTTTGAATGGATTTCATTATAAATCCTCCTTTATTGTTCGTATTGTAATTGTTGAATTTGTTTTTCATTTAGGCTACGAATCGCATGTAATAACCATTGTTTCGCTTGATGATAGTCTCGGATATCAAATACAGCGTCTGTGCTGTGAATATATCTTGCACAAACACCTATAACAGCGGTTGGAACCCCCGTTAATGACTTATGGATGACCCCACCATCTGTTCCACCTGGTGAGATATAATATTGATATTTTATATGATGTTGAGTGGCCAAATCCATTAAAAAGGCTTTAAAGTTCGGTTTTAATAGCATTGTCCCATCTTTAATTCGTAACAATGCGCCTTGCCCTAATTGACCAGAGAGACCTGATTGCCCCTTCATATCATTGGCTGGAGAGCAATCAACCACAAAGGCTAAATCTGGTTGTATTAAATGTGTAGCGGCCTCTGCCCCTCTCAATCCTACTTCTTCCTGAACATTTGCACCTACATACAAATCCACCTCTAGGTCTATGTCATTGAGCGCTTCTAAAATTTCTAAGGCAATAACACATCCGTAGCGGTTGTCCCATGCTTTCCCTGCAAAACGGTGTTCAGACAATTGAATAAGTTCTGTATGTGGAACGATTGGATCACCAATAGCTATCTCTCGTTGAAATACTTCTTGCTTATTTTCAGCACCAATATCTAACAATAAATCTTCTATTTTAGGTGCGCCTTCTTGGCCTGTTCGAAAATGCTTAGGAATATTAGCAACCACCCCTATAATTTCTTCATCTGTAGAGGTACGAATTTTTAATCGTTGCCCTTGCCAAATATCATTCGCTACACCACCAAGCGCAGTAAATTTGATGAATCCTTCTTGCGTAACCTCTGTAACCATAAATCCAATTTCATCCATATGCGCAGCTATCATGACTCGAGGTGCATTTGCTTTTTTACTTTTTTTCACACCATAAATACCACCCATACGATCGTAGACAAACGCGTCTACGTAAGGCGACATCTGTTCTTTTAAAAAGTGACGCACTGGCGCCTCGAAATTAGGAGCACCATGCAATTCAGTTAAAGTTTTAATCCGATTAAAAGTGATATCGTTCACTTGATTCACTCCTTTTATTTATCTCATTTATTACAGTATACCACTTAAAATATGATAAACTGTAGCTAAGTCTTTTAAGGAGGCGAAAGCTATGTTTACGAAAAAAAATTGGCCCCTCATGATTCCTTTTGCAATTGGAACATTAATGGCGGGGAGTTATTTCTATGTTATTCGTAATGAAAATGACAAAATTAAACCCCCGAATACAGTTCTAGAAAAAGTCAAAAAGTATTTTCATAATGTTACAGGGTCATTTATATTGTATGAACCCGTGTCTTACCATAAAAATGGCGTTGATTATAAAGCTTACAAAGGTGGCATCACAACGAAACGAAATGATGTCATTCATCAATATACATTTTATGCCGATTCGAAAACAGGCGAAATATTAGATATCGAAGACAAGTAGTCCTATAACCGGGGAGATTAATAATGAATAATGTTAATCTTCATCCCGAAAAGTAAAAAAGGTGGCAGTTTAGATTGCAACATTTTAGATGTTTAAACAAAATGTTACAAAACTGACACCTTTTTTAGTCCTAATTTTAGCCCTTGTTAAATTCCACTCACGCTTATTTATCGCTATCCCCATTTACATCTCTTTTTATTTGAGTTTGAATTTTCTTTCCATCTTCCGTAAGTTGAATTGCCAAATTTGTGACATCATGATAAAACAAAATCCAACGGCCTTCAGATGCGTATTTCCGCGTTAAACGTTCTTTTTCTCGAATCGATTGCATTGGATAGTCGTCATAGGCCGTCACCCAAAGTGGGTTGATGTGTGCGCTCGTTGATAGAATATCTGCCATATGAACGGCTTTTTCATTTTCACTTTCAATTTCAATAATACAATGGCCATAACTATGTCCACCGATATGAACCATTTTAATACCGGGATACGGTTCGATATCTCGTTCGAATAAAATCATTTTAGATTCATATGTCCCTCTATTTTGAGGCCAATACGTAGCTTTACTTCTTATATTAGGGCTTATAAATTCATGCCACTCATCTTGTTGTATATAGTGCCAAGCATTTGGAAATATAGCGCTACCCTCTTCATCTGTTAATCCTGTAGCATGATCGAAATGCATATGTGTCATCAAAACGAGATCAATATCTTCAACTGTTAAACCAAGTTGAGACAAAGACCTAGCGATTTGACTTTCCTCCGTTACGCCATAATTTCTCAGTTGTTTATCTGTAAGCTTACCTTGACCTATCCCAGTATCAATTAAAATGTTTTTATCACCTGTTTGAATCAATAAAGGGTGTGTGACGAGTGGAACTTGATTTTGATCATTTACTGGATACTTTTTAACCCATAGTGGTTTAGGCACAACTCCAAATATCGCGCCACCATCCATTTGGGTCGTCCCCCCATTTAAGGATTGAATTTCAAAATTGCCTAATTTCATAATTTCCGCCCCTTTTTATTAAAAAAGTGAGACAAGAATCAAAGCCTAGTGTTTGATTACAATATCTCACGTTTTATTATGTAAAATTAGTCTTTGTTCATCATGTGTGTAAAATCCTGATGAAACTTCGCTTCCATGCGATAAATCCTAGAGCCTTTTTCAGCAAATTTAAATTCATACTCTGTTGGGATATTATCTCCTTCATCTTCTTGATGGAGATTTAAATTTATTTTTGTAAAGTACATTCCGAATTGAGACATACTTTCTAAGCTATAGGCAAATAGGCCTCGATTATCTGTTTTAAAATGAAGTTCACCCTCAGGATGAAGTATTTGTTTATAAATAGTTAAAAAACGGTGATTGGTGAGGCGACGTTTAGCGTGTCTCGTTTTAGGCCATGGATCCGAGAAATTCAGATACAGACGACTGACTTCGTGTGGAGCAAAGTATTCATTAAGTATGACTGCATCATTACAAAGCAATTTTATGTTTTTTAACTTTTGGTCTAGGACCTTATCCAATACGCGAATCATAACATTTTTATCACGTTCAATCGCCACGTAATTAATATTAGGGTTTAGAGCCGCAAGGGAAGTAATGTATTTCCCCATACCTGAACCAATTTCAATGTGAATAGGTTGCTCTTTATCAAACCAAGACGAAACACGTTGTTGATGTACCCCGTCTAAGTCCACAATATCCCCATGTTCTCTTAGATAAGATTCAGCCCAAGGCTTGTTTCTCATTCTCATGATTCATAGTCTCCTTATATAAATACATTACTCTTCATCACAGCATGTAAAAATTTGAGCCATGTATTCATGTCTTTAAATCGCTTATGTTCTTCATTCCATTGAACCATACCAATAGATTGAATCACTGTGTACCATTTCATTCGTTTTTTTAGATTCATTGTTTCTTTAACTTCATATATTTCAAACCAAGAAGACCACTCATTTTTAGGAACGTAGTTGTAAAGTAGCATTCCGATATCTATTGCTGGATCCGCTATCATTGCACCTTCCCAATCAACCAAGAAAAGCTCATCTTTGTCTGAAAGGAGCCAGTTGTTATGATTCACATCACCATGTACAACCGTATAAAAACGAGGATCATATTCTGGTACATGGGATTCTAAATAAGTTAATGCGTGACGAATAATATGATGTGTTAAAACATTACTGGACAATGACGCATTAATTTTTTTCAACATAATCTCTGGCGTGATAGGTTCCATTTCCATTCGTTTTAACATGGTTAGAAGTGGACGTGATTGATGAATTTTTTTTAATAAGTGAGCAACTCGGTGTTGATTCATCTCATCAGCTTCTAGTTCTCGACCATTTTTCCAATGCTGTGCCGTAACTACTTCACCTGTTTCAATTCGCTTTGTCCAAACAAGCTTGGGCACAATACCTTCAGCAGACAATGCCGCAATAAAAGGATTGGAGTTTCTTTTTAAGAACAATTTTTGACCATCTTGTTCTGCCATATACGCTTCACCTGATGCGCCACCAGCTGAATCGAGCGTCCAACCTAATTGATAGAACTGCTCCACAACACGTTCACCTCACTTTCAAAGAGAAAAGGCTCAAGAAAGAAATAATTTCAAGAGCCATATTAATATCATTTATTTCGTACGAATACGTTCAATTTCTAAATTAGCACTCATAAACGATTTTATAATTAAACCGTTCGATTTTCAACCAAAAATGAGACACTAAACGACACATTTTTCTATTTTTTAACATCATAATGCTTCGTATTATTTTATATCATTTTAACACATTACGCTGAATGTGACTGTATATATTTTTCGAACCCTTTTTGTAAAATTCGTGTCAAATCTCCTACTTTACCTTCTGCAACAGATTCACCATCGATTTTAACAACAGGCATCACCTCTGCCGATGTACTAGAAATGATGACTTCATCTGCGGCCTTTAAGAAATCTACAGTAAATGTTTCTTCTTTGAATGGAATATTTTCATCTTCACAAACCCATTTGATGACTTTTCGTGTAATGCCATTCAAAATATAATTGTTTGCTGGATGTGTGTAGACAGCACCGTCTTTAATTGCATATACGTTACTTGAAGCCCCTTCAGTAACAATATCGCCGCGGTGTTGAATGGCTTCTTCAGCATTGTACTTAGTCGCAAATTCTTTGGCAAGTACATTTCCTAATAAATTTAAACTTTTAATATCGCAACGTAACCAACGAATATCTTCAGTTGTCACAACAGAAACACCTTCTTCTAATTCTTTGTAAGGTCTTTCGTATGAAGTTACAAAACCTGTCAATACAGGTTCAACTGCAGGAGTTGGAAATGCATGATCACGAGGTGCAGCCCCTCGTGTGACCTGAATGTAAATCCCACCATTCGTCACCTGGTTAACTTGCGCGAGTTCACGTACTAAAGATGTTAGAGAATCTACGGTATGGTTAAGCTCTAAGCCTATTTCGTTCGCACTTCTTAATAATCGTTCAAAATGTTCTTTCGCCGTAAAAAGCTTATTATCATATATGCGCACATATTCGTAAATACCGTCACCAAAATTGTATCCTCTGTCATTAAATGCGACTTTCGCGTCTTTCTCTTCTACAAATGATTCGTTTAACAATACTTTTGTCATATTATCCCTCCACGCAAATCGAGTGAATTGCTTCTAAATAAATACTTGTTGCATTAAAGAGTTGCTTTTTCGTAATGTATTCATTTTTTTGATGCATTAAATCCTCGGAATCTTCAAACATAGCGCCAAATGCAACACCTTTTTCTAGGTTACGTGCATATGTCCCGCCACCTATAGTATAAGAGTCACGCATATCCCCAGTTTGATTACGGTATGCTTGCAGTAATTTTTTAATAAATGGGTCATCAGGATCAACAAAATGTGGCTTTTGAACCTTACCAATTTTAATGTCAAAGCCTTGTTTACCCACTTCCTCTGTAAAATCACCTATAGCTTTGTCGAAATCAAAGCCTTCAGGATATCTTAAATTAACTCCGAACTGTCCACCATTTTTATTATCATATTTTATAATACCGAAATTCGTAGTCAAACTTCCCATTGCTTCAGTATGGAATTTCATGCCCATTTTCTCACCAAAATGTGATTCAAATAAATAAGACTCACTAAGGTTTACGAAGTTTTGTGCATTGATATCCAGTTTTAAATCTTTTAGGAAATGAATTAAATGTAATCCTGCGTTAACGCCAATGGATGGATCCATTCCATGAACAGCTTTACCTTCAATTGTTAATTTTAATATACCACTATCTACTTCATGGTGACCTTTGAGTTGATGTTCATTTAAAAATGCTTCAAACTGTTGAATACAATCAGTTACATTTTCTTTGACTAGTACATCCGCTTCAGCCAAATCAGGCACCATATTGTATCGCTCACCTGATTTTAATGATAATAATTCAACTTCTGGTTCATTGTCATCATTCACACGGTTTTTTTGAATAATATCAAATGTCGTAATTCCCTTTTCTCCGTGAATGAGTGGAAACTCTGCATCAGGTGCAATACCAATTGTTGGCATCTCTTCAGTTTGAAAGTATCGATCTGTACATAACCAGTCTGATTCTTCATCCGTTCCTATGATGATATGTATACGCTTTTTCCAATCCACATTCATATCATTTAAAATTTTCACAGCATAATAAGCTGCAATTGTGGGTCCTTTATCATCTAATGTGCCCCGAGCAATAATTTGGTCATCTGTAACCACCGGCTCAAAAGGATCTGTATCCCAACCATCCCCTGCAGGAACAACGTCTACATGACCTAAAATCCCAAACAGTTCTTCACCTTTTCCAGCTTCGATACGTCCGGCAATATGATCTGTGTCAAATGTCGTAAATCCATCACGTTTGGCTAAAGCATACATATAGTCCAATGCTTCTTTTGGACCAGGACCTACTGGTAATTCATCAGTGGCTTTCGCATCATCGCGTACTGATTTTATCGCAAGTAATCCTTTTAAATCTTCAACAATTTCCGTTTCATATTCACGTACTTTTTCTCTCCACATGCTGATCATCTTCCTTTTGTATATTATGAATCCATTTTACATGATTTGGTTCTCAAACAACAGTAGAACCCTTGAAATATTTTTTATTTTTCTGAAAAAACAGATAGGACTATTACCTATTAAAAACCCCTCCAAAATACTTTTGGAGGGAGAAATTTGTATTAAACTGTAGAACTCAATACTACTCGTTAGTTCCACCATTTTTATTGTTTTTTAATTCTTCTTCAGTAACAACACGTAGATTATTAGATGGATCGCCGCCACCTTCATCATCAAATGCTGCTTCTCTTTGCTCGTGCGCTGAACCATTACCTTGAGTAAATTGTGATTTCTTTTGGTTTAAAAATGCTTTTGGATCTTGTTTAGCTTCATTCACGTAAGCTTTGGGATCAGCTTTCACTTTGTTTAATTCTTCTGTCGCTAATGCACTCACATTAGATACTTTTTCTCGTGCATTTTGCTTATAAGTATCAGGATCTTGTTTATATTTATCAATTTCTTGTTTCAATACATCGCGATTTTGTTTGTTTGACAATACAACCGCTAATGCTGCGCCACCAATACCAATGATGGCTCTCAATAGATTTGCTGATTTAGCCATTTAATATCACCTCTTTGAATTCTTACCAATAAATACCCACTTAGAGATGTCTGAAACATTTCAAAGAAAGGAAATATATAGCTATTTTGAAATATTCATCTATTTGTCACTCTGATTCTATATCTTTTTTAGTGAGTCCAAGTCGTTGGAAGTCATCTTCTGTTAGTTTTCGATAACCACCCGGTGGCAATGTTTCATCTAAAGTTAATTCGGCAATCTTGAGTCTTTTTAAATAAATGACTTCATTATTAACATAATGAAACATCCGTTTAATTTGATGAAACTTCCCTTCAGTAATGGTGATTTCAGCTGAATTTGATTCTATTATTTCTAAACTTGCAGGTTTTAATTTTCCTTCTTTTAAGGGAACGCCTTCTTTAAAAATATTTATCGTGTTTTCTTCAATAACATGCTTTGTTTCCACATAATAGGTTTTAGACACATGATGTTGAGGGCTCATTAATAAATGATTAAACTTTCCATTATTTGTAATTAAAATTAACCCTTCAGTATCTTTATCTAATCTACCTACAGGAAATAAATCGAGGTGTTGATAATCATGTATTAAATCTATAAGTGTAGAATGTCGGTCGTCCTTTGTGGCTGAGATGACTCCTTTTGGTTTGTTTAACATTAAATACACAAAAGGCTCATAGGCTATTACTTTTTGGTTCACAGTGATACGATCTTCGTACGGATTAATTTGTGTTTTAGCTGCTTTTACTCGATGATCATTGAGCGTGACTTCTCCTTTTTTGAGTAATGTTTTAATCTCTGAACGAGACCCGACGCCCATATCAGCTAAATACTTATCAATTCTCATTATAAAAATCTCAACCCCAGTTTGCGACGGAGTTTATTTGGGATGTCGCCTAGAAATTTGTCTGCCAATTTAGTGCGCATTGTTAATACACCATAAACCAAACCACCCACAATGACACAAATCACTGTAATGATAAGGGCACCTATTTGAGTAGATGGTGAAATAAAGAATTGTAGAACAAAATAAGTCAATTCAACAACAATCATCATGATGAACCCATATAAGAAGATGTGGCATACATCAAAAATGGTATCTTCAAATTTAAATCGTGCATATTTTTTTAAAACTATCAGGTTACATAAAATTGCGAAAAGCAATGCAATACTTGTACTTAAAATGGCGCCTGCAGTGTGAAAAAGGATAATCAACGGCGTGTTGAGAATAAATTTGATAATTACCGAGCCGAAAACGATAAATACTGTCAGTTTTTGTTTATCAATCCCCTGTAACATTGATGCAGTTACACTTAATAACGAGATTAAAATAGCTGCTGGGGCGTAAAAGAATAGTAAGCGACTACCATCAACACTGAACTCATAAAAAACAGTATATAATGGGATAGCAAGCGCCATGATTCCTAGACTCGCCGGTACTGTAATAAACATGAGTACACCTAGTGATGTCCGTATTTGCTTATGCATTTCTAAATAATCCCCGGACTCATATGTTTTTGTAATATAAGGTATTAAACTAATCGCAAAACCTGCAGCGAGTGATGTAGGAATCATCACAATTTTATTTGTAGTCATATTCAACATCGTAAAAAACATGTCTTGTAATCGTGGTGTAATTCCCACTAAGCTCAAGGCGTTATTGTGTGTTAATTGGTCAACAATAATAAATAATGGGAAATTTAAACTTACAATGACGAAAGGAATACTGTAAGAAATAATTTCTTTGTACATTTTACTATAAGGGACGTCTATCCCAGTCATATCTGATTCGACCATCTTTTGAATATGTGGTTTTCGTTTAATCCAATACCACCAAAGCGTTAATAAGCCTGCGATTGCACCAATAGCAGCACCAAATGTGGCAATACCATTTGCAAAGAGTACAGAGCCATTCACCACGTTTAACACGATATAGCTCCCTACTAATATGAACAAAATTCTCGCAATTTGTTCTGTGACTTCAGAGAGTGCTGTAGGCCCCATGGATTTGTATCCCTGGAAGACCCCTCTCCAAGTGGCTAATAACGGAATAAAAATAACAACAAAACTGATTGTGCGAATAATAGATGTAATTTGATCTACCGTCCACCCGTCTGCATCATTCGAATTATTCGCAATCGTAATGGAGGCAATTGTTGGTGAAAGAAAATACAAAACTAAAAATCCAAGTATCCCTGTGATACTCATGACGATAAAGCTAGATTTATATAGTTTCTGACTCACGCGATAAGCGCCGAGTGCATTATATTTAGCCACGTACTTAGAGGCAGCTAAAGGTACACCCGCTGTTGCAACAGCAATTGCAATGTTATAAGGACCATAAGCATAATTAAATGGCGCTAGATTGTCGGCGCCCCCAATAATTTTATAGAACGGGATAATATAGATAATCCCTAAAATTTTGGTAATAAGAATACTAATTGTTAGAAGAAAGGTCCCTCTGACTAATTCTTTATTTTCACTCATAGCTCAACCTACCTAACCTACTAATTTCAAAATTAAATTATAACACAATATGGTTATTATACACGTATTCCTATTATGTTAAAATCGTAATATCAAAACGAAGGAGAAATATTTATATGTGCTATCAAACGATTGTCATTGGTGGTGGGCCAAGTGGACTCATGGCTGCAATCTCTGCTAGTGAACAAGGTCAACGCGTATTACTTCTCGAAAAGAAAAAAGGTCTTGGTCGAAAATTAAAAATATCAGGAGGCGGTCGCTGCAATGTCACTAATCGCCTTCCGTATGCTGAAATTATTAAGCACATTCCTGGAAATGGAAAATTTTTATACAGCCCCTTTTCAATTTTTGATAATGAATCAATCATTGACTTTTTTGAATCCCGGGGAGTAGCTCTAAAAGAAGAAGACCATGGTCGCATGTTTCCAGTAAGTAATAAAGCCGAAGATGTGGTGAATACACTTATCCGAACATTAAAACAACATGACGTTACAGTTATCGAAGAAGCCGCTGTGGTAAAAACTCAAAAAAATGATCAACAAAAATTTGAAGTGTATACTCAAAATCATAAAAAGTTTGTGGGCAATAGTTTAATCATTGCGACGGGAGGAACGAGTGTCCCTCAAACTGGATCAACTGGGGACGGGTATCGCTTCGCTAAGCAATATGGGCACACTATTACAGACCTTTTTCCAACAGAGGTCCCGATAACTTCTTCCTCACCATTTATCAAAAAGCAAACACTTAAGGGTCTGAGCTTAAAAAATGTTGCATTATCTGTTTTGAAGAAAAACGGAAAAAAACGCATCACTCATCAAATGGATATGTTGTTTACACACTTTGGCATCAGTGGACCCGCAGCACTACGTTGCAGTCAATTTGTCTATTATGAGCAAAAACAACAACACCAAAAAGAAATACTCATACATTTAGACGTTTTTCCTGACGTGAACGAGGAGCAACTGAAAGATAAGATTCGCCAACAATTAAAAAAACAACCAGATAAAATCATTAAAAATAGTTTGCACGGACTGATTGAAGAGCGTTATCTTAACTTCATTATTGAACAAGCCCAAATCGATTTCGAAACAACGTCACACCATTTAACAGCACAACAGTTGCATCAACTTGTGCATTTATTTAAAAATTTTACTTTTCCAGTCAACGGAACACTTCCTATTGAAAAAGCTTTTGTGACTGGAGGCGGTGTTTCAATTAAAGAAATTACGCCTTCAACGATGGAATCCAAACTGACACCTGGCCTCTTTTTGTGTGGGGAAGTATTAGATATTCATGGTTATACTGGCGGATATAATATTACAAGCGCATTAGTTACAGGTTATGTTGCGGGTTATTTTGCTGGATTTTATCAAGGTTAAAAAATGTGGGGCTGGGACATAATTAATTTCATGTATTAGATTGTTCCATAAAGCCTCGCTTTTTAGATGCCTCAGAAGTCTCGGCTTAGGAATCAATCAAAATAACTATATTTATTCACAACCCTAAAGTTATAAACTTTACCGACTCAATTTTATTGAATTAAGTTGTAACAAAATAGCCATCCAAATTTACCCTCTGATAAATTTGGATGGCTTTTTAATTTTAAACGGGCGCTAAGTCCCAATCACATTACTTTTTAAAGCTTTAAATTCGTGGATAGTCAAGTCCTTCATTACCAAAGGCATGCATTCCGCCTTCGACATTGACCGCTTCGATATCATGATCATTTAAATATTCCACAACTTTAGCGCTACGTACACCACCTGCACAAACAATATAATAAGTTTGATTTTGATGGAATTCTTTTAAATGATCGGGAATTTCATTCATAGGGATATGCTTAGCGTTTGGAATCATTCCCATAGCGACTTCTTCATCTTCGCGAACATCAACGATATGCACTGGTTCATTTTGTAATAGTAACGTTTTTAACTCATCCGTTGTAATTTCCTTCATTTTATCCATCCCTTCTCATTTCTTAATTATTTGGCTACAATATTTACTAATTTTTGTGGAACAGCTATTACTTTTTTAATGTCTTTACCTTCAATCGCTTGTTGAACATTTTCATTTTCAAATGCGAATTGTTCCATTTCTTCTTTTGATGCATTTTTAGGAATTTCTAATTTAGCACGTACTTTCCCATTGACCTGAACGACAATCTCAACGACGTCACCTTCAAGTAATTCTGCATCATAACTCGGCCACGGTTGGTAAGTAATTGTGCCCTCATGGCCTAAAATTGACCATAATTCTTCACCGATATGAGGGGCAATCGGTGCTAACATTTTTACAAATCCTTCGATATACGATTGATTGATTTTTTCTGCTTTATAACAATCGTTAATAAATACCATTAACTGACTAATGGCCGTATTGAAGTTCAAGGATTCAAAATCCTCTGTGACTTTTTTCACGGTTTGGTGATAAGACTTTTCAAGCTGTGGTGTTTCTTCTCGAACCACTTTTGGACTCAATTCATTATTTTCAGTTACGAGTAAACGCCAAATTCGATCAAGGAAACGTCTAGAACCATCTAAGCCATTTTCACTCCAAGCAATTGATGCATCAAGTGGCCCCATAAACATCTCATATAAGCGCAATGTGTCAGCGCCATGAGAATTTATAATATCATCAGGATTCACGACATTACCTTTTGATTTACTCATTTTTTCATGGCCCTCACCAAGAATCATACCTTGGTTAAATAATTTTTGGAAAGGTTCTTTCGTCGGAACAACCCCAATATCATAAAGCACTTTATGCCAAAAACGTGCATATAATAAGTGTAATACCGCATGTTCTACCCCGCCAATGTATAAGTCAACAGGTAACCAGTGCTTTAATTTTTCAGGATCTGCTAACATTTGATCATTTTTAGGATCGATATATCGTAAGTAGTACCAACAACTTCCCGCCCATTGCGGCATTGTATTCGTTTCACGACGTCCTTTCATACCCGTTTCTGGGTCTGTCACATTTACAAACTCATCAATATTAGCTAAAGGTGATTCCCCTGTGCCTGACGGTTTGATTTCATCAGTTTTAGGTAGCAATAATGGGAGTTCATTTTCAGGTACAGTTGTGATGGAACCATCTTCCCAATGAATAATTGGAATAGGTTCACCCCAGTAACGTTGACGACTAAATAGCCAATCACGCAACTTGTAGTTCACTTTCTTCTCACCATGACCTTTAGCTTCTAAAATTTCAATTGCTTTTGAGATAGCCTCTGAATTATTCATTCCATTTAATGCATCAGAATGAATGTGTGGCCCATCTCCAGTGAAGACACCGTTTGTTAATTCTCCTTCAATGACGTATTGCACAGGTAAATTAAATGTTTCTGCAAATTCATGATCACGTTCATCGTGACCAGGGACTGCCATAACTGCACCTGTACCATAAGTAGAAAGCACATAGTCCGCAATCCAAACCGGTACGCGTTCACCCGATAAAGGATGAATGGCATAGGCTCCTGTAAACACACCTGTTTTTTCTTTAGCCAAATCAGTACGTTCTAAATCTGATTTTTTTGCTGCCGCATCCTGATATTTTTTAACTTGATCTTTAAATTCGGGCGTTGTGATTTGATTAACTAGACTATGCTCAGGACTTAATACAAGGAAAGTGGCACCATAAATTGTATCTGGACGTGTTGTAAATACTTCGATTGTTTCATTTATAGTTTCTACATTGAAAGTGACTTTTGCTCCTTCAGAACGACCTATCCAATTACGTTGCATATCTTTGATAGATTCAGGCCAATCTAAAGTTTCTAAATCCTCTAATAATCGGTCAGCATATTCTGTGATTTTAAGTACCCATTGTTTCATTGGACGACGCACTACTGGATGGCCTCCACGTTCTGATACACCATCTACCACTTCTTCATTTGATAAAACTGTTCCTAATGCCTCACACCAGTTTACAGGTATCTCATCGACGTAGGCTAAACCTTTTTTATATAATTGGATAAATATCCATTGTGTCCATTTATAATACTCAGGATCAGTTGTACTTACCTCGCGATCCCAATCATAACTAAACCCGAGCTCTTGAATTTGACGTTTGAATGTTTGAATATTTCTTTTTGTAAATTCAGCCGGGCTATTACCAGTGTCTAAAGCATATTGTTCTGCTGGTAAACCAAATGCATCCCAACCCATTGGATGTAAAACATTATATCCTTGCATACGTTTATAGCGCGAAATGATATCTGTCGCCGTGTAGCCTTCAGGATGACCCACATGTAAACCCGCTCCAGAGGGATAAGGGAACATATCTAAGGCATAAAATTTCTTTTGTCCTAAATTGTCTTCAGTTTTGAATGTTTTGTTTTCGAGCCAATACTTTTGCCACTTTTTTTCAATCTCTTGATGGTTATAATTCACAAGCTTTCCTCCTAATTCAAAAAACATCTCAAATCCATGATGCTTTAATAGGGACGATGTTTACCGCGGTACCACCCTAGTTCACTACTGTGCGCTTCATTACATAATGGATTGAGATGTCATAAAAATATATTATAAACACGGCAAGTTCACTTCATGTATTACATCAGTTCACACCAACACTGACTCTCTTTGGAAATACAAATGAAGTTACTACTCCTTGATTTGTAAAAGTTAAACAAACCCATGATTCATGTCTTTGATATCCCTATAGTTCATAAGATTAATATACTAAAAAGACATTCTATAGTTATTACTATCATATGAAATTTACAGCATTTATGCAAGAGGATGATATCAGTTAATGATAAAGTACTTTTTTATCAATTCGACGATCAAATATCGATAGAAAACCTAAGGAAATGACCAATAAGCCAATCATAAACAAAAACATGACTTGCATATTATAAACATCTACTAAAATCCCGCCTATAAGAGGACCGAACGCTTTACCAACTGTTGAAGCCGAATTGACAATACCTTGATAGACCCCTTCTCTGCCTTTTGGAGAAAGTGCATTGGCAATCGTTGGAACGGCTGGCCAAACAAACATTTCAGCAAAGGTTAATATCACCATACCAACGATAAACATTGTAAAACTTTCAGCAAAACTAGTAACAAAAAAAGAAATAATAAAAATAAATACACCTACAAAAAGTTGTTTTTTTAATTGTCCTTTCAGTAAATGAATAATTGGCAAAATTAATGGTTGTCCTAACAGAATGAGTAAACCATTTATTGTCCAAAGAAGACTATACTGACTCATTGAAATACCTATTTCTTGTGTGAAAGATGCAATCGTCGTTTGCCATTGGACATATGTAATCCAACATATGGCAAACATCACACAAATTAATATCAAAGCCGTAAAATGCTTTTTATTTTGAACATGCGTCATGCCCTCAATCGTTTCAGCAGTCTTGACTGTCGCACGATAATCCATTTTAAAATTGAATAGCGCAACGAAGAAAAATAGAATATACATGAACAAGTTTGCGATAAATATATAGTTAAAACTCCATTCAGCCACAAAACCACTCAATGCTGCACCTAAGGCCACACCAATATTTTGCGCTAAATATATAGCATTGAACGTTTGTCGACCTCCTCTTGGCCAAACAGCGCCAGCCATCGCATAAATCGCTGGAATAATCATTCCGCCGCCAAAACCTAAAATAATAAGCCAAAGTGCATACCATGGCCACCCGTGAAAAAAGTTAAGGCCAATTGTAGCGAACAAACTTATCCAAGTCCCTAACATTATCGTCCGGTAGCCACCCAAGCGATCAAATAACGTGCCCCCAATTAAATTACCAACGACCATACCAAAAGCATTCACCATTAATACAACCCCTGCAGTACTTAAAGATTTCCCTAGTACTTCATTCATATAAATCGTGTTTAATGGCCATAAAAAACTGGCACCAGTGATATTGATTGCCATTCCTATCACAAGCCACCATATTTCTTTCGGCATTTTCATAAGTTCAACACCTCTTTATTTATTTCTCTATAATAAAACACTATAACACGATGTCATTAAAATATGTTAAAATCTTGAGATATAATGTACAAAGAAAGGAAGTTACAGCAAATGGGTGAATATTTTCCATATGCTTTTGAAAATAAACGCTATCATACTTTAAATTATCATCTTAAAAATCGATTTGGCCAAAAAATTTTCAAAGTAGCCCTTGATGGCGGGTTTGACTGTCCCAATCGTGACGGTACCGTGGCACATGGAGGATGTACGTTTTGTTCAGCTGCGGGTAGTGGTGATTTTGCAGGCAATCGTGCTGATGCCATTGAAGTTCAATTTAAAAAAATAAAAGCACAAATGCATGAGAAATGGCATGAAGGTCAATATATTGCCTATTTCCAAGCATTTACAAATACGCATGCACCAGTGGAGGTGTTGCGTGAAAAATTTGAAGCTGCACTTAATGAAGAAGGTGTTGTAGGCCTATCAATCGGTACAAGACCAGACTGTTTACCAGATGATGTAGTCGACTATTTGGCTGAACTTAACAAACGGACTTACTTATGGGTTGAACTCGGTTTACAAACTATCCACCAAAAAACATCTGATTTAATCAATCGCGCGCATGATATGGAATGTTATTACGAAGGTGTACAAAAGTTAAGAAAACATAATATTAATGTTTGTTCACATATTATTAATGGTCTTCCAGGCGAAAATTATGACATGATGATGGAAACCGCTCAGGCTGTCGCTGAAATGGATGTTCAAGGTATTAAGATTCATTTGCTTCATTTATTAAAAGGTACACCTATGGTTAAACAATATGAAAAAGGTTTACTTGAATTCATGACAAAAGAAGAGTATATCTCATTAGTTTGTGACCAATTAGAAATTTTACCTCCGACAATGATTGTCCATCGTATTACGGGTGATGGTCCGATTGACATTCTTGTCGGACCAATGTGGAGTGTCAATAAATGGGAAATTTTAAATGATATTGACAAAGAATTAGCAAGACGCAACTCTGTTCAAGGCGCCAAGTATAATGGCAAAGGTGCTGTATTAACATGATTGTTCAACGTGTCCTTCCCTTCGCCAAATCTCTTATTACTTCTCATATTACTGACAAAAGTGTAGTGATAGATGGGACATGTGGAAATGGATGGGATACATTGTTTTTAGCACAATCCGTCCCGAATGGTCATGTCTACGCTTGTGATATACAATCTTTGGCCATTGAGAATACACGAGAAAAAGTAAAGGAGATGTCACATGTCACCCTTCTTCAAACAGGACATGAGACAATTACAAATTATATTGCTGAATCCCATCGACATTCGGTAGATGCTGCCTTGTTTAACTTAGGTTACTTGCCTAAAGGAGATAAATCTATTGTTACAAACGCAGAAAACACAATTTTAGCCATAGAATCCATTTTTGAATTATTGCGTCCAGAAGGAATTATTGTTTTAGCCATATACCCTGGGCACCCTGAGGGACGCGTTGAAAGCGAAACGTTACTCAATTACTTTCATTCCTTCGATCAAGAGAAGGCGCATATTTTAAAATATGAATTTATTAACCAACAAAATCATCCTCCATTTATTATTGGAATAGAAAAAAGAAGCGCTAGGCCGTAAGGGTCTAGCGCTTCTTATCGTTTAATTATTTTACATACACCAAATTATTTAAGTTTAAAAATAAGAGAGAAATATCAATCAGTAATAATTTACATGTTTGTATATTGCAGACTTATTTTATAATTCACAACCATCAATAATAGATTTAAGTTGATGTCTTAAATTATCTTGATGTTTTTCGATTTGTTCACATGTGAAATTGATTAAGTCTTGTTTGTCTTGCTCTTTGTCTTCGTTAAAATGAATAATCACCGTACGTTCGTCATCTGTAGGTCGTTCTTTAGTGATCCATTTCTTTTCAACGAGGTTATTAAAAGTTCTCGTTCTTTTATACGCTTTGACTTTTACATACTCATCCATCTCTTTTAACGTCATTGAACCCTTATCCCATAACGTTAAAAGAATTAAAAATTCCTCTTTTGACAAACCGTACTGATTTTCAATTTCGTCAAAAATATACTCGACTTCTTTTTGCAAATTATCTAATAGTACAATGTCACTGACATCATATTTTGATTGACTCGCCATGATTAAGCCTCCTATTATAGTTTAAACTTTTACCATACTATTTGGTTTATTATGGTATGTTTACCCTACTCAAAAAAACTTAATCATATTAATTTCGTCAAAAACAAATATATATAATCAATATAAAATTTGTACTTTTGAATTTTATGATTCAAATAAGTAGTCAATAGAAGCTTGCATATCTTTTAAAACTTTAACAGATTTTGCAAATTTCTCAGTTTCTTCATCATTTAATGGCGTTTCAATAATACGTACTGCACCTTCGCCATTAATGACAGTTGGCACACCAGTATATACGCCTTCATGTCCGTATTCACCTTCTAAATAACTTGAAACGGTTAAAACAACATTTTGGTTACGTAAAATCGCTTTAGAAATACGCATTAAGCCCATAGCAACACCATAATAAGTGGCACCTTTTGCTTTAATGATGTCATATGCCGCATCACGTGTTTGAACGTAAATATCTTCAATCAAGTGAGATTTTTCTGGATCGTTTTTTAACTCTTCATATAATGGCACACCTGCAATCGTTGCGCTTGACCATACAGGAACTTCTGAATCGCCATGTTCACCTATAATATTTGCATGTACACTTGAAGGTGCAACATCGAAAGCTTCACTTAACAAATGTTTGAAACGTGCAGTATCTAAAATAGTACCTGAACCAATGACTTTATGTTTAGGCAGACCTGAATATTTTAATGTTATGTAAGTTAAAATATCAACTGGGTTTGCAGCAATTAAGAAAATACCATCAAAACCGCTGTCCATGATTGATGTAATGATGCCTTTATAAATTTTTGCATTTTTTTCTACTAAGTCAAGACGAGTTTCTCCGACTTTTTGAGGGGCTCCTGCACAAATGACAATTAAATCTGCGTCGCCACAATCTTCGTATTTACCTTGCTTAACTTTTACAGGAGACATTGCATAAGGTGCCCCATGGTTTAAATCTAGTACATCTCCACGTACTTTATCTTCGTTAATGTCAATGATAAGCAATTCATCAGCAATACCTTGACTCACCATTGTAAATGCATAGCTTGCACCTACAGCGCCATTACCTACTAATACCACTTTATTACTTTTCTTTCCCATACTGACACGCTCCTATCAATCAGTTCATTAAATAATGTTATTGTGATTTTTTTCACATTATTAATTTACCATGATTTCGCGATGTCTGCAACATTTTATTATGAGTAGAATAACTTTTACTTAAATTGTTTCTTGATCATTGACAACAAAACCTGCTGCATATACGCGGTTGTTTAAAAAGCTTAATACGTAGCGCATAACCGCTTCTCTTTCAGGTTCATTTTGAATTTCATGTGCCAAACCGCTCCAAGATTTAAAATACAATTCTTCACTTAAAGTTTGAGAAATAAATTGTTGCGTCATTTCAATGTCTGAAATATTATCTTCAGTACCATACATGACACATAATGGGTACGAACGCATTTGATTCAAATGTTCTCCAGTTTTTTTCATTGCATGAGCCACTTCTTTATACCAATGATAACTCACTTTCTTTAACATCAAAGAATCGTTTTGCGTCTCTTCTTGAACTTCTGGATTTGAAGTTAAATCTTCTATATCAAAACCTAAATCAAATTTTGCACTTTTAGAAACATCCCCTACGTGAGAAGTCAAAAACAGTTTACGTGTTTGCTTTGAATTGTGGAACGCAAATAATGGAGACAAGAGAACCAATCCCTCAATCGGTAAATCAACTTTTTCAAGAAGATTAACAGCGATTAAACCACCCAATCCTACACCAATAACAAAAGTGGGTAAATGATATTCTTCTGCAATTTGCACCCATTCTAATACACGTTCTTGATAAACTTCAAAATTATCAATTTGCCCCTTTTTTGTACGAGAGCTTTGACCTTGACCAGGTAAGTCACCCATAATCACATGATATCCATTTCTTCTCAAATGTGTAATTACATATGCATAACGTCCAGTATGCTCAAGCATATTATGTATAATAACGATAACACCTTTTGCTTCATTTTCAGTTTCCCATTTCCACATATTGCCAATTCCTTCCTATTGCTTTAATACTTTATTTTATCTTAACAATTATCCCTCAAATGCGCTAACATATATCAATCGTTAAACGCAATTTCACTCTCTATTTGTTTAAAACATAAAAAGCTGAGACAGTTTATTGTCCCAGCTCAACTTAATCTATTTTTGAAGGATAGGTTTTCGCAATTCATTCAATATCATTACGCAATGTTGAATTTTTTTCTAATAATCGGTAGTCGTGAAATTAATAGAACTAACAAAATTTCATAGAAAGTTGGGAAAAACTTCGCAACTAACATTAAGAAAAACTGACCTATTAATGTTCCTTCCCCTTGCGAAGCATTAAAATTCGCAATAATACCTGCATCAATAATATTTAACGCAAGAATAACGACGAATGCAAGCCAAAGTTTTTTTGTAATTAAAACAATCGCGAGACCGATAAGTACGAGCAAAATAAGTTCGAATACAAAATATTGAACAAACGTATCAAGTTCAGTTCCTAAGGTATAATAGACCAAATCTTTAAACATTTAACATGTCTCCCTTTAATATGCTTACTATTATTTTATCACGGTTCGCTCACTCTGATTTTAAATTTACCGTAAAGTTTTCCCTCTCATTTTTACACTAAGTTAACATTAATAACCTACACGATTTCTTTAACGTTTATTTACATCATCTTATTATGAACTTTATAACCCTATGCTATGTTAATTTTAAGTCATATTCGTGAAGGAGTCGCGTATGAAATTCATTTTAAAGTGTCTCATTAGTTTCTTCTTGATATTTAATTTTCCAGTGTATACTGCATTGATGCAAGAACCTATCGATGCGACCATCCAACTTTCGTACTCAACGTCTACAACTTCATCTCATTGATAAGAAACTGTTCACATTCTAACTCAAAGCACAGATTGAAGATTTTATTTAAGATTATTCGAACCTTTTCACTATATTTTTATAAAAATCAAAAAACTTTTATGAAACCGTTTTCCTCCTAGCGATAATCGTGATACACTATCACTATTAGTATGACAGAGATATGGGAGGAATAGAAATGAGTTTTGTTAAGAATTTTTTCATTGCTTTATCCAATAATACCTTTTTGAACAATGCCGCAAAAAAAGTAGGTCCCTCATTAGGTGCAAACAAAGTAGTTGCAGGCAATCAATTACCAGACATTGTCAAAACGATAAAGCGCTTAAATGATAAAAATATCGCCGGTACAGTTGACATTCTAGGGGAATTTGTCCATAACCGACAAGAAGCGATAGATGCAAAAGATGAGATTTTAAAAGTGATGAAAGTGTTACATGACAATCATCTCAATGCGCATATGTCGATTAAATTAAGTCAACTCGGTATAGAATTTGATCGTGCATTGGCATTTGAAAATGTTCACGAAATCGTCAACACAGCTAAAACTTATGATAATATGCATATCAATTTTGACACAGAAAAATATGATAGTCTGTTTGACGTCACTCAAACACTTGATCGATTGAAAAGTGAGTTCACCAATGTAGGTACAGTTATTCAAGCTTATTTATTTAAAGCTGATGTTCTCATTGATAAATATCCAGAATTACGTCTCCGCCTCGTTAAAGGTGCATACAAGGAGTCGGCACATATTGCTTACCAAACAAAAGAAGAAATTGATCAGAATTACATAAGACTTATCGAAAAACGTTTATTAAATGCGAAAAACTTCACTTCAATTGCCACACATGATCATCATATTATTAATCATGTTAAACAATTCGTAAAAGATAATCAGATTGATAAATCTCAATTTGAATTTCAAATGCTATATGGATTCCGTACAGAGTTAGCAGAACAAATTGCAAAAGAAGGTTATAACTTTACGATTTATGTGCCTTATGGTGATGATTGGTTTGGTTACTTTATGCGTCGTTTAGCCGAAAGACCGCAAAATTTAACATTAGCATTTAAGGAGTTCGTAAAACCTCAAGCTTTAGCTATTATTGGTGGAATCGCAGTTCTATCGACGCTTTTAGGATTGAAAAAGAAAAAATGTCATCATCAAAAACCTTGTTCTTCAGAAAAAGAGATGAAAAACAAACGCTGTGTAAAAAGATTATAAACCGTTGAAACATAAATAGATTTATATGGTATTAAAATAGCCATCAAAATTTACCTAATGGTAAGTTTTGATGGCTTTTCAAGTATTGGTGGATTTTAAGTCTCAGCCAGTTTTTTGTCTTGTTGTATGATTTCCGAATGAAATTAAAGAAATTTGTAGGAGAGTATGCATATTAAATATTCCCCCTATTTTTCTCCCTCACTGAATCATTAGAACTTTTTAAGTAAATTTGCCATTTCAATAGCGCCAACAGCCACTTCTGCCCCTTTGTTACCTGCTTTCGTTCCGGCGCGTTCAATAGCTTGTTCAATATTTTCAGTCGTCAATACACCGAATATCACAGGTACACCTGTGTCTTCACTCGCTTTTGCGATCCCTTTAGCCGCTTCATTACACACATAATCGTAATGTGATGTTGCACCACGAATGACACATCCTAATGTAATCACAGCATCATAGTTTCCTGTTTGCGCCATTTTTTTCGCAACTAATGGAAGCTCAAAGGCACCCGGTACATACGCAATATCGATATCCTCTTCTTTGACTTGATGACGTGTTAGCGCATCAAATGCTCCATCGACTAAACGTCCTGTAATAAAATCATTAAAGCGACTTACAACGATTCCTATTTTTAAACCTTCTCCAATTAATTGTCCTTCAAATTTCATATTAATAGCCTCCTAAATTAAATGAGATGTCCCATTTGTGTTTTTTTAACTTCTAAGTAGTCATGATTATTTTCGTTTTCGTTTGTAATTAAAGGTATTCTTCCTTTAATATCGATATCGTATTTCTTTAAACCTTGAAATTTATCTGGGTTATTGCTTAATAAATGTACAGAAGAAACGCCAAGATGTTTTAAGATTTGCGCCGCAATATCATAATCACGCAAATCTGGTTCAAAGCCTAAAGCTTCATTGGCAGTGATTGTATTATAGCCTTTCTCGATTAATTCATAAGCTTTCAACTTATTCATTAAACCAATTCCTCTGCCCTCTTGAGGAAGATATAGAATGATACCTCCATTTTTTTGAATGTACGCCATGGCTTTTTCCAGTTGCTCGCCACAATCACAACGTTCACTATGAAAAATATCCCCTGTTGCACAAGCTGAGTGGATACGTACATTCATTTCAGGATGAATATCCCCTTTAATAATTGCGAGATGTTCTTGTCCATCAAACTCTGAGGTAAAGCCAATCATATCAAATGAACCGTAACGGGTAGGTAACTTAACTTTTGCTTCTTGTTTAATTAATTTGCGGTGGACTTTAATGTAAGAAACAAGTGCTTCTATTGTAATCATTTTTAATTGATGTTTTTCTTTAAAAGCTTGTAAATCCTCTCCACGAGCCATCGTACCGTCTTCATTCATAATTTCACAAATGACACCCGCTAGCTTTGCTCCAGTTAACATTGCTAAATCAATCGCAGCTTCTGTATGACCTCGACGCGCTAATACACCGTTTTCTTGTGCGATGAGAGGGAACACGTGCCCTGGACGGTTAAATGACTGTGTATTCATATTTTCTTGGATGAGCGCACGAATTGTTTGAGTACGCTCATATGCACTTATACCAGTACTTGTAGAGACATGGTCGATACTTGTTGTAAACGCTGTCCCATGTGGATCAGTATTCATAGCAACCATCGGAGATAATCCTGCTTGAACTGCAATAGATTTTGATATAGGTGCACAAATTAGTCCGCGTCCATATTTAGCCATAAAATTAATCGTGTCATCTTTCATCCATTCAGTGATAGCAATAAGATCGCCTTCATTCTCACGATTTTCATCATCTAAAACGACAATAGGGTCGCCTGCTTTTAGTGCATTTAGGGCACTTTCAATTGAATCGAATTCCATCCTTATACCTCCATTAAAAACCTGCTTTTAGTAAATCGTCTAATTTAAGTTCCTGTTTGTTGTGATTTAAAGCTTGAACATATTTAAATAACATATCTGTTTCAAGATGCACAGCATCTCCTTTAGATTTTAAAGAAAGTGATGTAGCTTCTCGTGTTTCAGGAATTAAATGAATCTCAAAGGACGTATTAGATTTGTCAAAAACTGTCAAACTAATACCATCCACTGCAATCGAACCTTGAGGAATCATTTGAGCTAACAAATCTTTAGACGCTTCGATGGTATAAATCCATTCATTAGGCGATTGACGTACATTTGTAATCGTCCCCTTGCCATCGACATGCCCTTGTACAAAATGACCACCTAATCTGCCTGTAGCGAGCAATGCACGTTCAAGGTTAACACGATCACCTACTTGAAGTTGTCCTAAATATGTTTTATTTTCTGTACCTAAAATAACATCTACTTTAAAGCTATTTTCGTTAAATGAGGTCACTGTTAAACATGTTCCGTTTACACTAATAGAGTCTCCTCTTGACATATCTTCTAAAATTTTAGAACACGAAATCGTGATTTGGGTTGTAGGAGATTGTTTGCGGATAGATTGAATTGTTCCGACTTCTTCAACGATACCAGTGAACATCATGTCACTTCCTTTTCATGTGTATTTTCACATTAGTATCTATTAATGAGGTCTCAACAATTTCAAATTGGTGTACATGGTCTAAGTCTAGAATTTCTTCAGTTTGATAAAATTGATTTAAACCTTTTCCACCAATGATTTTCGGGGCTAAATATAAAATAAAATGCGTTATCATATTAGATGATAAAAATTGAGAGGTAACCTTTGGACCTGCTTCGACAAGAACACGTCCAAATCCTTTTTGATATAAATCTTTTAAAATCGTCTCCACGTGACATTCTTCTAAACAAATGATTTTTACATTTGGTAACGATGTTTGGAGCTCTTTGTTTTCTGTATAAATCATTATCGGACTTTCTTGGTCTTGAAACATTTGTAAGTCCCACTGTATCTTTCCTTTTTTAGACAAAACGACTCTTGTAGGATGATGCCCATTTTCTTTTCTGACCGTTAAGCTAGGATTGTCTTTATGCAGCGTCCCTGTTCCCGTGATAATGGCATCATGTTGATGTCTCAATTGAAATACTTCTTCTTTAACAGAAGGATTTGTAATCCATTGACTTTCATCATCATCTGTTGCTTGTTTCCCGTCCATACTTGCACTTACTTTAACAGTGACGGTTGGAAATCCATTTTGTTTACTTTTAAAAAAGTCTTGATACAGTGCCATTGCTCTCGGATGTGGGCGATAGTCTACCCTAACACCTGCCTCTTCCATCATTTGATGACCTGTTGCTGGAAGCGTTATGTCACGAGCAGCATACACCACATGGGCTATTTTTGTTTCAATTATACGTTTAGCACAAGGTGGAGTTTTTCCAAAATGCGAACAAGGTTCTAACGAAACATACATTGTGGCACCTTCAACATTTTTAGAACCCGCCATATCAATCGCTTGAATTTCGGCATGGCGTTCTCCTTGTTTAAGATGTGCACCCATTCCTATAATTCTGCCATCCTTCACAATAACGGCACCCACAGAGGGGTTTAAACCCGTTTGTCCTTCGACTAACTCAGCTAAAGTAATGGCTTTATCTAAATAATTCAGCAATCTTTCACCTCAAAAAAAACCACCCGATTGTCGATTCGAGTGGAAGTTAATATTTTAAAAATAGACAACTTTAAGAAACTGACGTCTATTTAAAAATTCATCAGAAAATAAACATAAAACCGTTTAAATTTTATGCTTGTGACGATTATTCTTCCTCCCATCCAGACTTTCACTGTCGGCTCTAGAATCTCACTAGATCAGCCATAGTTAATAACTACGGGTCGCAGGCTTTATTTACTGCCGGTTGGGAATTTCACCCAGCCCCGAAAGAATAGCTTATGAAATTGTATTGAGATAAAAAGATACTCAAGCACTTAATTAAGTACTTGAGTCTATATTAGCTTACCTGTTCATTTTTGACAACGAATTGACACGCAAACAGAGTGATATTACTTTTTATTTTTCTTATTTTTCTTTTTCTTCTCTTTTTTCTTTTTGTCTTTTTTATGTTTCTTTTCTTTCTTGTCATTTTTAGAGTCTTTCTTATCCTTAGCGTCTTTTTTCTTTTTATCTGCTTTAATATTTTCTTTTTCTAAGGTTTGCAGTTCATCTAATGTTTCATACAAGTTTTCAACCGAACGCACGGCTTGTTGTACAATCGCTGGAACCCCATTACGATGATAATTGACACCATTGGTCATTTGACCGATGGCTCTCATATTTTTTAATGTCCCGTATAATGGGCTAACCACTTCATTGGAGGTTGGAACGATTTGAATCCCCCCCATTGGATGGGCTTGAACAATTTGACGATCGGCAATATCTAAAAGTAGTTTGTCATCTTCGTCTAATTGCGCTAAATGTTTTTTAGACCCTGTTGCATTAATCACCACATCCACTTTGATTTCCTCTTCACTATTTTTAAATCCAAGTCTAAATTTACCATAATAATGACGAAGATTTTCTAAACCTGAGAGCACTTGTAAATGTCCTAATTTAATTTCTCTAATGACCAAACGTGCTGTTTCCTGCGGCATTGGATTGGAGTTTTCCACGATATATCTTTGATATTTATGCATAAAGCGCTCTTGATCTTCACGGCTAAAACTATTCCAAATCCAGTCCATATTTTCTTTTATCGTTTCTAATAGACTTTGTAATGCCCCAACGTCTTCAGGATGATTTAAGTCATAGTTTAAGTCTCTCACGGCGTCATATTTTCGACGTTTAAGCAGTTTTTGTAATGGGATGCTATAGTCTTCACATTCTTTTTTAAATAATTCAATCGCCTCTTCTAATGGCACAACACCCATATTTTGACGTTTCAGATAATCAAAGTTTTCAGGTGTGACATGTTTTAAAGTAATATCAATCATTTCGCCCCGAACACTCGGTAATTTGCCACTTCGTCCTGCGACAATAATCGGTTTCTTCTGATGGTGACTCACTGCATAACGTATGACATCCAAACTTGCTAAACCACTACCAATAATTGCAATCTCGTCTTCATCATTTACATTATCTAACGTTCGATTCGCTGGATAAGGAGATTGAATATAATTTGGCGTCCCTTTAAGTTGATAAGGATCGTTGTAACTCATTGTCCCTATTGTTAAAAATACATAATCATATTTTTTACAACTAGAAACATCGTCTCCAGTACATAGATTAATGGATTGAGGTAATATTTTATTACGCGCTTCCTCAATATACATATGCGTGACTTCTTGCGTTATTACATTGATATTTTCAAATGTATTATAAAACGTTTCAAGTTGCCCTTTCATATAATGACCAAACACAAAACGTGGTAAATAAGTTGCATCACCATAATCAAATTTATTTTGAGATTGATACCATTCTTTAAATTCATTTAAATTGTCTTGATTTAAAGAAATCATATCTGCAGGTACATTTGTTAACAAATCTTCACTGTCATCTTGAAATGGTTTACCTTGTCCCATATTTACTTCGTTATCATAGACATCCACTTCTAATTGTTTAAACTGCTTAAATTTCACTAAATGGCGGAGAACACTCACACCAGCTGTTCCCATTCCAATAATCGCCACCTTCATACTTCATCACCCTTTCTCCAATTATCATTTAATTTTACCCTATTTTACCTAGGATAATTAATCTCTTTTCAAAGCCTCATCACGCATATTTAAATTCAAATATGCGTGCGTTTTTTTACATGTTGAGGATGAAATCGCTAATACTTCGGGCTTATAATTAACTTTGATTTTAATGGTATGATGGGCTTGTTGCACTTCTCATAAAATCAAATTAACACTTTTTCATAATTATGAGCTACAATGAAGTAGTACCTACTCAACCCATATTTGTACCTAAAGCAAATTCATATTCTGTTCTTAAAGATTATTATACCATTAGGTGAAGCATCACTATCATTAGTACATTTTAATATTTTTAAACGAATTAAAACTTGAATAGCGTGAAATAAAGGAGTTAGTGAAATGTTAAAACGTATTTTCAAATTATTAATCACAACAGTCATTTTGTTCTTTTATTTAGGCCGAAAGAATAACGCAAAATAAACCTAAAAAAGCCAACTTTCAATAATAAAATGAAAGTCGACTTTTAAGTTATTCGTGGTTTTTACCATCTTGATGTTTTTTATCGTCTTTATAAACGTACCAATTAAAATATTTTCCTTCTGTCTTCATATCTTTGTAAAAGTCAGCCATGATTGTCGCATTACTTTTTGCCCAATTAATATCTGTTGCATATTGATGTTCTCCAGGATTTTTAGGATTCCATCTCATACTATAAAGTGTATTTTGTTCAGGGTTTTTTAAATAATGATCATGAATAAATTCGGCACCACCGTAAATGGCTTTTTGTGGCGTATCCCAACCTTTTTTCTTCGCATATTCTGCGCCAGTCTTAATCGGGTCTTCATCTAAAGCACCGACACCATAAAAGTTGTAATATTTTTTACCATCGATTTCGACACCTTTAGAAAGTTCAGAGGCTACTGAACCAGTTTCTAATAGCGCATGAGAAATTAAATAAACCTCATTCACATGTTTTGCTTTTGCTGCATTTAAGAAATCCTCAGTATGGTTAAGCAATGTAGGATGATTGATTAACATACGTTTAATACGATTTTCATCAATGCCTTGATATTGTGATAAATCTAAAAATTGATATTTTTGTTTTTTGTCATCCATAAATCCTGAACTATCCATCGCCTGACGAATTTCAGTCGGAGAGGCATCACGCCAATTTGTATGGTCTTTATTTGACACTTGTTGACTCGTATAGTTGTCTATTTGTTTTTTGGCTGCTTGATCTAATGTTACATTCAATTTTTCAACACGTTCGACCTGCTTAACCGATTTGAAAAAGATTTGGTCTTTAATCATTGAAAAAAATAAAAATCCTGCAATTGCCGTCACAATTAGTAACAACACTACAGTTATTATTGAACCTTTTTTGTGCTTTCTCATAAACACACCTCTTCAAAATGTTGTTTCAATAGAAAAAAGAAGTTTCTATTAAACATTCACGCTTGAATACAAATTTTACCACCAATATGACCCGAAAACAATTGAAGTTATACCTTGTCATGAATTCATAAAAAAAAAGTAATGAATATGTAAAGAAATTCATTACTGTTTAGGGCGAGAATAATCCATCATAATAAAGCTTACAGCTTGAGAACGATTTTTATAATAATATTGTGTTAAGTCTATTGTTCCCTCTGTAGCGCCTTCACGATACATCATTTCTTTCGTCATATTATTAATCATGACAAACTCAGATCGATCACGGATAATGTCTAAATCATCATGACGTGCGAAAAAATGTTCTAAGTTTAAATGTTCGTAATCCATATGTTCCTCCATTTCCCATTCTATGTAAAAAACGTCGAAATTCTACATTAAGGACTAAATTTTTCTAAAACACAAACCTTTATGTCGTTGTTACGTTGAATTCAATCTAAAAATATCATAAAAATCCATGTGCCTCAATTAATAAAAACTGATACAAAAGATTCGACCGGTCAATTTTACATTAGGAGGAAAATTATGAATTACGAAGATTTATATATGAAATATGAAAAGTATATACACTATCTTCTCAAAAAATACTATATTCGGTATAATTATGATGAGTATTTTCAAATGTTGATGATTCGTTTATGGGAACTCCAACATCAATATGATTACAGACGTTCGAAAAATTTCCATGCTTATCTCCGCACTAAACTTCACTTTTATCTTTTAGATCTTTTTAGAAAACAACAGATGATCACCATTTTATCAGAAGCTTCCCTCGCTACTCAAATAGCTCCGAAAACATCATTCTTATCACTAGAACTTTATTTCATATTTAATCAACTGACATCCAAACAACGTCAATGGCTCGTTTACCATCTTCAAGGCTACACGCAAAAAGAAATATGTGAGAAGATGTGTTGTGCTTTAAGCACAATCAAAAATTATCAACGGCAAACTTATGACATCTTAAAAAGCAACATGAGCCCCCGTCCATAGAAAGGAAGATGTACTCATTGAACAATCACACTTTATTATATTTTAAAACTGCTGAGTCTTTAACGTATGCTTTAAAGGTACAATATACCACTTTTTCTATATATTCAACGCTTAGCCTTCAACGTTTTATCCAAGTGTTACTTAAAGAACACCACAAACATTTATCCACACAAATTGCACTCTCCAGTGAATTGCTCCATATTGGACAATATATTCCAATCTTTGTTTCTCCTCAACTCATCATCTGTCCACTTTATGCCAAACGTTCCACAGAGCAAATTTATATCAATATGGTACAAGTCATTGGAATGCATTCTTTTAGAAGACAAACACACATAATTTTTTCAAATTATCATCAGATTACTGTCAATGCCCCAATAACCTTCTGTGCTAAAAAATGGAAAGAATGTATGCTATTAAGTCAGCTACTTATGCATTCGATTTAATTTATAATCAATTAATCGTTTTGTAAAAAATGCATTCACAGGTTTCATTAATAATAATGTGAGGAGTGTAGCAAAAATACTCGTAATCATAATTATACTCACGTACGCCCCATTCAATGAAGATGTAGGATCTATTAGATGCTTTACTGAAGTTAAAGTTAATAATAGGCCTAAAATGAAAAAGCCTAATAATATCACATTGGCAACGAATAAACCTATCAAAGCGCCTAATAAATGCATTTGAGATTTTTCTTTGGAATTAAATACTTTTTGCTTTAAAAAAGAGACGACAAATTGATTGTTTGTTTTGTAATTTTGAATAAACTCGCTTTCATCATAGTGTCTGAGTGTTTGAGCCAAACGTGTTTTCTCTTTTTTATTTAAATACCATAGTTGTTTTGTAATTGTCTTTTCTCTTGAACTTTTAATCATTGAATTACTCCTTATGGGTTATGAAATATGATAAAAGAATAGACTCAAACCTTCGGAAAAATCCGAAGTGTTTGAGTCTTCTTTGTTTACATTGACTCGATTATAAAATACTTAAACCTGAACTTTGAATGTCTTTAGAAAATCCTTTAACTGTATCGACTGAAAGTTCATTTATATCACGGCCGATGTTGGGTACTTTTTTAACGACATCACTTGGACAAGTAATAATATCTGCACCAATTTCGTCTGCTTGTACGACATTGAATAATTCACGACAACTTGCCCATAGCAATTGCACACCTTTTTTACTATGAGTGACTTCTACTGCCTCTTTCATAAGCGGTAAAGGATCTACACCAGTATCTGCAATACGCCCTGCAAATACAGATACATAAGTTTCTACGCCTTCAGTCACTGCTTCTGTAATGTCTTTAACTTGTTCGATCGTATAAACAGCTGTGACGTTTAATTTCACACCTTTTGCAGACAACTTTTTAATTAAAGGTAACATTGTTTCACCTTTTGTATTTACAATAGGTATTTTCACAAAAATATTTTCACCAAATTGTTGGATGATTTCAGCTTCTTTTTCCATTGTTTCCATATCATCTCCGAAAACTTCAAAAGAAATTGAAGCATCCGGAATAGCTTCTACAACTTCTTTAGCAAATTGTTTGTAATCTTTGACACCTGCTTTAGCCATTAAACTCGGATTCGTTGTAAAACCGTCAACCTCTTTATTTTGATATGCTTGTTTCATTTGGTTAATATCTGCACCATCTGCAAATACTTGCACTTTTAAATTATTCATAATGCCCTCCTAGAAGTAAGATTAGATATTTAAGTTATATCATTTTTTATAGTCTTAACGCTATATTTACGCTTACAAATTATCAAAAGTATCCATTTCTTTAATGAAATAAAATATGATATGATATGTAACGATAAGGAGGCATTCATATGTCAAAATCCAAAAAATACTTTTATTTAGCTTTATTGCTAACACTTATTAGCTTATATTTAAACTCCATGAATCCTTTATTAAACTTACACTTTCAATCCGTAGTGAAAATCATTATATTTAGCATTTTTGTTAATGCGCTCATTTTAATCCTTGCTATTATTTTTGCAGATAAGTCTATTAAGTATTTGCCTAAATCAAAGAGTTGGATACATAAAGCTTCTAAACTCCTACCTTGGTTCTTATTAATTGTGATTATTTTCCATATCATTACATCGCTATTTACATTTGGTATTTTCTAAGCGAAAGTGGTGGAAATATGCAGTACTTTTTTATTTTTTTAGGTGGAGCTTTGGGTGCTTTGCTGCGTTACTTTTGTTCCTTAATCCCCTTTTGGTATGAGCTACCGGTTGGCACTTTTTTCGCCAATATTATCGGAGCTTTTTTTATGGGGCTTATAAGCACATATGCACTCCATCTTTTTAAAAGATATCCTCAGTTAAAAAAAGCGGTTACAACCGGGGTTTTAGGAGCCTTAACGACATTCTCAACTTTTCAATTTGAACTCTATTCATTTGTTCAAAATGAGGCATGGTTCGAAGTCTTGTTTTACTTTATAGTAAGTAGTGGCATGGGATTAATTAGTTGTGGCTTCGGTTATAAATTGGGAGCGGATTTATCATGACACTCATTGCTATTTTAATTGGCGGGGGCATTGGCGCCACTTTAAGAGCTTTTCTCACTGAACTCATTCCTCCACAAGGACGCTACTCCTTTCCATTATCTACATTTATCATTAATATAAGTGGTTGCTTTATGTTTGGCTTTTTGACGCCTTTATTCACAGAGCACCACGCATTATATTTTTTCGTTTTTGTAGGCATATTAGGAGGATTCACCACATTTTCAACCTTACAATTAGATCTTATTAAAATGATTCAACATCGACATTGGCAATCATTCATTTTGCTATTTGTCATACAATATTTAGGTTGTTTTATCGCTATTTTTATTGGTTATCAGTGCTCGTTCGTTTTATTTGACTCATTTCATTAAAATAGGTATTTTAATGAAATAATGTCTAAATAATTTATGATAGTATTTTATAAAGAAGAATCTCAACATGCGTTTTTCACGTAATAGAAAACATGCTGAGATTCTTTTTAACTTTTTTGTTCTAAATAGATTTATTGACCATTGAATGTAAGTGGATCAGGTCCAATACGACGATCTTCATTTAATTGATCTAAGCGTGTCATTTGTGCTTCGCTTAATTCAAAGTCAAATACATTTAAATTTTCATCTATACGGTTTGGCGTCACTGATTTTGGAATGGTTACAACACCATGTTGAATGTTCCAACGGATAATCACTTGTGCCGGTGTGCGCTTCACTTCATTAGCAACCTCTTGAACTGTGTTATCATCTAAAATTTGGGCGTTCATTAATGGAGACCAGGATTCCATTTTAATGTGTTGCGCTTCGAGATACGCTCTTAGTTTTGTTTGTGTTAAATATGGATGAAACTCCACTTGGTTAATAACAGGTTTGATTGAAGTCTCAGCAAGTAATCGTTCTAAATGCTCAATATTAAAATTGCTAACACCTACGTTTTTAACTTTTCCTTCTTTATATAATGCCTCCATACCTTTCCAAGTGTCAATCATCACATCTTCATCTTGGCCTGGCCAATGTACTAAATATAAATCTAAGTAGTCAAGTCCAAGTTTTTTCAGAGATGTTTCATAAGCTTCTGCCACATTTTCTCGTCCATAATCACTCATCCATAACTTAGATGTTATAAATAAATCTTCTCTTTTAAGTTGAGAGGCTTCTAAAGCTTCTCTAATACCTTCACCAACTTTTTCTTCATTTTCATAAATCATTGCCGTATCAATGCTTCTATAACCATTTAAAATAGCATGTTTGACCGCTTCTTTTGCTGTATCATCATTTTTCACTCTAAAAACACCTAGACCTACTTGAGGCATTTGATGATCATTATAAAATTTAACGTATTGCATATCGCACTCATCCTTTCTTGTTCACTTTAATCATACCCGAGTGGAATCTTCATCGTAAAATAATATGTTTTTACGCTACAAATTATCCATATAAAAACACAATGATTAACATCTTCTCCTTTCGCTCGTTACATTAATGAAACCGAATGAATAAATGATGACATGTTTACTTACATGCTCCAAAATCAAAAAAAGTGGACCCCACCCTTAGGCGTGAAATCCACTTTCTCTAAAATAATTGATATACAATTAATTGAACGCTTCAATTTCATCCATAATCGCTTGAAGATCATTCACATCATATTGAATTCTACCATGGAAAACAAATTTGTTAAAAAATTCGTCAAGTTGCGCAGGCCCTACTAACACCTTTGTTCCACTTTGTGGGGCATAATTAGAAATCGTAATATCCCCTTCATGTCTTGGATTAAAGTATAAGATAGGGGTCGGTGCATATTTAAGGTTAAGTTTTTGTTGTAACGTCGTTGCTAGTTTTTCTACTGAATCAAGATGCTTTGTGTAATCAATAACCGTAAGTTTTTGTTGATCTTCTTTTTGATCAAGCACGATGGTTTGTGGCGTTTGACCATCTAAATGTAATGTTTTGAAAACATGTTCCATCATTGGATTTTCTCTAAATTGGTTTTGACTCACACCTTGATAAACATGACCTTTTAGTAATTCTGAATCAATAATATATAAACCTGTTCTTGTAAGTACAAGGTGACTAATGCGCGTAATCTCTTCCAAATCATTTGTAGGCATAAAGATATTAGCCATGATATGCATATCTTCAGGACGAATTCGCTTTTCTTTTACCAATCGCTCACGTATGCCTAGCAATCTCATATCTGTAATGTACTCACTATCATTTTTAGAAAATAATTTTAAAGCATCAATTTCACGGTTTTTTGAGGAAACCATCGTGTCATATTCCTCTTTATGACGCGTATCTGATTTTTTCTTTTCGATGCGCGCCTTTTCTAACGCTTCTTTATGCTCATTGTTTAATTTTGTTTCTCTGGATTGATACTGATTCGCGTACGTTTCTTTAGCCTTTTTTTTGCTACGCAAGGCAAACAAAAATAAAACTAAAAATAAAAGTGCTAGTACACTCACAGCGATCAACCCAATCTGAATTGGATCTAATTGAGACATTAACAATTACCTACCTTTTTCTACATTTACTTTAATATATACATTATATAAAAAAGCACATCAAATCGCGAGTCTTTATAGAAAAAACATTATTTCTCTGAAGCGACCGCTTCTTTTAAAATCTCTGTTTTGTCTGTTTTTTCCCAAGGTACGTCAATATCATTTCGTCCAAAATGACCATAAGCTGCGGTTTGTTTATAGATAGGACGTTGTAAATCTAGCATTTTAATAATACCTGCAGGTCTTAAATCAAAGTTTTGTCGAACTGCCTCAATAAGAATATCTTCTGAAACTTTGCCTGTGCCAAAAGAATCTATTGATATGGAGACTGGTTGCGCAACTCCAATAGCATAAGCGATTTGAACTTCACACTTTTTAGCCAAACCTGCAGCCACAATATTTTTCGCAACATAGCGAGCGGCATAAGCGGCTGAGCGGTCAACTTTTGTTGGATCCTTTCCTGAGAAAGCACCTCCTCCATGACGGGCATAGCCGCCATACGTATCTACGATTATTTTGCGTCCAGTGAGACCTGCATCACCTTGAGGTCCCCCGATCACAAATCGACCAGTTGGATTAATAAAGAACTTTGTCTCTTCATCTATTAATTCTTTTGGAACTGTTTGATATATCACATGTTCTTTAAGGTCTTCTTGTATTTTTTCTAATTCGACTTCTTCGTGATGTTGTGTTGAAATGACGATGGTATCAATGCGTTGAGGTTGGTTATTCGAATCATATTCTACCGTTACTTGTACTTTTCCATCTGGTCTTAAATATTCTAATGTACCGTTTTTACGCACTTCTGTTAAGCGTTTTGATAATTTGTGTGATAAATCAATTGGCAACGGCATATACGTATCTGTTTCATCAGTAGCGTAGCCAAACATTAAACCTTGGTCTCCCGCACCAATATTTAATGCTTCATCACTTTCATTATCACGATATTCTAACGCGCGGTCTACGCCTTGTGCAATATCAGGAGATTGTTCATCAATTGCAGTTAATACGGACATCGTTTTGTAGTCGTAGCCATATTTTGCTCGTGTATAACCGATTTGCTTCACTGTTTCTCTCACAACTTTAGGAATATCAACATAAGTTGAAGTTGAAATTTCTCCAGCTATTAAAGCCATACCTGTCGTTACAGTAGTTTCACAAGCTACTCGGGCATTTTGATCACCTTTTAAAATTTCATCTAAAATTGCATCAGAAATTTGATCTGCAATTTTATCGGGGTGGCCTTCTGTGACCGACTCTGATGTAAATAATCGTCTATTGTACGTCATAATAAGCTCCTTTGATTTTTAATAATTACGAAGTTCTCTCTCTAACTGAGCCAACAAAAAAGAGCCTTCACACTATAAAATAGAGAGAAGGCTCTAAACGTCCATTCGCTCTTATCGTTCAGACAATATTTGTCCGCAAACGGTTTGGCACCTTTCTTCATTAAGAAGAGGTTGCTGGGTTTCATTGGGTCCATGTCCCTCCACCACTCAGGATAAGAGAATCCGTTAAGCACTATATTACATAAATTTATGTTTAGTGTCAATTCCACCACAGCTTATGTTACTCAAATATATCAGCGATATCTCAATCTATTTATTTTTCTTAATAAATTACCTAAATTTGGTAGGGATAATGAAATCAATGTGTTATACTCTTGAATTGTAAAGGCTTACATTACCGAAATAACTATTGGAGGGATTATTCATGTCATTTGACACACAAGCAATTGATGCTTTAATTCACAAGCCTTCATCTCACTTTCAATTAACAACGACAGAACTCTACAATAAAATTTTAAAACGAGAAGAAGCTGAATTGACTGAACTTGGCGCTATTAATGCTAAAACTGGAGAGTATACGGGTCGTTCTCCTAAAGATAAATATATTGTAGATAACCCTCAAGTGAAAGATGATATTGATTGGGGTCCAATTAACCAACCTATCTCTGAAGAAAAGTTTTTAAACTTATACTATCAGGTTATCGAATATTTAGATCAAAAAGAAGAAGTTTTTGTTTTCAATGGCTATGCAGGGAGCGATAAAGATTCCCAACTTGACCTTACTGTTGTGAACGAATTTGCTTGGCATAATCTATTTGCACAAAACTTATTTATTAAGCCTAGCTCAAAAGAAGAAGCCTCTAAGATAAAAGCAGACTTCACAATCATTTCAGCACCTACTTTTAAAGCCAACCCAGAAAAAGATGGCACACGTTCTGAAACATTCGTAATTATTTCATTTAAGCACAAAACTGTTTTAATTGGTGGCACTGAGTATGCAGGCGAAATGAAGAAATCAATCTTCTCTGTCATGAACTACTTATTACCTGAACAGGATATTATGAGTATGCATTGCTCTGCTAATGTAGGCCATAAAGGGGATGTCGCCCTATTCTTCGGTTTATCTGGTACAGGGAAAACCACATTATCAGCTGACCCTAATCGTAAATTAATCGGTGATGATGAACACGGTTGGAATGAAAATGGTGTTTTCAACATTGAAGGCGGTTGTTACGCAAAAGCAATTCATCTTTCAGAAGAAAAAGAACCACAAATTTTTAATGCCATTCGTTACGGTACTGTTTTAGAAAACTGTGTTGTCGATGCGCATGGTTATGTCGATTTTGATGATAACAAATTAACAGAAAACACACGTGCTGCCTACCCTATTCATCATATCGATAATATTGTCGTACCTTCAAAAGCATCACATCCTAACACAATTATCTTTTTAACAGCAGATGCTTTTGGTGTCTTACCTCCAATTTCAAAATTATCGAAAGATCAAGCGATGTATCACTTCTTAAGTGGTTTCACATCTAAACTTGCTGGTACTGAGCGTGGTATTACGGAACCACAACCTTCATTTTCAACTTGCTTTGGTGCCCCATTCTTACCATTAAATGCCAAAGTCTATGCCGACTTATTAGGTCGTTTAATCGACAAGCATGATGTAGATGTATATTTAGTGAATACAGGCTGGACTGGTGGAAAATATGGTGAAGGCAATCGTATTGAACTTCGTCATACACGAAAAATGGTTAATGATGCAATCAGTGGAAAACTTAAAAATTCAGAGTTTGAAGAAGATCACATCTTTGGCTTAAGTATTCCTAAGACGGTTGAGGATGTTCCTACAACAATTTTACAACCTATCAACGCTTGGACAAATAAAGAAGCCTATGACAAACAAGCCAGAGACTTAGTGGCAAGATTTAAAGACAATTTCAAAAAGTTTGGTCCAGAAACTGAACATCTTGAAAAATCAGGTGGATTTAAAGGGTAATAATTAAAGCTGTGAATGCGTCTATTATAGACACTTCACAGCTTTTTATTTGTTTTATGGAATTCAATATTTTCCATCCATTGTTGAATCACTTTTAGTACTTGACACATCGCATTTGGCCGCGGAACATGTCCTTCATCAAGTTGGTAAAAAGCCTCAAATGTAGCTCCAACTTTTTTTAGATGGGCTTCTAAAGTATAAGCTTGATGAATCCCCACTTGCACATCTTTGCCTCCGTGAATAATTAAAATGGGGGGCGCGCTTTTGCCAATATGTTTCATTGCATCTCGCTTTTCATAAGCTTGCAGCGCCTTTTTAGGATGACCCACCATTCGTCGTAACACCCCTCTCAAATCGACACGTTCTTCATACATTAAATGTAAGTCACTCACTCCCCCCCAGATAATATAGCTATCTACTTGTGCATCTTGAAATGTTAAAAGACCTTGAATCCCGCCTCTTGAAAATCCTATCAAATGAAGATGAGCTTCTGGGAATTGCGCTTTTAAAATTTGAATAGCTACTGTCACATCCTTCAAATCTTCTCCCGCAAAATCATCTTGTCCCTCACTCCCGTTATTCCCTCGATAATACGGGGCAAATACTAGCGTATGATTATCAATAAATTGTAAGAGCCGCGCAAGTCTCACGCGTCCGACTTGACCTTTTCCTCCACGTAAATAAACAATAATGCGTCGTACAGGTTGAAATGGGATTAAACTTAACCCTTTGACATGAAGACCTTCGACCGCATACGTTAATTCTTCGACACGGTGTGTTTGTAGTTGTGATGGCATCCGTTTACGATTAATAAAATCCAAGCTCACCCATCCTTTCAACACATTTCAATATGGCTGGATCTTCTAACAAAAAGCTTTTATTTATATCAGGAATATCATCAAGGGTCTCAAAACAAATTGGTCCATCAGTTTCAAAATAATCATTTTTAGAATCTATCGAATGAATAAAACAGACAAAGACATCTTTAGAAAACGTCCGTACTTCATTTGACACAGTATATTGCGCGATGTAGTAAGCCGCTTCCAATTGTCCTCCTGTCTCTTCATAGATTTCACGGGCCAATGCGATTTCACTCGACTCACCTTGCTCGCGTTTACCTCCTGGAAATTCAATGCCCCGACGACGATGTTTTGTAAATAACCATTGTTGGTTGAATCGTGTCAGTCCTAAGACATGATCCCCTGTTCGTTCATCATTTGGGCCACAAAAACGTAAAGTAATATGTTGGTTCTTCTGATCAATAAACTCCAAATGCCATTCCCCTTTACTCATTATGTTAAAATAAAATCAATACAAAAAAGGAGGTTTCAACTTTGAAACGACTCTTCATTGCACCTATACGGTTTTATCAAAAATTTATATCCCCTCTTACGCCTCCATCTTGCCGATTTTACCCAACATGTTCCAATTATACAATCGAGGCCATCCAAGTTCATGGCGCAATCAAAGGAACATGGCTTGGAATCAAAAGAATCTCAAAATGTCATCCACTCCATAAAGGGGGCTTTGATCCTGTACCTTTAAAAAAAGAAAACAAACATTAAAAAGGCTTTAAACAACGACGGTCAACCGTTGGGGGCTGAAAATATAATTGTCCGTCCCTAAGTTGACCTGATGTTGCACACAAGTCAACGTCAAAATAGTAACCATGTGGTGTCACATCCCCTGCGTAGTCTCCTTGTTGACTGAGCCACGCTGTATAATATCGACTTAATGCAGCTTCATACATGCCTCCTATAACAATTTTGACACCCTCTTTTTGCAATTGATGGATTAACTCTAGCGTCCGATCAATTCCACCTAGGCGAAATGGTTTTATCACAACAACAGAGATAGGATAAGACTTACGAAGTTGAGAAATAGCCTGTATAGAAGTGGCTTGTTCATCAATAGCAATAGGTGGTAACACGTCCGCCTTTTTTAATAATTCATTCGTATGAAAAGGTTCCTCTATATAAGAAATCTGTGCTTTAGTTAATTGTTTTAAAGTCGGTACATCCGATGCAGATAACGTTTGGTTTGCGTCAATACTAATTGGCATATCAGGATACATAAGTCGTATTATTTGAACTTGTTCTAAAATATGTGATGACCACTTTAGTTTTAGACGTGCGACGTGATCTAATTGCACAATTCTATCATTAAAATCTCCATTAATCGTTTGTATGGGCGCAATTTGAAAATAAGATAACGTATGAAAATTCGGATATAACGCCATCATCACAGTTGCTCTAGCTGCTGGTGCCTCGTTGAGAAGATTTAAACTTTCAACCAATTGGTCAAAGAAATGTAACGGTTGCCCCTTCGTTTGGGTAAACCAATTTAAAATATCTCTTTTTACAGAATCAATGGTTTCTTCGTAATACCAATCTGAATCAAAAACATTAGATTCTCCAAACCATTCTTTACCCGTGTTATCTACAAGTCCGATAATCAGTATTTTACGGTGGGTCATTGTCACTTTTGGAGTTTGAATCATTTGTTTAAAACAAGGTTCAAAAATATAAAAATTGACATCTTTTATAATCATAAATGTCCCTCATTTAAAACCTGTCTTTGTAATTTACCAGTACTTGTATATGGTAAAGTTTCTACTAAATATATCACTTTAGGATGTTTGTATTTTGCTAAGCGTTCATTTAACAATTCTTGTAGACCTGTAATCACTTTTTCCCCTATGGAACTAACTACATAAAGAATCGGTCGTTCACCCCAAGTGTCGTCGGGAATGCCCACACACATCGCATCTTCAACGCCATGAAATGTTTTTGTTAAAGCCTCAATTTCGAACGGATAAATATTTTCTCCGCCACTAATAATTAAATCTTTTCTACGATCATAAATCGTTACATAGCCATCATTGACACTTGCGATGTCTCCCGTATTAAAAAAGCCTTCATCATCAAAAGCTTGCGAATTCACTTCACTTGGATAAAGATAGCCCTCCATCACATTTTGTCCTTTAACACATAGTATGCCATGTCCTTGAGCATTGGGCTGACTGATTTTAATTTCTTGTGAAGGTCCTACCACTCCGACTGTATTGGGATGCGTTTTAAGCATCTTAGGAGAAGCAGTTAAAAATTGGGAGCAAGTTTCTGTCATGCCAAAAGAATTATAAATCGGAAGTTCACGTTCTAAAGCGCTCTGAATCATCGTTTCGTCTAGTTTCGCCCCGCCTAGCAAGATTTTTTCTAAAGTATACGGTTGATCTAACCCACCATTCATGAGTCTAATCAAAGTTTGGGGGACTAATGAAACATGCGTTAACTGTTTCGATTTGATACATTCAAGGGTCTCCACAACGTCAAATTTTTCTTTTAAATAAACAGTAAAACCATATATAGCACTTCTAATAATGATACTAAGACCTGAAATATGATAAATTGGCAAAACAGTGAGCCACTTAGATTCTGAGGAAAATCCTAATGTAGCCTTGCATTCTTTTGCACTTGCCAAATGATTTTTAAAACGTTGTGGCACAGCTTTTTGAGGACCCGTAGTGCCAGAAGTAAACATTATAGAAGCAATATTTTGGATGTTAAAATCTGCAAAAGCAGTAGGCTCGGAATTACATATTGATTGAACTTCATGATATAAATAGACATTTATCGATTCGGATAGTTCTATCGGTTTTGTAGTAATCACATCGCGCACATTGACAGAGTCTAATTGTTTGATGATTTCATTTGACGTTAATCTGTGATTAATCATCACTACTTCTATGCCGTAAAGCCATGCGGCATGCACAGCAATGATAGCTTCAATCGTATTGTTAACGTAAAATCCTAAACGTGGCACATTTAAAGATTTTAATTTTTTCCCGAACTCTACTGAATGTGCATATAATTCTTTAAAAGTCATTTGCGATTCATCTGTTTCTATCGCAATAAAATCAGGCTGTTCGGTTGCACGTATTTCAAGCCAATGTTTCATATCTATGCCTCCAAAAACAATCTCAATACTATTATAAACTTTATTTGATTGCGTTGCACAAAGAGGACTCAAATTAGGGGGCAACTTTAGCTTTAGGAATTAATAACCCAAAATCTAAAAGTCACAATTGTCATTTATTAAAATTTATATTTTCATGCTACTTTACAAAGTAAAACTCTCATTAAGAAGTTCACCTCACATCTCAAGACA
Organism: Staphylococcus sp. 11511212; assembly: GCF_011394755.1. Classification (NCBI taxonomy): domain Bacteria; kingdom Bacillati; phylum Bacillota; class Bacilli; order Caryophanales; family Staphylococcaceae; genus Staphylococcus; species Staphylococcus sp. 11511212. The sequence goes on along the minus strand of NZ_JAANBQ010000003.1, from coordinate 57,902 downwards.
TAAAAAAACACCTAACACAAATTGTGCTAGGTGTGAACAACGAAATTATTGTAAACCTTTGTTTTCGTTATTGTTTTGTCTATTTTTTTCATTTTTTTGTTGCCATTCTTTACGAGTCATCACATCGTCTACTTGCATGTTCACTTCAACAACGTCTAAACCAGTCATGTGTTTTACTTGCTCTTTAATAATTTCAGTAACTTTACGGAAAATTTTTGGTGCTGATTCACCATATTCTAATACAACTTTTAAATCAATAGCAGCTTGTTTTTCGCCAACTTCAGCACTTACACCTTGTGTAACGTTATTGCCACTTGAAAATGAACCACTTAAGCTATCTACAAAGCCGCCTTTCATATCTAAAATACCATTGACTTCACGTGCAGCAATGCCAGCAATTTTTTCAACGACTTCATCAGTGAAAGTAAGGTTATTTTTGAATTGAGGTTCACTTTGAGCGTTTTTTTCTTTTTCTTCACGTACTTTATCATTTACACCTGTTTGTTCATTATAAGCTTGTTTGAAATTTTGATTAGCCATTTAAAACACTCCTTTTAAATTAATACTTTCTCTTTTTTTCATCTAAACTAACTAAGTCTATTTATGAAATTCAAGAAATCTTGCGTACGATCTTTAATATACCCTAATCCTATTCCTACTAAACACAAAAAGGCAATAAGGATAGTTTTCCAAAAACCAAGTGTAATAAACAAAATAGCTAAAATTAGAAATAAGAGAAAGCCAATAATGCGCCATTTATATGCATTGAAAAAATTTGCTAACGTTTCAACTGCAGCTTGGTTCGATTGGTGATTTTCATTATTATTCATGGAAACCCTCCTTTTCACAACTATACAACACGTGGCTCATTTGAATTTTTACGTTGATCACGTACATTTATCTCAAGTTTACGAACAGGTATCTCAGCAAAGTGTTCAACACTTTCTTTAATATCGTTACGAATCTTCTCATTGAGAGTTTGTACATTTGTTGTACTTGTTGGTACTAAATAATCTGCTTTGATGTCGATATAACTATTATTCTTCTTATTATAAAGTTTAGAAATGACGTTAGGTTGACGAATATCATCATATTGTTTCAAAGTATCATAAACTGTGTTTTCGATAGACTTGCGAGAAACATAGATATGACCGTCACTATAATCTTTATATAAACCTGGTTTTCGATGTGTCGGTTTAAATGCGCTAAAGAATAATATTAAACCGATTAAAATTAAAAAGCCTGCCAATCCAATTAATAATGGTTGGAACCAATTGAACTGGTAAAAATAATTTTGATATTGTTTAATCAATTGATGATCTATGTACATAAATAATAGAAAACCAACAATCACAACAATTAACAACCCTAGAATGAAATTTTTCAATCTTTTCATTATTATTCTCACCTCCTGAAAGCATTCACTACTCTTAAATCTACCCTTAAAAAAATAATAAAAAACCTAATATGATAAAATTTATTAAAAGTATCGAAAACCGCATCATGCTTTCTTGATTAGAAAATACGTTTTCATAAAGTCTCCCTCACATTAAATACTGTTTATTAAAAAATCGTTAAATACATTTATATTCCTAAGGTAATCTCCACATCTATTCAGAAAAACGATTTGAAAGTGTTTTAACCATCGATTTAACGTGGTATATATACAGTAATTCAAATTGTAGAATTACAAATTTAATTAAGGGAGTTTTGAAAATGAAAAGACTAGAAAATAAGGTTGCCATAGTCACTGGAGGCGCAAGTGGAATCGGAAAAGCAACAGTTGAATTATTTGCTGAAGAAGGTGCTAAAGTAGTTGTTGCAAATATAGGGAATCATGGTGAAGAGTTTGTAGAGGAGCTTAATAAGAATGGTAAAGATGCCCTCTTTGTCTCTACAGATGTCACTGTCGAAGAAGACGTTAGCCGATTAATTAAAAAAACTGTTGAACATTTTGGTAGATTAGACATCATGTTTGCAAATGCGGGCATTGCAAAAGATACAAAAGCTGTAGATCTCTCATTTGAAGATTGGAAAAAAACGATTGATGTCAATTTATCTGGAGTATTTTTGTCAAATAAATATGCCATTGAACAATTTTTAAAACAGGAGAGTAAGGGTGTCATCGTTAATTGTGGTTCCATTCATAGTTTTGTTTCTTTACCACATACAACGGCATATTCCTCAGCAAAAGGTGGCGTTAAATTGCTAACTCAAAATTTATGTACAGCTTATGCCAAAGAAGGAGTACGTATTAATGCAGTGTGCCCAGGTTATATTGAGACACCGCTATTAAAGGATATTGAAGAAGACAGCAAAAAATATTTAGAAAGTCTGCATCCACAAGGTCGATTAGGCCGACCAGAAGAGGTGGCTAAATCTGTTCTATTTTTAGCAAGTGATGATGCGAGCTTTGTCAATGGTACGACACTTTTAGTCGATGGTGGCTATACTGCAATTTAGAATTGTAAAACTTAATATTTGAATTAAATAAACAACATCATGGGTCAGTTGAAAAACTGGCCTACTTTTATGATGGACTCACTAGTTTTTACAAAATGAAAAGTATGTAAAATGCTGCATCCAAGGCTACGATACCAATGATATAATTGATAGCCGTTCTTATTTTGATTTTAGTTAAATTGGTCAATATTAACATCTCATTATTAATTTTATGTCATATACACTGATTGGAATTCAGAGAATGTCTATGTGTGTCCTTTCATTTTAAATGTAATATAAAAGTTGTGCAATTTCTTTTTTTACATCTTTCATATCATTTTTTTCCTTAAACTTCATTTGTGAAGTCAATCTTGTTAAAAAACTATTACTTAGCGTAAGTGCTAGAACTTAATAAAAATAGGTTCTATACTTTTATAAATTCGTGAAGCTATCGTTCACCTGTTAAAAGTATAGAACCTATGAAATCTATCATGTTATATCTTAAAAATGAATTTGTCCCTTTATAATATTAATTAATGATTCGGGAATTGACCCTTTTGATGAGTTACAACCTTATCCACCGTCTTAAATGCTAGAAGTGCCAAAGATAGGTTTAATGTGAGTAGTAACACTGTGAAGTTACCTGTATTTGAACCTATTCCTTCATTGAAAGGCGTATTGTAAATGAAGTGCATCAGTATTGCTACAAGGACACAAACTAAACCTTGTATTTTAGTTATACCAGTATCTTTAGCAATAAGCGCCACTATGCCAATGGCAAAGATCAGTGTGAATACCCAATGTGTACCACCTGAAAAAGCAATTCGCTCTAGAAGCACAGAAAAGCCATCAGCTTTAGCTAAAAATATTTCTTGGAAAGTAAAATTACAATCCTCGATAATTTGGAAACCTAGACCAATAATCATACCACTCACTAAAGCGTTCTTTAAATCCATTTTTTTGAGGATAAGCAATACAAGTAACACTGCGAGGCCTTTACCGAATTCTTCAGCTAAAGGTCCACCAATCGCCGGTCCCCAATCTGCTCTAATAGAATCTGGAATTTTAAAAATGACAATTGTAATATATCCTACGATTGTATGGCCGATATCAGAAAAATAGACAGAAGCAGTTAGCGCCATCACCCAACTTAAATGAATTACTTTTTTAGAAATTTCAAAGCGTTTTGCTAAATAACGAGTGAGTAAAATTAATGGTATCGCATAGATAGCAATAAGAGAGATATTAAGCAAAAATAATGGATACTTATCTTCTAACCCATTCGGTTTACCAAAACTCTCATAAAAGATTTTGCAACCAGAGAAAAAACTCCATACTGCCAGAAGTATAAGTGCATGATATTTGTATTTGTTAAATAAATTTTTCATGATGTACCCTTTCTATATGAATTTTGACAGAAAATAAAATAAAACAATATGCACAAATATTACTCCTACCGCTAAAAAAGATGAAGTTAATAACTATTAAACATTGTAGTATCGAATCGTGGGAATACTTCCCCATCAATAGTCATTTTCTAAAATGCTGAGCGATTATGTTATAAATTTGGCTTTTAGCTTTTAATCATCATCGGTGCTATATTGAATTACTATAAATTCATTAACTGTATTATATATTTAAAATCTATAAATAGGCTATAAGTTAATGAAATTTTAAGATTCATATCAAAGCCCTTACATTGAAGAACACTGTTCATTCTTTTGGCATATTCCCGTGTCCTTTTTGAAGAAAATTTAACTTAAAGAAAAGAATAGTGATTCATGTTATAAGAAAGATTGAAATTCAATTCTGATTTGTTATGCTTTTGTAAGTTCATTTTTTTAATTAAATCTAGCAATTCACAAAATAAGTTTCGATTGAGGCTAAGTTTAATGATGATTTTCTCATATATATTTTGGTACTAACAATGATCACTTTATTGAATCACTTAATAAAATTAAGCCTGTTGATAGAAACGGTACTTACCATCCATTTTTTACTGTTACTTGAGGGGCTGTGTTGTATTAATATTTGACCAATGAAAGGAGCGCTATTCATTGATTGAAAAAGACCAATATAAAGTAAAAGTACTACTTATAATGATATTAGGTATAACGATTGCCTCATTGACATTACAATTTATTATCGGGGCATTATCTTTATTTTTTATTCTCCCTCCTCTATTTTTAATGTTTGTACAAACTTTTCTATTTAGAAAAAATAACGGCTAGTGAACCACTCACTAACCGTTAAAAGTATAGACCCCATAAATACACCGTCATATCAACGTTATCATCAAATACTTGGTGCTCAAAATCAAAATCTAACAACAATAAGCTAACAGAATTAGTTTCTAACTGATTTTCACCAATTCTAACCGACAATTCTTTTATTGCTTGATAAAGTAATCGAAAACTTTCTTTTTCTTTTAACATAGAAATACTCCTAACATATTAGAATCACCAAGATACAGCTTCTTTTAATGTTACTCCCAATGTATGAGCTTGAGATTCTGATAAGTGAGCAGCTCGCCCTACTCTGATAGCACATCTCTCACAGAATTAGCAGGAACCTCACTCCACTTCAACATCGGTTTCAATTCTTTAACTAAAGGATTATAAGCTTTATTAAAAGCATTAGCAGCTTTCTTTCCACCAACTTTTTCTACCACTTTAACTGCCTTACTTTTATTATTAATTATTACTTTAATAGTAGTCTTAACAATCTTTGTTGCTCCAATTCGATTTTGAGCATCTGGATTCACTGGTAAAATAGGGTTTCTATTTATTTTTACTCCATCTACCGTTATATATTGAGGTTGAATATTAGTATTAGTTGTTGTTCTAGAATGCTCATTTTTAACACTATTGTCTTTAGCATCCGCCAATGGACTAATCGTTGATAATAAAAACTGCACTCATTAATAATGTTCCGATATTATTAATATAATAAGAAGCTCATTTTAAAATTCAAAATTCCAAGTAACTTAAGGCCTCAAATTTATTACTTCTTTTTATTAAAATACATCAATGTAATTACAATAGAATATACAAAGAGAAATATCATTATAAACATTGTCATGTAATCACCTTTTCCTATTTACAAATATAGTTTGTTGCACCCGTACAACCAAGAGAAGTTATTAGACCACAAATTGCGGCTAATGAAAATCCTCCCCAACCGGTAGTGATACCTAATGCTGCAGCAGCGGCCCAACATCCTCCTGCTCCACCAGTACCACATAACGCACCGACTGCCCATTCGCACCAACCACGTTCTTTAGGTGGTAAATTTTTAAAGGATTCTTCTTCGATTTTATCTTTAGAAGTAATTTTAAAATTTTGATCATAGTAATGACCTTTTTGGTCTATGTTAAACTCATAGTATGGTTTATCATTTAAAATACCTTTCATGTTAATATATTCTTTATTATTATGTTTAACAAATTTTGAATACATCATGTGATTATAAAAAATATCTTTGTTTGATTCATTATATTTTAATTCAATCATAGAGAGATTATTGTTCTTTCTAGCTAATTCTTTACCAAATATAAAATTAACTGAATATACATTAGTGTTTTCACCTTTATCTAAGTGAACAATAATATTTTCATCTTTTATCGAATTAATAGAAGTTGAATTTGCATGTTTCTTATAAATATCTGATTTTTTAATCTTTCTAATAATATCTTGCTTAGATTTACTATCAACATTACTTGTAGGTTTACTTACCGCTTTACTTTCAGCACTTGCATCTCGAATCCCTAGGGAAAAACAAAAACTTAAAAGCATGACAATAGACAAAGTAGAGAAAACTACTTTTTTCATTTTTATTACTCTCCTTTAATAGTAATATGAAAACACTTTCATATTATCAAACTTTAAAATTTATTTAGTTTTAAATTCGGAAGTGTTGTATTTTTATTCTTAAGTGTTATTTTTATAGCTATGAAAAATCTTTTATTTAATTAGAAAAGTTGATTTTATTTAATACACATTAAAATTTACGTAATTAAAAACAGGCTATCCGTTATGGCTAGCCTGTTTTTTATTCTTATTTAACTTCTAATTTACCCCACAGAGCTTTTTCTTTAAGTAACTTTTCTTCTTTATCTGTTATCTTACCAATAGGCATAAAGAAGTTATCTTTCTGATTTGCACCTTTTGCAGCGTATTTAAAACGTACCCACCATAATTTGTTTTCTACATCTTTTATCTCTTGATCAAACGGTACCCATTCGCCAGAATTAATCCACGACCTTTCATCCATTTGTTTTACCTTCTTCCATGAGCACGGCTTACAACAAGTGGATTCCTATTACTTTTAAATACAATGGATTTCTTTTCATTACTATACAGAAGTCTACTTACATTTACATCATGAAACTAAATAGAAAAATTAATAAGAAGATTTATGCTTTAGAAGTAATGTAATTGTCAGGTACGTAATAAGTAAAAAATCACGTTCTCGGGACGCTTCAAGGAGGTTCAATATTAAATACGACTTTTAACAAGAGATAGCCAAATAAAACAAAAAAACGTCATATCAACGTATACAGATACGTGATACAACGGTAAATTAACAGAATATAAGCAAATAACGGAGAGTGAGGGATTCGAACCCTCGAGACGCTTGTGGCGCCTACACACTTTCCAGGCGTGCTCCTTCGGCCAACTCGGACAACTCTCCATGATATTAAATAAAAAAATCAGAAGCGATGTTTCACTTCTGATTTGATGACCCCTACGGGACTCGAACCCGTGTTACCGCCGTGAAAGGGCGGTGTCTTAACCGCTTGACCAAGGGGCCATGGCTCCACAGGTAGGACTCGAACCTACGACCGATCGGTTAACAGCCGATAGCTCTACCACTGAGCTACTGTGGAACAATAAAATGGAGCGGGTGATGGGAATCGAACCCACAACATCAGCTTGGAAGGCTGAGGTTTTGCCATTAAACTACACCCGCATTTTACGATATGGGCGGCTGATGGGAATCGAACCCACGAATGTCGGAACCACAATCCGATGCGTTAACCACTTCGCCACAGCCGCCGTGATTGAAAGTGGTTCAGGACGGAATCGAACCGCCGACACAAGGATTTTCAGTCCTTTGCTCTACCGACTGAGCTACTGAACCATATTAAGAATGGCGGTCCCGACGGGAATCGAACCCGCGATCTCCTGCGTGACAGGCAGGCGTGTTAAACCGCTCCACTACGGGACCTAAATGAAATATTGCGGGAGGCGGATTTGAACCACCGACCTTCGGGTTATGAGCCCGACGAGCTACCGAACTGCTCCATCCCGCGGTAATATTATTAAAATCGGCTACCTTTTTATAATACCAATTTTTGTAATGAATGTCAACGCTTTTTTAAATTTCTTTTAATTTTGTTAATAAAGAAATGGTGACTCCTACGGGACTCGAACCCGTGTTACCGCCGTGAAAGGGCGGTGTCTTAACCGCTTGACCAAGGAGCCAAAGCGTTTGAACTCTTAAGGACTTTTTTAGTATATATATAGTTCATTAAAAGGTCAACGCTTTTTTACAAAGAATTCGTGTAATTCTACCGTTATTTACGTAAAAAGAACACGATTTGTTTCAAAATAATACCATAAAAGTACCCTATTCTTTCGTAATGACTCATTCAATCAAGTTTTAAAATGATTTTTTGTTTTAAGAAGCTAAAAGTTTCATAGCCATCTTCCTCACAAAAATGACCACCTTGCTCAATCGTATATAATTTTGCATCTAGCATATGACTTAACTCTTCCGTATATGAATAAGGTACAGTTTCATCATTTTTGGATGCGATACAAAATCTGTGGTTTAATTTTTGCTTTAAGTTTTCGAAATCAATATTTTGATCCATAAATGGATTAAGTTCTGGTAAATGTGGGAGATAATCTTTAAATCCTGAAACCATCGCTATACCCCCGATGTGCGATACATTTAAGTCATTTATAAATTTTAAAGTAGTAATCACTCCCAAACTATGAGCAACAAATAATGTATCACCATCAATAGACGTGGCTTGTGTCTTCAATGCTGGTAGCCATTCCTCTACATCAGGGGCATCTGGGTTTGGCAAGTCAATAATTTTAACATCATGGCCTTCAAGCTCTAAAGCATTTTTTAACCATTTAAACCAGTGCTTATTTTCATTTGCATGGTACCCATATACAATATAAACATTTGTCACTTAAATACGCTCCTTCCCAATTCATCAACATATACGTGATAGTAAACAATTATATATAAAATCAACTCACATTAAATCATTGTAAATCGTTAAAAATCACAATACATATTTCATAAAAGGGGTTTACCCAAATTGATAGATGCGTAAAATTAATGTTTTATTTTATCAATGTAGCGTCAAGCATTCATTACATCACGTAACAATGTTGAATCTATCTTTAAGAAACAAAAAGTAATTTTAATCTAATAAAACTGACATTGATAAACCATTAATAATAGAAAAAGACGAAGACATGCACTGCCCTCGTCTAAGATGTATTATAAACTATATTCTAGGAATAAGTCTCTGAACGGCATCTTGTGCTTGTCGAATACAATCTGGCAACCCTACCGCTTCAAATGGTGCCCCCGTTATTTGTAAATGTGGATATTCTCTGTAAATATGTTCTTGTATTTTTTTAATTTCATGAATATGACCTACGTGATATTGAGGACTGGCATGTGGCATTTTATTGACGATTGTAAAATCAGGTTCGCCATAAAAAGTCATCATCTGTGATAAATCTTTTTTGGCAATTTCGACCAATTCCTCATCACTATGTGTTTCAACAATATCATCACCTGGCTTACCGACATAGGCTCTTATCAAAACTTTACCTTTTGGTGTTGTGTGCGGCCATTTTTTTGTCGTCCAAGTACAAGCTGTTATAGACGTATCACTTGTTCTTGCGATAACAAATCCTGTTCCATTCGATGTATTTTTGATATTTTTTTCGTCAAACGCAAAAACAATCGTCGCAACAGATGATGCTTCAAGTCGGCTGAAATAATCAAATCCAGGATCTGTTTCAAACCATTTATGAAAGACTTGATGTGGCGTTGCAACGATAACACCGTCATAAAAAGTCGGCGCCTCTTGTGCTGTCTCCACATTATACCCTTTTTGTTCGCTAATCAAATCAGTGACGGGTGTTTGATATTTAAAATGAACGTTGTTTTGTTTTAACCATTTTTCAAGCTGTTCGATAAACGAGAAAAGACCATTACGAAATTGTTTAAATTGGCCTTGTGGCCCTTCTGTATTGTGAGAATGTTTTTTTTCACGATCCAATCGTACTTTTTGCATTCCCTTAATGATACTCCCATGTGTATCTTCTAACGTTTTGAAATTTGGAAATGTACTCATTAAACTGAGTTGGTCAATATCAGTACCATAAATACCGCTTAGTAATGGTTCGATTAAATTTTCTAGAATCTCATCACCCAATCGATATCTAAAAAAACTACCTACCGATAAATCCTCTTTCATTTCAATCGGTTTACGTTTCAAGTCTTTTAATGCACGCAATTTCCCTTTCATTGATATGAGTTTTGTAGACATGAAAGGTTTTATGTCCGTTGGAACTCCTAAAATAGCACCACCTGGTATCGGATAAAGTTTGTTTCGCGCAAAAATAAACGATTGCCCTGTTTTATTGGTAATAATCTCCTCATCCTTAATACCAATATCTTTTGCCAATTCCGTCATAATCGTTTTACGACCTAAATATGATTCAGGACCCAGCTCAATAGTGTAACCGTCTCGTTGTACAGTTTTAATTTTACCACCAGGTTGATGAGTCGCTTCATAAACTGTGACGTCAATATGAGGATAATGTTTTTTTATAAAATAAGCACTAGAAAGCCCAGTAATGCCTGCACCAACAATAGCAATTTTAGTCATCTCATTCACACTTTCTCGTAAATATTTGAAATTTCATCCACGATAGCACCAATAAATAAAGGGTGGATATCCGGCATAGGCGGTCTATGGTAAGTTGCACCTATTTCATCACAAACCACTTTACATTCATAATCATTGTCATATAGTACTTCGAGGTGTTCGGCGACAAATCCTACTGGTGTATAAATGAAGTGTTCATATTTGTTTTCTTTGTAAAGTGCTTTTGTTAAATCTTGGACATCTGGTCCTAACCAAGGCGTCCCCGTATTGCCCTCAGATTGCCAACCGATAGCGACATTTTGAATGACCGATTGTTGTTGTATGGCTTTAGCTGTATTTTCAAGCTCCATAGGGTAAGGATCATTGCTTTCTTTAATCATTTTTTCTGGTAAGCTATGTGCCGAAACAACAAGCACAGTTTTGGCATGTTCTTCCTGAGGGATGTTAGCAAGAATTTCATCTACGCGCATCGTCCAATATTCTTGAAACTTTGGTTGTTGATAGTAATGTTTGACATGGAAAAGACGAATTCCATATTCGTTCGCCTTTTCTTCTGCGCGTCGATTATAAGACCCCACTGAAAAATTAGAGTAGTGTGGTGCTAATACAACTGTTACCGCTTCTGTAATACCATCGTTGTTCATCTTTTCAACAGCATCTTCTATGAATGGGTGGATATGTTTTAAACCGATATACAATTTAAACTCTATATCTTCATATCGTTCATTTAATGCATCACGTATGGCTTCTGCTTGACGTTCCGTAATTTTGGCAAGTGGTGAAAGCCCCCCTATCGCTTCATAGCGAGAAATTAAATCATTCAATTCTTCCTCGCTAGGCTTACGGCCATGTCGTATATCTGTATAATAAGGTTCGATATCACTTTTTTGATACGGTGTGCCATAAGCCATGACAAGTAAACCGACTTCTTTTTTCATCCAAATCCGTCCTTTTTCACTCTATTTTAATTTTGCCCCTGTATAATCATGTACAAATTTTGATACGCGTTGTAATGTTTCTGGCTGAACTTCTGGAAAAACACCATGTCCCAAGTTAAAAATATGTTTACCATGCGTTAACCCTTGATTCAAAATAGGTTTCAAACGTTCTTCAATCACTGGCCACGGTGCAAGTAAAATACTTGGATCTAAGTTACCTTGAATAGTTTTCGAAACACCTTGATGATGCGCTTCAAGTATTGAGGTTCTCCAATCTAATCCTAATACGTCAATAGGTAAATCATTCCATGAGGTAATCAGATGGCTTGCCCCTACACCAAACATAATCACCGGCACTTGAAACGCTTTGATGCCGTTAATTAATTTTTCCATACATGGCTTAATATAATAATCGTAATCTGCTTGATTCAGTGCACCCACCCATGAATCAAAAACTTGTATTAACTGTGCACCAGCTTCAACTTGAGCCCCTACATATGTAATCGACATCTCTGCAAGCGTGTCCATTAATTTAAACCAAGTTGTCTCATCACTGTACATAAGTGCTTTCGTCTTATTGTAGTTTTTGGAGGGACCTCCTTCAATCATGTAACTTGCTAAAGTGAAAGGTGCACCCGTAAAACCAATAAGTGGCACATTTAACTTTTCAGTTGTCAGCAATTTGATAGTTTCTAGGACAAACGGCACATCTCTTTTAGGGTCAATTTGACCTAACTTTTCAACATCACTTAATGACTTAATAGGGTTAGAAATCACAGGACCTATTCCCGATTTAATATCCACATCCACCCCAATCGCTTTAAGTGGCGTCATAATATCCTTATATAAAACTGCCGCATCGATTTGATATTGTTCAACAGGTAATGCTGTGACATATGCACACAGTTCAGGTTGATGTGTAATATCAAATAATGAATATTTCTCTTTTAATTTTCGATATTCGGGTTGTGAGCGTCCGGCTTGGCGCATGAACCACACGGGTGTATGTGTAATTATGTCCCCTTTTATAGCTCGTAATATCGTATCGTTAAACGGTGTATTCATGAGAACCTCCTTCTAAACTTCATTCTTATTAACTATAGCATATTTCCGCTTCATAACGCTTTCAAGGAACTCAAATGTCATAAAAGTTTAAAATCTCAATTTACACTTTTACAATCATTTTATTTGGGTAATATAAATGGTGGTCTTTTACTATAAAAGAAAGTATAATAAGTTCAATATTAAGGAGGCGAACACCATGAAACTCTATATCACTTATGGAACATATGGATATATCCATCAAATCCAACTCAATAATAAAGATAGAAATTTAATGATTTTTTCTTCAGAAGAGCGTTCAGTCTTAATAGAAGAAACGGATAAAGAAAGTGTTTTTCAACAACCTAAATCTTTTCGTTCTTTAACGCGTGTAGGAGACATTTCAGAAGAAGATTTTCAGGCAGTAATCTCAATACCAACATCAGAAGACCATAAATATCAACTTGAGAAAAAATTGGATAGTTATTACCCTAATCTTTCGGAATATGAAGGTTATAAAAGCTTCAGATTACTCAAACCAGTCAAGGATAATGTATATAAAGTAATGTTTGGTTTTGAATCACGTACTGCTTTTGAAGATTTTAAAAAATCATCCGTCTTCCGCGAAAACTTTTCGAAAGAAGCTGTACGCGCTTTAGCAGGTGTCACAAGCACTCACAGTTCATATTTAGAACGCTATTTCTATCCAATTACTGAGGAAGAAATCGCAAACCAACAGCAAAATGTTGAACAGTAAAAGCAAGATAAAATATAATAAGAGATAAATTTAAAAATAGCCATCAAAATTTACCGTGAGATAAATTTTGTTGGCTATTAAAATATGGTTTAAATAAATTACTGACATTTAGGTATCCCTATTTTGCAGTCATTTCAGAAGAATATCTTTATTTAAATCATTGATTCATCATGACTCTAGAACAATCAGTTAAAACATAACATTTTTATATGTGACAATATTAAACCTGAGGGGTCGAATTCCACTTTTTTCTGTTTTAATCTTTAAGCAAGGATTCTTGATATTTTAATTTTCTAATGGTTGATTTCACAGTTGCTATCCCTACTGCAAAAATGAACATGACTAAATATAGCTCGGTGGGATTCATGATGATATAGATAAGGCTAAATAGAATCCCGACGATTATAACAGTGCGATAAAGAAATTGCTCATATCCTTTAATCACTAATAACTCTGATGCCGGCCAAACTTGTGGCCATAATCCGTATGCTTCTTGCGTATAAAATTGAGACATTTGTAAAATAATTATATACATTCCTAATACAGCAATGAGGATACTAATAATAGGTTGATGTAACCAAATCATGAGTGCTACTACAATAATAAATAATCGAATGGTTAAATGAAAAGCATCTTTCCCACGCAAGAAATTTCGTTTAAATAAATAGAGGTACATCCCTTTTTGGTTAAATTCTTTAGGTTTTTTAAGAAATACATCTAAATATTTACGTCTTGAGGCAGGCGCTTCAATCCCTTTCACATCTGTAAATATATTGACAAATTTATAATAATTCGATTGATGTTGTTTGGCCTGATTAAGCATTAACTCCCATGGAAAGTGTTTCTTATCATTAAAGCTTTTAAACATATAGATAAGAATGATAATAAATACAAGACTTCCCATTGCCATATAAGATTGGCCGTCTAACCAAACATAATAACTTGAAACATAAAAGATAAAAAGCAACAGATTAATGGAAGCATTTTCTAAACCAAATAAAAACCATTGCCATCGCAATTGTAATCCGATAAAAGGTAACACAAAAGCGAGTAATACTAGCACGATAAACGAGAATAGCTCGTTCGGATGTAGGGCGTTTAATAAAGGATAAAAAATAATTAATAAAACAATTTGTAATGGCAAACGTTTAAAATAACTTGTATAGACACTTTGTTGAATGTAATGTCTCATTTGCTTTTCAAATGGGAGAAGAAATAGTTCATCAGCCTTTTGTAACAATGTTTTTAACGGAAAAATAGAACTCAATCCAAGCACGATTGAAATGATGAGTGAATAATTAATGCCAGTTGGAATGGTGCGTAACCATTGACCATATCCTAAAATAAATGCACCTAATAAAATAACAAGAAAAACAGAAAAATGCCCATTAAAGATGAATTTATTATAGTATTGTTTTTCCTTTTGATCTTTTTGCCGGCGTTTCACATAAAGCTGTTTTGCATTGTTCATGTTGTTATGCCTCTTTCAGTCACTTTAATGTAGATTTCATCTAAAGTTTGATGAGGCATTTTTGTTTGTGCTCTAAGTTCTTCTAAATCTCCCATGGCTACAATTTCACCTTGGTCCAAAATAATGAAACGATCACAATATCGTTCTGCAGTTGCCAGTATATGTGTACTCATTAATACTGTGCGCCCTTCTTTTTTCTTTGATTCCATTAAATCTAACATAGATTGGATTCCCAGTGGATCGAGCCCTAAAAAAGGTTCATCAATGATATACAATTCAGGGTCTACAATAAAAGCACAAATAATCATCACTTTTTGTTTCATACCTTTAGAAAAATGACTTGGAAAGACATCGAGCTGACTTTCGAGTCTAAAGTTTTTTAGAAGTGGTTTCGCTCGTTCCATTGCCGTTTCTGCATCGATACCATAAGCCATTGCCGTCATTTCGATATGTTCTTTTAAAGTTAACGTATCATAAATGACCGGAGACTCTGGAATATAAGATAGACGCTTACGATAAGCTTCAATATTTTCTTTTATATTAATACCTGAAATAGACATTTCTCCTTCCATTGGTGTAAGTAATCCAAGTAGATGTTTGATTGTTGTACTTTTTCCGGCACCATTTAACCCGATTAGTCCAACAATTTCTCCAGGTTGAAGTGTAAAACTAATATTTTTGATGACTGGAGTTTGGCCATAGCCCCCCGTCAAATCAGTAACTTGTACAGTCATTATCCTGCACCTCCGTGAAATTTATTGTACAAAAAAACAGCTTTCTTTACCATCTTTAAACGTTTTTCTCACGTTACATGTGATTCAACAAATGCTATAATATTAAAAAAATGATGGGAGCGGATACCATGTCTGAAACAATTTTTTCAAAAATCATCGCCGGAGAAATCCCTAGTTATAAAATTTATGAAAATGAATATGTATATGCATTTTTAGATATTTCACAACTGTCTAAAGGGCATACATTACTCATTCCTAAAAAAGCCTCACCCAATATTTATGAAACCGATGCGGAAACAATGCAACATATAGGAGAAGCTTTACCTATAGTCGCCAATGCTATTAAAGAGGCATTTAATCCAGACGGACTAAATATTGTTCAAAATAATGGTGAATACGCATCGCAATCTGTTTTTCACATTCATTTCCATTTAATTCCACGTTATAAAGAAGGGATGGACGGATTTGACTATCAATGGGAAACGCATGAGGATGCTTTTAATGATGAAGAAAAAGCAGCAATTGCGAAACAAATTGCAGATCAAATCAAATAATCAATATATACTTCACCCCATGAATGAATAATTTTCGGTTATAATGGGTATGTTAAATTAAAAGTGCTTCAGAGGAGGAAAAGTATGAGAGCCTTACAAATATCACTAGGCCTTGCAGCTGGCGTGGCAACTGGATTGGGTGTAGCGCTAACGCAACGTAGCAAAAGTACACGTATCGAAAGTACAACTGTAGAACGGCCTAAATCCGAATTAGAATTAGAAGTTGATAATATTAAGCGCAGTGTGAATGACATTTTAGGTTATGTCAATGACATCAAAACAGAAAGTCAAAGCGTTGCAGGTACAATCGGTGACGAAATCAAAACAATGATTAGTGAATTTCAATCTGATATCAACCCGAATATTGAACGTTTACAATCCCACATTGAAAATTTACAAAATCGTGGCGAAGAAATCACAAATTTTCCATCTAAAAAGTAAATTTGTAGTGTTTATCAACAAATAATTCGATATAATAGTATTAAAACATGATACGCTCAGTATCATGTTTTTTTATAGCTAAAGAAAGGAGCGGTACGTATGACTGAAAAACAAAAGCAAATCGAAAGTATCCTTTTTACGCATAAAGCAGCCATGTTGTCTAAAGTCATTTGGAAAAATGCTGAACGTGATTGGCAAAAGTGGTTACGCAAGTCAGGCATAACGATGAATGAACACCTTATTTTAATGACTATTTACGCATTTGATCGCGTAACAATTTCCGATATCTCACGTTATGGTGTCATGCATGTTTCAACAGCCTACAATTTTGCTAAACGTTTAGAACAACAAGGGCTTTTAACGCTTGAAAAAGACACCCATGATAAGCGAAATACGTTTATACATTTAACAGATAAAGGCACTGTACTTATCGAGAATATATTTGAACAATATAACATTGATAATAATTCAGTTTTTCAAGCCTCTGAACAATTCAGTTCAGAAATGTTCCATAAACCTAATTTTAGTGATGCCCATTATTTAGTGGCTAAAATACATGGTAAAGACTTTATTGATGACGTTAATGCGTGTCATGATCATTTAAGAAAACATTTACTTGACGCGGAGTAATTCAAAGTAGATAATACAGTTTATCTATTAAATATTTAAAGGAGTATGCATTATGTTAAATTGCTCGCGCTCAATAGATATACATTCGCGTTTTGGGCTACCACGTATCGCTTTTATAAGTTTTGTCACAATGGTGATTACATTTTTTATCAGTTTTGAAATCTTTCATTTCAGACAAAATGTGACACTCACAGACAAGCATTTTTTTCTATTTTTAGTCTTATTATTTTTATTATATCCTATTCATAAAGCGATACATTTGTTAACGGTTTCCCCCTATTTCAAACATTTTCGAATGCATAAACTCATAAGACACAGTTGGTTACCGTTTTATAATATCTATATCGATAAACCTATACACAAAATTTATTTTTGTATATGTCTTATTATGCCTTTGTGTATTATTACTATTGCAATGGCATTTATAGCGCGAAGTTTCCCTGAGTATGGTCATTATGCTATGTTTTTACTCGCTTTAAATGCAGGCTATTCTGTTATGGATATTCTATATTTAAAAATCATTGTATTTTCCCGTCAAGGTGATTACATAGAAGAACATATCAATGGTTTCATGATCCTTGATGAGAAGTAATTGTTTTTCATCTTCAGAATTTTGTAATTATCATTTTATAAATGTAGTTTATATTAAATCGTGATTTATCCCTCATACTTTTTTGAGGTCTATTTCACGGTTTTTTTGTTTCTCGTAAAATAGTCTTAGATTTATCCTTCTTCATTGGTATGAGGTTAACATTGTGGTAATATAATTTGTGATAATTCAAAAATAAAGGAGCTAACACAATGAAGAAAGGTTTACAGAAAATGATTATCCCTATTACAGCGAGTGCCGTTCTTTTAGGGGCTTGTGGGAATGATACACCTTCATCAAAAGATCAAACGCTCATTTCTTCAAAAGCTGGTGATGTTAAAGTAGAAGATGTGATGAAAGAAATAGGTAAAGACCAAATCGCTAGCAACTCGTTTAAAGTATTATTAAGTAAAATTTTAAAAGACAAATATGGTGACAAAGTAAATGATGATGATATTGAAAAACAAATTGATAGTGAAGTTAAAAAATACGGTGGTAAAGATCAATTTGAAAGCCTTTTAAAACAACAAGGCATGACGATGGATAAATATAAAGAGCAACGTAAAATGATGGAATATCAAAAAGCTTTATTAAATGAAAAAGTAGATATTTCTGACAAAGAAATTAAAGATAATACGAAAAAAGCTTCTCATATCTTAATCAAAGTTAAGCAAGACAAAAATGACAAAGAAGGCCTTTCCGATAAAGAAGCTAAAAAGAAAATCGACGAAATTAAAAAGCAACTCGATAAGAACCCTAAAGACTTCGATAAACTAGCCAAAGAAGAGTCTATGGATTCAAGTAAAGATAAAAATGGCAGTCTTGGTTATGTTGTAAAAGGCCAAATGGTTAAGCCGTTCGAAAAAGCGCTATTCAAGTTAAAAGATGGCGAAATTTCTGATGTCGTTAAAACAGACTACGGCTATCATATCATTCGTGCAGATCAACCGACTGACTTTAATAAAGAAAAATCAAAATTAAAAGAAAAAATCACTCAAAATAAATTACAAGAAAAACCTGAAATTTTAACTGATGCTTATAAAAAACTTTTAGACGAATATAAAGTGGATTACAAAGATAGTGATATTAAAAAGGCGATTGAGGATAACATTTTAAATCCTGAAGCCTTAAAAGAACAAGCTGCCCAAGGCGATATGCAAGGCGGACAACAAAATATGGGCATGTAAAATTGCAAAGGTGCTAGGATAATCTCATATCCTAGCACTTTTTTATACCTATTTTCATGAATTACCATCAAATTTTTATAAAAAAGGGTTTTTTTTATTTCGAACTGGTGTATAAGTTATAAAAACTGTTTTACTCAGGTGAGTGATATTAAAATAGCCATCAATGGTCAAGTCTTTAAGTTCCCACAACGAAAAAAGGACTTTAGCAATCCATTATTGCCTAACTCCTTCATTTAATATGACCAGTCCGGTTTGACAGAGTGCCATAAAAAACAGGCGTTACTTTCAAAAGAAGTACGCCTGTCTTTCATAGATTAATCTAACTTTTCAGGTTTATAAAATTGTCTATTTTCTAAACCAAATATACGTTCAGTAAATTGCCCTTTTTCAATTTTTTTAAACGCTTTATCAAACATGTTCATACGTGCATCAATATTGTCAATAAAATGAAGAATTTCCGCTTCTTTCACATGAGGTAATTTTGGCGAGCCATATTCTAATTTACCATGATGAGATAAAATAAGGTGGCGAAGCAATAAGACTTCTTCTCCTTGGATTCCTAGTTCTCGCGCTGCTTCTGCTACTTCTTCGCTCGCAATAGAAATATGGCCAAGTAAGTTACCTTCTAAAGTATAGCTTGTAGCGATGGGGCCTGAGAGTTCTCTCACTTTCCCCATATCATGTAAGATGATTCCACTGTACAGTAAACTTTTATTTAAGTTTGGATAAATTTCACATAGTCCTTTAGCAATTTGTAACATCGTAAGAACATGATAACTTAAACCACTTACAAAATTATGATGATGTGAACTCGCAGCTGGAAACGTAAAAAATGCTTCATCGTATTTTTGAAGTAGATGACGTGTAATCCGTTGTAAATTTGCATTTTCAATTTCAAAAATGAAAGATTGCATTTGTGATTTGATTTCATCTAGACTCATAGGTGCCCCATCAATAAAGTCTTGTGTTTTAAGTCCATCTGCCTCGGTTGCAACACGAAATTGATTCACTTTCATTTGTTTTCGACCACGATAATTAATCACATCGCCTTTAACATGAATAATCAGTTCAGGCTTTAAAGTTGCCATATCTTCTTTTGTGACTGTCCATACTTTAGCTTCAATTTCTCCACTTTTATCTTGAAGGTGCAAAGTCATATAGTCTTTACCTTGAGCCGTCACACCTTGTGTTGCTTTATGCACGAGGAAAAACTGATCCACGGCATCGCCGGGTTGAAGTTTTTCTACATTTCTCATATTAAAACGCCTTTCTTATTAATGTTTCTCTATTTTTTCCAACGTTACCAATTGTTTTGACGGAATATGATTATCTTTTGAGCAAGTGAAATATAAGACTTGATATGCGTCAGGTAAATCTCTTAAATATTTAATCATTCTATTATGACGTGTCACATCGAAATGAACAAACGCATCATCAATAATGATTGGTAACGAATAGTAAGGTTTTAAAATCTTAATCAAGCTTAATCGCAGTGAAATGTATAACAACTCTTTCGTCGATTGACTGAGTTCAATAGGTTGATACATTTGACCATCTTGGTGTTTCACCATTACTTGCTCATTTTGATATGTCACTTGCACATATTGGCCATCAGTAAGAGTATGATAAATGTCCGTCGCTTCATTAACAACTTGTGGCAATCGTTTGTCCTTTATTTGTTTAATGTGTTCATCGACCAGCGTTTCTAAGTAACTTAATGCTGCCCAATCTTCTGCTGCTGCATTTAATTGATTACGTAAAAGTTGATAACGATGACGTAAATGTCTCAATGTATCGTCTGTTTCCATATGATTAATTTGCGCATTTAAGTCGCTAACTTCACTTTGTAATTTTAAATATCTATCATTATAATCATCAATTTGTGAAGAAAGTTTTGTGTGCTCTTCTTCTAATTGGGCGGTCGTTTTATCACTTAATTTAGAGCTTTCTTCATACCCATAATTTTGATTTTCAAGGTATTGCGTTAAATCATTAAATCGAGAGAGTCGCTGATGGTAAGATTGATAATTTTCATGATGTCTGTAATAACTTTCTTCATCAATTGCCCCGATATAATTAAATAACTTTTGGATGATACCTTGATTTTCATTAAGGCGATGTTTCAAATGCTTTAACTCTTTATCAAGTAACTCCAATTGTTCATGATTTCGATGATGTTGTGCACGATTACTGTTCGTACGACTTAACCATTCTCGAATATCATGGAATAGAGTTTCACGACCTGTATTTGGAAGTGATTCAGAAACTAGTGTATGTGCATTGTCATAGAATGTGTTTAGCCCCTCTTTTAGTTGTTGCTTTTTCATCTCTAAAGCTTGTAGATGGGCATGTTGTTCTTTAATGTGATGAATCGTCATCATCGCATCTATTAATAAATCATCAGACAATTTTTCAGAAACATGCATTTCTGCTTTCGCATGATTGATTTTTTGGTTCACATTTTGTAATTCTGATTGAGCAGTTTCTAGTTGTTGTGCCACATGTTTTTGTTTTGTTTTTAGCACAATTAAATTTTGTTTACGTTGATGTACTTGATCGCGTAATTGATATTGATCTGTCAAATCAAAATTCAAATCATATTGTTTTCTTAAACGATTGACTTCATTTTCTAGCTGAACAATTTCTTCTGAAAAGCGTTCAGTATGTCCAACCGTTTTAGTACGTATGGCGAAACAACCAATAATGAATATTACCGCTAAAACTGCAAAGACAATTACAAAAGGGAGTGTCTGTGCAACAAATGAATACACTGCCAAACCTGCCGATATTAATGCGAGAATAATCATCGCAATCCTTAAAGTTTTCTGTTGTTTTTCTTTTTGACGTTGCTCTGTGTCAAATGCTTCTTTCATTTTCGTAAAAAGATTTTTCTTTTCACGTAATTCTAATGCACGCTTATCATACTCTTTCTTTTTAGCAAAATTTTCTTCAGAAACCAGTTGCTCTTGCAATGACCCAATTTCAGATTCTGCGGATTGATGATCGACCTTTAAGCTTTCATTATTTTGTTGTGCTTGCTGAACAGCATAATGTAAATCGCGTTTTTCTTTTAACAAGTCACTCAAATGGCTTTTTTGAACATCAGAAGTCTCCACATCAGTATGAATGGCTGACCATCCGATATTTGACATTAATCCATCGATTTGTCTTTCAGTATTTTCGATTTCTCTTTCTGTTTGTCGATAGTCTAATGTTTGTTGTTTGATAGATTCCTCTTTTTTAGACAAGGATTCAAATGCTTGCGTCAACTCATCAGAGGGGATAAAGAGTCCGTTGTTTTCCTGTGCTAATTGTTGTTGTTTTTCTTCACGCAATCCGATATCTCGTTTCAATTGTTCTGTTTGAAACTTCGCATTTTCATAACGGTCAATCCCTTGTTCTGGAAACTCTAGCGGCTCAATATTTAAATCTGCCTCTAAGCCTTTCCATTCTTGAACTTGATCATGTAAGGCTAACTCTTTTTGCTTTGCTTCAAAATAGCCTGTGAGTTGATTTAAATTTGCTTTAACATGCTCTAACCGACGAGAAGTTTTATCTCGTTCATCCGTAAGTCGTTGATAGGTATCCAATTTAGAAGATTCTTCTCTTATTTGTGTTTCTAATTGTTTTAATTCTTCTACTTGTCTATTTATTTGAGGATTTTGACCTGTTTTTTTATATAGCGCTTGCTTTTTTTGATTGATTAAATCGCGCATCCCAATAAACTCAGTTGAACCTAAAGCCCCTGCTTGCATTAAATAATTTTGCAGCTGTTGCTCATTCATATTTTGATGTATGTTCTGTAACCCCATGACGCTAAATGAGAAAATATCTTGGTAGGTGCGCTTGTTGATAAAATTAAGATTTTGTTCAAGCCAACTTTCATCTTTGATAGAACCGTTAGGTAAAAAGACTTTAACGTCTCCTTGTGCTCGACCTTTTACGCGTTCAACGTCGACTTCAGAACCATCATCCATCAATAAAGTCACTCGTCCCCCATAATGATTTCCTAGGCGAGGCTCTAATCGTGGTTCGTTCTCACGTTTTGTAGGGAACCCAAATAAAATAGAATGAATAAATGCTTGAAGCGTGGATTTGCCCGCTTCATTTTCACCATAAATTTCTGTGAAATGCGTATTAAACTCAACTTTTCGTTGGACAAATTGGCCATAACCATAAATTTCAACGGATTTAATTTTCATGTGTTAGTGGCCCCCTTTCAATTCAGCATCGATAATCTCTTCGGCACGTGTGATGAGTGCTTTACGATCTAAATTAGTAAAATTATTGAGATATCGTGAAGTTTTGGGATTCATGTATAAATCATTCAAAGCATTTTCGAATAAATCATCTTGCGCTAACATTTCTTGTGAAAACTCATTAATGATAGAAGACTTTTCAATTTCAGTGTAATGCACTGATAATTCATCAATGAGCACAAAATGATGCTCGTTTTCTTCATATTCCGTAATCATTTCATTTAATTGGATTAACGTTTGAGGATCGATACGTTCATCGCCACTGACGTCAATACGTAATCGATAAAATGCTCTTCCTTGAGGGCGCACACTATCTTTAAACGCTTGAATGATATCATATAAATGATGCTGTCCGATTTGATCTGTCTCAATCACCGCTGATTCAAATCTTATAAATTGCGTCGGCACAAAACGTGTCTTTAAGGACACATAGTCTCCTTCAACAATCAAGCACCCTTTCTCACCTTGTTCATTAAAGTGACGACCTTGAATGTTGCCAGGATAATGAATTTGAGGCAGGTCATTCAACTGGTCACGTTTATGAATATGTCCGAGCGCCCAATAATGATATAATTTTGCGTTCAAGTCTTCGAGTCGAAATTCAGTATAACGATCTGATACGCCAGATTTACTATATGTACCATGTAGCAAACCGATGTTGATGACAGAGTGACTATCACTTGTCGGATAATCATCTATTTTATTTTCGTAACTTTCATTTTGTTGATAACTAAAACCATGTAAATATACCTTTTCACCATTTTTCGTAATCGTCTGATACGTTTCAACTTGATTAGAAAATACAGTTACATTTTGTGGCCAATCCGAGATTAAACTATCAGAGAGTGGATCATGATTTCCGTGAATAACGTAGACAAAAATTTGCTCTTTATTTAATCTTTCAAATTGTTGTTTTAAAAATACTTCAGCTTTTAAAGTTCGATTTTCAGCATCAAATAAATCACCACAAATCAACATAAAATCAACTTCTTCACGTAACGCCAAATCAACAATCGACTTAAAGCTTTCATATGCACTATTTTCAACATCTTTAAGAATATTAGGACTTAAAAATTGTTTGGAGGCAAATGGACTATCTAAATGTAAATCTGCACAATGCAAAAATTTAACCATACATGCATACTCCTTTATTAATAATCTTTAACAAGTCAATTACATCATATGTATTCATTTATTTTACCATAATTATGTGTATTTAGGTGAGCAGTTTCAATGCTAAAACAAGTGAAAAGCCTAAGAGTTCAAAGTGTTTTGAACAATGTATATGTTGATGTTTCAAAAGAAAAAGGCAGGCAGAACAATATGTTCTCCCTGCCTTGAAACTCAACCAACGATTAGTTAGCGTAAATTTCATCTAAAGGTTTAACAATAATTTGATTGATTTCTTGGAATACTTGGCTCATTTTTTGTTCTGCAGCCATTAATTCAGAAATGTTTTGGTCTTGTTCGATTTGTTGCGCTTGTTCTTGCGCTTTTTGTAAATCTTCTTCTGAGATTTCTTCACCTTGCATTTGTTTTTGTTGGAAGTTTAATTGTGTTTCACGGAACTCATCAAATAATTTTTTTGAATTTTCATCTTCGTTTACTTTTGCGTATGCGTCTTGAATCGCTTTGTATTCTTCGCTTTCACGTAAAGCTTGTTCTAATTTGTTTGCATGATCGTATAAATTTACAGCCATTGGAATCTCTCCTTAAGTTGTTTATTAGAAGATTGGTTTAAACCTACCAATCTCACTCCTTGCTTACAATACCATATTTTAAAGGGTTATACAAAAATTGCAATCAATCCTTGGAAAAATCCAATAATTCCGCCTAATATGAAGCCTAAAAGCATAATTAATTTAAGTTCTTTATTCGCAATTTCGAAAATCAGTCTTTCAATATAATCTAAATCAAAACGATTAATTTGTTCTTCGACAAGGCCAGCAATATTGACCTTTTTAAAGATGGAGGTTAAACGTTTGGCAAGCGTAGAAATGATAAACGCTGTCAATTTTTCGGCTCCCTCACTTTTTAGATAAGTGAACATATCTGGTACTAATCGATTTAATGGGGTATGCATTTTTTGTTTAATCTGCAAATGGGATATGCATTCTTCAATAAACTTCTCTAATTTATCATTAAATTGGTCTTTAGTAACGATATCACGAATTGGCATCGATTTAAGACGCTGATATTCTTCTTGAATTTGTGTTTTCAGTATTCGTTTTGCTTTAGGATGTTCAGATAATCTTAATAATTCTGCTTGCACTCGTTCAGCAATCGCTTCTTTTGTCATAAACATTTGTAACATTGACAGTATACGACTTTTCTCATTAAAAAAGGTCTCAATCATCTCAAAAATATCATGATATCCTTTATCTGACGAAATATAGTATCTTGCACGCTTTAAAATAACTTCATCTATTTGAAGTACTTTTTCATCTATAGTATGCATCAAATTTTGAGGAACAAGCGTTTCTATTTGTTCATTTTCTATCTCGAGATATTTTTTGTTCAAACGTTCATTTAGAAAATGTTTTATCCATGTTTCTGTTTTTTCATGTAAATCAATATGAAAATCTTGAACAAGTGATTGGAGTGTAACTTTATCGGATTGCAATGCCGTAATTTGTTGTTGAACGGTATTATAAATTGAGGTATGCATCGCTTCACTCGTTATCTTTTCTCTAACTAAAGATTCTGTTAATAGGTGCTCCTCAACGACTTGTCCAATTTTTGATGCTATCTCTTCTCTTCTTTTAGGTACGAGTCCCGGTGTAAATGGAATACGTTTTCCGAATATGTAGTAGGCCTTAAACGGATGAAATAGCATTTTTATCGCAATCATATTCGTCACCCCACCTATTAAAGCCCCTATTAACGTCATTCCTAAAATTATTAACACCACTTTCATTCATCCATCACCTTTTCACCAAAGTTATAGAATAAGAAATATAAAACAATCGTCATTTCTTATTCATATACTTCCTATATTTTTCCACAATTGGAAATTTAAAACAAAAAAAGTTGACTCTCTAGGGGTAAAGAGTCAACTCTGAATGTATATAAGTTATGCGCGAATAAGATCTTCTTTCACATTACGTTGAAAGTAAGTTTCTGCTTCTCTTAATTTCGGTGTACCGAATACAGGTTGTTTTTCAGTGTCTAATATACGATAAAGTTCACTTACTTTATTACTTTGTAAGATATATCCACCTTTAGTGTCAAGGGTATCCCAATAAATATCACTAATTGTAGAATAATTTGGGTATGCAGATTGACCACGTGAAATTGTTTGAACCATTTCTAATGGATCACAACCGAACGTACTATTAAGCACTTCTGAATCTCTGAATAAAGAACAAATAGAAACGCAAGTCGTCCAGTTAGGTAAAACGCGCTCCTTTTCAATTTGTACTAAAGTCTTTTTTGATAAACCAATTGTTTGAGCCATTGTATCTTGCGTATAACCTGCTTCAATACGCACCATTTTGAATTTCATTTGAATTAAATCAGTAAAACTTTGTCTATCCATTACTCTATCTACCTTTCTAGTTTGTAATTTATCCGCACACAAGTAATTGCAATTCTACACAATTCTTGAAACACAAATTACATATTAATACAAAATCCGAAAAATGAAAAGAGCGTTTTTGTAGAAACATTATAATTTGTAATAGCCACAATTGTCGCAAAAATCAAAATCATCATCTTTTAATTTTACTGATACATAACAGCTAAATATCAGTATGTTCAACGTTTGAAACTCATGATTTTTCCAAAGTGAAAACAGACATCTATTGACGGGGTTGTAATATTATTATTCAATAAAATAGAATGAAGGCTAATTTTTACATTTTCAGTTATATGCTTTTTCAAATAATATGAATTAAAAATGAATAGTTATACATAGCGAGGTGAACTATGATATTAATATTGTTACTTTCATTATTATTAGCAGTGAGTATCGTCATAGGAGTATTTCGAAGTACTAAAAAGATATTTAATTTGAGTGCGATATTGATGACTATCTTCATATTCGTTGTTGATTTTTGGTTGTATGGATGGCACAAAGAGTCATTTAAAATTATCTTGATTTGTATCGTTATTATTGTCTTTGAAGTGTATCACATCAAAGTTAAGATGGGACAAATGGGTACTAAACGTTAATATTATTTAAATATAGTATTTTTTAAACCGTTGATCTTTTTAAGTGATCATTGGTTTTCTAATTTTGACGCTAATTCTCCTAAACAGTGTGAACTACTACAAAATATAAACTTGTCTAGTTATTTACTGACGTTTTTTAAAGCGATTATAAATATATTGCACACTTACACAAATACCAATTGCTGTAAAAATAACAATAAATAAATTCAAGAAAATTTGCCATAAATAATCATCAGGTAAATAAGAAAAAAGAAATGCGCTTGGAATAAACCATAAGAGATCCATCCATCCCATACATTTCAATGCTTGGTCTAATTCACTAGTATTTCTTTTCATTAATGCTCACCTCAATCATTACTATCTTTTATGACTTTGTAACTCCAAATACAATCTATTTATTTTTTGATTTAAAATGGTCGTAATTTTCTATAAAGAAAAACACGAAAAGCGTCACCAACTAAACAAAGAGTAACTGTGTTGTATTTTCTATATCTAAAAATATGTACGAAAATATCGAAATTATAACAAGAAAAGCCAACTTTAAGAATAATTTCTTCAATCCATTTCTCATAAAATTTCCTCATTTATTCTTCTAATAACCATTTTATTTCACTATAATCATAAGCATTCTTAACCTTTTTTCCATCAATTTTTACCGTGGGCATTTCTTCAATATGTTCATAATCTATTCTTTTTGATCACTCGCCATATTTTTCCAAGCGATACAATTACGGTTTTTATATAGATTTTTAATCTGTTTTTCCTCTGAATCTGACAAGTTAAGTTTACGTAGGACATTTTCGAGTAATTTCGGTTTCAATTGGTAGTGTTAGTTGAGACATGTTATAAATTTTATACATATAAAGTTCCTCCGTATCATTTTGTTTGTGGTTATTCATTATTATACGCGAGGACTTTATTTTTTTGAAATAATATATAAAGAGAATCGATTAAGTAAAAATGATTTTACCTAATCGATTCTCTTTTTTGGCTAGGAATAATGTCCCAGCCCCATAACCATTATTTACTAACCTTTTTTCTTCTTAATAGCGTTAATCCTAATAAACTCATTAATCCTCCTAATAAAACAGCATTTTTATTAGAACTTTTACCAGTATTTGGTAAGGCTTTCTGTTTTAATTTTACGTCTTTTCTTGTCTCAGTCATTTTATTTGAATCACTTATTTGAACTGTGTTAAATCTTTTAAATTTTGGCCTTTCACCTACAACGGTTGTTTTAATTGAATGTTCATTTTTCACTTTAACCTGGTTTACTTCAGGTGAATTAGACAAAATCTGTTTTTGGCACAGGAGGGATTTCACTATTTTCTTTTGGCGCATTCACTTTCGGAACTTCAGGTTCTGAAGGCATCTCTAGCTCGTCCTCTTTTGGAGTTATAGGAGGAACAAAGCTGTTCGGTAAAGTATCTTCTTCCTCTACGCGCCCTTGATTAGAACCACCAAAATGTGACGTCGTATCTTCTACAAATTCAATTGGGTGATGTGCGCCTGTTTTGAACGAAGGTTTATCTTTTTCTGTGTCTGCAACCAAAAATCCCAGTATTTGAGTTGCATTAACATTAGACTTCACTCATTATATAGTGCTAAATTATGTATTAAAATATGGTTGTATTAGATATATATTAACTATAAATAAAGTTTATTTTTAATCTTGTAATTGCATAATATGTTTCTTAATTTTTGTTTAATCCATTCAGCAAATAGGAAAAAGATACTTTTCATTAAATTAAGAAATAAGCAAAACGTAAGAGTGTTTGTTTTGTGAGAAGTTAAAGAAGGCAATTTAATGTTTTATAGATGTGTCAGAAAAGTACCAAATTTATATAATCATAAAGAGACAAGTATACGATTAGTAGTTGATATTTATAAATCCAAAATTCAAGTGGGAGAGAGGCACAAATAATGCACCTAAAAACGCTTATTTTAAAAGACGTGTACCATGGAACGAGCAATACTTCGTTAGAATTAGTTTTAAAAAAGATTTTAGAGGATTATGGGAAGAAAATTTATTATATAGACACAATATTAAAATTTGAAGAACAACAACTTACCAATGAATTTGCGATATTTAGTCATGACATTAATCAATTGAAAAAGTTTGACTACCCAGCGCCTGTGAGTGAAATTTATTTCTTTGAACCTGATTTATCATTTACTTTGATAGAATATGAATCTCAGGAACTGTGTCTGTATGTCAATATGGATTCAGGATTAAGATTAAATAATTGTGCAACAAACTCTGGTATTTCCCTACGCCTTAATGTCACTAAAAGTGATTTTGAAAAATTTATTAATGATTTGTTATCTGTAGAAAATATCGATGTTTAATTCTTTGAAGAAATAAAAAACAACAAAAAGCTCCTTATAAAGTGTTTACTTCATAAGGAGCTTACGAGAGATTCGGCTTTCGCATTATTTACTCAACATGCATATTTCCTTTTAATTTACGTCCTTCACGTTCAGATAAAATTAATGCACACGCTGCATCCCCAGTAATGTTAACCGCTGTACGTGTCATATCTAATAATCGGTCAATACCCAAGATGATACCAATTGCCGCTGGGTTCAAACCTACTGCTGTTAATACCATTGCTAACATAATGAGACCCACGCCAGGAACACCTGCTGTTCCAACCGATGCGATAACCGCAATTGCTACTACAGTAATCAATTGAAGTAACGTTAAATCCGCACCCATTAACTGCGCGATAAAAATAGTTGCCACACCTTGCATAATGGCTGTACCGTCCGTGTTTATTGTGGCTCCGAGAGGCTGTAGGAAACTTGCAATTTCAGGACGAACCCCCAAACGTTTCGTACATTCCATAGATACTGGTAATGCGGCGTTTGAGCTTGATCCACCAAATCCTACTGTAATCGCTGGTAAAAACCCTTTGAAAAATTCCATTGGACTACGACGTGCAAGAAATTTAACAGCACCTCCATAGACAACGAAGAAATGGATAAATAACGCAGCTAAGACGACGATAAAGTATAATCCGAGTTGTCGTATTGCCCCAAAACCTGCTTCTGTAAAAGCATGCGCGACTAAACCAAAAGTACCAATTGGCGCAAAAACGTTCATTATCATGGAAATTATATACATTAGGACTTCATTAAATTGTTCAAAGAATTTATGTACAATTTTTCCTTTTTCACCAACCATCATAATTCCAATACCGATAAAGATGGCAAATGTAATAATTTGAAGCATGTTCCCTTCAGTCATTGCTTGTACAGCATTTTTGGGGAAGAAATTAATTAACGTTTGATCAAATGTTTGATTCATCGGTGAGTCAGCACCTGATTTTTGACTATCTAATTGTTTTTGGTAAGATGCTACTTCTTCACTTTTTAATAAATCCGAATGCCCTGCACCTGGTTTAACAATTAAAGCTAAAATCATGGCAAGTGTAATCGCTAACGCAGTCGTTGTTAAGAAGAAAACCATTGTTTTTAATCCAATGCCACCTAGCAACTTCGGATCACCTACACCAATTACGCCTAGCACTATTGATACAAAAACAACAGGCACAACAAGCATAAAGATTAAATTTAAAAAGATTTGTCCAATTACATTTAAAATATATTTATCGATGAATGAAACCCACTGAGCCCCTTCAAAGAAATTAAATAACGAACCGATTGAAATCCCTAAAATAAGTGCAATTACAATCTTCATTGTAAGTCCTTTAAACTTCATATATTCATCCCCCTTTACTCAATAAAGATATTATAATCTGAAAATTAGCAAAAGAGCAATAAAAATTTTGTTTTATGTCAACTAAAAAAGGTTGAGGTTAAATATATACTAAAAATGTAAAACGGCATTTTAAGGTGATATTGTATGACATTAACAACAAATCCCCCTAAACTGGTTAGGAGGATTTTTTGAGAAGTATTCGAATTAATAGATTACTGTTTTGAATGTTTACGACGTTTTATCAAAGTAGCTAAACCAAAGATAGTTAAAAATGCCCCTATAATCCCTGTTGTTTGCGTAGATGAATCATTTCCCGTTTCTGGTAACATTTTGTCGTTTTTATACTCAGAATCCTGATTTTTCATCTGTTTGTTTTCTTTATGCGTGTTCTGTGGTGTCATCATTTTAGAGTGCATTTCATATTGATTATTCATTGAATGATGCATTTCTGATTCCAAATGCACCTTTGGTACGTTTGTGTCTGACTGACGCTCCATGTGTGGTGCTTTTTTCTCAACTTCTGGTTCTAAAATTTTTGGTGTTTCGTTTTTAGGTGCTTTTTCTCCAGAATTCTCTTTTTTCGGTATCATTTCTTGTTTTTTCTCAAGTTTGGGTTTCGGAGTTTCCATTTTATCTTTAGGTTGTGGTTTATTTTCTTTTTCTGATGGTCCATTTGGTTGAGGCATTTCATTTTTAGGCTGCTCTTTTTCTTTCTTTGGTTCAATGATTT
This sequence comes from Staphylococcus sp. 11511212, assembly GCF_011394755.1. Taxonomy (NCBI): domain Bacteria; kingdom Bacillati; phylum Bacillota; class Bacilli; order Caryophanales; family Staphylococcaceae; genus Staphylococcus; species Staphylococcus sp. 11511212. Next base: position 26,302 of record NZ_JAANBQ010000003.1, on the reverse strand, counting down.
TAATGTTGCCATCATTCCATGTATCTTTTTTTGGTGCTTTTGGCTCGCCTTTTAAAATTTTATTTAAGTCTTCATCTTTTAAGATAAAATCATCTAAATCTGCATTCGGTGCTTCTTTCTTTGGTTCAATGATTTTGATGTTGCCGTCGTTCCATGGATCTTTTTTCGGTGCTTTTGGCTCGCCTTTTAAAATTTTATTTAAGTCTTCATCTTTTAAGATAAAATCATCTAAATCTGCATTCGGTGCTTCTTTCTTTGGTTCAATGATTTTGATGTTGCCATCATTCCATGTATCTTTTTTTGGTGCTTTTGGCTCGCCTTTTAAAATTTTATTTAAGTCTTCATCTTTTAAGATAAAATCATCTGAATCTGCATTCGGTGCTTCTTTCTTTAGTTCAATGATTTTGATGTTGCCGTCGTTCCATGGATCTTTTTTCGGTGCTTTTGGCTCGCCTTTTAAAATTTTATTTAAGTCTTCATCTTTTAAGATAAAATCATCTAAATCTGCATTCGGTGCTTCTTTCTTTGGTTCAATGATTTTGATGTTGCCGTCGTTCCATGGATCTTTTTTCGGTGCTTTTGGCTCACCTTTTAAAATTTTATTTAAGTCTTCGTCTTTTAAGATAAAATCATCTGAATCTGCATTCGGTGCTTCTTTCTTTGGTTCAATGATTTTGATGTTGCCGTCGTTCCATGGATCTTTTTTAGGCGCTTTTGGTTCACCTTTTAAAATTTTATTTAAGTCTTCATCTTTTAAGATAAAATCATCTAAATCTACATTCGGTGTTTCTTTCTTTAGTTCAATGATTTTGATGTTGCCGTCGTTCCATGGATCTTTTTTAGGCTCAACAATTTTGATGTTGCCGTCATTCCATGAATCTGTTTTTCGTGTATTTTCTTTACCTTTTAAAATCTCTTTTGATTTTTCGTCATTTACAATGAAATCGTCTTTATCTAAATTGGAAGTTGTAGTGCCATAACCAGCTGCATTATTTTTATAAAATTTTAGTTCGTTCGTCCAACCCATATGTGCTGTTCTGTAGCCACTAAACATATTAGGATAACCAATAAGTTGTGTCTGATATTTTAATAGGTGCGCATCTTTTGCATATTTTCCTTCAGTGACAACGACATAATTTTTGCTTAAATCTTCTATGTCCATTTGATATCCATTGTTTGTGTAATAAATATTATTTACCATTTTAGGTGTAATATCTTTAAATGCTTTTATATTCGTTGTATCTGCAAATACACTCGGATTTAACAACCCATGACCCATGGCTTCGTAAATTTTTACTATAGGGTTACCTGCCTTAACTTGTTGACTAAGAACGTTGCCAATAAGCGTCCCACTTTTCACTTGGTTGTTTAGGTTACTGACGAAAGCAATATGCTTGAATGTATTGTTAGCTTTATTGATTTCTCTGAAAGCGCCGTTAATATTCACCCCCTTTTGAGAAATCCCCTTTAAATATTCAACATTAACTATTCTTTGTGCCGTATTTTGTCCTAATTTTGATGTAATTGTTTGATAACCATTTTGAGTTACGACTTTAGGGTCAATATAGAGATTTAAGTCTAAATTAGCCTGTACATTTTTATGATCTTTTACGTAATTCGTAAAGATATAACGTGCTCTATGATCATTTAGCAATTCACCAATTGCAACAATCTCTTTACCATGGAAGATGTGCGGGATTTTTCTTCCTTTTGATACACCATTAATATTGACATTTTTAGAGAGTTCGAAATCAAAATAGTCTCCTGGTTGTATATTATTATCAAAAAGCCATTTGTATTTTAATGTTAATTTTTCACCATTATGTGGATTAATTTTTATTTTATGTTTTCCTTGAATGACTGCTGATTGAACTTTGACTTTTTGGCTTATGTCCTGACCTTTAGGAATCAGTTGAACACTATTGTCGTTCTGTTGTGATTTTTGCGCTGCTTGTCTAATTTGCGCAGTGTTGATAGTGTCTTGAGAAATAGGCGATGCTTTTTGAATCTGTGGTTGAGGGTTTGAAGATCTTGGTGATATCGTTGGTTGAACATCATTAGCAACTTTAGTTGTTTGAATATCTTCATTTTGCGTCATTTGAGATGCTTCATGTTTTACTGGTTGTGCGATTGATTTAGATTGATGACGCTCTATACCTTCATTCGTTTTTAAATCTACGTTCTTTTGCAGATGTTGGTTACTTTGTACTGGAGTCTCTGATTTAGTTAAATTTTCATTTTTTAAATTTGTGTTGACTTGGGTTGTTTGTTGTAGTGTGTCTGGTCCTACAGTATCAACTTCTGCAGCTTTAACCTCACCTGAACTATGGTTTGCTAAAAAGATGACTGTCCCTAATACGACAGACGCTGCTCCAATTTTGTATTTTCGAATTCCATGTGTTGTTTTGACTTTGTTGTTCATTCGATTTACCTCCATTTAAAAATTATTATTAATTTTCTATAATTTTTACTACTTAGGTACACCATAACACCAAAAATAAATAATAAATAGTGCTAAACTCTATATTTAAGATATTTTAAATATAGCTTTAGATAATTTATGATTCTCTTAAGGTTCATTGTGATAACACTTCCTATTAGGGTAATATTACATAGAAGTCATTTTTTTAATTGAATGTACTAGCATTTGAAATATTTTAGAGGCATAATAAAAGAACGTTAAATTTTGAGGTGTTCTAAGTGCAGATAGAATATAAAATTTCTCAGGCTAAAAAGGGAGCCTATTTAAGTATCGTGACTTATACAGCATTAACAATTTTAAAAATAGTCTATGGTTGGTTAGCAAACAGTCACGGCCTCACCGCTGACGGGATAAATAATGCAACTGATGTTATCAGTTCCGTTGCAATCCTTATCGCATTGTATATTTCTCAAAAGCCCGTTGATAAGAACCACCCTTATGGGCATTACCGATCTGAATTTATCGCTTCCTTAATTGCATCATTTATTATGTTTGCGGTGAGTATACAAGTTATTACGACGGGCATTCGTCACTTTTATGAAGGATCTTTTCAACAACCTAGTTACTCAGCGGTCATTGTCGGCGTCCTGTCAGCAGTCATCATGTTTATTGTGTTTGTTATCAATAGAAATATTTCTAAAAAAGTGAACAGTAGTGCGTTAAAGGCAGCCAGCTATGATAATTTGTCCGATGCACTCGTATCAGTGGGAACCGTTATTGGTGTATTAGGAGTTTATATGGGTATTCCGATGTTGGATACAATTGCAGCCATTATTATCGGTTTACTCATTATGAAAACGAGTATTGATATTTTTAAAGAAACAGCGATTACACTCACTGATGGGTATGATGAAGAGGAATTAGACCATATTCATCGTATTATTTCACATATTGATGGCATTTATGAAATTAGAGATATTAAAGCAAGAAGTCATGGCGTTATGTCATTCATTGACGTTACTGTTTCCGTAAACCCAAAATTAAATGTTGTTGAAAGTCATGAAATTTCTGATCGCATTGAACATAAACTTCAACAGCGTTTAGGCGAAGTAGAAACCATTGTTCATATCGAACCGCATACATCCGAATTTTAAGGTTTTACCTCATTGATTTATCTATATCAAAAAAAGGTACGTTCAGAATCTATTTAAAATTCTGTCGTACCTTTTTTATATTTCAATCTCTATTTGTCTTCTTTTTTACGTTTTCTAAAGACTAAAATTAATCCTGTCAATGCCATGAAGAAAGCGATTAAGCCAGTTGGTTTTGATGTATTTCCAGTTTCTGGTAATTCTTTCTTATCTTGTGTTGTATTTTGAGAAGTTTTCTCTTTTTCTTCTAAACCAAATCTATCCTCATTTGCTTGAGTATTCATTTCCTTAGAAACTTTAGTATACGTATATTTTGAATCATGCTCAGCATTATAACTATTGTTAGCCACATTATTAATTGGATTCACAGATTTAACTTTCTTAGGAGCATCCTGAGAAGTTGTTGTTGTGTTCGTTTTTTTCGAATCGTTATTCTCATCAATTTCCGGTTGATTTTCACTTATTATTGTCTCTTTAGGTTGATGATTTTGATTAATTTCATTTTGAGGAATCTTCTCTAATTTATTTTGATTTCGCTTCGTTTTAGTATTTCTGTCTTGGTTCTTATTACTATCAATATAAGCGTCATTTATATTTGATTCAGAAGGTGTTTCATTCTCTTCACCTATAGAGTGGTTTAATTTATTTTCAGTATCCTCTTCAATTATAGAATGGTTAATTTTATTTTCAGTATCCTCTTCTACTATTGGATTTTCAGGAACTATTTCAGTAAGTTCATTTTCTTCTGTAATTTTTGAATCCTCATTTTGTGGAGAAGTTTGCTCTTTTAACAGGGGTTGTTTTTGATTATTTTCAAGCTCTGATGGTGTCTCATATGCATTCTTATTTGTTTTTGGTGCGTTAAAATGATTCATTTTAGAATTAAAATCCAATTTTATTGTAGGCGCTCCACCCCTAGGTGTATCTTCTTTAGGTTCGAGTGTTCTTTCTGTTTCAACTAAGTTGTTCTCTTCTACTTCTTCTGTCGCTTCACCTGTATTCGAGCCACTCATTCCTTCTGGTGTTGTGTCTTCTTCGTACTCTACGAGGTTATTTTCTTCTACCTCTTCTATCACTTCATTAGTATTTGAGCCGCTCATTCCTTCTGGTGTTGTCTCTTCTTCATATTCCACAAGGTTATTTTCTTCTATTTCTTCTGTCACTTCATTCGTGTTTGAACCGCTCATTCCCTCTTGCGTTGTATCTTCAATAAAGTCGATATAGTTACTCTCTTCTTCAAATTCCATCGCACCATTATATGCACCTGTTATTTCTTCTGTGCCTGTGTCTTCTTCAAAATCGATTGGGGCGCTGTCTTCATGTTCTTCAATAATATTTGGATTGAATCCTGTAACGTCATCTGGTTGAGAATCAAATGTTTCATTGTATTCGTCTTCCTCAACTTCTACCATTGGCCCCTCATATTGACCACGGATCACGCCGTCACCACTATCTTCTGTAAAGCTAATCAAATTGGATTCTAAAAGGGGCTGGTCTGTACCTTGACCTGTTCCATTATTTTTATAGAATACAACACCATTTTCCCATTTAACTGTTGTATAGTAATAAGGATATGTTGATGGATAGCCTGCGAACTGAGTAAGGAAATTTAATTCATTCGCCTCACTCATATATTGACCTTCATAAGTGATAATATAAGTTTTATCAAGCTGATTCATAGCTAATGTGTAACTACCATTAGTGATTGAGAGTTTATCAGTCAATGTCGAAGTGACATCTTTAAAGTTTTGCGTATCAGAAGTATCCGCATAAACACTTTGATTTAATGGGGATTGCCCTATATATTCAAATACTTTCACAGTCGGCTGACCAGTTGTGGGTATACCACTTGTCACATTTCCATTTATTATTGGATTTTGAATGGTATTTTTGATTGGATTTACGTAAGCAATATGTTTAAAAGTGTTTGTCTCTCTATATATATATTCTATTGAACCGTTAATATTCAGACCTCTATTATTAATGCCATTGAGGTAAGCGATATTTACATCTTTAGTTGTCGCTTTTCCATTTAATTGTGAAGTAATCGTCTGCTTTCCTTCAGTCGTTACTTCTTTAGGATCAATAAATAAATTCAAACTTAATGAACCAACAACATTTACTTTATTGTCAATATAATCTGTAAATGTATATCGAATATTATGCTCGTCTAATAATTGCCCCGTTGCCATGACGACAGAGCCATTTTTTAATTCAGGCAATTTTCGTGTAGATGAAATCCCATGGGTATTCACATTATTTGAGATTGAAAAATCAAAGTAATCTCCTTCTTTCATACCATTTGGAAATTGCCAATCATATTTCAACGTTACACGTTCAGCGTTATGAGGATTGACTGTGTCTTTACCTTCTATTTCTGACTTAATAATTTGAACATTTTGCGTTATGTCGTTGCCTGTAGAAATAGAAGTTGTTGAATGGCTTTGAGTGGTTTCTGGTGTTGTTAAGGAGGTGTTGTCTAATGCTGTTTGTTGAATCTTATCTGCTGATGTTTGGCTTGATGAAAACGTATCTTCTGGCGTGGGTACAATTTTTTGTTGTGACATGTCCGATGATTGAGGAGTGGCGGATGCACTGCTTTGCGATGGTGTAATTCTTTGTTGAGGAATGTCTTGAGTTGTATAACTTGTAGTGGTTTGATTTTTGGGTTTAATTTCAGTAGATGTCTCATTAGTATTTGTTTGAGTATTCGTTATGTTAGAATCATTCGTATTAGTGTAAACTTGAGCGCCTATCGTAGAATTTGCTTCTACACGATCTTCGGATGGAACAGGCTTATTGTTCTCAGCTTCAGTTGCCAACTCATTGACATTAGAAGAACTTTCCTCAGTAGTTGTGACAGCGTCTGTCGTTGTCATGCTTGAACTCGAATTTGTACTTCCAGTAGTTTCGTTATTTGTCGCACCTTCGTTTTTTTTCTTTGTCATCTCACTTTGACCTGGGATAATTTCCGCCGCTTTCGCTTTTTCTTCCGTCATTAATCCCAGAAACACGAAAAGGCCTAACAATACCGATGAAGCTCCCACTTTATATTTACGAATCGCATGTTTTTGTTTTATCTTTTTTTTCAAAATATGTTCCTCCAATATTTTCCCTTAATATTCCCTAATTTTTTTGTCATTCATGCATCTTATCACCATTTATAAAAAATAGATATCCAAAATGACATTAATTAAGTGAAATTTAAAGTTACACTTTCCACTTATTTTTACTTTATTCCTGACATGTTACACCTTATTATTTTATTCATCAATTAAATTGCTTTTATTTTAATTATGCAATAGTTTATATATTAGATACCCAATTTTTTTATCCTTCTAATGCTTATTCTCTCTCCTTTTAATTAACTGCTAAAATATAACCATTAAATATTTTTCAACATTTGCACAAAAAAACTACCTTACGTTTTGTAAGATAGTGATGTTGCCTATATTAAATGATTTTCCATAGCATATATCGCTGCTTGCGTTCGATCGGATACTTCTAATTTATTAAAAATATGACTGACATGTGTTTTAATTGTTTTTTCTGAGACAAATAACTGTGCTGCAATTTCTTTATTTGTTTTACCTTGCGCCATTTCTTTCAATACTTCGGTTTCTCGTTTAGAGAGCTTGTTTAAGTGATGGGGTTTACTTTGTACATTGTTCATAACAGCTTCAGCTTCTTTATGTACCACACGCTCCCCTGCCATTACACGTTCAATCGCATCGATCAATTGTTCTGCTTCTACATCTTTCATTTGGTACCCGTCTGCTCCCTCTTCTAAGGCAGACATAACATGTTCATCGTCGACATAGCTCGTCAATACTAATACTTTAATCGTGGGATAGTTTTGTTTCAGCTCATGAATCAATTCTATTCCATTCATCTCAGGCATGACAAGATCAACAAGTATAAGCTCTGGAGCAATTTGGGATGTTTTTAATGCTGTTAAAACATCATAGCCATTTCCATAACTGCCCACAACCTCTATATCTTCTTTTGTCGATAATAAAAACTCTAACCCTTGTCTTACAATATAATGATCATCTACAAGTGCAATTTGTTTCATCTAATCACTTCCTTTGTGGTGAATTGGAATATCTAAATCTATACAAACCCCTGAGTTTGAGCGCACATTGATATGTCCATTCATTAGTGCGACACGTTGTCTCATATGTGAAAGACCATGATGCCCTCGCTCATCAAGATGTAACGGATTAAATCCTTGACCTTTATCAGAAATTTGAACTTGTAATTGGTCATCCGTTTGATTCAGATGGACATATACTATAGACACATTGGCGTGTTTTTTACTATTATTCATCGCCTCTTGAATAATACGATACGTATGTGTTTCGATTTTTCGGTCTAAATCAATTAAACCATGCACTTTAATATCGACATTGATATGAATTAATTTCGCATATTGCTTGATTGCATGTACTAAACCTTGCTCTAAACCCACGGGCTTTAATTGCCATATGAGCGCCCTCATTTCATTCACGGCATTTTGGCTTGTTTGTTCTATTTGGCGAAAGGCCTTTTTTGAGGTTGCTTCTTGAGAAATTTGACCTGCAGCATGTGCAGTCAATTTTAAAGAGAACAACATTTGATTTACTGAATCATGTAAATCCCGCGCCAGTCGATTACGTTCATTGATAAGGGCCGCTTCTTTTTCTTGATTTGTTAAATAAATGCGTTTAATTGCAGAACCAATTTGGAACGCAACTGATTCAAGCAATTCTAAATCTTCATCTGAATAGCGTTGGGTGTGAGGTGTTGCGACATTAAGTAAACCAAATTGTTCATTGCCTGATCTTAAAGGAACTGTCGCATGATGTGTAATGTCTTCAGTCTCATCTTTAAACTCTTGGCTCGCTAGGTTGATTCTTGAACAGTTGATGATATTAGAAGCTTTTGTTAGTTTTTTGTTATGGTAGGATTGCACACACCAACATGAACCCTCTGTCATATATTTACAATTGTGATTCGTTAAGGCTTTGGGTAATGCGACATCTGCTTCTAACGTGTGGGCCCCATTCTCATCAATAAAAAAGACCCAGCCGGTCGTAAAGTCACTCCCTTGAATTAAAGATTCAAGTGCCCCATGCAACATCGGTTCCAATTCCGTTTCTTCATTTAAAAATTCAGCAATTTCTTTCAATAAGGCAAGTCGTGTTGGTTTTTCCATACTCTTCACTCCATTTATCGACTTCTATATTAGTATACACTTGAATCCAAGCGACTTCAAAATCATCATTTGACTAATCATATTGAATAATGCGATGAATATTACTCACACGTCGATAAACCATTAATTGTCCGATTCAACTCAAAGATCGTCAAATTTTTTAGTTATTTAAGTCTACAAATATGGTATGATGATTGAGGTAAGGAGGCTATTATGAAATTTACAGTAGCAGAACCGTTTAATGATATGTCATTACGAGACATGTTTAAATCTTTAAAATTACCAAAAAAAGAATTGCATTTATTAAATATGTCAAAAGAGATTATTATTAACGATGAATCCGCTTCATTAAACACAATAATTTATACAAATGATCACGTTGTACTTCCTGATTATCATGACAAAAGTCAGTATGTCCCTAGTTATCGTCATGCTCAAGTGGTCTACGAAGATGAGTATCTAGCTGTGGCATATAAACCTAAAGGCGTAAAAACACACCCGAATGATTTAAAAGAAAGTAATACATTGATGAATCATTTAATTTATACATTAAATGAAGATTACGTGGAACCTATTCATCGTTTAGACCAAGAAACAGTGGGATTACTTATTGTTGCTAAAGATCCTATTGTCAAAAAGATACTGGACCGTATGTTAGAAGAGAATGAAATACATCGAATTTACCGTGCGCAAGTAAAGAGCCTTTTACCTCTCAAACCACAAACCATTGATCAACCTATTGGAAAAGATAAGTTTCATCCCAATAAAAGACGTATTTCACCGACTGGACAACGCGCAATTACTCATGTCATCGCCTCCAAAATGGTAAAAGAAGGCGTATGTGAAGTACAACTAAAATTAGATACTGGGCGGACACATCAAATTAGAGTTCACTTGGCTTCGTTAGGGTATCCTGTCATCGGAGACCCTTTATATGGTCAATCCACGTTACGTCAATTACAACTTGAAAGTTATCAAGTTCAGTTTAAACATCCTATTCTTCAACAAGAAATTAATGTCACACTAGATGACGTGCCATCATAAAAACATCTGTCATGCGCGAAAAGCATGACAGATGTTTTTTATCTTCTATTAAATTTCTTTTTAAAACGGTTCACCCAATTCGATTTTGGACGCACGGGTTGACCGGTTTCAACAATATTTTCTTTTTTTAGATGCAAACCAAATTCCACAGCTTCCTCCATTAATTTTTCCTGAGAATTGATTGGAGGGAAGTCATTTTGCACATAGTGATAAACGCCATATCGATCTTGGTATCGTCCTTTTTGATTGTCTGAGAGTTGAAGCTCTAAATAAGAAACTAACCGTTTTGCTATTTTTTGATTGAGTACTGGGAATAAAATTTCTACACGTTTAATCATATTACGCGTCATCATATCTGCTGATGATAAATACACTTTTTCGTTGCCGTTATTATAGAAATAATAAATTCTAGAATGTTCTAAAAGTCGACCAACGATACTGACAACTTCAATATTTTCGCTGACTCCTGGTATCCCCGGTTTTAAACAACAAATTCCTCGAATAATTAATTTTATTTGAACGCCTGCTTGTGAAGCTTCAAATAATTTTTTGATTAATGCTTTATCCGTCAAAGAGTTCATTTTCATCATCATTTTACCATTACCATATTTCAAATGACTTTGAACTTCTTCCTCTATACGTTCAATAAATAAATCTCGAATTTCATACGGAGATACATTTAATTGTTGATAATCTGGTTTAATGGAGTATCCACTCAGATAATTAAAGAAACTCATTGCGTCTTTACCGATAGCGCTATTCGTTGTGATGATGCCCATATCTGTATACAATTTGGCTGTTTTATCGTTGTAGTTCCCCGTACCTAAATGCACGAATGGAACTAATTGACCATTTATACGTTTAACAATCAAAGTAATCTTACTATGCGTTTTTAAATGCGTCATTCCATACATGACGTGACATCCCGCATCTTCTAACATTCGTGCCCAGTGCACATTATTTTCTTCGTCAAAACGTGCTTTCAATTCAACGAGAACTGTCACTTGCTTTCCATTTTCTGCCGCATTTTTTAGCGCTTCAATAATTGGAGAATCGCTACTTACACGGTACAATGTTTGCTTTATAGCTATGGTATTGGGATCTTCTGAAGCCTCTTGAATGAAATCAACGATAGGCTCAAAAGATTCGTATGGATGATGGAAAAAGATATCTCTTTTCATCGCCAATTCAAATATATTATTATTCCCCAACGATTGCGGCACTTGTGGTGTATAGCGTGGATATTTTAAGTCTTTTAATTTATTAGACAGATGATCGACCAATTCAAAAACCATTGTGAGATCCAGTGGTCCTTCTGTCAGATAAACATCTTCTTGTTCTAATTCTAAAATATCAACAAGCCAATCTAAATTATTTTCAGGATGTGTACGGTTATCGATTTCTAATCTAACGGCAGCACCACTCTTACGTTCCTTTAAAAAACGTTCTATTTCAATGAGCAAATCTTCTGCGCCATCTTCGTGAATGGTTAAGTCAGCATTTCGAGTAATTCTGAATGTATACGTATTTAATATTTCATACCCTTGAAATAAGTGCCCCATAAAGTACGTAATCAAATCTTCAATCAGTACTATATAATGATGATTTCCTTCATTAATGGAGATAAATCGCTTCAACAATGTAGGAATTTGCACAATCGCCGAATTGATTTCATTACCAGTGTCTATGTCTACAAATATATTCAATGTTTTGTTGTTGAGTTTTGGGAATGGACGATACGCATCAATGCCTAACGGTGTTAACGTAGGCAAAATTTCATTTAGAAAAATAGTCTCTAACTGTTCTATGAGAGATTCATTTAAGTCATCAGGTTGACTTAAAAATACATCATAATCTCTTAACTCTTCAATAAGTTCATTATATCTTTGATATTGAAATGCGACATTTTTTCGATTTTTCTTTTCTATTGCTGACAGCTGCTCAAGAGGGGTCATTTGTGTTTTATTTTCTGGTTTGTCGAACCCCATTTTCACTTGATCTTTTAATCCTGCAACGCGAACCATGAAAAATTCATCTAAATTAGAACTTCCAATCGCGATAAAATTAAGCTGTTCTAATAGTGGATTAGAACTATCACATGATTCTTGCAATACACGATAGTTAAAATCCAACCAACTGACTTCCCGATTGTTATAATAACTTGGGTGATTGATGTCTAAATGATTATTCGTATTTGTCACTTTTAATTTTCACCTCATTAATAGATCCCAAAGGTCCTTTATGCTTAATTTAGAATAACACAACCCATATTTCGATAAACATAAAGCTAAGCTTAAGATTCTGTAAAGTTAATTTTAACTTCGTCTTTTAAAACTTTTTCAAGGTGTTTCTTTTGGCGTAGTGTTTGGTAGGCTTCAGCAATAGGTTCCCCTTGATAATAAACATCTAGTTGGAACCCTTCTTTTTGTTTTAATAAAGTTAATTGACTAACGGTGTTCGTGTTTGAAATATTCATGGCGTTAACAAATTTGACAATCCCACCTAGTGCTTGAATATGATTCATTTCATCAGAATTAAACCATCCTGTCTCATCGCTATAAAATTTTAAAAGGGTTTTATTTTTAAAACTTGCGAGTAATGCCAATGTGACACGTTCTTTATGTGTGAGACCATTGATGCTAGAGTTTGCAATAATGTAATACGTATGTTGTGAACTAGAGTCAGAATCTATAAATTTGCCTAAATAATAGAGATATGCCGCTTCTAAGAAGAGTTGTTTTAATGGTTCATCAATATCTAATTTTTTATATTTTAAAATTTGATTATATAATGATAAGGCAAGTTTCACACGTTGTTTTGCACCGCTTTGTTCAATGTGATATTCATTTGCAAGATGTTTTAGCGCATCTTGGCGTACATGATTTTTCGAAAATTCTCCTGGATATGCATTCGCAATTTGATTCATAATGAAACCTTCACGAATCCCTTTCCTTGAAAAAGTAAATGCATCCGCATCGATGATTTCATATAAAACATTAAATACAGCAACGGCAGGTAGAATAATATCTGCGCGGTCACGGCTTAAACCATCTAAATTGGTTAAATCCTCACGGGATGTTTTCTTCAATAATTGGTAAACTTCCTTTAATCCATCGTGATTCATTGTATATCCATGGACACCAGCAATAGGATATTGATGTAAAGACTGATGAATGCGTGCACAGTTACGTGCTGACCCTCCGATGCCCACAAGATGAATATCTTTATCTTTAATCCAATCTAATTGGCTAAATTCATTTTTCAAAAATTTTTCCATTTTTTTTATGGCATCTTTGTCATTGTGATCTTTACCTTCAAAAAACATACGTGATAAAGTCACGACACCGAATGGAAAGCTCGTTGCCTCTTTAATTTTACGCTTTTCGAAATAGGTCACTTCTGTTGAGCCACCGCCGATATCAACTGTAATTCCATCGTCAATACCTGTGGTATGCGTGACGGCATAAGACCCATAAAAGGCTTCATCTTCTTCTGGAATAATAATGATATCAATACCAACTTTTTTCTTTACATGTTTAATGATGTCTTTTTGATTTGTAGATTGTCGTATGGCCGCTGTTGCAATAGGATATAAATGATCGACTTCAAATTTATCAGCCACTTTTTTAAAACTGTGTAAAGCATCCGTCAATACTTCAATCCCTTCCTCTGACATACGTTGATCTTTATCTAAATATTGACTTAATCTTGCAGGTGTTTTGATGTTTTGTATTTCATTAAGTCCGATATCAGGATGAAATTGAAAAATTACTAATCGAATCGTGTTGGATCCGATATCAATTAATCCGTTCCTTTCCATTGATAAGAAAAGCCTCCTTGCTTATTTTGGATGAACCATGTCTTCCGGTTTAATCCATTCATCAAATTGTTCCTCTGTTAAGTGACCTGATTGAATGGCTGCTTCTTTTAAAGTTAACCCTTCTTTATGCGCTTTTTTAGCAATAGAAGCTGCATTTTCATAGCCAATGTGTGGGTTTAATGCTGTGACGAGCATTAATGAGCGATTTAAATAGTCATCAATATGTTCCTCAATCGGTTCAATACCAACAGCACAGTTTTTGTTAAATGTATTCATAGCATCAGCAAGTAAATCAATCGATTGTAACGTATTATGCAGAATAACAGGTTTAAACACATTTAATTCAAAGTTACCTTGAGAACTTGAAATACCTACAACCGTATCATTTCCCATCACTTGAACGGCAACCATCGTTAACATTTCACATTGCGTTGGATTAACTTTACCTGGCATAATTGAAGAACCTGGTTCATTTTCTGGAATCTTAATTTCGGCTAAACCTGCGCGTGGCCCCGACGCTAACCAACGAATATCGTTCGCAATTTTCATTAAGTCTCCTGCTAACGCTTTTAAAGATCCGTGTAATTGAACGACTTCATCATGTGCTGTTAATGCATGGAATTTATTTTCTGAAGAGACAAATGGATAACCTGTATTTTCTGAAATGTAATGTGCAACTTTATCACCAAATTCAGGATGCGCATTGATACCTGTCCCTACAGCTGTGCCTCCAATAGCTAAGTTTAAAATATGTTTTTTAGAATCCGCTAACAACGATTCACACACGTCTAGCATATAACGCCAACCACTGATTTCTTGTCCTAACGTAATAGGTGTTGCATCTTGAAGGTGTGTACGACCAATTTTAATAATGTCTTTATATGCCGTTTCTTTTTCATGAAATGTATCGCGTAATCCTTTAAGGGCTGGCTCTAATTTAGATTCAATTTCGTGATATAGTGCGACATGCATCGCCGTTGGAAAAGTATCATTAGAACTTTGAGATTTGTTTACATCATCATTTGGATGAATATGTTCGTCGCTTCCTTTAGATTTTAAATAGTCATTCGCAACGTAACTTACGACTTCATTTACATTCATATTACTTTGAGTACCGCTTCCTGTTTGCCAAACAACAAGAGGGAAATGTTCATCTAATCCCCCATTTAAAATGCGGTCACATGCATGAACAATAGCTTCTTTTTTAGCATCGCTTAATTTGCCGAGTTCGTGATTTGCTAATGCTGCACCACGTTTGAGTTGTGCAAACCCATATATGACCTCAATGGGCATTTTTTCTTTACCTACTGGAAAATTTTGTTTACTACGTTGTGTTTGTGCACCCCAGTATTTTTCTGCAGGTACTTCAATTTCGCCGAATGTATCGTGTTCAATTCTTACTGACATATTGATTCGCTCCCCTTTATGAAATATGTATCTTCAATTAAATTATAGCATTAAACAAAAAGTAGGTTCAATTGCCCATCTATGAGAATATAAAAAAGATGAAAGCGCTTTTGAACTTTCATCTTTTGAGATCAATCTATTCTTTTAGTTATTTTCAGTTGAAAATTTGTATTTTACAGCTTGAACAACTGCTATAGCTGAAACAATATATAGAATAACTCCTAGTGCTAAAGTCACAGGACTCATCGCAATCAATACGCCTAAAAACCCTGTGAGTGTTGTATAAAAATCATTTAAGTATACAAATAAAACCGCCGTGATTGCTAAACAGCATATTACGCTAATGATAATCCCTTTTTGGTTATTATGTATAAATACGCGGGCATGCACTTTTTCTTCTAATAATCCCTCAGATAAATTCATTTGCATTTGAACGACTTTAAACAACACAGGCAAATAGAGGGTTCCTAAAGCGAGCGGAAATCCTTTAATCGATAGTAAATTGATTAATGTAGAAAAAATGAGCAAGGGCCCCCAATAACGATGAAGTTTCATATTTTGACACCTTTCATTTAAGTCACAGTTTATTTCATTTTAATGCATACACATAAATAAGACAATGACATAAGAACATCTTACGTCATTGCCTTTAGATTATTCTTCAGTTTTATCTGAACGAATAGATGCGTCATGTGTTTGGTTCTCTTTTTCTTCGTCATTCGCTTCAGAAATTTGTTCCATTTCTTTCCCTAAACTGACAAGATCATCAAAATCATCGACCATTTCGTTTTCATGTTCGATATGTTTTTCTTCTGTCATAATGGCACCCCTATTCTTTATGCATATAGAGAAGTGAAATATTCTCTGACATCAGCTGGCAAACCTTGAGCTGCAGCTTCGTCTAAAATGACATTCACCATACGGTGCGTTTTTAAGCTTGATGGAATAAAGCTTGTATTACCATTATCTTCATATAACTTTTTAATAACATCAGCTTTATCATGTCCTGTCACAATGACAAAAATTTCACGCGCAGGTTTTAAACCATTGTTCACTGGTACTCCGAATTCACCATTCTGATTAATAGAAACAACTTGTAGTGTCAATTTGCCTTTATTATCTTTTGTTTTCGCTTTATGTTCGATAAATTTTTCAACATCGTCATCTTCTGGAATTTCATGAATTTGTTTTTCTGGTACACCTAACGCTTTAAAATATGATGTTTGCTTGTCATAATCTAGCACATGAATTTGACTAAAATCTACGGCATGATTATCTACATTGCGTTTTAAATAGTCTAATACTGGTGCTTCTTCACCACTCAAATGAAATCCAGCAATTGTCGTAGGATTATTGTTAAATTGTTTTCTGATGATATCTGCTGCATAAATTGCTGCAGTATCTTTGTCTTTAAAAACTTTAAAGTTCATTGCCATATTCGTACACTCCTCTATTTATGCATTCTTGTCTTTAACATTATTAACTACATACCCCATCTTGATTGTTTTTAAAACATTGATCTCTTGATCCAAAATAACGATATCCGCATGCTTGCCCTCTCGCAAACTGCCTTTTTGATGGAGAATGTTTAATGCTTTAGCTTGATTATAACTTGTTACACGCCATAAATCTTCTAAAGAACGTCCCGTGAATTGAATTAAATTTTTCAAACCCACATTCATTTTCAAAATACTCCCTGCCAATGACCCATTTTTTAATCGAGCTTCATGATTGGCGACAGTCACATTTTGTCCTCCTAAATCATAAGTTCCCTCACCTAATCCTTTAGCGCGCATCGCATCTGTAATTAAATACATACGTGTCGTTTCCTTCATCTTAAAAGCAATATCTACTGATGCGGGATGAGAGTGAATCCCATCTGCAATCAGTTCACAATGTAAAAATGGGTTCGTCCATGCCGCTCCAAATACACCTGGATTACGATGTGTAAATGGCGTACCAGCATTGTATAAATGAGTGACATGTCTAGCACCTAACGTCACCGCTTCATTTACTTCATCAAAAGTTGCAACCGTATGGCCAATTGAAAAAATAATTTGATCACTTAGATTTCGAATAACGTCTAAGGCCCCTGAAACTTCCGGGGCAATAGTGACAATTTTGATGAGTCCTTGTGCTGCTTGTTGATAAGCTTTCAATTGCTCTAAAGTTGGAGGTTGCACAAATTTAGGGTTTTGGGCGCCCACTTTATGTTCTGAAATGAAAGGACCTTCTAAATGCACCCCGAGTATTTCTGCTTCACGTGGCGATTGATTGGGTTGATAATGTGCAATAGTTTGTAGCGCATTAGTAATGGCTTCATTGGATTGCGTCATTGTAGTTGGCAAATAACTCGTTGTGCCTTCTGATAATAGTTGCTCAGATAAATGTTTCAAGCCATGCGTCTTGGCATCCATCGCATCTTCACCATATCCCCCATGAATATGGATATCAATAAACCCAGGTAAAATATGACTGTTCGGAACGTTAATCGTTTCTAAATGGCCCTGATAAGGCATATGACCAATATGTGAAATATATCCCTCTTTGATGATGATATGTCCATTCTCAATTTTGCCATCTTCAGTATAAATGGTACCGCCTTGAATAACATATTCTGTCATAATATCGCCCCTAAAATTTACTGTAAATTAGGATAACCCTGTTGTCTTAACGCTTCATAAATTAAAATTGCAGCTGTGTTCGATAAGTTTAAGGCACGAACTTTATCAGTCATTGGGATACGTAACGCAGTATTTTGATAAGTATCTTTTACCCAATCAGGTAGTCCTGTCGTTTCTTTCCCAAAAATAAAGTAATGGTTTTTAGTTGCATCTGAAAAATCTTGAGAGGTATGATTTTTTGACCCAAATTTCGTAAGTAGATAATATTCACCCTCTGTAGCTTCGAAAAATTCTTCGATACTATCATGGTAGGTAATATTAACAAATTTCCAGTAATCTAACCCGGCACGGCGAAGCATTTTATCATCTGTACTGAAACCTAATGGGCGAATTAAATGCAAATGGGTGTCTGTCGCCGCACATGTTCGTGCAATATTTCCTGTATTTGCGGGTATTTCCGGTTGATATAGTACTACGTGTATCGTCATTTTGTTTGTCTCCTCATTTCTAAACCTTTTAACATTTCATTTTGAACCTCTTCTAGTTCATCGTCATAATGCGACATAATATACTCTTTAGCATCCACACCTAAAATTTGACCAATTGCCCAATACGCTGTCCCTCTAATCATGGGTCGGGGATCATTTTCTGCAACTTGTTTTAATTCTGGGATCGCAGAAACTTCATTAAAGTGAGCTAATGCAATAATAGCGTTTCTCTGTATAGGTTTCTTGCCACGCCAAGCCCCTGCTAAGTGACCATATGTGTTTTTAAATTCTTTATTTGTCATTTGTAATAATGGAATAAGTCTTGGTTTTAATATTTCAGGTTCTAAAATAATATCCTCTTGTTCAGTATTTATTCCTCTATTTTTAGGGCAAACTTGTTGGCAAGTATCGCATCCATAAAGACGATTCCCTATTTTATAGCGATATTCATCTTTTAAATAGCCTTTAGTTTGTGTTAAAAAACTAATACACTTTTGACTATTAAGTTGACCATCACCGACTAATGCTCCTGTTGGACAACGATCGACACAAATGGTACATGTGCCACAACTATCCATAATCTGTTCATCAGGTGGAAATGGAATGTTAATTAACATCTCACCAAGATATGACCATGTGCCTAGCTTCGGATTGATTACAAAACCATTGCGTCCTGTAAAACCGAGTCCTGCACGTTCAGCGACAGCACGATCAGATAAAACCCCCGTATCTACCATAGACATCATTTCTGCTTCTGGTACTTTTGAGGAAATAAATGTCGCCAAATCATCAAGGCGTCGACGCATAATCGTATGATAGTCTTGTCCCCAAGAAGCGCGCGCAAACATTCCACGACGATCACCACGAACGCTTTTAGGTGCATTTTTAAGTTTATTCGGATAACCTACTGCAATCGCAATGATGGATTGTGCAGAAGCCATCGATAATTTAGGTTCGGTTCTTAATTGAATATCAGATTCCTCAAATCCTGAGGCATAGCCATTTTCGTGATAGTCGATTAACTTATTTTTCAATTCATCAAAAGGGTCAGCCGTCGTAAAACCGATATCATCGATGCCAATTTGTTGTGCATAATCAATGATTTCTTGTTTTAATGTTTTAATATCCAATATTTTCACCTCTCAAAACCACTCTACCATTTTAACATAATTCTAAATAACCCTTTCAAAAATTTGTCGAATATCTGTTTGAAAAATCTCTCTTATTTAGAGAAATTTAAATAATAATGACGATAAAAAATTGTCATGATCACCGTAATTCTGTGAAGTACCTCATTTATTGGCTGAAGTTAAAAAGCGTAGAATAGCAATAATCTATGATTTGCTACTCTACGCTCTTTTATATAAAGGTCGTATTAATAAAAAATACGGTTAATCACATGAATAAATGTACTTTTTTACATGACCCGTTTTAAAAAGCTTTGCGTTCTTTGATGTTGAGGATGTTCAAAAATCGCTTCCGGTTTCCCTTCTTCAACAACGTTGCCATCAGCCATAAAAATTACACGGTCACTCACATTTTTGGCAAATTCCATTTCGTGCGTCACTACCACCATTGTCATACCTTCTTTCGCCAAATCCTTCATAACAGTAAGTACTTCACCTACAACCTCTGGATCAAGTGCTGATGTTGGCTCATCAAAAAGCATCACTTTCGGATTCATTGCTAACGCTCGAGCAATGGCAACCCGTTGTTTTTGACCACCAGAAAGTTGATTAGGGTAAGCGTTTGCTCTATCTTTTAACCCCACTCTATCTAGTAAAGTCAAAGCTTGGTCATTCAACGTTTGTTTATGACCTTTTTTTAACAAACTAGGTGCTAAAATAATATTATCAATTACTTTTTTATGAGGAAATAAATTGAAATTTTGAAAAACCATGCCCATATCTTGGCGAAGTTGATCGACTTTCGTACTTTTTTCTGTTAAATCTTTTCCTTCAAATATAACTTGACCCTTAGTGGGTTGTTCTAATAAGTTCATGCAACGTAATAATGTACTTTTTCCGCTTCCGGAAGGTCCAATAATTGCGACAACTTCTCCTTGTTGAATATTCAAATCAATTCCTTTGAGTACGTCATGTTCTCCAAACGATTTATAGAGTTTATTAATTTTAATCACTGATTTTCATTCTCCCTTCAAAGACATTCATAATTCTTGATAAAGTGAATGTCAAAATGAAATACAATATCGCCGCAACCAATAACGGTGTAAACGGATCAAATGAAGCACCTTGAACAACTTGTGCGTTGAACATAATTTCACTAACCCCGATAACAGAAATAATGGATGATTCTTTTATCACCGTGACAAATTCATTGCCTAACGCCGGAAGAATATTATTGATTGCTTGAGGCATGATGACATTTTTCATTGTTTGACTATAATTCAATCCTAAACTACGCGCCGCTTCCATTTGACCCTTATCTACAGCATTAATACCCGCACGTATAATTTCAGCGATATATGCGGTACAGTTTATGACTAACGCAATAGCACCACATATAAATGCAGAAATATCTAAGCCTAAAACGGCTGTTGTTCCAAAATAAACTAAAAATACTTGAACAAGTAAAGGCGTCCCTCTTATAAATTCAATATACGCAGCTGCTAACCATTTTAATGGTTTAATTCGGCTAATTTTCATTAAAGCAAACATCGCTCCAAACACTGCGCCAAAGACGACACCAATAATTGAAATTAAAATGGTATTTTTCAAACCTGTTAAAAAGAAACTGCCATATTTTGTGAAAAAGTTTCCTTCATCTTTCATCGCATTTGCGGCTTTTTCTTCATAATCTTTAATCAAGTTTTGATCATCAACTTCTTTTATCGTTTGATTGACCTTATTTAACAACTCTGGTGAATTTTTAGGTACGGCAATTGCGGTATATTTTTTCTCATCCGCAAAAGACGCTTTAGAAAAAGTAAGTTCTTTGTTTTGTTTTAAATAAGCATTTCCAACTGCACTATCTAATACTATTGCATCTAATTTATTACTTTTTAATGAGAGGATTACTTCGGGTACACGCGTTAATGACTGAACATCAGCATCCTGTATTTCCGTACGCGCAAGTTCTTCTTGTGTCGTTTGTTTTTGTGCACCTATCTTTTTCCCTTTTAAATCATCTAATGTTTGATATTTATTTTCATCCTTTTTACGGATAATTATTTTTTGATCAACAGCCATATAAGAATTAGAAAAGTCGACTTCTTTTTTTCTTTCATCAGTTGGCGTCATTCCAGAAATAATAACATCAATTTTTCCTGTTTTTAAAGCCCCTAATAAACTATCAAATTGCATATTCACGATTTTTAATTTAACACCGTGATCTTTAGCAATTTTTTTAGCCAGTTCAATATCAATTCCAGCATATTCACGTTGTCCGTTGACTGTTCTTTCAAATTCCATCGGAGCATAATCAGCTGATAAACCTACTCTTAATTCTCCTCTTTCTTTAATTTTATCCCATTGATCAGTGGATGCAGCTTTTGCTAGTGAAACAGAAATATTTGAAAACAAAATTACTGCAATCATAAAAATGGCTAGACACTTTCCCCAAAAATTCATAACGTAACCTCCCTCTTAATAATATTCATTATTATACATATACATGAAATTTTATGCAATAGTATTTTAAAAAGAAAAGACGAAGCTCATAAGCTACGTCTTTTCTGTATAATTCATATAAAAATTTTCTTATTGCTTTGGAATGTCAAAACGGTAAATATCATCCGAATACCCTGGTATTACCTTTTTACAAACTTGATGAACCACAAACCCTAAAGTAAAAGGAATGACTAAGTAACCAAAAATAAGTAAAATGATGTTCATGATTGGGTCACCATTCATTCTCGAAAATGCATTGAGTGGTCCTACTAAACCTGTATAGCCAAAACCGGCAGACATCGGTGTCCCTTTAATACCTATTAAATAAGTTAATGTGCCAGCAATTGCGCCATTAATCGCAAGTGGAACCATTATAATAGGATGCTTCAAGTACACAGGAATCATCATTTTAGCAGCACCAATAATAAGTACGATATTCACTCCGATTTTGTTAACACCGAGTGAGCCAAAGATGAACGTGACACAAGCTGCAACGATTCCCATATTCCCTGCGCCACTCCCTAACCCTTCTAAAGAAATTGCAGTTGCAATAGCAACCAATGAGATTGGCGTCACCATGAGTAAAGCAAAAGTCATAGAAATCAATATACTCATCACTAGTGGATTTAACTCCGTAAATGACTCAACCATTGAACCTAAAGCCTGTGTCACTTTTCTCACATGTGGTAGTAATAATAAACCTATCATGCCAGATACTACCGGAATAACGGCAGGTAAAATAATCATTTCCAATGATCCAAATTTATCTTTGAGTAGAATAAACAAAAAACACGCGAGCGTTACCACAATAATCACATTAATGATGTCACCAATACCTTGCAACAGGATTTGTCCATTTTTAAATTGAATAGCGCCAGAGCCTAACATTGCTGAGACCCCCGTGATGACCACTCCAGGACCCGAGAATTTAAACGCATTCGCAGCTAAAGCACCAATGATAAAAGCCATGAAAGATTGAATAACCACCACAAGTTGATACATAAGTTCAAGCGTGGGTTGACCTTCTTTAAAAAACTTTAAAAACTCTCCCAGTAACGCATTAGGAAGCAATGCAATAACAACACCTGCTCCTACCGCATTTAGTATGTTTGAAAAAAATTGCTTTTTTGATTGTTTAATATTTGGCAATGTTTGCCCCTCCTAAAAACTAATATGTATATCATAATACATTCTAAGAGAAGTCACAATCCGTTATTTGTGAATTACTTTCTTTAATATTCTGCTCTTTTAATAACGTATTTAAATAAGCAATTCGATTTTGAGAAACATGCGTTTTCATCGATATTTGTTTATGGCTCAATTTGGGTCTCACTTGCAATAATTCAAAAATATAATCCTTTAAATCATTACTAATATTGCAATGCTTATCTACAAAATCGACTTGACTATTAAAATTGCGCATACAATGTAAACACTTAAATGCCGGCTTTTTTAATACTAAAACTGTAGGTAATATAGGCTCTGACTTGAGTTTGATTTTTACAGTTTGATATTTATACAGCTTAAACATTTTAGAATTTTGGTTAGTACAATATGGACATTCATTTGGTTTGAAACGATAGATTCCCTCAATGGTTTTTGACGTTTCATAGTTTGTATTTAGATGGTAAAAACAGCCTGTCACTTCAATATTCGATACATCAATTTGATGTTGACTTAATAACTTTTCTAACATAAGACGCCTCATTCTATATCATTTTTTTCATTATATACTGTTATTTAAATAAAATACTAGTCAATATGTATCCAATATATGTAAAAATCGTTCTCTCATGAATTCAACATAAATTGCGATGACACGCCTCTTATTACGGATTTTCTCACACCGAGTATCATATGATCTTTTAAACAGAATTAGCCTACTTTCCGTGATGTTAAAGATAAGGAAGTCGTGACGATAACCTATAGTGATGTATGTGCTAAATATTGTACTAAAACAAAATAACGGCTAGTGAACAACTCACCAACCGTTAAAAGTATAGAATCTAAAAAACGTACTAAGCAACAAAACCTTGCCACTTAGCACGTTTTATCTTCACCAACCGACGTTGACAAAGAGCCCAAAAAAGCCGCAAATCAATGCGACTTTTACAAGCATATATACCGGTGGTCGGGGTCGAACCGACACGTCTGTGAAGACACGGGATTTTGAGTCCCGCGCGTCTGCCAATTCCGCCACACCGGCAAGGTACAAAAAAACTCCCATATTTGGAAGCAAACTTTGGAGCGGAAGATAGGATTTACACCTATACCTCTTTCCGGGAAGGAAAGTGTTCTAAAAGTTGAACTACTCCCGCATATGTAGAATAATAAAATAATTTGGAGCGGAAGATAGGATTTGCACCTATACCTCTTTCCGGGAAGGAAAGTGTTCTAAGAGTTGAACTACTCCCGCATGTCGTAAAACAATAAAATAATTTTGGAGCGGAAGACAGGATTTACACCTGTACCTCTTTCCGGGAAGGAAAGTGTTCTAAAAGTTGAACTACTCCCGCATGTCGTAAAATGGAGGCGGCAACCGGATTTGAACCGGTGAATAGAGGTTTTGCAGACCTCGGCCTTACCACTTGGCTATGCCGCCAAAAGGAACTGGGCTAGCTGGATTCGAACCAGCGAGTGACGGAGTCAAAGTCCGTTGCCTTACCGCTTGGCTATAGCCCATTAATTTTAAATAAAGGGCGGTTGATGGGAATCGAACCCACGAATGTCGGAACCACAATCCGATGCGTTAACCACTTCGCCACAACCGCCATGGCAGGGGCAGTAGGAATCGAACCCACATCAAAGGTTTTGGAGACCTCTATTCTACCGTTGAACTATGCCCCTATTAAGATGGTGGAGGGGGGCAGATTCGAACTGCCGAACCCGAAGGAGCGGATTTACAGTCCGCCGCGTTTAGCCACTTCGCTACCCCTCCGATAATGGTGCCGGCCAGAGGACTTGAACCCCCAACCTACTGATTACAAGTCAGTTGCTCTACCAATTGAGCTAGGCCGGCAAAAACCATAAAAATGGTGGTTCAGGACGGAATCGAACCGCCGACACAAGGATTTTCAGTCCTTTGCTCTACCGACTGAGCTACTGAACCATATTAAGAATGGCGGTCCCGACGGGAATCGAACCCGCGATCTCCTGCGTGACAGGCAGGCGTGTTAAACCGCTCCACTACGGGACCTAAATAAAATATTGCGGGAGGCGGATTTGAACCACCGACCTTCGGGTTATGAGCCCGACGAGCTACCGAACTGCTCCATCCCGCGTTAATAGAAATTTAAAAATGGCGGAGGAAGAGGGATTCGAACCCCCGCGGGCCGTTAAGCCCCTGTCGGTTTTCAAGACCGATCCCTTCAGCCGGACTTGGGTATTCCTCCAAAATTATATGGACCTTGCAGGACTCGAACCTGCGACCGAACGGTTATGAGCCGTTAGCTCTAACCAACTGAGCTAAAGGTCCGAATAATAATTTCTATCAACTATAATAGTGGCGGCGGAGGGGATCGAACCCCCGACCTCACGGGTATGAACCGTACGCTCTAGCCAGCTGAGCTACGCCGCCTTAAAAAGTTGGTAAATATTTAATTAAAAATGGTGGAGACTAGCGGGATCGAACCGCTGACCTCCTGCGTGCAAAGCAGGCGCTCTCCCAGCTGAGCTAAGCCCCCATTAAAGGTATTTTATAAGAAGTCGGGAAGACAGGATTTGAACCTGCGACCCCTTGGTCCCAAACCAAGTGCTCTACCAAGCTGAGCTACTTCCCGTAATGCTATGGTAGCGCGCCCGATAGGAGTCGAACCCATAACCTTTTGATCCGTAGTCAAACGCTCTATCCAATTGAGCTACGGGCGCATATTTAATAATGGTGCCGAGGACCGGAATCGAACCGGTACGGTGATCTCTCACCGCAGGATTTTAAGTCCTGTGCGTCTGCCAGTTCCGCCACCCCGGCAAAATAATGGAGCAGAAGACGGGATTCGAACCCGCGACCCCAACCTTGGCAAGGTTGTATTCTACCGCTGAACTACTTCTGCTTTATGCGGGTGAAGGGAGTCGAACCCCCACGCCGTAAGGCGCTAGATCCTAAGTCTAGTGCGTCTGCCAATTCCGCCACACCCGCTTGAATGGTGAGCCATAGAGGATTCGAACCTCTGACCCTCTGATTAAAAGTCAGATGCTCTACCAACTGAGCTAATGGCTCTTAGATGGTGCCGGCCAGAGGACTTGAACCCCCAACCTACTGATTACAAGTCAGTTGCTCTACCAATTGAGCTAGGCCGGCTATTAAAATGGTGGAGAATGACGGGTTCGAACCGCCGACCCTCTGCTTGTAAGGCAGATGCTCTCCCAGCTGAGCTAATTCTCCGATTTATTATGCTTGGCAACGTCCTACTCTCGCGGAACGTAAGTCCGACTACCATCGGCGCTAAAGAGCTTAACTTCTGTGTTCGGCATGGGAACAGGTGTGACCTCTTTGCTATTGTCACCAAACAATTTTTTTACTT